>CAWBKF010000011.1:0-343490 GCA_963789275.1 uncultured Alphaproteobacteria bacterium
TTCCGACGTGAGCCTTGGGGCGGGAGGGGTGTGGGGGTAGAGTGGGGAAGATCGGAGAGGTGGGAGCGGCGAACCGTGTGGCGACAGCTAGCTCACTTCGGGAACACGCGATCCATGATAGCCATATTGTCCAGGCCGCGAACTAGAATGTAAATGCCCAGCATCTTACCACCTACCCCCGTCAGGAATAATCCAAGCTGCGAGGGGTTGTCGGCGATCAGAGTGAGAGACGCCGGGTAGAACAGCTGCCTCAGCACTATGAGGCCGACGACGAGTTCGATCGCCCCGTACCAAAATAGATGCCGGCAGCGGAGCCAATAAAGCCCAACTGCGGCGAGCACGCATAGGAATATGCCAACCATGGGCATCGCTCTCCTTCTGGCGGTACGTCACTTGTAATCATTCGGTGAGCGCCGCCGCGCTCACCGAATGATTGCCCAGATGGGATGCATCCGAGCCAAGTCTATAATCATAATTTGAGCCGGCTCCTTCCAGCGGGGAGCATCCACGCCGGAGAGCATGCCGCCGGCCCCGGCTGCGCTGGCAAGGGCGGTGGAGGAGGATGGCGAGCGGGCAACGGGCAGGGCCGCCGGGGTAGGCAACGCGCCCCGCTGTCCATCAACCCGCGGCAGACGCTATAGTTTGGCTCCGAGGAGGCTCCCCCGGACTTCCAGGTGAAACGGTTATCCGCATGCCTGCCGCAAAGCCCGAGATATTGACTTGGAGTCGAGAAACCGCCGGCCTTTCGGTTGAGGAGGCCGCGGCCAAACTAGGCATCAAAGATGCGCGCGGCGTAGCTGCAGCTGATCGGCTCGCGGCGCTCGAGGCCGGCCATGGTGTGCCCAGCAGGCCACTCCTACTCAAAATGGCCAAACACTATAGACGCCCCTTGTTGACCTTCTACATGAGTGCTCCGCCACGTAAAGGTGATCGCGGCGAGGATTTCCGCAGCTTGCCGGAGCGTCAGACGCAGGCGGAGCCGCTTGTTGATGCCCTCGTGCGGGATATCCGGGCGCGCCAGTCGATGGTTCGCACGATCCTCGAGGATGACGAGGAAGCAGAGCCGCTGCAGTTTGTCGGATCGGCCACGATGGATGAAGGCGTCGGCGCTCTCCTCGCGTCCATTCGGCAAACGTTTGGTATCGACCTTGCTGCTTTCCGGGCGCAGGGTTCATCCGATGCCGCATTCGCATTGCTCCGCACCAAGGTAGAGACAGCGGGAGTATTTGTGCTTCTGGTGGGAAATCTAGGCAGTCATCACACCGCGCTCGACGTCTCTGCGTTCCGCGGGTTTGCGCTGGCGGACCGGATCGCACCATTCATCGTCATCAATGATCAGGACGCGAAGTCGGCTTGGTCGTTCACCCTACTACACGAACTAGCCCACTTGTGGCTGGGTGCAACTGGGGTAAGCGGTGCTCTCGCCGAAGGTCACGTGGAGCGCTTCTGCAATGACGTGGCGAGTAATTTTCTACTACCATCCACCGAGCTTCAAGCCCTCGGTGTTGCGCGCAACACCGACCAAGAGATCGCAGCACGCCTGATCAGTGAGTTCGCTCAAGAACGCCTGCTCAGCAGGTCGATGGTGGCGTATCGGCTATTTCGTGCGGGCTCGCTGACGGAAGCGACATGGCGGCAGTTGGTGGGCCGATTTCAACTCGAGTGGCGCCAAGCGCGTGCCGCTCAGCGGGAGCGCGATCGGGGGGAGGAGGGTGGCCCCAATTACTATGTGGTGCGCAGACACCGGCTAGGGCCGGCACTTCTCCGGTTCGTTGCTCGGAACATGAGCGGTGGATCGCTCACACCCACTAAGGCAGGCAAGGTTTTGGGCGTGAAGCCGCGGAGTGTTGCGCCACTTCTCAGTGGCGGAGCCGTCGGGGAAGTGGCGTAGCCGTGCTCTACCTTCTCGACGCGAACGTACTTATCACGGCCGCCAATCTGTATTATCGCGTCGATACCGTTCCGGAATTTTGGGCGTGGCTCGCGCACAAAGCCGACGCTGGCGATATCAAGATGCCACTCGAAACCTTCGAAGAAGTACGAGACGGCGGCGGCGATGCCGAACGGGACCTCTTGTTCGCGTGGATCCAGGATGATGGGAACAAAGCAGTCATGCTCCTCGATGAGGAGGTTGACCTTGATCTGGTTCAAAGGGTGCTCGATGAGGGATACGCGGCGGATCTCACTGATTACGAGATCGAGCAAATAGGCCGCGACCCGTTCCTTATCGCCTACGCCCTCGCCTTACCCGCTGATCGATGTGTCGTAACTACGGAAGTATCCGCTCCGCGGAAGCAACGACAAAATCGGCGAGTTCCCGATGTCTGCGCTACTATGGGCGTATCTTGCTGCGACACGTTCGCGATGCTCCGGGCCCTGCACTTCTCAACGCGCTGGGCGCCTGGATAATTGATGGTCAGCGAGCGGAACGGCCCCGACGTGCTGCTGATCGACACCGCCGGGCGGCTCCACAACAAGGCCAATCTCATGGCGGAGCTGCAGAAGATCGTGCGTGTGCTGAAGAAGATCGACCCCAAGGCGCCGCCTGTGATGCTGCTGGTGCCCGACGCGACGGTGGGCCAGAACGCGCATCAGCAGGCCGAGACCTTCCGCGACATGGCAAAGTCACCGTAATTCCCTGAGCAACATGGTTCGCTCCTGTTGCCCTTTCACTTGGGGCAATCATCGTCCGCGCAATTGTGCGTAGGGAGATAACTGAAAGAAATATGTCCGGGCCCTTCAGTGTCGGCATTCAACCGTTGTGAAAGTTGAGTCTGACGACGGATGGATGGGCGACTAATGACATCATCGTATTGTACCCAAACGAAGTAATTAAATCCCTTCTCCCCCTTTTCAAGAGCCAGGAGATCGGAGAACGGTATTTCGTGAAATTGCAAATTGATAGTTTGCCTAGGCCCGAGAATGATTGGAGTCGTTTCCGCCCACTCCGCATGGGTCCACGCGTCGATCCCTTGTTGTCGAGGTACTATGGCGCGGCGGATCGTTACTCCCCTAGCCCACGTTTGGCCACCATTAGTAATCGAGAGCGAAACAGCAAATCGGTTTGGCGGGTCTGGCCGCGGCGGGTAGGGGCTGGCGTTAATTTCGAGATAGACGTATGCGCGCAGTTGGCGTTCAGCGGCGGCATCAGCACCACCCACAAGGTCCCACGTTGCTTTGGCAACTAAGAACGTTCCAATGGCGAGGATGAGCGTGCAGGCGGCCACGAGAAGATTGCTACTGTGGTTCAAAAATTCCGCAGACCGTTTCCACCCTGCTGACCAAGTCAATATCATCACCCCTGCGACGGCCAACACAGCAAGCGCCGCGAACAATAGGCCTACCGCGTTTGCTCCTAGCATCGCCTTGTTACCCAGATTGAATGCCGTCTAACGCTAGCTTAAAAGATTGACGTGGCATACCAACACGCGCGCCAATCACCGCGCGCACAAGCGGCGCTCCAACTTTTATTTTCCGCCCCTAGATCACCACCAAGGACGGTCGGCGCAACTACGCCAAGGTCTTCGGATTGAAGGCTTTCAAGATTCCGCGACGGCTGAGGGTTGATGACAAACATCGTCCGGCGATTTAGCGAAGTGTCGCCGCAAGTCCGCGGTCTCGCTCTCAACGGCGTCACGCTCCCCACCTCACCCAACCTCTCCGCCCCAATGGGGCGGAGAGGGGAAGGTCTTGGTACGTCCCGGACGGTGGGCTCATCCTGTTTCAGGAAAGAGCTCAATTCCTGCCGCGGCCGTGCCACCGGACGAGCGCCGGATTCGCCGTGGCGCGCGGGCGGGTTTCGTGCGAGCCTTGCTATTGCGGGGGGCTTCTCCGGGTTGTCCCCTGGAGCACGGCAGCGCCGTGCGTCCAAGGAGGAAACGCATGACGTTGTCGTTTCGGCGTGTCGTCACCGGTCGCGCCGCCGACGGCAGGTCGGTGGTCACGACAGACGGGAGAGTCACGCTGAGCTCGATTGGGCTCGCGGATTTCTGGCAGACGGCCGAAATCCCGGTGCCGCTTGCCACGACGGGCGAGATCGATCCTGCCGTGCCGCGCCTCGAGCCGCCGGCGCGGGGCACGCTTTTCCGTTGCTTCGCCATTCCGCCAGAAGAGCCCGGCCTGGGCCGCGACGAGGCCGATCGGCGAATGGCGGAAACATTCGCGCGCATGGGCGGGAGCCACTGCCGCGTAGACACGGCGCGCCACCCGATGATGCACAAGACGCGCACCATCGACTATGTAATGGTACTGACCGGCGGCGTGTCGTTGCTGCTCGACCACGGCGACGAATTGCCGCTCGCGCCCTTCGACGTGGTGGTGCAGCGTGGCACCAACCATTCCTGGATCAACCGCGGCAGAGAGCCTGCGCTGCTGATGGCCGTGCTGATCGACGCTGGTCCAGCGTGATCGTACCGCGAGACGACTTTCTTTGAGGAGGCGTACGCATCCGGCGAAGTCCGGCGAAGGCCGCGGAGCCGGCACCGTTGAAGTGATGTGGCATCGACGATCAGTGGTAAGCGCGGGCGACCCGGCGCGGAAGCGGACCACCGCTTGAGAGATATACCCCGGTCGCGATCAGGATGATGGCAATCCAATCGGTACGGGACGGCCATTCCCCGAGCGCCGGGATGGCCATCAGTGCGGCCATGATTGGACCAAGTGCGATGAAGACGGCCGCACGCGATGCTCCCACGATGCTGACCGCGCGGCCGTAGAGCGCCAGGGAGACTGCGGCGGTCAATACGCCTTGATAGAGGGCCTGAATAACGAGATCCGTCACGGGCGCTTTGAAGAGCCCATCTTCGATGCAAGCCGCAGCCAACGAAGGTGCTCTCGGGCGGCTGCGGGAATTACGGTGGCAGTTTACTAGGACGAATCGACATTTAGCGCATCCAGATCATGGCACTGGCGAGATGGAGTGCGGCCAGGAAGTGGATGGCGCGTCGATCGTAGCGTGTTGCGATATGTCGGAAATGCTTGAGCTTGTTGAAGAAGCGCTCGACCCGGTTGCGCAGCTTGTAGGCGACGGCGTCATGCGGGATGAGGATCTTGCGGGAGCCAAGGGAGGGAATGACGGCTGTCGCTCCGGTATCGCCGATAAGCTTGCGCAAGGCATTGTTGTCGTAGGCTTTGTCGGCGATGACGGCGGCCGTCGTGCGGCCGGCGAGAAGGGCGGCGGCGGTTGTGCTGTCGTGCGCCTCGCCGCCGGTCAGGATGAAGCTGAGAGGGCGACCCAGGGCATCGACAAGAACGTGGATTTTGGTGGTCAATCCTCCTCGGGAACGCCCCACAGCCTGATCTTTGGCCCCCCTTTTCCGCTGGCCGCCTGCTGGTGGACCCGGACGAGCGTGGTATCGAGCATCAGATATTGGTTGTCGGGATCGCCGGTGAGCGAGTCGAATACCTTCTCCCACACGCCGGACTTGGCCCAGCGAGTGAAGCGCTTGTGTGTGGTCTTCCATTTGCTGTACCGCTCGGGGAGATCCTCCCACCGCGCGCCGGACCGCAAAACCCACAGTACGCCATTCACGAACAAGCGGTTGTCGCGGCCGCTCCGGCCTCGATCACCGGGCTTGCCAGGCAAGAGCGGTGCAATGCGTTCCCACTGCCCATCGGAAAGTTCATACCGTTTGACCATGGTGCCAACTCCAGATCGACGAATTTGGAGTTCCTTGAATACACATTCCGCCGCGCGGGAATCCTAAATGTCGATTGGACCTAGTCTAATGCACGTCATTGGTAAGCTTTCACCGTAATTCGCGCTGGCGGGCGGCCGCTCAGGAAATCACGAGCGGCAGAGCGCCATGAGCAGGCGTTTCACCAGGCGGCAACCGCACCTCACCCTCCCATTGCTGGGCAATGGGCCCCGCCCTCTCCGCGCTCGCGCGGAGAGGGAAAGATGGGCGTGCCGCGCATGATCGGCACCGCAGCCCAAAGCCGCGGCAGCGGCCGCCTGCTCCCGCGCCACCCTGCGCCGGCATCACTCTTCGAACGATCGGGCAACCAATAGTTTCATAAGCGCCAGATAGCGGCTGCCCGGTTGAAGTTTGGAACAGCAAAGTGAGCCATCTGTTGGGCAAGCGCGCTCAACTGCTGCGCCCGGAACGGGTGACGCGGGATTGGCGGCGCTCATAGGAGCAAGCCCGTGATTCCTAGAGCTTCTATCGGCCTCATTCTCGCCGCCCTGCTCGCCGCCCCGGCGCAGGCGGCGGATTTGCGATTGACGGTTACGGGCATCCGTTCCGATGGCGGAGAGCTGCTGATCGGGCTCTATGACAATCCGGAGGGATACGCGCATGCCATCGCGAACGCGAGCACGGGCGGCCTCATGCCCGATCCGGGACGAGTTGTCGGTGTGTCGATCAGGGCGAGGCACGGCTCTGAGACCACAGTCTTTGCCCAGTTGCCGCCGGGGCGGTATGCCGCGATCGTGATTCACGACGAGAATGACGATGGCCATCTCGACGCAAATGCGATCGGCATACCGACCGAGGGATACTGCTTCGGCAATAATGCACGGGGCTTTCTCGGGGCGCCTTCCTTCGAGGCCGCCAGCGTCACGGTCGGGACGGCTGATGTGAGCACCGCCGTCGCGCTGGTCTATCCGATCAGTCCCTCGGCCGAGGAAACCTCCGACTATCGTGGGTACAGAAGCGGTGTTCTCGGTGCCGGCCGATAGTTATCGATTTAGTAAACGGTCACCGTAATTCCCCAACGGCGTCGCGCTCCCAGCAACCCGGCCTCTCCGCCCCAAACCGCCCCGCTGCGGGCTGACCGCGTCCGCTGACGCCAGGCCCGCGGCAGCGAGAGGAAGTAATGACCTCATTAATTTAGTAATGACCTCATTAATTTGATGTCGATTTCTTGAATCCGAACCGAACCGACGCGATATCGTTAATGAGAGTAGGTCAAGGGGGAGTCGAGCCACAGGAGCACGATATGCAAAAGCTCGCCTTGATAGTCATCTTGCTGCTGGCAGCCTGCAGCACGCAGGGCACGACAATGACGGCCAAACAGATACCGATGGCGGGCGGTGTCCCGCTCTACGGCACGGCTGGGGAAGGGCACTCTCAGTAGGCGGCCCGTCCTTCCTCAGATGACGCGTGATCGCGGATTACGCTGACAGTTTGCCCGCTACGGTGACATTTCAGTAAACAGATCGTCCTGACGAATTCGGCAAGTTGTCGCCGTAGTTCGTGCTCAAGAAGGTCGACCAAGGCGCCGCAGTCGGCGCGGCTGGTGCTCGACGCCACGGCGACGGCACCGCGCGCGGCGGCGTGCCGGTCTCGCTCGCCGAGAGATACGGAGCCACGACGTTCTTCAGCCCCTAGAGTTCGATCAGTTCGGCTGACACACGTTGTCCCGTGACATGAAGCCGGCCGACCGCGATCGGCAGGCTGAAGCGGCGCGGGCCGGCACTGCCGGGATTGACGAAGAGCACGCCGTCCTTTTCATGCCAGCCGGGACGGTGCGAATGACCGGAGACCACCGCCCGGAACCCCGCCACGGCGGGATCGAGATCGAGCTCGGCGAGGTTGTGGATGACGTAAAGCCAGGCGGCACCGACTTCCAGCACCGCCGTCTCGGGCAGTGTCGCGGCCCATGCTCCGCGATCGACATTGCCGCGAATGGCCGTCACTGGCGCCAGGCGCGACAATCCGCTGAGCACCTGGCCATCGCCGATATCGCCGGCATGAATGATGAAATCGCTGCCGCCCAACAGCTTCACCGCTTCGGGCCGCAGCAGCCCATGCGTGTCCGAAATGAGGCCGATGGTCAATCGACGGGAAGACGGCATCTGTCGGTCATCCTCGGCGCGCGCACGCGCTCGATCTGCAGGGCAATCGCATGTGCTTCCGCGTTGCCGCGATAATCATCATCCTCGTCTTCCCCGCGAAAGCGGGGACCCCGGGGTAAGCGACGTGCGGTTGCTCCTGGGCCCCCGCTTTCGCGGGGCGGCGATGATAATTCCACCATAGCAGCACATGCGATTGCCCTGGCTTGATCTGGTAGACTTGTCACTGTAATTCAAAGAGCCGCCTGACGCAGGGAGGAAATGCCCGTGATCACCGCCATCGTTCTCTATCAGCTTCCACCCTCGATCGGATATGAGGAGTGCCGCGCGCACTTCATCTCGATCGCCCCCGATTTTCTTGGCGTGCCCGGCTTTCTGCGCAAGCATTTCATCTACAGCGTCGCGGGCGGCGTCGCGGGCGGGACCTATCATTGGGAAAGTCTCGAGGCAGCTCGGCGATTCTACAGCGGACCGTGGCTCGACGGCATCCGCGCACGCTACGGCGTCGAACCTGAAATTACTTATTACGAGACCTTCGCCATCGCCGACGCGGCGTCGGCCAAGGCGGGTGCTGCCGAGGCATTTTTCGGTCCGCGCGCCGATACCGTCGCCGCCTGATCGGGCGTTTCACCGGGCGGCAACCGCACCTCACCCTCCCATTGCTGCGCAATGGGCCCCGCCCTCTCCGCGCTCGCGCGGAGAGGGAAAGATGACAGATGGGGCGGAGGGGGAAGATCGGGCGCGGGGCCTAAAAGCCCGTCTGATCTTCCTCGTAAGGGATTTTGGATTCCGTGCACGCCAAGCCCACCTTGCGACATAGCGACAACACGGCGGTGACGTATTCCAACTTTGTCGGGCGCGCAGGGGAAAAGAAGTGCGTATCCTTCATCGGATACTGATAGTCGATCAGATATTGCAGGAGATCCTTGTCTACGTTCGCCGCGTCCCACCAATCCGACCCGATGAAGGTGGCGCCCTCATACTTGAACGGCCGGAGATTGGCGCCCGTCAGAGAATCGGTGTTGAACGACGAGCCCGATATGTCGAAATGAAGGAAGTCGACGTTGCCGAGATCAACGTTCGCCACATAGATATCAGTCAAATTCACATCCTTCTGCGGCGAACGGGCGGCGCGCATGGCGTCCGCGATCTTCTGCGACATGAAATAGAGCTCGTCCCCCTGTGCCTGATAGGTCTTCCGCAGAGTCCAGACGCGGATGTCGTCAGGCTTCAATCCGAAATCCTGAACCTGCTTGTCGTTGTAGGCACTCCAACAAATGTTGTGCCAGGCCACGGCGTTGGGAAACTGATACTTTTGGCTCGCGTCGCTGCATTCGCTCTCGACCCGTCGATTGCTGACCACGAGCTGCTTCTGAATCTGAACCATGGTCGGAAGATCATTCAACTTCTGATCGGAAAAAATGAAGTTGAACAATTGTCGAAACCCATTGAGATCGGCCATCTGCGACATGACGGTGGCTCCGATCAGACGCGCGTCCTCCGAATAGCGCTTGGAGGCGGCGAAGGACCGCAAACGGAAGGGCACCGTCAGACTCTCCGACACGCGCGTGTTGAGCCGGTCAATGCTGCTGAGGAGGTCGCGCCATTCGGTCGTCTCGACCTGTTCGCGGGTCGCCGAGAGTTGCGCGATATTATAAACGCTGGTCGCCACCAAGCCGGCCACCGACACGATCGCCGTGATGCCAGCGACCAAGGATTGAGTGCGGGAGAGCGTGAAGGTGCGCCGCGCCGCGGCCAGCTCTTCATCGGCCTTCCGCTCCTCCGCTATGGCTTTTGCAATGGTGACGGCTTGCGCGATGTCGGCGAGCGTGCCCGTCTTCGCAGCTTCTTCAAGTGCGCGGTCGCGCAACTCATCGAGATTTGGCGGCATGGCGAGTCTCGACCGAAACCGGACGGCATCGTGCCACAGACCCGGCCACGCCACCACCATAAATTGCAGAACCGGGATCTGCGGTCTGCCGGGAATTGCAGCCACGGAGGGGGGCCAAACGATGCTTTGCGCAATCGCCCCGCGAACGATAGCTTCTCCGCCTGATCGCGAGGAGAGCGTGCCGGCCAAGAGCTACATCACGCCGGAGGGCCATGCCGGCCTCCAAGGGCAGCTGCGAGGCCTTCGCGCCGAACGCCCCCAGGTCGTCGAGACCGTCGCCTGGGCCGCGGGCAATGGCGACCGGTCGGAGAACGGCGACTACATCTATGGCAAGAAGCGCCTGCGCGAGATCGACCGGGCCATCCGGCGACTGGTCAAATGTCTCGAATCCCTAGAGATCGTCGATCCCGCGCTGCAGAAGAACCGCTCACAAGTCTTCTTCGGCGCGACCGTGGCCTATGCCCGCGAGGATGGCAGCCGGCATAACGTCACCCTCGTCGGCGCCGACGAGATCGATCCCGACCAGGGGAAGATCAGCTGGACGTCGCCCGTGGCGCGCGCCTTGATGCGGGCGCGCGTCGGCGACGCGGTCGAGGCCCGCACCCCCAACGGATCGGAATTCCTCGAGATCCTCGAGATACGCTATCCCTGAGAGCCCTCGCCTACTCGTCCCCGGGATGGAGCTTGTGCCATTTCGCCGCGAGATCGCGCGAGGCCTTCTCGAACTCGGCCTTGGCGCTGTCCCAGCCTGCGGCGCTCGCGGTCTCGAGGTGGTGCGAGGCTGCCTTGGTCTTCGCCCAGGCATGGTCGAGGGCGCGCGAGGCGGCGTCGCCACCCGCTTGGCCCTGGGCCTTGGCGCTCTTAGCGGCATCGTCGAGCTTCCGCTGCCAGTCGCGCATCTGGGATTCGGCCTTGGCGGTGAGGCTGTCGCGATCGGATGCGTCATCGGCGACCGGCGTCGCGCGAAAGGCGGCGTGGCCGGCGCCGAACGTTGCCGTTGCGGTCGCGGCGGCGGTGGGCAGCGCGCCGCCCGCGAGCAGCGCGGCGGCGAGCGCGGTCAGGGCGAGCACTCTCATCTCTTTCCTCCCGGTCGGGTGACTGCGCTTAGGAGAACACCGGAACCACCGGTTTCATCCCGCGGGGGTAGCGGCGCCGCGGGTGGGGCGCGACCGCGGCGCTGGCGGGGCATTTCCCTCAGAATTCGGTAAACTGTCGCCGTAATTCCGAGACGACACAAAGGAAGGATCGGGGTCATGGATCGCAGCAAGCATCCGATCGTGCATTTCGTCGGCAGCATTCCGCTGCCCGACAGCGAGACGGTGTTCCGCAGCTTGTCGGCAGCGGTCGGACCGCATGTCCTTCGCCTGCCCGATGGCGAGACCGGCATCCGCAAGACCTGGATCAAGTTCCTGCAGGACGTCCTCGCCGAGAACCCGGCAATCGAATTCGCCGCCGACGTGCCGCCCTTCAAATTCACCCAGTGGGACGGCAAGGTGATCCGCGAGATCCCGCGGCTCCGCCTCAGGCCCGGCGCCACGCCCGATCCCGCCAGCTTCAAGACCGGCTATGCCGAGATGGCGATCGCCTCGTGGAGGGTGTTCGAGCGGCTGCAGAAAGAAGGCGTCGTCCCGCCCGGCGTCAAGTTCCAGATCTCGCTCCCCACGCCGATCGCGCCCACCTACAACAACCTGGTGCCGGCCGACCGGCCGGGGCTGCTGCCGGCGCTGACGCGGCATTTCATCGGCGAGATCGCGGCGATATCCGCGACGCTGCCCAACGACCGCATCGCCATCCAATGGGATGTCTGCCAGGAGGTGCTCGCCTGGGAGGGCTATTATGAAACGGGCCCGGTCGATTTCCGCCGCGAGACGATCGCGGTGCTGCAGGCGATCGGCGACGCGGTGCCGCCGGCGGTCGAGCTGGGATATCATCTCTGCTATGGCAGCCCGGCCGACGAGCACCTCGTCCAGCCCAAAGATGCCGGCATCATGGTCGAGATGACCAACGCCATCGCCGCCGCCGTCCAGCGGCCGATCCAGTTCTTCCACCTGCCGGTGCCGAAGCCGCGCACCGACGACGCCTATTTCGCGCCGCTCGAGAGGTTGAAGCTCGGGCCCGACACCGAGCTCTATCTCGGCCTCATCCACCATGACGATGCCGCGGGCAATGCCGCGCGTCTTGCCGCGGCGCGCCGCCACGCGCGGGTCGACGGCGTCGCCACCGAATGCGGCATGGCGCGCGGCGATCCCGCGCGCCTGCCCGCGCTCCTCGCCGCCCACCGGCGCACCGCGGAGATGGTGTGAGCGGGGGGTTCACCCAACCGGCAGCCGCACCTCAGCCTCCCATTGCTGCGTATTCCTCAACAATCGCTTTGCCCGCGAAAGCGGGCATCCAGGGCCCTCAAATGCAGTGAGCGGAGTGCTTCCCCTGGGTCCCCGCTTTCGCGGGGACGGCGGGATAAGTAACGGAGGGTTTAGCGTCTTTCCGGATGTGTGCATCGACAAGCGCTTGCGCGCGGAGAGGGGAAGATCGTGGCCACGCTCAGCCTTCCGCGCCTGCTCCCGCCGGTAGGACGCATAGCCCGGCTGATCGACCGCCAGCTTGGCGAGCGTGACCTCCCAGAGATGCGCTGCGAGGCCCGGGCTGTCGAGCGTCAGGTCGCCGTCGCGGATGCGCCGGCAAAGCTCGCGGTTCAGCGCCGCGAGATCGCCATCCTGCGCCAGCAGGGCTGCGAGCCTTTGCCGCTCCGCCGCCGCGGCCGGCGGCGCCAACTCCAGCTCGCGGCGCGCAATATCGACGATATTGGCGGCGATCCGGGTCTGGAAGGCGAGCGCGCCGGAAAGCTCAGGCATCAGCTCCTCGCGCAGGAACCGCGCCACGGCGGCGAGGAGATCGGGGGGATCGGGCGGGTCCTGCATCGGTCTCTCCGTCAGTCGCGCGGCGCGAGCAGGCGCAGCAGGTCGATCTCGGTTTCCGACATTCGCCGCCCGATCGCGCCGCGCTCCACCGAGCGGTCGATGCCGGCGATGAATTGCCGGCCCATCGTCAGGCAGTTCATGCCCCAGCGCAGCGTGCAGGCGATCTCCCAGAAAGCGGCGCGCGCGCGATCGAGCCGTCCGCCCGCCGCTTCATAGCCGGCATAGAGCTCGGCGCGCTCGCCGAAGCCGCCGACCGGCTTGTCGATCTCGCCGAAGCGCCAGGAATTGACGCAGATGTAGCCGAGATCCATCATCGGGTCGCCCTGATGCGCGAGCTCCCAATCGAGCACGGCGCGCACGCCGTCGGCGCCGATGATCAGATTGCCGTTGCGGAAATCGCCATGCACCAGCGTCGCGCGCAGCGGCGGCGGCGGCACATGGTCGCGGAGCCAGCGGAAGGCGAGCTCGAAGACTGGGCTCAGATGCCCGGACTGCTCGTAGACACGGAAATTCTCCGCGACAAAGCCTTCCGGCGTCACGCCCCCGACAAAGGCAAGCGGCGCGGTCGCGATGGCGTGGATGCGCGCCAGGATCTCGCCGCATTGGCGCGCGAGATTGGGCCGGACAGCGGCAAATTCCGCATCGCGCAGAATCTTCCGCGCGATCGTCTCGCCCGGAACGAAATCCATGATGAAGCCATCACCCGCCTCGTCCTCCGGGCGGAGCACGACACGCACCGGCGGCACCGGAACGCCCGATGCCGCCGCGAGACGCAGGAGCTGCGCCTCCTCGACGAGGCTCACCCCGGATTTCCGCTCGCGCCGCAGCGCCGGCCGGGCGCGGCGGAGCACCAGCGGCACCGCGCCGGCAGCGGTCTCGGCCGCGAAGGCCCAGCTCTCCTGGACGGCGCCGCCCGACAAGGCGCGCAAGCCCGCGATCCCGGTCGCGCCGTCGATCTCGCGGCGAATGACCGCCGCGAGAGCGGCCGCGAAATCGGGCGGCGCGGCGGCCAGGCTCAACGCTCGGGTTCCGCGGCGCCGCGGCTTCGCGGGCCGCGAATTCGGCGCGGCGCGGCCCCATGAAGCCGAAGAGGTGCCCCGCCACCTTGCGCATCTGGATCTCTTCGGAACCCTCGGTGATGCGGTAGCGGCGGTGATGGCGGTAGATGTGCTCGAACGGCTTGTGGCGCGAATAGCCGATGCCGCCATGGATCTGCATGGCCCGGTCGGCGGCCTCGCACACCAGGCGATTTGCCCAGTAATTGCACATGGACACCTTGTCCGAGAGGCGCTTCTCCACCTCCGGCTTCGACATCTGATCCATCTCCCAGGCGGTCTTGCGAATCAGCAGGCGCAGCATCTCCGCCTGTGTCGCGAGCTCGACGAGCGGCCATTGGATCGCCTGATTCTCCGCGAGCGCCTTGCCGAAGGGCTTGCGCCGCCTGGCATAGCGCACGCTCTCGTCGATGCAGTAGACGGCGGCGCCGAGCGAGCTTGCCGCCTGGCGGATGCGGTTCTCGTGGACGAAATGCTGCGCCACGGCAAGACCCTGATCGAGGCGGCCCAGCACCGCAGCATCCGGGACCCAGACATCGGTGAAGCTGACCCGCGGATGATCGGTCGGCATGTTGAAGGTCCAGAGATATTCCTCGATCTTGACGCCCGGCGCATCGGCCGGCACCAGGAAGCAGGTGATCCCCCGGGCATCGCCATCCTTGCCGCTGGTGCGGGCAAAGAGCGCGCAGTGGGTCGCGACATGCATGCCGGTCGTCCACATCTTCATGCCGTTGACGAGCCAGCCCGGCGTGCCGCCTTGCGTCTGGCGCACCGCGCGCGTCTCCATATGCGTCGCATCGGAGCCGTGCTCCGGCTCGGTCAGGCCGAAGGTGATGCGGCGCCGGCCCTCGAGAGCGCCCGAAATGAATTCCCGCTGCTGTGCCGAGCGTGCCGAAATCGCGGAAGATCAGCACGAAGGGCTGATTGCCGACGATCGAGTGCTCGTTCTGCAGATCGTTGTGGAGGCCAAGCCCTTTGGCCGCGAGATGCTCGCGGATCACCGCCATCCACAGATTGGAGCCGTCCTTGCCGCCGTAGTCCCTCGGCAGCGCGAAGCGGAAATGTCCGGCGCGGTCGGCGCGACGCCGCGCCTCTGCGAGAAGCGCCTCCCAGTCATGGCGCGGCAGGCCGCCACGCTCGAAATCCGTGCGCGCCCATTCGCGGCGGTGATCGAAGAAGCGGATATTGTCGTCGGCCGCCTCGAGCGGCTTGATCTCCGCCGCGATGAAAGCGTCGAGCTCGGACAGGTACTCGGCCAAGGGCTGCGGCAGATTGAAATCCATGATCGGCACCCCGCTCGATTGACCCCGGAATTCCTGGAGAGCCTGACCCAGATCACGGGGGCCGGCAAGAGCGGCGCCACGGTGACGGCGTGGCGGCGGTGACGTCCAGGCGCGCCGGCGGTCTATGCTGCGCGGCACACCCGGAGGAGAAAGCCATGCGGAAATTTGTCGTGCCTTTTGCCAGCGGCTTGCTGCTGCTCGGGCTCGCGGCGGCGGTCGCGGCGGATGCGCCGCAATTCACCTTGCGCGGCGACCGGTTCAAGCCGCTCACCTGGGACGAGATGACGCAAGAGCAGAAGACGATGACCGAGCATGTGCTGGCGGGGAAGCGCGGTTCGATGAACGGGCCCTACAACGTGCTGCTGCGCGACCCGCAGATGGGCGATCTCGCGCAGCAATTCGGCGCCTATACCCGCTTCGACAGCTCGATCCCGCACAAGCTCAACGAGCTCGCCATCCTGATGACGGCGCGCTTCTGGAACTCGCAATATGAATGGTACGCGCATCACAAATACGGGCTCGCAGGCGGGGCTGAGCCCGGCGCTGATCGATGCCGTCGCCGCCGGAAAGCAGCCGAGCGGGATGGAGCCTGACGAGCAGGCGGTCTATGAGTTCTGCCACGAGCTCTTGGAGACCCGCCAGGTGAGCGACCCCGCCTTCGCCGCGGTCAAGGCGCGGTTCGGCGAGCGCGGCGTCGTCGATCTCATCGGCGTGATGGGCTATTACCACATCGTGTCGATGGCGCTGAACGTCGACCGCTATCCGCTGCCGGACGGCGCGACGCCGGAGCTGCAGCGGGAGAAATAGGGCGCGCGTCGCTTGCGACCCCCCTCCTATCCCTCAAGGGCAGAGAGGATTTACCACGGAGACACGGAGGTCACGGAGAAGCGAAGAATGGCGCGCTTTGCGCGCGTTCCAAACCACCAACACCGCCGTCCCCGCGCAAGCGGGGACCCAGGGGCGAGCACCGCGCGGTTGCTCCTGGGCCCCGGCTTTCGCCGGGGCGGCGGAGATGTTTCTACGGCTTCTTCTCCGTGATCTCCGTGTCTCCGTGGTGAACCTCTATGCCCACAAGCGATAGCCCTGCCCTCAAGGGGGAGGGACGATGTGTGACGCGGGCGTTTTAATCGGCTAACGCTTGAGAGAGAACCACGGCGGGGTGCATTGCCACGCGGCCGGCGGCGTCGGAGATCTGGTGGCGGCAGCTGGTGCCGGAGGCGACCAGCAGCGCATCAGAGGGCGCGGCGCGCATCTTCGGCAAGACGCCGAGCTCGCCGATCGCCAGCGAAACATCGTAATGCTCGGCCTCGAAGCCGAAGGCGCCGGCCATGCCGCAACAGGTGCTGTCGAAAGTCTCGACCTCGAGGCCGGGCACCAGCTGCAGCGCGGCGATTCCGGCGCGCGCCACGTCGAAGGCCTTCTGGTGGCAATGGCCGTGCAGCACGGCTTTGGCTGGCAACGGCTTCAGATCGAGGGCGAGGCGGCCGGCGGCGCTCTCGGCGGCGAGGAACTCGTCGAACAGAAAAGAGCGCGACGCCAGCGCCTGGGTCTCGGCGCCGGGCAGCATCGCCGGGAACTCGTCGCGCAAGGTCAAGAGGCAGGACGGCTCGAGGCCGATGATCGGCAGGCCGCGCGCGACGGCCGGCGCCAGCGCCGCGAGCATGCGGCGCGCTTCCGCCTTGGCCTCGTCGACGAGACCGGCGGCGAGGAAGGTGCGGCCGCAGCAGAGCGGCCGCTCGCCGGCGGCGGTGGCGCCGCGCACGACATAGCCCGCGCGGGCGAGCACGCGCTCGGCGGCGCGGGCGTTCTCGGGCTCGAACCAGCGATTGAAGGTGTCGACCAGCAGCACGGCCTCGCGCGCAGCGGGTTCGGGCGGCGGCGGCGGGTCGCGATAGGGCGCGCTGTGCCAGCGCGGAAGCGAGCGGCGCGCGCTAAATCCGGCAACCCTCTCGCTGAGCGCGGCGAGGCCGGGGAGGCGGTCGCGCAGATTGAGGAGCGGCGCCAGGCGCGCGGCCACAGGCGCATAACGCGGCAGATACGCCACCAGCCGGTCGCGCAAGGACAGGCGGTGGTGCTTGCGGTAATGATGCAGGAACTCGATCTTCATCCGCGCCATGTCGACGCCCGTCGGGCATTCGCGCTTGCAGCCCTTGCAGGAGAGACAGAGCGCCATGGTCTCGCGCATCGCCTCGGAGCCGAACGCATCGGCGCCGAGCTGGCCGCTCAAGGCGAGGCGCAAGGTGTTGGCGCGGCCGCGCGTCAGATGCTGCTCTTCGGCGGTGGCGCGGTAGGAAGGGCACATCACGCCGGGGTCGGATTTGCGGCAGGCGCCGTTGTTGTTGCACATCTCGACCGCGCCGGAGAAGCCGCCCCACTCCGACCAGTCGAGCACGGTGTCGAGCGGCTCCGCGCGATAGCCCGGCTTGAAGCGGAAGAGCGAGCGGTCGTCCATGCGCGACGGGCGCACGATCTTGCCGGGATTCATCAGCCCCTGCGGGTCGAAGCCGTCCTTCACCTCTTCGAAGGCGCGGGTGATGCCCGGGCCGAACATCGCCGCGTGGAATTCCGAGCGCACGAGGCCGTCGCCATGCTCGCCGGAATGCGAGCCCTTGTACGCGCGCACCAGGGCGAAGGCCTCCTCGGCGATGGCACGCATCTTCAGGACGTCGATCTCCTGCTTGAGGTTGAGCACCGGGCGCACATGCAGGCAGCCGACCGAGGCATGGGCGTACCAGGTGCCGTAGGTGCCGTGCTTCCGGAAGACGGCGGTCAAACGCTCGGTGTAGTCGGCGAGGTCGTCGAGCGAGACGGCGCAATCCTCGATGAAGGAGATCGGCTTGCCGTCGCCCTTCATCGACATCATGATGTTGAGGCCCTGCTTCCTCACCTCCCAGACCGCGCTCTGGAAGGCGGGATCGATCGCCTCGACGACGCCGCCGGGAAATCCGAGATCGCCCATCAGCTCCACCAGCGCGCTGCAGGCGGCGGAGATTGTCGTCGCTTGTCCTCGCCGGCGAACTCGACCAGCAGCAGTGCTGCGGGCTCGCCCTCTACGAAGCGGTCGACGGTGGCGCGGAAGATCGGGATGTCGCGCGACAGCTCGATCATGGTGCGGTCGACGAGCTCGACCGCGCTCGGCCCCAAGGCGACGATCGCCTTGGTCGCCGCCATCGCCTGGTAGAAGGTCGGGAAATGGCAGATGCCGAGCACGCGGTGCGGCGGGATCGGCTGCAGCTCCAAGCTCGATGGCGTTGAAGAAGGCGAGCGTGCCTTCGGAGCCGACCAGGAGCTGCGCCATGTTGTGGCCGGCATCATTGATCATATCAATGTTATAGCCGCCGACGCGGCGCAGCAGCTTCGGGAAGCGTTGCTCGATCTCCTGGGCTTCGCGCCGGTGCAGCGCGCGCAGGCCGCGCACGAGGTCGCGGTAGCGCTCCGGCACGACCGCGTCGTCGAAATTGCCCGGGCACGTCGCCCATGCGCAGCGCAGTGCCGTCGGCGAGCAGCGCGTCGACGGCGCGGACATTGTGCACCATGTTGCCGTAGCGCAGCGAGCGCGCGCCGCAGCTGTTGTTGGCGGTCATGCCGCCGATGGTGGCGCGGTCGCCGGTGGAGACGTCGACGGGGAAGAAAAGGCCCTTGCCGCGGAGCGACTTGTTGAGGCGGTCGAGCACCACGCCGGGCTGCACCAGGGCGCGCCGGCGCTCGACATCGACGGCGAGCACCTGGTCCATATGCTTGCTGCAATCGAGCACCAGGGCGCGGCCGACGGTCTGGCCGCATTGCGAGGTGCCGCCGCCGCGCGGCAGCACCGGCACCCCCTCCTCCCGCGCAATCGCGATGGCGGCGGCGACGTCCTCGGCATCGCGCGGCACCACCACGCCGAGCGGCTCGATCTGATAGATCGAGGCGTCGGTGCTGTAGCGGCCGCGACTTCCGGCATCGAACAGCACGGCGCCGCGCAGGTTCTTGCGCAGGCGCGCGGCGAGCGCGGCGTCGCCGGGGTCGAGAGATCGTTTCGCTGCCGCTTCGCTCATGGCGCGGATTAGAGGGGATCGGGGGCGAAAATGCCAGGGAGGGGGCTGTCAGTCGTCAGCTGATCAGTCGCTGTCAGGCTGTCGAGCTGATGAGCTGATCAGCTATCACGACGACATCACTCTTGCCCGACCCCGGCCCCCGTGCGACCCTCCCGGGCCGACGAGAGGATATACCTCCATGCCAGTGCATACCGGCCGCCATTTCCTGCAAATTCCCGGGCCCACCAACGTGCCGGACCGGGTGCTGCGCGCGATGGACCGGCCGACCATCGACCATCGCGGGCCGGAATTCGCCGTGCTGGCCAAATCGGTCATCGCCGGGATGAAGCGGGTCTTCGGCACCACCGGAGCGGTGGCGGTGTTCCCCGCCTCGGGCACCGGCGCCTGGGAAGCGGCGCTGGTCAACACGCTGTCGCCGGGCGACCGGGTGCTCGCCTTCGAGACCGGGCATTTCGCGACGCTGTGGCGGGCGATCGCGACCCGGCTCGGGCTTGCGGTCGAGTTCGTGCCGGGCGACTGGCGCCATGGCGTCTCGCCGGACGAGGTCGAGCGGCGCCTTGCGGCCGACACGGCGCATGCCGTCAAGGCGGTGATGGTGGTGCATAACGAGACCTCGACCGGGGTCGCGAGCCGGGTGGGATGCGGTGCGCCAGGCGATGGACCGCGCGCGCCATCCGGCGCTGCTGCTGGTCGATACCATCTCGTCGCTGGCCTCGATCGACTACCGCCATGACGAATGGGGGGTCGACGTCACCGTCGGCGGCTCGCAGAAGGGCCTGATGCTGCCGCCGGGGCTGTCGTTCAACGCCATCTCGCGAGAAGGCGCTGGCGGCGAGCAAGACGGCCAAGCTGCCGCGCGCCTATTGGGACTGGCCGCCGATGATCGCCGCCGGCGAGACCGGCTTCTTTCCCTTCACCCCGGCGACCAATCTGCTGTTCGGCCTGGACGCCGCGATCGCCATGCTGGAAGAGGAAGGGCTCGCCAATGTCTTCGCGCGCCATGACCGGCTCGCCGAGGCGACGCGGCGCGCGGTGAGCGGCTGGGGGCTCGAAATCCTCGCCGCCGATCCCGCGGAGTATTCGAGCTCGCTCACCGCGGTGATGGTGCCGGCGGGCCATGACGCCGATGCACGTGCGCCAGGCGGCGCTCGAGCGCTTCGACATGTCGCTCGGCACCGGCCTCGGCAAGCTCGCGGGCAAGGTGTTCCGCATCGGCCATCTCGGCTGGTTCAACGAGCTCATGCTGATGGGCACGCTGGCCGGGGTCGAGATGTCGCTGGCGCTGGCCGGCGTGCCGCATCAGAAGGGCGGCGTCGGCGCGGCGATGGATTATCTCGCCGGCAATCGGCGGTAGCAACCAAGAGCGGCATATTTACGAGGCCAAGCGGACCTCGTGGCCACACGCTCGGAAAATGCTTCGGGACCCGCAGCATCCGTCGTAGAGAAGTGACGCTAAACTCGCTACACTGGTGATTGCCCAGAGGGTTAATCCTGGGTTTGCGATCCGGGGCTGGCGCTGTTCCAACGCATCCGCCTCACTTTCTTGGTCGTTCCCGGTCCACGAGTCGAACGTGGGTTCCGCAGGGTGTAAAGCTGGTGTCCTACCACTAGACGAACCGGGATTTTCCTAGTTAATTCAGGGGCCTATTCTGTCGCTGACCGGCTACAGAATAGGCCCTTTTTCGCTAACCAGCGGCGCACTATAACAATGCTGTTATGAATCGTCAAGCGCAACTCGGCTTGAAGAGAGAACAATTTTGTAATACATTATGCCCTACGATGTTCTGCAATGGCCGGTCACGGTATACCCCGGCGAAGCGGATGCCGAATGCCCGGAAGCTAAGCCGGACATAATGGTGCTCATTCGGAGGCTGGCAGCGGCTGGCCCGTCACCCGATGGCTACGCGGTTAAGACCCTTGGCTCAAAGCGAGATGGTCTGTGGCAGATCAACCTGAAAATCCAGAAACGGCAGGTGAGGATTCTGTACGCGCCCTACGGCAAGAAGATCGTCTTATTTCGAATTCATAGGAAATCGTCTTCGCAGGAACAGGAGCGGGCTTATGTTGTAGCCCAAAAGCGCAAGCGCGAGTACGAAGCCCAAAGCCAGAAAGCTAAGCCGTCATGACTGAGATCGCATATCCCATCGACCTAAACCTAGCCACGCAACTGCAAGATCGAAGCTTTCGGCGCAGATTCTTTTTGGCTGAAGCATCCGCGTGGATCGCTGAGCAACTCATCGCGCTTCGGAAACGTCGCGGGTTGAGCCAAAAACAGGTTGCCGAACTCACCAACACCCAGCAGCCGGCGATTTCTCGCGTGGAGCAGGCCGACTATCACAATTGGAGCTTCAACACGCTGAGAGCGATTGCAGATGCGCTCGACGCGAGAATTCGCGTCTATGTCCAGCCATATGAGGATGTTGTCAAAGAGTACGAGGGTCCAGGCGACGTTGCAACAGAGAACTCTGTTTCTTTACAGCCGAATTTCGTCGAGATCAGCACGCAGACGTTTGCGAATGCGGATCACATTATCAGTGCGCCTGGCGGATCGGCGTATTATCACACGCCACTCACAAGTATATCTGTGTGCAGCGCGCCGGTGTATGCGGTATCGCCTCTCAGCGCGTTAACGCCGTATGGCATCGCCAGCGCCAACAATGTCGCTAGTTATACGTATTCACCCATGGCCAACTCTGAGAAGTTGGCCCTGCTTGAGGAAAATGCTCATTTGAAAAAATTAGCTGCTGATCAAGCGGACAAGATAGCTCGCCTGCAAATCGCCGCTATTCGGTCTAAGGCTTGGCAGCAAGAGAACGCTGCGGATTCCGATATGGATGCTAATCCGATGCCGCCCCTTCGCGTCCAGCCCCAAGGTTACGCGATATGAAGTTCGTCTCTGCGATCAATGGGACCGTCGCACTCCATTTCATCGGTGATGACGTCACGCCGCCGCGTGGCCTAATGACGCGCGATCTCATCAACTTCATAACCGCCTACTATCATTTCAACGTCTTCCCACAGATACCGCAAGGAATCCCGCCCTCCTTGATACAATCTTACCACTTCCAGTCAGGTTTCATGGCCGCTGACGCCGACAAATTCCCGATCGTACAGTTGTCGATTATCCCAAATGGCGAACTGGTCACCGCCGTAACCACAGAGGCCGCTGACATCATCTTAGATGATTTGATCGCACGCCTAGACGAACAGTTCGGATATAAGTTTGGGAAGGCAAAAACACGTCGAACATATCTCAGCAATTTCACTGTTCAGTTTGATGGCGGGTTTGAGAAAAAAATCGATGCTTTTGCTAGGATAGAGTCCATTTTGAATGAGCACATTCCCAGACCATCAATGCCATTCAAAATCAAACGACTTGCTTTTGGCGGTGGCGAACCGTTGCCATTGTCGACACCGATGAGCCTGGATGCCGTAGACAACGCAGATTTTATGATCGAACGCCGGAGCGGGACGCCGTATTCGGAGAATCGATTTTTTTGCAGCGCGCCGGTTCGGACCGCGGATCACCTAGCCCTACTTGAACGGATCGAGAAGGAATTTGGTAGCTGATCCGGGTCCGCCAAATCTGTGGCGCTCGAGCGCTTCGACATGTCGCTCGGCACCGGCCTCGGCAAGCTCGCCGGCAAGGTGTTCCGCATCGGCCATCTCGGCTGGTTCAACGAGCTCATGCTGATGGGGACGCTGGCCGGGGTCGAGATGTCGCTGGCGCTGGCCGGCGTGCCGCATCAGAAGGGCGGCGTCGGCGCGGCGATGGATTTTCTCGCCGGGAATCGGCGGTAGGCAGGGGTGTTAGGGGCGCGCGCCCGTCGACCCCACCTCACCCTGGGTGAGGTGCAGCGCTACCTCAGAAAGAGTTCACCACGGAGGCACGGAGGTCACGGAGAAGAAGTGTTCGGCGCGCAAAGCGCGCCTTTGTTCGCTTCTCCGTGATCTCCGTGTCTCCGTGGTCAATCTTCTCCACCGCCGGCTCGGCGGCATAGGCGATAGCGCCGGGGTGAGGCGGGGCATCGCCGGCATGGTGCGGGCTTTCGCGGTTGCTGCGCAACCGCTGGCGCCCGCCGCCGCCGACGCTTGCGCCTCGCGGCGGTCCGGGCTAAGTCCGCGGCTCGCGGTGGAGGAAAGGCACGAAGGCATGAGCGCGCGCACCGGCAGGCATTTTTTGCAGATCCCCGGCCCGACCAATGTCCCGGACCGGATCCTGCGCGCCATCGACCAGCCGACCATCGACCATCGCGGTCCGGAATTCGCGGCGCTCGCCAAGGCGGCGCTCGCCGGCACGAAGCGCCTCTTCCGCACCCAGGGCGCGGTGGCGGTGTTTCCGTCCTCGGGCACCGGCGCTTGGGAGGCGGCGCTGGTCAACACGCTGTCGCCCGGCGACCGGGTGCTGGCCTTCGAGACCGGGCAGTTCGCGGCGCTGTGGCGCGCCATGGCGGTGCGGCTCGGCCTCGAGGTCGAGTTCGTGCCCACGGATTGGCGCCACCCGGTCGAGGCGGACGAGGTCGAGGCGCTGCTCACCGCCGACAAGGCGCAACGCATCAAAGCGGTGATGATCGTCCATAACGAGACCTCGACCGGCGTCGCCAGCGACATCGCGGCGATTCGCCGCGCCATCGACCGGGCGCGCCATCCCGCGCTCTATCTGGTCGACGCCATCTCCTCGCTCGGCGCCATGGAGCTGAGCCACGACGCATGGGGCATCGACGTCACCATCGCCGGCGCGCAGAAGGGGCTGATGCTGCCGCCGGGGTTGGGATTCAACGCCATCTCCGAGAAGGCGCTGGCGGCGAGCCGCAAGGCCAAGCTGCCGCGGGCCTATTGGGAATGGCAGCCGATGATCGCCGCGGCCGAGACCGGGTTCTTCCCCTTCACGCCAGCGACCAATCTGCTGTTCGGCCTCACGGAGGCGGTGGCGATGCTCGAGGAAGAAGGCCTCGAGAACGTCTTCCTCCGCCACGCGCGGCTGGCCGAGGCGACGCGGCGCGCGGTCGCCGGTTGGGGGCTCGAGCCGGTCTCGGCCGTCGCCGCGGCGCACTCCAACGCGCTGACCGCGGTGCTGCTGCCGCCGGGCCATGACGCCGATGCGTTCCGTCGCACCGTGCTCGAGCGCTTCGACATGTCGCTGGGCGCAGGGCTCGGCAAGCTCGCCGGCAAGGCCTTCCGCATCGGCCATCTCGGCTGGTTCAACGACCTCATGCTGATGGGCACGCTGGCCGGGGTCGAGATGGGGCTCGCCGCCGCCGGCGTGCCGCATCGCAAGGGCGGCGTCGACGCGGCGATGGCGTCGCTTGCCGGCGCTGCCGGCGCGGCGCCGGTGCGCGCGGCGGCGGCGCGATGACGGAACGAGGCGAGGCACTGGCGCGGCTTCTGCTCGAGTTCGCGCGGCAGCGGCGTGCGCATGGCGCGCCTGCCGGCGGAGCTGGTGCCGAAAGACGCGGGCGCCGCCTATGCGGTGCAGGAGAGCGTGGCGCAGACGCTCGGGCGAATCGCCGGCTGGAAAGTGGGCGCGGCGAGCCCCGAGGCGGAGCCGAATTGCGCGCCGCTCTTCGCCGATCTCGTGGCGGCGTCGCCGGCGCGCTTTGCCGCGGCGCGGTTTCCGCTGGGCGGCATCGAAGGCGAGCTCGCCTTCCGCTTCGGCCGCGACCTGCCGGCGCGCGCCGAGCCCTATGGCGCCGACGAGGTGTGGCAGGCGATCGACACGCTCCACCCGGCGATCGAGCTGGTGGAGTCGCGCTTTGCCGATTTCCGCGCCCAGGACAAGCTGGCGCTGCTCGCCGACAACCAGGTCAATGGCGCCTTCTGCTACGGCACCGCGGTGCGCGACTGGCGAAAGGTCGATTTCCTGGCGCAGCCGGCGAGCCTCGCGATCGACGGCGCGGAAGTCGCGCGCGCCATCGGCGGCAATGCCGCGGGCCATCCCAAGCGCCTCCTCGCCTGGCTCGCCAATCACTGCGCGCGCCGCGGCCGCGGTTTGGCCGCCGGCGACATCGTCACCACCGGCACGCATACCGGCCTGGTCTTCGCCACGCCGGGTGCCACGGCGCGCGTGCGCTTTGCCGGCATCGGCGAGGCGAGTCTCACGCTGACGGCATGAGCAAGCGCCGCGACGCGCGGCTTTTGCCGCGCATTTCCGGCGAAATAACAAATGCCTAACGAGTCCTTAACGAAGTACTATTATGACTTGGGCGTCTTGCGGCCGCCTCCGGCCGATGTGCCGGGACCGGCGGCGGCGCCGGGGGGACGCATTTGCGGAACACCGCTTGAGACGCCAGACCATAGCGATCGTCGACGACAGGATCACCAACCTCAAGATCCTTGAGCGTCTCGCGGCTTCGCTCGACGACCGGGTAGAGGTGCGGACCTTCGACCATCCGCGACGCGCGCTCGACTATGCCGCGCTGCAGCCGCCCGACCTGGTGATCACCGATTTCAAGATGCCGGAGCTCGACGGCGCCGAGTTCATCCGGCGCTTCCGCGCGGCGCCGGCCTGCGCCGACGTGCCGGTGATGGTGATCACCGCCTATGAGGATCGCGACCTGCGCTATCAGGCGCTCGAGGCGGGCGCCACCGACTTCCTGCTGAGCCCGGTCGATCACCATGAGTTCCGCGTCCGCTCGCGCAACCTGCTGATGCTGCGCCGGCAGCAGCTGCTGCTGAAGGAGCGCGCCTCCTCGCTCGAGGAGCAGATCGCGGTCGAGGAGCAGCGCCACCGCGACGCGCTGCGCCACAGCCACGAGCTCCTGATGCGCGTCATCGACGCGGTGCCGGTGCTGGTGAGCGCCACCGACCATGAAGGGCGCTATGTCTTCGTCAATGATTTCTACGCGCGCCATATCGGCCGCCCGGTGGCGGCGATCGTGGGACTGACGCCGGTGGCGGTCAACGACGCGCCCGAGACGCGCGCCGCGATGGAGCGCGACCGGCGCATCGTCGCCGGGCTCGACCCGCCGGGCTCGTTCGAAGCCGCGATGGTGCTGCCGACCGGCGAAACGCGGGTGCTGCTGACCACCAAGGCGCTGCTGCGCGACCATGACCAGCGGCCGTCGCTGGTGGTCACCGCGTCGCTCGACATCACCGACCGCAAGGAAGCCGAGCTGGCGCTGCTCGCCGCCAAGGAGGAGGCGGAGCTGGCGAGCCGCAGCAAGACCGAGTTCCTCGCCAATATGAGCCACGAGCTGCGCACGCCGCTCAACGCCATCATCGGCTTCTCGCAGGTCATGGCCGACGAGGTGCTGGGGCCGCTCGGCAGCCAGCGCTATGCCGGCTATGCCCGCGACATCGCTTCCTCGGCGCAGCACCTGCTGGGCATCATCAGCGACATCCTCGACGTCTCGAAGCTCGAGGCCGGGCGGGTCGAGATCGAGGATGACGAGATCGAGATCGGCCAGATGGCGCGCGACGTCCACCATCTCGTCGTCGAGCGCGCCCGCTCGCTCGACATCGCCATCGACATCGAGGTGCCGGCGGACCTGCCGCGGCTCCGGGCGGACGCGTTGAAGCTGAAGCAGGTGCTGCTCAACCTCATCACCAACGCGATCAAGTTCAGCCATCCCGGCGGCCGCGTGCTGATCCGCGGCTCGCTCGAGGAAAACGGGCTGCGCATCCAGGTGATCGATCACGGCATCGGCATGGACGCGGCCGAGATCGAGACCGCGATCACCCGCTTCGGCCAGGTCGCCAGCACCTGGAACCGCCGGCATCCCGGCACCGGCCTCGGCCTGCCGCTGGCCATCGGCCTGGTCGAGCTGCATGGCGGGCGCATCCTGATCGACAGCGAGAAGGGCGTCGGCACCACGGTGACGATCTGCCTGCCGCGAAAGCGCACCCTGCCTCCGGCCCCTCCTTAACACGAGAATAAGAGACGCTCGCTACCATCGGGCGGGATCTATATTTCGTTGTTCCAGGGTATAACTACATCTAGCTATAGATTTTTCCGTTAACCATGGGCACAATCTTTCGCGGCCGGTGCAACTCCTGAGGGGGGCGCCCGGCCATCGGCCTTGTGCCGAGTCGGCGCCGTGAGGGGAGGGCCCGAGAGGCCGCATGACAGGACCGCACCGGGCGAGCACTGCTGCCGCCGCCACCGGCTTGGGCAATCGCACAACACGCATCGTGGCAGTGGCGCTGGCAGCTTATGCGCTCGCTGTGCCGCTGACCCTCTCCTTCCTGCTCGAGACCGCGGCGAGCCCGGCCTCGCCGCTGCTGTCGACGCTGTGGCTCGCCATGGCGATCCTCGGTCCCGGCGGCGCCGTCGTCGCGGGCCTGCTGCGCGGCCCCGGGCACATCGCGCGCGAGCTCGCGCTGCAGACCGACAAGGAGCCGCAGCAGATCGTCGTGCGGCTGTTCTTCCCCGGCTTCGTGCTGATCTACCTCGCCGCGCTCGCGCTCTGCGGCATCGGCGGCCCGCGGCTGGTGCCGCTGCTCGCGGTGGTCATCGCCGGCGTGCTGTGCGAGTGGCTGCTGTTCATCGACCTGATCAGCCGCCCCGGCCCGTCGCCCTACCGCCGCGTCGCCGCGATGCTGAGCGATGTGGGATTCGTCTCAACCTTCCTGCATATCGGCGGCGCGCTCGCGGCGCCGTGGTTCTCGATCTATCTCTGGGTGGTGTTCGGCTTCGGCTTCCGCTTCGGCCAGCGCGCGCTGGTCACCACGGCGCTGATGAGCCTGGCGGGCTTCGGCGCGGTCTGGGCCAGCACGCCCTATTGGCAGGAGCAGCCGATGGTCGCCGGCGGCGTGGTGCTGGCGCTGGTGCTGCTGCCGACCTACGCCGCGAGCCTGCTGGGCTCGCTGACGCTGGCCAAGGCGCAGGCCGAGGAGGCGAATGCCGCCAAGGGCCGCTTCCTCGCCATCATGAGCCACGAGCTCCGGACGCCGCTCAACAGCATGATCGGCATGGGCTCGCTGATCGGCCGCACCGGCCTCGATGCCGAGCAGCGCGACATGCTCGCCACCATGCAGCTCTCGGCGCGCACGCTGCTCGGCCTCATCAACGACATCCTCGACTTCTCCAAGATCGAGGCCGGCAAGCTGCAGCCCGAGATCGAGAGCTTCGCGCTGCACGAGGTGCTGGGCGGCACGGTGGCGATGCTGCGCCTCCAGGCCGAGGCCAAGGGGCTGAGCATCGCGCTGCGCATCGATCCGCGCCTGCCGCTTGCCTATCGCGGCCTGCCGCTGCAATTGCGCCAGATCCTCATCAACCTCATCGCCAATGCGATCAAATTCACGCCGCAGGGGCGGATCGAGGTCTCGGCGCGCCTGCTGGCGCGGGACGGCGACACCATCCGCCTCAGGCTCGCCGTCCGCGACGAGGGCATCGGTGTCACGCCCGAGGCGCGCGACAAGATCTTCGACGTCTTCACCCAGGCCGACAGCACGGTGACGCGGCGCTATGGCGGCACCGGGCTCGGGCTTGCCATCGCCAAGCAGCTGACGCAGCTCATGGGCGGCACCATCGCGCTCGAGAGCGAGGCGGGCAAGGGCAGCACCTTCATCGTCGAAGTACCGCTGCACTACGACGCCACCGCGGCGGCGCGCCCGCCCGACCTCGCCGGGCGCGAGATGATCATCCTCACCGCCGATGCCGATCTCGCGACAGCGCTGCAGGCGAGGCTCGGCGCCTGGCACGGCGAGGCGCGCTGGCTCGGCGAGGGCGAGGCGGTGCTGCGGCGCCTCGACGAATCCCCGCCCGGCCGCACCATCGTGCTGATCGACGGCCGCTTCGATCCGCTGGCCGGCCTCAGCCTGGCGCACCGGCTGGCCGGGGTCGCGCCGCGGCCGCCGCTGACGCTGTTCCTCGCGGCGGCGGCCGGCGCCGATTCGATCGCCGGACTCGGCGCCTCGCAGCTCGCGGCCATCATCGAGGCGCCGCTCTCCGATGCCGCGCTCGCCAGCGCGCTGCTGGCGGCGCTCGCCGGCGATGTGCCGCCGGCCGAAGCGCCGCCGGCGCGCGACGCGGTGGCCAGCGCGCCCGCCGGCATGCCGCTGCCCGTGCCGGCGCGCAAGCTCAAGATCCTCATCGCCGAGGACAACAGCTCCAACCGCAAGATCCTGCGGCGCATCCTCGAGATCGCCGGCCATCAGACCGCGGTGGTCAATGACGGCGAGGCGGCGCTGGCGGCGCTCGACCGCGAGCGCTTCGATCTAGCCCTGATGGACATCAACATGCCGGAGATGAGCGGCTACGAGGTGACGAAGCTCTACCGGATGGAGCATCTCGGCGAGGGGCGGCTGCCGATCATCGCGCTCACCGCCGACGCCACCAGCGAGACCGAGCGCCAATGCCGCGAGGCCGGCATGGATGCGGTGCTGACCAAGCCGGTCGAGCCGACGCATCTGCTGGCGGCGATCGACGAGACCTATGCGCGCGTCGCGAGCCCCGGCGCCGCTACCCATCGTCTCGCCGGTGGTGACGCCGATCTCGGCGCATCCGCGCTACTTTGCCGATACCGGCGCGGTGGTGGACGAGGCGACGATCGAGGCGCTGCGCCTGCTGGGCGGCGGCAGCGACTTCCTCAGCGACGTCATCGAGACCTTCTGCACCGACGGCCGGCGGCTGCTCGAGCATCTGCGCCATGCGATCGCCGAAGGCGATTTGCGCGCCTTCAAGGAGCTGTCGCATTCGCTGCGCAGCGGCGCCGCCAATGTCGGCGCGGCGCGGCTCTGCCAGACGCTCACCAGCCTGCGCGACATCACCGGCAAGGAGCTGCGCCAGAACGGCGCCGGCTATATCGAGAAGCTGCAGACCGAGTTCGCCAAGCTCGAGACGACGCTCGGGCGGATGATCCGCGAGACGCGGATCGGGTAGGGGCTATCGCACGGGACGGTCGCAACTGACGCAAGAAGGATTCCACCACGGGCCAGGAGTCCCCGCGAAACACCTTTGCGGCCGCGCGCACAAATCTTCCTTCTTTGCCCCTCCCCCCTTGAGGGGGAGGCCGGAGCAGCGCTCGCGACGAGCGCGAAGTGCTCGTTCGCGAGCGCTGCCGGGAGGGGGTTGCTGCGAGATTCCGCGGCATGGGGCTTCAATGGTTGGACGCGATGATGGCGCTGCACCTCCCGTGACCTGCCCGAAGCCGCGGCTTCGGGCATGCCTTCCCCTCAAGGGAGGACGGGTTGCTGAGCGGCTGAAAGCGCGCTACTCCGCCGGCACCTGGCGGGAGCGGCGGCGGTCTTGGGCGGCGGCGAGGCGCAGCATCTTGCGCAGGTCGGCGTCAGTGAGCTTCAGCGCGGCATCGACCCAGAGGTCGGCGATGCGCGTCAGCTCCTCGAAGGCCAGCGGCTGCACGATCTGGCGCGCCTGGCGCACCGCGGCATGGGCGCGGTGACGCCGGCCGCCGCGGCCGACATAGGCGTAGACCGCATCGACGCCCTCGCCATCGCCGGCCAGGATGTCGACCACGCCCCAGGCATGGAGCTGCTCGGCGCTGTAGATCTCGCCGCTGAGGATCATGCGCTCGGCAAGGCCCGGCGCGATGCGCCGCGACAGGAAGGAATAGGCCCCCATGCCGGGGAAGAGGTTGAACAGGATTTCCGGCAGGCCGAAGCGCGCGCCGCGCTCGGCGACGATGACGTTGCTGGAGAGCGCCGCCTCGAAGCCGCCGCCCAGCGCCTCGCCCTGCACCAGCGCGATGGTGATGATCGGCAGGTCATAGAGCGTGGCATTGTTGTAGCCGACCTCGCAGCAGGCGCGCGCATAGCGCGTCAGCCCCTCGCGGTCGCGGGCGCGGATCATCTCGGCAAAGAGCGCGAGATCGCCGCCAAGGTTCCACACGCCCGGCGCCCGCGAGCCCAGCACGAGATAGCGCACCGGGGGCTCCTCTTCCGGCGATTCGGTGGCGAGCGTGCGGACGAGCGCCTGGATGCGCCGGGACTGCTCGAGCACGGCGGCGGTGAAGCAGGGCCGGCCGGTGAAATCGAAATAACACCAGAGGATCTTCTCCTCGGTGTCGAAAGTGAGGTCGAATTCCGAAAGCCGCAGCGCCGCGATCGCCGCGCCCGCCCGAACTCGGCGCCGGCGGCGTATAGCCGCGCGGCGGCAGCTCCAGGATCTCTTGCGGAGAACGGGCGGTGGCGAAGCCCAACCGCGACAAGGCGCCCTCGAAAAGTTGCGATCTCGACTTCATAACTCCACCCCGGCGCGCTTTCCCGGCCACCCCACCGGCGGTCTTCGCGACCGCTCTCGGGCACAAAATCCTTACCAGAAGGTAAACGTGAAGCAAAATTCCCGGGGGATCAAGAGGGGTCTTCAGAACACACCCTCGTCTAACCATGGATTGGTGATTTTCCCCTGGACGAGAGGCGGAATTCTTGGCCGGAGACGCGCCGTGGACGCGATGAAATCTTTATCGCCGCAAGATTTATGGCCGCGATGACTGATAGACGCTACCTATTGGGGTAGTGGGCGTTTTCTCGTAACAGAGCAATGTGTGGATAACGCGTCCGCAAAGCGCCGATTGCCTTGCGAAACCGGCGGCCCTAAATCTCGTTCCCGCTGGGGCACGAACAAGAAGGCGAGAGGCATGGCGCACGGCATCGGCATTATCGGCCTCGGCATCATGGGCGAGCGCATGTTGCGCTATGTCCGCCGGCACCCCGACTTCCGCGTGGCCGCCGCCTGGGATCCGGCCGAGGAGAGCGCGGCGAAGCTCATGGCGCTGGCGCCCGAGACGCGGTTTGCCCGCGACGCCGCCGATCTCGCCGGCGATCCCGCCATCGATTGCGTCTATGTCGCGACGCCGCCCGCGACCCATCTCGCCTATGCCGACCTCGCCTTCGATCGCGGCAAGGCGCTCTTCTGCGAGAAGCCGCTGGCGGTCGATCTCGCCGCGGCGCGCGCGCGGGTCACGCGCATCGAGCGCGAGCGGCGGGTGGCGGCGATCAACTTCCCCCTCGCCTCGGCGCCGGCGGTCAGCGCGATCGCCGCGGCGCTGCGCTCGGGCGAGCTCGGCCAGATCGAGCGCGTCGAGATCGAGGTCGCCTTCGCCTGCTGGCCGCGGCCGTGGCAGGAGACCGCGCGCTGGCTCGCGCAGCGCGGCGAAGGCGGCTTCGTGCGCGAGGTGCTGTCGCATTTCCTGTTCCTGACGCAGCGCCTCATCGGCCCGCTGCGCCTCGCCTCCTGCCGGATCGACTATCCCAAAGACGGCGACGCTGCGGAAACCGCGGTCGGCGCCGAGCTCGAGGCGGGCGGCGTCAAGGTGATGCTCAGCGGCCGCGTCGGCGGCGAGATCGCCGATTTCAACCGCTGGCGCCTCACCGGCCGCCAGGGCGCGATCGAGCTCCACGACTGGTACAGCCTGAAGCGCCGCATCAATGGCGGCTGGCTCGACATCGATTTCGGCGAAGGCTCGGTGCGCGAGATGTCGTTCGCGGCGCAACTCGATGCGCTGGCGGCGATGCTCAGCGGCGAGCCGCACGGCCTCGCCAGCTTTCGCGAAGGCCTCGGCGTGCAGGAATGCGTCGAGGCGATGCTGCGCCAGGGTTAGCGAATGGCCTGGATCAGCGGCGTCGGCGACACGGCGTTCGGGCGGCACGAGGGCGAGACGGCGCTGAGCCTCGCGGCGCGCGCCGCCGGCGCCGCGCTGGCCGATGCCGGGCTCGAGCGCAAGGAGATCGACGGCGTGCTCTGCGGCTATGCCGGCGCGCTCGCCGCATCTCATGCCGGCGACCCTCTTCGCCGAATATTTCGGCCTCGCGCCGCGCTATGCGCATGGCATGCAGGCGGGCGGCGCCACCGGTGCCGCCATGGTCATGCTGGCGCAGCGCCTGGTCGATGCCGGGGAGTGCTGCCATGTGCTGGTGGCCGCCGGCGACAATCGTCTCAGCGGCCAGGGGCGCGACAGCGCGGTGGCGATGCTGGCGCAGGTCGGCGAGCGCGACTATGAAGTGCCGTTCGGCGCGACCATCCCCGCCTATTACGCGCTGGTCGCGTCGCGCTACATGCATGTCCATGGCGTGAGCGAGGCCGATCTCGCCGAACTCGCGGTGCTGATGCGTAGGAACGCGGCGCTGCATCCCGGCGCGCAGTTCAAGGTGGCGATCACGGTCGCCGACGTACTGGCGTCGCGCCCGATCGCGACGCCGCTGAAGCTGCTGGATTGCTGCGCGGTCGCCGACGGCGCCGCGGCGCTGGTGGTGAGCGCGCCATCATCCGAGCCGCAGGGTGCGCATCGCCGGCGCGGCGCAGCTCCATCCGCATCAGCATGTCAGCGCCGCCGCCGACCTCGCCGATTTCGGCCTCGCCGATTGCGCCGGGCGCGCGCTCAGCGAGGCCGGCATCGGCGTCGCCGAGGTCGATCTGCTGGCACTCTATGACAGCTTCACCATCACGCTGCTGATCCTGCTGGAAGAGACCGGCTTCGCGCCGCGCGGCCAGGCGGGGGCTCTCGCCCGCGCCGGCGTCTTCGCGCGGGACGGGCGCTGGCCGCTCAACACCCATGGCGGCCTCCTCTCCTTCGGGCATAGCGGCGTGGCGGGCGGGCTCGCGCATGTCGTCGAAGCCGCGCGCCAGCTCGCCGGACGCGCCGGCGCGCGCCAGGTGAAGGAGCCGCAGACCGCCTTCCTCCATGGCGATGGCGGCGTGCTGTCGTCGCATGTGAGCCTGGTGCTGCGGCGGGAATGAGCATGAAAGAGACGCTCGCCGCCGCGTTCTGGCAGGGCTGCGCCGCAGGCGAGCTGCGCTATCAGCGCTGCGGCGCGTGCGGTGCGGCGCAATTCCATGCGCGGCCGTTCTGCGCGCGCTGCGGCGGGTGCTGCCGGCCTGGGCGGTGTCGCGGGGGCTGGGCACGGTCTATGCGGCAACGCAGGTCACGCGCGCGCCGACGCCGGACTTCGCGGCGCTCGTCCCTTATGACATCCTGCTGGTGGATCTCGATGAGGGCTTCCGCATGATGGCGCATGGCGCCCCGGGATTGCGCATCGGCGAGCGCGTGCGCGTCGCTTTCCGGCACCAGGGCGAGCGCGCATCTTCCCCGTTTCGAGCGCCAGCAGGAGGACCCGCCATGAGTACGCTCGACGATCTGCGCCAGGCGCTCGACCCCGGCTCGATCGCACTGATCGGCGCCTCGGAGAACCCCAACAAGGTCGGCGGCCGGCCGCTGCTCTATCTTAGGCGCTTCGGCTATCGCGGCCGGATCTATCCGATCAACCCGAACCGCGCCGAGGTGCAGGGGGTGAAGGCCTATCCCGAACCTCGCGAGCCTGCCGGAGGCGCCCGACCTCGCCATCGTCATGGTGCCGGGGGAGAGCGCGGTGGCGGCGGTCGAAGACTGCGCCGCGGCGCGGCGTGCGCCTCACCATCTGCATGGCCTCGGGCTTCGGCGAGACCGGGCCCGAGGGCAAGGCGGCGCAGCAGGCGATGGTGGCGAATGCCCGCGCCCATGGCATGCGGCTCGTCGGGCCCAACTCGCAGGGCCTGGTCAATTTCGGCACCGGGGCGGTCGCGAGCTTCTCCACCATGTTCCTCGAATCCGAGCCCGCGGACGGCCCGGTCGCCATCATCAGCCAGAGCGGCGCCACCAGCGCCGTGGTCTACTGGCTTGCTGCGGGCGCGCGGCATCGGCGTGCGCCATTGCCACGCCACCGGCAACGATGCCGATGTCAGCGTCGCCGAGCTGGCGCGCGCGGTGATCGAGGATGACGGCGTCCAGCTGCTGCTGCTCTATCTCGAGGCGATCCCCGACCCGGCCATGCTGGCCGACGTCGCGCACCGCGCGCGCCAGCGCGGCGTGCCGATCGTCGCGCTCAAGACCGGCCGCACCGCGCAAGGCCAGCGCGCCGCCAGTTCCCACACCGGGGCGCTCGCCAATGAGGATCGCACCGTCGATGCCTTCCTCGCGCAGCACGGCATCTGGCGCGCGCGCGACATGCCGGGCCTGGTCAGCGCCGCCGAGATGTATCTGAAGGGGTGGCGGCCCGAGGGACGCCGCCTCGTCGCCATCAGCAATTCCGGCGCGAGCTGCGTCATGGCCGCCGATCTCGCCAGCGAGATCGGCATGCCGCTCGCCGTCTTCGCCGAGGCGACGCGGCGCGCGCTCGCGGCGGTGCTGCCGGGCTTCGCCACCACCAGCAACCCGATCGACATCACCGCGGCGCTGCTGTCCAACGGCCGGCTCTTCGGCGCCATCCTGCCGATCGTCGCCAGCGACCCCGCTGCCGATCTCTTTCTCATCGCCATCCCGGTCGCGGGCCAAGGCTACGACGTCGAGGCCTTCGCCCGCGACACCGCCGGCTTTGCCGCGGCGACGGGGAAGCCGGTGGCGGTGGCGGCGCCGCAGGCGATGGTGGCGGACCGCTTCCGCGCCGCCGGCATCCCGACCTTTGCCGGCGAGACCGAGGCGGTGCTGGCGCTTGATCAGCTGGCGCGGCACTGGGCGCTGCTGCGCCGCCCGGCGCCGCCGCCGCTGCCGCGCCTCGCCGTCGACGTGCCGGCGGGGCGCGGGCGCTTCCTCAACGAGGCGGAGAGCCTGGCGCTGCTGGCGGCGCATGGCCTGCCGGTGGTGCCGCACCGCCTCTGCCGCAGCGAGAGCGAGGCGCGCATCGCGTTCCGCGATCTCGGCAGCCCGGTCGCCGTCAAGGCCTGCTCGGTCGACGTGCCGCACAAATCGGAGCTCGGCCTGGTGGCGCTCAACCTGGTCTCCGAGGCGGCGGTGGTCGAGGCGTTCGCCGCGCAAAGCGCCAAGCTCGAGGAGATCGATGCCGAGCCCGACGGCATCATCATCGCCGCCATGGCCGAGGGGCAGCGCGAGATGGTGCTCGGCGCCAGGCTCGACCCCGTCTTCGGCCCCGTGGTGATGATCGGCGATGGCGGCAAATACGTCGAAGCGCTCCCCGACATCGAGCTGCTGCTGCCGCCGTTCTCGCCGGAGGACGCGCGGGACGCGATCCTGCGGCTGCGCATCGCGCCGATCCTGAAAGGCGTGCGCGGCGAGGCGGCGGCCGATATCGACGCGCTGGCGCGCGCGATGCTGCGGCTCGGCGCGATCATCGCCGGCGCCAAGGGCCGCATCGCCTCGATCGACATCAACCCGGTGCTGGTCGGCGCCGCCGGCCAGGGGCTGATCATCGTCGATGCGCTGATCGAGCGGGCGGCGGGTTAGCCGGCGTATTTCGCGACCAAGGCTTCTACCGGTTGGCGCAAATTTGCCGCGGCGGGATGCGGCTGGTATGTGGCGGCGCGATAATCGTTTATGGCGCGGTCGATTTGGCCGAGGGCGCCGCCCATGGCATGATCGCGGAAAAGCCGGGGAGGAAAAGATGGACGCGATCACGCTCGCGCCGCTCGCCGTCATCGCCGCAGCGCTGGTGCTCGGCACCGCCGCCGCCGCGGCGCAGATCGCGCCGCAGCGCACGCTCGAGGAACTCAAAGCCGAGGCGCAGGCGCGCGCCGACCGCAACGCCTATCCGCTGATCGGGCTGAGGCCCGAGGAGGTGCGCGAGGCGCTGGGCCGGCTCACCAGCCTCGACCGCGACGCCTGGGCGGCGTCGTGGAGCATCATCGGCGAGCGCTACCGGAGCAAGGCGGAGAGCGAATTGCCGCGCGCGCCGGCTGAGGCCGACAAGGATTTCATCATGGCATGGCGCTATTTCTCGTTTGCGCGCTGGCCGGTGCCGAACTCGCCGGGCAAGCAGCAGGCCTATGAGAAGGCGCTTGCCGCCTTCATCGCCCATGGGAGGCTGCAGGACCCGCCGCTCGAGGTGCTGCGCGTGCCGTTCGAGGGGAACGAGATCGTCGCCTACCTGCAGCTTCCGAGCCGCGCCGAGAAGGTGCCGCTGGTGCTGGCGGTCAGCGGGCTCGACAGCCGCAAGGAGGATATGGCCGAGCGCTTCCAGCCGATGCTGGCCTATGGCGTCGCCTCGGTCGCGGTCGACGCGCCGGGCACCGGCGAGGCGCCGATCAAAGTCGCGCCCGGCGCCGAGCGCATGCTGACGCGCCTCCTCGACGCCGTGCTGGCGCGGCCGGAGATCGACAGAAGCCGCGTCGCGGTCTATGGCGGCAGCTTCGGCGGCTATTGGTCGACCATCCTTGCCGCAAGCGAACGCGAGCGGCTGCGCGCAGTGGTGGCGCAATCGCCGCCGGTCGACGAGACTTTTTCCCCGGCGCTGCTGGAGCATGCGCTCTCCAACAAGGAATATCTCTTTGACTACGTCGCCGCCGGCATGTCGATCTATCCCGGCGTCGAGACGCTGGACCAGCTGCGCGCGGCGCGCGCCCAGGCCTCGCTCAAGGCGCAAGGCTTCCTCGATCGGCCGATGGCGCCGATGCTGGTCATCGGCGGCGTCAAGGACACGCAGGTGCCGATCGCCGACATCGACCTGCTGCTGCATAGCGGCGACACGCCCAAGGACGCCTGGATCAATCCGCTGGGCGGCCATATGGGGCGCGAGGCCGGAGGCTGGACCGATCCCGCGATCTTCAAGCGCGTGACCATGCCGTGGCTGCTGCGCGCTCTGGAGGTGAAGACGGAGTAGGCGGCGCGCGAAGGCGCGCAGCGGCCGTGAGCGGCTTCGGCGTTCGCTCCGCGTCGCCCGCATCGCGACGAGCTTGCCCCCAACCTGGGACCACATGGCACGCACACGATCGAGACCGCGGCGTGGCGGCCTCGAAACCTCCAGAGCCGCAGGTCTCAGACTTTACCGAACGGCATAGGGCTCTTTCGACCAAAGAGAGCGTCGATGTGAGTCGCGGGGATTTCCGAGCGGTATGGCGGATCGGCGCCGACGCGCCGGCAGGTGAGAGCGGTGCAGGTCACCGCGAAAGTCAGCGCCCGCCGCAACTCGTCGACGCTCATGGCAGCGAGCGCCTCGACCTTGATACGTCCGATGTCGCGCAGGGCGACGAGCAGAGCGCCCTGAAAACTGTCGCCGGCCCCGACCGTATCCACGGCGTCGATGCGGCGCGCTGCCACTTCGACGGGTCCCGCCCCGCGCTGCCAGGCAACAACGCCGCGTTCGCCGCGCGTGATCACCACGAGAGTGGCGCCTGCCGCGAGGAGAGCCTTCGCCTTCGGTCCATAGTCGTCCCCGCCATAGAGAAAGGCGAAATCGACGGCGGACATCCGCACGATGTCGGCGCGTGCGGCGAACGCATCCATCCTGCGCCGATAATCGCCCTTGTCGCGGACGAGATTGGGCCGACAGTTCGGATCGAAGGATATCGTCGTCGAACCGCGGGCGTCGTCGACTGCCGCCAGCGTCTCGGTCGACACGGGATCGTTGATCAGCGTCGTCGAACCCACGTGAAGCGCGTCAATCGAAGCGAAAGGAACGGAGCCGCGCCGGTAAGTCCAGCGTCGCGCCGCGGTGCCATCGTCGTAGAAGGCATAGTGCGGCTCACCGCCGACGAGGCGCACGAATGCGAGCGTGGTCTGGTCCGGGCTGCGGACCGCGTGGCGCAGATCGACGTTCGAGCGGCGGGCATGGTCGGCGATCATATTTCCGAACAGATCGGTGGAAATACCGCCCATCAGCCCGGCGGGCGCGTCGAGGCGCGCCATCGTCACCGCGACGTTAAGGCAGGATCCGCCGACGACGGGAAGATAGGCGTCGCTCCCGTCGGCCGCCTTCACGGGCATGAAATCGATCAGTGCGTCGCCGCAACAGAGGAGCATGGGGCCTCACCTCTCTCCGTCACTTTTTCCGACGATCGGCGACGGCGCCTAGCATCGCCAAGCGGCTCTCCCGGTCGAGCTGTCGCATCAGCGCATAGACCCGTCGTTTCGCCGCGTGAAAGGTCGCCATAGGCGGCGCCGTCGGCTCGGTCGACCGTCCGACCCCCGACATCCGCGCCATCGCTTTGGGAATTGATCGATGCACCCCGCCGGCGACGGCCCCGAGCATGGCGGCTCCGAGCAGAACCGGCTCCGTGGTCATCGGCAGACTGACCCTGACACCGGTGGCATCGGCCGTGATCCGCCGAACCAGAGGACTGCGGCTCGCCCCGCCGCTCATCACCATCTCCCCGCATCGGATTCCGTGCGCCCGCATGGCGTCGACCACATCCGCCAGCCCGTAAGCGAGACCACAAAGCGCGGCAAGGAAGAGGCGTTCCAGGCTGTCGACGTCGTTGTCAAGGTCGAGGCCGGCAACGATGGCGCGCGCATCCGGATCCGCATAAGGTGAGCGGTTGCCCAGGAATTCCGGAAGCACGTGGATCTGGCGGGCCAGCAAAGCGGCCTCTGCCGGATTGCCAAAGCGCTCGACGGCGCGGCGCTCGAGAAAGTCGAGAAGGCCCAAATCCGCGACGCTGGCTGCCGCGGTCGCCTCGGCGTGAGCGGGATGGGACCGCATGAGGTGGTCGATCCCTGCCCCAGCCGCGGACTGGCCGCCCTCGTTCAGCCAGAGGCCCGAAATCATGCCCGAGAAGTATGGTCCCCAGATCCCCGGCACGAAGCGCGGCTCCGCGGTGGTCGCCATGATGCAGGCGGAGGTTCCCATGATGTAGGCGAGGCGATCGAGCGTCTCCCCGTTGCGAGCGCGACCGCCCAGGCTGCCAATCCCGCCCGCATGGGCATCGATGAGCGATGCGCCGACCGGCGTTCCCGGAACGAGGCCAAGCTCGACCGCGGCCGCGCGGGTCAGTCCGCGTCCGACGGCGGTGCCGGGTTCGACGATCTCGCTGCCGATCTTCGCGCAATTGTCGGCGAGCAGCTCGCGAAGGCCGATGCGTTCGAAATAGCTGTCGCTCCACCGCCGCTCGTGGGCGAGATAGGTCCATTTGCACGTCACCGTGCACATCGAGCGGGAGGTGCTGCCGGTGGCCCTAAACGTCAAATAGTCAGCGAGATCGAAGAAGAGGCCGGCGTTGCTGTAGGTCGCCGGCAAATTCTGCTTCAACCAAAGGATCTTCGGCGTTTGCATCTCGGGCGAGATCACGCCGCCGACAAACCGGAGCACCGCGTCGCCGGTTTCACTGATGACCCGCGCCTCGGCGGTCGCCCGATGGTCCATCCACACGATAACGTTGCGCTGCGGATCCCCCGACGTGCTGACGCTCAGCGGACTCCCGGCATGGTCGAGCACCACGAGAGAACAGGTGGCGTCGAAGCCGAGGCCCGCGACCGCGGAGGACGGCAGGTCCGCCGTCTTCATGGCAGTGCGGACCGCGCGCACGCAGGCGTTCCAGACATCCGAGGAGGACTGTTCGACGATGTCGCCGGCCTCGTGCCAGACGGTGATCGGGCTCCGCCCTGTCGCCAGCAGAGCGCCGCGGGAATCGAAGATGCCGGCGCGGACGTTCGCCGTTCCGACATCGACACCGATCAACACTTGCTGTCTGTCGCCGTCCATCGCGCCGCGCTCTCGCCTACCAGCAGGTGTAGCCACCATCGACCAGGACGATGCTGCCGGTCATTAAGCTCGCCGCATCGGACGCGAGGAACAAGACGACCGAAGCGATCTCCGTCACCTTGCCCAAGCGGCCCATGGGGGTGCCGCCGATCCAAGCATTGTACATGGCGGGTTTGGATTTGACGAAGTTATTGAGCGGCGTCGCAATGTAGGTCGGCGCCACGGCGTTGACGCGCACGCCGCGCCCTCCCCATTCAGCGGCGAGCGATTTCGTGAGGTGATGCACCGCCGCCTTGGAGGCATTGTAATAACTCTGCTCCTGCGGCTTGTTGACGATCAGCCCCGACATTGAGCCAATATTCACGATGACTCCGGATCCGGCCTTGAGCATGTAGCCTCCGAAGGCGCGACAGCACCAGAACGTACCATTTAAGTTGACGTCGACGACATTCAGCCAATGCTCGTCGGTGACCCTCTCTGCCGGCGTTTCGCTGCGCGCGATGCCGGCATTGTTGACCAGAATGTCGATCTTGCCGTGGCGCGCGACGACGTCGTCAGCGACTTCCCTGACCCGCTCGGAAGCCGTCGCATCCATGGTGACGACCTCCGGATCGTAGCCTTTGGCGCGAAGCGTGGCCCGGCCGTCCTCCGCGATCGCCGCGTCGCGATCTCGATAATCGCCTTGGCCCCGCTGGGCGAGGGCTTCGGCACAACGAGGCCGATGGCGCCGCCGCCGCCCATGATGAGCACGGTGCGACCAGTGAGCCCGAACATTTCCCGATACATTGCTCTTTCTCATATGCGTGTGCGTGCATTCGGGCACGAGGCCGGGATCCCTCAGCGTGGATCAGCGATCAGCTCATCCAGTTGCCGCCATCCACATTGAGTGTCTGGGCGACGACGTAGTCGGCATCGGCCGAAGCCAGAAATACGGCGGCGCCAGCGTGATCCTCGGGACGGCCCATGCGGCCATAGGGTACCGCCGCGCCGACGAGCCGTTTCTTCTCGCCGAGCGGCGGCCTTCGTACCGGGCGAAGAGCGCGTCGACTTGCGTCCACATCGGCGTATCGACCACGCCGGGCGCAATCGCATTGACATTGATGCCGTGCTTGATGAGATCGAGTCCGGCGGATTGGGTAAGGCTGATGACGGCGGCCTTCGTGGCGCAGTAGGTCGAGACCAGCGCCTCGCCACGCCGACCGGCCTGCGAGGCCATGTTGATGATCTTCCCGCCGCGCCCTTGGGCGATCATCCGACGGGCAACGGCTTGGAGAGTGAAAAAGAGCCCCTTCACGTTCACCGAGAAGAGCAAGTCCCAGCTTTCCTCGGTCACCTCGATCACCGGGGCCAGATCGAACACTGCCGCATTGTTAACGACGATGTCGATTCCGCCGGTGTGCCCCACGACCGTCGTGACCATTGCATCGATCGACGCTTGGCTCGTGACGTCGAGCGGGATCGCGAAAGCTTTGCCGCCGAGGCGCTTGGCCAACGCTTCAGCCTGTTCAATCGCGCGATCGGCGATCGCGACCGCGGCACCTTCGCGGACATAGCGCTCTACGATGGCGCCGCCGATACCGCGCGCGCCGCCGGTTACAATGGCGACCTTGCCGGCGAGCCTCGTCATCGCACGGCATTCCCGCTCTTGTCGAAGCGATGAATATGGGCCGGATCGGGCCGAAGCCGCACGCGGTCTCCCTCACCCACGCCGATCTCGCCGACGTAGCGCGCTGTGAGGCTGCCGATGCCGGGTGCATCGACATACAAGAAGGTGTCACTGCCGAGGTGCTCGGCGGCACGGACCGTTCCCTCCAGCCCTCACCGTCGCGGCCGACGTTAATGTGCTCGGGCCGAATGCCGATTGTAGCCGCGCCATGGCGCGCGGCGACTTCCTGCTCGATCAGATTCATGCGCGGCGATCCGATGAAACCAGCGACGAAGAGATTCGCCGGCCGTTCGTAGAGGTCGAGCGGCGTTCCGTATTGCTCGATGCGGCCTGCGTTGAGCACCACAATGCGGTCGGCCATCGTCATAGCCTCCACTTGATCGTGAGTGACGTAGATTGCCGTGGTTCCTAGCTGCCGCTGCAACCGCGTCACCTCCCGCCGCATCTGCACGCGCAACGCCGCGTCGAGGTTGGAAAGCGGCTCGTCGAACAGGAATGCTTTGGGTTCGCGCACAATCGCCCGGCCGATCGCGACCCGCTGGCGCTGGCCGCCGGAGAGCTCGCGGGGCTTGCGATCGAGATAGCTTGAAAGATTGAGGATGGCGGCGGCGGCCTCGACTTTGCGGCGGATCTCGGCCCGCGGCAGGCCGGCCATCTTGAGTTCGAAGGCGATGTTTCCCCGCACACTCATATGCGGATAGAGCGCGTAGGATTGGAACACCATGGAGAGCCCGCGTTTCGCCGGCGGGACATCGACGACGTTGGCGCCGTCGATCAAGATGCGTCCGCCGCTTACATCCTCGAGCCCGGCGATCATCCGCAGGAGCGTGGTCTTGCCACAGCCCGACGGACCGACGAAAACCACGAACGACCCATCCTCGATCTCTAGGTCGGCGCCGGGAATGACGATATGCGGGCCGAAAGCTTTGCTGACGCGTTCGAGCGTGATCCTGCCCATGGTTCTGCTCTCTGGTTCCGCGCTCTACTTGACGGCCCCGAAGGTGAGCCCGCGGACGAGTTGCCGCTGGCTGAACCAGCCGAGGACGAGCATTGGAGCGATGGCGAGGGTGGAGGCGGCTGACAGCTTTGCCCAGAATAGCCCCTCGGGGCTCGAATAGGAGGCGATGAAGACCGTCAGCGGCGCCGCGTTCGAGGTTGACAGATTCAGCGTCCAAAATGCTTCGTTCCAGGCGAGGATGACGTTGAGGAGAAGCGTCGAGGCGATACCCGGAACCGCCATTGGCGCGAGGACATAGATAATCTCTCGTCCGATGGTGGCGCCGTCCATCCGAGCCGCCTCGAGGATGTCCTTGGGGATTTCCTTGAAATAGGTGAACAACATCCAGATGACGATGGGCAGATTGCCGAGGCAGAGGATGAAGACGAGGCCGGAGCGCGTATCGAGCAGGCCGGTGTCGCGGAAGATCAGATAGATCGGCACGAGCACGCCGACGGCCGGCATCATCTTTGTTGAAAGGATCCACAACAGGATGTCGCGCGTCCTCGCCGATGGCGCGAAGGCCATCGACCAGGCCGCCGGGATGGCTATGAGCATCGCGATGAGCGTCGAGCCGCCGGCGATGATGATCGAGTTCATGGCGTGATGAAGGTAGTTGCTGCGCTCCTGGACCGTCGCGTAGTTCTCTGTTGTCCAGTGGAAGAACAACAGCGAGGGAGGCGTGGAGAAGGCCTCCAGTTCCGTCTTGAAGCTGGTGATTGCCGTCCAGAGGATCGGAAAGAAGATCACGAAGCCGACGGCCCAGGCGGCAATCGTGGTCGTGGCTGTGCGCGTCGCCGAGATCTGTCTTGCCATCGCGTCAGGTCTCCAGATTCCGGCCGACGATCCGAACGAGGAAAAGGGCGACGATATTGGCGATCACGACAGCCACCAAACCGCCGGCCGACGCGGTGCCGACATCGTAGTGAAGAAGCGCCTGCGAATAGATCAGAAACGCGATGTTCGTCGTCTGCAGGCCCGGACCGCCGCCGGTGGTGACGTAGATTTCGGCGAAGATGGAGAGCAGGAAGATCGTCTCGATCAAGATCACGACGGTGATCGGGCGCGCAAGATGCGGCAGCGTGATGTACAAGAATCTGGACAAAGCTCTCGCGCCGTCCATTTCGGCTGCCTCCCTCTGCTCCTCGTCGAGCGACTGGAGCGCGGTGAGCAGGATGAGGGTGGCAAAGGGCAGCCATTGCCAGGATACGATCAGCACGATCGCGGTGAGGGGCGCTTGCGCGAACCAATCGATCGGCTGGAGACCTGCCGTCGTTCCGATCCAAGCGAAGAGCCCGGAGACCGGATGCATCAACAGGTTCTTCCAAACCAGAGCGCTCACCGTCGGCATGACGAAGAACGGAGCGATCACCATCAGCCGGACGATGCTGAGGCCTATCACCTTCTGGTCCAGAAGAAGCGCAATGAGGATGCCGAGCACGATCGTGATGGCAAGGACCGATCCGACCAGCACCAGCGTGTTCTTGAGCGATGCGAGGAACGAAGGGTCGGTCAGGAAGTAGTAGTAGTTGTCCAGGCCGGCGAAACTCTCCATGCCCGGATTGAGCAGGTTGTAGTTCAGCGACGAGAAATAGATCGTCATCGCCAGCGGAACGATCATCCAGACGAAAAGCAGGATGACGGCGGGGGCGAGCATGAACCGACCAAGAGTGCGAGTCTGCTGGGTGGCCATGGTTTTCTCCGACGCTCGGCCCGAAACCTAGATGTGAGGGGAACCGCCGACAAACAGGAGCGGCCGGCAGCGCCCTCCGGATCCGGGATGGGCGGGGCGCGGGACGATCCGCGCCGCGCCGCCGCTCGTTTCAGGAGGCCTTCACTTGATGTAGCCGGCGCGTTTCATCTCGCGCTCGGTAGCCGATTGGGCAGCCGCCAGCGCCTCATCCACCGAGGTCGCGCCGGAGAGCGCCGCCGAGAATTGCTGGCCAACGGCCGTACCGATGCCCTGGAATTCGGGGATCGCGGCGTACTGTATGCCGACATAGGGCACCGGCTTCACGGTCGGATGGTCGGGATCGGCCGAGTTGATCGAGGCGAGCGTCAACTTCGCGAAGGGCGCCGCCTTGAGGTACTCGGCATTCTCGTAGAGCGAGGTGCGTGTGCCGGGAGGCACGTTGGCCCAGCCCTCCTTGCCGGCAACGAGCTCGGTGTAGCCCTTGCTGGTGGCCCAGGCGATGAACTTCTCGGCAGCATCGACCTTCTTCGAGCCGGCAGGAATGGCGAGGCTCCAAGCCCACAGCCAGTTGGCGTTCTTGCCGAGGCCGGCGTTCGGCGCCAGCGCGAAGCCCACTTTGTCGGCGACCCTCGAGTCCTTCGGATTGGTCACGAACGACGCGGCGACGGTGGCATCGATCCACATCGCGCATTTGCCGGCGTCGAAAAGCGCGAGGTTCTCGTTGAAGCCGTTGGAGCTCGCTCCGGGAGGACCGGCGGCCTTCATGAGGTCGACATAGGTGCTGAGTGTCTTTTTCCACTCCGGGACTGCTGAACTGGGGTTCCCACTTCTCGTTGAACAAACGCGCGCCGAACGAATTCGCCATGGCGGTCAGGAAGGCCATGTTCTCGCCCCAGCCGGCCTTGCCGCGCAGGCATATGCCATAGATCTCGGTGGATCTGTTCGTGAGTTTCTTGGCCGCGTCGATCACGAAGTCCCATGTCGGCTGCTCGGGCATCGTCAGCCCGGCCGTGGCAAAGAGGTCCTTGCGGTACATGACCATCGAGCTCTCGCCATAGAAAGGCGCGGCGTAGAGCTTGCCATCGACCGAGACCGCGGCGCGGATCTTCGGCAGGAGGTCGTTCTCGTCATAATCGGCGCCGAGCTGATCGAGGGGAACGAGCCAATGCTGCTTGGCCCATATCGGAACCTCGTAAGTGCCGATGGTCAGGATGTCGAACTGACCACCCTTGGTGGCGATATCGGTCGTGACGCGCTGGCGGAGCGCATTCTCCTCGAGCGTGACCCATTTGACGGTAATGTCGGGGTTCTTGGAGGTGAACTCGCCGGTCAGGCCCTCCATACGGATCATGTCGCCGTTGTTGACGGTCCCGATGGTCAGCGTGGTCTGCGCCAGAGACGGAGCTGCCACGCCCAACAGCACCACCGAGCCTAGAAAGGCGCCGATCGACTTCCTCATTATTTCCTCCCGACTTTTTTGAGCATATGCTCACGCTTGGAGCATATGCTCGCGCCGACTTGAGCGGCTGTCAATGGGATTCGGCGGCCTGCGCCGCGGCACCGGCGCCGTCGGGTGATCGCGTTATCGGTTGCGCAAAAGGGCTTTCGCGGTCGTCTCGTCGGTGATGAGGCCCGTGAGCATTCGCCCCTCCAAGGCGGCGCGGATGGCGACGACCTTGGCGGGGCCGAGCGCCGCGCCGACCGTCAGACCGTCGGCCGAAACCCGGTGCGGTACGCTGGTGAGGCGTCGGTTGGTGCCACCCTCGACGATCCGGCCTTGTGCGTCGAACGCCCATCCCGTGAGCTCGCCGACGGCGCCGAGGCGCATCAGCTCGAGCAATTCCTCGCGCGTGATGAAGCCGTCGACAAAGAGCTGCGCATCCTGATCGATCTGCCCCAGGCCGACCAGGCGCAGATCCGCCTTCTCGGCGATGGCTCGAACGCGGGCGACCGAATTGATCTGCAGCAGCTGCTCGCGTTCCGCCTCCGATGACACAAGAAGGGGGAGGGGCATAGGGTAGTGACGCGCCTTGGTGAGGTCGGCGAACCGCGCGACCGTGTCGAAGAAGCTGGCGGAGCCGTCGGGAGAAATGTTTCCGACGAGCGAGACCAGCTGGTGGTCTGGGCGGTGCATCGCACGGACCTGCTCGACCGAGGCTCTCATCGCGCGTCCAGTCCCCATTCCGATGATGGCGGGCTTGTCGGCGCGGAGGATCGATTCCAGTAAAGCCGCGGCCCGCTCCGCGATGCCCGCCACAGCGGTTGGCGAGGTCGGGTCGGTGGGGACAACCTCACAGTAGCGCAGCTCGAAGACGTCCTTCAGCCTGGCAGCCAGTTCCATGCAGGCGCTGATCGGATGTTCCAGGCGAAAGGTGATCAGACGCTCGGTGAGGCACAGCGATACGAGGCGTTGGGCGGTGGCGCGGGAAACGTTGAGCGTCCGGGCGATCTCGTCCTGCGTCTTGCCGGCGATGAAATAGAGCCAGCCGGCGCGCGCGGCGTTGTCGAGGCGCGACGTTTCGCCATCGGGCGATCCCGTAAGCTGTATCTGCCTGGTCATGCCCCGAAGTCCACCATCTGATCGAAGACCCGATCCGCGCCTGCGGCCGCAAGCAGCGCCCGCCCGTTGCGCGAAGAATAGTGGCTTCCGCCGACAAAGCCCCAAACCGTCATGCCAGCCGCTTTGCCGGCTTGCACTCCGCTGACGCTGTCCTCGATCACGAGGGTGCGCCCTGGTTCGGCTGACATGCGCGCCGCCGCGTACAGAAAGAGATCCGGCGCCGGCTTGCCGCTTTGCACCATCTGCGCCGTGTACACTCTATCGGCGAACTGCGCCGAGAGCCCGGTCATTTGCAGGGAAAAATTGACGCGCTCGAGATCGCTGGACGAGGCGACGCAATAAGCGGTGTCAAGCAGCCGCAGAACGCTCTCGACGCCCGCCATTGCCCGCAGCGACTGGGCGAACGACCTGCGCACGAGAAGGCGCAGTTCCGCGGTAAAGTCCGCCGGCATCACGCGACCGAGCGCCATGAAATGGTCGGCGACGGCCGAGATGCTCCTCCCGAGAAATCTTTCGAAGACTACTTCGAGCTCGACGTCGATCCCATGCCGCTGCAGCAGGTCCACCAAGCAGCTGCAACTGAGCGTTTCGCTGTCTACCAGCACGCCGTCGCAATCGAAGATGACCAGATCATAGCCGGTCGCGATTCGGGTCGAAATTGAATCCATGATCTGGGACTCGCAAGAGCGCTGACGGTTGCGACGACGGCGGCAGGCGTCGATGGCCTCCGTTCATCAGATCATATGCTCTATCGGCGAGCAATTGCTCGATCGGGATGTCAATCACGCTTTTCAGCGGCGGAGGCCACGCACAGTCACAATTCGGTGCCGGCCGGCCGCCGGGGCGGGACCGGGTAACCCCGTATAAATAGTATTAGTCGACAGACAATTCATCATCGGTAGTATGCCGCGTTCGGCAAAGGGGGTGCGGGCCAGGTCCGGACCCGCTTCGGCGCAACCCTCCGTCCCGCGCACCGCCGATGACGCCGTCATAGGCGCCACCCCACCTCCCTTGCGAGGCTTCTGAAGAACTCGACCTCATAGGCGTGTTCGGGATCCCCGCGGACCAGCTCATCGAGTCGCTCGGCGTCCTTTCCCACCAGAATGCGCCAGCGTTCGGCCTTGACGCCGTCGAGAATGATCGTCGCTGCCGCGGTTGCGGTGGTCGGCGCCTCTTCCGAAAAGCGCCGCACGCGCTCGGCCCATATCTTCTGAATGTCCTCGCTGGAGAGCTTCGAGATGTCCATGCCGGCCGCCCCGAGGCGCGCCCGCATCCGCTCGACTTCCGCCGGGGTCAGGTCGTCCGTCGTGTCGCCGCGCAGGATCTTGCGGGAATTGGTGAGGATCGAGGTCCCGACATGGCCCGGCATCACCACCGAGCATTTGATGTGCGGCGCGTTCACTCTAAGATCGGTCATCAGCGCCTCGGTGAAGCCCCTCACCGCGAACTTCGCCGCGCTATAGGCGGTGTGCGGTATGGTGGGTCCGATGCTCGCCCAGAAACCGTTGACGCTGCTCGTGTTGACGATGTGCGCTTCGCGGGCGTTCTGCAGCATCGGCAGGAAGGCGCGCGTACAGAGATAAACGCCTCCCCAGCAGACGTTGAAGGTCTTCTCCCACTGCTGACGGGGATCGGCGAGCATGCTGCCGCCGCCGCCGATACCGGCATTGTTGAAGAGAAGATGGATCGCGTCGGTGCCTTGCCGATCGGCGACCTCGTCGCGGAAATGAAGCACCTGCGCCTCATCGGATACGTCGGCGATATGCGTCGTCAATCGCAATCCCTGGGGCAGCCGATCAACCTCGCAGAGCCGCGTGGTTTCCGCCATCGCCTCGCTGGAGACGTCGCACAGGGCGACATTGCAGCCTTCGGCAACGAGCAGCCGCGCCAGCTCGCGCCCCATGCCTGTCCCACCTCCGGTGATGACAGCGATTTTGCCGGCAAAATCCTTCATGGAATCTCCTCCCCTCTGTTGATGGCGTTCCCGCCCTAAACCGTCCCCACCGGCGTCGCCGGCGAGCCGACGGCGCCGGGGAGGCGCAGCGGCGGGGCGGTGAGGAGGAAGCGGTTGCGGCCCTGAGCGCGCAGATGATCGGCGAGCTCGGAGAGATACCAGAGCTCGCCGAGATTGACGCCGAGCTTGAAGAGGCAATGCGCGTGCAGCGGCAGCGCGGCGCAATGATCCTCGGCGCAAGGGCGCGAGGGAAAGGCCTCGACCGCGTAATTGTCGGCGATGAGCGAGGCGAGGCCGCTGCGCGTGATCCAGTTGAGCAGGCGCTCGTCGCGGCCGTCGAGCACGGCGCAGGCGCCATGCAGCAGCTTCTCATCGGGATCGCGCTTCATCTCCAGCACCATCCGGTCGAAGCCGGTGCGGATGCACACCATGTCGCCGGGCTCAATCACGACCTTGTCCCGGGCCAGGATGGCAGAGAGCTCGTCGAACCCCACCAGCGTGCGCTCGCGGCCGTAATGCGCCTCGAGATCGATCATCACGGCGCGGCCCTGGATCGCCTTCACCGCCATGTTCTCGACGCCGAGGGCGCGGGCGCCGACATGCGCTTTCGCCTCCTTGCCGGTGGTCCAGTCCAAGGGGCCGATGATGTCCACGCCGGCGCGATAGCCGTTGTAGTACACCATCTCGGGCACGCCATCGCCATCGGCGTCGAACATCTGCCCGACATGGGCGAGCGTGTCCCATTGCGTCGAATATTGCAGCGTCAGCAGCACCAGATCGTCGCAGACGACATCGGTGAATTTCGCGTCGTCGCGCCCAACCGGATAGTTGAAATTGGGCCTGCCGCCGCGCACCGTCGGCCGTAATTCCGGCGGATGGCGGCGCGGGTTGAGCTTGTTGCCGCCGGGATAGTCCAGGGGCAGCGACAGGCAGAAGCTCCTGCCCTCCGTCACCTCGGCGATCCCCTGCAACACCTTTTCGGGCGTGATCAGGTTGAGGCGGCCGAGCTGATCATCGGCGCCGAAATCCCCCCAGGTCGAGCCGGCGGGCCGGCGCTTCCAGCGTTTGTTCTCGGTCATGCAGGTTCCTCCCCGGACGCGAGCTTCGTCGACCGCGGGCCGCTGTGCAAGAGGTCGGCGGCGACCGGGGATCAGCCATTTCCTTAAATCCCCGAGGCCCCGGCGGCTAGTGTCGCCGGGCTCTGGGGAGGCTGCTGCCCGATACGTCGTGCGGCAATCCGTCCCCTTATCGGCCGGCACAAGGCCTTCACAACTCATGCGCAATTGGCGTTGACGATCTCCATACCCCACGACAAGCCCCTCGCCGCGCGACGGGCGCCGCGTTGCGCATGAGTGAGGGCCGGCGCCGGCTGGCAGGGCTGATCGCCGCTCTCGTCCTCGCCGCGACGACGGGCGCGGCCATGGCGGACCAGCCCTACAAGACCGAGATCACGCTCAAGGGGCTCGACGATGACAAGCTCAGCGAGGCGATCGACGCCGCCTCGCAGCTGATTGCGCTCCAGGACAAGCCGCCGGCGAGCGCCGCCGGGCTCCGGCGCCGGGTCGATGACGACCTGCCGCGGCTCGCCGAGATCATGCACGCAGCGGGCTATTGGACGCCGACGCTGAGCGACAAGATCGATCTCGCGCAAAAGCCGGCGCAGGTGACGGTGACCATCGATCCCGGCCCGCTCTTCCATCTCGCCAGCGTCAGCTTCCGCACGCCCGATGGCGGCGCGCCGCCGCTGCTGGAGCGAAGCGGGCCCGCAGCGGTCGGGCTGGAGGTCGGCGCGCCGGCGCGCTCGGCGCCGGTGGCGGATGCCGAGGCGAAGATCGTCGAGGAGTATGCGCGCAACGGCCGCCCCTTCGCCAAGGTGACCGACCGCAAGGCGGTGGTCGACATCGCCACGCACACGATGAGCGTGAGCTTCACCGTGGAGCCGGGCGCCACCGCAAAGTTCGGCGCCTCCGACATCACCGGCCTCGACCGCGTCCACCGCGACTTCGTCCAGCGCCGCATCGCCTGGACCGAGGGCGCGCCTTACGACGGCCGCGCCGTCGAGAGCACGCGGCAAACGCTGGTCAAGACCGGCCTCTTCGCCGCGGTGCGCATCAGCCATGCCGACGCGCCGGACGCCAAAGGCGAGGTGGCGATGACGCTGGCGCTGGTGGAGGGGCCGCCGCACTCGATCGGCGCCGGCGTCTCCTACAACACCAATCTCGGCCTCGGCGGCCAGACCTTCTGGGAGAACCGCAACCTCTTCGGCGAGGGCGAGCAGCTGCGCGCCACCGCCGGGGTGGCGCAGTACCAGCTCGGTCTCGCGCTCGATTTCCGCAAGCCCGATTTCCTCGAGCGCAACCAGGATCTGCTCGCCAATGCCGGCCTGCTCGAGCAGACCACCGACGCCTATGACAGCCGGCGCGCGCAGGTCTTCACCGGCATCCAACGCACTCTGCTCCCGCAGCTCACCCTGGTCACCGGGCTCGATCTCGAGCGCGCCACGGTGCATGACAACCAGCAGGGCGAGAGCGACGAGAATTATACGCTGATCGGCCTGCCGGTGGTGCTGCGCCACGACACCACGGACAATCTGCTCGATCCCACAATCGGCGCACGCGAGACACTGACGCTCACCCCCTATCACGCGATAGCCGGGCCGAGCCTCGATTTCCTGACCTCGCGGCTGGAGCTGCGCAAGTATCAGCGGCTCGACGATAGCGGGCGGGTGGTGCTGGCCGGATTCGGCGCGCTCGGCTCGATCGTCGGCGCGAGCCTCGACAACATCCCCGCCGACAAACGGCTCTATGCCGGCGGCGCGGGCTCGGTGCGGGGCTACGCCTATCAGCATGCGGGGCCGCTCGATGCGTCAGGCGTGCCGGAGGGCGGCATCTCCAGCCTCGAGATCGGCGGCGAGGTCCGCTATCGCATCACCGAGACGATCGGCGTCGCGCCTTTCCTCGAAGGCGGCAACGTCTACCCCGCCAACTTCCCCAACAGCGCCAGCCTCTATTGGGGCGCGGGGATCGGGCTGCGCTATTACACGGTGATCGGGCCGGTTCGCCTCGATCTCGCGACACCGTTCGAGCACCGGCCCGGCGACAAGCCGATCGAGGTCTATGTGAGCATCGGCCAGGCGTTCTGATCGCCGGCGCATGCCATCGCCCGCGTCACCTCACGATGATGGTCGCCGTCATATGCGGATGAACCGAGCAGTAATAGGTGTAGGTGCCGGGCTCTCTGAAGACGAAGGAGAACTTGTCGTCGGTGTCGAGCGCCGGCGATTTGAACAGCTTCGCCTCGCCGCTATAGACGACGGTGTGCGGCTCATCATCACGGTTGACCCAGACCACCTCGGTGCCGGCGTCGACGGTGAGCGTCTTCGGCTCGAAGGCGAAATTGTCGATCACGACCTGGTTGGGCAGAGCGGCGAGTTCGCGGCGCCGCATGGCCCATCGCGGCATGATCCATCGGCATAGAGTCCATCGCCGGCTCGGTCGAATGAGCGCCGGACGCTGCGAACAGCACGGCGCTCGCGGCGACGGCAAGACCGAGCGCGGCGAGGTGATGGCGAGGCGGAAGGTCGCGGCATTTTTTCCTCGGCCCTCAGGCGGCCAGCGTCGCGTCGTGGATCGTCATCGCCGCGGTCGAGCGGACGAAGTCGATGCGGCGGATGCCGAGCATGGATTTCAAGCGGTCGGCGGGAACCTTCAGCGGGCCGGGGCCGGGGCCCTCGCCGGCGGCGGGCTGCGGAAACGCGGTCGAGCGCGCGGTCTGGAACGAGACGGTGCCTTCGACCTTCTGCATCACCTGATGGATATGGCCGTTGAGGACGGTGACCGAGCCGAAGCGCTTCAGATGGGTTAGCGCCTCAGCCGCGTCATCGGTTCCCCAGCCCCATTGCGGATAGAGCGCCCAGAGCGGCATATGGGCGAGGACGACGATGGGCGTGCTGGCGCTGCGGGCGCTCAGATCGTCGGCAAGCCATTGGATCTGCTCCGCGCCGAGATAGCCCAGCCCGCCCGCCTTGAGGTTCAGCACATTGACCAGGGCAACGAAATGCACGCCGCCTTGATCGAAGCTGTACCAGCCGCCGGTCTTCGATTCCTTGGCGAAGCGCTGGAAGAAGCCGCTGCCCTCGTCATTCAGCACGTCATGCTCGCCCGGAACGTAGTGGGTCTCCAATCCGGCGGTACCAATGATCTGGTCGGCGGTGTCGAATTCCTCGGGCTTCGAGAGATGGCTGACATCGCCGGTATGGAGCAGCAGCGCCGGACGGGTCGGCATGTGCGCGATCCCGCCCAGCGCCTCGCGCAAGGTCGCCGCCGGGTCGGGATTGGGCTCGACCTTGAAGCCGATATGGCTGTCGCTGATCTGCATGAAGCTGAAATCGCCGGTCGCCGCCAGGGCCTCGCCGCCACCGAGGCGGATCGCCCGCGGCACGCCGCCGCTCACCGTCCACAGCACGCCCGCCCCGGCATAAGCCATGCATTTCAGCACGCGCCGACGCGTGGCGCCCTGCGCCTGCATTGCCAGCCGCGTCCATCGCAATCCCCGTGTCGCCCATGATCGTCCTCCAGTGATGGCGTCGAGGGTGGTGATCGGGACCCGGGGCGGTTTATTCCCGGCGGGCGGAAATTATCCCGGGAATAAAATCGCCACAGGCGCCGATCCTCATAGGATGCGCAGGGGCCGTGGGCCCCGTGTATGATGCAAAGGTCGGACGAATTGCGGATGACGGATCGGCATGGCGTTCTCATCGGGCCAGGACCCCTTCGCGGCGGCCGTCCTGCCGCATCTCGACGCCGCTTTTAACCTGGCGCGCTGGCTCATGCGCAACGCCCAGGACGCGGAGGACGTGGTACAGGAAGCGATGGTGCGGGCGCTCACCTATTTTCCCGGTTTTCGCGGCGAGAACCCGCGGGGCTGGCTGCTGCAGATCGTGCGCAACGCGGCCTATGCCTCGATGAAGCTCAACCGCGGCACCGCGCTGGTGAGCACCGAGGACGATGCCGCGCTGCCCGAGCTCGTCGATCCCGGCGACGATCCCGAGGCGAGCCTGATGAAGGAGCAGGATCGCGGGCGCATCGCGCGCCTGCTGGCCGCCTTGCCGGTGGAGCTGCGCGAGACGCTGGTGCTGCGCGAGCTCGAAGAGATGTCCTACAAGGAGATCGCGGAGGTCACCGCGGCGCCGATCGGCACCGTCATGTCGCGCCTGTGGCGCGCGCGGCGCCTGCTGGCTGCGGCGGCGACGGCCGAGGAGTATGCGCGATGACGATCGAGGCGAGCTGCAAGATGGTGTTGCTGGCCCAGGCCGATTTCGACGGCGAGCTGGACGCGGCGCAGGCGGCGGAGATGGTGGCGCATCGGGCCGGCTGCGCGGTGTGCGAGGCGGCCTATGCCGAGCTGAAACGCACCCGCGACGCGTTGCGCGACGGCGATCTCTATCGGCCCGCGCCCGAGACGCTGCGCCGGATGCTCGCCGCGCGGCAGGCGGCGGGGCCGACCCCGCCGCCCCGGCCTGGGATCGCGTGGTGGCGCCGGCCGGCGGCGAATTTCGGCTTTGGCGCGGCGGTCGCCGCGGTGCTCGCGGTCCTGATCCTGGCGCCGGGACAGCAGGGCATGATCGACCAGGTGGTCGCGAGCCACGTGCGGGCGCTGCAACCCGGCCATCTCGAGGATGTCGTCTCCACCGACCAGCACACGGTGAAGCCGTGGTTTGACGGCAAGCTCGATTTCGCGCCGCCGGTGAAGGATCTCAGGGATAAGGGGTTTCCGCTAAGCGGCGGAAGACTAGATTACATCGGCGGCCGGGCCGTGGCCGCTCTGGTCTATGAGCACGGCAAGCACCCGATCAATCTTTTCGCCTGGCCGAGCGCCGGCGACGCGGACAGAGGTCCCGCCTTCGATGAGCATAGCGGCTACACGCTGATCCATTGGGTCCAGAATGGCATGACGATCTGGGTGATTTCGGATCTCGAAAAATCCGAGCTCGGCGATTTCGTGCAGCTCTGGCGCGCGTCTTCCTAGGAGAGCGAGCGCGTGAAAACGATCCCACGTCGCTGCGGCACCATAGCAATGCCCTCAATCGTCATGCCCGGGCTGCCCGGCATAACGACTTTCAGAGGGCAACGACCACGCTATGATGCGATCGCAAGGAAACGCTGTACCAGGGACGTGATGGGCAAAGGACGCAGAGCGCTGACGCTGGCGGGCGGCACCTTCGCGGGGCTGTTGCTGCTGCTGGCGCTCGCCTTCGCGCTGGCGCAGACGCCGCCCGGCAGGAGCCTGCTGGCCGCGGCGCTGGGCCGCGCGCTGGCCGATCCGGACGAGCGCATCACCATCACCGGCCTCGCCGGCTTCATCCCCTTCGACATGACCGTCGAGCGGATCGAGATCGCCGACGCGCAGGGACCGCACCTCGTCGTGACGCAAGCGGCACTGGCCGTGGCGCCGGCGGATCTCCTCAAAGCGCGCCTGACGCTGCGCCGCCTCAGCGCGCGCGAGGTCGATATCCTGCGGCCGGCGGCGAGCGGCAATCATAGCGATCCGCTGGCGCTGCTCCATCCGCCGCTCGCCATCCGCCTCGAGCACGGCGAGATCGAGCGGCTGGTCATCGGCGCGGCCTTCACCGGCGAGCCTGCCGCCGCGACGCTGAGCGCTAGCGGCACGCTCGGCGGCGGCGAGGCGGCGGCCGATCTCGACCTGCACCGGATCGACGCCACGCCCGGCAACGCCAAGCTCCATCTCGCGCTCTCCGGCACGCCGCCGCGCCTGACGCTGGAGGGCGACATCGAGGAGCCGAGCGGCCGCCTGCTCGCCAGCCTCACCGGCCAGACGCAACCCCTGCCGCTGGCGGTGCACATTGCCGGCGAAGGCCCGCTCGCGGATTGGCATGGCAGCCTTAGCGCGCACGCGGGAGCGGCAGCGACGCTCGAGGCCGCCTTCGCGATTACCGGCGATCGACCTCAGCGCCAAAGGCAGCGCGCAGCTTGCCGGCGTGCTGCCGCCTGCGCTCGGCAAGCTGCTGGGGCAACAAGCGACTTTTGCGGCTGTGAGTGCAGCTTGCGGGGAGCACGATCCGGCTGGACGAGCTCAGCCTTGCCACGCCCGACGCCAAGCTCGGCGCGCGCGGCGCGTTCGATCGCGCCACCGAAGCGCTCAGCGGCGACGGCGAGATCGCGCTCGCCGATCTCGGCGATCTCGCGCCGCTCTTGGGCGTGGCGGGCAGCGGCAGGGCCAGCGCAGCGCTGACGCTCGGCGGCACGCTCCGCGCACCCGTGGCGCGGTTGACGCTCGCGGGCGAGCAGCTCGCGCTGGACCAGAACGGCGTCGCTGCCGCGCATGCGACGGTGGATCTGCGCGTGGCCGGCGATGCGCTCGACGCGGCGAGCCCGATCGACATCTCGGCGAGCGGCGATGCCGCCGGCGTGACGCTCGCGGGGGCAAGCCTGCCGGGCGGGCTCGGCGAGCGCCTCGATTGGCGCCTCGCCGGGCGGCTCGACCGCGCGCTGCAGCGGATCGACCTGCACGAGCTCACCGTGACCGATGGCGGCGCCAGCCTCGTCGCCGAGGCCGGCGGCAACGCCGGCAGCATCGCCGGCGAAGCGGTGCTGACGCTGCCGGACATCGCGACGCTGGCCGGCGCGGATCGCCATGGGGCGCTGACGCTCGCCGGCGATTTTCACGCCGAGGCTTCTGGCAGCGCCGTCGCCGTGCTGCAGGGCACGCTGAGCGAGCCGCGCAGCGGCACGGCGATGCTCGATCGGCTGCTCGGCGCCAGGACCGAGATCGCCGCCACGCTGCGGCGCAGCCCCGACGGCGCGCTGAGCGCGAGCGAGGTCAGCATCGACGGCGCCGATGTCACGCTCGCCGCCGCGGCGGAGCGCGCCGCGGATGGCCGTCTCAGCGCCGATTACCGGCTGGCGCTGCCGCGGCTTCAGGCGCTGGCGCCGGAGATCGCCGGCAGCGCCACCGTCACCGGCAATGCTAGCGGATCGCCGGACGCGCTCCATCTCAACGCGACGCTCAGCGCCGATGGGCTCAGCGCCGGCACGGCGCGGCTCGACCATGTCGAGGTGCTACTCGATCTGCCCGATCTCGCGCGGCGCGCAGCCCATCTCGACGCCAAATTCCGCGGCGCCGGCCTCGACGGCACCGCCTCGGCCGACGCGCGGCTCGACGCGGCTACGCTGCATCTCGGCCAGATCCGGCTTGCCGCGGCGACGACACGGGTCGAGGGCGATCTCACGCTGCGGCTCGACCGGCTCGCGCTCGAGGGCACGCTCAACGCCACCGCGCCCGACCTCAAGCCCTGGTCGACGCTCGCCGGCACGCCGCTCGGCGGCAGCGCCGAACTCAAGGCGCGGCTTGCCGCCGGCAAGGGCCAGGCGATCGAGCTTCGCCTCGACGGCCATGCGCTCCGTCTCGGCAGCGCCTCGCTGCAACGGCTGCAGGCGACGGCGACGCTCGCCGATGTGCTGGCGCAGCCGACCGGCCGCGCCGAGCTGCAGATCGATACGGCGGCGGCGGGGCCGGCGAGCCTGGCGAGCCTGCGGCTCGGCGGCGCGTTCACCCGGCCGGGGCGCTTCGCGCTCACCGGCGAGGCGCATGGCCGGATCGTCGAGGATTTCACCCTCGGCGCCGGCGCCGATGCCGCGATCGACGCGCGCGGCGTCGAGCTGCGGCTGACGCGTCTCGCCGGCACGCTGGGCAAAGCTGCCGCTGAGCCTGCGCCAGCCCTTGCTGCTGACGCGGCGCGGCGCGGCGCTGGGATTTGCCGAGCTCGATCTCGGCTTCGGCAGCGGCCGCATCACCGGCGCCGGCTCGCTCGGCGCCACGGCGCTGGCGCTCCACCTCCAGGCGAAGGATCTGCCGGTTCACAGCCTCGCCGAATTCGGCGGCCAGACCGATATGAGCGGCGTGCTGGGATTCGAGGCGACGCTCGGCGGCACCCGCGCGCAGCCCGAGGGAGAGCTCGTCATCGATGGCGAGGAGCTGCGGCTTGCCGCGGTGAGCCGGCCCGACCTGCCGCCGCTCGGATTCGTCGTCTCGGCGGAGTGGCGCCGGGGCGAGGCGCGCTTCAGGGGTCGCGTCGCCGGCCCCCAGAACACGGCGCTGGGCTTCAACGGCAGCGCGCCGCTGACGCTCGATCCGCAGGGGCTCGGCGTGCACCTGCCGCCGCAAGGCGCGCTGGCGCTCCGCCTCGAGGGCGATGGCGAGCTCGCCAATCTCGCCGATCTCCTGCCGCTGGGCGAGGATCGCCTGGCCGGCCACCTCACCATCGACGTGTCGGTCGGCGGCACAGTGGCGGCGCCGGCGGCCAGCGGCCGGCTGACGCTGCGCGACGGCCGTTATGAGAGCCTGTTCTGGGGCACGGCGCTCGAAGGCGTCAGCTTCGATCTCGTCGGCGACCGCGACCGGCTGGTGCTGCAGAATTTTCACGCCGGCGACGGCGCCAAAGGCAGCCTGGCGCTGTCCGGCTCGCTCAATCTCGCCGCCGCCGACGGACCCGCCTTCAACTTCGCCGGCAAGTTTGGGAGCTTCCGCGCCGTGCAGCGCGACGAGGCGACGGCGATCGTGAGCGGCGATGTCAGCTTCGCCGGCGACATCGCGGCGCCGCGGCTCGGCGCCAAGCTGCGCATCGAGCAGGCGGAGCTGCGGGTGCCGGAGCGGCTGCCGCAGAACTCTCCAGCCGATCCCCGTCACGCTCATCGACAGCGCCACGGGCAAGGTGCTGGCCACGCCCGAGCAGAGCCGGCAGAGCGTGGCGCTGCTGTCGCTGGCGCTCGCCGTCGATGTCGACATGCCGGGCCAAGTGTTCGTGCGCGGCCGCGGCCTCGACAGCGAATGGCGCGGCAAGCTCAGCGTCACCGGCACGACGGCACAGCCGGTGATCGCCGGCGCGCTGGACGTGGTGCGCGGGACCTACGATTTCCTCGGCAAGAGCGCGGTGCTGAACCGCGGCAGCATCACTTTCCTCGGCGGCAACCGCATCGATCCCGACATCAACATCGAGGCGCAGGCGAGTTCGACCGACGTGGTTGCCATCATCGACATCACCGGCACCGCGACCAAACCCAGCATCAAGCTCTCCTCGCAGCCGGCGCTGCCGCAGGACGAGATCCTGTCGCGCGTTCTCTTCGGCACCAGCGTCAGCCAGATCAGCGCGGCGCAAGGGATCGCGATCGCCCAGGCCGCCGCCCAGCTCGCCACCGGCGGCGGCCCCGGCGTGATCGACCGCGTCCGCCAGACCCTCGGCCTCGACCGCCTCAGCTTCGGCTCGGCGACGGCGCAGGCGACGCTCGGCGGCGTCTCCATGCCGTCGACGCCGGCCGGCGTGCCGAGCGCCTTCCCCACCGCCGGCGTCGGCAGCTCGCCGGTGCCGATCGGCGCCGCGGCCACCACAGGCGCGGCCGCGGCGGGCGCGGTCAGCGCCGGCAAATATGTCGCCAACGGCGTCTATGTCGGCGTCACGCAAGGGCTCGACGCGAGCTCGAGCAGCGTCGACGTGCAGATCGACGTGACGAAGCACATCAGCGTCGACACCACCGCCAGCCAGAGCGCCGGCACCGGCCTGGGCGTCAATTGGAAGCTCGACTATTGAGCGGTCACGCGATGGTGAGCGGCTGATCCCAGCCTGTCCTCTCCCCAGCGGCAACACCGCGGGCTATGCTGCGGCGCTCTGTTCAGCCCTGGGGGATCGCGCCATGGACGGCTTCGACCAAGCAAAGAGCCTTGCGCCGCGCAGCGACTTCTCGCGGCGCGGCTTCGTCATCACCAGCCTCACCGCCGGCTTCGCGCTGGCGGCGCAACCGGTCTCGGCCGAGACCATCGTCACCGACAGCAACGGCCTCGTCGCCGGCGAGGTGAAGATCCCGGTCGCGGACGGCGAGATCCCCGCCTATCGCGCGATGCCGGCAGCTGGCGGCCCATTCGCGACCGTGATCGTCATCCAGGAGATCTTCGGCGTGCATGAGCACATCAAGGATGTGTGCCGCCGCCTCGCCAAGCTCGGCTATTTCGCCGTGGCGCCGGCGCTCTATGCGCGCCAGGGCGACGTGTCGACGATGACGGACATCCCCACCATCCTCAAGACGGTGGTCTCCAAGGTGCCCGATTCCGAGGTGCTCTCCGACATCGACGCCACCGTCTCCTGGGCGCACCAGCAGAAAGCGGCCGACACGCAGAAGCTCGGCGTCACCGGCTTCTGCTGGGGCGGCCGGCAGACCTGGCTCTACGCCATCCACAACTGGCATGTGAAGGCGGCGGTCGCCTGGTACGGCCCGCTCGCCGGCGCGACCGACCCGCTCCATCCCAAGACCGTGTTCGACGAGGTACAGGATCTGAAAGTGCCGGTGCTGGGGCTTTACGGCGCGGCCGATCAGGGCATCGCCGTCGCCGATGTCGAGAAGATGCAGGCCGAGCTCAAGGCGTTGAACAAGGATGCCGAGATCGTGATCTATCCCGACACGCCGCACGGCTTCAACGCGGATTATCGCCCGAGCTACCGGCCGGAGGCGGCGAAGGACGGCTGGGCGCGGATGCAGAAATGGTTCAGGGAGCACGGGGTGGCGTGAGGGGGTAGTTGTCAGTTGTCAGTCTATCAGTTATCGACTGATCGACTGACGACTGACGACTTCTCTAGCTCAGCTCGCCTTGCGCGGCCGCGGCTTGCGGCGGGCGGCCTTGGTGACTTTCTCGTCCTCGTCGAAGAGCTCGGCGAGCTTTTCGAGCATGGTGCCGCCGAGCTGCTCGGCATCGACGATGGTGACGGCGCGGCGGTAATAGCGCGTGACGTCGTGGCCGATGCCGATGGCGACGAGCTCGACCGGCGAGTTGCGCTCGATATCGGTGATGACCTCGCGCAGATGGCGCTCGAGATAGTTGCCGGGATTGACCGAGAGCGTGGAATCATCGACCGGCGCGCCGTCGGAGATGACCATCAGGATGCGGCGCTGCTCGGTGCGCGCGATGAGCCGGCTATGCGCCCAGAGCAGCGCCTCGCCGTCGATGTTCTCCTTGAGGATGCCCTCGCGCAGCATGAGGCCGAGCGAGCGGCGCGCGCGCCGCCAGGGCGCGTCCGCCGGCTTGTAGATGATGTGGCGCAGATCGTTGAGCCGGCCGGGATTGGCCGGCTTGCCGGCGGATATCCAGCGCTCGCGCGACTGGCCGCCCTTCCAGGCGCGGGTGGTGAAGCCCAGGATCTCGACCTTGACGCCGCAGCGCTCCAGCGTGCGCGCCAGGATGTCGGCGCTCATCGCCGCCACGGTGATCGGGCGCCCGCGCATCGAGCCGGAATTGTCGATCAGCAGGCTCACCACCGTGTCGCGGAAATCGGTCTCCTTCTCGCGCTTGTAGGAGAGCGGATAGACCGGGTTGGTGATGATGCGCGAGAGCCGCGCGGCATCGAGCATGCCTTCCTCGAGATCGAACTCCCAGGCGCGCGTCTGCTTGGCCATCAGCCGGCGCTGCAGCCGGTTGGCGAGCCGGGCGATGACGCTTTGCAGATGCGCGAGCTGCTGGTCGAGCGAGCCCGCGCAGGCGCGTGAGCTCGTCGGGATCGCATAACTGGTCGGCCTCCACCGTCTCGTCGCACTCGGTGGTGAAGGCGCGATAGGCGCTGGGATCGTCGTTGCGGCCGTGGCGCGGCTGGGTCCCGGGCCGGCCGGGCCGGCCGGGATCGTCGTCGCCGGCGCCGGGCATGAGCTCGCCCTCGAGCTCCTCGGCGCCGGCGGGCTGGCCGTCCTCGGGCTGATGCTCGGGCACGCCGCCCTCGAGCGCGCCTTGCGCGCCGGCGGCGGCGCCTTCGCCGCCATCGCTCTGGCTCTCGCTCTGATCGCTGTCGTCGCCTTCGCTGTCGCTGTCGTCGCTCTCGGCATCCTGCTCGGTCTCGCCGAGATCGAGGTCGAGATCGTGAATGAGCTGGCGCGCGATCTTGGCGTAGGCTTCCTGGTTGGCGACGTGGCGGTTGAGCTCGATCAGGTCGCGGCCGACCTTGCCCTCGAGGAAAGGCCGCCACATCTCGACCACGCGCTGCGCCGCCGGCGGCACGCTCGCGCCGGTGAGCGCCTCGCGCGTCAGCAGCCGCACCGCCTCGGCCAAGGTCGTGTCGTTGCGCTCGGCGAGGTGCTCATAGCCCTGCCGGCGGTAGCGCTCATCGAGCATGGCGGCGAGGTTGCCGGCGACGCCGGCCATGCGCCGGGCGCCCAGCGCCTCGACCCGCGCCTGCTCGACGCCTTCGAAGATGGCGCGCGCGGTCTCGCCGCTGGGCAGGCGCGCGCGCATGGAGCCCGGCGTCGTGATAGCGCAGCTTCAGCGCCACCGCATCGGCGGCGCCGCGCACCGGTGCCGCCTCGCTGACGGAGAGATCGCGGGCGGGCAGCGGCAGGCGCACGCGCGGCCCCGACGCCGCGGCGGGCTCGGCGCCATAGCTCACCGTGACGTCCTCGCGCTCGGCGATGGCGCGCACGGTCGCGGCGGTGGCGCGCTTGAAGACGTCGAGCGGGGTTTCGCTCTCGGCCATGCTACATGCTATACGAGTTGCGCCTTCACGCCGGTCTCCTTGAGCTCGGCGCCGAAGCAGCGCTGGTAGTACTCGGCCACCGTGGCGCGCTCCACCTCGTCGCATTTGTTGAGGAAGGTGAGGCGGAAGGCGAAGGCGAGGTCGTTGAAGATGCGGGCGTTCTCGGCCCAGGTGATGACCGTCCGCGGCGACATGACGGTGGAGATGTCGCCATTCACGAAGCCGGCGCGGGTCAGCTCGGCCAGCGCGACCATGGCATGGATGGCGCGGCGGCCTTCCTCGGTATCCCAGCTCGGGGCCTTGGCGAGAACGATCTCGACCTCGGCCTCGTGCGGCAGGTAGTTGAGCGTCGCGACGATGTTCCAGCGGTCCATCTGACCCTGGTTGATCTGCTGCGTGCCGTGATAGAGGCCGGTGGTGTCGCCGAGCCCCACCGTGTTGGCGGTGGCGAAGAGGCGGAACGCCGGATGCGGCCGGATGACCCGGTTCTGGTCGAGCAAGGTCAGCTTGCCCTCGACCTCGAGCACGCGCTGGATGACGAACATGACATCGGGCCGGCCGGCATCGTATTCGTCGAAGCACAAGGCGGTGGGGTGCTGCAGCGCCCAGGGCAGCAGCCCCTCGCGATATTCCGTCACCTGACGGCCGTCGCGCAGCACGATCGCGTCCTTGCCGACGAGATCGATGCGGCTGATATGGCTGTCGAGATTGACGCGGATGCAGGGCCAGTTGAGCCGCGCCGCCACCTGCTCGATATGCGTCGACTTGCCGGTGCCGTGATAGCCCTGGATCAGGACGCGGCGGTTGTAGGCAAAGCCGGCGAGAATAGCTAACGTGGTGTCGTGGTCGAAGCGATAGGCCTCGTCGATATTGGGGACGTGATCGTCGGAGCGCGAGAAGGCCGGGACGTGCATGTCGCTGTCGAGGCCGAAGGTCTGCCGCACGGAGACGGTGATGTCGGGCCGGTCCAGAGGCGTGTCTGCCGTAGTTGTGGTGCTTTGTGCCGAAGCCATTGGGATATCGGGTCTTTTTGTGGAGGGGGAAGGCGAGGTAGCAGAAGCGAGCGGTAATCAGCCGGAGGGGAAGTAGCTGGTCTTGAGGGTGGTGTAAGCCTGGTTGATCACCTTCAATCGCTCCTCCGCCGCCTTGTCGCCGCCATGGGCATCGGGGTGGTGCAGCTTGACCAGCGCTTTATACCGCGATTTGAGGCTGGCGTAGGTGAAAGGCTGCGCCAGATCGAACACGATCAGCGCCTGCTCCTGCTCGGAGAGCGGCCGGCGCTTCGCCGCGGCCACCCGCTCCTCCTCATCCTCCAGCCCGAAGACGCCGAAATCGCGCACCCTGGGATCGTAGCGCGGACCGACGCGGCTGCCGAGCGGCCAGGTCGGGCGCTGCCAGACGGTATCGTTGCGGATTTCCGCCTCGATCTCGACGGCGCTCATGCCCGCGTAATAGTTCCACCGCGCGTTGTAGGTGCGCACATGATCGAGGCAAAACCAAAAAAAATGGCGCAGCTGGTCGCGCGCCCGCGGCGCCCGATAATCGCCGCCCGCGGTGCAACCGGGATGATCGCATAGCCGAGTCGCCGCCGCCGCGGTCGGATCGGCACTGGATTCAATGCTCGCGCGTGGCATGGATTGAGTATGGGGGGTGTGCCAAGCCGTGACAAGCGCTGCAGCACAGCCCTGCACCGCGCTTGACAGGCACGGCGCCGCCTCCCAGCTTTTGCTTATGCGCGTCGCTCAACGCATCCGGGACAAGCTCACCGCGGCATTGCAGCCGCTGCGGCTGGAGATTCGCGACGAGTCGCACCGGCATGCCGGCCATGCCGGTGCCCGTCCCGAGGGGGAAAGCCACTTTCACGTCGAGATCGTCGCCGCCGCCTTCGCCGGGGAGAGCCGCATCGCGCGCCAGCGCCGGGTCTATGCGCTGCTCACCGACGAGCTGGCGGGGCCGGTCCATGCGCTGGGCCTGACCACGCTAACCCCCGAAGAAGACGAGAAAAACTGAGTCGCAGTGCGATGGTTAAACGTCCTGTTATGTGAAATGGCAACTCGCGGTTGCTGACCCATTAACTTTTCTCGAAATGATTGCAACTGTCGCAAATTCGGCATAATGTTTATGCATGCAACGCGAAAGTGCCCATCCTCATCCTGGTCACGTTGCGGACACCGAACTCTCCCGTTCGGCCTCGACGCTGATCAATCGCAACGTCACCGTCGCCGGCCGCCGCACCAGCATGCGGCTCGAGCCGGCCATGTGGGACGCTTTGCAAGCGCTTTGCCGGCGTGAGGGCAAAGCGCTCAACGAGCTGGTGACCGAGATCGATTGTCAGCGCTCGGAATCGAGCCTGACGGCGGCGATCCGCGTCTATCTGCTGCGCTATTTCTGCGCCGCCGCCACCGATGAGGGTCACCGCCTCGCCGGCCACGGCCTGCAGCCGCGTCATTTCCCGGTATAGAATTCCGGCCAGTAGCGCTGGACCACCTCGCCATCGCTGGCGAAGGCGTGGCAGCTGTCCACGAGCTTTGGCTTGCGCGTCGGGCGCTCCGGCGTCTTGCCCTCGCGGGCGATGCGCTGCTCGTGCTGCTGCGCGCGATACGGGAAGACCGTCTGATAGGCCGTGGTCGCCAAGGGACCCAGCAGGTCGACCAGATGGGTGCAGCCTTCGGTGCCGCCGAGCAAGTCACGCACCTGCTTCTGAAAGCCGGGATAGACGCGCAAGCCCGTGAGGCGCTGAAAATTGACCGTGATGGCGGGACAGATCGCGTAGGGGCTCGCCTCGGTGACCGCCTCGACCGCGTGGATCACGAGCCGGTCATCGACGGTGATGCGCAGCCACATGTCATGGATCGGCGCGCCCGGCGGCAGCTCGCCGCGGAAATGATTGGCGAAGCCATAGGTCTTGGTGTCGGTGAGATGGCCTTCGATGTCCCAGAGGCCATCCTCGCGGCGAAAGCCGCGGCAGTCGATGGTGCGGGTGTGGATATGCTCGCGCGGGGCGGCGGCAGAGAGCGGCATGGGGCGGGCTTCGGCTGGTTGCGGCAGGGGAGACGGTATTAGGGGCCGGTGCGCGCGCTTTCCAGAGGATTCTGGACGCGCTCGAGCGCCCAAGCGAGGAAGCGGTCCAGCACCGCCGGCGTCACGTCGCGGCAGATGAAGGCGTCGCCGATATCGCGCGCGAGGATCAGGGTGACGCGGCCATCGGCGACTTTCTTGTCCTTCTGCATATGCGCCAGCAGCGCGTCGATGGCGGGCGCGCCATCGGCAAGCGCGGCGATCGAGACCGGCAGGCCGATCGCGGCGAGATGGCGGCGCAGGCGGTCTGCCGCCTCCGGCCGGCAGAATCCCAGCCGCGCGGAGAGATCGAAGGCAAGCTGCATGCCGAGCGCGACCGCCTCGCCATGCAGCAGCGTCTCGCCGAAGCCGGTCGCGGCTTCGAGCGCATGGCCGAAGGTGTGGCCGAAATTGAGCAGCGCCCGCTCGCCGCTCTCGCGCTCGTCGGATGCCACGATCGCCGCCTTTGCGGCACAGCTCTGCCGCACCGCCTGCTGGCGCAGCGCGGCATCGCCGGCGATCAGCGCCGCGCCGTTCGCCTCGAGCCAGTCGAAGAAGCCGCGGTCGCGAATGAGGCCGTATTTCAAGATCTCGGCATAGCCCGCGCGCATCTCGCGCCCGGGCAATGTCTGAAGCGCGTCGATGTCGGCGAGCACGAGGCGCGGCTGATGGAAGGCGCCGATGAGATTCTTGCCGTGGCTCGTGTCGATCGCGGTCTTGCCGCCGACGGAGCTGTCGACCTGCGCGAGCAAGGTCGTCGGCACCTGCACGAGATCGAGGCCGCGCAGCAGGCTCGCCGCGGCAAAGCCGGCGAGATCGCCGACGACGCCGCCGCCCAGCGCCACGATCGGCGTCGTACGCTCGATGCCGAGCGCCAGGATGTCCTCGCAGAGCCGGGCGAAATGCACGAAATCCTTGGTCGCCTCGCCCGGCGGCAGGATGATCGCCTGATGCTCGATGCCGGCGGCGGCGAGCGCCGCGGCGAAGCGCGCGAGGTAGAGCGGCGCGACATGGGCATCGGTGACGACGATCGCGCGCTTGCGGCGGATGACCGGCGCCAGCAGCGTGCCGGCCTCGCCGATCAGCCCGCGGCCAAGGATGATGTCGTAGCTGCGCGCGCCGAGCCCGACGGTGAGGCGCTCGGCGCCACTCACGGCGCCGCCCGTTGCGGCAGAGCGCCCTGCCCGGGAAGCGCCGCCAGCACGCGCTCGACCGTCGTCTCGGGCGGCCCGTCGACGCTGTCGACGGTGATGTCCGCCTCGGCATAGACGGGATAGCGCTCGGCGATCAACGTCTCGAGCACGGCGCGGGGATCGCCGCCCTTGAGCAGCGGCCGATTGCCGCGGCGCGCCACCCGCGCCAGCATCAGCTCGAGATCGGCGCGCAGCCAGACGGTGACGGCGCGGTCGCGCAGCAGCGCGCGCGTCGAGGGATCCATGAAGGCGCCGCCGCCGGTGGCGAGCACATGCGCGGGCGTGTCGAGCAGCCGGGCGATGACGCGGCGCTCGCCGTCGCGGAACGCCGCCTCGCCGTGGCGCAGGAAGATCTCCTCGACGCTCTGCCCGGCCGCCGCCTCGATCTCGGCGTCGGCGTCGATGAAGGGCAGGCCGAGGCGCTGCGCCAGGCGTCGTCCGATGCTGGTTTTGCCGGCCCCCATCAACCCGACCAAAGCCACCGTCTTCGCCGGAAGCGGCGACGGCGCGGTCATGCCAAAGCCGGTCGCGTCGTTGAAACGCCGGGGTGGCGCCGATAGACTGGTCGCAAATTAGCCATGAAGGCACCCTAGCATATCGCGTGGCTTATTCGTCAACCGGGCGGCGGTCGGTGCCGCGTCGCACCAACCGCGCAGGAACTTACAGAAAAGATGGGAAAATTCGTTCTGATCGCCGCCGCCGCGTTGGTCGTCATCGTGATCGGCGTCGCCGCCGCGCTGGTGCTCTGGAACCCGCCGGCGCCATCGGCCGAAGTCGAGCACGTCATTCCGGATGCCAAGCTGCCGAAATAAGCCGCGCCGCGCCCTGGTCGGGGCGGCGGCCGTCCTGCTGCTGCTGACCTCGCCGATGGCGCGCGCCCAGCTCGGGCCGCCCGTTCGCCTGCTGCCGCCGGCGCCAGGCACCGGCCCCGCGCTGCCGCCGCCGCCACCCGCGCCCGCCGCGACGCCGGCGCCGCAGACCGACGGCCAGATCCGCTCAACGCCGCTGGCGCCGGTCGACGCCGCCTGGATCGGCGCGCTCCCCGACGCCGCCGAGGCGCTGCCACAGAGCCTGTGGCAGGGCACGCCGCGCAGCCTGGTGATGGCCGCTTTGCCGCTGCTGCAGCCCTCGACCTCGCTGGCGCTGCAATCGCTGGCGCATCGGCTGCTGCTCAGCAACGCCGCGGCGCCGCCCGGCGAGGATCGCCCTGACCGGCCGAGCTTGACCACGCTGCGCGTCGAGCGCCTGGTCGCGCTGGGCGAGATCGAGGGCGCGCTGGCCGTGCTCGATGCCTTGCCGGCGGCAACCCATACCGACACCCTCGATCAGCAGCGCGTCCAGCTCAGCTTCGCCAAGAACAACACCGAGGATGGCTGCCGCCGGGTGCAGGACGATATCAGCCGCTACCAGGGCACATGGTGGGACCGGGCGCTCATCGCCTGCCAGGCGCTGGCCGGCGACCAGGCGAAGGCGACGCTCGGGCTCAGCCTGCTGCGCGAGCAGAAAGTGCCGCCCGATGCGGTGTTCGATGCGTTGATCGAAGCGCTGGGCGGCCGCGCCGTGAAGATCGAGAAACTGCCGCAGCCGACACCGATCCTGATGACGTTGATGGCGAAGGCCAAGCTGCCGCTGCCGCAAGAGGCGGTGGCCGCCGCCGATGTCGCGAGCTTGCGCGCCTGGGCGGGCAACGACGCGGTGCCGCCGCTGCAGCGCCTCGCCGCCGCCGAGCGCGCGGTGTCGCTGGGAGCGCTGCCGCCGGCGGCGCTCGCCGAGCTCTACGCCAAGGTCGAGGTCAAGCCCGAGGAGCTCGGCCAGGCGATCAAGCAAAGCAAATCGCCGGCGAGCCCGCGCGACCGCGCGCTACTGTTTCAGGTGGCGCGGACCGATCCCGCCGCCGCCGTGCGGGCGACGGCGCTGAAGGCGCTGCTGGCGGACGCACGCAAACGCGGCGAGTTCATGGCCATGGCGCGGGTGGTGGCGCCGATCCTGGTGGATCTGCCGGCCGGCGACGAGCTCGCGCCGTTCGCGCCGGACGCGGTGCGCGCGCTGCTGGCGGCACGACGCGCCGACGCGGCGGCGCCGTGGCTGGCCTCGCTCGATCCGGGGCAGGTGCCGTTGCTGCTGGGGCTGATGCGGCTGGCAAGTGCCGACAGCGACACCGCCGCGCTGCGCGATGCCGCCGCTGCCGGGGCACAGCGCGATGCCGACCAGGCGGCGACGCTGCTGGCGCTGGCGCAGGCGCTGGGGCAGAAGGTGAGCCCGGCCGATTGGGCGCCGCTGATCGCCGCCCCGGCGCATGGCGGGAGCCTGCCGGGCGCGGCGCTGTGGCTCGACCAGGAGCAGGCGGCGGCAGGCAATCGGGTTGGCGAGACGGTGCTGACGACGCTGATCGTGGCGCGTCAGGGCGAGCATCTCGCCAGCGAGCCGATCATCCTCAGCCGCGCGGTAGCGGCGCTCAAAGCAGTCGGGCTCGCGGATGAGGCGCGCGCGCTCGCCATCGAGGCGGCCCTCGGCGCCGGGATATGACGGCGCCGGCCGGGCGACGCCGGCCCGGCCGCAAGCCGGCACAATTGCCGCCGGTCTCGCGCCATGTCGAAGCTTTTCTCGAGATGCTCGCCGCCGAGCGCGGCGCGGCCCGGCTGACGCTCGCGGCATATCGCGGCGACCTCGCCGATGCCGCGCGCTTTCTCGGCGCCACCGCGCTCGAGGCGGCGGCGACGGAAGACCTCAGGCGCTATCTCGCCAAGCTCGCCCGCGACCGGCTGCAGCCGCGCAGCGCGGCGCGGCGGCTCTCGGCGCTGCGCCAGTTCTACAAGTTTCTCGTCACCGATGCGCGGCGCAAGGACGACCCGACCGCGGCCCTCGACGCGCCGCGCCTTGGCCGGCCGCTGCCCAAGCTGATCAGCGAGGCCGAGGCGGGAGCGCTGATCGAGGCGGCCTCCGCCCGGACGGGTGCCGAGGGCGCGCGGCTCGTCTGCCTGCTGGAGCTGCTCTATGCCGCGGGACTGCGCGTCTCGGAGCTGGTCGAGCCTGCCGCTGGCGGCGACGCGCGGCGACCGGCGGTTTCTCGTGCTGCGCGGCAAGGGCGACAAGGAGCGGCTGGTGCCGCTCGGCGACCAGGCGCGCGCGGCGCTCGCCCGTTATCTCGATCGGCGCGCCGCCTTCCTTAGCGAGGGCGAGACCTCGCGCTTCCTCTTTCCCTCGCGCAGCGCCGCCGGCCATCTGACGCGGCGGCGCTGCGGCCAGCTGCTGAAGGAGCTGGCGCTTGAGGCCGGGATCGATCCGGCGCGCCTCTCGCCGCATGTGCTGCGCCATGCCTTTGCCACCCATCTGCTCGACCACGGCGCCGATCTGCGCAGCGTGCAGGAGATGCTGGGCCACGCCGACATCGCGACGACGCAGATCTATACTCATGTCGCCGGCGAGCGGCTGCAGCGCCTGGTGCAGGAGCATCATCCGCTGGCGAAGAAGCGCCGGGGCTGACCCGCGCGCCGGCGGCGCGGCTTTACCATCCGGCGGCTTTCCCCTATTGATCCCGCCTCTCTCGTCTCGCGAGGCAGACCCATGAGCTTCACCATCATCGACAATGCGCGCGCGCGTCTCAACCGCAGCGAGCTCGCCGTGCCGGGCAGCCAGCCGCAACTCTTCGAGAAGGCGGCGAAGGGGCCGGCCGACATCATCTTTCTCGACCTCGAGGACGCGGTGGCGCCCGACGAGAAGGAGAAGGCGCGCAAGAACATCGTCGACGGGCTCAACACGCTCGACTGGCGGGGCAAGACGCTGTCGGTGCGCATCAACGGCCTCGACACGCATTATATGTATCGTGACGTCGTCGACGTGGTCGAGCAGGCCGGCGACAAGCTCCAGCTCATCATGATCCCCAAGGTCGGCACCGCCGCCGACATCTACGCGCTCGACATGCTGGTGACGCAGATCGAGACGGCGAAGAGCTTCAAGAACCGCATCGGCTTCGAGCTCATCATCGAGACCGCGCTCGGCATGCAGAACGTGCAGGAGATCGCCGGCGCCTCCAAGCGCATCGAATCGCTGCATTTCGGCGTCGCCGATTACGCCGCCTCGACGCGCGCCCGCACCACCAATATCGGCGGCGCCAACCCCGATTACGCCATCCTCACCGACAAGGACGAGCACGGCCATCGCGAGACCCATTGGGGCGATATGTGGCATTACGCTCTCGCGCGCATGGTGGTGGCGGCGCGCGCCAACGGCATCCGACCGATCGACGGGCCCTTCGGCGATTTCTCCGACGCGGAGGGCTACAAGGCGGCGGGGCGGCGCGCGGCGGTGCTCGGCTGCGAGGGCAAATGGGCGATCCACCCGTCGCAGGTGGCGCTCGCCAACGAGACCTTCACGCCGTCGGCGAAGGAGGTCGAGCGCGCGCACCGCATCCTCGCGGCGATGGAACAGGCGACGCGCGAAGGCCGCGGCGCGGTGGCGCTCGACGGCCGCCTCATCGACATCGCCTCGATCCGGCAGGCGGAAGTGCTGGTGAAGAAGGCCGCCGCGATCGGCGCCGGCTAATCTTACTGAGTCAGAAAGGGTGAGTCAGAACGCCGCAGAGCGAGTGTATCAAGCCTCTGATAGGGTTGTGAGATTCATTTTTGGTGGGGAGCCTGAGGTGGATCTTCAAGGAAAGGACGAGAGCGACGCGCGGTTTGCGAGGTACATGGCCGGCCTTGCGAGCGTGATCGGTCACGCGGATCGCGCAAGTCCTCTGCGGGACTATTGCGTCGGCCTGATGATGCCGTGCGAGCGCAAGAGCGTGGAACCGATGGCGGCGGTGACGGCGCCCGATCGGACGGCGGCGCAGCATCAATCGCTGCTGCATTTTGTCGGCCAGGCGCCCTGGTCGGACGAGAGGGTGCTGGCCAAGGTGCGCGAAATGGTGTTGCCGGAGATGGAGCGGCACGGTCCGATCGAGGCGTGGATCATCGATGATACCGGCTTTGCGAAGAAGGGCCGGCATTCGGTGGGCGTGGCGCGTCAGTATTGCGGCCAGCTCGGCAAGCAAGACAATTGCCAAGCCGTGGTATCGCTGTCGATCGCCAATCGCCATGCGAGCTTGCCGGTGAGCTATCGGCTGTATCTGCCGGAAGCGTGGGCGCAAGACGCCGCCCGCCGTGACAAGGCAGGGGTTCCAGAGGAGATCGTCTTTCAGACCAAGCCGGAGATCGCGCTCGAGCAGCTTCGCGCGGCTTGCGAGGCTGGTATTGCGCGCGGCGTGGTGCTGCTGGATGCGGGCTATGGCAACCACACGAGCCTGCGCCAGGACATCAGCGCCCTGGGACTGCCTTACGTCGCCGGCATCCTGTCGAGCACCACGATGTGGGCGCCCGGCACGGAGCCGCTGGCGCCGAAGCGATGGTCGGGCCGCGGCCGGCGGCCGACACGCATCCGCCGCGACGCCAAGCACAGCCCGGTCTCTGCCAAGGAGCTCGCGCTTGGCTTGCCCAAGCGCGCCTGGCGCACGATCGGCTGGCGCGAAGGTACCGCCGAGCGGCTGTCCTCGCGCTTTGCCCGCGTGCGCGTGCGCGCCGCCCATCGCGACCAGCGGCACGATGAGGAATGGTTGCTGATCGAGTGGCCCAAGGGCGCGCAAGAGCCGACCAAGTACTGGCTTTCGACGCTTCCACAAGACATCACCTTCGAGCGCCTGGTCGATCTTGCCAAGTTGCGCTGGCGCATCGAGCGCGACTATCAGGAACTCAAGCAAGAACTCGGGCTTGGACATTATGAAGGGCGAGGATGGCGAGGCTTCCACCACCACGGAACGCTCTGCATCGCCGCATACGGCTTCCTGATCTCCGAGCGGGGAACGATCCCCCCCTCAGCACCTCGTGCCGCCGCGGGGTTCCCGAAGCTTGAGCTTCCCGTCGGTTACCGACCCAGAGGTGCCGCCGATCAGGCCCGAACGCCACATCCCCAATTCGATCGCAACCCTGCGCCGGCGAATGATCGTCGCTCTCGCCAGGCGCTTGTCGAGATGCCCGTGCTGCATCCGCGGAAGCGCACGCAGCAAGACGATCCTCTTGTGACACAGTAAGACTAAGAGCCTGTTTCGAAACAGGCTCTGAGGTCGCAGTGGCATCGCGACGAGGCCTGTGGTAGAGCCTCGGCGATGCGTCACTTTCTCGATTTCGAGAAGCCCCTCGCCGAGATCGAAGGCAAGATCGAGGAGCTGCGGCACCTCTCGAACGGCAACGACATCAACATCGCCGACGAGGTGTCGCGACTCGAAGCCAAGGTCGACCGGCTGCTGCGCCAGACCTATGCCAAGCTCACGCCGTGGCAGAAGGTGCAGCTCGCGCGCCATCCCGACCGGCCGCACGGCGCGGAATACGTCAAGGAGCTGATCACCGAATTCGCGCCGCTGGCCGGCGATCGCGGCTTCGCCGAAGACCGCGCGATCCTCGGCGGCATCGGCCGCTTCCGCGGCCACAGCGTCGTGGTGCTGGCGCATGAGAAAGGCGCCGACACCGAGGCGCGCATCAAGCACAATTTCGGCATGGCGAAGCCCGAAGGCTATCGCAAGGCGCGCCGGCTGATGGCGCTCGCCGATCGCTTCGGCCTGCCGCTGCTGACCTTCATCGACACGCCGGGGGCCTATCCCGGCATCGACGCCGAGGCGCGCGGCCAGGCCGAGGCGATCGCGCGCTCGATCGAGGCCTGCCTCAAGCTCACCGTGCCGATGATCGCCACCGTCATCGGCGAGGGCGGCTCAGGCGGGCGCGCTGGCGCTTGCCGCCGGCAACAAGGTACTGATGATGGAGCATGCGGTCTATTCCGTCATCTCGCCCGAGGCCTGCGCCTCGATCATCTGGCGCACGGCGGAGAACGCGCAGGATGCCGCCGAGGCGCTGAAGCTCACGGCGCAGGATCTGCTGAAGCTCGGCGTCATCGACGCCATCATCGCCGAGCCGCTCGGCGGCGCGCATCGCGAGCGGCAACTGGCGGTCGCCGCGGCCGGCGACGCCATCGAGGCGGCGTTGCGCCCGCTGGTGGCGCTGGACGGGCCGAGCCTGCGCCAGCAGCGCCGGGAGAAATTCCTCGCCATGGGCAATCGTGGCCTGTGACGGCGGCGTGACCGCCCCTTGCGGCGCGCCATGCGCCATCCGATCTTAACAAGACCCTTTTCATCCTCGCGAGGCCGCCCATGACGCCGCAGGAACGCGATCTCATCACCGCCCTTCTCAGCCGGCTGAAGCAGCAAGGAAACCAGCCCAAGGATTCCGAGGCCGAGGCGCTGATCCGCCAAGGCATGGCCGAACAGCCCGACGCGCCCTACCTGCTGGTGCAGACGGTGCTGATCCAGGACATGGCGCTGCACAATGCCGAGCACCGCATCGCCGAGCTCGAGCGCCAGGTGGCGGCGAGAGCCGCGCCGGCGCCGCAAGCGGCGACGAGCTTTCTCGGCGGCCGCGGCAGCGTGCCTGCCGCCGGCGGCTGGCCGCAGGCCGCGACGGCGGAACCGCAAGCGCCGGTCTGGACGCAATCGCGGCCCGGCGCACCGCCGGCAACGGCGGCGGCGCCGGCACCAGCAGCGGCGAGCGCGCCGCAACTGCTGTCGGGCGCGGGCTCGGGCTTTCTGCGCCAGGCGGCGACGACCGCGGCCGGCATCGCCGGCGGCGCGCTGCTGTTCGAGGGCATCCAATCGCTGTTCGGGCCGCATTTGGGCAGCGGCTTCCTCGGCGGCACGGCGATGCAGCCGGGTCTGAGCGAGACGGTGGTCAACAATTATTACGGCGACCAGGCCGGCCGCGACGCCGATGCGGCGCCCGATCAGAGCGCCGACCTGCCGAGCGATCCCGGGCAGGACTACGCCTCGGATCAGGATATGTCGGACACGGATATCGCCGACACCTCCGATTTCGGCGATGACGGCAGCAGCTACAATGTCTGAGGCGGCGGCGCGCCGGTAACCGGCGCGCCCCACGCCGAATCGCCGATGATAGTGGCGGATATGTCCCGTCGAGCGGGAACTGCTGAGGGGGGATAGATCGTGGGCGCGGCTCTCGGCTATGCGTGTCGGCCGGCGAGTTCGACCTCGGCCCGAGATGCGCGGCAAGTGCAGGGCGAGAAGGAAGAGGTGTTGCTATACAACGTACGAGAAGAGCGAAAGTTCGAGATAGGCGAGCTTGCGGCGCATGCGGAAGCGCGCCAGCTGCGCTTCTCCGCGGGCTGACCTCGCCGCCGTAGCCTCCGCGTGGCACGATCGGGACGTCGAACAGTCGCTCGCACGCCGGCAGCGATTTGGCCTCCGAGCACCTGAGCGACGGTGCGCTCGCTGGCGGCTACGGCGACCAGCTGCCGCGAAGCGCGAGAGCGCGCCGCGGATCGGCGGGGGCGGCCGAAGCTCGGCTTGATCATGGCGATACGGATTATCCCGGCGCGCGGAGCGTGTAGCCGGCGCCGCGCACGGTATGCAGCAGCGGCGTGGCGAAGCCCTTGTCGAGCTTCTGGCGCAAGCGGCTGACATGCACGTCGATGACATTGGTCTGGGGATCGAAATGGTGGTCCCAGACCTTCTCCAGCAGCATGGCGCGGGTGACGATGTCGCCGGCATGCCGCATCAGATATTCGAGCAGCCGATACTCGCGCGGCAGGAGATCGATGAGCTGGCCGGCGCGGGTGACGGCGCGGGTCAGCAGATCCATCTCGAGGTCCGCCACTTTGAGCCGCGTCTCGGCATTGCCGCGGCGGGTCAGGGCCTCAAGCCGCGCCAGCAGCTCGGCGAAGGCGAAAGGCTTCGAGAGATAGTCGTCGCAGCCGGCGCGCAAGCCCTTGACGCGATCCTCGACATCGCCCAACGCGCTCAGCACCAGCACCGGCGTCTGATTGCGCGCCGCCCGCAGCGCCGCGACGATGGAAAGGCCGTCGAGGCCGGGCAGCATGCGGTCGATGATCACCGCGTCGAAACTCTCCTGCGTCGCGAGCTCGAGCCCGTCGCGGCCTTCCTCGGCCAGCGACACGCGGTGGCCGCTCTCGGTCAGTCCCCTGACGAGATATGCGGCCGCCTCGCGATCGTCCTCGACGACGAGAATGCGCATGACATCGACCGGAGAGCGCGGCGGGACCGGCGCATCAGGCGCCGATCCCGCCACGACCGGATCAGCCGTTGTCGCCCTTGCTCATCGACAGCGCCAGGTACTGGTTGGTGCCATGGCGGTTGATGAGCAGCAGCACGTTCTTGTTCTGGCCGGACTGCGCCTCTTTGAGCTTGGTCTCGGCCTGTTGCGGCGTCGTCACCGACGCCTGGTTGATCTGCTCGATGACGTCGCCGGGCTGGATGCCGAGCTCGGCCAGCGGGCTGTTGTCGGCAATGGCGGTGACCACCACGCCCTTCACATCCTTCGGCACGCCGGCGCGCTGGCGCAGCTGATCGGTGAGCGGCGCCAGCTTGACGCCGAGCGCGGTGGCGTTCTCGTCCGCGCCCTGATCATTGCCGCCGCGGTCGTTCTGCGCGACTTGCGGGTTCTCCGGCATCTGGGCGATGGCGATGTCGAGATGCTCGTCCTTGCCGCCGCGGAACACCTCGACCTTGGCCTTCTCGCCCACCGGCGTCTGCGCCACGACGATCGGCAGGTCGCGCACCTTCGCCACTTCATGACCGTTGAAGGAGAGGATGACGTCGCCCTGCTTCAGGCCCGCCTTGGCGGCGGGGCTGCCGGCGGTCACGTCGGCGACGAGCGCGCCTTCGGCCTTGGGCAGGTTGAGGCTCTTGGCGATCTCGGGGGTCACTTCCTGGATCTGCACGCCGAGCCAGCCGCGCTCGACCTTGCCGTGCTCGCGCAACTGGTCGATCACCGGCTTGGCGAGGCTCGACGGAATGGCGAAGCCGATGCCGACGGAACCGCCGTTGGGCGAGTAGATCGCGGTGTTGATGCCGATCACCTGGCCGTCCAGATTGAAGGTCGGGCCGCCGGAATTGCCGCGGTTGATGGCGGCGTCGAGCTGCAGGTAATCGTCATAGGGACCGGAATGGATGTCGCGGCCGCGCGCCGAGACGATGCCGGAGCTGACGGTGCCGCCGAGGCCGAAGGGATTGCCGACGGCGAGCACCCAGTCGCCTACCTGCGCCACGTTGCTGTCGCCCCAGGAGACATAGGGCAGCGGCTCCTTGGCGTCGATCTTGAGCAGCGCCAGATCGGTCTTGGTGTCGCGGCCGAGCACCTTGGCGGGATGCTTGCTGCCATCCTGGAAGATCACCGTCACCTTGTCGGCATTGGCGACGACATGGTTGTTGGTCACGACGTAACCGGCGGGATCGATGATGAAGCCGGAGCCGAGCGCGATGCGCTGCTCGGCATGCGGCGCGGGCTGCATCGGGCCGCCGGGAAAGCCCTGGCCGCGGCCCTGTTGCTCGAAGAACTTGCGCAGGAACTCGTCGAAGGGCGAGGAGGGCATGCCCTGCTGCGGGCCGCCCTGGTCGTTGTCGGTGTCCTGCTCGTCATCGGCGGGGGTCCCCGCCTTCTCGGTGACCGAGATGTTGACGACCGCGGGCAGGACCTTCTTCACCAGCGGCGCAAAGGTCGGCAATTGCGCGGCGATGCCGACGCCCTGCGGCGCCGGCGTTGCCGTCTGCGCCCAGGCCATCGGCGCCAGCGCCAGGCTGAGGCCGACGCTGCTGGCCAGCGCCGCGGCGCGGACACGCCGGAACGCCGAGGCCTTCGGGCGGGGGGAAATCGGGGAAAGCATGAGAGTACCTCTTTTGAGCTGAAACGGTGGCGTATCGCTAACGCCATGCCCGAAGGCCAGGCGCTTTGTGGCAGCATAATTGGCTATCAGCCATTACCACGCCCCTTCCCACGGATTAATTCGGTGTAACATCCGGTCGGAGCGAGGGCCGCACGGCCGGTCGCGCCGGCTGCGTCACTCGGCTGGACGGGGCCCGCCCGCCCCGGCGCGTCAGATCCGGCCGTGGCAGTGCTTGTATTTCTTGCCGGAGCCGCAGGGGCACGGAGCATTGCGCGGGGTCTTGGCCCAAGGTGCCGCAACCGCGGTGGCGGTGGCGGCCGCCGCGCGGCGCCGTTGCCGCCGGTGTCGGCGAAAGCCGGATCGTCGCGGCGCTCGATCATGACACGCGGCCGCGGCGGCGGCGGCACCGCCTCCTCCGGCGTCTCATCGCCGCGCTGGACGCGCAGCTCGACATGCGCCAGCACGCGGGTCACGGTCTCGCGCAGCTCGATCAGCATGCCGCTGAACAGCTCGAAGGCCTCGCGCTTGTACTCGTTGACGGGGTCGCGCTGCGCATAGGCGCGCAGATTGATGCCCTGGCGCAGATGCTCGAGCTGTACGAGATGCTCCTTCCAGTTCTGGTCGAGGACCTGCAGCAGCAGGCTCTTCTCCGCCATGCGCATGATGTCGGCGCCGTAATTCGCGGCCTTCTGCGCCATCTTGGCGTCGGCGGCCTGGCCGATGCGCTCCGTGATCTCGGCGTCGCCGATGCCCTCTTCCTTCGCCCATTCCTTGACCGGCAGGTCGAGGTTGAAGATGCGCAGGCAATCGTCATGGAGCGTATCGACGTCCCACTGATCCGGCAGCGCGTTGTCCGGGATGCAGCGCCCGACCATCGCCTCCACCGTCTCGTGGCGCATGTCGGCGACGGTGGCGGCCACGTCCTTCGCCGCCATGATGTCCTTGCGCTGCTCGTAGACCACCTTGCGCTGGTCGTTCATCACGTCGTCGAATTTGAGGACGTATTTGCGCGCCTCGTAATTGCGCGCCTCCACCTTCTGCTGCGCCTTCTCCAGCGCCTTGTTGATCCAGGGGTGGATGATCGCCTCGCCCTCCTTGAGGCCGAGGCGCTGCAGCATGCCGTCCATGCGCTCGGAACCGAAGATGCGCATGAGATCGTCCTCGAGCGAGACGAAGAACTTGGAGGCGCCGGGATCGCCCTGGCGGCCCGAGCGGCCGCGCAGCTGATTGTCGATGCGCCGGCTCTCATGGCGCTCGGAGCCGATGACGAAGAGGCCGCCCGCCCGGCGCACCGCCTCGCGCGCCTCGTCGATCTCGGCGCGGATCTCGGCCATGCGCTCCGCGCGCTTCGCCTCGTCGACGATCGCGGGCAGCTCCTGGCGCAGCCGCATGTCGAGATTGCCGCCGAGCTGAATGTCGGTGCCGCGGCCGGCCATGTTGGTGGCGATGGTGACGGCGCCGGGGCGCCCGGCCTGGGCGATGATATAGGCTTCCTGCTCGTGATAGCGCGCGTTCAGCACCTGATGCGGGATCTTGCGCTTCTTCAGGAGCGCCGCGAGCGCCTCCGACTTCTCGATGCTGACGGTGCCGACCAGCACCGGCTGCTTGCGCTCGTGGCACTCGAGGATCTGCGTGATGATCGCCTCGTACTTCTCGCGCGCGCTGCGGTAGACCTCGTCGTCATTGTCGATGCGCTGCATCGGCACGTTGGTCGGCATCTCGACGACGTCGAGCTTGTAGATGTCGCCGAACTCCGAGGCCTCGGTCATCGCCGTGCCGGTCATGCCGGCGAGCTTGGGAAAGAGGCGGAAATAGTTCTGGAAGGTGATCGAGGCGAGCGTCACGCTCTCCGGCTGGATCTCGACGCCTTCCTTGGCCTCGAGCGCCTGATGCAGCCCCTCGGAGTAGCGCCGCCCCTCCATCATCCGGCCGGTGAACTCGTCGATGATGACGACCTTGCCGTCCTTGACGATATAGTCGGTGTCGCGCGCGAAGAGCTTGTGCGCGCGCAGCGACTGGTTGACGTGATGCACCAGCGCGACGTTGTGGATGTCGTAGAGCGTGCCGGCGGTGATCAGCTCGCCTTCGCGCAGCATCGCTTCCATCTTCTCGACGCCGGATTCCGTCAGCACCACCTGACGCTGCTTCTCGTCTTTCTCGAAGTCCTCGGCCGCGAGCCGCGGAATGAGCTTGTCGACCGAGCGGTACATCACGGAGGAATCCTCGGCCAGGCCCGAGATGATGAGCGGCGTGCGCGCCTCGTCGATGAGGATCGAATCGACTTCGTCGACGATGGCGAAATTGAACGGGCGCTGCACCATGTCCTCGAGCCGGAACTTCATGTTGTCGCGCAGATAGTCGAAGCCGAACTCGTTGTTGGTGCCGTAGGTGACGTCGGCGGCGTATTGGGCGCGGCGCTCGCCGTCGTCGAGCCCATGCACGATGCAGCCGACGGAGAGGCCGAGGAAGCGATAGATCTGGCCCATCCACTCGCTGTCGCGCCGGGCGAGATAGTCGTTGACGGTCACGACATGCACGCCCTTGCCGGCGAGCGCGTTGAGATAGACCGGCAATGTGGCCACCAGCGTCTTGCCTTCGCCGGTCTTCATCTCGGCGATCATGCCGCGATGGAGCACGACGCCGCCCATGAGCTGGACGTCGAAATGGCGCTGGCCGAGTGTGCGCTTGGCCGCCTCGCGCACGGTGGCGAAGGCGTCGGGCAGGATGTCGTCGAGCGTCTCGCCGGCGGCCAGGCGCTGCTTCAGCGCCGGCGTGCGCTGGCGCAACTCCTCGTCGGAGAGCTGGACAAGCGCCGGCTCCGCCGCATTGATCTCGTCTAGGAGGGGCTGCAGGCTTCTGACGTATCGATCGTTTGCTGAGCCGAACAGTCGCCGAGCCAGGGCGCCGATCATCCAAACCTCGGACTGGAAGCGGGAGGGGTCAAGGGCCGCACGGATCCCGGGTGACAGATAGGCGGACCGAGGGTAAGTGTCAATTCCGGCGGGTCGGGCAAGGACGCGCCTATTGGCGTTGCCTCCGTCGTTGCGATGTGCTTTATGAGCGCCCGACGGCGCCCCGCGCGATCGAGGAGGCGTGTCCGGCGCCGGCGCTCGGCCGCGCCCCTTGTCAAAAGGAACCCCTATGACGCTTCGTGCGATACTGGCGCTTGCTCTGACGCTCCTTTCCACCCCGGTCTGGGCGCAAGCGGCAAAACCGACTCCGGCGGCGATCCCCAGAGACCCCGTGGTGGCGCGCGTCAACGGCTTCGAGCTGCACCGCTCCGACATCGAAGAGGCCGCCCGCAGCCTGCCGCCGCAGGCGCAGCGGCAACCGCCGGACAAGCTCTATATGGAGATCCTCGACCGGATGATCGCCACGACCCTGGTCGCCCAGGCGGCGCACAAGGCCAAATTCCAGGACGATGCCGAGGTGAAACGCCGCCTGGCGCTCGTCCAGGACCAGGTGATCGCCCAGCTATACATCAACCGCATGATCGAGAAGAACGTCAGCGAGCAAAAGCTCAAGGCGGAATATGACAAATATGTAAAGGATGCGCCGCCGCGCGAAGAAGTGAATGCGCGCCACATCCTTCTCGCCAACGAGGCCGATGCCAAGGCGGTCATCGAGCAGCTCAAGAAGGGCGCCGATTTCGCCGCGCTCGCCAAGGAAAAGAGCACCGACCCCGCGGGCAAGACATCGGGCGGCGATCTCGGCTGGTTCACCAAGGACCAGATGGTGCCGGAATTCGCCGATGCCGCTTTCAAGCTGAAGAAAGGCGAGTTCACCGACACGCCGGTCAAGACGCAATTCGGCTGGCATGTGATCAAGCTCGAGGATCGCCGCACCGCGAGCGCGCCGGCCTACGACAAGATGAAACCGCAGCTCACCGACATGATCGCGCGCGAGATCGTCGGCGAAAAGATGAACGAGCTGAAGGCCTCGGCCAAGATCGAAGTGTTCAACGCCGATGGCAGCCCCCCCGGCACGCAGCCGGCCGGCGCCGCCCCGGCGCCCAACCTCGCCGCTCCGGGCGCGCCGGGCACGGCGCCGGCGCCCGACGCGCCGGTGCTGTCGCCGGCGACCAAGCCGAAGGAGTAGCGGCGCGCCCGCTGCCGGGATCGGTCATGCCCGCGCCCTCGCCGCTCGCGCCGACGCGCCAGCCTGACCTGCCGCCGATCGCCGGCGTCAGGCTTGGCGCGGCGAGCTGCGGCATCCGCTACCAGGGCCGGCCCGACGTCATGGTGGCGCTGCTCGAGCCCGGCACCAGCGTTGCCGGCGTGTTCACCCGCTCGCTCACGCCGGGCGCGCCGGTCGATTGGTGCCGCGCCGCCCTGCCGCGCGGCAAGGCGCGGGCGATCGTGGTCAATTCCGGCAATGCCAACGTGTTCACCGGCCGCGCCGGGCGGAAGGTCGTCGAAGAGACGGCGCGGAGCATGGCGAAGCTCGCCGGCTGTCCTCCGCGCGAGATCTTCATCGCGTCCACCGGCGTCATCGGCGAGCCACCGCCCGGCGAGAAGATCATCGCCGGGCTGGCCGAAGCGGCGAAGGCCGCGTCCGAGACCGGCTGGATGGAAGCCGCGCGGGCGATCATGACCACCGACACCTTCCCGAAGCTGGTCACCGCTGCGACCGAGATCGACGGCGTCGCGGTGACGATCAACGGCTTCGCCAAGGGATCCGGCATGCTGGCGCCGGATATGGCGACCATGCTCGCCTATCTCTTCACCGACGCGGCGATCCCGGCCAAGGTGCTGCAGCAGCTGCTCAGCGCGTCGAACCAGCGCTCCTTCAACTCGATCACCGTCGACGGCGACACCTCGACCAGCGATACGGTGCTGCTGGTGGCGACCGGCAGGGCGCGGCACAAGCGCGTGACCCGCGCCGGCGATCCGCGGCTGCGCGGCTTCCGCCGCGCGCTCGATCGGGTGATGATCGACCTTGCCCAGCAGATCGTGCGCGACGGCGAAGGCGCGGAGAAATTCGTCACCATCGCGGTGACCGGCGCGGCCTCGCCGCGGGCGGCGCGGCGGATCGGGCTGGCGGTCGGGAACTCGCCGCTGGTCAAGACGGCGCTGGCGGCGGGCGACGCCAATTGGGGCCGCATCGTCATGGCCGTCGGCAAGGCCGGCGAGAAGGCCGACCGCGACCGGCTCGCCATCACCATCGGCGGCGTGCGCATCGCCGAGAAGGGCGGACCGGTGCCCGGCTACGACGAGGCGCCCGTCACCAAGCACATGGCCGGGCGCAGCATCGAGATCGCGCTCGATCTCGGCATCGGCAAGGGAAGCTGGACGGTGTGGACCTGCGATCTCACGCACCGCTATATCGACATCAATGGCAGCTACCGGAGCTGAAATGGCAGCTACCGCTGCTAGCCGCCGCCGGTCGTCCTGGTCGTCGCCGTGGCGCTGGTCGATGCCGATGGGCGCGTGCTGCTGGCGCAGCGGCCGGAAGGCAAGGCCATGGCCGGTCTCTGGGAGTTTCCCGGCGGCAAGGTGCAGCCGGGAGAAGCGCCGGAGGCCGCCCTCATCCGCGAGCTCAAGGAAGAGCTCGGCATCGATGTCAGCGAGGCCTGCCTCGCGCCGCTCAGCTTCGCGTCCCATCGCTACGAGCGCTTCCATCTGCTGATGCCGCTCTATGTCTGTCGCCGCTGGAGCGGCACGATCGCAGCGCAGGAAGGCCAGAGCCTGGCCTGGGTAAGACCGCAGAAGCTCGACCAATACGCCATGCCGCCGGCGGACAAGCCGCTGGTGGCGGTGCTGCGGGACTTGTTGTAGGCGATTTGTGGCCGATCAGCCCCGGCCGGCGGCCGCGATATCCTGCCAGCGCCGCAGCACAAAATCGATCGGCGTGCCGTTCTCGGCCGTCCGGAAGGCGATGGGCGTGCCATGGTCGTCGAGCCAGACGAATTGATGCTTGTCGCTGACGACCTCGTACTGATGGAGCCGCAGGGTGCTGCCGGCAAGCGCCACCGTCTCGGTCTCGCCGCCGCTGACACGGACCGGCAGGATCTGGCCGGTGCGGGTCGACATCATGACATTGGTGTTAAGCACCATCGCCGACCACGGGTTGGAGGGATGGACGCTGGCCGGCGCCAGGACGGTGCCGGCGGGGCTGGTCACGGCGAAGCTGCCGTCGCGCGCCTTGCCATGCACTTCGATCCGGTCGCCATTGGTGACGGTGACGCTATCGAAGGCGACGAGCCGCTGGCCCTGCCAGTGCTCGCTCCGCCGGGCTTCCTGGCGATAGACGACGATGCCGAGCAGCCGGATGGCGATGCGCAGCTCGCTCGTCACCTCGGTATCGTCACCGACATGCTCGACCAGATTGGTGTAGGTGCCGATATCGCCATAGGTCGGATGGATGACGCGGTACTCGTAGTTTTGCGGCGCCGCCGAGGCCGGCCCGGCCAAGACGGCGGCCAGCAGCGAGGCTATGAGGATGAGGATCGGTCGACTCATGTCGCGCTCGTTCGCTGCACATCGCAAGAGCGGCGGCAGTCTACGGCAAACCGCGGCGCGATTCTATGGCCGTGTCAACCGGCGATCCAACGCCGCATCTCACGCTCGACGAGACGGTCGGCGGGCAGCGTGACGCGCACCGTGGTGCCCTCGGCGGGCGCGCTTTCGAGCGCGAGGGTGCCGCCATGCAGCGCGACCAGCGCCTGCGCCAGCGGCAAGCCCAGGCCGGTGCCCTCGTAGCGGCGGCTCAAGCGGCTGTCGACTTGACCGAAGGGCGACAGCGCGCGGGCGATATCCTCGGGCGCGATGCCGATGCCGTTGTCACGGACCTCGATGATGACGCCGCGCGCGTTCTCGACGCTGACGCGGACCAGGATCTCGCCGCCAGCGGGGGTGAACTTCACCGAGTTGGACAGCAGATTCATCAGCACCTGCTTGAGCTTGCGCTCGTCGGCGCGCAGCAGCAGCAGCGCATCGGGCAGCTCGACCTTGAGCGTCAGCTCCGCGGTGGCGACGCGCTCGCGCAGCAGCAGCACGACGCTCCTGACGACGCTCTGGAGGTCGACGATCTCCTCGATCAGCTCGAGCCGCCCGGCCTCGACCTTGGACAGGTCGAGAATGTCGTTGATGATGCCGAGGAGGTGGGTCCCCGAGGTATGGATGTCGTTGGCGTATTCGGCGTAGCGGTCGCCGACCGGTCCCAGCAGCCGCTCGCGGATGATCTCGGCGAAGCCGAGAATGGCGTTGAGCGGCGTGCGCAGCTCATGGCTCATATTGGCGAGGAACTCGGATTTGGCGCGGTTGGCGGCCTCCGCCTGCTCCTTGGCATGCTCCAGCGAGCGCTGCGCCAGAACGTCGCGCGTGATCTCGCTGCCGGTGCCGCGATAGCCCGCGAACTGGCCGAGATGGTCGTAGACCGGCGAGCCGCTCAGCGACCAGAACTGCTCGTCGCCATCGGCCCGGCGATGGGAATAGGCGAAGTCGCGGAACGGCCGGCGCGCCGCCACATCCTCGAGCTGCCGGCGCCAGCTGTCCTCGGCCGGATCGCCCTTGGCAAGCTCGATCAGAGTCTTGCCGATGAAGGCCGCGGGATTGCCCATGCCGCCAGGGGCGGCGCGGCCGGAGAGGTAGGTGAGGCGGTTATGCGCGTCGGTCTCCCAGAACCAGTCCGACGCCACCTTGGCGAAATCGCGGAAGCGGTGCTCGCTGCGCGCCAGGCGCCCCTCGGCCCGGATGGCGATGCGGAAGCTGCGCCAAGCCAGCAAGATGCCGCCCGTCCACAGCAAGGCGCTGCCGAGCACCAGCCCGAGCATCGCCAGATAGCGCGCCGCGCGGGCCGCCTCGCCCATATGGACGGAGAAATCGTCCTCGAGGCGGGTAAAACGGTCATCGAGGTCATTCATCGCGGCGAGAAGGGCGGCGCGGCGGGGGTCCGCGAGCGGTCCCGCGCCCCGAGCGGCGACGATCTCGTCGGCAAGGCCGGCCAGCTCGCCCACCAGCCGGTCGCCGGTCCGCCAGTCCCCAATCGCCCGATCGAACGGCCCCCACCAGGAGAACCAGAGGAAGAGCCGCGACTGGGACGGGATGTCGCGGGGATCATTGCCGCCCTGGACAAACCCCTGGAAGGCCTTGTCGAGATCGGGCGGCCGCGCCTCGAGCGCCTCGCGGCCGATCCGGTCGCCGGCGAGCACGTCCATGGCGCGGCGGAAATCCGTGAGGTCGATCGCCTGGGCGCGCGCGACATAGCTGCGCAGATCGCGCACCGCGCGCTTCTGCGCCTTGGTATAGGTGTCCTCGCCGGCGACATAGGCGCGGGTGGCGTTGATCCCCTCGATGGTGACGAGACAGAGCGCCAGGATGATCACCTGCATCACGGCAAAGATGACGATGATCAGCGCGAAGCGGCTGCCCAGCGAACGCGCCGACAGAGATCCTTCGCCGGGGCCACGACCGCGGCGGAGCCAAGAGCCGAGCAGGACACCACCGAGCCAGCGCATGCGAGCCTCAGGCAGGAGCAGGCGACAAGCCTCCTCAGGCGAGGGCGCGATCGTCGGCGACCGAACCTAAGGATGACTTAATTCGAAGGAGTTATTCTCTTAATAAGCGAAATATTTCAACGCCCCGCGCGCTTCAGCCTGGCTTATCCCCGGCCGGGTGCTCGACCGTGTCGAGCGCGGCGGCGAGCCGGGCGCTGGCGCTGCCGGGCCGCAGCGGCTGCGGCTGGCTCGCATGCGGCGCCCAGGCGGTCAAGGTGATGATCTCGAAGCGCGCAGGCAGGCGGCCGTCGGGCCGGGCGAAAAGCTCGCGGTAGAGCGCGGTGGCGCGGGCCAGCGTCGCGCGCCGGGTGAAGCCGCGGCGCCGCTCGGCCACGGCGTTGCTTTCGCCCATGGCGCGCAGGTCGCGCATCAGCGCCAGCGCGTCGCCATAGGTCACCTCGATCACGTCGCTATCGACCACCGGCAGGGCGAAGCCGGCGCGCTGCAGCAGCTGGCCGAGATCGCGCAGATCGGCAAAAGGCGAGACGCGCGGGCTGGCGCCGCCCTCCTCGGCGAGCTCGGCCTCCATCAGCGCGCGGCGCAGCTCCGCCAGCGTCTCGCCGCCGAACAGCGAGGCCAGCAGCAGCCCGTCGGGCTTGAGCGTGTGACGCAGCTGCAGCAAGGCGCCCGGGAGATCGTTCGTCCAATGCAGCTCGAGATTGCTCAGAACGAGGTCGAACGCCGCCGGCTTGAACGGCAGCGCCTCGGCCTCGGCGACCAATGCCGGCGCCGGCGCGCGGCGGGCAAAGCCCCAGGCGGCGTCGGCGTGGATCAGCGTCTCGATGCCGCCGCGGCCCGCCAGCGCGCCCGCCAGCACGCCGTGACGGCAGCCGAGATCGAGCGCCAGCGGAAACCGGCGCGCCACATCCTCGAGCCGATCGAGGAGCCGTTCCGCCGCCTCGACGACCAGGAAGTCAGCCGATCCGGGGTCCCGGGCGGCGCGGCTGCGATGGAGCCGCAACGCCCGGCGATCGAACACGTGCAAGGGATCGGCGGCGGGCGGCATGGCGGTTATATGGCACGGACGCGCCCACGCTGCCAGCAGCCGGACGTTGACAGCCGCGCGACGCCGCGCTGACATCGCGGTCGATGCTGAGCCTCGCCCGACCGAAGCGGGTGCGCCGCGCCGCCCTGGCGCTGCTCGACCTGCTCCTGCCGCCGCGCTGCCTCGCCTGCGGCACGACGGTGAGCGCGGCCGGCACGCTCTGCGCCGCGTGCTGGCGCGACATCACCTTCCTCGGCGCACCCTGTTGCGCCTGCTGCGGCCTGCCCTTCGAGTTCGAGCTGGCCGGAGCGGCGCTCTGCGGCCAGTGCCTGCGCGGTCACCCGCCCTTCGACCGCGCCCGGGCGGCGATGCGCTATGACACCGCGAGCCGCAAGCTGATCCTCGCCTTCAAGCATGGCGACCGCCTGCATCTGGCCCCGGCCTTCGGCACCTGGCTCAGGCGTGCCGGGAGCGAACTGGTCGCCGATGCCGACATCGCCGTGCCGGTGCCGCTGCATTGGACCCGGCTTTTCGCCCGCCGCTACAACCAGGCCGCCGTGCTTGCCCATGCCCTACATAAGGCGGGCGGGCCGCCGGTCGGCGCCGACTGGCTGCTGCGCCGCCGCCGCACCCCGTCCCAAGGCAAGCGCAACGCCGCCGGGCGCGAGCGCAACGTGCGCGCCGCCTTCGCGGTGAAGCCGGGCTGCGATGTCGGCGGCAAGCGCATCCTGCTGATCGACGACGTCTTCACCACCGGCGCCACCGTCGGTGAATGCGCGCGTGTTCTGCGCCGCGCCGGCGCGCTGAGCGTCGACGTCCTCACGCTCGCGCGCACGGTGCGGCAAGAGGGCTAGGAGCCGGCCGGTTTTTCGTTGTGGACCCGGCACGTCCCGGCCGCCGCCGAGGCGTCAAGAGGCTTGCTGGATTGGGCATAACCTACTGTATTACCTACATTTTTCAGCTAACACAAAATAAACGCATTGTGGATAAGTTAAAAGGAAGCTGGGGTGAAAGCGAGTTCACCATGTCGTACGCGACGGATGCCGCCAAGAAACGCGAAGCCGAACAGAGGCAGCTCGCCGCCGCCATGGCCACCTGCGAGAAGATGCTCGAGGGGATGCACGCGGCCGCGCCGGCCGAGGCCGAGCGGATCAAGACGCGGATCGACGAGGCGCTCAAGAACAATCCCAAATTTCCCATGGACTTCAAGCGCAAGGCGCTGGCCGCGGCGCGCTCCTTCGAATGCATGGCCAATATGCGGGCGGCCGATACCGCGCTGAACCAGGCCGCGCACAAGGCGCGGGAAGACGACGGGATCGAGCGCAACCGGCTGGTGGCCGAGGCCCGCGCCTTCTGCAACAAGGCGGCGTCCCTCGGCGCCGACGCGCATTTCCGCACCACGGCCAACCGCAAGATCGAGATCATCATGATGACCGGCAATGTCGAGCATAAAGGCCCGACCGTCGCCAAGCCGCGCGACACCGCGCCCAAGAACCCGCACCACGTCAAGGACTGACTGGCGTTCCCGGCAAAGCACGACGCGACCGGCCGCCCCGGCGACAGCGGCAGTCCCGGCCGGCGCGAAAATTTCTTGATTTGCCGGGATTTTCGATTAGATGGGACAGGGCGGGCTTTTGACTGGAGCGATTATGGCGCGGGTTGAGATCTATTCGACGCTGTTCTGCCCCTATTGCGCGCGGGCCAAGAGCCTGCTCGAGAAGAAGGGCGTCGACTTCATCAATATCGACGTCATCGAGGACACCGCCAAGCGCGACGAGATGGTCGAGCGCTCGGGCGGGCGGCAGACCGTGCCGCAGATCTTCATCGATGGCGAGCATGTCGGCGGCTCGGACGAGCTCTATGCCCTGGAGCGCGCCGGCACGCTTGACGCTAAGCTCGGGATCGCCCCCCGGTGAGCGGCCGCTTCAAGGCGGCCTGTATCCAGCTTTCCTCGACGCGCGAGGTCGAACCCAATATCGCTGCGGCCAGCGCCCTCATCCGCCGCGCCCGCGCCGAGGGCGCCGAGCTCATCATGACGCCCGAGGTGAGCGACATGATGGAGCCGAAGCGGGCGCAGCGCCTGGCCAAGGCCCGGGACGAGGCATCCCATGCCATGCTCGCCGCCTTTCGCGATCTCGCGCGCGAGACCGGCGCGTGGCTGTTGCTGGGCTCGGCGGTGGTGCGCGGCGAGGCGGGCGAGGATCGGCTCGCCAACCGCTCCTTCCTCCTCGCTCCCGACGGCAGCGTCGCCGCGCGCTACGACAAGATCCACATGTTCGATGTCGAGCTCGCCGGCGGCGAGAGCTATCGTGAATCGAACGCTTTCCGGCCGGGCGATGCGGCGGTGCTGGCGGCGCTGCCCTGGGGCGTCCTCGGCATGACCGTGTGCTACGATCTACGCTTTCCCCACCTCTACCGCGCGCTGGCGCAGGCGGGCGCCGATTTCCTCGCGATCCCCTCGGCCTTCACCGTGCCCACCGGCCGCGCCCATTGGCACGTGCTGATGCGCGCGCGGGCGATCGAGAACGGCGCTTTCGTCTTCGCCCCGGCGCAATGGGGCGAACATGCGGAAGGACGCAAGACCTACGGTCATTCGCTGATCGTGGCCCCCTGGGGCGAGATCCTCGCTGAGGCCGAGGACGGCCCCGGCTATGTCATCGCCGAGATCGATCCCGCGCAGATCGCCGACGCGCGCCGCTCCGTCCCCTCGCTGCAGCATGATCGACCCTACGCCGCGCCGCGGCGCGGACCGGGCTCGCTGGCGGCGGAATAGCCCGGCTGGCAGGCGGCGCTCAGCCCGGCAGGGCGCCGATCTCGCCGTTCACCGCCGCGATGCGCTGAATCACCGCCGGGCGAGGCGCCGCAACCGTGCCCTGCTCGAAGGCGATGATGGCGAGCCGACCGATGAACGCCGCCAGCAGCTCGCCGGGCCGCAGCAGGAAGTCGGGGTTCGCCGGCTTGCCCAGGCGCTCATTGCCGAGCATGAAGGTCTCGTAGAGCAGCACGCCACCGGGCGCCAGCGCCGATGCCAGCGCCGGCAACAGCGGGCGCCAGAGATAATTGGTGACGAGGATGCCATGATAGCCCTCGCCCAAACGCCACGGGCCGCCATCCTCGAGATCGATCTCGATGATGTCGCACAGCGGATCGCCGGCGAAAGCAGTCCTGAGCGCGCCGGCGTCGCGGTCGGCGGCAACCACTTGGTAACCGGCCGTGCGCAACAGTCTGACATGGCGCCCGCCGCCCGCGGCGAGGTCCAGCACCCGCCCGCCGGGCGCAATCAACGGCAGGAAGCGGCGGACCCAGGCGGAAGGGGACATTGCCGGGGCTTCACTGTTCACGATATTGGCACTCGCTGACGACGATTGCTAAAGGGTTGCGGCACGTGTATCAACGTGCAGAAGGTCCGGTGCGGCATGATCCTATTCAAGCTCAAATGCCCGGCCGAGCACGAATTCGAGGCTTGGTTCCGCGACGGCGCCACCTATGAGCGCCAGGCGCAGCGCGGTCTGATCACCTGTCCCGATTGCGCCAGCACCGTCATCGAGAAGGCGCCGATGGCGCCGCGGCTGGCGCGCTCGGCCGCGACGGGCGACGCCAAGACCCCGACCTCGCCCGATCAACTTCGCCAGATGCTGCAGCACTTGCGCCGGCAGGTCGAGAGTCAGTGCGACTATGTCGGCGAGCGCTTTGCCGAAGAGGCGCGCCGCATCCACAACGGCGAAGTCGAGCCGCGGGGCATCTACGGCGAAGCGAGCGAGGCGGAGGCCGAGGCGCTGGCCGATGACGGGATCGACGTCGCGCGCATTCCCTGGGTCCCGACGAGCGACGCCTGAGCGGCGCGGACGCGACGCCGGCGGGCGATGCTGTTCCAGGTCATCCACTGCCATCCGCTGACCGAAAGCTATAACCACGCGCTGTTCCGTGTGATCCTCGACGCGCTGGCCGAGGGCGGCCACGAGGTCGTCGCCAGCGACCTCTATCGCGAAGCGCTTCGATCCCCGGATGAGCGCCGAGGAGCGACGCAGCTACTACGAGACCGCCTATGACGACCGCGCCGTCGCCGCTCATACCGCCCTGTTGCGCCGCGCCGAGGGGGTGATCTTCTGCTTTCCGCATTGGTGGTTCGCCATGCCCGCCATGCTCAAAGGCTATGTCGACCGCGTCTGGGCGCCGGGCGTCGCCTTCGCGCATGACCCCGCGCGCGGCCGCATCCGGCCGCTGCTGACCCACATCAAAGTATTCGGCGTCGTCACGAGCTACGGCTCGCCGTGGTGGATCACGCGGCTGGTGGCGGGCGATCCCGGGCGCAAGGTGTTGATGCGCGCCTTGAAGCCGATGTGCGGGCCGCGCGTCCGCTCCTTCTATCTCGCGCAATACGACATGGACCGCGCCACCGCCGCCGCGCGCCAGGCTTTTGTCGCGCGTGTCCGGACACGGATCGCGCGGCTCTGAGGCGCGGCTATCGCGGCTTGCGAAAGGTCATCACCTTCGCGAAATAGGCGATCCGGCTCTCCTCGAGCACCAGCCCGGCAGCGCCGAACAGGGCTGCGAGATCGTCCCGCGCATAATGCGCGTAATAGGGCTCATGGAAGGCCAGCGGGAAGAACTCGACGAGCGCATCGTAGTCCGGCACGTCGCCGAGCTGAATGGAATCGACCAGGATCGCCGCGCCGCCCGGCCGCAGCAGCCGCGCCATCTCGCCCGCCACCGCCCGGCGCTCGCGCGCCGGCAATTCGTGGAAGAGAAAGATCGAGGTGGCGACATCGAAGCTGGCCTCGGCCCGCGGCACGCGCTCGGCAGGCGCCGCGATGAACTCGGCGCGCGACCACGGCCGCAGCGCGCGGCGCGCCTCGTCGAGATAATAGGGGCTGAGATCAAGGGCGGTGACGGCGAGCCGGGGATAATTGTTCTTCACCTCGCGCAGAAAGCGTCCGGTGCCGCAGGCGAGGTCGATGAGGCTCGCCCGGCGCACGCCGCGCTCCTGCAGCACGCGCTGCAGCGGCACCAAGGCCTGGCGCCGCATCGCCTCGGCGGCGCCGCCGAACAGCACCTCGACCTGATGGTCATAGAGCTCGGCCGAGCGGCGGCTGAGATAGCCGTCGGTCTGGTAGTGGAAGTTCTGCAGGAAGTAGCGGGGATAGCCCGCGCCCGCCGTCGAGCGGAACACCTCGTCATTGGCGGCGGCGCGGCGGCGCTCGTCGACCTGGCGCAGATCGGCGAAGTAGCGTCCGGCCATGCGCAAGGCGGCGAGCGGCCGGATCATGATGTCCTCGGGCAGGCGATAGCGGCCCTCGGCGATGTTGCGCCAGTCCTGTTCGAGCAGCGCGCCGAGATCGGCCAGGATGCGCGCCCGGTCGGGCATGCGCCGCTTGAGCTCGGGGGACGCTGCCACGCTCTCGGTAAGCCGCGCGCTCAGCCATTTCTGGCCGGAATACCAGGACACCCGCAATCGTTGCCTGGTGTGATAGGCGAGCCGTTCGAGGGCGGTGGTCATGGATCGTTCCGCCGGTTCCCGGGTTCATTCCAGCGGCGCGCCGCTGCCGCGATCGGCAAATTGACGCAGCCGGAGCGCTTTGGCTAGGAGTGCACTATGGCGAAATTTCTCACGCTCGACGACATCGACCCCTCGGGCAAACGCGTCCTGCTGCGCTCAGACCTCAACGTGCCGATGAAGGATGGCAAGGTGAGCGACGCGACGCGGATCGAGCGCCTGGCGCCGACCATCCGCGAGCTCGCCCAGCGCGGCGCCAGGGTGGTGGTGATGTCGCATTTCGGCCGGCCCAAGGGCAAGCCCGACCCCGCCTTCTCGCTGCGCCCGCTGGCGGCGCCGCTCGCCAAGGCGATCGGCCGCGACGTCGCTTTCGCCGAGGATTGCATCGGCCCGGCGGCCGAGCGGGTGGTGGCGCGCCTCAGGCCGGGCGAGGTCGCGCTGCTGGAGAATCTGCGCTTCCACAAGGAGGAAGAGGCCAACGATCCGGGTTTTGCGCGCCAGCTTGCCGCGCTCGGCGACCTCTATGTCAACGACGCCTTCTCCGCCGCCCATCGCGCGCATGCCTCGACGGCGGCGCTGGCACGGCTGCTGCCGGCGGCGGCGGGACGGCTGATGCAGCGCGAGCTCGAGGCGCTGGCGAGCGCGCTCGAGGCGCCGCAGCGCCCGGTGGCGGCGCTGATCGGGGGCGCCAAGGTGTCGACCAAGCTCGACCTCCTCGCCTTCATCATCGGCAAGGTCGACACGCTCATCATCGGCGGCGCCATGGCCAATACCCTGCTCTTCGCGCAAGGCATCGCGATCGGCCGCTCGCTGTGCGAGCGCGACATGGCCGAGACCGCGCGCGGCCTCATCGAGCGGGCGCGCCAGGCAAACTGCCGCCTGGTGCTGCCGGTGGATGCGGTGGTGGCGCTGGAGCTCAAGCCCGGCACCGCGAGCGAGACCGTCGCCATCGACCGGGTGCCGCCGGACAGCATGATCCTCGATATCGGTCCGAAGACGGTGGCGGCGATCACCGAGCTGCTGGGGCAAAGCCGCACCTTGGTCTGGAACGGACCGGTAGGCGCCTTCGAGACGCCGCCTTTCGATGCCGGGACCAGCGCCATCGCCCGGCGCGTCGCCGAGCTCACGACGCAAGGCAAGCTGCTCAGCGTTGCCGGCGGCGGCGACACGGTGGCGGCGCTCGCCCAGGCCGGGGTGATGGACGCGCTCAGCTATGTCTCGACCGCGGGCGGCGCCTTTCTCGAATGGCTTGAAGGGCGCGAGCTGCCGGGCGTCGCCGCGCTAAGCACGCGTTAACCATAATTGAGGGAAATTGTTGCCTAGTGATACCTCAATCTGATATATTCGCTGCCAGGGATCGCAGGAGCGCGTGAGCATGCAGGTCTTGCCAGTGCAGGGCGTCGCCCAGCCGGCGCCCAGTGTGGCGCCAGCGGTGGTTCCCGTGGCCGGAGCGGCAGCGCCTGCAGCGCCGATCGAGCCGGCACGGCGGGTGACCGCCAACCGCGAAAGCGGCCGCGGCGACCTGCAGACCCAGCAACAGCAAAAAGCCACCCAACCGCAAAGCCGCGGCCGGTTGATCGACCTGTTCGTCTGAGGCGGCGCGCGCCGCCCAGCAGCGCGGCAAGCTGAGCCATGCCCAACCCGCCCGCGGCCCGCGGCCCCAGCATCCTCACCGTGCCGGAAGGCGACAATCGCGAGCGCATGGTCTGCCCCGATTGCGGCTTCATCAATTACGAGAATCCGAAGATCGTGGTGGGCGCGGTGTGCCTGTGGCAGGAGCGCTTCCTGTTGTGCCGCCGCGCCATCAATCCGCGCCGCGGCTTCTGGACCTTGCCGGCGGGCTTTCTCGAGCTCAACGAGGCGACCGCGGCGGGCGCCATGCGCGAGGCCTGGGAAGAGGCGCAGGCCCGGATCACCATCGACGGGGTGCTCGCCATCTACGACATCCCGCGCATCAGCCAGGTGCAGATCATCTATCGCGCCCATCTCGAGGCGCCCGATTTCGCCGCCGGGCCCGAGAGCCTCGAGGTCAAGCTGTTCGCCTGGGACGAGATCCCGTGGCAGGAGCTTGCCTTCCCCTCGGTGCGTTGGGCGCTCGACCACTACCGCGACAGCATCGCGCGCGGCGATTTCACCGCCCGCGGCTCGCCGGGCTGAGCGCGCCGCGGCGGCGTCTTGCCGTGGCTTCCCACAAAGGCCGCGGGATGCGGTACCCTAGCGGCAACGCATACCGCCCAAGGGAGAGCCGCCATGGCTACGAAAAACATGCAGGTCCTGCTCGCCAACCGTCCGACCGGCTGGGTGAAGGAAAGCGATTTCCGCATCGTCGAGACGGAGATCCCCGCGCCGGGCGACGGCCAGGTGCTGATCAAGAACCTCTATCTGTCGCTCGATCCCTATATGCGCGGGCGCATGAACGACCAGCGCTCCTACGCCGCCAAGGTCGAGCTCGGACAGGTCATGACCGGCGAGACGGTGGGCGAGGTGGTCGAAAGCCGCAATGCCAAGTTCCACAAGGGCGATACGGTCGCCGCGCGCGTCGGCTGGCAGAACTATGCCTTGTCGGATGGCGGCGACCTGCGCAAGGTGGACGCCACGCTGGTGCCGATCTCGGCGTATCTCGGCGTGGTCGGCATGCCCGGCGTTACCGCCTGGATCGGGCTCAACGACATCGGCCAGCCCAAAGCCGGCGAAACCGTGGTGGTCTCGGCCGCCTCGGGCGCCGTCGGAAGCGTGGTGGGCCAGCTCGCCAAGATGAAGGATTGCCGCGTTGTCGGCGTTGCCGGCGGCCGGGAGAAATGCGAGTTCGTGGTCCGGGAGCTGGGCTTCGATGCCTGCATCGATCATCGCGACGGCAATCTGCCGCAAGCGCTGGCGGCGGCGACGCCCAAGGGCATTGACGTCTATTTCGAGAATGTCGGCGGTCCCCTCCTCGACGCCGTGCTGGCGCGCTGCAACCCCTTCGCCCGCATCCCGCTCTGCGGCATGGTCTCGCAATACAACGCCGTCGAGCGCTACGGCGTGCAGAACCTGATGATGGCGGTCGGCATGCGCATCAAGCTGCAGGGCTTCATCGTCTCCGACAATTTGGCGCGCTGGCCGGAGGCGCTGAAGGAGCTGATCCAGGGCGTGCGCGACGGCAGAATCAAGTATCGCGAGAGCGTGACCGAGGGGCTGGCAAACGCGCCACGCGCCTTCATCGGCCTGCTCAAGGGCGAGAACCTCGGCAAGCAGCTGGTGAAGCTCGCCTGAAGCGCCGGAGCGCGGGAAAGGTGGACATCAAACAGTTCGCGCCGCGCATTATTGCCCATGGCCACGCTTCGCCAGTATAGTGCCGCGCACTACCACAGCCCGCCGGCGCGTATCGGCGGGCGAAAAAGGGAGGGTCCGCAGGATGAGCTACAGGATAGAGGCGGTGCTGCTGGGAGCAGCCCTGCTCGCCGCGCCGCTGGCGCAACCGGCGGCGGCCGAGACCATCAAGATCGGCGTCGTCCTCACCTATTCCGGACCGCTGGCCTCGCTCGGCGACCAGATCGACAAGGGCCTGAGCCTCTACGTCAAGGAGCATGAGAAGGACCTTCCCGCCGGCACCACGGTCGAGATCATCCGGCGCGACGACACCGGGCCCAATCCCGAGACGGCCAAGCGCCTGGCGCAGGAGCTCATCACCCGCGACCATGTGAGCTTCCTCACCGGCGTGGTGTGGTCGCCCAATGCGCTGGCCATCGCGCCACTCACCGCCGAGGCCAAGGTGCCGTTCATCGTCAGCAACGCCGCCGCGGTAAGCCTGCCGCGGCTGTCGCCCTATGTCGCGCGCGTTTCCTTCACGCTGTGGGAGGAGTGCCTGCCGCTCGGCACCTGGGCGGCGCAAAAGGGCGGGCTCAAGAAGGTCTTCGTCGCCGTCAGCGACTTCGCCCCCGGCCACGAGGCGGCCGATGCCTTCTCCAAGGGCTTCAAGGACGCCGGCGGCGCGATCGTCGACAGCGTGGCGTTCCCGCTGAAGGACCCCGACTTCGTGCCGTTCATGCAGCGCGTCAAGGACGCCAAGCCCGACGCGGTCTTCGTCTTCGTGCCCTCGGGCAAGCAGGCGACGGCGGTGATGAAGGCCTATAACGACCTCAACATGAAAGCCGACGGCATCAAAATCATCGGGTCGCAGGACATCGTGCCCGATGAGGAGCTGCCGAGCATGGGCCAGGAGCCGCTGGGCGTGATCAGCTCCGGCACCTATTCCAACGCTGCCGAGCGCCCCGCCAACAAGGCCTATAGGGCGGCCTGGAAGCGCGAGTACGGCGACAAGACGCTGCCCGGCTTCATGTCGGTCGGCGGCTGGGACAGCATGGCCGCGATCTTCGCCGCCATCAACGCCACCAAGGGCCAGGTCGACGCCGACAAGGTGATGGCGGTGCTCAGGGGCTGGAAGAACCCCGACAGCCCGCGCGGCGAGATCATGATCGATCCCGACACGCGCGATATCGTCCAGCACATCTATATCCGCCGCGTCGAGAAGCAGGGCGACCATCTCGCCAATATCGAGTTCGAGACCCTGCCGATGACCAAGGATCCGTGGAAAGAACTCAACCCGCCGAAGTGACGCACCGGGACGGCGGCGCGCCCTGGCGCCGAAGGCAGCGATGATCGAGCGCGCGCGAGATCGGCGGCGACTGGCCGGGGTGGCGGTCGCCGTCGTTCTGGCGACGGTCGCCGCCGCTTCCGCCGCGGCGCAGACGGTCAAGGTCGGCCTCATCCTGACTTACTCCGGCCCACAGGCATCGCTGGGCGAGCAGGTCGACCGGGGCGTCGAGCTCTATGTCAAGGAGCATGCCGCGGAGCTGCCGCCCGGCGTGACGCTGACGCTCGTCAAGCGCGACGACACCTTCAACGCCGATGTCGGCAAGCGCCTGGCGCAGGAGCTGATCACGCGCGACCACGTCAACGTGCTGGCGGGCGTCATCGGCACGCCGATCGCCAACGCCATCGCGCCGCTCGCCACCGAAGCCAAGATCCCGTTCGTCGTGATGAACGCGGCCGGGGTGACGACGCCGCGGCTCTCGCCCTATGTGGCGCGCGTCTCCTTCACCCATTGGCAGCTCTCGCTGCCGCTCGGGAGATGGGCCGCGCAGCATCTCGGCAAGCGCGCCATGATTGCGGTGAGCGACTTCGCCCCGGGCTATGACGGCGAGGGCGGATTCAGCAAGGGCTTCACCGAGATGGGCGGCGAGATCGTCGGCTCGATCCACATGCCGGTCATGACCCTCGATTTCGCGCCGTTCTTCGAGCGCGTCAAAGCGGCGCATCCGGACGTGCTCTACGTCTTCATTCCCGCCGGCCAGAAAGCCACCGCGGTGATGAAAGCCTATGCCGATGTCGGCCTCAAATCCGCCGGCATCAAGCTGGTGGGGCCGCAGGACATCGTCACCGACGAGGAGCTGCCGAACATGGGCGACACGCCGGAAGGCGTCATCACCACCGGCAACTACTCGCCCGCCGCCAAGCGGCCGCAGAACGCGGCCTTCCTCGCCGCCTGGCAGCGCAGCTACGGCGACGCGGCGATCGCCAATTTCATGTCGGTGGCCGGCTGGGACGGCATGGCCGCGATCTATGAGGTGATCAAGCGGACCGGGGGCAAGTTCGACGGCGATCAGGCGATGGCGCTGCTGCGCGGCTGGAAGGACCCTGACAGCCCGCGCGGCCCCATCATGATCGATCCCGAGACTCGCGACATCGTGCAGAACGTCTATATTCGCCGCACCGAGAGGGTCGGCGACCGTCTCGCCAATATCGAGTTCGAGACCATCGCGCAGGTCAGGGATCCGTGGAAAGAGCTCAATCCCTTGAAATAGCCGCGCCGGGGCGGGCGTTGTGAGCGCGGCGGTCAGCATCGCCTTCCATGGCGTCGCCTTTGCGATGGTGCTCTACCTGATCTCGGTGGGGCTTTCCGTCACCATGGGGCTTATGGGCTTCGTCAACCTGGCGCATGGCGTCTTCGCCGCCGCCGGCGGCTACGTCATGACCCGGCTCATGAACGGCTATGGCGTCCCCTTCCCGCTCGCCGTCATCGCCGCCTTCATCACCGTCGGCGCCGGCAGCATCGTGCTCGAGCGGCTGCTCTATCGCCGGCTCTACGGCACCGACGAGCTGTCGCAGGTGCTGATGTCGGTGGGGCTCATCTTCATGTCGGTGGCCAGCGCCAAGTTCCTCTGGGGGCCGCTGGCGCAGCCGATGACGCCGCCCGACTATCTCAGCGGCCAGCTCGATTTCGGCTTCCGCTCCTTTCCCACCTATCGCAGCTTCCTCATCGTCGCCGGCGCCGTGCTGGTGACGCTGCTCTGGCTCGGGCTCGAGCGCACGCGCTTCGGCGCGCGCATCCGCGCCGCCGTCGACAATCGCCGCATGGCACAGTCGATCGGCATCAACACCGGCCTGCTCTTCACCTGGACCTTCGCGCTGGGCAGCGCGCTGGCGGCGCTGGGCGGCGCGCTCGGCGCCGAGATCCTGGCGATCGATCCCGGCTATGCCATGGAGCATCTCATCTACTTCCTCATCGTCGTCGCGGTGGGCGGCCTCGGCAGCATCAAGGGGCCGTTCTTCGCCGCCCTGCTGCTCGGCATCGCCGATACCGGCTTCAAATACCTGCTGCCGGAATTCGGCGCGTTCTTCATCTATGCCCTGACGCTCGGCGTCCTGCTGTGGCGGCCGCAGGGCCTGTTCGGGCGGGCCTGATGAGCGACACCGCCGCACCGCGCGCCGTGCCGCTCGCCGTCGAAGCGCTGGTGCGCGGCCATCGCCTGCGCCTCTTCGAGCTCGCGCCCTGGCTGGTCGCGATCGCCGCCTATTTTCTCTTTCCCGACTATCTCTCGCTCGGCTCGCAGATCCTGATCGGCGTCATCTTCTCGCTGTCGCTCGACCTCATCCTCGGCTACGCCGGCATCGTCACCCTGGGCCAGGCCGCGTTCTTCGGCGCGGGCGCCTATACCGCGGGACTGCTGGCGGCGCATGGCTGGGGCGAGCCGCTGAGCGGGGTGGTGCTGGGCGGCATCGTCGCCGCCATCCTCGGCTGCCTCAGCGGCTTGGTCATCCTGCGCACGCGCGGACTGACCCTGCTGATGCTGACCTTGATGATGTCCTTCATGCTGGCGGAGGCGGCGAACAAGGCGGGTGCCGTCACCGGCGGCGCCGACGGCCTCCAGGGCATGGAGGTGTGGCCGGTGCTCGGCCTGTTCCATTTCGACCTGTTCGGCCGCACCGCCTATCTCTATTGCCTGGCCGTCCTGTTCCTCGCCTGGATGGCGGCGCGGCGCATCGTCCATTCGCCCTTCGGACGCTCGCTGACCGGCATTCGCGAGAACGAGGCGCGCATGCACGCCATCGGCTCGCCGGTGTTTCGCCGCCGCCTCATCATCTACACCATCGCCGCCGCCTTCGCCGGCGTCGCCGGCGCCCTGCTCGCCGAGACGACGCAGTTCGTGGCACTCGAGGTGTTGAGCTTCGAGCGCTCGGGCGCCGGCCTCATCATGCTCATCATCGGCGGCGTCGGGCGACTCTATGGCCCGTTCATCGGCGTGCCGCTCTACATGATCGCGCAGGACCGCTTCGCGCAGGCCGATCCGGTCTATTGGGATTTCTGGATCGGCCTGCTGCTGATCCTCATCGTCGTCTTCGCCCGCGGCGGCTTGCTGGGATTTGCCGAGCAGCTCTGGCGCAAGCTGCGGAGGACGCCGTGAACGCCGCCCTCGAGACGCAGGATCTGTGCAAGAGTTTCGGCGCGCTGGCGGTGGCGAGCGGCATCGATTTCCGCCTCGAGCACGGCGCGCGCCACGCCTTGATCGGCCCCAACGGCGCCGGCAAGACCACCTTCGTCAATCTCGTCACCGGCGCGCTGCGCCCGAGCGCCGGCCGCATCCTGCTCGACGGCAGCGACATCACGGCGCTGCCGCAGGCGCACCGCGTCAAGCGCGGCCTCGCCCGCACCTTTCAGCTCAATACGCTGTTTCGCGGCCTGAGCGTGCTCGAGAATGTCTGCATGGCGATCAGCGAGCGGCTCGGCGTCGCCGGCGACCTGCACCGCCGCGCCGGCTCGCGGCGCGCGGTCATTGACGAGGCCTATGTCGCGCTCGAGCGCCTCGGCATCGCCGACGAGGCGCCGCGCCTGGTGCGCGAGCTGCCCTATGGCCGACAGCGCCTGGTCGAGCTGGCGGTGGCGCTGGGGCTCGAGCCCAAGGTGCTGTTGCTCGACGAGCCCGCCGCCGGCGTCCCCTCGGCCGAGAGCGGCATCATCATCGAGGTCATCGAGAGCCTGCCGCAGGACATCGCGCTGCTCATCATCGAGCACGACATGGACCTGGTCTTTCGCCTGGCGCGGCGCATCACCGTGCTGGTGCAAGGCACCATCCTGGTCGAGGGCACGCCGAAAGAAATCGCCGCCGATCCGCGCGTGCGCGAAGTCTATCTCGGCGAGCACGCCGCGTCATGAGCGGCCAAGGCATCGCGCTCGACGGCGTGCGCGCCGGCTATGGCGAGACAGTGGTGCTGGAAGGCGTGTCGCTGACGCTGCCGGCCAAGGGAACGCTCGCCGTGCTCGGGCGCAACGGCGTCGGCAAGACCACGCTGCTGGCCACCATCATGGGCCACACCACGCTGCATGGCGGCGCGATCAAGCTCGACGGGCGCGAGATCGGCGGCATCGCGCCGCATCGGCGCTCGCGGCTCGGCCTCGGCTGGGTCCCGCAAGAGCGCGAGGTTTTCCGCTCGCTGACGGTGGAGGAGAATCTCGCCGTGGCCGAGCGCGCCGGACGCTGGACCATGCCGCGCGTCTACGACCTTTTTCCCTCGCTCGCCGCGCGGCGCCGCCACTATGGCAACGAGCTTTCCGGCGGCGAGCAGCAGATGCTGTCGATCGGCCGCGCGCTGATGGGCAATCCGAGCGTGCTGCTGATGGACGAGCCGCTCGAGGGTCTGGCGCCGGTGATCGTCGAGGTCGTGCTGCGGGGCATCGAGCGCCTGAAGCAGGAGGACGACCTCGCCATCCTGCTCGTCGAGCAGCATGCACGGCTGGCGCTGGCCGCGACCGAGCGCGCCCTGGTGCTCGACCGCGGCAAGATCGTGCATCTCGGCGCGAGCCGCGATCTCCTCGCCGCGCCCGAGCGGCTCGCCGCGCTGATGGGGGTCGAGCGGCGGCACGCCCCGGGCTGAGGGGCGTCTCCTCTGCCGGCGCCATCCGCGCATAGAGCCATTCTCTGCGTCACCGCGCTTGCCGCGGCAGCCGGACCGGATATGCTTCCGGCCCGGACTTTCAATCACAGCCCGTGAGCCAGCCCATGAAGCCGCGCGATCGTATCGCCTTTTCCGCCATCGTCGATCGCCCGGCCTTGCGCCTGCCGGCCGGCATCCGCCTCGTCGTCTGGCCGATCATCAACCTCGAGGAATGGGAGATCGAGCGGCCGATGGCGCGCCAGGTATTGCCGCCGCCGACCGGCGTGCCGCTGTTACCGGACGTGCCGAACTGGAGCTGGCACGAATACGGCATGCGCGTCGGCGTCTGGCGCTTCCTCGCCGCCTTCGATCGGATCGGCGCCAGAGGGACGCTGTCGATCAACGCCAAGGTGGTCGAGAGCTATCCGCGCGTCGCCCAGGCGGCGCTGGAGCGCGGCTGGGAGTTCATGGGGCACAGCCTCGTGCAGGAGCCGATCCACAAGCTCGAGGATCAGCGCGCCACCATCCGCCAGTCGCTCGACCTGCTGCAGAAATTCACCGGCCGGCGCCCGGTCGGCTGGCTCGGCCCCGGCCTGACGCAGACCTATGAGACGCCGGAGCTGCTCGCCGAGGCGGGGGTGGAGTATATCGGTGATTGGGTCCATGACGACGAGCCGACCGAGATCCACACGGCAACAGGGCCGCTCGTCACCCTCCCCTACACCGTCGAGCTCAACGACATCCCGATGATGATGGTGCAGCACCACCGCGCCGACGAATTCCTGCAGCCGCGCGACCGACCAGTTCGACCGGCTCTATCTCGAAAGCGCCACGCGCGCCAAATTCCTGTCGATCGCCATCCACCCCTATATCAGCGGCGTGCCGCACCGGATCAAATATCTCGAGGCCTTCCTCGACTACGCCCGCGGCCACGACGGCGTCGCCTTCTGGACCGGCGAGGAGATCCTTGCCTGGTATCGCCAGGCCGAGCGCTGACCTCGCTGGCGGCTGGACCGGGTCAGGCGAGCGGGACCGCGTCGAAGGCGATGGAGACGCGCGGCTCGGCCGAGCGGAACGGCACGGTGCGGTGATAGAAATAGGAGGGGAAGAGCAGCATCATGCCCTCACGCGGCCGGATGGCGCGGGTCTGCGGTGCCGTCTTGCAGGGAAAGCGCACGGGATTGCCGCCGAGCTCGAACCAGCCGGCCTCGCCCTGGCCGGGGGCGCCGATGGGCTCGGGAATCCGGGGATAGTAGACGCCGCTGATATAGCCGGCGTAATGCACATGCGGGTTGAGGTTGCCCTCGCCGTCGAGCACGGCAGCCCAGGAGGTCAGCTGCCACCGCCGCGGCGGATTGACCAGGAACGGATGCGAGGGGTCGCGGCGCGCGAAGCCCCGGATGTAGCCGTCGACGGCGGTCTCGATCATGCGCTCGAACACCGATGCCGGCCCCTTGGGCTCGGCGAGGAACTCCTCGGTGATGCGCAAGCTGGCGCAGTGATAGCGCGGATCGGCTGCGGGCGGCACGCTGAGCGTCGGGTGCTCCAGCGCGTGGCGCGTCAGCGCCGCGTTGAAGGCCGCCATGTCGTCGTAGCCCTCGGGCGGCGCGGCGAATTCCAGCACCTGCACGAAGCGCTCGAAATCGACGAGATGGCGCGCGCCCTCGCGGTCGCCGAGCTCCCCGAGCGCCACCGCCTTCAGTCCCAGCGCCTCGACATTGGCCGGGCTGAGCCGCAGCCACGCATCGCAGGTCTCCACCGCCGGCCGCCATTCGCCGCGTTCCATCAGGCTGTTCGCCAGGCTCTGCAGCGCTTGCGTCCAATCCGGCTTGAGCGCGACCGCGCGCCGGAAGCTTGCGAGCGAGCCCTCGAGGTCGCCAGCCTCGTGCAGCGCGATGCCGAGGTTGCGATGCGCCTCCGCCGCGCCGGGCGCCAGCGTAACCGCCCGGCGATAGCTCGCTGCCGCTTCGTCGTAGCGGCCGAGCGCGTAGAGCGCGTTGCCGAGATTGGCATGGGCGGGAAGCAGGTCGCGCCGCAGCCGCGCCGCTTCGCGATAGGCCACGACCGCCTCCTCGCGGCGTTCGAGCCGCATCAGCGCGTTGCCGAGATTGTACTGCGCCTCGGCGAAGTCCGGCTTGCGCGCGACGGCGGCGGAATATTGCGCCGCCGCCTCGGCGACATCGCCGAGCTCCATCGCGATCTTGCCGGCAAGCGCCATCACATCGGCGCGGCCGCGCTCGAAGGCGAGCAGGCGGCGGCACGCGTCGAGCGCCTCGCGACGCCGGCCGGCACGATAGAGCGTCGCGATCTGCTCGAGCAGCGGCGCTGGCGTCATCTTCTGCTCTCCCCGCCGACCGTCCGCCGCTCGGCGCGACGCTGCCCGGAGCCGATCTCCGGCAGGTCGAGCGCAGCTTAACAAGCCTCGCCGCGCGACGCACCGGCCCTTGTCGGGCTGGCTAATTCTTGGTGCCGCCGAGCAGTCCCTTGAGCAGGTTGCCGGCGCCGCCCGGCGCCGATTTGAGCGTCCCGCCGACGTCCCCTGCGCCGTTCTTCAGCAGCTTCGCGGGGTCGCCAACGATGCCGGCGAAATCCGGCTGGTAGGAGAGATCGCTCCACGGGCCCTTGATGATGACCGGCACGCCGATGGCGCCGGCGATTCGCGGCGTCAGCTTGTAGTCGACGCTTTGCTGCGGCAGATCGATGGTGCCGGCGCCGCTCATCGGCAGATCGGCCGATTTGAGCTGGAGATCGTTGTTGTGCACGATGCCGTTCTGGATCGTATAGGTGCCGGTGAGCGAGCCGAAATCGGTCTCCTGCGAATTGTTGTTGCCCTGGAAGGCGGAGGCGATGTTCTTGACCATCGCCACCAGGTTGACGCCCTTGATCTTGCCGTTGGCGAGGTCGAGATCGCCCTTGCCATTGAGCGCGCCGATGATCTCGCGCTGGCTGCGGCCGCGGCCGGTCACCGCCATGTCGAAGGCGCCGGAGCCGCTCAACCGATCGAGGTCGATGGCGTCCTTGAGCAGCGGCTCGACCTGCACGTGGCTCAGATTGAACTGCGCCTCGACCGCCGGCACGGCGCCGCTGCCATCCACCACCACCTTGCCTTTGCCCGTACCCTGGTAGAGCACGAGCTGGGTCAGGTCCGCCTCGAGCCGGCCGTCCTTCAGCTGCAGGCCGAGCGCGCTCTTGCCGATCTGGATCTTGCGGTAGATCAGGCTGTTGGTGCTCAAGGTGAAATCGACATCGGCGGATTTCAGCGGCGAGACGTCGATCGGCTGATCGCTCCACCCTGTGGAGCGGGCGCCGGCACCGCCGCCGCCACCACCACCGCCAGCGGTCGGAGCGGCGGATTTGCCGGGCGTTGCCGGCGGCGGCAAATAGGGGTTGGCGTCGAGCTTGTCGACATCGAGCCTGCCCGTCACCGCCGGTCGCGCGCCGCCGGTATCGAGCGCGAGCTCGCCCTTGGCGTTGATCTCGTCGAATGTCAGGCTTGCCTCGGTGAAGCCGATCTTGGAGCCGGCAGAGCTCACCTTGCCCGACACCGCGAACAGCCCGAAGCCGGTGCCGGGCGCGTTCAAGGGGCTGCCCGCCCATTGCGCGAGGCCGCGCAGCGAGGGAATCTTGAGCTCGACGGCGCCGTCGAACTTCGCGGGGGTCGAGCCCGCGGCATTGCCGCTGAAGCCGAAGGCGATCGGCTTGGAATCGAGGCCGAGCTTGGCGGGGCTGCTCTTGCCGTCGAGGAAGGCGCGCGGCTTGGCAAGCGCGATCGACAGCGACAGCTTCTCGCCGCGATAGACGGCCGAGCCGTCGGCGGTGAAGGGGCTGTCGAGATCGAGCGAGCGACAGCTTAACCGCGATCTGGTCGATCTCCAGTTTCTCGCCCTTGCGCTGGTCGAGATAGCTGATCTGGCCGTTCTCCAGGCGCACGTCGTCGAGGGTGATGCCGGACAGCGTGGTGCCGCCGCCGGAGGCGGCCGGTGTCGCCGGCTGGGCCGGGCGCGCCGGCGTCGCGGCGGCCGGCGCGGCGGGGGCGAACTGCCAGTTGGGCGTTCCCTGCTTATCGACCTCGAGCGCGATGACGGGATCGACCAGCACCAGCCGGTCGACCTCGACGCGCCGGCTGAGCAGCGGCAGGAGCTTCAGCTGCACCTGGAGCTTGGCGAGCTTGGCCATTTGCGGGGTGCTGGCGCCGGGCGGGTTGGCGAAGGCGACGTCGTTGGCCTCGAGCGCGAGGCTCGGCAGCAGCGAGAACGACACCTTCCCATTGATTTGCAGCTCGCGGCCGGTGGATTGCTTGACCGCGGCCACGAGCTCGTTCTTGTAGGTGTCGACCGGAATGAAGAAGGGCGCGGCAACCGCCACGACGATCACCAGGACGATGAGGACCGCCAGCCCGATCAGCAGCTTTTTCATGGATTCGGCCTCCCTTGCCCGGTACGCGACGGCGTCATGGCTGATTTTACCCCGCCCCGCTAACGCGCGACAGCATGGCAAATTCCCCGAAGAGTGTCGCGTGAGAGCCGAGTCGGCGACCCGGCCATGGCGCGCCGGCCTGATCAGGCGGAGCGCCCCGCCATTTTCGACGCGACTTGGCGCAGGACCCGAGGCTAGTATCCTGCGCCAACGAGGCGCGACAAAGCCGCCCGCTCGACCAGGGAGAGCCAGATGACGCAGAGGACCGCCCTCCTTGCCGCTGCCGCCTTCGCGGCGGCACTGGCCGTGCCGGCCGTCGCGGCCGACACCGTCAAGATCGGCGCGCTTTATCCGCTCACCGGCAATTCCGCGCCGGCGGGGCAGGCGGCCAAGGCGGCGATCGAGCTCGGCGTCGACATCGTCAACACCGCGCATCCGGAGCTCAAGGGCCTGCCGCTCGCCGACAGCGCCGGATTGCCCAACCTCGGCGGCGCCAAGATCGAGGTCATCCACGTCGATCACCAGGGCGACCCGTCGGTCGGACAGCAGCAGGCTTTGCGGCTGATCACCCAGGAGCATGTGGCGGCGCTGCTCGGCGTCTATCACTCCTCGGTGGCGCTGACGGCGACGGCGGTGGCCGAGCGCTACGGCGTGCCCTTCGTCGTCGGCGACAGCGTCGCCGCCAACATCACCCAGCGCGGCTTCAAATGGACCTTCCGCGTCACGCCCATCGCCACCGACTTCGCCGCCGCCTATACCGAGTTCCTGAAGCAGATGAAATCGTCCGGCAGGAAGGTCGACAGCGTCACCGTGCTCAACGAGAACACCGATTACGGCACCTCGGTCGGCGGCAGCATCGTCGAGGCGGCGAAGAAAGGCGGCTTCGCGGTGGAGCAGATCGTCTACAACGCCAAATCCACCGACGTCTCGGCGCAGGTGCTGCAGCTCAAGCAGAAGAAGCCCGATGTAGCGATCTTCGTCGGCTATACCGCCGATGAGATCCTCTACATGAAGACGCTGCACGACCTCGATTATATGCCGAGCATGATCATCGGCGACGATGCCGGCTTCTCCGACCCGTCCTTCATCCCCGCCGTGGGCGACCTCGCGCAGGGGGCGCTCGACCGCAGCGCCTGGGCGATCGGCGCGCCCGGCAGCGTCACCTACCGCGTCAACGAGATGTACAAGGCGCGGACGGGCCGCGACCTCGACGACACCAGCGGGCGCTGGATGCAGGCCTTCCTGGTGTTGGCCGATGCCATCAACCGCGCCGGCTCGACCGATCCGGCCAAGCTGCAGAAGGCGCTGCAGGAGACCGATCTCAAACCGCCGCAGCTGATGATGGGCTATAGCGGCGTCAAATTCGACGCCACCGGCCAGAACGTGCTGGCCTCGACATACCTCATCCAGCTCCAGGGCAAGGAATACAAGTCGGTGTGGCCCGAGGCGCGCGCCACCGCGACGCTGCAATGGCCGATGACGGGCTGGAAGCAATAACACCCGTGACCCCCAGCTCCCGGCCCGCACTCTCCCATTGCCCCGCAATGGGCCGCTTGCGTCGACGCTGAGACGCGCGAGGGGGCGGGCGCCATGATCCTGCTGCAGGTTGTCGTCGGCGGGCTGCTGCTGGGCGCGGTCTACGCGCTGTTCTCGTCCGGGCTGACGCTGATCTGGGGCATGATGAACTTCATCAACTTCGCCCATGGCGAGTTCGTCATGCTCGGCATGTATGCGGCGCTGCTGACGGTGCTGTGGATCGGCGGCGGCCCGCTGGTCTTCGGCCTGGCCGCCGCGCTCGGCCTTTTCCTCCTCGGGGTGATCATCTATTTCGCCCTGATCCGCGCGGTGATGCGCGGGCCGATGCTGGCGCAGATCCTCTCGACCTTCGGCCTCGCGCTGCTGCTGCGCTACGCCGCTTTCTGGATCTTCTCGCCCAATTTCGTGACCCTGCCGCATACGGCGCTCACCGGTACCATCAACCTCGCCGGCATTCTGCTCAGCATCCCGCAGCTGGTCGCGGGGCTGGTGGCGGCGGCGCTCACCATCGGCATGCATCTGGTGCTGACGCATACGGCGGTGGGAAGCCAGCTTCTCGCCGTCGCCGAGGACCGCAACGCGGCGATGCTGATGGGCATCCGCCCCGACCGCATGCAGGCGCTGGCCTGGGGCCTTGCCGCGGCGAGCGCCGGCATCGCCGGGGCGCTGATGGCGATCTCCTTTCCCTTCTCGCCCGCGGTCGGCGAGACCTTCGCGCTCACCGCCTTCGTGGTGGTTACGCTCGGCGGCTTCGGCAGCGTGCCCGGCGCCATGCTGGCCGGGCTCATCGTCGGGCTGATCCAGGCGCTTTCGGCCTATTGGTTCGGCCCGATCTACAAGGACGTCGTGGTCTACGGCCTCTTCGTGGCATTGCTCTGGCTCAGGCCGCAGGGCCTGCTGGGGACGGCATGAGGGGCTGGGGCTGGCTTGTGCTCGCCGCGACGCTGCTGGCCTATCCCTGGCTGGTCGCGGGCAGCGACAGCGCGGCCTTCCTGCAGGATATGGGCGCGCTGGTGCTGCTGGCGGCGGTCAGCGCTTCGGCCTGGAACATCGTCGGCGGCTATGCCGGGCAGATCTCGGTCGGCCATGCCATGTTCTTCGGCGCCGGCGCCTACATGCCGCTGCTGGTCTATCAGCAATGGCAGATGCCGCCGATGGTGGGCGTGCCTCTCGGCATCGCGGTGAGCCTGGTCGTCGCGCTCATCGTGGGGTTTCCCACCTTCCGCCTCAGCGGCCACTATTTCAGCATGGCGACGATCGCCGTCGCCGAACTGGTGCGCATCGTCGTCGGCAATTGGAATTTCCTCGGCGCGGCCATCGGGCTGCAGGGCCCCGCGACCGCGCGCGGCTGGTATGATCTCGTCTTCCGCAGCGCCGTGCCCTACTACTACATCTTTCTCGGGGTCCTGGCGCTGCTGCTGCTGGTGAGCTGGCAGATGCAGCGCAGCCGCATCGGCTATTATCTGAGCGCGATCCGCGCCGGCGAGCGCGCCGCGCGGAGCCTCGGCGTGCCGGTCAGGCGCTACAAGCTCTATGCGCTGATGCTGAGCGCCACCTTCACCTCGCTGGCGGGCTCGCTTTACGCGCTCAAGACCGGCTTCATCGATCCCGACAGCGGCCTCGGCATCCTCGTCTCGGTGCAGATGATCATCACCGCGGCGCTGGGCGGCGCCGGCACGCTGCTGGGGCCGCTGCTGGGCGCGGTGATCCTGGTGCCGTTGCAGACGGCGACCAACACCTGGCTCGGCGGCAGCGGCTCGGGCCTCACCTTTATCGTCTATGGCGGCGTCATCGTGCTCATCGCCCGCTTCGAGCCCGGCGGCCTGCTCGAGCTCTGGCACCGGCAGGTGACGGCGCGCCTCACGCGCCGCGGCGAGATCCGCCATGCTGCTTAGCGCCGAGAAGGTCGCCAAGCATTTCGGCAGCTTCCGCGCCGTGGCGGGCGCCGATCTTGTCGTCGAGGAAGGCGAGATCGTCGGTCTCATCGGCCCCAACGGTGCCGGGAAATCCACCTTCTTCAACTGCATCGCCGGCGACGTCGCGCCCACCTCCGGCCGCATCCTCTTCGACGGCATCGACATCACCAACGCATCGGCCGAGAGGCATGCCCGCCTCGGCATCGGCCGCACCTTCCAGGTGCCGACGACCTTCGAGGACATGACCATCCTCGACAACGTCATGGTCGGCGCCTTCCTGCGCCACAAGCGGCGTGGCGAGGCGCGCGACCGCGCGCTCGAGGTGATCGAGATGACCGGGCTCAAGCAGCAGGCGGGAGCGCGCGCCCGCAGCCTGGGCACGCCCGGCCGCAAGCGGCTCGAGATCGCGCGCGTGCTCGCCGCCAGCCCCCGCCTGATGCTGCTCGACGAGGCACTGGCCGGCTTGACACCGAGCGAGATCCAGCGCGCGATCGAGCTGGTGCGCGCCATCCATGCGCTCGGCATCACGCTGGTGATCGTCGAGCATATCATGGAGGTGATCCTGAGCCTGACCGGGCGCGTGCTGGTGTTCAACCAGGGCCATGTCATCGCCAGCGGCAAGCCGCAGGACGTGGTCAACGATCCCGCGGTGATCGAGGCCTATCTCGGCCGCGGCCATCGGCGGGCACCGCGATAGGGACGATGTCGATGCCGCCCGCCGCGACCGATCTCCCCGCTCGAGGCGCGCGGCGTGCGGCGCACCTGGCGGTGCGGCATCTCGAAGTGCGCTATGGCGACCTCGTCGGCGTCGCCGACGTATCGCTCGAGGTGGCCGAGGGCAGCGTCGTGGCGCTGCTGGGGTCGAACGGCGCCGGCAAGACGACGACGCTCAACGCCATCGCCGGGTTGGTGCCGGCGAGCGGCGGCAGCATCGTCTGGCAGGAGGAGGCGATCGCCAATCTGCCGGCCTTCGCCATCGTCCCCAAGGGCCTGGCGCTGTCGCCGGAAGGCTGGCGCCTGTTCGTCGGCCAGACCGTCGAGCAGAATTTGCGCCTGGGCGCGACCGCGCTCGCCGACAAGCGCCGCGTCCCGGCGCTGCTGGAGCGCGTCTTTACCATCTTCCCGCGGCTCGCCGAGCGCCGCCGGCAGCGCGCCGGCACCTTGTCCGGCGGCGAGCGGCAAATGCTGGCGCTCGGCCGCGCGCTGATGAGCGAGCCCAAGCTGCTGATGCTCGACGAGCCGTCGCTCGGCCTGGCGCCCGCCATCGTCGATGCGCTCTACGACACGCTGCGCCGGCTCCATGGCGAGGGGCTCACCTTGCTGCTGGCGGAACAGTCGGTGCCGCTGGCGCTGGAGATCGCCGATTATGCCTATGTGCTGCAGACCGGGCGCAGCGTGCTCGAAGGCCCCGCCAAGGCGCTTGCCGATGACCCGCAGGTACAGCGCATATATCTCGGCATTAACACTCCCTAACCATGTTCTCCGACATCGGGACGGGCGATTTTCCTGATGATCATTAACGAGAAAGTCTCTATCGTATCGCTATAAAAGTGTAAGCGCCGGGATCATCGGCCACGCGCGCCAGGGGAGACACTCGACAGGGCACAACGCCGTTTGCGCGGGGAGCCCGGGTTTATGCAGGAGCAGGCGAGTGGTTTCGCGGATTTCCGGGCATTTTTCGAGGGCGCGCCCGGACTTTACCTGGTGCTGGCGCCGGATCTGACCGTCATCGCCGTCAGCGACGCCTATGCGCGGGCGATGATGGCCACGCGCCCCGGCCTGCTCGGTCGCGCCATCTTCGACGTACTGCCGGACGACCCGGCGGCCGAAGCGGCGAGCGCGCTGTGCCAATCATTGCGGCGCGTCTGCGAGCTGAAGCGCCCGGACGCGATGGCGGCGCAGCGATACGCGGCACCGCGGCCGATCACCGCGGGCGGCGGCTTCGAAGAGCGGTATTGGCAGGCGCTCAACACGCCGGTGCTCGACGATGGCGGCGCGTTGCGCTGGATCATCCACCGCGTCGAGGACGTGACGGAGCTGCTGAGCTTGCAGGCCGATGTGGCGGCGCGCGACGCGCTGCTCGACGACCAGCTGCGCATGATGGAACAGCTGCGCGTCGCTCAGCGCGGGGCAGCGCGCCGCATCGACGAGCTGACGAGCCGGCGCAGCGAGAGCGAGCAGCGGACGGCGCAGCGCGGTGGCGCCGAGAAGACCGCCGCGATGGGCGCTCTGGCGGGCGGGATGGCGCATGATTTCAACAACCTGCTCGGCGTCGTCATCGGCAATCTCGATCTGCTGCGCGAGCGCGAGAGCAGCGACGCCGGCGCGCGGGAGCTGCTCGACGAGGCGCTGGAAGCGGCCTTGCGCGGCGCGGCGCTGGCGCAGCGGCTACTCGCTTTCTCGCGGCATCAGACGCTGCAGCCGGCGCGGATCGACGTCAACGGGTGCGTCGGCGGGCTCGCCAAGCGCCTCGGACAGGAGCTCGGCGAGACGATCGAAGTCTCGCTCGCGCTCGCGCCCGACCTCTGGCCGGTGATGGCCGATCCGGCACAGCTCGCGGCCAGCATCACCAACCTCGTCGCCAATGCGCGCGATGCGATGTGCACCGGCGGGCGATTGATCATCGGCACGCGCAACGGGCATCTCGACGCGGATTACGTCAGCGAGCGCGCCGAGGTGACACCCGGCGACTACGTCATCATCGAGGTCAGCGATACCGGCAGCGGCATGCCGATCGATGTCGCGAACCGCGTCTTCGAGCCGTTCTTCACCACCAAGGAGCACGGCCGCGGCAACGGCCTCGGTCTCAGCATGGTGCAGGGCTTCTTCGCGCAATCCGGCGGCCATGTCGAAATCGCAAGCGAGCCCGGGATCGGCAGCACGGTGCGCCTCTATCTGCCGCGCCTCGCCGCGACGGCGCGAAAAGCCGATGTGGCGCCGGCGGCCAGCGCGGCCAAGGGCGACAATGAGACGGTGCTCGTGGTGGAGGATGACGCGGCGATGCGCCGGATCGTCCGGCGGCAGCTCTACGAGCTCGGCTATCATGTGCTCGAGGCCGAGCATGCCGCGGCGGCGCTGCGCCTCCTCGAGACGGAGAAGGTCGCGCTGCTCTTCACCGACATCGTCACCCCCGGCAACATCGACGGCATGGCGCTCGCGCACACCGCCGCCGCGCGCTGGCCGGCGCTCAAGATCCTGCTGACCTCGGGATTTCCGCAGACCCGGCACGACGAAGGCCGGCCGGTCAACGGCTTCCGGTTCCTCGCCAAGCCATACCGGCGCGAAGAGCTCGCGCGCACGCTGCGCGAGATGCTGGGCGCTGCCGCCCCGGGATGCACGCTGTCGCTGCCGGCTGGCGCAGCTCGGTCGCGGGTCGGCCCGACCGGCTGAGCGCCGCGCTGCGCTCGACTTCCCAATCCGCTCGGCCAGTTGCTATCAAGAGCGGGCACCGGCGGCGGCGCCGGACCGAGGGCACATTCCATGAACGTCTGCGGCAGCAGCCTGTCGCCCTTCGTGCGCAATCCGCGCGTCACGCCGTGACGACAATCTCGCGGCGGAGCGCGCTCGGCGCGCTCGGGCTGATCGGCGAACTCGCCCTGGCCCGCGGCGCGAGCGCCGCAGTGCCGGCGCGGCTGGTGCTCGGCACCGCCACGCCGGGCGGCGGCTTTCCCCTCTACGGCGCCGCCGTGATCGACACGCTCAAGCAGCTCGACCCCGAACTCGCGATCGAACCGCGCGACACCAAGGGCAGCACGGAGAGCAGTTATCACGGACAGAACGCGCCGATCCCGTCGGTGGGGTCCTGGAGCTTCATCTTGGCGCGCCCCGGCCTACCGGATGATCTCGCCTGCCGCCTCGCCCACGACCTCCATGCCGGCGAGGCGGTGCTGGCGCAACGCCTGCCGCAGGCGCGCGAGACGACCGCGGCGAACACCGTGGCAGCGGCGCCCGGCGCCGATCTCATCCATCCCGGCGTGCGGCGCTATCTCCACGACATCGGTCTCACGCCATAGGAAGACGGACACTCACAGCGTCGGAGAAAGCACGCCGATGTTTGCCGCGCCTCCCGTCATCGAGACCACGGTCTTCGCCCGCGTGCCCGAAACCCTGTCCCGCGCCGGCAGCACCTCGCCCTGGGTCGAGGTGCTGCGCGAGGGCGCGCCGACGCCTTCCTTCCTCGAGGGCCCGTCCTTCGACCGCGACGGCAATCTCTGGGTGACCGACATCCCGTGGGGACGGCTCTTCAAGATCGCGCCAGACGGCACGCTCTCCCTGGCGCTGGAATATGACGGCGAACCCAACGGGCTCAAATTCCACCGCGACGGCCGCGCCTTCATCACCGACCACAAGCACGGCATCATGGTGTTCGATCCCCGCAGCGGCAAGATCGAGCCGCGGCTGGAGCGCGCGCGGTTCGAGCGCTTCAAGGGCGTCAATGATCTCGTCTTTGCCAGCAATGGCGATCTCTATTTCACGGATCAGGGCATGACCGGGCTGCACGATCCCTCCGGGCGGGTGTGGCGGCTCAAGCCCGACGGCAGGCTCGACTGCCTGCTCGAGAACGTGCCCAGCCCCAACGGGCTCGCCCTCAACAAGGCGGAGACCGTTCTCTATCTCTGCGTCACCCGCAACAACGCCATCTGGCGCGTGCCGCTGCTGCGGGAGGGCGGCGTCGGCCGGGTCGGCATCTTCATCCAGATGTCGGGCGGCACCGGCCCCGACGGCATGGCGATGGACGAGCAGGACAACCTCGCGGTCTGCCATGTGGGATTCGGCACGGTCTGGCTGTTCAGCCAGCTCGGCGAGCCGCTCTATCGCATCAAGTCCTGCGCCGGCCTCGCCACCACCAACTGCGCCTATGGCGGCAAGGATCGGCGCTCGCTGTTCATCACGGAGTCCCAGAGCGGCAGCGTGCTGCGCGCCGAGCTGCCGGTCGCGGGACGGCCGATGTATTCACATCAATGACACCGGACGCCGGACCTCTGGCGTTGCGGCGCACAATTGGCGATAGTGGTGCGTAAGCAGCCGACGGGGATAGCGATGGCCAAGAAGCCCGACTGGGAAATTCCGCTCCTGGCGCAGCCCAAGCCGGAAGAGTTCGAGTTCGATCTCGACCGTGCCTTGCAATCGGTGGTGGGGCTGCAAGCGCATATCCCCGAGGACGCCTTCACCGCCCAGACGCTCGGCACCGAGCGCGCCGGCAGCGGCGTGCTGATCCGCGACAGCGGCCTCGTCCTCACCATCGGCTATCTCGTCACCGAAGCGGAAAGCGTCTGGCTCAGCACCGCCGACGGCCGCGCCACCCCCGGCCACGCGCTGGCCTATGACCAGGAGACCGGCTTCGGCCTGGTGCAGGCGCTGGGCCGGCTTGGCCTGCCGGCGCTCGAGCTCGGGCGCTCAAGCGATATCGAGCCCGGTGATCCCGTCATCCTCGCCGGCGGCGGCAGGCGGCAATCCGTGCGCGCCAGCATCATCGGCAAGCAGGAATTCGCCGGCTACTGGGAGTATCTGCTCAGCGACGCGATCTTCACCGCGCCGGCGCATCCCTTCTGGGGCGGTACGGGCCTCATCGGCCGCGACGGCAGGCTGCTCGGCATCGGCTCGCTGATGGTGCAACAGATGACCGAGCGCGACAATGTCCGCGACATCAACATGATCGTGCCGATCGACCGGCTGAAGCCGATCCTGAACGACCTCCTCGCCTATGGCCGCCAGAACAAGCCGGCGCGGCCCTGGCTCGGCGTCTTCTCGGCGGAGCGCGACGGACGGGTGGTGGTCGCCGACGTCAGCCCGCACGGCCCCGCCGCCGCGGCCGGCCTCAGGGAAGGCGACATTCTCTGGGCGGTGCGCGACGAGAGCGTCACCAACCTCGCCGATTTCTACCGCAAGCTCTGGGCGAGCGGGCCCGCCGGCACCGAGATCCCGATCGAGGTGGTGCGCGAGGGGCGAGCCGTCTGGGTCAGGGTCAAATCCGCCGACCGCGCCTCGTTCCTAAAGACGCCGCGGCTGCAATAAGCCGACCGCGTTAGCCGAGCTGCGCCGCGACCAGCGCCTCGGCGGCTTCGACGACGGCAGCAGCAGGGCTCTTCGGCGCCGAAGGTCTGCACGCTGGCATAGGCGCCCTCGAACAGCAGCACGAGCTGATCGGCGAACTGCGCCGGACGGCGCGCGCCCAAGGCGCGGGCGAGATGGAGCAGGCGCCGGCGCAGCTCGCGCTTGTTCTGCTCGGCGACCTTGCGTGCGGGATGGTCCGGCTCGGGAAACTCGGTCGCGGCGTTGGTAAAGGGGCAGCCGCGCCAGTCTGCACGGCGTGGCGCGCTTGGCGAGGCCACGGAACAGCGCCCGCAGCTGCTGCGCGGGGATCGCCGGCATGCCGCGCCAGGATGCCCTCCCACCAGTCCCAGTACCAGGCGTCGTTCGCCTCGAGATAGGCGGCGGCGAGCTCGTCCTTCGAGAGAAAGCTGCGATAGAGGCTCATCTTGGCGACATCGGCCTTGGCGACGATCTCGTCGACGCCGACCGAGCGGATACCCTGGCGGTAGAACAGCTCGCTCGCCGCCTCGAGCAGCCGCTCGCGCGCCGACAGAGCGCCGGCGCCGTCTTCGCCTTCCCGCGTTTTTGCCGCGACCGCCTTCCGCCGCCGCATGGCCCATCCTCGCTCGCTTGGCTTTACACGATAGAGACCGATCGGTATCGTGTAAAGAGGTAGAACGGTCTGTCTCACAAAGGAGAGATGCGAGGATGAGAACGCTCGCTCGGATGCTGACGGGTCGCGTGCATTATGCCTGGGTCGTCGCCGCGGTGACGTTCCTCGTCCTCCTCGCCGCGGTCGGCATCCGCGCCACGCCGAGCGTGCTGATCGTGCCGCTGGAGCAGGATTTCGGCTGGAGCCGCGGCACTATCTCGTTTGCCATCTCGCTCAACATCGTGCTCTACGGGCTGGTCGGCCCGTTTGCCGGCGCGGTGATGCAGCAACTCGGCATCCGCCGCACCGTGCTGCTCGCGCTGACGCTGATCAGCGGCAGCGTCGCGGCGAGCACGCTGATGACCGCGCCATGGCAACTGGTGCTGAGCTGGGGCCTGGCTGTCGGCCTCGGTACCGGCGTCACCGCGCTGGTGCTCGGCGCCACCATCGTCAATCGCTGGTTTTCCAAGCAGCAGGGGCTGGTGATGGGCATTATCACCGCCAGCACCGCCACCGGCCAGCTCGTCTTCCTGCCGATGCTGGCCGCGGTCGCGCAAAGCGCGGGCTGGCGGCCGGTGGTGTGGATCACCGCGATCGCCGCCGCCGCGATGATCCCGCTGGTGGCGCTGCTCATGCCCGAGAGCCCGGCGGCGATCGGCATGGCGCCCTATGGCGCGCCGGATGGCGCCATCGTCCCGGCCGTGGCGCGCGCGAACCCGGTCGGCGTCGCCTTCGCGGCGCTCGGGCGCGGCGCGCGCTCGGGCGGGTTCTGGCTGCTCTTCGCCAGCTTCTTCGTCTGCGGCGCCAGCACCAACGGCCTCATCGGCACGCATCTCATCTCCTACTGCTTCGACCACGGCATCCCCGAGGTGCAGGGCGCGAGCCTCTTGGCGGTGATGGGCGTCTTCGATCTCATCGGGACCACGGCCTCGGGCTGGCTCTCCGACCGCTTCGACAACCGCAAGCTGCTGTTCTGGTATTACGGCTTGCGCGGCCTCTCGCTGCTCTACCTCCCCTATTCCGGCTTCTCGCTCTACGGCCTCTCGATCTTCGCGGTGTTCTACGGCCTCGACTGGATCGCCACCGTGCCGCCGACGGTGCGGCTCACCACCAATCTCTTCGGCAAGCAGGATGCGCCGATCATCTTCGGCTGGCTGCTCGCCGGCCATCAGCTCGGCGCCGGCGTCACCGCCTTCGAGGCGGGCGTGCTGCGCACACTGCTCGGCGCCTATTTCGTGCCGGTGCTGATCTCGGGCGGCCTCTGCCTCGTCGCCGCGGTGCTGGTGCTGCGCATCGGCCGCGGCCGCGCCGGCGGCGCCGTACCCGTCCCGGCTTAAGAGGACGAGCACGGGTTGCCGGGAGCGGCGTGCTCCCCCTAGGATCGGCGAAAGTCCTCGGGGAGAGAGAGCGCCGCAGCCATGACCCGCATCATAGGGATCCGCACCCGCGCGGTCGCCGTGCCGCTCACCGCGGTGACGGCGTTCTCGAGCCGCTCGGTGAGCGAGCGACATTACGCGCTCGTCGAGGTCGAGGGCGATGACGGCGTCAAAGGCATCGGCTTCTGCTATGCCGGCCATGCCGGCGGTACGCTCGTCACCAAGGCGGTGCACGGCCTGCTCGCGCGCAAGCTGATCCGCCAGGACGCGCATCGCGTCGAGGGGCTGTGGGAAGAGATGTACCAGGAGGCGCTGCTCGCCGGCCGGCTCGGCGCGGTGCTGCGCGCGATCAGCGCGCTCGACATCGCGCTTTGGGACCGCAATGCGCGCGCGGCGGGCCTGCCACTCTACAAATATCTCGGTGCCGTGCGCACCGACCGCGTCCCCGCCTATGCCAGCGGCGGCTATTACCTCGACGGCAAGACGCCGGAAAATCTCGGCGAGGAGGTCGCGGGCTATGTCCGCCAGGGCTTCGGCGCGGTCAAGATCAAGGTCGGACGCGAGCGCGATCTCGGACTCGAGCGCGCGCGCATCGAGGCGGCGCGCGCGGCGGTCGGCGACGATGTGCTGCTGATGCTCGACGCCAACAACGCCTGGTCGGACCTGCCGACGGCGCTGCGCTTCATGCGCGCCTACGAGCCATCGGATCCCTATTGGATCGAGGAGCCGTTCGGCCCCGACGACATCGACAACCATGCGCGGCTTGCGCGCCTGACGCCGGTACCGGTGGCCACCGGCGAGATCGAGGGCGGGCGCTGGCGCTTCAAGGAACTGCTCGATAAGGACGCGGCGATGATCCTGCAGACCGATGCCTGCGTCTGCGGCGGCATCAGCGAGTTCCGCCGCATCGCCGCCACCGCCGCGAGCTATGGCGTGACGCTCTGTCCGCACTGGTTCCACGATGTCCATGCGCATCTGGTGGCGGCGACGCCCAACGCGCGCTATGTCGAGCTCTTCCCCGACGACAAGGTGTTGAACTTCCGCCGCCTCGTCGCGCCGCAGCTCACTTTCACCGGCGGCATGATCGAGCTGCCGGACCGGCCGGGCCTCGGCTGCGACTTCCTGGCCGAGGCGGTCGAGCGCTATGCAGTGGAGCCCTGGGCATGAGCGCGAGCCCCGCCATCGACTGGCCGGCCGACAGCTACGCCGCGCTGAAGGCGGCCGACATCCGCCAGGTCGCCTATGTCCCCGATGCCGGCCATGCCCGGCTGATCACGCTCTGCGCCGCCGATCGCGCGCTGCGCATGGTGCCGCTCACCACCGAGGAGGAGGGCGTCGGCCTCGCCGCCGGCGCCTGGCTCGGCGGCCAGCGCTCGGTGCTGCTGATGCAGTCGAGCGGCGTCGGCAATTGCATCAACGCGCTGTCGCTGATCGAGACTTGCCGCTTCCCGCTGCTGACCCTCGTCACCATGCGCGGCGAGTTCGGCGAGTTCAATCCGTGGCAGGTGCCGATGGGCAGGGTGACGCCGCAGGCGCTGGCGCTCGCCGATGTCGTCGTCCACCGCGTCAGCGAGGCGGACAAGGTCGGCGCCGCCGTCGCCGGCGCGGCGCGGCTCGCCTTCGCCAGCTACCGCGCCGTGGCAGTGCTGCTGTCGCAGCAGCTCATCGGCGCCAAATCCTTCCAGAAATGAGCCCCAGATGAGCCGCGCCAACACGCTCGACCGCCGCGCCGTCACACGCTCGCTGCTCGCCCAGCGCGGCGATCTGCTGGTGGTCACCGGCCTCGGCGCGCCCGCCTGGGACGCCACCGCCGCCGGCGACAGCCCCCTCACCTTTCCGCTCTGGGGCGCCATGGGCAGCGCCGCGATGATCGGGCTCGGCCTCGCGCTGGCGCAGCCCGAGCGCGCGGTGCTGGTGCTGACGGGCGACGGCGAGATGCTGATGGGGCTGGGCAGCCTCGCCACCATCGGCGTGCAGCGCCCGGCCAATTTCGCGCTCGCCGTGCTCGACAACGAGCGCTATGGCGAGACCGGCATGCAGGAGACGCACACCGCTCATGGCATCGATCTCGCCGCCATCGCCGCCGGCTGCGGCTTCGCCGAGAGCGGTGTGATCCGCGAGATGGCCGGGATCGACGCGCTGCGCGGGCGGCTCCAGGCGCGGCAAGGCCCGCTCTTCGCCCAGATGAAGATCGCCGCCGATCAGCCGCCGCTGGTGCTGCCGCCGCGCGACGGCGGACTGCTCAAGACGCGCTTCCGCGCGGCGCTGCTGGGACCGGATGCGGCGCTGGCTTAGGGCGTACTCAAGATCCAAGACATGCGAACTCGGTGATTGTCGCCGAGGCAATCCCAAGCGCCACATTGGTCGCAGAGATGAGAGCTTGCACGCACAGAAATTCTATAGCACTATAGAAAAATTCGGAACGGCCATCGGCTTAGGGAGGGTCGGAAATGTTCGTCCGGAATGAGTGGTACATCGCGGCGTGGAGCGACGAGGTCGGCGATGCCCCGTTGGCGCGGCGTATCTGCGGCGACCCCGTCGTCCTCTTCCGCAGTGCGGATGGCAAGGTCGGTGCGCTCTTCGACCGATGCTGCCATCGTGGCGCTCCGTTGCAATTCGGAAAGGTCGTCGAGCACGGATTGCAATGCGGCTATCACGGGCTGGTCTTCAATCACAGCGGCAAATGCATACGGGTTCCCGGCCAGGATCTCATCGCAGAACGGACGCGGGTGCGCTCCTATCCGATCGTCGAAAAGGACGGATTCCTCTGGATCTGGATGGGTGATCCGGCGCGGGCCGACGAGAGCCGGCTGATCGACTACCCCTTCCACAGGGATTGCCGCCGCTGGCCCAACAAGCATACGACCTATCACATCAAGGCTAATTACATGCTGATGGTCGACAACCTCATGGACCTGACGCATCTGGGCTACGTCCATACCTCGACGATCGGCGGCAATCCGACCATCCACGTCGAAGCGCAGATGAAGACGACGCGACGTCCGAAGGGCCTGAAGTTCATCCGCTGGATGCGCAACTCCGCCCCGCCTCCAACCTATGTCAAAGCCGTGGGCTTCACCGGTCGCATCGATCGCTGGCAGGAATTCGAGTACGTCGCCCCCGGCTCCGTAATGCAGTGGAGCGGCGCGGTCGATGCCGGCGGCGGCGATCAAGCCTATGCCAACGGCATTCCGGAGGGTGCGCTTGAGTTCCGCCTGTTCCACGGGCTCACGCCCGAATCGGATACGACCTGCTACTATTTCTGGTCGATCGCAAACGGCTACCGGCAGGACGACCCTCAGGCAACCGAGCAGCTCTTCGCCGAAATAGCCGGCGCATTCCAAGAGGACAAGCTGGTTGTGGAGGGGCAGCAGGCGCGCCTCGCCGAAACCGGCGAAGAAGGGCTTGTGGACATCGCGACGGACAGCGCGCGCCTTCACATGCGGCGCGTGGTCGGACGTCTGGTGCTCGAACAGCAGCAGACCGCGGCGGCGGAATGAAGCGGGAGGAGGAGAGAACTGTGAGCAGGTGGCGCGTCGCGTGTCGTCTTGAGGACGTCGCAGACGGCGAGCCCGCGACCGTGAAGGTCGAAGGCATACCGATCGGCATCTTCCGTGTCGGAGACGCCTACTATGCGCTGAACGACGTCTGCACGCACGAATTCGCGCTGCTTTCGCAGGGGTATCAGGACGGTGACGTCATCGAGTGCCCGCTGCATCAGGCGAGGTTCAGCATCGCCGGGGGCAAGTGCCTTGACCCGCCCGCTGACAAGGACGTGGCCGTCTATCCCGTGAGGATCGACGGCTCCGATATTCTCGTCGCCTTGCCTGACGACGAGGGTGCCGCAAACCACTGAGCCGTTGTCGCCTGCGGACCGCTTCTGCTACCCATTGAGCACGATCGCAGCCACGCAGGTATGTCGATGGCTAACCGGACGGGCTTGTCAGCGACAAGTCGCACACCTCGTTGGGAGCGGCGTTATCGCGACGCGGTGGACGCGGCGGCGGCGGCGTTCGCTGAAAAAGGCTATGCGGGCGCGAGCACGCAGGACATCGCCGACCGGCTGGGCATCCAGCAAGGCAGCGTGTACTACTATTTCAGTTCGAAAGACGCCGCGCTCGCCGCCGTCTGTCAGCTTGGGGTCGAGGCGTTCGTGGCACAGCTGCGCGTTATCGCCGCAGGGCCGGGTGGCTGCGCTGACAAGCTCTCCGCCGCCGTTGCGAATCATCTTTCGCCGCTGCGAACCCGACCGAAGGCGGACTATGTAAGGGTATTCCTGCGGCACCGACACGATTTGCCCGACGGTCCACGCCAGGTCGTCGCCGGCCTTGCGCGCGACTACGAGCGGCTTGTGGAGCGGATCTTAGCCGTAGGCATCGCGAGCGGCGAATTGCGCGCGGACCTCGATCCGCGTATCGCAGCATTGGCGTTGCTGGGGTTGTGCAATTCAGTCATCGCCGCACGGCACAATCCGCAACCCGCTTGGATCGACCGGATCATCAGCGATTATTCCCGCATGTTCATCGAAGGCGTGCTGGTATCGGGTCCGCAAGGCCGCATGCGGTGATGTCGCGCGCTGCCGAGGGCGGGCTGCGAGGGCCTGACCTGCTGCTGGCCATCCTCGGTGCGCGGCACCTGCCGCCACGCTCCCCGAGCGTAAGATCTTGGACACGATCGGCCCGGCCCTCGTCGAAGTGGTTCAGCGTGCCGCTATCATGATCCTATCCAGGCGAAGGCACGGTCCCGAACCCTCTGGAACGGGGCCATGAGCGGCAACACCAATTTGACCGCGTGGCCTAGCCCCCCACCGGGTGCCGCGGCGGCTTGCCGGCGAGCACCTCCAGCACCTGCTCGACGACGAGCAGGCCGACGCGGTCGAGCGCCTCCTCGGTGGCGCCGCCGATATGCGGCGTCGCAATGAAATTCGGCAGGCGCAGCAGCGGATGATCGGGGGGCGGCGGCTCCGTGACGAAGACGTCGCTTGCCGCCGCCGCCGGCCGACCGATCTTTAGCGCGGCGGCGAGCGCCGCCTCGTCGACGATGCCGCCGCGGGCGGTATTGATGAGGATGCTGCCTTCGGGCATCAGCGCCAGCTCGCGCGCGCCGATGAGGCCGCGCGTCCCGGCGCTGAGCGGCAGATGTAGGCTCAGCACGTCGCTCTCCGCCACGAGCGCCGCGATCGAGGCGGCCGGCGCGGCGCCGGCGGCGCGGATCGCCTCGGCCGGGAGGGCGGGATCATAGGCCGCGACCGGCGAGCGCAAGGCGCGGGCGAAGAGATCGGCGACCCGGCGGCCGACCTGGCCGAAGCCGGCGACGCCCAGGCGGCGGCCGGCGAGCTCATGCCCGCCGGGCAAGCCTGCCTGCGCCAGGGTGCCGGCGCGCAGCGCGCGATCGGCGGCGACCAGATGCCGCGCCGCGGCCAGCGCCATGGCCAGCACCAGCTCGGCCACGCCCTCGGCATTGGCGCCCGGCGTGTTGACCACGGGAATGCCGCGGGCACGGGCTGCGTCCAGTGCGATGTTGTCGACGCCGACGCCATGCTTGCCGATGACCCTGAGCCGGCGCGCCCGGGCGATGTCGGCGGCGACCACCGGGCTGGTGCGGGTGATGATCGCCTCGGCCTCGTCGGGCCAGGTGGCAAGGGCGGGATCGCGCCAGTCAACGACGTCCTTGCCGAGGCGCGCCAGGGCGCGCGGGCTGATGGGATCGAGCACGAAAACCGGCACGGAAGCGCCTCGCTGGACAGGGGCTGGACGGGCGCTACTCTCCCCTGTCGCGGCCCATTGCTCAAGGCCTGCAAGCGACTATCATGCGGCCCCATGCATGATCTCGTGATCCGCAACGCCTTGGTGGTCGATGGCGCCAAGACGCCGGCGCGCCGCCGGTCGGTGGCGGTCAGCGACGGCACGATCGTCGCCCTCGGCCAGGAGCTGGGCGGCGCGCGCGAGGTCATCGACGCTGATGGGCTGGTCCTGGCGCCGGGCATCATCGACACCCACACCCATTACGACGCCCAGATCACCTGGGACGCCGGCGTCCATCCCTCGCCCGAGCTCGGCGTCAGCACGGTGGTGATCGGCAATTGCGGCTTCACCATCGCCCCGTGCCGGCCGCAGCACCGCGACCTCACCATGCGCCATCTGACGCATGTCGAGGGCATGTCGCTGGAGGTGCTGCGCCGCGGCATCCGCTGGGAGTTCGAGACCTTCCCCGACTATCTAGCGCTGATCGAGCGGCTGGGCCATGTGCCCAACGTCGCAGCCTTCATCGGCCATTCCTCGCTGCGCACCTGGGTGATGGGGGACGACGCCACCCGCCGCGCCGGCCGGCCGGCGGAGGTCGCCGAGATGCGCCGCCTGGTGCTGGAGGCGTTGCGCGCGGGCGCCGTGGGATTCGCCACCTCGACGGCGCCGCAGCACAATGGCGAGGGCGGTACGCCAATGCCGTCGCGGCTCGCCGATGAGGCCGAGCTCAGGGCGCTGGTGGGCGCGCTGGGTGAGGCCGGACGCGGCGTCTTCATGCTGACCAAGGGCGGCGACACCGGCGTGCCGTTCCTCGAGGCGCTCGCCGCCGAGACCGGGCGGCCGGTGGTGGTGGCTGCGCTGTTGCACAATCCGACGCAGCCCGAAGGCACCTTCGACGAGCTGCGCCTCATCGCCGCGGCGCAGGCGCGCGGGCGCCGTGTCTATGGCCAGGTCTCGTGCTGCCCGCTGACCAATGAATTCACCTTGCGCTCGCCCTACCCGTTCGAGAGCCTGGCCGCGTGGCTGCCGGCGATGCAGGCCGAGGGCGAGGCGTTGAAGCGCGTCTATGCCGATCGCGGCTTCCGGCGGCGCGTCGCCGAGGAGCTGTCGCGGCCGGCGGCGGTGCGGCTCTTCAACGGCGAATGGCAGAAGCTCGAGCTGGTCGAGGCGGCGCGCGCCGAGAACCGCCGCCATGAAGGGCGAAGCGTCGCCGCGCTGGCCGCCGAGGCCGGGCAGGCGCCGCTCGACTGGCTGCTCGATTTCAGCCTGTCGGAGGATCTCGACACGGTCTACACCGCGCTGCTGCTCAATAGCGACGAAGCGGCGGTCGGCCGTATGCTGCGCGATCCCAACGCCACCATCGCGCTGTCCGATGCCGGGGCGCATCTCACTTTCTTTTGCGATGCCGGCTACGGCCTGCATCTCCTCGGCCATTGGGTCCGCGAGCGCCAGGTGCTGACGCTGGAAGAGGCGGTGTGGCACCTCTCGGGCCGGCCGGCCGAGATCTTCGGCATCGCCGATCGCGGGCGCATCGCCCCCGGCCTTGCCGCCGATCTGCTGCTGTTCGATCCCGCCACGGTCGGCCGCGGCGCGGCGCACCGCGTCTTCGATCTCCCCGGCGGCGCGCCGCGCCTCATCACCGCCGCGCTGGGACTCGAGGGCGTCTGGATCAACGGCGTGAGGGTGGCGGACGCCGCCGGCCCGCTGGCGCAGGAGCGGCCGCCCGGCCGTTTGCTGCGCCGGTTCGCGGCCTGATCCGTGACGGCAGCCGCGCCCGACGCTCGCCTCGATTGGCAGCGCGTCGAGCGCTGGGCGGCGGCGATCGTCGCAGGCGATACCGCCGAGGTGCGCGAGGCCTTCGCCTCGGCCGGCGCGCGCGGGCCCGAGCTGCGCTGGGATCCGCCGGTGGAAAGCCTGAGCACGCCGCAGCTCCGGTTCCTGCTGCGCTATTGGAACGATCTGCGCGGCGCGCGAGCGCTGCCGCATTGGCGCGGGATCGATGCGATCGAGCTGCGGGCGGCGCTCGGCTACATCAATCTGCTCGAGCCGGTCGATGACGGGCGCGACTTCCGCTACCGCGTGTTCGGCACCGTGGTCGCGGCGGTTTCCGGCTTCGATCTTACCGGCCAGCTCGCTTCCCGGCTGAAAGCCAGCGCCTATATCGTGGAGTTCGGCCTCGCCGTCTTCCGCGCCGCGCGGCGGCGCGGCGAGCCGCTCCTCACCGAGCACGGGCCGTCGGCGACGCTCTATACCGCGACCTGGCATCGCCTTGTCCTGCCTTTCGCCGATGATCATGGCGAGGTCGTCCGCCTGCTGAGCGGCAACGTGCCGATGACCTTTGACGGCAAGCCGATAGCGCCGCGCCTCTAGTCTAGCCCGGCGCGGCGGGAGCTTCCTTCCTCCACCGCATCCGATCGCCCCGCCGGTCCGTACTCTCCCCAGCGGCATCCCGTCAAAAGCGGCCATCCGGCATTTCCGCCGCTCGCCGCGCCCGCCAGGAGAGCTCGATGATTCCGTCGCCGCGCCGGCGAGCGCCCGCGCTTCCCGTGGCGCGCACCATTCCGCTGACCAGAAGGAAAGCGGCCGTCAACGGTGGCGGCCGGGCGCCGCCCTGCCGCCCGGCCGGGCGGCGCCGGATGGTAGACAAACCAGGGTTTTCGATGCACGGTGGCGCGCAGTTTCGGGTTGACATGGAAGAGACCCTCGCCACGCTCTCATCGCCGGACGAGCTGATCACCGCGGTGCAGCGGGGCAGCCGCGCCGCGCTGAAGCAACTCTATGAGCTGGAATCGCGCCGGCTCTACGGCGTCGCGCTGCGCATCGCGCGCCGGCCGGAGGTGGCCGCCGACGCGGTGCAGGACGCCTTCATCCAGGTTTGGCAGAACGCCGCGAGCTTCTCTCCTGCGCGCGGCAGCGCGGCGGCGTGGCTCACCGGCATCGTGCGCTTTCGCGCGCTCGACGCGGTGCGCAAGCTCGGCCGCGAAATCCTGAGCGACGACCCCGCGCTGGGCGATGATGCCCACGAGCCCGACATGGCGGCCGAGATCGACCTGAAGCTGTCGCGCGGCGCGTTGCAGCGCTGCCTCGGCGCGCTCGAGGAGAAACAGCGGCATTGCATCGTGCTCGCCTTCGTCGACGGCCTCTCCCACGCCGAGATCGCGGCGCGCCTGCCGGCGCCGCTGGGCAGCGTCAAGAGCTGGGTCAGGCGCGGTCTCCTCTCGCTGCGGAGTTGTCTCGAGCCATGATCCCCGACAGCCCCGAAGAGCTGCACGTTCTTGCCGGCGAGTATGTGCTGGGGCTAACCGAGAGCGAGGCGGCGCGCGAGATCGAGGCTGCCTTGCCGCACAACGGCGCGCTCGCCGGCGCCGTTGGCTGGTGGCAGGCGCGGCTGCATCCGCTGTCCGGACTCGCGGCGCCGGCGGAGCCGCCGCCGGAGCTTTGGCAGCGCATCGAGCACGGCATCGCCCCATCGGCATCGCCGCCGGCGGCGCGGCCGTGGAACTCGATCGTGCTGTGGCGCTGGTCGACCGCGGTTGCCACGGCGGTCGCCGCCTGCCTCGCGCTCTATATCGCGCTGGCGCCGCCCGCCGCCGGGCCGAGCTATGTCGCGGTGCTGCACGCGCCGCAACAAGCGGACGCGGCCTTCGTCGCGACCGGCGGGCGGAACGGGCTGCTGCTCCGCGCGGTGGCGCAGCAAAGCCCGCCGGGCGACCGCGGCTTCGAGCTCTGGGCGATCCCGTCCGGCGCCAAGCCGCAATCGCTCGGAATGATCCCGCCCGACGGACGCGTCGAGCTCGGCCGCTTGCCGGTGCCGATCAGCGAAGGCATGACGCTCGCCATCAGCATCGAGCCCAGGACCGGCTCGCCCACCGGACAGCCGACCGGACCGGTGGTCTTCGTCGGCACGCTGGTCGCGGCGCAATAGCGCCGCGCGTCTGCCGGATTTTTCCTGCATCCGGCGACGGTGCCCCCGCGTAGGGATGGAGAGAGGCGGATCGTCTCGCCTCTTGGCCCTCACAACGCGACACATATCGGGAGAAATTCATCATGCCTTCCTCTCTGATTGCGCCGGCGCGTCATCTCGCCTCGCGACGCAGCCTGATCAAAGGCGCCGGCAGCGCCACGCTTTCGGCGGTGGCGATCAGCCTGCTCGCCGGCTGCGAGAGCATGGCGGCCGACAAGCCGATGGCGGCCAACCCCAGCGACGACGTCGCCATCCTGAACTCCGCGCTCGGCCTCGAATACCAGGCGATCGCGGCCTATCAGGTCGGCGCCGAGAGCGGCCTGCTGCAAAAGCCCGTGCTGGCGCTTGCCGTGCAGTTCCAGGGCGACCACAAGCAGCATGCCGCGCTGATCTCGAGCACCGTCGTCAAGCTCGGCGGCACGCCGGTCGCGGCCAAGATGCCGGGCGACTATCATTTCCCGGTGGAGACGCTCAAGACCCAGGCCGATGTGCTCCGCTTCGCCGCCGGCCTCGAGAAGGGGGCGGCGTCCGCCTATCTCGGCGCGGTTCCGCTCTTCGCCAACCGGGATCTGGCCAAGGCCGCGGGCAGCATCCTGGGCGACGAGACCATGCATTGGGCGATCTTGCGCAACGCGTTGGGCGAGAACCCGGTGCCGATGTCCTTCATCGCCTGACGCGAGCGGCCGAGGCGCCGGCACGCGCGCCGGCGCCTCGGCTCTCGCAGCAACGATTTTCCCCGGGTGAGACCATGACGCTCAGATCCCTCACGCATCCGCGCATCCTCGCGGCAAGCTTGGCGCTGGTGGTGCTCGCCGCCGCGCCGCCAGGCGCCGCACAGCCGGCGCCGGCCGCCGCGGCCGTGGTGACGATGACCGACAGTTTCGAGTTCGACCCGCGCGCGGTGACGATCCACGCCGGCGAGGCCGTCGAATGGCGCAACGCGTCGCGCTTCAAGCACAGCGTCGCCGCCGATCCCAAGCTCGGCAACGCCGCGCTTCCGCCGGGCGCGCAGCCTTTCGCCTCCGGCGATCTCGCCCCGGGCGCGCGCTTCCGGCAGGTCCTGTCGGTGCCGGGCAAGTACCGTTATTTCTGCACCTCGCATGAAGGCGTCGGCATGACCGGGACGGTCACCGTCCTGCCGAACTAATATTTGAAAATGCCCTTGGGGATCATGGCGTGGATGCCTTTGACGCCGTCGACCACCTGCGTCACCTCGAAATCGACCGCGATCGAGGCGAGCGCATAGGCGTCGACGCGCGCCAGCCCCTTCTCCTCGCTGAGGAACTTGATGCATTCGCGCAGCGCCAGCTTCATCGCCTCTTCGAGATTCTCGTGCAGCCCCAGCGTGATCCAATGCGTCGGCGTCTCGGCGCGCGGCCAGGCGAGCGGCTTGCCCTTGATCAGCTCGAAGCGGAAGGTGCCGGTGAGCGAAGTCTCGATGGCGGTGAGGTCGACCTCGCCGTCGCCTTGCGCTGCATGGCCGTCGCCAACCATGAACAGCGCCTCGGGCACATGGACCGGCAGATAGAGGATCGAGCCGGCGGTCAGCTCCTTCAGATCGATATTGCCGCCGAAGGCGCCCGGCGGGCCGGAGCTGACGCGGCCCAGGCTGCGCGCCGGGCCAGTCGCCATGATGCCGAAGAACGGCGCCAGCGGCACTTCGATGCGCGGCGAGAATTGGGCTACCTGACGGGCCATGTCGAAGGGGATCACGATGCTGCGGTTCAAGGTGAACTCGTCGGGCAGCCCGCCGCGATTGAGCCGCATGCTGTTGACGCCATAGGGCACCCGCGGCGTCGCCTCGAGCACATGCACGGCGAGCACGTCACCAGGCTCGGCGCCGGCGATGGCGATGGGGCCGCTCACCACATGCGGGCCGATGCCGCTATGCTGCACCTTGGTATAGACGCCGACGAGATCGGCCAGCACCGCTTCCTTGGCGATGCCGAAGCGGGCGAAGAAGGTCTCGGGATCGCCCTGGTCGGGAAGCAGGCCTTCATGCGAGACGGTGTCGATGGTGACGGTCTCGCCGGGGTTGATGCGCAAGACCGGCTCGGCGGCGCCCCAGAGATAGCCCCAATGCACCGTCTCCGGCCCGCAGCGCACGCGATGCTGGCCGCGCCCCAGGCTCTCGACGAGCCTGGCGTCGGCCGCGCGCTTCAGCCCGGCTTCCGAGACGCGGCACTGGGCGGAGCTGGGCTGGGTGATGGCCGCCGGCGCCGCGGCGCTGTCGCCGATGCCTAGCCCGTTGCGCAGGAAGTCGCGCTTCTCGCGATCGATCAGCTGCAGGCGGAAGAGCTCATCGACGAACTCGGCGTAAGGGCCGCGCTCGGAGCGCTGGGCCGGGCCGGTGGCGTGGGCGTCGTCATGCATGGGCAAGGTCCTGAGGTGGAGGCGGCGGACAGGCGGCGACTCTGGCCGATGCGCTGCCGGCTCGCAAGCGATCGCACCTGGCCGCTTTTCCCTGTCCGGGTGCGGACGCTTTGCACCGGCCATCCCTCTGGCTTAGCCCGGATTTCTCACACAGGTACGCGCTGCGACGGCGATCTTTGACGCCAGGGCAGGAGCCGGGACGCGCGGCGATGCGCCGCATCGTGAGCGTCCCGGCGACGCCCCCTGGCGCCAAAGAGCGCCGTCCCTGCGGGTTCCACCCTGTTGGCGCGCTGCCGCGTCGCTGCGGGCTTGACGATGCGCCGCATCGCCAGCGCCCTTGCTCCTAACAGCGCGCCAACAGGGTGGAACGCAGCACGTGCCTGTGTGAGAAATCCGGGCTAGTCTGGCGCCAACAAAGAAGCACTTCGGGGAGGTTCCATGTCCAGCCATCGCCGCATTGCAGCCCTTGCCGTTTTGGCCACCGCCCTTGCCGCCGCCCCCGGCGCCCGGGCGCAGATCTCCGACGACGTCGTGAAGATCGGCGTGCTCACCGATCTCTCGGGACCGGCTTCCGATGCCACCGGCCAGGGCTCGGTAACCGCGGCGGAGATGGCGGTCGAGGATTTCGGCGGTACCGTGGCGGGCAAGCCGATCAAGGTCATCTCCGCCAACCACCAGCTCAAGGCCGATGTCGGCGCCACGATCGCGCGGCAATGGTATGATGACGAGCAGGTCGACCTCATCGTCGACGTGCCGGTCTCGGCGGTGGGGCTCGCGGTCGAGGAGGTCTCGCGCCAGAAGCAGAAGCTGTTCATCACGGAGTCGACGGGCACCGATCTCTTCACCGGCAAGAACTGCTCGCCCTATGGCATTCAATGGGCGTTCGACACCCACGCTCTCGCCACCGGCACCGCCAAGGCGGTGACGCTGCGCGGCGGCAAGAGCTGGTACTTCCTCACCGCCGACTACGCCTTCGGCCATTCGCTCGAGGCCGATGCCAGCAAGGTGGCGCGGGCGAACGGCGCCGAGGTGCTGGGCGCCGTCAATTTCCCCTTCAACTCGCCCGACCTCACCTCCTTCGTGCTGCAGGCGCAGGCATCGAAGGCGAAGATCATCGGCATCGCCGCCGGGCCGCCGGACAACACCAACGCTATCAAGATCGGCGGCGAGTTCGGCCTCTTCCAGGCCGGCCAGCAGATGGCGGGGTTGCTCATCCTCATCACCGACGTGCACGGGCTGGGGCTCAAGGCGGCGCAGGGGCTGCTGCTCACCACCAGCTTCTACTGGGACATGGATGACAAGACCCGCGCCTGGTCCAAGCGCTTCTTCGACAAGCTGCACAAGATGCCAACGATGTGGCAGGCCGGGACCTATTCCGCGGTCGCGCATTACCTCGCCGCGATCAAGGCGACCGGCACCGACGAGCCGCTCAAAGTGGCGGCCAGGATGCGCAAGATGCCGATCGAGGATTTCTTCGCGCGCCATGGCCGGCTGCGCGAAGACGGCCTCATGGTGCATGATCTCTATCTCGTCGAGGTGAAGAAGCCCGAGGAATCGAAGCAGCCTTGGGATTATTACAAGGTGCTGCAGACGATCCCGGGCGATGAGGCCTTCCCGCGCCTCGAGGACGAGGATTGTCCGATCACCAAGAAGCCATAGGCGATCGGCGCGCCATCGCCTCGACCTGATTTGACGGCACGGAAGGTCGAGCCGGGACGCTGCGGCACTTCTGCCCGGGCCGAAGTGCCGCAGCGCGCAGGGCCTACTTGTGCAGCTCGGCGATGCCGGGGAAGAACAGGTAACAGGCGACGCCGATCACGATGAGATAAACCAGCAGCGCGAAGGTCCAGCCCATATTGTGTCGGATCACCGCGCCCTCGTTGCGCACGAAGCGCGAGGTGGAGACGCCGACGCTGGCCGTCTGCGGCGCCACCGGCTTGCCGATCTCGGCCCCCACCGAGTTGAGCGTGGGAAGCAGCAGCAGCGGAAAGCCCAGGGTCTTGCCGACGAGCGTCTGGAAGACGCCGAACATGGCATTGGTCGAGGTGTTGCTGCCCGACAGCGCCACGCCGATCCAGCCAAGGATCGGCGCCACGATGATGAAGCCGACGCCGATGGTCGAGAAGGCGTTGGCCAGCGAGGCCGCCATGCCGGAGTAGTTGTAGACGATGGCCAGGCCGAAGATGAACACGCCGACCAGCAGCGCGCCCCACATCTGCTTGAAGGTCTTGGCGAAGATCTCGCCGAGCTGCGACGCCTTGAGCTGGCCGCCGCCCATCAGCAATAGCGCGACGATCGCCCAGGCGACCATGATGGCGGTGCCCGGCGCGCCCGGCCTGAAGTCGAAGCCGATGTTGATCGCGCCGCCGCCGGCGGATTTGGCCGAGGTGGCGAGATAGCGCCACGAGGTCGCCAGCGACTTCGCCCAATCGAAGGGGCCGGTCCACAGCACGACGACCACCACCAGCACGATGAAGGGCAGCCAGGCGCCGAAGATCTCGCCGGCCGGCAGGCCATGGCCCTCGGCGCTCTTGGCCTGGACGCTGGCCGCTACCGGCTTGCCGCCATAGCCCATGACGGTGGCCGGCCGCCACACCCGCAGCAGGATGAGAAGGGCCGCAAAGCAGCAGATGGAGCCGACCACATCCGGCAGGAAGGGGCCGAAATATATCGCGACCGGGAGCTGGCCGGCGATGTAGCCGGCCGAGCCGACGATGGCGAGCGGCCAGCCGCCCTTCATGCCCTGCCAGCCGCTGACGAGGTAGAGAAGTATCCAGGGCGGCAGCAGCGCCAGGATGGCGACGATCTTGCCCACCGAGGCCGAGAACAGCATCTGCAGCTCGGGCTGCGCGACGCCGAGCGTGGCGGCGGTGACGGTGGCGAGCGCGATGATCGGCGAGCCGAGCGCGCCGTAGGAGACCGGCGCGTTGTTGGCGATGGCGGCGACGCGAATGGCGTCGAGATCGGGAATGCCGAGGCTGATCAGGATCGGCGCGACGAAAGCCCAGGGATAGCCGAAGCCGACGAGGCCCTCGAGCAGCGCACCGAAGGCCCAGGCGAAGAGCATGGTCTGAACCCGCACATCGGCCGTGCCTTGGGCGATCAGCCAGACGCGAAACTTCTCGAACACGCCGGTGATCACCAGGGTATTGAACAGCACGACCCCCCAGAACGTGATCCAGTCGACATTCTGAATGCCGGTGAAGGACCCGTTGAAATAGGCGGTGATGCCGCTGTCGGCGGGCATGTGCCACACCCATACGGCGAGCAGGTAGGTGACGACCGAGCCGATCAATGTGGCCAACCAGGCGGAAACGCGAAAGACCGCCAGCATCAGCAGCAGGACCACGACCGGGATCAACGCGACCAGCCAGGTCAGAAAGAGATTGCCGAGCGGATCAGGGATTTGCTGGAACACGGTAGTTTCCTCCCCCCATGAGACGGCTGCGGTGCCGACGCTCCCGCGCGGCGACACACCCGCTACCGCCCTGAAACCATTGGCAGCGGCGCGAGTTTTATGGCGCCAGTATCGACGTTGCCGCTATTTTGGGCAATCGATATCTCCACGGTCGGTACCCGGAAAAGCATGCCGGCTGCCGGTCGGGCGACGCTGGGTTGATGGGATGGCGCTTCGGATTTCGCCTCCGGCGTAGCAGGGTCGCGCAAAGGCGCACAAAAATCTTGCCGGGAGGAAAGCCGATGACGCCAGTCATCGAGTTCACCCCCGAAGGCGATGCGGGGCAAGGCTGGGGCGGCCCGGGCGAGGGCTATGAATGGCCCGCCAACGAGCACGGCATCTATATCGACTACAAGGGCTTCGTCTGAATCGGCGGCAACGGACCCGAGGACGGGCTGATCCTAAAATTCACCCGTGACGGCAAATTCGTGCTGCAGATCGGACATGAAGGCCCGTCGAAAGGCAGCAACGACCCGACCCAGCTCGGTCGTCCCGCCGACACCAATGGCGGGGTGTGGGATCTGGGCTTCTGGCCAGACCCGCAACAGACCTATCTCTTCAACGCCGATGGCGAGAACAACGAGGTGCGCGTGCTGAAGCGCGCCGACGGCACGGTGCTCGGCGCCTTCGGTCGCTCGGGCCGCCAGGCCGGGCAGTTCCATTGGGTGCATAATCTCGCGGTCGACAGCAAGGGCGACATCTACACGACCGAGGTCGATAATGGAAAGCGCGTGCAGAAATTCAGACCGGTGAACAGAGGCCCCTAGGGCGCTCGACCCTTGCGCTCCTTGACGACCGTGCGCGATCAGTGGGACGCGGCAAGCGACAGCATGTCCCCCATGGAACGATTACGCTCCTAATTCTGTTCTTGATGCGCCCCAACGTTGCAGATTGCGGCTTCTCCCGCCCCGCTCGGCTGCGGGTCCTCCACTCGCTCCGCCGAGTGGAATGTATGCGTATGCCTCGGCGATCGCTCGCCGCCGATAGTTCGACTGGGAATAGGCGCCCGTGACAGCCAGACCGACAGGAGCACCGAGATGCGACCGAATGTTCGGATGATCTTCGCCGCCTTTGTGATCATGCTGCCGCTGGCGGCTTGTTCCTCGCAAGGCGCTAACCTGCCGATGCTCCAGGTGGCCAGGACCGACGACACCACCTACCGGCTGGGGGCGGGCGACAAGCTGCACGTGGTCGTCGCCGGTGCCGACGACCTTACCGGCGATTACATCGTCGGCGATAACGGCGCGGTCAACATGGAACTGGTCGGCGAGGTCAAAGCGGGCGGCTTGACCCGCACGCAGGTCGAGCGCGAGATGGAAGTGAAACTGGGCCAGGGTTTTGTCAAGAACCCGAAGGTGAGCGTCAGCGTCCTCTCCTACCGACCATTCTACATCTACGGCGAGGTGACGAAGCCCGGCGCATATCCCTATGCCAACGGCATGCGCGTGATGAGCGCGGTAGCGACTGCCGGCGGCTACACCTATCGCGCCCAGGAGGGCTACGTCGTCGTGACGCGCGGCGGTCAGGACGGCCGCGCGCTTCCCGACATGCCGATCCAGCCGGACGATATCATCCGCGTGCCGGAGCGCCATTTCTGAGTCGGACGAGTTGGCGCTTCGGGCCAGGTCCCGCCTGCCCCAGTCAATGACGCTGGCGTTGCGAGCACGGCAGCCAAGGCCGCAACGGTGACCCAGAGCGATATCCTCGAGCCGCGTCCAGCGTCTGCGTCCGATAAATCGTTGGTTTTGTGAATGGCTCTGCACACGCTCAGCAGGCGCTTTTTGCCAGGAACTATAGCGCGCATAAATGCGTTCTCTAAGCGCTCAGAAGTTATCAATGGCATCTCCGGCCTCGCCCGGTTTTTCGCTGTCTAAGCGGCCCTTTCTTGGCCGCATCGCCGAGGCGGAAGGAAAGATTGACGATGGATCACGCGCGACACCTGCGCGACGGTGCGGCCGAGTTCGCCGACCGCGCTGCAGCGCCAAATGACCCTCTTGCGCATCAGGTCTTCTCTGAGCTGGCGGTGATGCGGCGCGAGTGCGCGGAGCGACAGGAGAGCTGCGCAACCGCATTGAAGCCGGTGTCCGATGTCGCCAGCTGAGGCATTGGGATGGTTGCTACCGACCACCAAGCGTCGCCAGAAGCCGAGGGTCTTCGTCGAAAATGCGGCGTTCTTCCGCGAGCGGCTGGAGCGAGCACGTGAGTTGCGCAGGCGCGTCCAAGAGCTGAACGCGATAGCCCTGACGATTGCCGATCGCGACGCCAAGTCGGGCGTGCTGGCCGCAGCCGAGACCTACGCGCGGCTGGCGAACGAGATCGAGGCCGATTTAGGCCACTAGAACACGGGGGGCGACGTTCGACCGGCGTTTCGCCCGCGCCTGCTTTCACCCCCGCGTCCGCCCTCCCCCATGCTAATGGTCCGTAATGGCTGAGGTCCGACGGTCTGCCGAAACCGCCGATTGAACGATTGAACATCTGTGTCGTTAAAGTGACTGCGAGTTGGGTTTAAAGGGGGCCTAGCGCGCATCGGCGGCTCTGGAGCTTTGGTGCGGTCTATGCCAGCCCTTCGCGAAGAAGCAAAAGCATTAACCTCACTTCGCGGCATCGCGGCGCTGCTCGTCGCAGCGGTGCACTTTCGCAAGGATTTCGGAGCATTCTCGTTCGACCACTATACGCAGTTCGTCGACAGGGGCTATCTGTGGGTGGATTTGTTCTTCATCCTAAGTGGGCTGGTAATCACCAGCGTCTACGGCGAACAACTCGCGGGGCGATTTTCGTGGCGAAGCTACGGTAATTTTCTCGTCAAGCGCTTGGGACGCATCTATCCGCTCCACGTGGCGATGCTGCTGGTGTTGGTGGCGCTCGAGACCGCAAAATTCTGGACGCAGGTCCATCATCCGGCGTTCTCCAGCAATTCGCCTCGCACTTTGCTGGCCAACTTTGCGCTGGTCCAATGCTGGGGTTTCGAAATCGACAACAGCGTATGGAATGCGCCTTCCTGGTCGATCAGCGCCGAATGGGTCGCCTATCTCTTATTCCCGGTGATCTTGCTGGTTGCGCGGGCCGGTTTTCTCAGATTAGGCATGATGGCGGTAGTGGCGCCCTTTGCCGGGATCTTCCTCCTCGCGGCCGCTTTCGGCAATTTGAACATCAGCAATAACTGGCCCGCGATTGCGCGTTGCCTTCTATCCTTTTCGGTCGGTGCGCTCATTGCCATGCTCCTGGACGCGCCGCTCGGCGGAAAGTTGCGGGGCCTGTGGTCCGATCTGCTCTGCCTCGCCGCCCTTGCAGGGGCGATCACCGTGATGCATCTCGGCGCGTTCGACGCGCTCACCATACCGGCGTTCGCGGTGATCTGCTTTTGCGTGGCCCGCCCCGATTGCCGCGTCGCTCGCGTCCTGGCAATGCCGCCGCTGTACTATCTCGGCACGATATCCTATTCGATCTACCTTACCCACTATGTGTTGCGCGGATTGTGGGTTCAGTTCGAGGATCGGCTCCACCTCGCCCCGTTGACCTTCTGGCCCGGCCTGACCAGTTTTCTAGGTGTTCTGACCCTCCTGGTCTGCACGTCATCAGCCACCTATCGCTTCATCGAGAGTCCTTGCCGAGACGCGGTCCGGCGATGGCTGTCCACCGCTCGGCCATTGCCTCGCGGCGCCCGCGCAGTCTAGGAATCATCGGCCGCGCCACGCGCAAAGCCGACCGAACCGGCGCGATCCGGTATGTCGCGCGATCTTCAGCCATCGCTTGGCACTTGCACGTGGGTTCTTCCGCGATCCTCTAAATTGCGCCAAGGTGTTGCTAGAGGAACCATTCCGTGGGCGGGGCGTTTCGCCTCCGACCATGAACGCGGAGATCAATCGATGTTTGTCGACGCGCGCACGCTGCCCGACGGCAGCGACGTCGAAGCGGATATCTGCATTATCGGCTGTGGGGCAGCGGGAATTATGCTTGCGCGCGATCTCGCTGGTGGCTCGCGGCGTATCGCGGTGTTCGAAAGCGGTGGTTTCGAATTCGACGAAGAAACGCAGGCGCTCTACGACGGCGAGAATGTCGGGCAACCCTTCCCGCCGCTGGCGATGGACCGACTACGCTATTTCGGCGGCACCACCAATCACTGGGAAGGCTCGTGCCGTCCGTTCGATCCGGTCGATTTCGAGAGTCGCGATTATGTGAAGAACAGCGGTTGGCCGTTTGGCAGGGATGAGCTCGAACCGTACTATCGGCGCGCGCACGACATCTGCCAGCTCGGTCGATATACGTATGACCCCAAGGATTGGAGCGCCAAGGGAGCGCTACCCTTTGATTTCGGTCCCGACGGTAGTCTCCGGTCGGGCATCTACCAATACAGTCCACCGACACGTTTCGGCGATGTCTATCGACATGACCTCGAAACGGCGCCGGGTGTCGTCGTTTATCTTCACTCCAACCTTGTCGATATCGAGACCGACCCCGATGCGCGCGCGGTAACCGGACTGCAACTCGCCGGCCTCAAGGGACCGCGGCTTCGCGCCAAGAGCAAGCAGTATGTCCTGGCCACCGGCGGGATCGAGAACGCGCGCCTCTTGCTCAATTTCAACAAAGTGCAGCGCGAAGGACTCGGCAACCGCTTCGACCTGGTCGGCCGATATTTCATGGATCATCCCTATATCCCAAACGCGGCCACTGTCCTGTTCGACGAACGCTCCGTCGCTCAGAAGTTCTACGATCGATTGGCGATCGACGGCCATGCGCAGTTCTATCTCTATGCGCCCGCCAGCGTATTGGAAAAAGCGCGCTTACCAACATTCTCCATCGTTATCCAGCGCGCGGAGAATCAAAATCATGTTTTTGCCAAAGCCTCCCTTGTTTCCATCCTGCACGCGATCAGGTCGGGTCAATGGCCCGAGCGTCTATCGTACCACGTCGGACAGATCCTGCGCGGTATCGAATACAGAATAGAGCAGAGCTACGACAAGCTGGTGCAAGCGGGGCCGTCGAGCTACGCCACGAACTACATGTGCGAATGCGCCCCCGACCCGGAAAGCCGCTTGACGCTGATTGAGGCAACAGATGCTCTCGGTCTTCGCAGGGTAGAACTCGACTGGCGTCTGCCGAGCGAATTTATCGATAACCTGCGCAGCGCGCACGGGCTTCTGGCGCAGGATATCGGTCGCGCGGGTCTCGGGCGACTGCGCATCAACGTCGACGAAGGAAATCTGGAGCAGCTGCTGCTGACCGGCCATCACCACATGGGAACGACGCGCATGCACCGCGACCCCAGGAAGGGCGTGGTCGATGAAAATTCCCGTGTCCATGGACTGGCGAATTTGTTCATAGCGGGCAGCTCGGTCTTTCCGACCTACAGCTTCGATGATCCGACGATGACAATCGTCGCCCTCAGCCTTCGACTCTCGGATCACCTCAAGGCAACGCTCGTTGAGCAATGAGATCATGATGTTGACACGCAGGATCGTGCTATTCGCGACAGGGATTGCCGGAGCACTCTGGTCGTCACCCCTCGGCTTCGCTGCACGGCCGGAGGCCGAGCCGTTACCGGCCGTGCGGTGCCTGCGCAATCTGGTTCTCTATCCCGACAGCGCGCGGCCGATCGGGCATCTCTACCGAAAGGCTTGTCCCGAAGAAGCCCGGTTGGATGTGGTGGCCCGGCTGATCATGGCCTCGATGGCGCTCGATGAAGGGCGCCTGCTTGAACTTGACGACGCGTCGCTGCGCGCACGCGCGACATCGCGTATCCGCGCAGATTTCGCCGAAGGCCATGTCGTCGAAATCGGCGCTTGGATCCTGTCCCGCACCGAGGCTCGTCTCTGCGCTCTGCGGGTTTAGACCGGCTGCTGGAGTTCCCCGGCCGGGACGCGAGTGACTGTCGTTACGACCCCCGATCATTCCGCGGCATAAGAGCGCAGATTGCACAGGCGCCGGTGGACCCGGTACAAACGCCGCTGCATGAATTGGCAGCCTTTGCCTGCCCTTTTTGGGGAACCGGACCCTGGCCCGGCCGTTATCTTCGCGCCCTGCGCGGTGAAAATCACCGGCAGCACGACAACCAAAAGTGTAAGCAAGGGTCAGAATCCTTCCAGACCGCAGAGGGAGCTCTGGTCGCCGAATGAGACAAGTGACTTCGTTCGTAACCGATCTCGGCGACTTCACGTTGCTCGCGCCCGCCTCTGCGCTTCTGCTGATTTATCTGCTGTACCTCAAATCCGTGGGGACAGCTAAAATCTGGCTATCGGCCGTGGCGCTATGCGTGATTTTGACGATCGCGCTGAAGCTTTGTTTCATGACCTGCGGCGCGCAAGTCCCAGGGCTCGATATGCAGAGCCCGAGCGGCCACACCAGCATGAGCGTGACGTTTTATGGCTGTTGTGCGCTGATGGTCGCGGGGGAAAAAGAACGAAGTGGTCGATTTGCGCTCCTTGCAGTGGCGTTCATGCTGGTGACCGCGATCGCGGTTAGCCGCTTGATTTTGCACACACATACCGCGAGTGAGGTTCTCGCGGGGTCGGCCATTGGGGCAATCTGCGTGGGTTGGTTCGGCATTCGATACCTCGCCTTGCCGCGGCCTTCGCTGCCCTGGCAGCCAATCATGGTCGCAATGCTCGTTCTCGGATTTGCTTTGCATGGAATACACTGGAATATTGAAAGTCTTCTGAGAAATGCCGCTCAGCTCTTCCAGATAAACATCCAGATTTGCGCCTGAGCGCTCGCGTCGCGAACGTCGGTCGTTAGGACCCAACTCACTCCTAATGGGGAGAAAGTCGAAGATCGGCAGCCGTCAATGCGGCTGTTGGCCTGCTGGTATGCGAACGACATCCTTCTCAAAGCGTTACTCGGATCGGTGCGAGCCCGCACGCGGCAAGCATCGAGTCCGGGCGCAAGGATAGGACGAGGCAACCACATGAGCTCCACCAAGAAGCGCGTACTCGTCACCGGCGGCGCCGGGTTCCTCGGCTCGCATCTGTGCGAGCGCCTGCTGGTCGAAGGCAACGACGTGCTGTGCGTCGACAACTACTTCACCGGGCGCAAGGCCAATATCGCCCATCTCCTGCCCAACACCAATTTCGAGGCGCTGCGCCACGACGTCTGCTTCCCGCTCTATGTCGAGGTCGATGAGATCTACAACCTGGCCTGCCCGGCCTCGCCGATCCACTACCAGTTCGATCCGGTGCAGACGACCAAGACCAGCGTCAGCGGCGCCATCAACATGCTGGGGCTCGCCAAGCGCGTGCGCGCCAAGATCTTCCAGGCTTCGACCTCGGAGGTCTATGGCGACCCGATCGTTCATCCGCAGCGCGAGGACTACCGCGGCAACGTCAATCCGATCGGTCCGCGCGCCTGCTACGACGAGGGCAAGCGCTGCGCCGAGACGCTGTTCTTCGACTATCACCGCCAGCACAAGCTGAGGATCCGCGTGGCGCGCATCTTCAATACCTACGGGCCCCGCATGCATCCCAATGACGGCCGCGTGGTCTCGAACTTCATCGTCCAGGCGCTCAAGGGCGAGCCGCTCAGCATCTATGGCGACGGCTCCCAGACGCGCGCCTTCTGCTATGTCGACGACCTCGTCGATGGCTTCGTGCGCCTGATGGCCGCTTCCGACGACGTCACCGGCCCGATCAATCTCGGCAATCCCGTCGAGACCACGGTGGGCGAGCTCGCCGAGAAGATCATCGCGCTGACGGGGTCGCGCTCGACCATCGAGCGCAAGCCGCTGCCGGTCGACGATCCCGTGCAGCGCTGCCCCGATATCGCGCGCGCGCGCGACATCCTGGAATGGGAGCCGCGCGTGCCGCTCGAGATCGGGCTCGAGCGCACGATCGCCTATTTCGACCGCCTGCTTTCGATGTCCGGGCCCTACGCGAACCGCGTGGAAGTGGGAATAGTCTGACGGGCTCGACTTGCTTCGCGATGCGCCCTGCCGGCCAATTCTGCAAGCGCGGGGGGGCTTCCACCCCGTCTTCGTCGGGTCTCCGAGCAAGGTGCCGCCAGATCGGCTATCCGCGGCCAATCGTAAGTAGCCGCTCCTCGCCAGACACGCGAAGTAATCACTTCGGAAACCCAGGCGAAACGTTGCGCTGGAACCGAGCCCCCCCTCCCGCCGTTCAACCACCGCGCAAACAATAACATTGCTCCGGCGTGGCGGGGTAGTTTTCAAGAGGACAGCATGCCCGGTCGTCGAGGGATCCTAAAGCGCCTCCGGCAAGCCTCCCCGCCTGCTTCGCTTCGGGACAGCGGCGACAAACCCATTCAGAGTGCTCGACGGTCGCCGACAGTTCTCTTTTATGGCCTTCTTCCGCCGCCTTTGGACGGGCAGCGCATCGTGACAAAATTGATGCTCGATCGGCTCGCGCGTGTCACCCCCGTCAGCACGTACAATTTGCATCCTGATCGTGGCCGGTCGGGGAGCGCTGGCCTGGAAAAGCTGATCTGCACGCTCCGAGGGCTGCCTTGGATGTTCGCCCGGCGACTTCGGGGCTGCAAATGTCTGTATTTGGCCCCCTACAGCGGTCGCGGCATCGCCTATGCCTGCATGCTCGCTACGGCAGCGCGAGTTTTGCGGTTCAGAATATTCGTTCACTACCATTCTTCTATGCATTTCGCGCGATTTTCCTGGTTAATGGCGGCATTCCTATGGATCTGCGGCGGCGAGGCCGTGCACATCGTGCTGGCGCCTCAAATGGGCACCGCGCTCCGCCGGCTTTACGGGTCCGAGAAGCAGACTTTCGTATTGTCCAATTCGGCGTTCTTCGATGCTTCGACCGCGCCCCGCCGATACGACCGCCAGGTGTTGCGCGTCGGACACTTGAGCAATCTCTCGCTAAATAAGGGAATTGACCGGGTGGTCGAATGTGCCGAACAATTCGAGCGGCGTGGTTTGAATGTGGAGCTGGTGCTGGCCGGGCCGGTTGATGTCGCCGCTCGAGGCGTCGTGGACGGCGCACTCTCGACGCTGAAACGAGTTCGCTATCTTGGGCCCCTGGTACCGACGGAGGTCGCGCGATTTTATGAGGAAATCGATGTTTTTTTATTTCCCACGCGTCATGCGCACGAAGCAGAGCCCTTGGTAGTCCTCGACGCCCTGACTGCCGGCGTGCCGGTCATTGCAAGCGATAGCGGCTACCTGCGTCATGTCCTCGGCGAGACTTCGGGATGCCTGGTGGCGGGCGAGTCGTTTGTCGAGCGCAGCGTTGAAAAGGTTGGGATTTGGAGTGAGGATCGACAGGCACTTGCGCAGGCTTCGTGCGACGCACGCGGGCGAGCGGCGAAGTTGCGCCAAGAAGCACAGGACCAGCTGTCGCGCCTGTTGCAGCGCGTGACCACCCAGCCAGGCGGTGACGTGGCGGACAGTAATCGCCATAGAAGGCCATGGTTTCTTACGTCGTTGTTCAAGAGCGACACCCGGCGCGGTTGAAGCGCGTCTATAGGTAGGATACCGACACGATGTTCCTGGACGGTCGACAGATCGAGACCAACGCCACGATCGAGGCAGACCTCTGTATCATTGGCGCCGGTGCCGCCGGCCTGACCCTCGCCCGCCAGTTTGCGGGGACATCTACTCGGGTCTGCCTTCTCGAGAGCGGCGGCTTGACCTTCGACTGGGAGACGCAGGAACTCGTACAAGGGACGCAATATCGGGTTGAAATATTTTGACCTCGACGTTTGTCAGCTCCGCTATTTCGGCGGCAACACGAATGCTTGGGGTGGGTGGTGCCGGCCGTTGGACGACATGGACTTTCGCAGGCGGCCCTGGGTTGAGGATAGCGGCTGGCCGTTTTCGGCCAGCGAGCTGGCGCCTTACTATCAAAGCGCACACACTCTGTGCCAGATACCGGTGCCGGAATATGATCCCGAAGAAACGGTCAAAAGCCTCGACAAGAAGCACGCCCGGGTGCTTCCCTTTGATCGCTCGAAGCTCGAAACAACCATCTATCGCTTCAGTCCGCCAACTCGCTTCGGTCAAGTCTATCGAGAAGAACTGGCCAAGGCTGGCAACATTCAGTGCATCCTTCACGCTAACGTTCTCAACATCAACGTCATCCCTACCGCGGCGCGCGTCACTGACGTTGCGGTAGGGTCTCTGGCGGGAAATCGCTTCACAGTTTCGGCGTCCTGTTTCGTGCTGGCCGCCGGCGGGATCGAAAATAGCCGGTTGCTGCTTCTGTCGAACGACGTTGTCGCGAACGGTCTTGGCAACCAGCACGACCTGGTGGGCCGTTATTTCATGGAGCACCCGCATACCAAGCGCGTCCTGCTCAGCCCAAGGCGATCGAACGCCGCGGCGCTCTACGGATTACGTTTCCGCCAGCGGGGAGTATCCGCGCGCCTGTCTCTTCCCGATTCGGCGCAGGAACAGCTTGAAGTCCTCAACTACAGCGGGAACATCCACCCGATCTATTTTTGTCACAACTCATCGGGCTGGCTCTCCTTTCGAAAGCTCGTTCTGTCTCTCGATCCTTCACGGGCCTGCGACCCCTATGTACGCTTCCCGCCCTACGGAAAAAGAGGACTATCGTCCGATCAATTTTCGCAGATTGTACGGCAGATCGATCGCGTAACGATTGCCGCACTATTGCAGCTGGTTCAACCCAATCAGCTGATTTCCGGCTTTGTCCTCGAAAGTAAATCGGAGCAGGCGCCCAATCCGAACAGCCGTGTGACGCTCCAGCACGAGCGCGATGCCTTTGGCCTCAATCGAGTTCAGCTCGACTGGCGGATGCTGCCGATCGATCGTCGCACCCTTCTGCTCAGCGAGAACCTCATCGATGGTGAGCTCAAAGACTCGGCATCGGCGAACTCGCGCCGCTCCATGGCGCTGAAATTGAGAACTGGCCGTCAAACCTCGAGGGCGGCTGGCATCAAATCGGGACAACGCGCGCACATCCCGACCCACGCCGCGGGGTGGTCGATGCCGGCTGCAAAGTCCACGGGGTGTCCAATCTGTTCATCGCGGGCAGTTCGGTTTTTCCTACGTCCGGCGCGGCGCCGCCGACCCTGACGATTGTCGCGTTGGCGCTGCGGCTTGCCAATCATCTCCGGAGCACCCTAGCCAAGGAATGGACTTTGTCGACGGCCTTCGGCTCGGTCGGGGTCGCGGCCGATAAGGTGCCGCTCAATAGCGTGGCGAGAACGGCGTAGAGCGAGGCACACGGTACCCGGGCCAGCGGAGCGCGGGTCGGCCGCGGAACGCGACATGCTTCCCGTTGCACAAATCCCTGCAGACACCCTGATCTCCACACCCTTACGCGTACACCAGGAACTGTATTTTATCGGAAAGCGTTCATGGGACCGGCGACGGTGGGTGTTGGAGACGGACGGTCGCTGACACCGGCGTTTACCCTAAAGCACTGAAAAGGGGTCCCAGGCACTGATGCTCGACCACACCTCCCGCAGGAAAGCCGCCTTTAGCGATGGAGAGCCGCTCCGCGAATGCGCCCAGGCGTGCCTCGAGGATGTCTCGCCGACGCGCGAAAGAGCCTCTCAACTGTTTGGAGAAAGTGAGACGACCCAGGCGCCACACACGCAAGGCGGGCGGGCGGCGCACGAAAGCCGCAGGGCGAAGCGCAAGGGGCGAAAGCCTACGCTGTTGTTTCAATGGACCCAGTTCGCACCTTATCAAATCGACCGGTTGGAGGCGGTGTACGAGGGACAGGTGACCGATCTCGAAATCGTCGGCGTCGCGGTCGCCTCACGGAGCTACACCTATTTGTGGCGTCCCCTCAAATCCAGTCGCGTCAGGACCTACGACCTCTTCGACGATCGCAAATATGAAGAGACGACGACCTGGCAGAGGCTGGTGCGACGCCTCGCCGACCTGAGGAACCACAAGGTCAAATACGCCTTTTTGTGCAACTACGATCAGCTGGATACACTTGTCGTAGCCTTGGCGCTCCGCATTTTGGGGGCGAAAGTCTACAGCATGATGGAATCCAAGTTTGACGACAAGCCACGCAAAGCGTGGCGGGAGTGGTTGAAGAGCTTTTATCTCCTGCCCTATCACGGCGCGCTCGTCACGGGACGGCGCATTCGGGACTATGTCGAGTTCCTCGGGATGCCGGCAGATCGCCTGTTCGAAGGATACGACACCCTTTCGGTGGCGCGCATCCGCGCCCTTGGCGGGGCGCCCATCGCGCCCGGGGGAGCGCCGTTCGGGGTTCGGCATTTCACCGTGGTCGCGCGCCATGTGGAAAAGAAGAACCTGTTCATGGCCATCGACGCGTATGAGCATTACCGGCGCCTGGCCGGACCTGACGCGAGAGCGCTTCATCTGTGCGGCACCGGAGAACTCGAGGAAGCGCTCAAGGCCGACGTTGCCAAGCGCGGACTGGTCGGCGTCCAGTTCAGGGGATTTCTTGAGCCCGAGGTTGTCGTCAAGGAATTGACCACGACGCTTGCCCTGATCCTACCGAGTACGGAAGAGCAATGGGGGCTGGTGATCAACGAAGCGTTGGCGATGGGGTTGCCGATCCTCTGTTCTGACAATGTCGGCGCTCGCGACAGCTTGGTCCGTACAGCGGTGAACGGATATATATTCGAGCCCGACAACTTCGAAGGGCTCGCCATCATCATGAGCCGTTTGTCCGCGGACGAGCAGGAGTGGCGGCGGCTGGCAACATCTGCGGCTGAGTTTGCTGATAAGGGGGATAGCCGTCATTTCGCCGAGGGCGTCGCGCAAGCGCTCGCCTGCTGGTCGACAGTCGGCGATTAATTGCACGGAAGACACGGCGAAGAAGGGACCACGAGTCATGAGCTATACCTTGCCCAGCGACGGACCGAGACGGCTTGAGACCAGAGATAGAACCGGGCCGGCGATCTCGGTGATCGCTGACGTCCTCCAGGCATCGAACCTGGCGGCGCTTCTGAACATCCTGCGCAGACGATGGGCGGTGATCCTCGGCACCATGCTGGTCATCTGCGCCGCGACGACTGCCGTACTGTCGCAAATCACACCGCGCTACGCGGCCGAGACGATGGTGATGTTGGATACGCGCAAGCCGCAGGTCATGGTCGGCCTCCAGCAACAAGCCGTTCCAGTGCCGCAAGAAGGTGGCGTGGTCAGCGTGGTGCTCAAGACCGAAACGGATGTGCTCCGCTCGCCCGCCCTCGCTGCGAAGGTGATCGACAAGCTGGGGCTTCTCAACAATCCCGAATTTAACCCGACGCTAAAGCAGTCTCGGCTCGATCGCTTCCGCGAGGAGCTGATTTCGGCGCTGTCCTGGGCCGGTTTGAATGTCCCCAGCTCGTGGTGGGCTTCGCCAGCACCGAAAGACGCCGAGGAGGCGCAGCGGCTCGCGACCGCTGGCACGGTCGAGACGCTCCTGGACCGGGTCACGGTCAGCAATGACGGAAAATCTTTTGTGCTGAGAATAAAGGCGGAGTCCGCCGATCAGAAGCTTGCCGCGGATATCGCCAACACCTATGCCGAGCTCTATCTGATCGAGCAGCTGGACGCCAAGTACCAGGAGACGAGCCGCGTAAACGACTGGCTCAACGACAAGCTTGCTGATTTGCGGGACAAGGTGCGCGATACTGACCGTGCTGTCCAGGTTTTCAAGGAACAGCACAACATCACGAACTATGCCGATCCCAAAGATCCCGGAAAGGGCGGCAGCCTGAAAAACCAGCAGGTGTCTGAGCTCAGCTCGCAGCTGATCCTCGCGGAGAGCGACCGCGCGCAAAAGGAAGGCACCCTGCGCCAGCTTCAGGATGCGGTCCGCCTGGGCAAAGGCCTCGAGTCCGCCATGCAGGTGCTGGGAACGCCGCTTATCCAGCACCTGGTGGAACAGGAGGCCGAGGCCCGACAGCGGGAGGCCAATCTTTCGGCGCATTACGGGCCTCAATATCCGGCAATGATCAGGGCAAAAGCCGAGCTTGCCGACATTCAGAGCAAGATCAACGAGGAGGTGAGGAATACCATCCAGGCGACGATGAACGATATCGTCGCGGCGCGGTCGCGCGAGACTTCCCTGCGAGAACGGCTCAAAGAGCTCGAGGGAGGCGCGGCGCAGCAAGATCAAGCCGAGGTCCAGCTTCGGGAGCTGACGCGCCAGGCCGATGCGAACCGGACGCTTTACGAAGCGTTCCTCCAGAAGTTCAAGCTGTCCGCGGCCGAGCAGGAGATCGCCCAGCCCGACGCGCATATCGTTTCCGCCGCGCCGGTTCCGATTCTGCCATCGTGGCCGCCGAAGAAGTTCTTGACGGCGGTCGCGCTTCTGGTCTCGAGCTTGCTCGGCATCGTACTTGCGTTTGCCCTGGAGAGGCTTGACAACTCGTTCCGTAGCTCCAGCGAAATCGAGAGTGCTTCGGAGCTGCCGAATCTGGGGCTCGTCCCGGCGCTTACGGGCAGGGACAATCTCAGGACCATGGTCATGTCGAAGCCGATGTCCGCATATTCGGAAGCGGTTCGTGCGGTGTGGACCGGCCTTAACCATCGGCCGGAGCGGCAGGCACAGGTCATTCTCGTCACCTCGTCAGTGCCCGGTGAGGGCAAATCGTCCTTTGCCATTTCTCTGGCACAAGCCGCGGCGAGGTCGGGTGTGCGAACGCTGCTGCTTGACTGCGATCTGCGTCGACCGACGATCGGAAAAGTGCTGGGAGTTCCCGAGCAATATCTTCGGACCGGCGGCATTGTCGGGCTGGTGACCGGGCAGGCGAGCGCCGAGTCGGTGGTGCTAAATCACCAGGAGTCCGGTGTCGATCTGCTCTTGTCGGGCGGCTACACGGACAATCCTCAATCGCTCCTGCAATCTCCGCGCATGAACCGGTACGTGCATGAGATGCGCAACCAGTACGACTGTATCGTCATCAACTCGCCGCCGGTGCTGCTTGCGTCGGACGCGGCGATTCTCGCGCGATTGGCGGATGTGAGCGTGTTCCTGGTGCGTTGGGAGAAGACGCCGCGCCACGTGGCTTTGAACGGCCTCAAGACGCTGCGTTCGAGCGGCGCCGTCGTCGCCGGCACTGTCTTGGCTCAGGTGGATCTGCGCAAGCACGCCCGCTACGGCTTTGGCGATGTTGGCTATTACTATAAGAGTTATCGGGGCTACGCGTCTTAAGCGTCCGTTCGAAAAGCCGGTTCGGTCGACCCGCTGCGGTTTAAGGACTGCAGCGGGTCAACTGCGTCAAGATCGCGGCCAGATGCCCTGCGTCCCAATCCGGTTGCAGCACCAATATCGTGGTCGGGAGGTATCTCGACGGCCCGCCGCTCTATCGCCAATCGGCGATCCTGGCAGGCGAGGGTATTGGATCTGATGCGAATTGATCCCATGTGCTGTCGGCAACCATGATCCACATGCCGATCGCGGTGCTGGCACCAGGCATCGCAAGGGCGAGCCGCCGCGCCATCCTCTCGCCGCCTTCCGGGGCGTCATTGAGGCCGACGCCTTAATGTCGTTTCCGGAGCGAGACCGCGGCTCTTCGGTCAGTAGCGGGCGCCGTCGGCGTCGCCAGTGGTCAGCCGCCGAAGCCGCCGAGAAGCGGCGGATCGTGGCAGAGGCGGATGAGCCAACGGCCTCACCGCGGCCGAACGACTGGCCATCCGCCAGGAACAAAGTGCACCGCGCATCGCCGATCTGGAGATCTGGATGCGCGAACAGCGCGCCAAGCTCTCGCGCTATGACCCAGTAGCCAAGGCGCTCGACTACATGCTTACGCGGTGGACCGCACTCACCCGCTTCCTGGGTGACGGCCGGATCTGCCTGACGAACAATGCGGCCGAGCGAGCGCTGAGGGGGCTGGCGCTCGGCCGCAAGTCATGGCTGTTCGCAGGTTCCGATCGTGGCGGTCAGCGCGCCGCGTTCATGTACTCGCTGATCGTCACCGCCAAGCTATACCACGTCAACCCGCAAGCCTGGCTCGCCGACGTGCTACGGCGGATCAACGATCATCCCGCATCTCGCGTGGGCGAGTTGCTGCCCTGGAACTGGAAGGCTAGGCTAGACATAGTCGCAGCATGAGAGAGGGCCGCTGCGGCGTACGAGCGTAACCGAGGATGATCCAGTCGGGACTCGCCATGCCAAGATACCGACCAATTCCATCGATTGTCCGCATCAAGTCGAGTGCAAGCGACCTGCTCGCGTTTCGTTGGGCCAAGGGTGGCATCATCGCCGACTTCGCAATTCCCTCCGAGGATGATCGAGCGTTGCGCGTACAGTTCGACCGCGTGGAAGTCGTTCGCATTCTCGATGAGATGGCACTCAGCACCGAAGGCCAAGAAACGCCTCTGGAGAGATTAGAGCGGGACCATCTCGCATACGCGGTCGAGGGCGCTCGTTTCTGGCTATCCCAATCCGAGACGCTCAAAATCGTCATCCCCGACCTCCATCACTACTGCTTCGTGACCGGCGGGAATTGTATCGACGTCATCTCGCGGGATCCTCCACGGTTTTCTGTTGCCACGTTCGCCCAGGATCGCCCCTGGGAAGATGGACCCGATTGCAGACCCGAGCCTCCCGGACGGCGCTCCATCGTGAACACGGCACACGCCATGCTGGACGGTGGCCTCTCGTTCATCGAGGGCGCACGCCAGCTTTCCCGACTTCGTTATCTGGTGTCCGAACTCGAGCAGGACCCGGACATTCTCGCCTTCGTCGAGATCGATTCCAAGACGGGTGCCTTGCCGATCGGCGAGATGCGCAAGCTATGGGCGCCAGCGGCATTGGCGAAAGCGCAGCCTGAGATAGATCACGCCGAAAAGTGGGCAGCAGTCCGTGGCCGTCCCCATTGCGAAGCGCTGATTGCGCGCTTCAGCACTCAAGAGTGACGGTGGGTTCGGTCGACGCCCGCGGTCTATAGAGCGGTCCTCACCGGCTTTCAATTACCCACATCTAGTCGAGCGCGCTGAGGGAGCGCACAAACTGTTGCGTGGCAGGAATCGGCTGTGATTCCTTGTCTGGCACCAAATCGCTGACGGAGCGGTGCCAATGGACGAAGCAACCGACGCATGGTTTGATCGCGAGCTTGCTGGCTGCAGTTTTGCGGACGAGCGCCTGAACAAACGGCTCCGCAAGCTGGTGGCGCAGCTCGGGAGCGCTATGGGGCAAAGCATTCCGCTCGTCTGCCAAGATTGGGCCAACACCAAGGCAGCCTATCGCTTTTTCTCCAACGACCGGGTCAGTGAGGCGGGCATCTTGGCCGGTCACTTTCAATCGACGCGTGACCGCACGGTCGCGACCGATGGCCCCGTCCTTGTGCTCCATGATACGACCGAGTTCACCTACCAAAGAGAGAACACGGACGCGATCGGGATAACGAAGAGCATAAACAGCGGACGGGACAAGGCGGGCCGTCTGAGATCGCACACGGTTTGCGGCATCCTGATGCACTCGAGCCTTGCGGTGACGACGGAAGGGCTGCCGCTCGGGCTGGCGGCCGTCAAATTCTGGACCCGGAAGAAATTCAAAGGGACCAACGCGCTCAAGAAGAAGATCAATCCGACGCGCATTCCCATCGAGAAGAAGGAAAGCATCCGGTGGCTGGAAAATGTCCAGCAATCCACGGAGCTTCTAGGCGACCCGGGACGATGCGTTCATATCGGTGATCGCGAGAGCGACATCTATGAGCTTTTCTGCGCAGCCCAAGAGGCCGGAACGCATTTTCTGATCAGGACCTGCGTCGATCGCCTGGCTGGAGACGGAGATCACACGGTCGCCGACGAAATGGAAGAGGTGGCCGTCAAAGGGCTGCATCGCATCGACGTTAGAGACAACCACGGCGATCCGGACGAAGCCGTTCTCGAGATCAGGTATCGCAAGATTCGCGTCCTGCCGCCGATCGGAAAGCAGAAACGCTATTCCGCGTTGACCTTGACCGTGATCCATGCCGAAGAGCGCGGCACGCCGAAGAACCGAAAGAAGATCGACTGGCGGCTGATCACCGATCTGCCCGTTGGCTCCCGCGCGGATGCCATCGAGAAGCTCGAATGGTATGCCTTGAGATGGAAGATCGAGGTGTTCCACAAGATCCTCAAATCGGGCTGCAAAGCCGAGGAATCGAAGCTCAGGACCGCCCAGCGCCTGGCCAATCTGGTCTCGGTCTTTTGCATCCTGAGTTGGCGGATCTTCTGGATGACGATGCTCAATCGCTCATCTCCGGACGCGCCGCCAACTCTCGCATTGACTGCGACCGAAATTGCCGTGCTCGACCGCCTCGTGAACGACAAGCCGCAAGCTCGTCGGAAGACCCTCTCGCATTATCTGACCAAGATCGCGAGACTCGGTGGCTATCTCGCCCGCGCCAACGATCCTCCGCCCGGCAACACAGTCATGTGGCGCGGACTATCGCGGCTCACCGACATTGCGCTGGGCGCCACTGTCGGAGCAGAAATTGTGGGTAATTGAAAGCCTCACCGGCGGGATACATTGTTCCGGCCGGAGGCTTCGATGAACCGCTTGGCGCTACCGCCTACCACCGAGCGCCCCGCTCATTGGCCATCATGCGCCAACCGGTACGTCCATGGGGATGGGCTGCTTGTGCAGGAAAAGCGCCTTTGCGCCGCTAATGCCGTTCCTCCGCGCCCTATGGCTGGCGCTTAGGGGAAGGTGACGAGAGCGATTTGACCGCCCGATCCGCGAACGGGCGCCTATCCGGCGTCGGCGTGGTCGGAGAACGCGCCCGATGGCGGCGATCAGTGCTGCTGCGGCGGAGGCAGGAGCGGCAGCGGCTCTGCCTATCCTGCTGCGCGACCTTGCGGCGCAATGTCCAATTTTATCACTTTTCAGCATCCGTCGAGGCAACGGTCGAGCGTATTGGGCAGGTTGTCGCCGTCCGCTCGGGCAACACTTGACGGAGCCGGTCGGCAAGAGCCGCCATGACAGGCTGGCTGCCCCGCAGGTTCGTGTGCAGCAGGTCGGAGAAGTCAGCATTATCGGTGTCGCTGCGCGACAGATCGAGGATCGGCAGATCGGGTCCGAGCTCCTGCTGAAACTTGCGTATCAATTCCGCGTAGTTTGGCACGACCTTGTGGAAGTAGGGATGGAACGGCGCAATGTACAGAATTGGCTCTATCCCGCGTGCCTTCAGGTCTTGCGCCAGTTGCCGAACCGCGGCGATTCCTCCCTGCCGGAAACGCAAGCTCTTGTATTTTCCGAGCGGAATATGTTGCACGACGTCCGGCGTCATCGGCTTGTCGTACATGATCCAGTCTTGATCGCTATGGTCGAGATAGTAGAGAGCGCGCAGCGTCATCTCGTTGTTGAACGCATAGAGATGGGAGAGCGTCGCCCAGACCCCCTCCCACGGATCAAGCTGGCGCACGAGATCGCGCACGTGGCTGGCGTGTCGGGCGAACAGCCGCATCTCACTGGCGAGGTACGGGCCATCCGCGACGTTCGAGACCTCGATCAGCACGGCGCTCGGCGGTCGGTTGTGATCGAGATAGTCTTGGATCACGGCTTCCGATATCTCGCCGGACATGCCATTGAACCCCAAGCTGAACACGCTGCGGCAAAGCGTAGCGCTTAGCTGCGGCGCAAAGACGGAATGAACGGCTCGCAAGTCGCCGACCACCAGTATATCGTTGTCGAGCCCGCCACGGTACAGTCGCGCGAAGCGGAAATCGCTGGCGTCTACGGCATCGCCGAGCGCGAACGCGCCCAGCCTATCCCCGATGAGGAAAAGCGCCACGACAAGCGCCAGATAAGCGAATGGTCGGATCCGTCGCATGGGGTCAGAATTGGAAATAGATGAACTGGGCGCCGGCAAAGCTGCCGGCGAGCGGAATGAGCCAGAGCAGCGCCAACACGCCGCAAGTACGGGCCGCGCGCGACCGGAAGTAGGCCCCGCGGACAGAAGGTTGTTCGGCGCCGAACTCGATCGCGACAAGCAGCCCGGCAAGAGCGAGCCCCTTGATCGCCTGGAATTTCAACGGCAGGTCGGCAAAGCTCCAATCGTCGAGGAACGCGATGCGCGACAAGATGGTCATGGCCTGGCCAAAGGAGTCCGCGCGGAAGAACACCCAGCCCAGGCAAACCAGTGTGAAGACCGTCAGCACCTGCGCCGTGTGGAGCAGCGCGCGTGCCGCGGGGATAGTGCGAAGCGACATCAAGGGAACGCCGGCGCCGATTGCCCGCTGCGCGATGAGATAGCCGCCGTGGAGCGCGCCCCAGCCGATAAAGGTCCAGTTGGCGCCATGCCACAAGCCGCCAAGCAGCATCGTGGTGATCAAGTTCCGGTACGTCCGCGCCGTCCCGGAGCGGTTGCCGCCCAGCGGGATGTAAAGGTAGTCGCGCAACCACGATGACAGCGAAATATGCCAGCGGGTCCAGAACTCGCTGAAGGATGCGGCGAAGTAGGGCCGACGGAAATTGGCCGGGAATTTGTAGCCCATGATGCGCCCAAGACCGATGGCGATCAGCGAGTAGCCAGCGAAGTCGCCATAAATCTGAAAAGCGAACAGCACCGCGGACAGCGCCAGCGAGAGTGAGTTGTAAGCTTGCGGCAGCTCGAAATTGGTTGTGACGAAGGGCGAGAGGTTATCCGCGACCACGAGCTTCAGGAAGAAGCCGGTGATGATCATCTCCATCCCGGTAAAGAAATTGGGCCAACGGAACCGTTGGGGCCGATGCATCTGAGGCAATAGCCACCGCGCGCGCACGATCGGCCCGGCAACGAGCTGCGGGAACAGGGCGATAAACGCGGCAAAGATCAAGAAATCGCGCTCGGGCGCCAACTTGCGGCGATAGACGTCGATCGTGTAGCTCATGCTTTGGAACGTGTAAAACGAGATGCCGACGGGAAGCACGATGTGCAATGTCGCCCAATCCGGCTGGAAGCCGATGCTGCGCATCACGTCGGCGAAGTTCGCTACGAAGAAATTGAAGTATTTGAAGGTGCCGAGGTAGCCGAGATTGGCGACAATACTTACAGTAAGAAGTAAACGCCGCTTGCTTTCGGCATGGGCATTGGCGAGCAGGCGTCCGACCGTGTAATCGCCGATCGTCGACGCCGCCAGCAAGGCCATGAAACGCCAGTCCCACCATCCGTAGAAGATGTAGCTGGCGAGCAGCACCACAAGGGTTTGCAGACGGCCGCGCGCCAGGAAGAACACGGGGAAGAACAGCGCCGCGAAAGCAAGGAACGTCAGGCTCGTAAAGACCATGACCAGTCAACAGGTTGCTGCGGTTGCGTGCAAACGTCCAGGTAGCTGCATCGTTCCTCGCGGCCCGCTCCCGACGCTCATCCTGAAGTCTCGAGTACCTTGCCCAAAAGTGGCCTTGCACCCCCCTCTTGGACCGCTGGACGGCGGTTAAGCCGACCGCGACCCTCGCACCAGCAACCCCTTGTCCTTCGTTGCCGTCGATCGGCATGTCAGGTTGAAATTCCATTGGATCACTTCTTATCGAGATAACGTTTACACCGGTTTCTTGGCATCCGAATTGGCGGAGTTTCCTTATGAAGTTGCAGCCCGCGAGCACCTTTGCGATTTCGCGCGATTTCCTGACATCGGTCGTCGCCTGCATCGTCACGACGCTCATAGCCCTTTTGGGGGGTCTCGCGCTGATGCCGGCGCACGCGCCGGAAAACCCCGCCGCGGTGTTCGTTCTGATATTGCTGTTCGTCTATCTCAATGTGCTGCTGTTCTGGGATACTCTTCGGGCGGACTTGCGCCCTATCTCGATTTTGCTTTGGATCTATCTTGCTTACTTCATGATCCTGCCGGCGATCGCGCAGGTCTGGAATAACGATTACCCCTGGGATACAAGATTGCACTATGACGAGAGCACGATTCTGATTTCGAGTTTGCTCGTCTTCTGCTTTTGCGTCAGCTACACGATCGGCGAGTTTTTCGCCCGGCGAAATCCGCGCGGGGAAGAGCCGGGGAGCACCTGGTCGCTTCCAAGGCCGGCTCAAGCACAGGCCTCGGTAGAGAACGTGACGATCGTGCTGATCTGCGCGGTAGCAATATCGGTTTCGATTTACGCAATAGCCGGGTTTGGATTGAATTACTTCCTGCTGTCGCGCTACGAAGCCGGCATGCTCGGAGACGCGAATCCGGGGGGACACGTCACCTCGCTGGCAGACATTCTTCCGGTCATCGGCGAAGCGCTCGTCTTCGCGGCCTTTATGCTGGTCGCGTATATGTATCTGCGCGCCCGCCGGATGAACGATGATCGGCAACGGGTCCTGGTTTACGCGCTGGCGCTGGTGATCGTTCCGTTGCAGATCGTGATGAATTCGCCGCTGAGGGTCGCGCGGTTCTGGCTGTTCGGGATGCTGATCGCCTTCCTTCTCGCCTTCTTCCCGCCAAAGACCCGCGCCCAGAGGTTCTGGAGCGTTATCGGCTTTATCGCCGCGACTTTCGTCCTGCTGCCGCTGGCCAATCTGACGCGCGCCCAGGATTATGGCAGCTTCGAGATGCCCAGCGTTACGGAGTTTCTCCTCGCTCCGGATCTGGACGGCTTCCAGTCGTTGATGAGCCTCGTCTCATACACGCAGGACGTGGGATTCACCTACGGAAAGCAGCTCCTCACGGTGCTCCTGTTCTTTATCCCGCGCGCCATTTGGACGGGAAAGGGCGAGGACACGGGATCGATGATTGCCGATTACGCCGGCTATGTGATCAATAACATCTCTTCGCCAATTGTTGGCGAGCTGTACATTGACTTCTCGATCGTCGGGCTGGTCGCCGGCGCGATCGCCATCGGTTTCTTCACGGCGCGCGCCGAAACTCATTATTCGCGATCCGTGAGGACCAACAATGTCTCGATAGCGCGATTGCTGGTCGCGAGCATCAGCGGCTTCACCATCATCCTGGCGCGCGGCACGCTTGGAGGTATCATCGCGCCGGTGATTTCGGGTGTCGCGCCCTTTGCCGCGGTCCTCATCGCGGGCCGTGTATTCGCGCATCGCCGGCAAATTGGATCGACGGCGCAGGTCAACGATCAGCTTTGAGTGATGCCGGGGTTCCCGCCCGACATCGCCCCCGCTTCGAACGGGAGGTCGACCTGTCGAGCGGCACGGCGGGCACGCCGAATGCCCACCTGGCAGGCCGCCCACACATGATCAGCCACCTCACGCTTAGGGGGAGGTTTCAGATTTTTGCTGCAGGGCGTCCTGCAGCGCCGCAGCGGCTCCTGTCGAGCGCCAAGTCGGCTGCAACGCCAAGCCTCCGGCGGCAACCGTCTGGACGGTAGAGCGCCGCTCGGATCGCCAGAGCTGGTTATAGACACGTACGATCGTGGCCGCGAAGCTGCCGATGGACGCGATGCCGAGGTCACTGACCGATAGGACCGACCGCGCCGCCAAAGCCGAGCTTGAACGGCGGACGGGCGGATCGTGACGGAAGCACTCGCGCCGGACGCATCCCGTGTCGATTGTCGCCTGGGGCCATGACCTCCGTCGGCTTGGCGCAGGATGAACGGGATCTGCTCCTCGCTGAGGCCTCGTTCTCGCCACGGATTCTTATCTGAATAAGCCGTGCCCCAAGGGTGGGTGGTGGCGGCAGCTCGCCGCTTTACGGGAGCATCTCGTCGGCCGATACCTGCCGATGACTGGAATGACCAAGGAGAAGCAGGCGCAGGCGCGGCAAAAGCTTCCACCGGTGCAGCAACAGGAGTAGCAGTACCGGCATGACGACAGCACCCACGGACCATGCCGCGCCCAGCGCGACAAGGCCGACCAGTTTGTGGATATCGAACCACGCGGCCAATTGGTCGGCGACCACATAGCTGAACGCAAACGACAACGCGCCGGCCCCGTAGCTTTGAAGCAAATATCGCAGCAATGGCAAGCCCATTCCCCTGCTTGCGGCGTAGGGAAGATAGAGTCCCCACCGCGGCAAACTCGGAAAGCCACAGGGCACCCGCGGCGCCTTCGGCGCTAAAATGCGGGACGAGCGCGGCGCATAACGACAGCCCAAAGATAGTGTACGCCGCCAGCGCCAGCGCCACCGGCCGGGGATGATTGGTGTAGGTCAACAAAGACAGCGCCGATTGCGCGGGCCCAACGCACCAGGTCGCCGCGATCAGAAGCATCAGGAGAGTATTGTCGAACGGCACCTGCCCATGGGTCCAGATGTGCGCAAAGGGCCCCGCCGTCACCAGCAGCATCCCGCTCAGCAACCCGATGACAGCGCAGATGAAGCGGCCGGAGTTCATGTAGAGTTGAAGCAGCGTATGGAGATCCTGGCGCGCGTTGTGCCGGGACATCTCGATTCCCATCCCAAGCGCGAGCTGGTACGGGGGTTGACGGGCTAACCCGGCCAAGATTCGGGTGGTCGTGAAGGTGATGACGACGCCGGGCGCGCTGCCGAGCGCGCTGAGGATCAGCACGGGTCCCTGCAAGAGCGCTGCCGCGGAAACGGGCCCGACAAGATAGAACGGCGACTTCGAAATGATACCGCGAAGCTCGGATCTCGTGGGAAGTCGAGGGGCGAACCGAATACCCCGATACCTGCGGGACTGATCCAGAACTATGCCAAGCACCATGAGCGTATCGCTCAGCAGACAGATAAACGCGACGGTCCCTACACTTTCACGAAGTACGAGCGCCAGGGCGATTGCCGTGTTTTGACCCACCAGGTACAGCGAAAAGACGTTCTGCCCACGATCAAGCTCGCCCCGAGCCGAGTACACCGTGAGGAGGAAGCTGATGAACAACCTGGGCATGGTTGCGATCGCAAGCACGAATAAGGCCCAATTCATCGTGTTCTGCGACACCGCGTGCAGTCCGAGTACCGCGTGCCAATCGACAGCAATCGCGATCGGTCCCAAAATAAAGACAGCCGACAGCGAGATGACGAGATACGAACCAAGCGCGATGCGGAGCGTATGAAGGAACTCCTGCGAGGCCCCCCGACTCCAGAAATACATGAGCTGATTGCCGAAGTAGGTCTGTGTTCCAAGATCGAGCACGGCGAGAAAACCCGTCACCGCGGAGATGACAATCCAATCCTGAAATAGCTCACTTCCCCAGGCGTGAATGAACAGCGGTACGGTCACGAATTGAATTGCGACACGCAAGAGCTGGACAAAGCTTTGGGCGCCCAGGCCCGAAATGAGCCGGCGCCTGATTGCGGCGACGCCATTCACGGCCACGGCGCTGGCGCTTGCTTCATCCACGCTTTTCCAAACTCCGGTCCGATGTCGCCGAATGATCATACCCACGAAGCTTGCGCCGGATCTTGGTCGAAAGCCGCTATCCCGCGTACCAGTTCCGCTAACAACCGGCCCCAAGGGGTGGCGCCCCTCTGACGCGGGCTGCCGAGCCGAAGCCGTTTTCCAGCCCGTTGCAAAGCGCTCTCAGAACGCGAGCGGCGAGGAATGGTTCCCGACCAACCAGGGCGCACGCGATTGCGGGCAAAATACGCGCGCAGCGGTGGGGGAGTGATCGGGAGCAGCCCCGCTTTGTATCTCTCTCGGGGCCTGTTGATAGATTTGGCGGCTCGGCTATTCGACATCGAGATGGCCGGCGAACCGAAGGCTCGCTGCCTGTCCCGCACGAGTGCCGCGACGCCGGTGTCGGCGAAAGTATAAGGCGCGCCCTCCAAATCGACTTGATTGGCGCGACCGCTCCGCCGTTTCCTCATGCCGGCCCACAGCCTTCGTGACACCCCCGGGGGAGCACCCCCAGGGGCCAGGCCTCTAGCCGAGAAACTTAGGCGGAAGACAAGGGGGCGGTTACGTTTTGCTGGATGGTGTAGCCCGGCGGCCCCCAACCGCCAGTTATGCCGGGGAAATTCACGGAGCCACTGAAAACCGGGCTGCCAGATGCGATGGCGTCGCCTGCACCCGATATTTCCGGGTTCTCCGTGACCGGGTCGCTGTCGCTGAACCCGTTGCCCGTCGTCACCACGCTACCGCCCGCATAGTTGAAATAGTCGTTGTCTTCTACCGTCATGGCGTCCGGATTGCCCACTCCACCTTGGATGTAAGTCTGACCGGTTATGCCAAATTCGTTGGTGCTCTGCGTTCCCGTATAATCAGAGATGATTAGATTGTGCTCGAAAACGTTGTCCGCCATTACGGCAGTGGCGCCGCTATTCAGCGATGCCGCATATTGCAGATAGCTGACTGCAACGATTTGACCGCTCGACCCCAGGTCGAGGATATTGCCGGTTATAGTGTCGTGGCTTCCGCTACTCAAAAATATTGCCGAAGTTCCGCCTTCGACAAACGACGTCGGGCCGATGACATTACCCGATACTGTGGTGTTGCTGGTGCCGAAATCAAGATAGATGCCTCTTCCTTGATCTCCCGCCACGGTAGCGTAATCATAAATGTAGTTGTTTTCGATTTTCATGTTCGTGGATTCGCCCAGCGTGTCTTGTATGTAGATTCCCGCAGTTTCATTATGTGCACCGCCAATGTCGTAAACGACATTGTTCTCAATATCGGTGCCGCTGATGTTGTCGTTGGGCGTGTTCGCATCGTCATCGGATCCGACACGAATGCCGTTGTCGACCTGGTCGTAGACGACATTGTTGTAAACCTTGGTGTTTGTCGCCTGGCCTTCGATGACGATGCCGCCACTATTGAATGGCGCTCCGATGTCGGCTGCCGGGTCGTCGTAGCCATTGTGGATGAGGTTATTTTCGATGACGTTGGCATTTGCCGTGCCGACGCTATTGGTGAAGAGGTTCTCGAAAGCCGCGCCGCCATGGACGGCGATCCCGGCATCGGCGAAGTTCTCCACCTGGAGTCCGTTGATCGTAATGCCGCTCGCTCCGTCGATCTCGATCACAGAGACCAACCCGTTCGAGCCGCTTGTGGCACCGCCGTTGAGGATCGCCGAATTGTAGCCGTCGGGAGCATAGTACTGCCACGTCTCGCCATTGTCGGCCGCCGTCAACTCCAATGTGCTCTTGAGGTTGTAGGTTCCCCCTTCAACGTAGGTGGTCTTGATCGAGCTGTTCTCCATCGCCTCCTGAGCCCGCGCCAGGGTCGCGAACGGCCCGTCTGTCCCGGCCGCGTTCGGGGCAGCCAGGTCGCCCGCCCAGCTGTCATTACCGTCCGTTGCGACGTAGTAGGCGGGCCCGGACGGAGGCGACGTGCTGCCTGTTCCGGTGCTGCCTGTGCCGGTATTCCCGGTGCCGGTGCTTCCTGTCCCGGTGCTCCCTGTGCCGGTACTCCCTGTACCGGTGCTTCCGGTCCCGGTACTTCCCGCCCCGGTACTGCCTGTCCCGGTGCTTCCCGCCCCGGTGCTTCCCGTCCCGGTACTTCCTGTCCCGGTACTGCCGGCGGAATCGGCCGTGCCCGTGCCGGTGCTGCCGCTGGCCGACGTGGTCGTTCCCGTGCTGTCGCCGCTACTGGGCGCTGACCCAGGCACCCACGCGCCAGCGTCGTAGGAATACCATTCTCCCTTGCCATTTTCCTGGTAGACCACGCCGTCGGAAACTTCGAGCTTGGTTGCCGCGGTGGTCGTAAGTGCCGCACCGTTTAGCACAATGTCGTTGCCGTAGCCGGGGTGGTTGGTCGTTCCGAAGGTCCAAACGCCATCCTGGCTGGTCAGCGTGCCGCCAGAGGAAACCGTGATTGAAGACCCACTGGCCGAGACCGCCGGCGTCGATCCACCGCCCGACGCCGAAACCGACGCAGTTGGCGCCGCGGCAGGCGTCCACGAGCCCGAATGGTACGCATACCATTCACCCTGGCCGTTCTCCTGATACAGCACGCCATTGTTTGCGACTTCGAGCTTGGTTGCTGCGGTGTTTGTGAGATCCACCCCATTGAGCGCGATGTCGTTGCCGTAACCAGGGTGATTGGTCGGCCCGAAGGTCCATGTGCCATCCTTTGTGACCAAGGAGCCGCCGGGGAAGACGGTAATCGTGGACCCGTCGGGAGAGTTTGCCGGACCGGAACCAGTCGCCGGGGGATCCGTGACGACGATGCTCTGCGCCGCTGAGGTCATCGTGTGGTGGCCGATCGTGTCGCTGGCCGTGATCGAGAGGGTGTTTACCGGGTGATCTGCCCCCGTATACGACGATGCCAGGGATAGCCCGCTATTCACTTCCGCAGCGCTGAGCGTGATCGAGCTGCCCGTAAAGATCTTGTGATCCAAATTGTCGGTCACCAATTCGTAGCTCGTAAGCCCGGTGATCGTAACCGAGGTCGCGTCATGACCGCCGGCCGGCGAGACGCTGACCGGCAGCGCGGCCGATCCTTCGGCGTCCACGGTCAGAGCATTGGCCGCAACTGTAAGCGTCGGCGTTGCGCCTTTGCCGAAGCCGTGCGTGTTGGCGATGCTGTTCGAGGCGGTAGCACTGCTCACCCCCTGCCCTGAAGAGCCACCGCTCGTCAGATCGGTCTGGTGCCAGAGCGTCTTGAGGACGGACGCAACGGAATCGGTCTGTGTCGAATGACTTGTATCAGCCGGGACTTCCCAATGGGGATCAATATGGGTGTCTAATTGATGAGCCGAAGAATGCTCGAACGTCCAGTCTGAATGTGCGCCGTATGCCATACCGCAATGTCCTTCTGACCGAATGTGTAAGTCGATCGAACCACGCACCGAGAGACTCGGCTATCACAGAGGCGGCGATGAACTCCCTTATCCAATCGAAACTGCAACAGCCCGCATTGAAGCTGCACTTCAAGTTGGGTCTTGCGTGGTTAAGGCATGGTTAATTGGCGGGTAGTGGCCGTGTAATAAAGGTTACGATTCGCGGCAAAGTGCTGTGACTATTATAGGGCAGCCGGAGTCACTTCTCTGTGCGGACGCAGTAATCTTTGGACATTACCTAACATATTCCCAATCATGCTCTGTAAAGACAGCACAGCACGCTATACGCTGGCGGTTTACCCTCGCATCTCTATAAGATAATCCCGCATCGTACCTGTAATCTCGCGCTTACTTTTGTTGACCGCAGTTGCTCTCGGCTCCGCATCGGGAACCCCAGATTTCATGCCACGGCCTGGGCTTTGCCACTTGGTTACGCTGATCGTTTGCACGCGGAAATTCCGTCACCTACGGCTAGTGCCCGCCATCCGGCAGCGCGAAGACGGTAAGCGCGGCGGAGACCCGGGCCGGCTTCCACCAGGGTGGGGCGGATCCGGACGCAACCGCGACATACTGCCTGTCATGGTCTTGATAGGTGACGATGCCGCCACACATCGCGGCTCCAGTGTTGAAGCGATAGAGCAGGTCGCCGTCGCGATCATCGAGCGCGAGAAGATCGCCGTTCAGCTGACCGGTGAAGATGATGCCGCCGGACGTGGCGGTGACCGCGGCGACGAGTGGCTCAGGCGCCTGATACTGCCAGCGAACGGCGCCGGACGAAGCGTCGATCGCGGTCAACGTGCCGCGGGCCTGAGCCATGGGATCGGCAATGAAGCTTCCGCCCAGATGAAGTTGTCCCGCCGCGCTCATCGGCGCGCCCGCCTTGCGATAGGTCCCGCACCACTCGATCGCAGCGACGTAAAGCGAATTGGTCGATGGACTGAACGCCGGCCCGTTCCATTGCACGCCGCCAAAAGCACCCGGACAGACGTGAACACCTTTGATCGTAAGAGGCACCGCGGCATGCTCTCGCCGTGTCACCGCAACCTGGTAAACCACGCTTCGATCCTCACGGTCGAGCACCCGGAGCAAGCCGTCCTTTCCGGTAATCGCGACCAAGTTGCGCGGCTTGCCGTGCACCTCGGCAGTGAACAGCGGGCTAGCCTGCGTCAGATCCCAATCATGCGTGTCATGCGGCGTAGCCTGATAGTGCCACACGAGTTTTCCCGTCCGAGCGTCGAGAACAACCATCGAATTGGTATAGAGGTTGTCGCCATCGCGGACGTCGCCGTCGAAGGCCGGATTGGGATTGCCGGTTCCCAGATAAACGCGGCCTTCAGTCGGATCCAGCGAAAGCGGCGTCCAGACCGCGCCGCCGGCGGTGACCACCTTCGTCTCCCTCCAACTGCCCGCGCCTGGCTCGTCGCTCTCGGGAAAAATATGGAAGCGCCAAACCGGTTGCCCGTTGTCCAAGCGGTACGCGCCGATCCATCCCCTCACGGTTGCTTCGTTTCCTGCGGGACCGATGATGACAAGGTCCTCGTAGAGGAGCGGCGGCATCGTAAGCGATTCGCCTTTTGCGGCATCCGCAATGGCGCTTTCCCAAATCAACTGGCCTGATTCCGCGTCCAATGCGATCAGATATCCATCGAGCGTTCCGCGAAGGACTTTACCGTCCTTGATCGCCACGCCGCGTTGCCGGGGGAAGTCTTCCCGGGCCTTCGGCTTCCGGTCGTAGCGCCAACGGACGTGGCAAGTGGTGGCATCGATCGACATGGTCGAATGGGCGGTGCTGACATAGACCGCGCCGCGGTAGACGATGGGATTTGCGTAGAATGGCGACATGCCGCCGAGGTCGACGCGACACACCGGGGCGAGAGCGTGGACGTTCGACCGGTTGATCTCCCCCAGTTGCACAAACCGCTGGCCGCCATAATCGTGATTCGGGTGAAGCCAGTCGGAAGAGTTGGCGGCCGCGCCGTTCAGCTCTTGCTGTGTTGGCCCTCTGGTACCGGCAGCCGCCGATGCGCAGAAAACGACGCACAGCGCGATCCGAGCAGCGTTTAGAGCGCACATATGTGCCGACCCGCTGAGCCGTCTCCACGGGCATCGAGGATATCCCGGCCTACTCGCAAAACCAGTAGGAAGCTCGACTTGCCAATATGGCGCCTGCGACCACCGTGGTAGCCAAAGTGATGCCGACAAGGCAAAACAGCAGCGCAGAAGTCAGCGCCGCCGCCCACGCAACGCCCGTGAAACCAAGCAGCAGCGCGACGGCCGATATGGCCGAGGCTAGGAATGGCGCGCCCAGCAAGTACATATCCTCCAAACGCCAGGAGCCGGCGACCGTATCCCTTCCGTCCGAGAATCGCCACATAGTTCAACGTGCGATTTTCTTTTTCCGCGCGGCATTCCAACCACAAGCGGATTGAGAGAGGCCGCGGCGGTGTGATGTCTGTTGATCGTCTCCGGAAACAACTTTTCCGCGAGCAAGCGTCGGCGGGGGGGCGCCCTAGGATGGAGATTATCGAGCTGGTGGTAAAATCACGTGCTCGTAGAGTTGTTGCCCGCGATCTCGCTTCCGAGGTCACGAAGCGACAGCATTCCGTCAGCCTCTAGGCACAGCGCGGCGAGCCGCGCGAGCGCGTCCTGCCCGCACTCGCTTCGCACGAGCGTGGCAATCTCGGCGATCTGCGCCGAGCGGTCCGCCCACCGCTGCCTGTCCAACGCCTGGTTCATCTTTTGTCCTCCCGGCGGGCCCCCCGCCATTGCTCGCGCTCCATTCGCGCCCTGCTAGTGCTACGCGCCCCACCCACCAACACATCCCCAGCCGGTTTGGCACCAGCAGGCAAAGACTGCGGTTAGGCTCGCTCCAAGCAAGTGCCTGCAGAAGCAAGCCAACCACCGAGGAAGCCGGCGCGCTGACGCGGTCAAGATTCCGCCCAGCTGCAGGCCTTTACCGGCGGGCCGCTATAACCCGGCGGACCATAGCTCGACGGTAATTGCGCGATGCCAAGGCTGGTGATCGCCGGGCCGAATTGTGGCTTCTCGCAGGTACCGATGATTCCGGGGTTAAGCGTGCGCGGCGAGGCATCGTTGAAGGCATTGCCTGTCGGCGGCAGCAATCCGCCGCCATAATTGAACCAATCGTTGCCAAAAGCCGTCGGCGCCGTAAAGGTCCCGCAGGACGAGCAACCCTGGATGAGACTTTTCCCGATCGAGCCGAACTCGCTGGTGCGTTGACCGCCTGCCCAATTTCCGACGATGACATTCAGATTGAAGACATTCCCCGTGGACGCCAGAGACGCGCTGCTTTGAAGATAGCTATACGTCACGACCTGCGCCGTCGCACCGAGGTCGTAGAGGTTGTATTGGATCGTGTCATTGTGGCCGCTCGATACGAACTGCGCCGTATCGCCGCCCTTCGAGAAGGCCGCGCCACCCCCGACGATAATGACGTTGCCCGTCGCCGTGATGTTCGAGGCGCCTTCGTCAAAATATAGACCGCGCTTCTGATCGCCAGGGCCGTCACCGCAGTCCCGGCCCCAATTATTCTTGACGGTGATCGCGGTCGAGTTTGCGTTGGTGTCCTGGATGTAATAGCAGGACGTCTCCGTCCGGCCGCCGCCCGTGCCGTAGACCACATTGCCTTCGATGTCGGTGCCGCTGATGATGTCGCGTGGCGTATTCCCGTTATCATTTGAACCGAAGCGTATGCCGTTGTCGGCCTGGTTGTAGACGACGTTGTTATGAACCTTGGTGTTCGTAACCTGCCCCTCGCCCAATATCCCGCCGCTATTGAACGGGGCCGCCGTGTCGCCCCGAGAGCTGGCGAAGCCGTCATGAACGAGGTTGTTTTCAATCACGTTCGCATTCGCCGTGGCGACCATCGTGCGGGTGGCAAACGGCCCAGACCCGAAATACCCTGGATCGGCGCCGCCGTGGACGCCGATGCCCATCTGAGCGAAGTGCTGAACCTGCAGCCCATTGATCGTGATGTTGCTCCCCCCGACGATACAGATCACACAAAGGATGCCCGTGGCGCCACCCGTGGCGCCACCGTCGAGAATCGCAGTGTCGTAGCCATCCGGACCATAGAACTGCCATGTCTCGCCATCGTCGGCGGAGGTCAGCGTCAGCGTGCTACTCAGGGGATACGTCCCGGCGCGCAGCGTGCAGATTTTGGTTCCGGTCGAGTTTTGTCCCTGCATCGCCGCCCGGCACCGCGAGAGCGTCCGAAACGGCGCCCCTAAGGTGCCGGGGTTTGCGTCATTCCCGTTGGGGGAGACATAGAAGCCCGCACCATCCTCCAGGCGCGCGAGGGTGTCCCGCGGCGAAGGCAACTTGGGCAGGTCTTCCGGCGGGGCGCCGCCGACCAGAAGGAGCAAAGAGACAAGCGCGATGCGGCGCGTCCCCGGGTCACGCCCGGTCGGACGCCGCGCCATCAGGGCGGTGCAGGCGCCTCGATTTGACCCCCGCGGAAGCTCTATAAATCGGTCCCCTGTCACGATGAGATGGTTTACCAAGCCAACGCATTCGCCCGGCCGACCGTATGTCCCGCCGCGATCAGCCCCTTCCGCACCCAGCTCTTCATGCTCGCCGCTTGTCGATATCGCTCCATCCTCCACCAGGTTCGGCAGCCAGGGCCAGTCTACCAACAGCGCAGTGCCGCCTTCGGTTTCGCCGCCTTATTTCACAGCCGTTGCTGCTTCATGACAGATCAAGAGACTATCGGAACCATGCTTGCGCATGCGCGTTTTTTTGGAGTTCACCCTTTGACGGCTCGGTTCGTCCATGGCCGGTTGGCGACGCGGGAGGATGATCCAAGCGATGATCCAAGAAATGCCGCCACCGCGGTGTAAGGAAGACGGGCCTGCCGGGGACGAGCTGCAATCGAGGCAGTTTTCTGCCGGCGAGGTTCTGGCCGTCATTATTCCTTCCGCGAACCGCCCGACGGTGCTGCACGAAACATTGTTGTCGGTTTTGCGGCAGCGACGATTGCCCACCCAGATCATCGTCTGCGTCCCCAGCGCAGAACACGTATCGACCGACACGAGACGATTGGCGGGCGTGACGATCATCTACTCGGATCCGGGATTGACGAGGCAACGCAATCGCGCGATCGCCGAGCTCGTGCCGAGTATAGACCTCGTTACATTCCTCGACGACGATGTCGAGCTTCACGAGGATTACCTCAAGGGCGTCGCGCAGCTTTTCCAGGAGCGACGTGACGCGGTACTGGCGGGTGGGCGGGTGCTCGCTGATGGCAGAGCCATCGGTGGGATTCAACGTGCGCTGGCTGAGACCATCGTTGCCGCCGATGTGCCGCAAGTGAGAGCGACAGCAGCGGTAACTGACATTGGTCCTGGCGAGATCTATGGCTGCAACATGAGCGTGCGCCGTGAGGTCCTCGCCACCGTCCGCTTTGATGAGAGACTGCCGCTCTATGGCCTGATGGAAGATCGCGACTTCGCTCATCAATGCTCCCGGCACGGCCGGCTGGTTCGTTCCGAAAGCTGTCGCGTCGTCCATCTCGGCGTCTCATCCGGTCGCATCTCCGAGCGCCAATATGGCTTTGCTCAGCTGATGAACCCGATCTATCTCTGGCGGAAGGGAAGCATCACATCCGCCCCGTTCTTGATCTATCGGATCTCGCGGACACTCGCGGTCAACGCGCTGCTCGCGGTGGTCGCAAACCAGCCCAATAGCCGCCGCAGCAGACTTGCCGGAAATTTGCGCGCGGCTGTCTCCGCCTTGAGCGGCCGCGTCGCGCCCGAGGATATTCTCGAGCTCTGACAGCCAAGTCACGCCTGCGCCCGGGCACCGGCGCCCAAGGGCGGACCGGTAGATCTTCCGAGAGAAGGATTCCGCGCTTAAGGCGATCTAGAGGCTTACAGCAGGAACCAAACTTCTACCTTCACGTTTGTTGTGGCATTTTTGGTTCGCACACGAGGGGCCGGATGAGGACGACGATCAACTTGGTGCATCCGGGCGTAACGCCGGGCGGTGCGCGTGTGGAATCGTCCCCGGCGGGGGGTGAGAGCCTGAGTCTGCACGCCGGCGACTGGGTAGAAGTTCGATCGGCCGAGGAAATACGCGCTACGCTCGATTCGCAGGGCTGCCTGGACGCGCTGCCATTTATGCCAGAGATGCTGACCTATTCCGGAAAGCGCTTTCGGGTATTCAGGGTCGCCCACAAAGCTTGCGATACGATCAAGTGCTACACGGCGCGCCGCATGCAGAATGCCGTCCATCTCGAGGGGCTTCGCTGCGACGGGAGCGCGCATGGCGGCTGTCAGGCGGCGTGTCTGCTGTATTGGAAGGAAGCGTGGCTGAAGCGCGTGGACGGACCCGCCGAACGGGGGCAGATTGCACAGTCCGGCGTGCGGCTGGATCCCTCGGTCAAGATCGGCATCTGCGATGCCGAGGCGCTCGAGCGTGCGACGCAGGTCGCCCTTGGTGGTGGCGCAAAGATCCGCTATCGCTGCCAAGCCACCGAGCTGGTGCGAGCGACCTCGCCGTTGCCCTGGTGGGAGCCGGGACAATACGTGGAGGATGTCGCCTCGGGCAATTTCAGCTGGCGTGAGATTGCTCGCGGACTGGCGATCCACTTGTACAACAAGATGCAAAAGCTCTGGGGTGGCTATCAGTATCCCGCCATACGGCCAAGCGCGGGGAAGGCGTTGGCGACCCCCCTCCTCAATTTACAGCCGGGCGAGCTCGTGCAAGTGCGCTCGAAAGAAGAAATCGAGGCAACGCTTCGAGCGGGCGTGCAAGCGAACAATCGGGGACTGACATTCGACGCCGAGATGTTGCCGTATTGCGGTCGTACGTTCCGGGTGCTGCGTCGCGTCGAGCGTATCGTCAACGAACGAACGGGCGAAATGATCAACATCCGCAATGACTGCATCATGCTCGAGGGCGTCGTTTGCGGCGGACTGCTCAGCCGGAACCGTGTGGGTTGCTCAAGGGCGATCTACCCTTACTGGCGGGAAGCTTGGCTGCGGCGGGTCGAGGGCAACTCCAGTCCCGGCGCTCCCATGGGCTCGCAGGTCGACGATGGCGGGTGACGTCACATTGTTTTGCATCGGCGAGAATAAACCTGCGCACTTTCCGTAGATTCAGCGAAATGCCCGGGGCCGGGCTTTGCTACCGAGGATGGAACTTCGCCGAGCGTACAACGTTGTTTTTGCGCTGTCGGGCGCCTCTAGACTGAGCTGAACTGCGTGTGAGCAGCGTTAGTCTTCTTGTTCTGATCGCTTTTCAGGGTGCGAGTCGTGAGGGCAATCGGTAAAGTCATAGCGATCGTTTTGACCTACAATCGCAAGGAACTCGTAGCAGCCTGCCTGCGGGCTTGCCTGGATCAGACTGATCCCCCAGATCAGATCTTCGTCCTGGACAATGGTTCGACGGACGGAACCCGGGAATTCTTGCGTGAACGCGGCATTCTACATGACCAGCGGATTGTCTATTTTGTATCGAAGCAGAATATTGGACCGGCGCCCGGATTTGATGTTCTCACGCGCCTGGCCTACGACGCCGGGTGCGACTGGACGTGGGTGATGGATGACGATACCGTCCCCAGCCAAAACGCCCTCGAGGAGCTAAAGACTGCGTTTGCTGAGAATTTCTCGTCACCTGATCAGGTAGGCTTTCTCACCAGCACCATCATCTCCCGCGACGGCCAGCCTAATAACGTGCCTGACATCGATCTCCGTGCTGCCGCAGGACAATGCGCGACATGGGGAGTACTGCTACACCGTGGACTGGTGAAGCTCCGATGGTCGACCCTGCTGTCGGCCTTGATCCCGCGGGCGACGCTTACAAAGATCGGCAGCGTGAGCCCCCAATTCTATTTCTCCGGAGAAGATATCGACTTCTCGCTGCGCGTGACGGAAAAACTTCCGGCGTACCTTGTCGGCAAGAGCGTCGTCACCCATTTGCGCCAACTGACGGGCGTATTCAGTATCTTGCGAGAACCTGATCCCGAGCGGATCAAAATGTATTTCTACTATTATCGCAATAATGTGTATATCCGATACAAGTATTATTCGAAATTGAGGATGGTATTACATGTCGCAAAGGGAGGATGGGAGATCCTCCAAGCCCTGCGCCAGAAAAAGTATCCCTTGCTGCGCGCCAAAATCATTGCGCGTGGCATTCTGATGGGACTTTTCTTCCGTCCAACCTACCGATCGCTGGCGCCGGCGTTCACCGCCGACGAGCGAAAATCCTACTATAAGCTCGCGATCGGGGGCGAGCCGGCAACGGCGCCGATGATCAACACATCCCGGAACGTAGAGTCGGTCTGAGCGCCGGCACAAGGAAGTACGGACCAACGGTCAAGCGCTCGACTGGGACCGGCTTGGCCATCGGCACGCGGAATTGGGCGGAACGTGCAACTCCTGCAAGAGGGCATAAGCGCAGGACGTTTGCCCCATCCGGGGCGACGCAACCGCAGCTGGAGATGATCGAAAGCGCGACTTCCGCGTTAACATTCAGCTGCAGATTCGAAGCGTTTGGCCGGCACTAGCCCCGTCAAACCCGTTAGGAACTTTGGAGATATTCGACCGTTGATAGCGCTGTGATTGCTTTTCCAGGACGCCAAAGGCAGCGCCAGGCGGGTTTGCCGCTGCGCGGCCGACACACACTGCACAGGAGATGATGATGAAATCGGCGTTGGTCTGTGGCGGCGGAGGCTTCATCGGCGCGCATCTTGTGAGACGCCTGAAGAACGAAGGTTTCTGGGTTCGCGCCGTCGATTTGAAGTACCCCGAGTTCGCCCCCACGGCCGCCGATGACTTCATCATCGCCGATCTGCGCGATCCCGAGGAGTGCCGGCAGGCGGTCGATCGGCCTTTCACCGAGATCTACCAGCTCGCGGCGGATATGGGCGGCGCGGGCTACATCTTCACCGGCGAGCATGACGCCAACGTCATGCACAACTCGGCGACCATCAATCTCAACATGCTCGAGGCATGCCGCGCGCCGCAACGTCAGGCGCATCTTCTACTCCTCCTCGGCCTGCATCTATCCCGAGCACAACCAGCTCGACCCGAACACGCCAGTCACGCGGGAAAGCAGCGCCTATCCCGCCAATCCCGACAGCGAGTACGGGTGGGAGAAGCTGTTCAGCGAGCGGCTCTATCTCGCCTACAGCCGCAACTACGGCATCGAGGTGCGCATCGCTCGCTATCACAACATCTTCGGCCCCGAGGGCACTTGGGCCGGCGGCAAGGAGAAGGCGCCCGCGGCGCTCTGTCGCAAAGTGGCCGAGGCGCGCGACGGCGGCGAGATGGAGATCTGGGGCGACGGCAAGCAGACGCGGTCGTTCCTCTACATCGACGAATGCGTCGACGGCACCCTGCGGCTGATGCGCTCGGACTTCCAAGGTCCGGTGAACATCGGCTCTGATGAGATGGTGACGCTCAACGATCTCGCCGGCATGATCATCGAGATCGCTGGCAAGCGCGTGACGGTCGGGCACGTGCCGGGCCCCTTGGGGGTGCGCGGTCGCAACTCTGACAACGCGCTCATCAAGGAGAAACTCGACTGGGCGCCGACACAGTCGTTGAAGCAGGGCTTGGCCAAGACTTATCCCTGGGTCGCGAGCCAAGTCGCCAAGCGCGCCAAGGCCGCTGCGAAAAACGGCTGAGGTGCCGGCCATGCGCTACGTCATCTGCGACTATTCCGGGCACCCGTTCCAAGTTGAGCTCAGTCGCTGCCTCGCAGCGCGCGGCCATGACGTATTGCATGTGCACTACGCCGGGTTCCAGACGCCCAAAGGCAAGCTCGCCGTGTTTCCCGACGACCCCGTTGGATTCAACGTGGCGGCGCTGCGGACCGCAGGCCAGTTCAATAAGGGCGACTTCCTGCGGCGCCGGTTTCTCGAGAGCCGGGTGGGGACGCTCGCTGCCGCCCGCGCGCTCGCCTTTCGACCCGATGTCGTCGTCGGCTGCAACATGCCGCTCGACGCGCAAAATCGTCTGAAATCCGCATGCACCCAAAACGGAATTCCCTTCGTCTTTTGGCTGCAAGACATCTATTCGCACGCGATCCACCACTATCTCAGCGCCAAGCTCGGCGTTCTCGGCAGTGCGGTCGGCCAGCACTACAAGCGGCTCGAGGGCAGATTGCTGCGCACGAGCGATGCCGTCGTCGCGATCTCGACCAAATTCCGCGCGTCTCTCGAGCTCTGGGGCGTGGATCGAGAGCGGGTTTCGGTAATCCCGAACTGGGCGCCGCTCTCGGAGATCTCGCCCATCGGCAAAGACAATGAATGGGCGCGCAGCCACGGGCTCAGCGAAAAGCTGGTGGCGCTCTACACGGGCACGCTCGGTCTGAAGCACGACCCCCGCCTGCTCCTTGAGCTCGCCAAGCGCGGCAACAACCAAGGTCTCACCGTCGTTGTGATCTCCGAAGGTGCGGCAGCGCAATGGCTGGCCGAGCGCAAGCGAGAGGAAGGCGTCGGCAACCTGGTTCTGTTGCCTTTCCAACCGATGGAGCTCTATCCCCAGGTCCTCGGCGCCGGCGATATCATGCTGGCGATGGTCGACGAAGAGGCGGCCAAATTCAGTGTCCCCTCCAAAATCCTGAGCTATATCGCCGCGGGAAAGCCGATCGTGGCCTCGATCGCGGAGGACAACGATGCCGCGGTCACTATCGCCGCGGCACACGCCGGGATCGTCGTCGCGCCCAGCAATCCGCAGGCGCTGTTTGCCGCGGTCATGACACTCGCCGCCGACCCCGAACGGCGTCGCTGCCACGGTTCCAGCGCGCGCTCCTATGCGGAGACGCAGTTTGAGATCGACGGGATCACCGACCAGTTCGAGCGCATGTTCGCTGCCGCCCTGCGGCCCCGCCTGCGGCAACAGCACCTTGCGCCCGCGACGGTGGCCTGAACTCGGGTTCTTCCATCGGCCGCGTCCAGAGGTCGCGTAGCCGCGCCCCGCGCGGCAACGACGGCCGCCCTCGTGACCCGGTGCGCCCCTTCCAGTTTGAAAAATGATCGCCGCTCCATGCCTCGGCCGCGCTTCGTTTGCCTCAGACTAAGGCGTCGGCGCGGTTTCGGTTCCGCGAGTTCCGCGGCGCACGGCGGGCGTGGCAACGGTGACGGATATCAATTGCCAACTGACCGCGCCAGACTGCGGGCGACGGCACTCCTATTGCGGCGAGACCGTTCCGCCCACCGAACCCACCGAGCCCGGCGGATTGAATGGCGTCTGCCCGGCGTTGCCGGCGGCGCCGCCGCCTCCACCCGCTCCGCCACCGCCCGCTCCGCCAACCACGGCGCCATAGGTTCCGACCGCTGGATTAGGCCCGCCATTGTAGCATTGCGGAAGATAGGCGTTCGGACCGAGACAATTATTGACCTGCTCGATCGGTTCATTAAGCGCCTTCATGACCCGCGTATAGTAGTTGAGGCACTGAACTTCATCGGATCCGGAAGCTTCCTGGCCCAGCACCCACCACCGGTTCGCTATCTGATAGCGGGCCAGGTTCGCGCTCTTCAGGTGGTCGACGCGAGGCCGAACGTCTTTCAAATCGTCGCGGCAAGCCGCCTGGGCTTGCGTAGACGCCAACGCCAAAGCGCAGCAGACCAAGAGCATTTTACCCATAGTTTCCTCCGTCGGCACCATTAACGCCAGGCGGTTTCAAATGGTTCAACGAGGCGTCAATTAAGTTCAGCGCCGCAAACGCTTCGCGGTACCCTTCGGATAATCGCGGCATCTGCCCCAACGGCCTAGATTGCTCGCCTGTCGGCGGCTGGGCCCGGGTCAACAAACGGTCAAGAAAGCGCTTCCAACGCTTGCTCGACGGCCTGTGCGAACAGCTTGGTATCCGATGCCGGTTCGAATTCGCGCGTGCCCAGCGCCAGACGTGTCCATTCGCCGACATCGCTGTGCAGCCGCGTCATGAAACGCGCAAGGCCCAACGCGTTGTCCGGCTCGAAGATGTAGCCATTGATCCCGCTGCGAACGAGAAGATCGCGCGCGCCGCAATTATCCGAGGCCAGGATCGGCACGCCCATGGCGATGGCCTCGTTGATGACCAGACCGTGTTGCTCTTCGATGCTGGGCAGGATCAAAGCCAGGCTCGATGCGAGCACACGCGCGATCTCGTCCTCCTGAAGATAGCCGCGGAACCGCACCCCCCGGAGCCCCAGCCGGTCGGCCTGTTGCCTCAGCGCCGGCTCGAGCTCGCCGGAGCCGCAGAGATGGAGCTCGCGCGGTTCCTTCGGATTCTCGGCGATATAGGCGGCGTAGGCGTCAAGCGCCAAGCCGAGGTTTTTCTTCGGCAGGAAGCGCGCGACCACCGTGAAATGCCGCTCGGCATGCGGCGCGCCGCCCGGCGCAGGCTCGGCGCAGGCAGCGCTGCGAATGCGCGCCGTCGACACCGTGTCGTAGCCGAGGAAGATGCGCCGTTCCGGGATGCCGAGGAAGGCAAGATAGCTCTTGGTGCGATGGCCTGCCGCCAGAGCCGCGTGGTAGGGGCGGTAGAGCACGCTCTTCAATACCTCTTTCGACAGGTAGCGCTGTTTATCGTCGAATTTCGAGTCCTGCATAATGACTAGGCGCCGCCTCAGGATGCGCAGTGCTACCGCGGCGAGGAAAATCGATGGCATATCGTAGTTGCAGAGGAAGATGTACCTGGCCTTTAGCTTGAGGCAGCTGCCGACGACCCGCAGGAAACAGCGCCAAGTACTGAGCTCCTGCCGGATGACGCCAGGAAATAGGGTGAGCTTGGTAAAACCATCGGCGCCGATGCTGCCGCGCCACTGGTAGTTTGCATCGAAGGTGGCGATCTCGACGCCGCAGATCTCATAACGATCGCCCAGCTCGACGACACAAGCCTTGCAGCGATCGACGTGATGCGGCCCGAAGCTCTCCCACAGGAAGATCACGCGCGGCCGCTTATCGCCCTTGGCGATGACGGCCGCGGCCGAAGTCAGCGTCATCGCCTCGGGCCGCGGCGCGGCCAACTCTAAGTCGGGCGTCCTATAGTGCGTGGTCAGAGCTGGCTCGTAAGGCTTTGCTTGATCTGGCAAGGTCCCGCCGGAACGGTTCGACTGTTGAATGCGGATGTTAACGGCCTTTGCCGCGGCAAGTTCCTGGCCGCAGAGTTCCCGCCAAATCACCGGTAATCGGGCTCTTCGCCGAGCACAATCGGCGATACATGTCCCTCTTATGGTGTAAAAACGACGGTCCCGCATGTCTCCGGACAGCCGATTTCAGGCTCCCTGTCGGCCAAAATTGGCGTCGATCTCGTCCGCGAGGCGCGCATAGTTTTCGATGGCGGCCAGCACGCCCGACCGGGTATCGGGATCGCTGATCGTCTCGGCAATGGCCCGCAGCTCTTGGACGCGCCTGCGGAACTGACGTGCTCGCTCCAGCCACTCTTGGGGGCCCTGGGCGCCCAACGGATCCGCTATCGCGAGCGCACGGCTGGCGAATTTGCCGCGCGATGCGGTGGCCGCCCTGCGATCCGGCGCGGCATCATCGTCTGCAGGTCAGCGTGTTTTCAAATTCGTACGCCATGCGCAACCTCCTCTGCTTGCGGGAGATCAGCGCGCTACCAACGCGAGAAGGTGTACCTCGATCGCTGGAGACCAATAAATGTCACAAGGACCCTCCGCTGACGGCGCTCAGAGCTGTGTGCTGAGCCGCAGCAGGAAAATGTTGCGGCTGTAGGGGGTCATCGCGTCCTGCCCGGTCGAGAGGACGCGCGCATAGGTGTAGGTGCCGCCGAGATAGAAATAGCGGTTCAGCAGGTACTTGGCGCCGGCACTGGCGCCGTAGATGTTGTCGTTTCGTGTGAGGTTCTCGAAGGAATCGTTGGCATAGCTGAGGGTGCCGTTGATCAGGAGGTTGCGCAACAGCTCGTGGTCGACGGTGACACCGGCGGTAGTCTCGAGAAAACCGGGCGAGTTGGTGGTCGTGGTGCCGACGAGCACGCCGCTGTTGATGTCCTCCACGGTGCGGCCGGTGGTGAAGCCTAGCGAAGTAAGCTGCGTCACGTTCCATTTCACGGTGGCGCCGAAATCGACGCCGCCGATTCTGCCATAGGAGGCGGCCCGATAGTCCTGGTCTAGATATCCGACAAAGCCGTCGACATAGGTGACGCCGGTAAGGTTGATCCGGCCACCGAGATCGATGCGATACCCGCTCGAACTCAACGTCGGGACACCATTGCCCTGGCCATGATCGTAATCGCGCTCGTTGTAGCCGCCGCGCACATAGCCTTGGTATCCCGGCAGGAACTCGTAATAGGTGCGCAACGTACCTGAATAGGAGAAGTTGTTGAGGTTGCTTTCCGGCGTAACGCCGCCGCCCACCAGCGGCAGCGCGTCGTACTCCTCGCGGCGCACCGCCGCCGTCGCCTCATAGCCGATGCGCAGCCGATACTGGGCGAAGACGACCGTCCCGTTGTAGTCGGTAAAGGTCAGAGGCGACGCCGCGTTGCCCGGCACTTGCGGCGCGCCGATGTCGATATGGGAACGCTCGGCGCGGACATCGCCGGTGAAATAATGCTGGTTGTCGACATCGAGCCGGCCGTTGACGTCGCCGAAGCCGTCGTCGCTGTTCAGGCTGGTATCTTTGTCGAAACGGGTGAAAACGCCTCCGGCGCTGAGATTGAGCGCGTTCTGCGGCAAATTCGAACGAATATCGAAGCCGGGCTCCAACATATTGACGAAAGCGCCAGTCTTCCCGGTCGTGGTGGCGAAGATGTTGTCGTCGTAGGCCTCGTCGAACTCGATGCGGGGAAAGAAGAAGAAGTCACCGAACCGGATGCCCAGGGGACTTACCTCCGGCCGCAGCCGGTCGGTCACCGACTGACCCAGCGGCAGATACTGGCCCGGCGCCACCGGCACCGTCGGCGACAGCGGCACCGGGGGTACCGGCGCCAGAGGGTCGGTGAACTGCGCCCATCCCAGCCCGGGCGCCAGCGCCACCCCCAGCCCTACCAGCGATGCCAATACCCGACCGATCATGGTGCCACCCGATCCCCCGTCCGCCCACGCATGCATCTCTGCTATCCGCATGCGAAGAGAAAGGCAAGCCCTGGCGAAACGCTCGCTTCGGAATGGTCCTCCAATGTTACTCGGATACCACAGCCCGCCAGACCCAACCCATTTGGTAACATTATACCACACAATTAGCTTGCGGTTAATAAACCAGAAGAGCCACCGCCCGCCAGGCCGCCGCCTGACCCCGCGAACGGCTCGCCGGGCACCAACCTCGCCCGTCTGACCCACGCCGACGCGATCACCGATGGGGTGGCGGCCTAAAATCTCGCTGCGCGACGGTCTCGCCGACGCCGAAGTAGCCCTCGCGCCCGGCAGACGATCGAAGGCATGGTCGCCCGCTCTCTGTCGATGGCAGCTGAGCGACTTTACGCGCGCAGCCGTGAAAATCCGAAGGTCAGTTCCGACGTGAATCCGGCATGCAACCGCAGGCAGCGATCGGGAGGCGAATTCGCGATCAGAAGCCCTGCCCTCGGACAAACCCGGAGCGCGACTTTCGCGCGGCAAATCCGCCAGCTAGGGAGAGAATCCTACCCCGGCATACAAACTCTCTGAGTATGACAAATTTGTGAGAGACTCAACGGAACGAAACGTTTAGGGGCTCTTCGGGTGCTATCAGCTCTTCGGCGACGACCCATTCGTTGTCGCGCTGGGGCCCGCCCTTCCCGATGTCGGATTCTCTGCATGGGAATACGCCAAGCAGCAGTGCGAAGTCATCTGTCGCAAGGGGGATCTCGTTGGCTCTGAGGACCTTCGTTCTTGGGCGGCGGCCCCGCCCCGCGACGAAGATCAATCCCCCGAGGTGGAGGTGCTTGGGCCCGAATCCCCCGCCGATGCGAAAGCCCACTCCGCCAAGGGTCGCCTCGACGCTAGCTCGGTGTCGACCGAAGAGACGTTAGAAGAGCAGCAGGGCGCCCATAGGCGCACCCGGATGACCGTGATCCACTTTCTCCGTGTGATTTCGTTGCTGCCACGCGACGAGCCGGCGCTGGCGGCGATCACTTGGCTGATCAGAAGATACGCCGCGTGGGCACGCGGGCCGCCTTCGGTTCGACGAGATGGCCCGCCAGCCTGGCTGCGTCGCCTCGTGGCCAAGGAGGATCTGTCAAGGTGCCTGGAGCAGGCGATCATACTCCGCGGCGGCTAGCCAAATCCACGCCAAGAGCAGGGCTGGACATAGTCCCAGCATCAACCAGATGGGTGTCGTGATCCATCTGCTCGCGTGCTGAATCGGCTCCGGCCGCCGGGCATCGGAGCCTTCGGCCGGCAATAGGCAAACCAGCGCCCATGCCAATCCGGCGCTCACCGGCACGGCAAAGCCGACCAGGACGATCGCGTCGACAAGACAGCCGGTCGCGACTGCCGCGAATTCGGTGCTCTCGCCTACGATCGACGAGGCTGGAGCGAGCAGAAGGATATACGCCGCGGCCAGAACACCGACGATCACCCCATGCCGTTGCCCGAAGCTCGAACTCGGTAAGCCTGGCGAGGCCTCGCGACAGGGTGAGCAGCCAAGCCACTCCGGCGGCGACCGTGATAAGCGTCGCGTTGGCCACAAGATAATGGATCATCTGGTCGAGCAGACCCACCGCAGCCGCCCCACGGTATAAATTGGGCAGAAGTGACGCCATTCGGCCTTCGCCAGTCGCCAAACGCTGCGGTCGGCCCATAGTTCCGCATTCCAGCCACTGCCGGCGGAGCGCTCCGGCCCTTTGGGGGATCAGCGGTGGCGGAACGACGCCATCAACGCGCCGCGCCGGGCAGACCACCGGAAGCGGCGGTGGCGCCGGCATCGATCGGCAGGACGATTCCGGTCACCCAGCGCGCCTCGTCGCTGACAAGATAGAGCACGCCGTTGCCGACATCCCAGCCCGTGCCTTCCGTCTGCAGCAGCGAGCGCCGGCGGCGCGCGTCGCGCAGCTCCGGCGACATGCCGCGGCTGTAGACCATCGGCGTATAGACCATGCCCGGTGCGATGCAATTGACGCGGATGCCTTCGGCGCCGTGCTGCGCCGCCATCGCGCGGGTCAGCTGGACGATGGCGCCCTTCGACGTGGCATAGAGCAGGTTCGGATGACCGCCGGTGAGGCCGGCGACCGAGGCGATATTGACGATCGCGCCGGCGCCCAGCTTGCGCATCTCGGGGATGGCATGTTTTGCCATCAGCACCATCGAGGTGACGTTGACCCGCATCGCCTGGTCCCAGGCCTCGGGATCGACCTCGACGGCGGTGCCGGGAGGACCGGCGATCCCGACATTGTTGACGAGAATGTCGAGGCGGCCCCAGTTCTTCACCGTCGCGGCGACCGCCGCGGCGCAAGAAGCGGGGTTGCTGACATCAGCCTCGATGACGCTGCACTCGCCGCGCTCGGCCTCGATCATCCGCGCCGTCGCCTCGGCCCAGCCGCGCATGGCGTCGAGCAGCGCCACGCGGGCGCCGTGGCGCGCCAGCAGGATCGCCGCGGCGCGGCCATTGCCGATGCCCTCGGCGCGCGAGCCGGCGCCGGTGACGATGGCGATCTTGCCGGAAAGACGCTTGGTCTCGGGGGTCGTCATGGGTCTCCTCCGTTAGGCTGTTCTTGTACTGGTCGATAACGACGGTGTCACCGCGGCGACAGCGTCAGCAGCAGGTCGGCCACGGTGCAGCCTTGCCCGCTGGCATGCGTGATCACCGGGTTGATCTCCACCTCCTGCACGACGTCGCGATATGTCGCGGCGAAATCCGAGAGCTGCGCCACCAGCCGCGCCAGCGCCGCGACGTCCGCCGGCGCGGCGCCGCGGAATCCCTCGAGCAGCGGCGCTGCGCGCAGCTCGCGCAGCATCGCCAGGGCTTCATCGGCATCGACCGGCGCGAGCCGGTAGCTCACATCCCGGAACAGCTCGGTCATGACACCGCCGGCGCCCACCATCACCAGCGGGCCGAAGCCGGGGTCGCGGATGGTGCCGACGATCATCTCGACACCCGGCCGTGCCATGGGCTGCAGCAGCACGCCCTCGAGCCGCGCCTCGGGCTTGAGCCGCCGCGCCGCGGCGAGGACCTCGTCATAGGCCTGGCGCAACCCCGCCGCTGTCGTGAGGCCGAGGCGCACGCCGCCGATCTCGGTCTTGTGCGCGATGTCCGGCGACTGGATCTTGAGCGCCAGCGGAAACCCCAGGCTTTCGGCCGCCGCATCGAGCTCGTCCCGCCGCGCCACCAGACGCTGGGGCGGCATCTGCACGCCGGCCTGGGCAACGATGTGGCGGGCCGCATGCTCGGAAATCGCGCCTTCGGCGGCGCGCAGCGCGGCACTCACCGCCGCGTTGGCCGGACGCGGCGCCGGCGCCGCCTTCAGCGCAAAGCGCCCGCGCTCGGCCAATGCCCGCATGGCGCTGGCGAGCTGCACCAGGCCGGTATGGAGCGTGAGCCCGGCGCCGGCGAGGACCTTGCGCCCGAGCGGCGACGGCAAGGTATAGCTGTAGAATTGAATGGGCTTCGCCTGCCGGGCGACGACGCGTCCGAGCGCCGCTGTGTCGATGCTGATGCGCGTCTCGCTGGCGAGCGACAGCACGACGACGATCGCATCGACCTCGTCGGTCTCGCTGAGGAGCTCGATGGCGCGGATCAACCCGGCGGTCTGGACGGCTTGCGCGGTGATGTCGACCGGGTTCAGCGCCGAGCCGTAAGCCGGGATGAAGCGACGGATCGCCTGCTGCATCGCCCGCGACAGCTCCGGGAGCGCCAGGTCGGCGCTTGCCAGCGCATCCGCTGCCCAGGCGCCGGCGCCGCCCGAGGTCGTTACCACCGCCACCCGGTTGCCGCGCGGCGAGGGAGATGTCACGAAACCGGCGGCGATCGCCACGGCCTCGTCGGGATCCGCGGCGGCGATGAGGCCGTATTTGCGGAAGACGGCATCATAAGCGGTGTTCCAGCCCGCCATGCTCGCGGTGTGGGACGCGGCGGCGCGCTCGCCAGCCTTGGTGCGGCCCATCTTGGCGACGATGACCGGCTTTCCCAGCCGGGCAGCGGTCTCGGCGGCGGCGACGAATTTATCGGGATCGCGCACGCCCTCGATGAACAGCATGATCGCCGCCGTCCCGGCATCGCGCGCCATGTAGTCGAAGAAATCGCTGGCGGTGAGATCGGCCTCGTTGCCGGTGCTGACGATGTGGCTGAAGCTCAGCCCCTGCGCACGGCCGCGGTTATAAAGCGCGAAGCCCATGCCGCCGCTTTGGGCGACGACGCCGATGCGGCGCTCGCTGGCGATGAGCGGCTCCTCGCCCGGCCGCGGCTCGACCGCGGGGCTGAAGGTGGCGGCAACCCGCGCCCCGGCGCTGTAGAAGCCTTCGGCGTTGGGGCCGGAGATGCGCAGCCCCGTGCGCTTCGCCAGCGCCGCGATCTCGTCCTGCAGCCGCGCCTGCGCGCCGCCCTGCTCGGCAAAGCCCGAGGAGATGATCACCGCGTATTTGACGCCGCGCGCGGCGCACTCCTCGAGCGACGCCAGGACCGCTTCCGCCGGGATGGCGATCAGCGCGAGATCGACCGGCGCGCCGATCGCCGCGAGCGAGGGATAGCAGGCGAGGCCGTCGATCTCGGCATAGCTGGGATTGACCGGGTAGAGCCGGCCGGGATAGCCGTTCTGGCGCAACAGGTGCAGCAGCAGGCCACGAATCCTGGTGCGCTCCGGCGAAGCGCCGATGATGGCGATGGCCTCAGGCGCAAAGAAGCGCTCGAGCGGTTGGGCGGCTTCCACGAAGCATTTCCTCCCGGCGGTATTTTCTTCCAGCCTACCGGAACCGCGTCCGATCCGGAACCACGGCACCTTCTGGCTAGGGTTCTTCCCCAAGAAGGGGGTGGTTGGGCGGCACGACTGCGTGTACCTTTGTCACCTAACACGCCGCGCGGTCAACGCGCGGAAACGTTCCCGGGAGGATTTCCGCATGACATCCGTCGATCGACGCGGCGCCTGGCGCGCCATCGCCCTGGCCGGGCTTTTCGCTGCCGGCCTCGCCTTGCCCGCCGGCGCGCAGGTTCGCGGCGGCAGCGCCACGCTCGGCGTCGAGCAGGACATCGCCGGCTTCGATCCGCTGGTCGTGGGCGTCTTCGACACCGGCCAGGAGGCGACGGCGGCGCTGATCTTCGAGACGCTGACGCGGCTCGGCGATGACGGCAAGCCGGTGCCGGGCCTAGCGCTTTCCTGGGAGCACAGCGCCGACTTCAAGACCTGGACCTACAAGCTGCGGCCAGGGATCACCTTCCAAGACGGCGCGCCCTTCAACGCCCAGGCGGTGGTCTTCAATGTCCAGCGCATGATCGATCCCAACAACCACTGCCGCTGCCTCTTCTATATCTCCTTCATCGACCATGTCGACGCGGTGGACGAGGTCACCGTCGCCTTCCATTTGAAATACCCGCAGCCGAACCTGCCGGCGCTGCAGGCGCCGGCGACCGTGACCAACGTCGTCCAGTCGCCCAAGGCGATCGCGGAGATGAAAGAGGCCTACAACCGCCATCCCGTCGGCACCGGGCCGTTCCAGGTCAAATCCTGGCAATCGGGCGACCGCATCGTGCTCGAGCGCAATCCCAACTACTGGGACAAGGCGCGGCCCTATCTCGATCAGGTCACGATCCGTCCGCTGCCGGACAACACGGCGCGCTTCGCCAGCGTGCAGTCGGGCGAGACCGACGTCATCTGGACCGACCGCGCCGAGGATATCGTCAAGGCGAAGAAGATCGCGAGCCTCAGCGTGCACGAATATGCCGGCTCGGGCGCGCAGGTCTATGCCTTCAACACCAAAGTCGCGCCCTTCGACGATGTGCGCGTGCGCCAGGCGCTGCGCATGGCGCTCGATCTCAAAGCCTATGCCGAGGCGGAGTGGAACGGGCTGTGGCAACCGGCGAAGGACCCCTACGGCCCCGGCTCCTTCGTGCAATGCAAGGATGCCGGCGCGCTGCCCTATGATCCCGCCAAGGCCAAGGCGCTGCTCAAGGACTACGGCAAGCCGGTTGCCTTCAAGATGGTGGTGACGGCGACGCCGCGCGGCCGCGAGATCGGCCAGATCTTCCAGGAATTCTGGCGCGATGTCGGCGCCGATGCGACCATCGACCAGATCGACCAGACGGCGCTGGTCACCAAGGCGTTCCGCCGCGACTTCCAGCTGACGCCGTGGCGCATCATCGACCTCGCCGATCCCGACCCGCAGATGTACGCGAATTTCCACACGGGAAGCCCGGTCAACCTCGCCAACTACTCGAACCCCGAGATCGACAGGCTGCTCGACGACGCCCGCGGCTCGGCCGATCAGGAGAAGCGGGTCGACGATTACTGCGCGGTCGCGCGGATCCTGAACCAGGAAGTGCCGTGGTTCTGGACGGTCGACAACCATTATTTCTCGATCGCCAAACCGCAGCTGAAAGGCATTCCCAAGCAGTTCAGCGACATCATCGATCTCTCCGGCGCGTGGTGGGACAAGACGTAGCCGCGTCATGCTCGGCATGATCGGCCGCAGGCTGGTCTATCTCCTTCCCGTCATCCTCGCGGTCACGGCCCTGACTTTCTTGATCGCCAGCCTGCTGCCCGGCGATCTCGCCATCGCCATGCTCGGCGACCAGGCGACGCCGGAGAACGTCGCGGCGCTGCACAGGAAGCTCGGCCTCGACTTGCCGCTGTGGCAGCAATATCTCCATTGGCTCGGCGGCGTGCTCAGGGGCGATTTCGGCACCTCGCCCCGCACCGGCGAGACGGTGCTGCATGCCATCGCCGGCCGTCTGCCGGTGTCGTTCGAGCTGCTGGTCATCGCCGAGCTCGGCGGCATCGCCATCGGCGTGCCGCTCGCCATCCTCTGCGCCGTGCGGCCGGGCTCGGTCATCGACCGCGCCGTCTCCGGCATCGCCTTCGGCAGCCTCTCCGTGCCGCCCTTCATGCTGGCGATCCTGCTCATCTTCGTCTTCGCGCTGCGGCTCGGCGTGCTGCCGGCCACGGCCTATGTGCCGTTCTCGCAGGATGCGCTCGGCAATCTGCGCGCCATGGTGCTGCCGGGCGCGACGCTGGCGCTGCTGGAATGGCCGACCATCATGCGCGTGCTGCGCAGCGACATGATCTCGACGCTGCAGGAGGACTACATCGCCATGGCGCGGGCCAAGGGGCTTACGGCGCGGCGCATCCTGCTGGTGCATGCGCTGAAGCCCTCCTCGCTCACCCTGGTCACGGTGATCGGCGTCAATATCGGCCGGCTCATCGGCGGCGCCCTCATCACCGAGACGATCTTCGCGCTGCCCGGCATCGGCCGGCTGCTGGTCGAGGCGATCTATCTGCGCGACTTCATCGTGCTGCAGAGCGGCGTGCTGCTCGTCGCCATCGGCTTCGTCCTGGTCAATTTCTGCGTCGATCTGCTCTACGCCGCGCTCGACCCGCGCATCCGCCATGGCCGCGCTTGACGCCGCCGACGCGCTCGCGACCGAGATCGCCGCTCCGGCGCGGCGCCGGCGCGGCCTCGGCATCATCTTCTGGACCGCCGTGCTGTGGCTCGCCCTGGTCCTCGCCCTCGCCATCCTGGCGGATGTGCTGCCGCTCGCCGATCCCGCCCGCCAGGCGCTGCTGGCGCGGCGCGCGCCGCCCAGCGCGGCGCATCTCCTCGGCACCGACGCGCTCGGCCGCGACATCCTCGCCCGCGTCATCTATGGCGCGCGCGCATCGCTCGGCATCGGCCTGCTCGCGCCGCTCATCGCCACCTCCATCGGCGCGGCGCTCGGCCTGCTCGCGGGATATTTCCGCGGCACGCTCGAGACCTTGACGATCGGCGCCACCGACGTGCTGCTGGCGTTTCCGCCGCTGGTGCTGGCGCTCGCGATCGTGGCCTATCTCGGCCAGTCCGTGCCCAACGTCATCGCGGTGCTGGCCGTGCTGACGGTGCCGGCGGTGACGCGCGTCGCGCGAGCCGCGACGCTCACCATCCGCGAGCGCGAGTTCGTTACCGCGGCGCAGGCGCTCGGCGCCAGCCATGCGCGCATCCTGCTGCGCGAGATCCTGCCCAACGTCATGTTGCCGCTCGGCGCCTATTTCCTGCTGCTGGTGGCGGTGACCATCGTCGCCGAGGGGATCCTGAGCTTCCTCGGCCTGGGCGTGCCGCCGCCGGCGCCGAGCTGGGGCGGCATGATCGCCGAAGGCCGCGACAGCCTCGACACCGCGCCGCACATCGCCTTCATCCCCGCCGGGGTCATGTTCCTGACGGTGCTGGCGTTCAACCTGGTCGGCGATACCTTGCGCGCCGTCACCGACCCAAGGCGCGCGCCGTGAGCGCCGCGCCGCTGCTGGCGATCGAGGATCTCTCGGTCGAGCTTCGGACCGAGCGCGGGCCGCTGCGGGCCGTCTCAGGCGTCAGCCTGTCGCTGGCGCCGAGCCGCAGCCTCGGCATCGTCGGCGAATCCGGCTCGGGCAAGACCATGCTGTCGCGCGCGGTGCTGCGGCTGCTGCCGGGGAACGCCCGAGTGACCGGCACGGCGCGTTTCGACGGTCGTGACCTCTTCCGCCTGCCGCGCGAGGCGCTGCGCCGGCTGCGCGGCCGCGAGCTCGCCGTGATCTTCCAGGACCCGATGACCTCGCTCAACCCGGTGCTCAGCATCGGCAGCCAGATCGCCGAGGGGCTGCGCGAGCATCTGGGATTGGCGCCGCGGGCGGCGCTGGCGCGTGCCGTGGCGCTGCTCGCCGAGGTCGGCATTCCCGAGCCCGAGCGCCGCGCGCGGCAATATCCGCACCAGCTCTCCGGCGGCATGCGCCAGCGCGTGGCGATCGCCATCGCGCTCTCCTGCGAGCCGCGCCTGCTGATCGCCGACGAACCGACGACGGCGCTTGACGTGACCGTGCAGGCGCAGATCCTCGAGCTGCTGGCGCGCGAGCAGCAGAAGCGGCAGATGGCGATGATCCTCATCACCCACGATCTCGGGATCGTCGCCGGCCGCACCGATGAGGTGGCGGTGATGTATGCCGGCGGGATCGTCGAGCGAGCGCCGACGCGCGCCCTCTTCAAGGCCATGCGCAGCCCCTATGCCGAAGCGCTGATGGCGGCGATCCCCAAGCTGCACGCGCCGCCCCACACCAGGCTCGCGGCGATCGGCGGCGCGCCGCCCGACCCGACGCGGCCGCCGCCCGGCTGCGCCTTCAGCCCGCGCTGCCGCTATGCGCAGGAGCGCTGCCGCGCCGAGGCGCCGGCGCTGGCGGCCGGGAACGGCACTCACGCCTATGCCTGCTGGTTCCCGCTGCCGGTCCGGACGGAAGCGTGATGGCCGGCAGCGGCCGGGCGCAGCTGCGGCAGGAACCCATGCTGCTCAGCGTCGAGAGCCTCGTCGTCGACTATGGCTCCGGCGCCTACCGCATCCATGCCGTCTCCGATGTGAGCTTTGATGTCCGCCGCGGCGAGACCTTGGGGTTGGTCGGCGAATCCGGCTGCGGCAAGTCGACGCTCGGCCGCGCCGTGCTGCAGCTCTGCCGCCCGCACGCGGGGAAGGTGCTGTTCGAGGGCGCGGACCTCGTCGCCGCGAGCGGCGACCGGCTGCGTCGCCTGCGCCAACGCCTGCAGCTCATCTTCCAGGATCCGATCGCCTCGCTCAATCCGCGCCGGCGGGTCGGCGATATCATCGCGGAGCCGCTGATCATCGCCGGCGTCAGGGACCGGGCGGAGCGCCAGCGGCGTGTGCGCGCGGTGCTGCAGGCGGTCGGGCTCGATCCCGATCTCGTGCTCCGCCGCCGGCCGCACGAATTCTCGGGCGGCCAGTGCCAGCGCATCTCGATCGCCCGCGCGCTGGTGCTCGAGCCCGACCTCATCATCTGCGACGAACCGGTCTCGGCGCTCGACGTGTCGATCCGCGCGCAGATCCTGAACCTGCTGGAGGACATGAAGGCGCGTTACGGGCTCACCCTCATCTTCATCGCCCATGACCTCGCGGTGGTGAAGGCGGTGAGCGACCGCGTCGCCGTCATGTATCTCGGCAAGCTCTGCGAGATCGGGCCGTCGGAGCAGGTGTTCGAGCAGCCGGCGCATCCCTATACCTCGGTGCTGCTGCAAGCAATTCCGCTGCCCGACCCTGACGCGGTGCTGCCCGAGAGCGTGGTGCAGGGCGAGCCGCCCTCGCCGATCGCGCCGCCCTCGGGATGCCGCTTCCGGACGCGCTGCGCCTTCGCTCAGCCGCGCTGCGCCGCGGAGGAGCCGATGATGCGCGAGATCCGCCCGGGGCAATTCGCCGCCTGCCACTTCACGCCGAGCGAGCTTGGCGCTAGATAGGCCCGCATGGGTCTCCTGATCGACGGCCAGTGGCGCGACGAGTGGTATGACACCGGCCGCACCGGCGCGTTCGAGCGGCCGGCCACGGTTTTCCGCCGCTGGATCACGGCCGATGGCAGCTCGGGATTTCCCGCCGCCGCCGGCCGCTATCATCTCTTCCTCGCGCTGGCTTGTCCCTGGTGCCACCGCACCTTGCTGTTCCGCCAGCTGAAGCGGGTGCAAGGGGTGATCTCGGTCAGCTTCGTCGAGCCGCTCATGCTCGAGAACGGCTGGACCTTCGCCGCGCCGGAGCCGCTGACCGGCGCCCGCCATGCCTACGAGATCTATCGGCGCGCCGATCCCCGCTATAGCGGCCGCGCCAGCGTGCCCATCCTGTGGGACAAGCAGACCGGGACGATCGTCAGCAACAAATCCGCCGACATCATCCGCATGCTGAACCGCGCCTTCGACGCCTTCACCGATGACCGCACCGATTATTATCCGGCCGAGCTCGCCGCCGAGATCGACGCGCTCAACGCGCGCATCTACGACACCATCAACAACGGCGTCTACAAGGCCGGCTTTGCCACGCAGCAGGAGCCCTATGAAAAGGCGGTGACGGCGCTGTTCGAGAGCCTGGACTGGCTCGAGGAGCGTCTGTCGCGCGGTCGCTATCTCTTGGGCGACCGCCTCACCGAGGCGGATTGGCGTCTATTTCCGACGCTGGTGCGGTTCGACGCGGTCTATTTCGCGCATTTCAAATGCAACCTCCGCCACCTCTATGACTATCCCGCGCTCTGGGACTACACGCGGGCGCTCTACCAGAAAGCCGGCGTGGCGGAGACCATCGATCTCGTGAATTTCAAGACGCACTATTACGGCAGCCAGCGCAGCATCAACCCGAGCGGGGTGGTCCCGCTCGGGCCGAGGATCGATTTCACGATCCCCGCGCTGCGCGGCTGATCGGCGATCAGCGGTTGGGGCTGCCGTCGGGGTTCATGCTGCCCGGCGCAGTGCTGGGCGCGCCAGCGCCCATGCCGCTGTGCATCGCCCGAGAAAGCGGCTATCCCTACCGGCACAGCTTTTGGAAAAAATTCCAACCCAGGGAGCGATCATGCAGCCAACCCCCGCCGCACAGGATTTCGCCAGGAAGCTGCTGGGCATCTATACCGGCGGCGTGCTGACCAAGCTGATCGATATCGGCCAGCAGACCGGATTGTTCGAGACGGCAGCGCAGGGGCCGGGCACCAGCCGGCAGCTCGCTGAGCGCGCCGGGCTCAACGAGCGCTATGTGCGGGAATGGCTGGGCGCTATGTCGACCAGCGGCATCTTCACTTATGACGCGGCGCAGCAGATCTATGCGCTGCCGCCGGAGCATGCGCTGTCGCTCACCGGCGCCGCGGCGCGCAACATCTCGCCGATGAGCGGCGTCATCGATCATTTCGGCCAGCATCTGCCGAAGCTGGTGCGCTGCTTCCGCGAGGGCGGCGGCATTCCCTATGCCGATTACCGCCCGGACTTCACCTGCCACATGGACGCGACCTGGCGGCGCATCTATGACGAGCAGCTGATCAGCGGCTTCCTCGGGCGGGTCGAGGGTCTCCATCGCCGCCTCGCCGCCGGGATCCGCGTGCTCGATGTCGGCTGCGGCAGCGGGCACGCGCTCAACGTCATGGCGCGGGAATACCCGCAATCGAGCTTTGTCGGCTACGACATCGCCGAGGACGCCATCGCCGACGCTGCCGCGGAAGCGCGCCGCATGGAATTGTCGAACACGCGCTTCGCGGTGCTCGACGTGGCGACCTTGCCGGCCGCGCCGCGCTTCGATCTCATCACCGCCTTCGACGCCATCCACGACCAGCTCGATCCCGCCACCGTGCTGCGCCGCATCAGCGACGCGCTGGCCGAAGGCGGCGCTTTCGTGATGGTCGACTTCAAATTCTCCAGCAGCGTCGACGGCAATATCGGCAACCCCTTTGCGCCGCTCTATTACGGCATCAGCCTCATGCATTGCATGACGGTGTCGCTCGCCTATGGCGGCGCCGGCCTCGGCGCGGTCTGGGGCATCGAGAAGGCCAAGGCGATGCTGGCGGAAGCAGGCTTCCGAGAGGTCGAGGTGCTGGATTCACCGCGGCCGCAGAACTGCATTTACGTCTGCGGCAAATAGATCACCGCTGCACGCCGCCATATTGCCGGATGCCGGCGGCGAGTGCCCATTCGGCGAACCATTCCGGCGATTGCGGCACCTCGCGCGGCTGCCAGGCGGCGGTCAGCGAATCCATATCGGCGAAATACTCCACGGACCCGCCGCAGGGGCTGCGGAAGTACCAGAAATAGCATGACGAGATGACGTGCCGGCCGGGACCGACATGCGTCTGCCAGCCGCGCTCGGCAAAGGCAAGGCCGCCGCCGAAGACCTCGTGCACGTCGTGCACCTCGAAGGCGAGATGGTGGAAATGCGCGGCACGGTCCGGGCTCTGCAGCAGGAAAAGCTGGTGATGATCGGCTTCGGCGCGGCCGCGCAGGAACACGCCGCGCTCGGGATAGCGGTCGGAAACGCAAAAGCCCAGCGTGTCGCGGTAGAAGCTCTCCATCGCCGGGATGTCCGATACCTGGAACACGACATGGCCGAGGCGCCGCGGGCGCGCCTGCTTGTAGAACGCGCCCACCGTGTCGAGGCGCGTGCGCCGTTCCGGCGTGTTGACCGCGATCTCGACTGCCGCGAGCGGCTGCCGCCGCGTCTCCACCAGGGCCACGCCGAAGCCGGCGGGATCGGTGAAGAAGACGGCGCCGTCGCCGCCGCGCCGCACCGCCGTCCGGGCTTCGAGCCGCCGCGCCAGCGCGTCGAGGTCGGCCCGGCTCTCCACGCCCCAGACGATCTCGCGCGCGGTCGAGCCGGGCTCGACCGGCGGCGGCAAGGCGGGATCGCTCTCGGCCCGCAGCTCCACCCCCGTACCATCCCCGGCGCGGAAGACATCGCCCTCCGGCAGCAGCCCCCATTCCGTGAAGAAGCGGCGGCCCAGCGCCAGATCCTCGACGCCGTAGACGATGCGCTCCAAGCCGACGATGCTCATATCCCCTCCGCTGATCCTGCCGCTGTTACGGCCCGAGCGCCGGTCGCGTCAAGGGCTTTCGCCGCCGCGGCCTTGACGCCGCGCCCCAAAGGGAAGGACAGTCACGGCGATCCCGGAAAACCCGAGGGAGACATCATGGACCGCGATGCCGCCGAGCGCCCGAACGAGCCCAACGCGGCCGATACCTTGCTGCAGGGCCTCGCGGCGCATGGCGTCGATTATTTCTTCGCCAATCCCGGCACCGACTTTCCCTCGATCATCGAGGGCTTCGCGCGAGCGGCCGAGAGCGGCGCCAAGGTGCCGCGGGCCATCCTGGTGCCGCATGAGAATGCCGCCGTCGCCATGGCGCATGGCGTCTACATGGTCTCCGGCCGGCCGCAGGCGGTGATGGTCCACACCAATGTCGGCACCGGCAACACCATCAACACGCTGATCAACGCCGCCCGCGACTTCGTGCCGATCGTGCTGATGGCCGGCCGCTCGCCGATCAGCGAGGCGGGGCATCCGGGCTCGCGCACGCGCTACATCCAATGGGCGCAGGAGATGTTCGACCAGGCGGGCATGGTGCGCGAGATCGTCAAATGGGATTACGAGCTGCGGCTGCCCGACCAGGTCGACGCCGTGCTGGCCCGCGCCTTCGAGGTGGCGATGGCCTCCCCGCGCGGGACCGGTCTATCTCACCCTGCCGCGCGAGATCCTGGCGGCGAGCGCCGCCCGGGCCGAAGGCGAAGCGCCGCGGCGCGCGGCGCCGCTGCCGCCGCATCCCGACCCGCAGGCGATCGAGATGCTGGCCGATTGGATCGCCGCGGCGCGGCGGCCGCTGATCATCGCCGCGGGATCCGGGCGCAGCATCGCGGGCGCGGTGGCGCTGAGCGAGCTCGCCGAGCGCTACGCGCTGGCCGTGGTGGCGTTCAATCAGCGCTACATGACCTTGCCGAGCGCGCATCCCATGCATCAGGGCTTCCAGCCGCGGCCGCTGCTCGACGAAGCCGATCTGGTCATCGTACTCGATTGCGACGTGCCGTGGATCCCGTCTCTGGAGGGACCGAAAGCCGGCGCACGTGTCGTCCATATCGGCGAGGATCCGAGCTTCCGGCGCTACCCGCTGCGCGGATTTCCCGCGGATCTCTCGCTCACCGCCACGGCGCCCGCGGCGCTTGGCGCGCTCGGCCGCGCGCTGGCGGCGCGCCTCAAGCCGGACGCTCCGGCGATCGCGGCACGGCGCGAGGCGCTGACGCGGCGCTCGGCCGAACTCAGCGCACGCCGGCGCGCCGAGACCGACAAGGATGCGGCGGCCTCCTTCATCACCCCCGCCTTCCTCAGCCGCGCCATCGGCGAGGCGGTGGGCGATGACGCGATCATCGTCAATGAATACCCGCTGCGGCTTGACCATTGCCCGCGGAGCCTGCCCGGCAGCTATTTCGGCTCGAGCCCGGCCGGCGGGCTCGGCTGGGGCCTCGGCGCGGCGCTCGGCGCCAAGCTCGCCGCGCCCGAGCGCCTCGTGGTCGCGAGTTTGGGCGACGGCGCCTATGTCTTCGCCAACCCCACCGCCTGCCATTGGGTGGCGGCGGTCGCGGAGCTGCCGATCCTTACCGTCGTCTTCAACAATGGGCTCTACGGCGCGGTGCGCAACGCCACGCTCGACCTCTACAAGAACGGCGTCGCGGCGCGCGACGGCGCACGGCTGCTGGCCGATCTCGGCCCGAGCCCGGCCTATGAAATGCTGGTCGAGGCGAGCGGCGGCCATGGCGTGCGCGTGGAGAATCCCACGGAGCTGCTGCCGGCGCTGAAGCGTGCCGTCGAGATCGTGACGCGCGAGCGGCGCCAGGCGCTGGGCAACGTCATCTGCCGCTATTAACCGGGGGAAGCTCAGTCATGATCACGGTGCACCACCTCAACAACTCGCGCTCGCAGCGCGTGCTGTGGCTGCTGGAGGAGCTGGGCGTTCCCTACGAGATCAAGCGCTACCAGCGCGATGCCGCAGACCATGCTGGCACCGGCTTCGCTGCGCGCGGTGCATCCGCTCGGCAAATCGCCGGTGATCACCGATGATGGCGTGACGATCGCCGAATCCGGCGCCATCGTCGAGTATCTCGTCGAGCGCTACGGCGCGGGACGGCTCGTGCCGCCGGCCGGAACGCCGGAGCGGCTGCGCTATACCTATTGGCTGCACTATGCCGAGGGCTCGGCGATGCCGCCCCTGCTGATGAAGCTGATCTTCACCCGCGTCAAGAGCGGCAAGATGCCGTTCTTCATCCGGCCGGTAGCGCGCGCCATCGCCGACCGCGTGCTCACAGGCTTCGTCGAGCCGCAGCTCAAGCTGCATCTCGACTATCTCGAAGGCGAGCTCGCCAAGAGCGCCTGGTTCGCCGGGCCGGACTTCACCGCGGCGGATATCCAGATGAGCTTCGCGCTCGAGGCCGCCGCCTCGCGCGGCGGCCTCGACGAGAAACGCCCGCGGCTCATGGATTTCCTGAAGCGCATCCATGCGCGGCCGGCCTATCAGCGCGCGCTCGAGCGCGGCGGGACCTACGAGCTGCTGCGGTAGGGCGGAAATCCCGACCCCTATTCCGCGTGTCCGCTGTCGCCCACCTTCGGGAACTCGAAGATCTCCCGGTTGACGAGCTCGCCATCGACCCGCTCGACGCGGCGGATATAGACGCTCTCGACGATGTCGCGCGTCTTGGGATCGATCTCGATGGGCCCGCGCGGGCTCATGAAGGCGACCGATTTGAAGGCGGCCATCGCCTTGTCGGGATCGATCTCGCCGCCGAGCTTCTCGATCACCGCGACGATGGCATGCATGCCGTCATAGCCCGCGACCGACATGAAGTTGGGCCGCGGATGCGCGCCGAACGCGGCAGTCCAATCGGCAAGATATTTCTTGTTCTCGGTGCTGGGATGCGCCGAGGAGTAGTTCTGCGCGCTGATGACGCCCAGCGTCTTGTCGCCGAGCGTCGCGATCACCGTCTCGTCGATGATCTCGGTGCCGCCCAGCAACGTCACCCCCGCCGAGGCGAGGCCGAGATCGACGAAGGCCTTCATGAAGGCGATGGGCTGCTCGCCCGAGGGCACGAAGAGGAAGACGCCCTGCGGATGCGCGTCCTTGATGCGCTGCAGGTAGGCCGCGAAATCGAGCGCGTTGATCGGCACGCGCACCGTGCCGACGATCTCGCCGCCGCCGGCGGTGAAGGCCTTGGTGAAGGCGGCTTCGGCCTCGTAGCCCGGCGCGTAATCGGCGACCGCGACATAGACGCGCCGGATGTCATGGGTCGCCGCCCATTCGCCGAGCGGCGCCACGATCTGCGAGAGCGTGAAGGAGAAGCGCACGAAATAGGGCGATTTCTCGGTGATGACCGAGGTCGCGGCGTTCATGATCACCATCGGCGTCTTCGCCTCGGTGGCGAGCGGCGCCACCGCCAGCGCTTCCGGCGTCAGCCCGAATCCCGCAATCATGTCGACCTTGTCACGGGTGATGAGCTCCTGCGCCAGGCGCTTGGCGATATCGGGCTTCGCCCCCTCGCTGTCCTTGCGGATGAGCTCGATCTTCCTGCCGGCGACGACATCGCCATGCTGCTTCAGATAGAGCGCCATGCCGTTGCCGATCTGCGTGCCGAAATCGGCGAAGGGGCCGGAGAAGGGCAGCAGTACGCCGATGCGCACGGTGTCGTCGGCACGCGCGCCGCCGGCAACAGCCAGGAGCAGGATGAGAGCGGCGGGCAGCAGCTTCACGGCGCCACTCTAGAGCGGCAGCGCCAGCAGCGTGTCGATGCGCCGGCTGTCGAAGATCACGAGCTTCTCGGCGAAGAGCGGCCCGGGCCCGCCGAGGCGCACGCGATCGAGATAGCGACCGGTGCTGAACAACGCCGTGGCACCATCATGCATGATGCGCACGACCATGTAGTTCGATTGCGCCGTGACGACGCCGTCGCTCTCGCGGAGGATCAAGGTCGAGGAGACGAGATGGCGGTAGCGCTGCGGCTCATAGACATTGGCCTGGCGCAGCGCCGAGACGCGGTCCCGCAGCATGCCGCGCGAATTGGCGAAGAAGACGCCGATTGGCAGCCCCTGCTCGTAATTCTCGGCGGAGATGATCTGGTAGCGGCATTCCTCGAGGAAATAGTCCGGCCATTCTTCCAGCCGGTCCTCGTCGATGCTGGCGACATAGCGCGCCAGCAGCCGCTCGACGGCGAATTGCGTGGCGATGTCGGCCGGCATCAGATCCCCATATGCCGGCGATAGGCCTGCCAGAAGCCGCGCACCGCCGTCTCGGTCGCGCGCGTATCCTGCGAGCCCACGCCATCGCCGCCCATCTGGACGATCGAGGCGTCATCCTCGCCGCCGGGCAGCGCGCGCTGGATGAAGCCGCCGACCGCGCCATCCTCCATCGAGATGTAGCCGCCAGGCCCCACCAGGTTCGATTGCTTCTGGCGGATCATCAGCATCTCGTCGTCATCGTCCTCATAACCGAGATAGGTCCAGAGCAGCTCGGTCTCGCCGACGCCGCGCGGCACGATCTGGCGCACGGCCAAGGCTGTTCTGGATCTGCTGCACGACGAAGGCGGGGAAGACGGTGAGGATCTGCAAGGTGATGCCGTCGCCGAACTCGTCGGTGCCGGCGAGGATCGAGGGATCGGCGAGGCGGTAATCCTCGCGCTTGGCGCGGAGCGCGGTCTGGTCATATTCGGCGCTGGGTTTGTCGGTGGCGCGCTTCGAATAGCTGACGTGATGGCCGCCGCTGTCGTCGACGATGATGCCGCCCTCCTGCGACAGCCGGTTCACGCGGAAGGTGGTGAAGAAGGCATGCAGCAGGCTCGCATGATAGGAATCCTTGTTGTTCTCGACATAGATCTTCCAGTTGTTGGGCAGGATCTGGCTGTTGTAGCCCAGCACCTTGACCGGCTTCTTCAGCACGCGGCGGACGCGGGCCGCGATCTCCGGCCCGAGATAGGTTTCCAGCGGCGGCGCCGCCTCGGAAAAGGTGCCGAAGACGATGCCGGCGAGGCTCTCGACGCGCAGGCGGCGCAGCGCGTGATCGCCCAGCGAGAATTCCGGCGGCATGCCGCCCTTGCGGTTGATGCCGCGCTGGAAAGTGACGCCGGTGAGAGTGCCGCGGAGATCGTAGGTCCAGTTGTGATAGACACAGCTGATCTCCCGCCCGTGGCCGCCGCGCTTGAAGCAGAGCAGCGCGCCGCGATGGGCGCAGCGATTCTCGAAGGCGTGGAGGCTGCCATCGAGGTCGCGGGCGACGATGACCGGCATGTCGCCGACGAACGTCGCGCGGTAGTCGCCGGGACGCGCCAGCTCCGCCTCGAGGCAGAGATAGCTCCAGACCGGCCCCTGGAAGATGCGCCGGCGCTCCTCGTCATAGACATCGGCGCGGCTGTAGACGGGATAGGGAACCCAACTCAGCCCCTCGCGCGGCCAGGCCAGATCGAGTGCGTTGCGCATCATTTCTCACTCCCCTTGGTCGGCCGCCAGTTTAGCCCATAATCGGCCCGCCGCTGGAAGTGCGAAGGAGCGACCGCCATCCTCCACCCCGACGCCCTTGCCGATGACCGGAGGCGCCGCCGGCCCGCCCGCCTCGGCCGGCGCGTCGCGGTCGCGCTTGTCGTCCTGCTGCTGCTGCCGGTGCCGGTGATCGCGCTCTACCGCGTCGTGCCGCCACCGGTAACGCCGCTGATGCTGATCCGCGCTGCCGGCGGGGCGCCGATCGAGCGGGAGTGGGTCCCTTTCGCCCGCATCGCCCCGGCGCTGCCGCGCGCCGTGATCGCCTCGGAGGATGCGCGCTTCTGCTGGCATCATGGCTTCGACTGGATCGAGATCGACAAGGCCTATGCGGACTGGCGCGGGGGCGACAAGCTGCGGGGCGCCAGCACCATCAGCCAGCAGCTCGCGCGCAACCTGCTGCTGTGGCCGGGCGGCGGCTATCTCCGGAAGGGCGCCGAGGCCTATGTCACGGTGCTGGTCGAGGCGCTGCTGAGCAAGGAGCGCATCCTCGAGCTCTATCTCAACATCGTGGAATGGGGACCCGGGGTCTATGGCGCGGAGGCGGCGGCGCGCGCGCATTTCGGCCGGCATGCGGCGCAGCTCAGCCCGCGCGAGGCGGCGCTGCTCGCCGCGGTGCTGCCCGACCCGCGGCAATGGCGCCCCGAGCGCCCGACCCCTTATCTCGAGGAGCGCGCCGCCACCATCCTGGCGCGCATGCCGGAAGTGGCGGTGCCATCGGCGCGCGGCTGCCGCTGAGCCCGGCTCAGAGCACCTCGAAGACATCATAGACCGGGCCGTCGGCGCGGCGGTCGCCGGTGGCGACGCAGATGATGCGGTTGAGCCAGCCATATTTTTCCGACGCCGTCTCGAACACCGGGGCGGTGCGGAAATAATACTCGGCCGGGTCGACCTTCTCGCCGCGATTGAGCCGCTCGATCACCGCGGCGGGGCCGTGGCGATAGCCGCTATAGGACATGGCGATGATGTCGCCGTCCTGGGTCCGGAGGGTGAGGCGCACGCTGAGTTGCAGCACGCCGTCGGCGCGGCCGAGGATCCAGTCGCTGCCGCCTTTCAGCACCGTGCCCTTGAGCCGCGCGCCTTCGAAGCTGCCGCCCTCGACCACGGCGACGCGGCGCTCGCCGAACGGCGTCTTGCCCAGCGGCTGGATCTCGCCAACCTTGAGGGTGATGGTGAAGAGATGCGCGGTGCGGATTTCCGCCATGACGACCCTCCCTTGGACTTGGACCCTACGTCAGCGGGGTACACCGGTGACACAAAATCCACCATCCGCCGATGACGCAGGCCGGCGCGAAGACCCGCCTGCAACCGATGGTAGGACCGCCCCCCTCCGCCGGCAAGGCCGCCGGCCGCTGACCTGCGGCAAAAGCCGAAGCGCGAGCCGATCATGGCCGGATGACCGTCATCTTGAAGGGCCCGGCATTGGCCGCGGATCGAAATGCAGTTCCGCATGATCCAGGGGTAAGGGAGCTCCATCCCGGATCCCCCCTGCATGCCGACGCCGCCCATCAGCACGACCCGGCCGTAAGGCCGCGCCGCAGCAAGCCCTGCTTGGGATGGCGCAGCAGCTTCTGCCCGGCGGCGGCGCTGAGTCGGTCTGCCTGATCCAGCCGTTCCGCAAAAAATGCGGCACAGGAGAGAACGGACGCCCGTCCGGCGGCGTGCGCTGCTTCCGTTTCCTCGCTTAAAGCGGCCGTCCTATGCTTGTCGGGGTCGCGAGAGTGCCAGGAAGGGACATCACGCTGCCTCCCAACTTCCTTGGTTTGGCATAGTGATCTAGGGTGGTAACTCCGGGGCGGTGAAGAGCGGTGATGTAATTGGCGGAAAATATTGAGTAAATAGGCAACGATCGATCCCAGATGAGAGGAGGAACCCATTTATCGAGGGGTTGATATGAGCGTTGTCGAGTGCGATGTGCCCTCTCAGAGCGCATTGGGCGCGGACTTGATTGAACACGCCAATTTTCGTGACGCCTACCGCGCCCCGCTGCGCCGCTCGGAACTTAGTGTCGTCGAAATCTTCTTCGGAATTTTCGCGCACCGGCCCGGCTGGATGAATCTGATGCTAATCGCGCGCAACAAGGCCGCGGCTTTAGCTGGTCTCGAGGTGCCGACGACTTCGGAAATAGTGAACATGGAAAAGAGAGACCGCTACTTTATCGGCGAGAAGATCGGACCATGGCCAATCTTTTTCCTCGGCCCGGACGAACTCGTTGCTGGCCGGGACAACAAGCATATGGATTTCAGGCTCTCGATCATGAAGGTACACGACGGCACTAGGCCAAGCGTTATCGTGTCCACTCTTTGTGTGGTTCACAACAAGTTCGGGCAATGTTATTTGTCCTCGGTCACTCCTTTTCACAAATTTGGCTTGCGCAAGCTGATGGCGGGCGCGCTGGCCGCGCAGCGCCTCTAGTGCCCACATGCGAGGGTGCCCGCGCGCGTTCATTCTCAGAAGATCAGAAGCCGTGTCGACTTCGGAATCGGTCACTTTCAGTAGTTGGAGACGGCGCGGAGTATCCGCTCCCCACCCATCCTGGCCGAGTAGGCCCGACGGAAGACAGGCAGCTATCGGCCGCTTCACAAGACCGATCGTCGGGGGGCCGCGGCCAATAGCGATATGTGCGGATGCTGCGTCGTCACCCCGGTGGACTTACAAGGGCGGCCGCGGCGACCAGCCATAAGCCTTGGCGCAAGCGCCCCCCATGAGCACTGCCCGCTCGGTGTCGCTCAGGCGGTCGGTGCTAAGAAAGGGCTCGATGGCCTGCTCGTAGTTGACGACAGCAGATGCACGCGTCCAGTCCGTGCCCCACAAGCAGCGATCGAAACCCCAGGCATCAAACACGCGGGCAAGCGGGTCCCAAATGTCCGGAAACGGATACGGCTCCCGGGACAGCGTGCAGGCGCCGCTGACCTTGATCACCGCGTTCGGACGCTTGGCGAGTTCCAGCACCTTCGGGAGGTCGGCCCAAGGTTGCGGCGGCGCGGGCGGCACGCGCGGCTGCAGGATGCCCAGATGGTCGATGATGAAGCGCGTGTCGGGATGGCGGTCGATGAGCGCGGTGCCTACGTCCAGATTGTCCCAGAACAGGATGTTGACCGGTAAATCGTAACGCACGCCCGCACGCAGGATCCGGTCGAGGCCTGGGTCGTTCGGCTCACGCCTCGCCTCTTTCGTCAGCATGATGCGGATTGCGACCGCACCCGGTGTCTTCTTCCACTCAGCGACGACATCAGCCACCGCCGGATCATCCGGGTCGACCGGCTTGACGATGGCGAACCGGCCGGGATGGGCCCGTTGCACTTCCACCGCATAGCTGGCGTCGTAGCGGTACATGGAGAACGCGGAGATGAAGATCGCGCCGTCAACGCCGACTTTGTCCATCGCCGCCACCATCTCGTCACCCGTGACGTGAGCGGGCCAGTTCGGCACACTGTGCCACGGTCGTTTCGCCGTGTTCGCCTCATAGGCATGGACCTGCGAATCGATGATCGTCATCGGGGAAGCTCCTCTGCGTCACGCGAGCTTGGCGAGCACATCAGGTTGTGTCCAGAGGGCTTAAAATGTCCGCTCTGACAGTCCAATTACCTTAAAGCGGACGCACTGAGGGCAAGTTCGCTCTTCGCAGGTGACCCCAAGCGGATTTGAACACCTTTTTTGGCGGACAATGGAACCGCGGCATCGGTCTAAGAAGTCGAATAACCGCTACTCGGCAACGATCGGCTTCGGCACCTCCCAAGAGGGATCACGGCCTTTAAGCTCGCGATAGCGGCGCGCGTGAACGCGGAGGCTTCCCAAATCGGTCATGCCCCGCGCGAGTAAATCCTGATCCAAGCGTCGGGCGTCATCAATGGCGCGCAGGGTAGTCGCCTGCAGGGCGCGTTTCGAGTAGCCATAGGCCGGATGGCAATCTGGTTCGACCCGGCCCGCCCAAGCGAGGGCCTCGTCGATCAGGCGCTCGGCCGGGACGATGTGATTTACGATCCCCATTCGATGAGCGTCAGAGAGATCATAAACTTGGCCAAACAAGATCATTTCGGCGGCTGCCGGCCCAAGCGCGTATTTGATAATCTCCACATAGACCGCCGGCATCGGAATGCCGATAGGCACCTCGTTGAGGGCGAATTGCAAGGCGGGATCCGCAGCAATGCGCAAATCGCAGTCCAGGGCGGTGATGAGGCCACCCGCATAGGCATGGCCGTTGATCGCCGCAACTGTTGGCCGTGGATAGGTGAAGATGCGCAGGTTCGTCGCTCGATAGGCGTCAAACCATGCATCGACTTCGGCGAGCGAGCGACGAGCGAAGAGCGGAAAGTGGTAATCAAAGTCGAGGCCCGCGGAGAACACCCGCCCCGTGCCTGTCAGCACGACCGCACAATCCCGGAACTCCCTCTCGAGCCGATCGAACGCGCTGTGGAGGTCGGCGAAGAAAGTGGGGTTCTGAGCATTTGCCTTGTTCGTAGTCATTGTGACCAGTGCGGTATGCTCGCCCCGTCGCTCGATCTGCCAGGCCATCATGTCCCCCTCGTACGAATTGGATTTGCAGGCTGCAGCTTGTTCACAAACGGCTCGCGAGGCAAGCCAAACGGGGTGGGTGCGCGAGAAGGGCTCATCGAAGTCGCGCGGCGCGGACGCCTTGTCTCAGTGATGCCAGAACAGACTTCCAGACGACAGCCTCACCCGCTCATCCCGTCTCGAAGGCGTCGATGAAGCGCGACAGCAGTCCACGAAAGACCGCGAGATCCTTGGCAGAGAAGACGTCGAGCACGCGTTGCTCAATCGGAGCGACGCGCTCGCGCGCTGCCTGAAGCGCCTCGCGTCCGACATCGGTCATGTGCAGCTCGAGCACGTTGGGATGCCGCGGATGCGACGACCTGCTGATGAGACCCTGCTGCTCCATGGCCTTGAGCAGGATCATCATCGCCTGTGGCGTCACCAGACAGGCGCGCGCCAAGGTCGCCGCCGTGATCCCCGGCTGCCGGTCGAGCTCGACCAGTGCCACGTATTGCGCCGGCGTCAGCCCGACAAATTTCAACGCCACGCTCTTGGCCCGGATCATCGCCTGCTCGGCTCGCTTGACGAGCATGCCAAGGCGCGGCTCCTCGTTGGCGGATTTGCCCCGGGCAGATTTGCGCCCAGCGGATTTATGTCGACCGCTCATGTCCACGGCACGATGGATCCGCTTCGCACGATGGAGCCAAACGGTCCCGGTTCTTCGCGTCCGACATGGACGAGTTCGCCATAGAAGGACGTATCGGGCGATGGATCGAGGGCGAAGTCGACGAGCGGACCGGCGACCTCGTCCGGCGCGGCCGCGCCGCGCAGATCGAGCCATGCCCGCGATGCTCCCGTGTCGATCAGCCCAGGCGAGATCGACGCGATCAGAATACCGCGACGCACATCATCGGCGCGGCGTTGACCGGCGAGCACGCGAACCGCCGCGACCTGTCCGATCTTGGAGGGAATGTTGATCCAGGCGGGCCATGCCCGGCCCGCCGCCCGTCCCTTGCGAACTTCGTCACGCCAAACGCACACCGCGCGGTCGACGTCATCGAGCGATCGAAGGTCTTGAAACCGCGCGTGCAACACAGGCGCCAGCGCGCGCAGGCTGCCCGCCCGGCTCGCGACGACGAACAGCCGCCCGCCATCGCGAAGCAGGGGCGCGACGCTGCGCAGGACACGCGTCGTGCCGAGGTTGTTGGCCTCGACATAATCGTCAATGACTTCAGCCGGATCATCCTCCGGCTGCACCCGCGCGTAGTGATTGGAAAAAACGATGTCGACGCCGCCGTGGCGCTCCGCCAGCGACGCTGCGAATCGCTCCACTGCGTCGTGCTCGGAGACATCAAGCACTTCGCCGCGCACCTCCGCCCGGGCGCCCGAAAGAAGCCGAACGGACTCCGCGACGCGAGCGGCGTCGCGCCCGGTGAGATACACGATGTCAGAAGGCTCGAGCCGCTGAGCCAGCCCCTGGGCAATGGAAAAACCGAGATTTCGCGTCGCGCCGGTGATCAGGCAAATTTTGTTCATAGCTTTATTGTTATAAAGACATTGATACGAGTCAAGATCGTTCTTCGTCTTCTCGCGACGAGCTTCTACCCGGCTTAGCCCACAGGAGCGCCGCCGTGGACGCAGGTGCGTCCTTCGACAGGCGCGCGCCGAAGGTCCCGGCTTGGCCCAATAACAACCGCTCGTCGGTCGCCCTGGATCCCGGCTTTCGCCGGGAAAGCGAGGATGGTGAATCAATCCGCTCGAAACGCGCTCTCGCTCTCCGCCGGGCGCGCGCTGAGCGATCAGGCGCCAATCGTCCGGCGCGCGGCGGCTGAAATTGTCTGCTTCGTCGCGGCGAAATCCCGCCAGGGATCGCCGGCGTTCGAGCGGATGCGCTGAGCCAGGTTCAACAGGGTGAAGTGGTCGGAGCGGATGCCGCTCTCCACCTCTTCCCAGCTGAGCGGCGCCGACACGGTGGCGGTGGGCCTGGCGCGGGTCGAGTAGGCGGCAACCGCCGTCGCACCGCGACCGTTGCGCAAATAGTCGATGAAAATACGGCCCCGGCGCGCCTTTTTTGCCAGCGACGCGGTATAGAGGTGCGGCTCCTTTTCGGCGAGCCTTGCGACAAGCGCGCGGGAAAACTCCTTGGCCTCCGCCCAATCGAGCGTCGGCCGGATCGGGACGACGACGTGGAGACCCTTGCCGCCGGTGGTCTTGACGAAACTATCGAGACCGAGGCTCAGCAGCGTGTCGCGCACGGTCACGGCCGATGCAATCACGCGCTCCCAGGCCAGACCGGCGTCGGGATCGATGTCGAAGATCAACCGGTCCGGCTGTTCCAAGCGGTCGACCGTCGATCCCCAGGGATGGATCTCCAGCACACCCATCTGGACGAGGCCGATCAGTCCCTTGACGTCCTCGACCATCAGATAGATCTCCCGCCCCTCGCCCATGTCGATCGGAACTTGCTTGATCGCCTCGGGAAATCCGGCGGTCAGGTGCTTCTGGAAGAAGCACTCGCCGGCGGTGCCCTCCGGGCAGCGCAAGAGGCTGAGAGGGCGGCGCCGGACATGCGGCAGCATCAGCTCGGCAACCGTCGCGTAATATTCCGCCACGGCGAGCTTCGAGATGCCGAGCTCGGGATAGACCATGCGCTCGGCATTGGTGATGCGGATGCCGTGAACCACCGCCGTCCCGTCCGCGCCGATCGTCGCAGGGGGCGGCGAAGGGTCGATCGAGCCGCGTCTTCCCGCTGTCGGCTCGAGCACCACATCGGCAGGCGCCTTGTCCTCGCGGATGCCGACGAAACTCGCCTGGCGCAGGATGAGGTCGCGGGTCCATTCGGCGAACCTCACTTCAGCGACGAGCGTGGGCTCGACCCAATGGATGCCGCGCGCGGAGAGATCCGCCGGCAGCGTCACCGTGGGGCGCTTCTGTTCGAGGCGCTCAAGCTGCGCGCGCAGCGACGTCAGCAGGCTCGCGGTAAAGCCGGTGCCGACACGGCCGGCATAGACCAGCTCGCCGCGGGACGTGTGGTAGCCAACGAGCAGCGCGCCGAATCCCGAGCGCACGCCCACGGCATCGGTGAATCCCACCACCACAAACTCCTCGCGGTGGCCGCACTTGACCTTGATCCAGGCGGCGCTTCGGCCGGGGCGATAGGGTGCGTCGCGCCGCTTGGCCACGGTGCCCTCGAGGCCCATCCGGCAAGCGGCGGCGAGGAACTCCGGCCCTTTGCCGACCTGATGATCGCTGTAGCGGATCAGCGGCGACGGCTCCTCAGCAAGAAAGGCGGCGAGCGCCGTCTTGCGCGCGTCGAGCGTGGCATCGGTCAGCGTCCATCCGTCGAGAAACAGCAGGTCGAACGCCACATAGGTCATGGCCGCCGTCTTGCCGTCCGCGAGGTCGTTTTGCAGCGCCGAGAAGCTGGTGACGCCGCTGGCGGCGAAGCGAACGACCTCGCCGTCGAGCAACGCCTCCGTCGCCGGCAGCCGCGCCAGCGCCGCCGCCAGCTCGGGAAACCGCTTCGTCCAATCGAGGTCGTTGCGGCTCAGCAGCTCGACCTTGCCGTTCCTGAGGTGCGCAAGCATCCGGTAGCCATCGAATTTGATCTCGTGCAGCCAGTCGTCTCCCGCCGGCGCGCGCTCTGCAGCGGTGGCGAGCTGCGGCGAGAGCTTCGGCGGCGTCTTCGCGCGCCGGGCGCCCGCGATCGCCGCAGCATCGATCGCGGCTCGATCGGCGCGCGCCGTTCGGCTAGCGGCGCCCCTTGGTCTCGCCGCCGGATTTGGAGCTCCAGACGCGGTCGGCCTCCGCGGCGATCGCCGCCATGTCGCGGCTGGTGGCGACGCTCCGCGTCTCGCGCTCGACGATGGCGGCGTCGCTGCCGGGCCGCGCCTCGCTGTCCTGCTCTTTGATCAGGAGCCAGTTGTCGCCCTTCTCGCCGTCCCGCCGGGTCTTCATCCGCACGAGCGCCCATTTGCCGCGGAGCTTCTCGCCGTGCAGGACGAATTTGAGGTCGCCCTTGGCGTATCCCGCGGCGGCATCGCCCAGCGGCTCCCACCAGCCGCTATCCCACAGCATCACCGTGCCGCCGCCATATTCGCCGCGCGGGATCACGCCCTCGAAGCTGCCGTATTCGAGCGGATGGTCCTCGACATGGACCGCGAGCCGCTTCACGGCGGGGTCAAGGCTTGGCCCCTTCGGCACCGCCCAACTCATCAAGACGCCCTCGAGCTCAAGGCGGAAATCGTAGTGCAACCGGCGGGCGGCATGCTTTTGGATGACGAAGGAGGGCTTGCGCTTGACCCGGCGGGCCGGCGCCGAGCCCGCCGGCTCGGGCGTCCGGCCGAAATCACGCTTTCGCCGGTATTCCCGAAGGCCCATGGCGCAGGCTCCTCCCTTCCCTTTCCAGGCCCTTGGCCACCCAGGGCAATCGCATATGGCGTGCCGCCGCTCGGTGAAAGGATTTACCACGAAGACACGGAGATCGCGGAGAAGCGAAGAATGGCGCGCTCCGCGCGCCCAAACACCTCTTCTCCGTGCCCTCCGTGCCTCCGTGGTGAACTCCTGATTGCATATGCCCTACTTCCAACCCCCTGGGTCACCCTATCAGAGGATTCCGCCCAAAGGCCTGCAATCTATAGCAGATCGGAAGGTGATGGCGCCCCGGCGCCGGGCGGTTTATTCTTGGCCCGCCGCTGCAAGAAGGAGCTCTCATGGCAGCCCCGCGCTCCAGTTGGAAAGGGTATCTGCGCGTCAGTCTCGTCTCCTGCCCCGTCCGGCTTTATCCGGCGTCCTCCAGCGCCGACAAGATCTCGTTCCACAATCTGGCGCCGGAATCGATGGCGCGCATCTCGATGGTGCCGACCGACCCCACCACCAGCAAGCCGGTGCCGCGCGACCAGCTCGTGAAGGGGTACGAGTTCGAGAAGGGGCGCTATGTCATCCTCTCGGAAGAGGAGCTCGACAAGGTCCAGGTCGAGAGCAACCGCGTCATCGACGTGGCGCAATTCGTCGACGACGACAAGGTTGATCCGCTCTATTTCGACAGCCCCTACTGGTTGGCGCCGGACGGCAAGATGGCGAACGAGACCTTTCGCGTCATCGTGGAAGCGATGAGGCGCGAGAGCAAATCCGGAATCGGCCGACTGGTGCTGTCGTCCCGCGAACGCGCGGTGCTGCTGAGCCCGCGCGGCAAGGGCATCATGATCCGCACGCTCCGCGCCTCCGAGGAGGTGCGAAAAGAGGAGGCCTATTTCGAGGACATCGAGGAAGGGCCGCTCGACCAGTCCGCCATCGCGCTGGCGCAGCAGATCATCGCGCAGAAGAGCGGCGACTTCGATCCCAAGATGTTCGAGGACCGCTATCAGACGGCGCTCGCCGAATTGATCAAGGCCAAGATCAAGGGCGAGAAGATCATCACCGCCGAAATCACGGAGCCGGCGCCGGTCGTCGATCTCATGGCCGCACTGAAGAAGTCGCTGGAGACGATCAAGCCGCCGGCCAAGAGCAAGCCGACGCGCGAACGCGAGCCGGCCGCCGGCGCCGCCGAGCAGAAAGCGAAACCGGCGGCGCGCGCCAAGCAGAAGGCTTCGGGCCGCCGAGCGGGTTGAGATGGGCACCGAGCGCTTCGAGGGTCGCAGCTTCTTCATCGCCGGTCGCTTCGAGCGACTGCCGAAGAGCCGCGTCGAGCGCGAACTCGCTGCCTCCGGCGGCAAGCTGCATCGGCGGCTCACGCAGCGGACCGACTTCGCCGTGGTCACCCACGAAGCGGCGGGGCGCATCGACGCCCCGGCGATCAAGGCGCTGCTCCAGCGCGACCCCGGGCGTACGATCAGCGAAGACCGGTTCTTGCGCGGGCTTGGCCTGGCGCCGGAACTGCACGGCAAGGACATCGATGCGGATCGCTTCCGGGGGCTCGCGGGCCTTGCCGCCGAGGACATCCGTCTGCTTGCGCTTTTCGACGTCCTGGCGCCGGTGGAGGGACGGTTCGGCTTCGGCGATCTCAAGATCGCGCAGCATGTGGCGAAGCTGCGCCACCGCGGCGTCGCGATCGAGGACGTGCTGACCGCCGCGACCGCGCTGCGGCGGCGACGGCGGGGTTCCGATCCGCAAGAGGTCATCCGGCTGGATATCGGTCCCGGCGGCGATCTGATGATGCGGATCGGCGAAGCGCTCGCCGACCTCGACGGGCAGATGCGCTTTGCCTGGGTGCAGGCGCCGCCCGACCCGGATGCCCTCTTCGAGGCGGCCGAGCACGCCGCTGCTTCGGGTGAGCTGGCGGTGGCGGAACGTCTCTATTATGCCTGCCTCAGCGCCAGCCCGCGCGACCCCGTCGTGCGCTTCAATCTCGGCAACACCGTGCGCGACCTCGGCCGCCCGGCGGAAGCGAAGGCGCATTACCTGGCGGCGATCGATGCCGAGCCGGCCTTCGCCGAGGCGCATTTCAATCTCGGCCACCTCGCGATGAACGCCGGCCAGAACGCGGATGCGGTCGCGCATTTCGAGCGCGCCATCCTGGCCGACGCCGAGTTTCCCGACCCGCTCTACAATCTCGCCGCGCTCTACATCCAGAGCGGGCGCCTCGCCGACGCCACGCCGCTGCTCGAGCGCTATGTCAGGCTCGATCCTAGCTCGAGCTGGGGCACTGAGGCGCGCAAGCTGCTGCTCGCCTGCAAGGTGGTGCTGGCGCCGAAGCGTAGTGCTTGAAACTCCTACGGCAGGGTGAAGACGGCACACGGCGCGGCGATCCCGCGCAAGGGGTGCTCGCCCAGCGGGACCAGCGGCGTTGTCGCCGCCGCCGCAACCGCGCCGCTGACCAGCACGCTGCGGCCGAGCGGGCGGCACAGGCCTTCGAGCCGGCTGACCAGGTTGACGGCCGGGCCGATCGCGGTGAAATCCAACCGATCGGCAGTGCCGACATTGCCCCACAACATCTCGCCGAGATGGAGCGCCAGGCCGAACTGCAGCGACGGCAGGCCTTGCCGGCCGACGTGCCTGGTCGAGATGGGCCATGCCGGCCTGCGCCGCGGCGACGGCGCTGAGCGCGGCGTCGCAGGCGATTGAAGCGGGCCGGTCGCCGAGCGGGAAGATCGCCAGCACGCCGTCGCCGATGAATTTCAGCACCTCGCCGCCGAAGGCGTGAACGGCGCCGGCGATGCGGTCGAACCAGGCGTCCAGCGCCGCCACCACCGCCTCCGGCGCGAGCGATTCCGACAACTCGGTGAAGCCGCGCAAATCGCCAAACAGCAGGACCGCGCGGATGGTCTCGCCGGTCTCGCGCCGCGACCGCCCGGCCAGCACCTGGGCGGCGCTGCGGCGGCCGAGATAGGCCTCGAGCAAGCCCGCCAGCGTCGCCCGCACGCTGAGGCCGGCAAGCGGCGCGGCGGCAAACCGCGCCGCCTGATGCAACATCAGGGATTCAGGCCTCGGCGAGCGCCCGGGAGACCGCCCAGGCCAGCACCGGGGCCCCCGACTCCGCGCTCTCTGCGGCCGGGCCGGCCACATCCTCCTGCACCAGCCCGGTGCCGAGCCCGGCGAGCCAGTCACGGCCGACCTTGCCCTGTTCCGCGCCGCCGCCCGGCGCGGCCAGGCCCAAGGCCCCGAAGCCCAGCGCCTCGATCACCGCCCCGGTTTCCGCCCGCCACAACCAGGTACGGCGGACAATGATCGGGTGAGCCGGCGTCAAGCGTCAGAGCCCCGCCGGCAAGCGGCAGGCCATCGGCGATCAGCTTTGCGCCGAGCGCCGCCAGGAAGTGGTCGGCGTCCCGCACGGCGCCGGCCTCGTCGACCAGCCAGGCGAGGGTGGAGGGCAGCGGCATGGACGGGATCATAGCGAGGCATCCCGCCGACCGGATTCATCTTGTCCGCGCCGGCCCGCCCTCATCATCAGGCAGTGCGGTGAGGATCGCGTCCGGGATCGCCGCCGGCGGCGGCCACGGCCAGCCGCGCGAGGTAATGCGCCCAGCCCCGCTCGTGGGTGGCACAAACCTCCGCGTCGGGCAGACCGCTATGGGTCATGCGCAGCAGCGTCCCGCCCTCCCGCTCGATCAGGTCGATCTCGATCAGGCCCGACCCCGGCGGCATCTTGTCGTCACCTCTCCAGCCGAAGCTGTAGGCGAGGCGGTGGACCGGGATTACCTCGGTGAAGCGGCCTTGAGCGGTGTCCTTGCCCGTGACATTGACAAGGTAGAGACCATCGACCTGCGGCTCCACCTTCGCCTCCGTGCCCATCCAGCGCAGGATCTTTTCGGGATCGGTGAGGAAGGCGAAGACGGTGGCTTGCGGCGCCGCGATCTGGACCTCGCGCCGGACGATGAACGGTTCAGCCATGGGGAAACCTCCATCGGCAACAGCGCAGCACGAAGCCTCCGCTTCGACCGACTGTCCGAGACGAGCCCGACGAGGCCTATTTCACGCGAAATCTTATCCCCAGGCAAGGCGCGGCTGTCTGCTTGAGGTTCTTGCGGCGACTCACACCGCCGCGGCGACACAGCAATACCCCCGATCGTCATGCCCGGGCGGCCGAGGGTATTGCCGCGCTCGGGATGAGGCTATTTTCTTTATGCCATCAATAGCTTTCCTCACGCGGGATGCATCATCCGAGCCCGGCGGCGCGCGCGATCAGGAGCAGCCCCGCTCCGACGACGACGGCCCCGATCGCTCTGCGCGACGCGCTCACCGGCCGGTGCGAGGCGTTCGGCGGTGATGGCGGCCGTCACGACAGCCATTACGCGCAGGTCCATGACCCCGATGACGAGAAGGATCGCCGTCAGGCCGGCACAGCAGGTGCTGCAGTGGAGGCCGAGGCGCAGGCCATGGCGCCAGGCGGTGCCGGCGTCCGCCGGCAAGGTGCGGCCGCGCCCCGGAGCCTCGCGGCAGCAGGCAAGGTGACGCGCCTTCCACGCGGTGAACTGCAGCGCGCCGGCGATCAGCACGATGCCGCCGACCGCGAGCGGAACGGTGCGCGCCAGCGCCGGCTGCTGCATCCCGGCCGCCGCCAGCGCGACGCCCAACGGAAAGGCGGCCACTCCGAACAGGGTCCACACGACGAAGTATCCCACACCCACCAGCAGGGTCAGCCGACCCAGAGCGCGTCGCGCCTGCCCTGCCTACAGCCTGGCGGTAGCGCCACAGCATCGGGACCAGGGATGGCAGCATCATCGCCACCATCATCACGGCCCACATGCCGAGAAACGCCGCCGCGGCGCCCGGCCAGGTCTCTCCGCACATCGGCATCCACGCCATCGACATCGTCCAGCCGCCGGGCATCGGCATCTCGCCCATCGCCGACATGGAGGCGCACCAGACGATCGTCACCGCCGCGCTGGCGGCAAAAAGCAGCGCCGAGACGCCGAAGAAGGCTCGCTGGGAAACTCGAGCTGATGCGGCCATGGCCTGCCCCTTCCAGCTTCACAGAAGAGTTTCAGCCCGTGCCGAGATCGTCGCAATGCCCGGCCTTCAGGCGAGACCACTGGGCGGTGGGACGTCCATCGATACGGGTCACTTGCTCGCCTTTGAACCGTTGCGGCCAGCCGGTCGGCGAGTCCTCCCACGTCTCCTGCCGCCCGTAGACGGTCAAGTCGAGCAACCGATAGCTGTTATCCATCGCCTCGACGCCGCGCCGCGTCGTCCAGTACGTCTCGAAGACATTGGATCCTTGTCGCAGGTAGCAGACGATGTGCATCATGCCGACCCGGCGTCCAACCAAGAGGGTATCGAGCGAGTCCTGGGCCGAGTACCAAGGCATCTCCCAGCCCATGAAATCGCGGTACCGGGCGCCCTCTGCGTACGGGCCTTGGCAAAACGTGGCGTAGGTGACGTCGCGAGACTGAATATAGGAGAGCTCGCGGACCTGCGACGTAACCCAGGTGCACCCCTCGCACTGCTCCGGCGCAGGATGGCCTTTGTGCCACATGAAGTAGTAGGCGATGAGCATCCGGCGGCCCTCAAAGACATCCAACAGCGTCACCGCGCCACGCTCGCCGACAAGCCGCGTCGTGCCATCCACCTCGACCATGGGCAGCCGGCGGCGGGCGGATGCTATCGCGTCGCCTTCGCGGGTGTGAGCTTTCTCGCGAACCCGCAGCGCGTCCAGCTCGGCCTGGAACGTGCCGCGATCGACCACCGTAGGTATTCCAGTCATCGCTCCCTCCCTTCGGCTCGAATTTTCAGCGACTGCCGTACTCGTCGTGGCGGCGCCACCAGATGCCCTTCTCGTTGCGCCCCTTGGGGGCGCGGTCGAGCCACTGGTACATGCCCCAGAGGCCGTCCAACCCGCGCGCATAGGTCGAATAGGTGTGGTAGACCGCGCCGTCGCTCAGCACGAACGCGCTCATGCCCGGCCGGTCGCGCGAGTAGGTAGGCGCGTCGGTGCCGCATGTGGCCGCGAATTGGGCGACAGGCGCAGGGACCGGTGCCGCGTCCATCGCGTGGCCGCCGCGCCGGTAGTTGTATTCGATGCCTCCCGCGCGCTGTTGCTCCTCGGTAAACGAGACGTTGAAGTCGAAGTTGAAGTCGCCGCCGAGCGAAGACGCCCAGGGAAACGACCACCCCATCCGCCGCTTGTAGGCCTGCAGCTTCGCGAGCGGCGCCCGCGACACCGCCGAGAGCATGACATCGTGGTTCGCCAGGTGGACGGCGAAGCCGTCGAACCCGTCCGCGATCGACGAGCAGGAGGGACACCCCGCCGTGTAGTCGGGCCCGAACATGAAGTGGTAGACGAGGAGCTGCGAGCGCCCTCCGAAGAGGTCCGCCAGCGAGGCGCGCCCGTCATCGGTCTCGAACCGGTACTGCTTGTCGACCCGGACCCAGGGCAGCTCCTGGCGCTGCTGCGCCAGCTCGTCGCTGCGCCGCGTCAGCTCCTTCTCCGCCTCGAGCAGCTCGAGCCGGGCAGCAAGCCACTCTTCGCGCGTTCCGGTCTTGTGGTCGATCATCATTGCTCTCCTTTGGTCGTGCGGTTTCAGTCCCAGCTGCCGAGCCGGCATATCCGGTTTGCCCTTCTGGCGGTGTTGGTCGTGAGATAGACTTAACGCCGAAAATTGAACGATGAGAGTTACAAGTGTGGCGGGATTCCGATGGCCTCGCCGACCCCGCCGCAGGACGGCACTGCGCCGCCGGCCTCTTTCCTCACCTGCGGCGACATCGAGGACGGAAGGCGTTCAGTCTCCGCCGGTGCGGCCGTGCCAGGGATCCGGGCCCGGGTCGCGCCCGGCGGCAAGCTCGGCCAGCCGGCCGAGGTAATGCTCCCAGCCTTCCGCATGGCCGGCGCATTGCTCGGCATTGGGCAGGCCGGTGTGGGTGAGGCGCAGCAGCGTTCCGTCCGGCTGCTTCCATCAGGTCGATCTCGATGAGGCTCGACCCCGGCGGCACCTCCTCGCTGCCGTCCCAGCCGAAGCTGTAGGCCAGGCGGTGCACCGGCACCACCTCGCGGAAGGCGCCGCGGGCGAAGCGAGCCCCGGTGACATTGACGAGATAGAGCCCGCCGGGCTGCGGCTCGAGCTCCGCCTCCGTTCCCATCCAGCGCAGGATCTTCTCCGGATCGGTCAGGAGGGCGAATACCGCGGCGGGCGGCGCCGCGATGTGCGTCTCGCGGCGAACGACGAGGGCCTCTTGCATCGGTCTCCTCCATGGCTGCGACAGTCATGAGATAGACCTAGCACCGGGGTAGCGAATGGCGAGAGTGACAAGTGTGGCGGGATTCCGATGGATTCGATGATCACCGCCGCGGGGCGTGCCCTCGCGGCGGGCGATCCCCTCGGCGCCTTGAAGCGGGTCGCATTACGCGACGACGCGCCGGCGCTGGCGCTGCGAGGCATCGCGATGGCGCAGCTCGGCGACCTCGTCCGGGCGAAGGCGCTGCTTGCGCCGTGCCGCGCGTGCCTTCGGTCCGAAGGAGGCCCTGGCCCGCGCGCGGTGCGTCGTCGCCGAGGCCGAGATCGCGCTCGTCTCGCGCGACCTGAACTGGCCGGCGAAGGCGCTCGACGCGGCGCGGGCAACGCTCGAACAGCATGGCGACCGCGTGAACGCCGCGCATGCGCGGTATCTCGAGGTCCGGCGCCTGCTCCTGATCGGGCGCCTCGACGAGGCCGAGCGCAGGCTCGCCGAGCTCGACCCCGCGCCCTTCCCGCCCGCATCGAGGGCCGCCCACGAGCTGGTGGTCGCGGGGATCGCGATGCGGCGCCTGCGGACGAAGACGGCGCGCGAAGCGCTCGCTCGGGCCGAACGTGCCGCGCGCCACGCCCGTATCCCGGCGCTGATGGCGGAGGTCGACAGCGCAGCGCTCGCCCTTAACACGCCCGCGGCGCGCCTGATCGCGCGCGGCGAGGAGCGGCTCCTCCGGCTCGACGAGGTCGAAGCGCTGCTGGCGTCGCAGGCGCTCGTCGTGGATGCGTGCCGTCACGTCGTGCGTGACCCCGGCACGGTGGTCTCGCTCGCGACGCGCCCGGTGTTGTTCGCGCTGGCACGCGCACTGGGCGAGGCGTGGCCGGGAGACGTGGCGAGGGGCACGCTGCTGGCGCGGGCCTTCGGAGCAAAGCACGCCGATCAGTCGCACCGCGCGCGGTTGCGGGTCGAGATCGGGCGGCTGCGCGCGGTGCTGCGCAATCTCGCCGAGGTGACCGCGACAAAGCGGGGGTTCGCGCTGGCGCCGCGCCGGGCCGGCGAGGTCGTCGTGCTGGCGCGGCCGGTCGAAGAGGAGCATGCGGCGGTGCTCGCGTTCCTCGCTGACGGTGAGTCGTGGTCGAGCTCGGCGCTCGCGCTGGCGCTTGGAGCGAGCCAGCGCACGGTGCAGCGGGCACTCGACGGGCTGGCGGCTGCGGGCAAGGCACAGTCCTTCGGTCGCGGGCGAGCGCGCCGCTGGATGACGCCGCCCGTGCCGGGATTCACGACGACCTTGTTACTCCCCGCTCCCCTGCCGAGCGACTAGGATGAACGCATGACCAGATCAGCCGCCGAAATTCTCCGCGAGTATGGGCCCTTTCCGGGCGTCGACCATGTGCATGGGGTCACGTTTGACGGCCAGCACGTCTGGATTGCCGCCGGCGGCAAGCTGGACGCCTTCGATCCCGCGAGCGGGAAGACGGTGCGCTCGATCGATGTCGCCGCGCATGCAGGAACGGCCTTCGACGGCCAGCACCTGTTTCAGATCGCCGAGGATCGCATCCAGAAGATCGATCCGAACACTGGCCGCGTGCTGGCGACGATCCCGGCGCCCGGCGGCGGCCGCGATTCCGGCCTCACCTGGGCCGAAGGGACGCTCTGGGTGGGGCAGTATCGGGACCGGAAGATCCATCAGATCGATCCCGAGACCGGGGCGATCCTGCGCACGATCGAGTCCAACCGCTTCGTCACCGGGGTCACCTGGGTCGAGGGCGAGCTCTGGCACGGCACCTGGGAAGGCGACGAAAGCGATGTGCGGCGCATCAATCCGCAAACGGGGGAGGTCTTCGAGAGTCTCGAGATGCCGCCCGGCGTGGCCGTTTCGGGGCTCGAATCCGATGGCGGCGACCGGTTCTTCTGCGGCGGCAGCAAGAGCGGCAAGGTGAGAGCCGTCCGCCGGCCCAGGCGAGGCGCGGCGACGGGCAGCGGCTCCGGTTCACCGCGCTAGAGTAAATTGCCGGTCAGCCGCCGGTCATGCGCTCGAGGTTTTCGGGATAGCGAGCGCCGTGCACCGTGATCTCGGCGGCGGCGCTCTCGATGTCGCGGAGATCGTCGGGCGCAAGCTGCACGGCAACGGCGCCGACGTTCTCCTCGAGGCGGTGCAGCTTCGTCGTGCCGGGAATGGGAACGATCCACGGCTTCTGCGCCAGCAGCCAGGCGAGCGCGATCTGAGCCGGCGTCGCGTTCTTGCGCTGCGCGAGCCGGCCGAGCAGATCGATCAGGGTCTGGTTCGCTTTAAGCGCCTCCGGCGTGAAGCGCGGAAGAATGCTGCGGAAATCGGAACGGTCGAACCTGGTGTTCTCGTTCATCTTGCCCGTGAGGAAGCCCTTGCCCAGGGGGCTATAGGGAACGAAGCCGATGCCGAGCTCTTCGAGGGCCGGCAGCACCTCTTGCTCAGGCCCGCGCGTCCACAGCGAGTATTCGCTCTGGACGGCCGTGACCGGCTGGACCGCATGGGCGCGACGGATCGTGCGCAGGCTGGCTTCGGAGAGGCCGAAATGCCTGACCTTGCCTTCGCGGATCAGCTCCTTCACCGCCCCCGCCACCTCCTCGATCGGCACGTCAGGGTCGACGCGGTGCTGATAGAAGAGATCGATGGCATCGACCTTGAGCCGCTTCAGCGAGCCCTCGGCGACCTCCTTGATGTGCGCCGGGCGGCTGTCGAGACCAACCCATTTCGGCCCGCCTTTGAGATCGAGCTTGAACCCGAACTTGGTGGCGATCGCGACCTTGCCCTTGAACGGCGCGAGGGCTTCACCGACCAGTTCTTCGTTGTTGAAGGGCCCGTAGACTTCAGCGGTGTCGAAGAAGGTGACGCCGCGTTCGACGGCGGAGCGAAGCAGCGAGACCATCTCCTGCCGGGGCGCCGCCGGTCCATAGGAAAACGTCATTCCCATGCAGCCGAGCCCGATCGCCGACACTTCGAGACCGCTGTTTCCGAGTTTGCGTGTGCGCATCGTATCGTTTCCTTGCTTGCTAAGATCAGCTCCGCGGTCCCGCCAGGTATTGCTCGTCGCTGACTTTCTCCAGCCAGTCGACAACCTTGCCGCGCGCATCGCGTTCCTGAATGGCGATATGCGTCATCGCCGTCGTCGGCGTCGCGCCATGCCAATGCTTCACGCCGGGCGGACAGCAGATCACATCGCCCGGCCGGATGATTTCGACGGGGCCGCGCCAGCATTGGGTCCAGCCAAGGCCGGAAGTGACGATCAGCGTCTGTCCCAAGGGATGGGTGTGCCACGCGCTCCGCGCGCCCGGCTCGAAGGTGACACTGCCGCCGCTGGCGCGCGCGGGATCGGGCGCCTGAAACAGCGGGTCGACGCGGACCATGCCGGTAAAATACTCCGCCGCTCCCTTGCCGGAAGGCTGCGAGCCGTTTCGCTTGATCTCCATAGCCGCTCTCCTTCTGATCGCCGGCGTCTGCCGCATGATGTGGCGCGCGCATCCCGCCGGGGTAGCCCCTATAATCCGCATGGACTTATGAGCGGGGGCCATGAATGCAGCGCGGCAACCTGAACGACCTTGCGGCCTTTCTCGCCGTGGCGCGCGAGCGCAGCTTCACCAAAGCCGCTGCCAAGCTGGGCGTCTCCCAATCGGCCCTCAGCCATACCATGCGCGAGCTCGAAGAGCGGCTCGGCGTCCGGCTCCTCACCCGCACGACGCGCAGCGTCTCGCCGACGCAAGCGGGCGAGCGCCTGCTTCAGACCGTGGGGCCGCGGCTCCAGGAGATCGAGGGCGAGCTCGCGGCGCTCGGCGAGCTGCGCGAGAAGCCAGCGGGCACGATCCGAATCACGACCACCGACTACGCGGCCGACACGATCCTGTGGCCGAAGCTTGCGACATTTCTGCCGAAATACCCGGACATCAAGGTCGAGCTCATCGTCGAATACGGCCTGACCGACATCGTCGCCCAGCGTTTCGACGCCGGCGTGCAGAGCCGGCGAGCAAGTGGCGAAAGACATGATCGCGGTGCGTATCGGGCCGGACCAGCGCATGGCGGTGGTTGGCGCGCCGGCGTATTTCAGGAAGCGGGCGGAGCCGAAGAAGCCGCAGGACCTCATCGGCCACAACTGCATCAATTTGCGGCTGACCACCCATGGCGGCCTCTACGCGTGGGAGTTTGAAAAAGGCGGCCAGGCGCTGAACGTGCGCGTCGAAGGCCAGCTCACCTTCAACGGCACGTTCCAGATGCTCAACGCCGCGCTGGCAGGGTTTGGGCTCGCCTATGTGCCGGAGGATGTGGCTGAGCCGCATCTCGCCAAGGGCCGGCTCAGGCGGGTTCTCAGGGATTGGTGCGCGCCCTATTCGGGCTATCACCTCTATTACCCCAGCCGGCGCCAGTCCTCGACGGCGTTTTCCTTGCTGGTCGACGCGCTCCGGCACCGCGGCTAGACGGCCTCGACGGTCCCGGCGCTTTTGGGCATGATTTGCGGGTGGGCACGTCCGGGAGGATCAGATGAGCCGAGTATCCCTGGTGGAAATGACGCCGCTGCGCGAGCGCGTCAGCGAGGCGGAGTGGGAGACGCGCGTCAATCTCGCCGCCTGCTACCGGCTGGTGGCGCGGTATGGCATGACCGACCTCATCTACAACCACATCACCGCGCGGGTGCCCGATGAGGACGGCCATATCCTGATCAACCCTTATGGCTTCCTCTATACCGAGATAACCGCCTCGAGCCTCTACAAGATCGATCTCGACGGCAACATCGTCCTTAAGCCCGACACGCCTTACGGCATCAACCATGCCGGCTATGTCATCCACAGCGCGGTCCACGGCGCGCGCCACGATGTCGGCTGCGTCATCCACACCCATAGCCGCGCCGGCATGGCAGTCTCGGCGATGAAATGCGGCTTCCTGCCGCTGGCCCAGACGGCGATGCGCTTTTACGGCCATGTCAGCTACCACCCCTATGAGGGGCCGGCGGTCGACTTGGCCGAGCGCGAGCGGCTGGTGCGCGACCTCGGCGCCAACGATGTGATGTTCCTTAGGAACCACGGCATTCTGGCCTGTGGCCGCACCGTCGCCGAGGCCTTCAACATCCTTTATTGGCTGGAAATGGCGTGCAAGGCGCAGGTCGATTGCATGGCCGCCAAGACCGAGCTCGAGCTGCCCGCCGACGACGTCGCGGCCAAGACCGCGCATCTCTTCGCGCCGGGCACGCGCCGGGTCTATGGCGAGATGGAATGGGAAGCGATGCTGCGCCAGCTCGACCGCGAGGACCCGTCCTATCGGAATTGAGCGCGGCGCCGGAGCCGATCCGGCCCTCTAAGCTCCAGGGTGCTTACGATTGCCCTAAAATCAACCATAGCGCATACTGGGGTGTGCGCTATGGAGAGGCCGGATGAGCGCCGACCGGTGGACCAGATGGCTCCTGGGAAGGATGAATGGCACGCACCCTTGGCGTCGCTACTTTGCCCGCACGGTCGACACGCTGGTCAACGGGGGCATCGTTAGCGCCGTCTTCTCCGCTCTGCTTTGGCTCCTGAGCAAACACACGCTGGATGACGTCCCTTGGGTTTACCAGCAGGTCGGCGAGGCGGCTATCTATGAGCTCTATTTCTGCGTCTTTGCGCTGCCGGCCAATGCGGTGCTCATCGGCCTCACGGGCAGCACGCTGGGCAAATGGCTTTTCGGCGTGCGCATCGTCGAGCCCACCGGCGCGGTGATCGGAATTCGCCGCGCCTTGCGTCGGGAGCTGCTGGTCTGGAATTGGGGCATGGGGCTGGGACTTCCGCTGATCCTCACTCTGGCGCAGTTGTTCGCCTATAGGCGCCTCAAGGAGGAAGACACTACTCTCTGGGATCATGCGCTGGGCACCGAGGTGAGATTCCGCCGGCCGGGCTTTTCTCAATACCTTCTCGCAGCGCTGGGCATCGTGCTCCTGGCGGCGCTGTCCTTCGGCCTGAGTCGGCTCGTGCGAGGCCGGTAACCTCTTGCTAACGAAACTCTCCTTGACTTTGGGCAGCAGAAGGCGCATCTCCTGCCCAGCAGATTTCTCGCGACTGCGCGACGCGCGCACGGCCTTGCAAGCCTTGAGCGCCCCTCCCGAGATCATCAAACGTCAACCAAGCCTCCCGGTCGCGCGGATGAGGCCCCTTCCCGGGTGAAGTGGCGACCGCTCAGCACGGCATCCAACGCCGTGCTCCAAAGCGCATGTCAGCAGCTTTTTGAACCCAAAAAACGCGTGCCGATGGAACGCCCAGAAAGGGCGCCCCGCGGCCTACAAGAAAGAACACTCTCAGTGATTTCCAATTTTTCCGAACTCGCCCTTATCGAGCCGTTGCAGCGCGCTCTCAGCGCCGAGAACTACCATACGCCGACGCCGATCCAGGCGCAGGCGATCCCGCATCTCCTGGCCGGGCATGACGTGCTCGGCGTGGCGCAGACCGGCACCGGCAAGACCGCGGCCTTCGCGCTGCCGATCCTGCAGCGCCTGGCGCAGAACCGGGTCGCGCCCGCGCCGAAATCGGCCCGCGCGCTGATCCTGACGCCGACGCGCGAGCTCGCGCTGCAGATCGACGAAAGCTTCCGCACCTATGGCCGCTTCCTGCATATGCGCCAGGCCGTCATCTTCGGCGGCGTCGGCCAGCATCCGCAGGTCCAGCAAATGGCCCGCGGCGTCGATGTCCTCGTCGCAACGCCCGGACGGCTGCTCGACCTGATGAACCAGCGCCATGTGCGCTTCGACGGCCTCACCGTCTTCGTGCTCGACGAGGCCGACCGCATGCTCGACATGGGCTTCATCCGCGACGTTAAGCGCATCGTCGCGACGCTGCCCAAGGAGCGCCAGACGCTGCTGTTCTCGGCGACCATGCCGGGCGACATCGCCTCGCTGGCGCAGAGCGTGCTCAAATCGCCGATCCGGGTCGAGGTGACGCCGGTGGCGTCCACCGTCGAGCGCATCGACCAGCGCGTGCTGTTCGTCGACAGCGCCAACAAGCGCTCGTTGCTTGCCGAGGTGCTGCGCGATCCCGCGATCTCGCGCGCCCTGGTCTTCGCCCGCACCAAGCACGGCGCCGACCGCATCACCAAGGAGCTGGCGCGCGGCAATGTGCAGGCCGCGGCGATCCACGGCAACAAGTCGCAATCGGCGCGCCAGCAGGCGCTCGAGAGCTTCCGCGCCGGGCGCGTGCGCGTGCTCGTCGCCACCGACATCGCGGCGCGCGGCATCGACATCGACGGCATCACCCATGTCATCAATTTCGACCTGCCGAACGTGCCGGAGAGCTATGTCCACCGCATCGGCCGCACCGCACGCGCCGGCGCCGAGGGCATCGCGCTCTCCTTCTGCAGCGGCGAGGAGCGCGACCTGCTGCGCGACATCGAGAAGCTGACCCGGCGGAAGATCGCGATCGTCGACAACCATCCCTTCGTCCGGCGCGGCGGCGAGCGGCCGCGCCCGGCAGCTCAGGCGCAGCCGCAGCGCTCGCATAACGGCCGCCCCGACCAGCGCCGCGGCGGCCAGCGCCCGCAGCAGAGACAGAGCTACGGGCAGGTTGCGAAAAGGGCGTAGGGCTCTTCCCCTCTCTGCCAGCCCCACCTCACCCTACCTCTCCGCCCCAGTGGGGCGGAGAGGGGAAGATGGGGCACGGAGTTACCGCGGCCGGTCGCCAGCGAGCGTGATGCGGTGCATGATGCGGCGGTAGCCGTGATAGTCGTTGATCGGGTTGTGTTGCGCCGCGCGGTTGTCCCAGAACGCCAGCGATCCCACGCGCCAGGCGAAGCGGCAGGTGAGTTCCGGCCGCGACTGGTGCTGAAAGAGATATCCCAGGATCGGCGCGCTCTCGGCCTCGGTCATGCCGACAAAGCGCGCAGTGTGCGCGATGTTGATATAAAGCGCCTTGCGGCCGGTCTCGGGATGGGTGCGCACCACCGGATGCTCGGCGGTGAGCGCGTCGCTCACGCGCGAGCTGGGATCGGATTTGACCCGGTCCTCGCGCGTCCGCGTGACGTCGGCGCGGGCGGAGCTGTTGACCGCCGTGAGGCCGTCGAGCAGCCGCTTCATCCCCTCCGACAAGGTCTCATAGGCGAGGTATTGATTGGCGAAGAGCGTGTCGCCGCCGACCAGCGGCACCTCGCGCGCCACCAGCATGCTGCCCATCGGCGGGTGCTCGAGATATGTCGTGTCGCTGTGCCAGATGCCGCCGAAATTCATCGTCTCGTGCTCGAGCTTCGCCACCTGGATGATCTCGGGATAGCCCTCGATGCCGCGCACGAAGGGGTATTCGATCGGCTCGCCGAAGCGGCGGGCGAAGGCGAGGAAGCGCTCGGGCGGCAGCTCCTGGTCGCGGAAGAAGATCACGAGATGATCGAGCAGCGCCTGGCGGATCGCCGCCACGGTGGCAACGTCGAGCGGGCGCTCGAGCGCCACGCCATGGATCTCGGCGCCGAGCGCGCCGGCGATGGGCCTGATGTCGAGGCTGGTCGTCGTTTGGGTCACGGCGGGATCAGTGCGCTGCGAAATCGGGCTGCTTGCGCGGATGCGCCTCGGCGAAAGGCGGCAGCGACATGCAGTGCTCATAGATGCGCATGATGCGCTTATAGGGCGCGACCTCGGTCTTGAAGAGTTGCGCCGGCGTCACCTGCGTCACGAGGCAGATATCGGCCACGCTGGGGCTGTCGCCATGGTAGAACTTGCCCGCTGGGTTCTTCTCGGCCAGCAGATCCTCCATCGCCTGCAGCCCGGCGCCGAGCCAATGCTGGATCCAGGCGGTGCGCTGCGCCTCGTCCAGCTTGAGCGTGTCGGCGAGGTAGTTGCGGATGCGTGGCACGATCAGCGGATGGGAATCCGCGACGTTGATCAGCGCGAATCCCCGCACCCAGGCACGCGCCAGCAGTTCCTTCGGCAGAATCGGCGGGGTCGGGTATTTCTCTTCGAGATATTCGAGGATGGCGAGCGACTGGAACAGCTTGGCGTCGCCGTCATAGAGCGTCGGCAGCACCGCCTGCGGATTGCGCCCCTGGTAATCCGGCTTGAACTGGTCGCCGCGGTCGAGATTGATGAAGACGTCCTCGCGCTTCAGCCCCTTGAGGTTGAGCGCGATGCGCACGCGGAAGGTCGCCTGCGAGCGCCAGTAGGTATAGAGCTTCACGCGGGTCCTCCCATGGTTCTTACAGACGCGCGACGCCGTCCCCCACCTCACCCTCCCGCTCCGCGGGTCCCTCCCTCTCCGCCCCCAAGGGGCGGAGAGGGTTGGGGTGAGGTGGGGGCCCTAAGCACTTCACGATAATCGGTACCGGCCTCGCGCGCAAAGGAGGTGTCACTTCCGCTTCGCCGCCGGCAGCTTGATCTTCAGCAGCCGGGCGGCGTTGCCGCCGAGGATCGCGGCCTTGTCGTCGCGGCCGAGACTTGGCGGTCGAGACGAAGCCAACGGGGTCCGGCTCGGCCATGTCGAAGGGATAGTCGCTGCCCAGCAGCACATGATCGCTGCCCCAGGTCTCGACGAGGTATTCGAGCTGGTGGTGGGTGAAGACGATGGTGTCGAAATAGAGCTTCTTCAGATAGCTCGTCGGCTTCTTCTTGATCGCGGTGCGGCTGTCGGAGCGCGCGGCATGGCCGTGGTCGCTGCGGCCGGAATAGGCCGGCAGGAAGCCGCCGCCATGGGCGACGCAAATCTTGAGCCGGGGATAAGCGTCGAGCACGCCACCGAAGATCAGGTGGCTCACCGCGACGGTGCTGTCGAGGGGATTGCCGATGATGTTGATGAAGTAGTGGTCGCTAAGGCGGCGGCCCTCGGTGAAGCCGTTGGGATGCATGAAGATGAGAATGCCGAGCTCCTCGCATTTGGCGAAGAACGGGCGGAAGCGCTGATCCGACAGCTCGGCGCCGGCGACGTTGGTGCAGATCTCGACGCCGCGCAATCCCAGCTCCTTCACCATGCGCACCAGCTCGGCCACCGCCAGCTCCGGCGCCTGCAGCGGCACCGTGCCCAATCCGACGAAGCGGTCAGGGTGCCGCGCCACGATCTCGGCGATGCGGTTGTTTACGAGCCGCGCGGTGTCGCGCCCGAGCTCGGGCGGCGCCCAGTAATAGTATTGCGGCGGCGCCGGCGAGATCGCCTGCATGTCGATGCCGAGCTTGTTCATATCGGCAAGCCGCGTCTCCACCGAGGTGAGCTTGCCGCGGATGCTCTCCTGCTGCAGGCGGTTGACCTCGCGCGTCGCCTCGGTCGCATGCCGCAGCATCGGCTCGTAATCCGGGCGGAAGGCCGGCTGCGCCAGGCGCTCCGCCTCGGGGGTGAAGACGTGGCAGTGGATGTCGACGGTGAAATGCCGGCGCGGCGCGGTCTTGCCGCGAGCGCGCTTGGCCTCTACGCGCATGGCATGGGCCGCGGCGGGATGGCACGAATAGAGCATGTGCTAATTTCCTCCTGATGCGAGTTGGCTGAGCGCGCGCCAGATCTTCTCGGGCGTCGCCGGCATGTCGAGCGCAGTGCCGGGAAGCGCGTCGGTGATGGCGTTCATGACCGCGGCGAGAGCGCCGGTGGTGCCGGCCTCGCCGGTGCCTTTGACGCCGAGCGGGTTGGTGCGGCAGGGCGCGGGATGGAGCAGGCCCACCACATCCGGCACGGTATCGGCGCGCGGCATGGTGTAGTCCATGAAGGAGCCGGCGAGCAGCTGGCCGCTCTGGGGATCGTAGACCGCATCCTCGTAGAGCGCCTGGCCGATGCCCTGGGCGACGCCGCCCTGGATCTGGCCGTCGACGAGCACGGGATCGAGCGCCACGCCGCAATCATCGACGGCGACATAGGACGGGATGCTAACGACGCCGGTCTCGGGATCGATCTCGATCTCGCAGACATGGCAGCCATTGGGAAAGGATTGCGGGATCTCGACGCGCGCCTTGCTGTCGAGCGGCTCACCCGCTGCCGCGCCATGCGCCGCCACCTCGAAAAGCGCGACGGTGCGGTCGGTGCCGACGATGCGAAAGGCGCCGCCGCCATAGTCGATATCGGCCTCGGCGGCCTCGAGGAGCCGCGCGGCGACGCGCCTTCCCTTCTCGATCACCAGCTCGACGGCGCGCAGCGAGGCGGCGCCCGAGCTCATGGTGCCGCGCGAGGCGACGGTGCCGGAGCCCTCGATGCCAAGCCGCGTGTCGCCGGCGCGTACACGCAGCTGCGATTCGGAAATGCCGAGCCGCGCGGCGACAAGACGGCCGAAGATGGTGGCGTGGCCCTGGCCGGTGGCGCCGGCGGCGAGATCGAGCGCGAGGTGCCGTCGCCCAGAAAGGCGATGCCGGCTCCTTCCATCGGCGCGCCGCCGGCATGCTCGAGGAAGCAGGAGATGCCGAGCCCGCGCCGCTTGCCCGCGGCTTCCGCGCGCTGCCGGCGCGCGGCAAAGCCGGCGACATCGGCGAGTTTCAGCGCGCTCTCGAAGAGCGCGGGAAAATCGCCGCTGTCATAGACGACGCCGACCGGCGCCTTGTAGGGGATCTCGCCCGGCGTGATCAGATTGCGCCGGCGCAGCGCGATCCGGTCGATGCCGGTAATCCGCGCCGCCTCGTCGATGGCGCGCTCGATCACGTAATTCGCCTCGGGCCGCCCGGCGCCACGATAGGGGCCAGTCGGCACGGTGTTGGTGAAGACGCATTTGACCTCGCCGCGGATGCGCGGGATGCGGTACATGCTGCTGAGGCAGCGCGCGAAATTGCTGGTGGCGATGAACGCGCCATGGGACGTGACATAGGCCCCCATGGCGGCCAGTACCTTGACGCGGAGTGCCAGGAAATTGCCCTGGGCATCGAGCGCCAGCTCGGCCTCGGTGAGGGTGTCGCGCGCCTGCTGGTCGGTGACGAACGCCTCCGAGCGCGTCGACATCCAATGCACCGGCCGTCCGACGCGCTTCGCCGCCACCAGCAAGGCCACATATTCGGGATATGCGGGCGCCTTCATGCCGAAGCCGCCGCCGACATCCTCGGTGGTGACGCGCAGCTTGTCGCGCTCGACGCCGAGAATGGCGACGAGCTGGTCGCGCAGCAATGTCACGCCCTGAGAGCCCACGCGCAGCGTGAAGAGGCCGCCCGCGGCATCGAAGCTGGCGGTAGCGCCGCGCGGCTCCATCGAAGCGACGATGAGGCGCTGATTGACCAGCGCGACGCGCGCCATATGGGCGGCTCCGCGCATGATGCGGTCGATCTCGCGGCGATTGTCGGGCTCGCCGCCCAGCGCCCAATCGAGCGCGATGTTGCCCGGCGCCTCGGCGAAGAGCTGCGGCGCGCCCGGCGCCACCGCCTGGCGCAGATCGGTCACCGAATCCAGCACCTCGTAATCGACCTCGACCAGCTCGGCCGCGTCCTGCGCCTCGGCGCGCGTCTCCGCCACCACCAGCGCCACCGGCTCGCCGGCATGGAGCGCGTGGCCGCCGACCAGCGCCGGCCGGTGCGGCACTTTGAGCGCGCTGCCGTCGCGGCCGGTCTGCGGCACCGGACGGGCGACGCTGCCAATGCCGGCGGCCGCGATATCGGCGGCGGTGAGGATGGCGAGCACGCCCGGGCGCCGCCGCCGCCGCCGCGGCATGTCGACGCCGCAGATGCGGGCGAAGGCATGCGGCGAGCGCACGAAGCAGGCGACGGCTTCACCCGGCAGCGGCGCATCGGCGGCGTAGCGCCCCTCGCCGCGCAACAGCGCCGCATCCTCGACGCGTCCCCGCCACTTTGCCGTCGCCGCCATGCCGCCCTCGCTTCAGAACACGCCGAGATGCTGATGCAGATCGATGCCGCTCGCCTTCATCCCCGAAGCGGTGTCGGCGACAACGACACGGCCGCTGTTGAGGATGATGATATCGTCGGCGAGGTCGAACACCAGCTTGGCAGTTCTGCTCGACGAGGACGATGGAAAGGCCCTGCTCCTTGAGCTTGCGCACGGTCGCCATCACCTCGGCGACGATCTGCGGCGCGAGCCCCTCGGACGGCTCGTCCATCAGCAGAACGCGCGGGTTCGACATCAGCGCGCGGCCGATGGCCAGCATCTGCTGCTCGCCGCCCGAGAGATAGCCCTGCGGTCTGGTGCTGGCGCTCGGCGAGCCGCGGGAAGCTGGCGAAGACGGTGTCGAGCGTCCAGGGATGGCGCGCGTCCGCGAGCGGCTTCCTCGCCGCCACGATCAGGTTCTCGCGCACGCTGAGGCTCCTGAAGATGCGCCTGCCCTGCGGCACCAGCGCCATGCCGCGCCGGGCGATCACCTCGGGCGAGCGGCCGGCCACCGCCTCGCCGAAGAGGGTGACCGCGCCAAGGCGCGGCGGCAGCAGGCCCACCACGACATTCATGCAGGTGGTCTTGCCGGCGCCGTTGCGGCCGAGCAGCCCCAGGAGGCGCCCCTCGCCGAGCCGCAGCGAGACTTTCTGCAGCACGTGGCTGTCGCCGTAATAGGCGTCGATGCCGCTCAGCACCAGCGCGTCAGCCGCCAAGATAGACCTCCCGGGTCCGCGGATGCGCCACCACCTCGGCGCGCGTGCCCTCGACGATGACCTCGCCGAAATGCATGAGGGTGATGCGGTCGGCGAGCTCCAGCGCCACGTCCATGTCGTGCTCGATCATGATCATGGTGACGTCGCGCGGGATCGACGCCAGCAACCGCGCAACCTCCTTGCGCTCGTCGACGGAGAGGCCGGCGAAGGGCTCGTCGAGCAGCAGCAGCTTCGGCTGCTGCGCCAGCGCCATGGCGATCTCGACGCGGCGGCGCTCGCCATAGGAGGTCTGCGCCAGCGGCCGGTCGGCAAGATCCGCGAGCCCGACGCTCGCCAGCGCGGCGCGGGCGCGCTGGGTCAGCGCCGCCTGCCGGTCGAGACGCAGGACGGGGTTCCAGCGCAGCGGCGACAGGCCCAGCAGCGACAAGGTGACATTGCGCAGCAGCGTCTCGCGCGGGAACAAGGTGATGATCTGGTAGGTGCGGGCGAGCCCCAGATGCGGCCGCGCGCGGCTCGGCAAGGCGGTGATGTCGCGCCCGAAGAGGGCGATGCTGCCGCCATCGGGCTTGAGCTCGCCGGCGATGAGGCTGAACAGCGTCGTCTTGCCGGCGCCGTTGGGGCCGATGATAAGGCGCCGCTCGCCCTGCGCGACATCGAGCGTGACATCGGCGGTGACGCGCAAGCCCCCGAAGGATTTCCGCAGTCGGCTCAGCGCCAGCGCGCTCATCGCATGCCCCGAGCGGCGGGAACGCCGCGCCGCTGCGCCCAGAGCCAGCGCCCGAGCCGCGCCGAGCCCGGCACCAACCCCTCCGGCATGAAGATGACGATGGCGACGAAGATGGCGCCGAGCACGAAGTTCCAGCGCTCGATATAGGCGCTCGCCACGTTCTTCATCACGACGACCAGCGCCGCGCCGGCGATCGGGCCGAGGAGCGTGCCCGACCCGCCCGAAATCACCATGAGCAGCGCCTCGGCCGAGCTGCCCAGCGCCAGCACGTTTGGGCTCACGAACTGGTTGTAATAACAGAAGAGCAGCCCGGCGACGCCGCTCCAGAATCCCGAGAAGAGGAAGGCCAGGAAGCGGATGAGCCAGACGTTGTATCCCAGCGCGGTCATGCGCCGCGGCTGGTCGCGCGTGCCTGTGAGGCTGGCGCCCATCGGCGAGGCGACGAACACCGCCATCGACACGACGGCGACAAGAAAGACGATCAGCGTGAAGTAATAGAACGGCGTCGCCGCGGCGAGCGAGAATCCCAGAGGCTGCGGCCGGGCCGCCAGGTTGATGCCGTTGTCGCCGCCGGTGAGGCCGATCCAGCGATAGGCGAGCCCCCACAGGATCTGGCCGATGGCCAGCGTGATCATGAGGAAGCCGATGCCGGTGGCGCGCAGCGACAGCACCGCGAAGCCCGCCGAGGTCACGATGATCGCCGCCAGCGCCAAGAGCGCCGCCGGGAGCTGGCCGAAGCCCTCGGCGACGAACCAGGCCGCGGCATAGCTCGCAACGCCGAAGAGGCCGGCATGGCCGAGCGACACCAGCCCGGCATAGCCCACCAGCAGATTGAGGCCGAGCGCGAACACGGCGTAGATCAGAATCTGGCTCACGATGTTGACGTAATAGCTGTTGGCGATCCACAGCGGCACGGTTGCGAGCAGGCAGAGCGCCGCCGCTATCGCCGCGAGCCGGCTCATGGAGCATGCCTGCCGAAGAGGCCCTGCGGGCGGAACAGCAGGATGAGCAGCATCGGCAGGAAGAGGATGATATAGGCGAGCTCCGGGAACAGCACCTGGCCGAAATTGTAGAGGAGCCCGATGATGAAGCTGCCGAGCAGCGCGCCGAGCAGGCTGCCGGTGCCGCCGAGGATGACGACGATGAGCGCCAGCGGCAGCATGTCGCCGTCGAGCCCGGGATAGACCGAGAGGATCGGTCCGCCCATGACGCCGGCAAAGCCGGCGATCGCCGCGCCGAGGCAGAAGACCAGGGTGAAGAGCCTGGAGACGCGGATGCCGGTGACCCGCGCCATGGCGGGGTCGTCGACGCCGGCGCGGATCATCGCGCCGAGCCGCGTGCGGTCCAGCATCAGCCAGAGCGCCAAGGCGGTGGCGACGGCGATGAGCACGATCACCAGGCGATAGGTCGGAAAGACGATGCTGGCGATCGGCGTCGCGCCGCGCAGGCCCGCGGGCGTGTCGAGCGGGATCGGGTCGCCGCCCCACACCATGAGGCAGAGATCGGCGATCATGAAGGAGAGGCCCAGCGTCACCAGCACCTGCGCCAGCTCCTGGCCCGCGAGCCGGCGCAGCAGCAGCCGCTCGATGGCGCCGCCGATCACCGCCATCGCCGCCGCCGCCAGCAGCGCTGCCAGCCAGAAATTGAGCCCGAGCGCGAGAAAGCTCGCGCCAAGATATGCCCCCAGCATGAAGAACGAGCCATGCGTCAGATTGGGGATGCGCATCAGGCCGAAGATCAGCGAGAAGCCCGCCGAGAGCAAGAAGAGCAGGCCGCCCAGGGTAACGCTGTTCACCCCCAGCAGCAGCCACTGGCTCATGATCCCTGCCCTCGCTCGGAAGATGCGCCCGCTGCTCACTGCCGCTGCATGCGGGCAGGGCAATCGCAGGTGCCGCCGAGCCTGGTCGGGAAGTTCACCACGGAGGCACGGAGAACACGGAGAAAGAAGAAAGCGCGCCCGGCAAACATCGACGCGATCATCCGTTTTCGCTTCCCCGCGCAAGCGGGAGGCCCAGAAGCGACTGCACGTCGGTCGCGCCTGGGCCCCCGCTTTCGCGGGGACGGCGGTGATTGGCGGGGAATTAGATGCGTAGAACATACGGTCAAGCGTGCCAATCTTCTCTTCTCCGTGACACCCGTGCTCTCCGTGGTGAACCCCACATGCGGTCGCCGTGCGCTTCTCGGGAACGGCGGGGGCAGGATGCGTTGCACAGGCACTCGGGTCACCCCTTCAGCGGCGGGAAGTCGCGCGAATAGACCGGCTGGGTCAGGTATTTTGCCTGATCATAGGTCCAGAACTGGCTCACACCGGGATAGGTCTTGACGATGGTGTTGACGAGCTTGGCGTCCGTGCGCTCGAGCTTGCGGATGAAGACGTTGCCGACGACGTTGCCCAGCGCGTCGAAATGGAAGGCGCCGCGCGGCGTGTCGGTAAGCGAGACGGCGCGCAGCGCCGCGATCAGCGCCGGGCGGTCCTCGGTCTTGCCGCCGGTCTGCTGCAAGGCGGCCTCGATGCACATGCCGTTGATGAAGGTGCCCGCCGCGTAGCCGCCGGGGATGTTGCCCGACGCGCTCACCATGTCGGCGACGAACTGCTTGTTGCTGGGCGTGTCGAGATCGCTCGAATACCAGGAGGCGGAGATGGCGCCCACGGCATCGTCGCCGAAGCTTTTGAGGAGCGCGTCGTCATAGGCGGTCCAGCCGCCGAGGACGGGATATTTCGCCTTGGCGCCGAGCTCGGCATATTGCTGGTTGAACTTGATCGGGTTGGAGCCGGCAAAGCCGTTCCAGACGCCGTCGATGTCGGCGAGCTGCGAGATGAACGGCGTATAATCCGCGGTGTTGAGCGGCGGCCACAGCTTCTTGACGATGTGGCCGCCTTCATCCTCGAAGACCCGCTGGAAGCCGCCGGCCTGCTCGTAGCCGAAGGCGAAATCCTCGGAGATGGTGGCCACGCGCTTCAGCTTCATCTCCTTAACGGCGTAGTCGGCGAGCGGGTGATTGCATTGGGACGAGGTCGCCGAGGCCCGGACGAAATAGGCGTTGGGCTTGCGCTGGGTCATGTCGTCGGCGGCGGCGAGGCTCAGCATCGGCACCCGGGCCTGCTCGACATAGGCGGTGATCGCCAGCAGCTCGAAGGCGGCCAGCGGGCCGATGATGAAATCGACCTTGTCGCGCTCGACCAGCTCCTGCGCCTTGGTCTTGGCGCCGGCAGGGTTGCCGCCGGTATCGGCGGTGATGAGCTCGACCGGGCGCCCGGCGAGCGTCGAATTGCGCTGCTTCAGAAAGGCGGTGAGCCCCTGCTCCATCTGGAGGCCGCCTTGCGCCAGCGGCCCGGTCTTCACCGTCAGCAGCCCGAGGCGCACGTTCTGCGCCTGGGCGATCGCCGGCGCCCAGGGCAGCGCCGCCGCCGCCGCGCCCGCCAGAAACTTCCGCCGACCGAGATGCCACGCCATGAACCCCTCCCTCGCATGACCGCTCTGCGGCGGCTCTATGATGCCTGTCGCGCCCGACGCCAGCGGGGCTTGATCAAGTGATAATGATGATCGGCGAGCGCCGCTATCCCGTCCAGCAAAAAAGCGGCGGCCGAGCGCGGCGCCGGAGGAAAAACCGCGAAATCCGCGGCCGCCGCCGCAGCGCTTGCCTTCACCCCCGACTTTATCAGATGATAAGGACGGAGGAGGCCCAGATCCATGCAGCTCGGCTATTTCACCATGCCGCTCCACCCGCCGGAGCGCGATTATACGGAGACGCTGCGGGAGGACCGCGAGGCGATCATCCTCGCCGACCGGCTCGGCTATGCCGAGGCCTTCATCGGCGAGCATGTCACCGACCGCGCCGAGACCATCACCTCCTGCCTCATCTTCATCGCCGGGCTGATCGGCGAGACCCGGCGCATCAAGCTTGGCAGCGGCACGGTCAACCTGCCCAACAGCCACCCCGCTGCGGTGGCGGCGCAGGTGGCGATGCTCGACCACCTGCTCGAGGGCCGCTTCCTCTTCGGCATCAGTCCCGGGCGGCCTGCGCTCGGATGCCGAGGTGTTCGGCAATCTCGACAGTGACCGCACCGCCATGTTCGTCGAGGCGATCGACATGGTGCTGAAGATCTGGTCGTCCGATCCGCCGTACAACCTCCAAGGCAAGTTCTGGAAGGTGACCACCGAGCGCACCCTCGACCGGCAGATCGGTCAGGGCGTGATGGTGAAGCCCTATCAGCAGCCGCATCCGCCGATCGTCGTCACCGTGGTGGCGCCCTTCTCCAAGGGTGTCGTCGCCGCGGCCGAGCGCGGCTGGACGCCGATCTCCGCCAACTTCCTGCAGCCACCCTGGGTCGCGTCGCACTGGCCGATGTACGAGCAGGGCTGCAAGACTGCCGGCCGCCCGGCGCGGCGCGGCGACTGGCGCGTCGCCAAGAGCGTGTTCGTCGCCGATGACGAGGCGACCGCGCGCCGCTATGCCAAGGAGGAAGGCAGTCCCTACCGCTTCTATTACCGCAACCTCATGAAGAAGCTCATCAGCAACGGCCGGCCGGAGCTGTTCAAGCGCGACCGGGCCATGCCGGACAGCGCCATCACCCTCGATTATGTCGTGGAGTCGCTGGTCATCTGCGGTACCGTGAACAGCGTCGTCGACCAGCTCCTGGCGTTCCGCGAGACGGTTGGCGATTTCGGCACTTTGCTCTATGCCGGACATGATTGGGTGGACCCCGCGCTCGGCAAGCGCTCGATGGAGCTGATGGCGACCGAGGTCATGCCCCGGGTCAACGAGGCGTTGAAGACAAAGGCGGCCGAATAGGCCGCGTGTGCGCTGCAGTGAGGTCGGTGCGTCCTTCGACAGGCGCGCTGCGCGCGCCAGCTCAGGATGAGGTAGATAGTTGATGGCAAAAAGAAAATCACCTCATCCTGAGCGCGAGCGTAGCGAGCAGTCGAAGGACGCACGGAGTCCATCCAAGGCGGCAATGGCTGCGATAACGACCGTCCTGGCTCGCCCCATGCGCAAACCCGCCGCGTCCCGCACTCTGCGCGGCAGGGCCAAATCCGCCAAGGCGTCGAAGCGGCTGCCCGCCGCCGATCGCGAACAGCAGATCGTCGCCGAGGCCATCCGCTTCTTCGCCGAGGTGGGCTTTGCCGGCCAGACCCGCGAGCTGGCGCAGCGCCTCGGCATCACCCAGCCGTTGCTCTACCGCTATTTCCCGACCAAGCAGGATCTGGTCGAGCGCGTCTTCAAGGAGATGTTCCTGAAGCGGATGGATCCGAGCTGGCCGGCGCTCATCGCCGACCGCTCGCGCCCGCTCGAAGCGCGGCTGCTCGACTTCTATCGGCGCTACGCGCAGGCCACCTATACCTATGAATGGATCCGCATCTACATGTTCTCGGCGCTGATGGGCAATGACATCAACCGGCGCTACATCGGCATCGTCGAAAAGAAGCTCCTGAAGCCGATCTGCGCCGAGATCCGTCATCATTGCCGCCTGGCGCTGGCGCCGGAAGCGCCGATCACCGAGGCCGAGCTCGAGCATGTCTGGGTGATGCATGGCGGCATCTTCTATTATGCCGTGCGCAAGTACGTCTATCACAGCCGGGTGGCGGTGAATTTCGACGCCATCGTGCGCCGCGCGGTGGCGGCGATGCTGGCCGGCGTCACGGCGCTCGGCGCGCCTTAACTGCCCTGACAATCACGGGAGGAGAGATGAAAACCGGCATTATCGGCGTCGGCATCATGGGCTCGGCGATTGCCCGCAACGTCATCGCGGCGGGGCTGCCGCTGATCGGCTTCGACACGGCGCCGCGAGCGCCAGAGCGAGCTCGCCGCCATGGGCGGCGAGGTGGCGCGCTCGGCCGAAGCGGTGGCGGCGGGCGCCGACATCATCCTCACGAGCCTGCCGAGCAGCACCGCCTTCGACGAGAGCGCGGCGGCGATCCGCGCCAGCGCCAAGAAAGGCACGGTAGTCGCCGAGCTGAGCACGCTGCCGATCGCGGTCAAGGAGCGCCAGCATGCGCTCCTCGCCGAGGCGGGGATCACGCTGCTCGACTGTCCCCTGAGCGGGACGGGCGCGCAGGCGGTCACCCGCGACCTGGTCATCTACGCCTCGGGCGAGAAGGCGGCGTTCGAACGCTGCGCCAAGGTCTTCGCCGGCTTCGCGCGGCTCAGCCACTATCTCGGCGCCTTCGGCAATGGCAGCCGGATGAAGTTCGTCGCCAATCTGCTGGTCGCCATCCACAATGTCGCCACCGCCGAGGCGATGGTGCTCGGCGCCCGGGCGGGGCTCGCGCCGGACGACATCGTCAAGGTGATCGCCAGCGGCGCCGGCAATTCCCGCGTCTTCGAGTTGCGCGCGCCGCTGATGGCCAAGAGCGAGTACCAGCCGGCGACAATGAAGATCGACATCTGGCAGAAGGACATGGCGGTGATCGGCGAGTTCGCCAAGAGCCTCGGCGTGGGATTGCCGCTGTTCAGCGCCACCGTGCCGATCTACAACGGCGCCGTCGGCATGGGCCTCGGCAACGACGACACCGCCGCCGTCTGCGCCGTGCTCGAGGCGATGGCGGGGGTCGAGCGGAAGGGCTGAGGCCGTCTCGCCTCGCCCGCCTGTTCCGCCTATGATGAGCTCATCAGGAGGAACCGATGACAGCTTTCGATCTCTCCGGCAAGGTCGCGATCATCACCGGCGGCAATGGCGGCATCGGGCTCGGCATGGCGCAAGCGCTGGTCGAGGCCGGCTGCGCCGTGCATATCTGGGGCCGCAACGCCGAGAAGAACGCAAAAGCGCTCCAGACGCTGCGCGCCAAGGGCCGCGCCGAAGCCACGATCTGCGATGTCAGCGACCCAAAATCGGTCGAGGCGGCGATGAGCAAGGCGCTCGACATGTTCGGCCGCGTCGACGGCTGCTTTGCCAATGCCGGTGTCGGCGGCGGCGGCCGGCATTCCTTCCTCGAGCGAACGCTCGAAGAATGGCGCACGCTTCTCGCCACCAATCTCGACGGCGCCTTCCTGACGCTGCAGGCGGCGGCGCGGCACATGGTGGAGCGCGCGGGGCGCGGCGACGCCTTCGGCCGACTCGTCGTCACTTCCAGCATCGCCTCGATCTTCGGCACGGCGCGCAACGAGCATTACGCCGCGAGCAAAGCGGCGCTCAACGCGATGAGCCGCGCGCTCGCGGTGGAACTGGCGCGCTACGGCATCACCGCCAATGCCATCCTGCCGGGCTGGATCAGGTCCGAGATGACCGAGGGCGTCATGGGCAACGACAAGTTCGTCGGCGCGGTGATGCCGCGCATCCCGATGCGGCGCTTCGGCGCGCCCGAGGATTTCGGCGGCATCGCGGTCTATCTCATGAGCCGCGCCTCGGCCTATCACACCGGCGACCTCTTCTTGATCGACGGCGGCTACGCGCTGTTCTAGGCGGGACGCGGCGATGGCCCCGGACGCCTGGCCCGACGATCCCGCCGCGATGCGGGCGGCCGCGCTCGCCTTCGACCTGAAGCGGCTGGAGCCGCGCTTTCTCAGCGACCCCTATCCGCTCTACCGCGCGCTGCGCGAGCACGACCCGGTCCACCCGATGCCGGACGGCTCCTATTTCCTGGCGCGTTACGAAGATTGCGTCGCGGTCTATCGCGACAGCGAGACCTGGAGCTCCGACAAGACGGTCGATTTCCGCCCGAATTTCGGCACGAGCCTGCTCTATGAGCATCACACGACGAGCCTCGTCTTCAACGATCCGCCCTATCACACGCGCGTGCGCCGGCTGCTGGCGCCGGCCTTCACGCCGCGCGCGCTGAAGGCGCTGCAGGCGCGGGTCGAGGCGCTGGTCGACCGGCTGCTCGACGCCATCGCGGCACGCGGGCGCTGCGATCTCATCGATGATTTCGCCTCGGCCATCCCGGTGCAGCTCATCGGCGACATGCTGGGGGTGCCGCAGCAGGAGCGCGGGCCGCTGCGCGGCTGGTCGCTCGCCATCCTCGGCGCGCTCGAGCCGGTGCTGACGAGCGATCAGCGCGAGCGCGGCATCGCCGCCGTGGCTGAGTTCAAGGCCTATCTCGCCGATCTCGTCGCGCGGCGCCTCGAGGAGGGCGGCGGCGAGGAGGGCGAGATCCTGTCGACCCTGATCAAGGCCAGCGCGTTTTCCCGCGACGACGGCGCCGAGGAGCGGCTCAGCAAACTCGAGCTGCTGCACAATTGCATCTTCCTGCTGAACGCCGGGCATGAGACGACGACCAACCTCATCGGCAACGGCTTCGACCTGCTGCTCCGCCATCCCGAGGCGCTGCAGGAGCTGAGGCGCGAGCCCGAGCTCATCGACGGTGCGGTCGAAGAGTTCCTGCGGCTCGAAAGCTCGAACCAGCTCGGCAACCGGCGCGCGACGCGGGAGAGCGTCCTCGGCGGCCGCGTCCTCCCGGCTGGCAGCTACGTCCATATCGGGATCGGCGCGGCCAATCGCGACCCCGCGCAGTTCGCCGATCCCGACCGGCTCGATCTCCGCCGTCAGCCCAACCGGCACCTCGCCTTCGCCACCGGCATCCATGCCTGTGCCGGCATGTCGCTGGCGCGCATGGAGGGGGTGGTGGCGATCGGCCGGTTCGTCCAGCGCTTCGCCGTGATCGAGCGCGGCGGTGACGCCATTCGCGGCGGCCGCGCGCGCTTCCGCGGCTTCCAGCACTATCCGGTGCGGGTGCGGGGCTCTCGCAAGTGGAGATTCACCACGAAGACACGGAAATCACGGCGAAGCGAAGAATAACCCGCTTCGCGCATCCACGTGCTCTTCTCCGTGTCCTCCCTGTCTCCGTGGTCAAGTTTTCCCTGGCCGCGAGTGGGCTAGCCGAGGATCGCTTCGACGAGCTGCCACAGGCGCTCGGGCGCCTCGACATGCGGGTTGTGGCCGAGACCGGGAAGCACCGTCGCCTCGGCATCGAAGCGGCGCATCTGCGCCAGCGTCACCATCGGGTCGCGCTCGCCGGCGGCGAGATGGAGCGGCGCGCGCATCGCCGCGATCACGCCCTCGATGGGCGGGCCTACCACGGCGCTGATGCGGGGATCGGCAGCAAGGCGGAAGCGGCCGCCCTCCTCGACGATGCCCACCGCCGCCTGGGGCGCGCCGGGATCGACCAGCCCCTTGAGACCGGAGACGCGCAGATAGCGCTCGATCGCCTCGTCGCGGGACGCGAACCAACGCGCGGGCGCCCGCGCCATCTCCTGCGCCCGCGCGGTCTCCTCCTCGGTCCAGGCGAGCTTGACGCCGAAGGCGATCACCCGCCGCACGCCGAGGCCGAACCAGAAGCTGGCGAGGCTCATGGCGACTGCGCCGCCCATGGAGTGGCCGAGCACCACCACCTCCTCGCCCTGCTCGAAGAGGCCCGCGACATCGGCGGCGTGGGCGCCGAAGCCGTAAGGTGCGCGATGCTCCGAGCGGCCATGGCCGCGCAGATCAGGCGCGAGCCAGCGCCCGGGCCAGCGCGCCGCCAAGAGCGGGCGCAGCCCCTCCCACACGGCCGCGTTGGCGCCGAGCCCGTGCAGCAGCAGCAGCGCCGGGCTGCCGCTGCCGCCGCGCTCGACCCACAGGCCCGGTCCCGGCGCGTATCGTGCCATGCGCGCAACCGTAAGCGCGCGCGAAGAGGCGGTCAATCGCCGCAGGTCATAGGCGTGGCGCGGCGCGGCGGTGTAGAGTGAGGGCAACAACGCGCCAGGACGGAGAACGCTGTCGATGCCGCTCGATCAGCCCGAGCACGAGATCGCTCGATGACACTTGCCGGGGCGCTCGGCCGCCGCCGCCTGCTGCGGGCCGGCGCAGCGACGCTGGCGCTCATCGCCAGCCCGCGCGCGCTCGGTCTTCCCGCCGCCGCGGCGGAGGCGATGCCGGAGAAGATCGTCATCGGCACGCTGCCCTTCAACACCGAGGTCACCGCCTATATCGGCGATGTCGATTACTTCAAGGAGGAAGGCCTCGCCATCGAGCTGTTCCACGGGTCCGACGGCTCGGCGGTGATACAGGCGCTGGTCGGCGGCAGCATGCCGCTCGGCGATGTCGGCGTCGGCCCCGCGATCATCGCCAGCGCCCGCGGCCTGCCGCTGCTCTATCCGGCGCTCGGCGCCATCGGCACGCCGCAACACCGTCTGAGCCGCATCATGGTGCGCGAGGATTCGCCGATCGTCGAAGTACCGCAGCTCAGGGGCAAGAAGCTCGCGCTGCATCGGCGCGGCACGATCGAGGATGTCAGCCTTGCCGCGCTCAAGAAGACCCACGGCATCGGCCATGAGGATCTCGAGATCGTCGTGCTGCCGTCGCCCAATCAGCCGCAGGCGCTGGCGCAGGGGCTGGTCGACGCCATCTATGCGCTGCCGCCGGCCGACGCCGCGGCCGAGCAGCGCTTCCACGCGCGCACGCTGATCAACACCGCCGAGTTCATCCCCTATATCGGCTACGGCACGCTCGCGATGCGGCACGATTTCGTCGACGCCTATCCCGACGCCGCCAAGAAGGTGATGAAGGCGTGGCTGCGCTTCTGCCGCTGGATCGACGACCACGCCGAGGCGGCGCGCGGCGTGAGCAGCGCCAGCCTCGCCATCGACGAGGATCTGCGCGCCAAGTTGCGCATCCCCTATTTCGCTCGCAACGGCCTGCCGGTGATGCCCAATCTCTGGCACGTCTATGAGTTGCTCGTGGCAGGCAAGGCGCTCGATGCGGTGAGCGATCCCGCGACGCTGTTCGAAGAGGCCGTGATCGAGCCGACGCGGCGCATCACGCTCCCGGCGCTCGAGGAGCTCGGCTGGGAGAAGGACGCCGTGGTGCTGGACATGTTGCGCGCCAACTATCCGCTGCTGGCCAAGCCGCCCGAAGCCTATTACGCCGACTGGGAGAAGAAGCTGACGGCGATTTAGCGCGATATTGCCGGAAAGTCGTGGATGGCCGGGTCAAGCCCACGAGAGTCCGGCACGTTTTTTGCTCATAGGAGAGCCATTTGATTGAGGTTCGTCGCGCTGGGACGCGGTGGCTCAAGAAGGGCGGTCACGTCGCGGCGATGCATGAGGTTTACGCGGACGAGGCGAGCAAAAGCGAGCGGGCTGGTGACCGCCCTCTGCGTCCTTTGCGCCAAGCGGAGGAGCAAGAAACTGATGAGGGCGACCGCGATCTGAGAGCGGATGGCGTTCTCGGAAGTGCCAAGAAAGTGAGTTATTTTCAGCGTCTGCTTGATCCAACGAAAGAACAGCTCGATCGCCCATCGCCGTTTGTAGAGATCGGCGATCTCTTGGGCGGAGGCGTCGAGATCGTTGGTGAAGATGCGCAGCACCTTGCCGGTGTCGGTCGTCACTTGGATTTCGCGGACCAGCTTGTTGAACGGGTTCTTGCGGTTTTTGGCTTGGCGCGCCGGGAGATAGCCGATGCGATCGGAGAGGATGTTGCCGGTCTGCGGCACGGATCGCGTCTGGCTGACGGTGAAGGGCGTATTGCGTTTGAGACGGGTGACGATCCGGCATCCCTTGGCGTCGAGTTCGGTCCACCAGCCGTAATCGTAATAGCCGAGATCGAACACGTAGGTAGCCCCAGGCTCGATCGGCATCGCCTTGGCGGCGGTGATGTCGTTCAGGTTGGCCGCGGAGACCGCCGAATAGACCGGCTGATCGGCGTCAGGATCATAGACGATGCAGCTTCGCGCCGCAAACTTTGGCCGAGAAGCGCGCCCATCCGGCGCTCAGCCCGCTGAGGGTGAGCGCCGTCGAGTCGACGAGATAAGTGACACCATCGAGCTTCCGGCGCAGCCCGCGATGCGCTCGCTTCATCATCAGGTCGAGCAGTGCCGAGAACACGGCGCTCGGGCGATATTTGTTCGCGTCCGCCAGACTCGAGCGGCGGACTTCCCCGATCCCCAAGTGGTAGCGATGCACAGCATGGCTACTGAGCCCAGCTTCGATCTCGCGCAGGCTCACAGACCCGGAAAGTTGGCCGTAGCTCAGCGCCACCAACTGCGTCTTCGCGCAGAACCCGCGCTCCCGCTCATCGGCACCGTGCTCCTCAACCAGCCGCTCGAACTCGCCCCACGGCAAACCCTTCAACACGCCCCTGAATACGCTAATCTGATGCTGCACGGCGCTGCTCCTTTCGTGTCCTGGAACGTTTGGCGACGTCCAGACACGAGTAGAATCAACGCCGTGCACCTCGTCCAGCAAAACATGTGCCGGACTCTCGTGGGTCAAGCCCGGCCATGACGATAAAGCGAGTCTGGCAGCGTAGGTTTGCGACCGAACGGGTTTCTGCCGATGCCTGGGCACCGCGCGACGCGGGCGTGACCTCGCGCGCCGCCGGTGCTAGCGTCGGGCGGAGGAGGAACCGCATGAACGACGACGCTTCCGCGCCACCGCCCGCACGGCGTCCGATGGGCCGGCGCAGCCTGCTCGGCAAGACCGCGACCTTGATGGGCGGCGCGGCGCTGGGCGGGTTGATCGCGCCGCTCGCCGCCGCCGCCGAGGACGGGTCGAACCTGCCGCCCAACGTGCCGGAATGGAGCCGCATGCAGGGCGCGCCGATCCTGACTCCGCCCTACGGCGTGCCATCGCGCTTCGAGAAGGACGTCATCCGCCGCGCGGTGCCGAACCGGCCGACCACGACCGCCGCCACCAGCCGCACGCCGTTGCAGAATCTCCGCGGCATCATCACGCCCAATGGCCTCGTCTATGAGCGCGACCATGCCGGGGTGCCGGACATCGATCCCGAGCAGCATCGGCTCATCGTCCACGGCCTCGTCGCGCGGCCGCTCATCTTCACCATGAACGATCTCATGCGCTTTCCCTCGGTGTCGCGCCTCTATTTCCTGGAATGCTCGGGCAACACCGCCTGGAACCTCAGGCCGGCCGATGTCACGGTGCAGGACACGCATGGTTTGCTGAGCTGCTGCGAATGGACCGGCGTCATGCTCTCGACCGTGCTCGAGGAGGTCGGCGCGAGCAAGGACGCGCGCTGGCTGCTGGCGGAGAGCGCCGATGGCGCCGGCCTCGATCGCAGCGTGCCAATGGCCAAGGCCTATGAGGACGCGATGCTGGTCTATGCGCAGAACGGCGAGCGGCTCAGGCCCGAGCAAGGCTACCCGCTGCGGCTTTTCCTGCCGGGCTTCGAGGGCAATATGAGCGTCAAATGGCTGCGCCGGATCAAGCTCGGCAAAGAGCCGTTCGAGACCCGCGAAGAGACGTCGAAATACACCGACCTGATGCCGGACGGCAAGGCACGGCAATTCACCTTCATGATGGAGGCGAAGTCGGTGATCACCCAGCCTTCGGGCGGCCAGCGCCTCCTCGCGCCGGGATTCCACGAGATCTCCGGCCTCGCCTGGTCGGGACACGGCAAGATCCGAGCGGTCGACGTCTCGACCGATGGCGGCGCGAATTGGCAGACGGCGCAGCTGCAGGAGCCGGTGCTGGCGAAATGCCTGACGCGCTTCCGCCTGCCCTGGCGCTGGGAAGGCGGACCGGCGCTGCTGCAAAGCCGGGCCACCGACGAGACCGGCTATACCCAGCCGCGGCTGCCCGCCCTCGTCGAGGTGCGCGGCGTCCACTCCTTCTATCACAACAACGGCATCCATACCTGGAAGCTGGCGCCGGGCGGCGAGGTGACCAATGCTGCTTAGCCGCGCCGTGCCGCCGCTGCTGGCGCTGCTGATGCTCGCGGCCCCCGCCGCGGCGCGCTACGACATCGGCCAGCCGGCGACGCCCGACGAGATCGCCGGCTGGGACATCGACGTGCTGCCCGATGGCAGCGGCCTGCCGCCAGGCAAGGGCAGCGTGAGGGAGGGCGAGAAGATCTACGCCGAGACCTGCGCCGCCTGCCACGGCGCCAAGGGCGAAGGCAAGCCGATGGACCGGCTGGTCGGCGGCCAGGGCACGCTGGCGACGGCGAAGCCGATCCCGACGGTCGGCAGCTACTGGCCCTATGCTACGACCCTCTTCGACTACATCCATCGGGCGATGCCGTTCAGCGCGCCGAAATCGCTCACCGCCGACCAGGTCTATGCCCTCAGCGCCTACCTGCTCTATTTGAACGGCATCGTCGGCGAGGACGCGGTGATGGATGCCAGGACGCTGCCCCGGGTGCAAATGCCCAACCGCAACGGCTTCATCAGCCCGGACCCGCGGCCGGACGTGGAGGAGAACCGCTGCGAGAAGGATTGCCGCTAGGAGGAAAGCCGATGTCAGGATTTGAGGGGTTCCCCGGAGGCGAGGTGCGCGCCAAGCTCGATCATCCCGTGATCGATGCCGATGCCCATATCATCGAATGCGACTTCGCCCATCGCGACTTCGTGCGCGAGATCGGCGGCGAGGAGATCGCTCGCAAGGTGACGGCGCTGCGCGCGCATCACGGGCCGACGGTGCGCGGCTTCTGGTGGGGACTGCCCTCGGGCGAACATACGAGCGACCGCGCGCTGGCGCAGCTGCCGCGCTATTTCCGCTCGCGGCTCGACGAGTTCGGCATCGATTTCGCGCATTGCTACACGACGCGCGGCCTGAGCCATGTCTACTTTCCCGATGCCGAGGCGCGGCGGGTGAGTTGCCGCGCGCTCAACATGCTCTATGCCGAGATGTTCGCCGAGGTCGCCGACCGGCTGCGGCCGGCGGCGGTGATCCCGACCTACACGCCGCAGGAGGCGATCGAGGAGCTCGAGTTCGCGGTCAACGAGCTCGGCCACAAGGCGGTGATGATTGGCACCGAGCTGCGTGGCCCCGGGCGCGCGGCGACCGGCCAGGACCCGTTCCTGGCGGCGCCGCAGGCGACGCGCTCGATCGTCATGGATTCGCCCTATGACTACGATCCGTTCTGGCGCAAATGCATCGAGCTTGGCGTCACGCCGGTCTGCCACACCTCGTCACGCGGCATCGGCTATCGCGCCTCGCCGAGCAACTATGTCTTCAACCATCTCGGCGATTTCGCCGGCGGCGCCGAGTTCTTCTGCCGCTCGCTGATCTTCAGCGGCGTGACCAGGCGCTTTCCGGAGCTGAGCTTCGCTTTCCTCGAGGGCGGCGTCGGTTGGGCGGTCAATCTCCTCAACGATATCGTCGAACATTGGGAGAAGCGCAACGTCACGGCGATGGAGCGCAATCTCGACCCGGCGAAGCTCAATGTCGAGCTGCTGGCGAGGCTGTTCCGGGAATTCGGCGGCAAGCGGCTGACGCCCGAGCGCCTCAGCGCCGATCCGCATGGCAATTTCATGATCGATCGCCCCGACGGGTTCGACGAATTCGCCGCCTGCGCGCTCACCGAGATCCCGCAGCTGCGCCAGCTCTTCGTCGATCCCTTCTATTTCGGCTGCGAGGCCGATGACCGCATGGTCTCGGTCGCCTTCAACCGCCGCCTCAACCCGCTGGGCGCGGCGCTGAAGCCGGTCTTCGGCTCGGATATCGGCCATTGGGACGTGCTCGACGCCGCCAGCATCCTGACCGAAGCCTGGAACCTGGTGAACGCCAAGCTGCTGACGCCGGAGAATTTCCGCGACTTGACCTTTGTCAATCCCGCCATGATGCATTTGTCGATGAACCCGGATTATTTCCGCGGCACCGTGGTCGAGGGCGCGGCGGCGGCGCTGCTGCGCGACAGGAAGCGGCCGCCCGGCGCGGCGCGGCCGCACTAAGCCGCGGACCCCGCCGCAGGCGGCCGGGTTCGCGAGAGCGGAAACCGGATGGTGCAGGTGGTGCCCATGCCGAGCTCGCTGGCGACCGCGAGCTCCGCGCCGTGCAGCTCCGCCAGGCGCTTGCACAGCGGCAGGCCCAGCCCGACGCCCTCGGTCTCCTGTACCAGCGCGTTCTCCAGCCGCACGAACGGCGCCATGGCGCGCGGGATATCGGCCGAGGCCATGCCGACACCGGTATCGGCGACGCTGATGGTGATGCCACCATCCGATGACAGGCAGGCCATGATCGTGATCTCGCCTCCGGGCGGCGTGAACTTGACGGCGTTGGTCAGCAGGTTGAGCAGGATCTGGCGCAGCTTGGTTTCGTCGGCGCGGAGCGCCGGAAGCCCATGCTGCACGCTGCGGATGATGCGCAGGCGCTGGCGCTCGGCGCGCGACGCTATCAGATTGACGCAGCCCTCGATCAGCGCAGCGATGTCGATGTCGCTCTCCGACAGCAGCAGCGTGCTCGACTCGCCTTGCGAGAAGGCCAGGATCTCGCTGGCGAGATTGAGCAGGTGCTGGCCGCTATTGTGGACATGGCCGGCATATTCGCTGTAGCGCGGATTGCCGAGCGGCCCGAAGAGCTGGTCGCGGATCGCTTCCGAGAAGCCCAGGATCGCGGTCAGCGGCGTGCGCAGCTCGTGGCTGAGATGGGCGAAGCTGCGCCACTTGTCCTGCCGCGCGAGCGCGAGCTCGGCATGGGTCGAGGTCAGCGACTTGTTGAGCGAGGCGTTGGTGGTCTTGAGCTGCAGCGTGCGGACGATCGAGCGGTGGAGATTGCGCCCGGTGCCGGCGAGGATGCCGGCATAGACCAGGATCAGCACCCCGAGCATGAGATAGTCCGGACCGGGCGTGACGATGAAGGCGATCCCCGGCGGCACGATGAAGGGCAGGAGGTAGCAGAGGAAGGCAGGGAAATATGCGGAGAGCGAGGTCATCGACGCCGCCGATGTCGCCGCCGCCACCAGCGTGACGAAGAGGAAGTCGAGCGGCTGTCCGAAAAACGGCAGGGCGGCGCAGACCACGCCCCACAATATGCCGGAGGCGAGCGCGCCGCCGGCAAACCGGCGCGCCCAGCGGCGGGCATGGCGATCGGCCGTGGCCGAGCGGCGATAGCGGGCGGAGAGGATCAGCCGGGCGGCCACGACAAGGGCGGTCAACGCCAGCCAGGCGATCAGGAAGCGCGCCGGGAAGGAGCGCCACAGCGCGCAGGCGACGATGGCGGCGTTGATGAGATTGGCCGGGATGACGAAGGTCCCGGCATAGAGCAGCCGGACCTGCTCGGCCAGGACATCGGGCCGGCCGGGACCTGACGCAGTCGAGCCTGCGGGCAACGTCATCGAGCTCCCTCGCGCGGCCCGGCGCCCGCGACCCGCGCACGCCGCCTGCCGCAGGCGAATGATACCACCAGCCCCCTTATTACATATCATGGTATTACCGGCCGGTTACCGGCGCCCCCCGGTCCGGCCGCCGTCGCCGCTGGTCTACGGCCTGAGCTTCTCCTTGTCGTAGCCGGCGACGCGCTTATAGGCGTCGGTGATGGCCACCAGCTCGTCTCGCGAAATCACCGCGTCGATCGAGGCGAAGGGCTTGTCGCCGGTGCGCTTGTGCACCTCGCCGAGGATCCAATCCGGCGGCGTCGTCCGGTTGGTGCGCACCACTTTTGCCGTCGCCTCGAGGCGCCGCCCTTCATAGGTGTAGAGCGCGGCAACGGGATCGACGGTGCCGGCGAGGCAGTCGGCCAGCGCGCGGGCATCGAGGATCGCCTGGCCAGCACCGTTCGAGCCGCGCGGATACATCGGATGCGCGGCATCACCCAGCAGCGTCACGCGGCCGAAGCTCCAGCGCGGCAGCGGATCCTTGTCGACCATGGGATATTCCAGCGCCACCTCGGCCTGGCGCAGAAATTCCGGCACGTCGAGCCAGTCGAAATGCCAATCTTGCATCGGCGTGATGAAATCCTCGAGCCGGCCGGCGCGCGCCCAGTTCCAGCGCTGGTATCTCGGCGTCTCGATCTCGACCACCCAATTGACGAGCTGCCTGCCGTCGCCGTCGATTGCGTCGCGGATCGGATAGATCACGATCTTGGCATGGGTGAACCAGCCGCAGCGGATCATCGTGGCGCCGCCGAGGATCGGCTGCCAGCGCGTGACGCCGCGCCACATGTTGACGCCGGAATAGATCGGCTCGCCTTCATCGGGATAGAGCTGCTTGCGGATGGTGGAATGGATGCCGTCGGCGCCGATGATTGCGGCGCCCGGCTGCCGCGGAAGAGCCTCGCCGGTGGTGGCGTGCCGGAAATGCGCCGTGCCGTTCTCCTCGACGCGAACGCAGTGCCAGCCGAGCAGCAGCCGGTCGGCGCCCGCCTCGGCGATGAAGGCGTCCTTCAGCACGCGGTGCAGCTCGGCACGGTGGATCGAGATCTGCGGCCAGTCATATCCCGCAGCGCGGCCCAACGGCTCCTGGTAGATGAGCTGACCGAAGCGGTTGAAGAACGCCGCTTCGGCGGTGCGCACGCCCAAGCCCGCAAGCCGCTCCTCGAGGCCGAGCGCCGCCAGCTCCTTCATGGCATGCGGCAGCAGGTTGATGCCGACGCCGAGCGGCTTGATCTCGGGCGCCGCTTCGTAGACGCGGCAGGGAAGGCCGGCGCGGGTCAGCATCAATCCCAGCGTCAGCCCGCCGATGCCGGCGCCGACGATCAGCGTCTCGGCCATCGCGGTCAGCGCCCCCTGAAGACCGGTTTGCGCTTCTCGACGAAGGCAGTCACGCCCTCGATGTGGTCCTCGGTCGCCGCCGCGGCGGCGAGGCCTTCGGCCTCGCGATGCGACTGCTCGTCCCAGGAATTGTCGAGCGAGGCGCGGATGAGCTGCTTCGCCGTGCCGAGCGCCACGGTCGGGCCATCGGCCAGCTTGCGCGCCAGCGCCGCCGTCTCCTCGGCCAGCGCCGCGCGCGGCGCCAGCCAGTTGAGGATGCCGACCTCATGCGCGCGCTGGGCGGTGAAGCGCTCGCCCAACAAGGCGATCTCCAGCGCCCGGCGCTCGCCGACGATGCGCGGCAGGAAATATGTGGCGCCGCCATCGGCGGAGAGACCGATATGGCGGTAGGCCAAGGTGAAGTAGGCATCGTCGGCGGCGATCGCGAGATCGCAGGCGAGGATCATGCTGAGGCCGAAGCCGGCGGCGGCGCCCTGCACCGAGGCCAGCACCGGCTTCGGCATGCGGCGCAGGTGATAGATCGCCTGATGCACCTTGACGACGCGCATCTCGAGCCGCGCCACATGGCCCTCGCGATCCTCGCTCAGCGATTTCTTGAAGCCCTTGATGTCACCGCCCGCCATGAAGTGATCGCCGGCACCGCGGATGACGACACAGCGCACGGCGGGGTCGCGCTCGAAGCGGCCGGTCGCCTCGATGAGCCCGTCGGTCATCTCCGGGGAGAGCGCGTTGAGCGCCTCGGGACGGTTGAAGACGATGCTGCCGATCCCGTCCTTGATCTCGGTCAGGACATGCTCCGCCATGGCTGCTCTCCCTGATATTTCGGACCGGAGTACAGCATTTCCGGATATGCGGCGCCAGCGCCATGTCGCGCTTGCCTTTTGCCGCCTGCCCCGCAACCCTGGCAGCGATCAGGGAAAGGAAATGCCCATGCTCGAGACGCGCTTCACCAAGCTGTTCGGGGTCGACCACCCCATCGTCCAGGGCGGCATGCAATGGGTCGGCCGCGCCGAGCTGGTGGCGGCGGTGGCCAATGCCGGCGCGCTGGGCTTTCTCACGGGGTTGACCCAGCCGACGCCCGAAGACCTCGCCAAGGAGATCGAGCGGTGCCGCGGCATGACCGACCGGCCGTTCGGCGTGAACCTGACCATCCTGCCAACGATCAAGCCGGTGCCCTATGACGAATATATGGACGCGATCATCGGGTCGGGGATCAAGATCGTCGAGACCGCGGGCAACAACCCCGAGAAATACATTCCTGTGTTCAAAGCGGCCGGCATCAAGATCATCCATAAATGCACGGCCGTGCGTCACGCCTTGAAGGCGGAGCGCCTCGGCGTCGATGCGGTGTCGATCGACGGCTTCGAATGCGCGGGGCATCCCGGCGAGGACGACACGCCGGGCCTCGTGCTCATCCCCATCACCGCCGACAAGCTTGGGATCCCGTTCATCGCCTCGGGCGGATTCGGCGAGGCGCGCGGCCTGGTCGCGGCGCTGGCGCTGGGCGCCGACGGCATCAATATGGGCACGCGCTTCATGGCGACCACAGAGGCGCCGATCCACGACAAGATCAAGCAGAAGCTGGTCGACAGCGACGAGCGCCAGACGGCGTTGCTGTTCCGCACCATGCGCAACACCGCGCGCGTCCACAAGAACAGCATCGCCGAGAAGGTGATCGAGATCGAGCACAAGCCCGGCAGCACCTTCGAGGATGTGCGCAACTTCGTCGCCGGCGTCAAAGGCCGTCACGTGCTCGAGGCGGGCGAACTCGATTACGGCATCTGGTCCGCCGGCATGGTGCAAGGCCTCATCCACGACGTGCCGAGCGTTAGAGATCTCGTCCACCGCATCGTCCGCGAGGCCGAGGAGATCATAGCCGGGCGGCTCCAGGGCATGGTGCGCGAGCGCGCGCGGGCGGCGGAGTAAGCGGGAGCGCTGAGTCCCAGTACCAGAAATGCCGGACACGGCGAGCGCTCGTCGACCCCACCTCACCCTCCCGCTACGCGGGCCCCTCCCTCTCCGCCCCGGGGGGCGGAGAGGGTTGGGGTGAGGTGGGGAGAGTCACGGAATCGCGATGGCGCTTACTAGGACGAGGACGGCCGCCCGAAGCCCGGGATCTTGTGCCGGATGAGATCGAGCAGCGCCGCTACGTCGATCTTCGCGCCGCCCTGAGCGGCGCTCTCCAGCGCCACGGCGGAGATCAGCTTCAAGCGCACCGCATGCAGCACCGCCAGCGCCGTGACGGGATCGCCGCCGCAGACGCGGTCATAGACCGCGCCGATGGCGGGGCCGGTGAGGCCGATCGCCTCGAGGATCACCAGCGGCGTGAAGGGACCGTATTCGGCCTTCGGGTCGGCGGTCGCCACCGCCTTGACCATGGCGATGCACGCCTCGGCGGCGGCGAGGTCGCCCTTGACCAGCTTGAACACCGCCTTTGCCGGCGTGTCGTGGAAATCGATGCGCTCGGTCTGGCGCGGACCCCGCGGCTTGATCCAGGCGGGGAGCGCGGCGGCGGGTTTGGACGGCTTGCGCATCGATCGGTTCCTCCTAGGCGCCGGCCTGCAGCGCCTCCCAGACGCGGCGCGGCGTCGCCGGCATGTCGATGTGGCGAAGCCCCGTCCGCGCATGCAGCGCATCGACGATGGCATTGATCACCGCCGGCGGCGCGCCGACGGCGCCGGCCTCGCCGGCGCCCTTGACGCCGAGCGGGTTCGCCGTGCAGGGCACGTTGTGCGTCGCGAACGAGAAGGACGGGAGATCGTCGGCGCGCGGCATGGCGTAGTCCATGAAGGAGCCGGTGACGAGCTGGCCGGTCTCGCCGTCATAGACAGTATGCTCGATCAGCGCCTGGCCGATGCCCTGGGCGACCCCGCCATGGACCTGGCCCTCGAGCATGATCGGGTTGATGGTGCGGCCGAAGTCATCGACGATGGTGTAGCGGTCGACCGCCACCACGCCGGTATCGGGATCGATCTCGACCTCGACGATGTGGCAGCCATTGGGGAATGTGGCCGCCTGCGGCACGCGATGCCTGGTGACGTCGAGGCCGGGCTGCATGCCGGGCGGCAGCTTCGCGGGATCGCGCGCCGCGCGCGCCACCTCGAAGAGATCGAGCTTGAGATCGGTGCCGGGGACGAGGAAGGCGGCATCCTCATACTGCACATCGGCCGCCGCCGCCTCGAGCAGATGCGCGGCGAGCGCGCGGCCCTTCTCGATGACATCCGCCGAGGCCTCGTAGAGCGCGGATCCGGCGACCGGCAGCGCGCGCGAGCCGCCGGTGAGGCCGGCGGGCGTGCGGTCGGTATCGCCCATGATGATTTCGATGCGGTCGGGATCGACGCCGAGCCGGTCGGCCACGACCTGCTTATAGGCGGTGATGAGGCCGGTGCCGTATTCGACATTGCCCATGACGAGCTCGATATGCCCGTCCTTGAACTCGATCGAGGCGGTCTCGGGGAAGCCGCCGCCGCAGCGCTCGGTATATGTCGCCATGCCGATGCCGCGCAGCTTGCCGCTGCGCTCCGAGCGCGCGCGGCGCTGGGCGAAGCCGGTCCAGTCCGCCGCCTTCATCGAGAGATCCATCACCCGCTCGAACTCGCCGGAATCGAACACCAGCCGCGTCGCCGAGGTGTAGGGCATGGCGGTCGCGGGGATGAAGTTGAGGCGCCGGATGGCGTCGGGCGCGAGGCCCATGTCGCGCGCCGCGGCATCGACGAGGCGCTCGACGAGATAGGCCGCCTCGGGACGCCCGGCGCCGCGATAGGCGCAGACCGGCACGGTGTTGGTGCAGATGCCCTTGACGTTGATATGGATCGCGGGCGTGGTGTAGAGGCCCGAGATGAGATCCGACGAGCGCGTCGGAATGAAGGGGCCGAGAGGCGACAGATAGGCCCCAAGATTGGCCAGGATGGTGACGCGCAAGCCCAGGAACTTGCCGCCCTCATCCATGGCGAGCTCGGCGCGGGTCACGTGATCGCGCCCCTGATTGTCGGAAAGGAAGCCCTCGGAGCGATCGGCCTGCCATTTCACCGGGAGCTGCAGCTTGCGGCTGGCCCAGACGGCGAGCGCCTGCTCGGGATAGACAAAGGCCTTCATGCCGAAGCCGCCGCCGACATTGGGGGTCACGACGCGGAGATTGTCCTTGCCGATCTTCAGGACCATCTCGGCGATGGGATCGCGCACGAGATGCGGGCCTTGCGTCGTAGTGTAGAGCGTCGAGCGGCCGGTGGCGGGATCGTAGTCGGCGAGCGCGTTGCGCGGCTCCATCGAATTGGCGACGACGCGGTTGTTGACGATCTCCAGCGTGGTGACGCGCTTCGCCCGGGCGAAGGCGGCGTCGGTCGCCGCCTTGTCGGTCGCGTCATTGTCCCAGTCGAAGACGAGATTGCCGGGAATGTGATCGAAGAGCAGCGGCGCGTCGGCGCCGAGCGCGGCGCGCGACTCCACCACTGCCGGCAGCTCCTCATACTCGACCGCGACCGCTTCGGCGGCGTCGCGCGCCTGATCCAGGCTTTCGGCGACGATGAAGGCGACGGGCTGGCCGACATGGCGCACCTTGCCGATCGCCAGCAGCGGACGCGGCGTGTCGTGGCGCGGCTTGCCGTCGCGGCTCACCAAGGGATGGACGCACGGCAGGTCGCCCAGCCCGTCGGCCGCGACCTCGGCGCCGGTCAGCACCAGCTTCACGCCGGGCATGCGCCGCGCCGCGCCCGCGTCGAGCCGCCTGATCACGGCATGGGCGACCGGCGCGCGCAACACTGCGGCGACCGCCATACCGGGCAAGGCGATATCATCGGTATAGCGCCCCTTGCCGGTGAGCAGCCGCAGATCCTCGTACCGCCGCAGCGGTTGACCGATGCCGAATTTCACGGATTGGCACTCCCCTTCAGCTAGCTCAAAGAGACATGCCGCGCCCAGCGCCGGATTTCAAGCCGCGCCGGCGGGCGCCGCCGGCTCATAGGCCCTGATTCGCCTGATCGACCTGCCAGCCCTGGAAGAGATGGATGCCCATCGCCTGCCCCACCTTGATCGCCTCGCGTCGGCCGCAGCGCGTCAGGATGATGCGCCCCTTGCCGCAATCGGCGATCGCCTCGCACAGCTCGCGCAAGGTGCGCTCGTCGAGCTGCAGCAGCGCGTCGTCCCACAGCACCTTGACGTAGTCCACGTCGAAGCGGCGGAAATTGACGAAAGGCAATGCCTGGTAGAGGACGCCGTCGAGGCAGCGCTGGTAGCCGCGCCGCTTCAGCCCGTCCGAGATCGCGAGGAAGGCGGGCAGGTCGGACCAGAGATCGGCGAGTTGCACTTCGAGGATGAGGCGGTCGCGCCAATCGGTCGGCCTGAGATCGTCGAAGGTGGTGAAATCCGGCGAGAGCAATGTCGAGACGTTGATGTTGACGCTGAGCGGGCGCTGGAACTTGGCGTGATCGCGCAGCAGCGTCGCCAGCATGTAGCGGTCGAGCCAGCGCATGAGATAAGTGAAGAGCTGCCGGTCCTTGGCCAGGTCGAAATTGGCGCCGATCGCGTGGCGCAGCCGCTCGATGGAGAAGAAGAATTCATCGAAGCGCGGCTCCGGCGGCTTGCCCGGCGCCATTTCCCAGACCGTCTGCCGCCGCCCCATGGTCGAGAGATCGATGCGGCTCACGGCGTCGATGAGCTCGCGGGCGCGCTCGGAATTGAGCGGCCCGGTCTCGCCGCCAAGCACGAACCGCGGCGGCATCGCCTGCTCGGCGCGGCGCTTCGCTTCCGCCTCGCGGATCTCCTCGAGAGCCGCCAGGAACTGCGCATGATTGATCTCGAGGTCGAAGGTGGCGCAGAAATCCGCCGCCTCGGCACCCTCGCGCGCCAAGGGATCGTCGTTGAAGAGATAGCGCAGCAACTCCGTCGTCTCGTCGATCGCCTTGCGCGTGATGCCCTTGCAGATCATCACGACGTCGCCGCTGCGCAGCACGAAGAGCCGGCCGGGATATTGCTGCGTCACTTCCTGCAGCATGTTGCCGACGATCTGGAGATGCTTGTCGCGGCGATGCGAGCGGTCGAGCCGCGACAGGCGGAAGATAATCGCGCGCTGCCCGGCCCGCCCGGCCGCGACCTGCTCGAGATAGCCGTGAAGGACGTCCTCGCCGGCAAAGGCCGAGCGCAAGGCCGGCGCCGAGGCGGATTTCACCCCAAAGGGAGCTGCCGCGCCTTTCGAGATCCCCGTCGCGCCCGAGCGACCGCCAGCCATATCTCGCCCTTCTTCGCTTCGGGCGATGCCGCCGAAGCCCATGCAAAGCTGCATGGTCGCGGTTAAGGTTTAGCTAACGATCCCGGGCATTTCTCCCCACAGTAGAAGCTTGACGAGGAAAACTTAGCATGACGGGCATTCTCTCCGGCATTCGCGTCTTGGATTTCGGCCGCTACATCGCCGGTCCCTACTGCGCCGCGCTCCTCGCCGAGCAGGGGGCCGACGTCATCCGCATCGAGAAGTGCCAGGGCAGCGAGGACCGCTTCGTCACCCCGGTCGGCGCCGACGGGGTGGGGGCGCTTTTCCTGCAGATGAACCGCAACAAGCGCTCGCTGACGCTCGACCCGATGACGCCGGACGGACAGGAGGTGGTGCGCCGCCTGGTCCGCACCGCCGATGTGGTGGTGGCGAACCTGCCGCCGCCGACGCTCAAGGCGATGCGGCTCGACTATGACAGCCTCGCCTCGGTCCGGCGCGACATCATCCTCACCACCAGCTCCGCCTATGGCCATGGCGGGCCCTATGCCGAGCGGGTGGGGTTCGACGGCGTCGGCCAGGTGATGTCGGGCGCGGTCTACATGACGGGAGAGCCCGATCAGCCCTACCGCGCCTGGGTCCCCTGGGTGGATTTCGGCACCGCGCTGCACTGCGCCTTCGGCACATTGGCGGCGCTGATGGCGCGGCGCGAAACCGGCCAAGGCCAGAAGGTCGAGGGCGCGCTGCTGGCCACCGCCGTCACCTTCACCAATGCCATGCTGATCGAGCAGGCGGTGATCGAGGCCAATCGCGTTCCCACCGGCAATCGCGGCCAGACCGCGGCGCCGGTCGATCTCTTCCGCACGCGCGACGGCTGGATCATCTGCCAGGTGGTGGGCGCCCCGCTCTACCGCCGCTGGGCGCGGCTGATGGGCGAGCCGCACTGGCTCGACGATCCCCGTTTCAGGGACGACCTCGCGCGCGGCGAGCACGGCACGATCATCAGCGAGCGCATGCAGCAATGGTGCGGCGCGCGCGGCACCCCCGAGGCGCTGGACATCCTCGGCCGCGAGAAGATCCCGGCGGCCAAGGTGCTGAGCCCGCAAGAGGTGCTGGACGACCCGCAGGTGCGCGCCATGGGCTTTTTCGAGCCGCTCGACTATCCCGGCCTGGCGCGCGCCGCGCCGGTGGCCAAGGCGCCCGTCTGGCTGTCGGCGACCCCGGGCACGATCCGCCACCGGGCGCCGCTGCTTGGCGAGCATACCGACCCCATCCTGGCCGAGCTCGGCTACGACGGCGGCGCCATCGCCGCGCTGCGGCAGAAGGCGATCATCTAGCCGGCATTTACCGCGCGGTAACCATGTTCTGCTATCACCGGCGCCATGGAGGGAAGCGCTTCGCCGCCGATCGTGCGCGTCCGCCCGGCGATGCCCGGCGACGTGCCGGCGCTTTTCCGCATGAAGCGCGAGCTCACGCACGCGGAAGGCAATGACGCCATACTGGTCGCCACCGAGCGCGACTGGCTGCGCGACGGCTTCGGCCCCGATGCGCGCTTCCGCAGCTTCCTCGCGGAGCAGGCGGCAACCCCGATCGGCATGATCACGTACAGCGACGTCTACATGACGGCGCTGGGCGGCGTCGTCTTCTCGATTCAGGATCTCTATGTCGATCCCGCCCGGCGCAAGCTCGGCGCCGGCCGCGCGCTGGTGACCGAGGTCGCCGCGGCGGCGATCGAGCGCGGCGTGCCGCTCATCCAGCTCAACGTGCTGGACAGCAACCCCGCGCGGAAATTCTATCGCCGCCTCGGCTTTCAGCATTTGCGGCCCTGCCTCACCTACGCCGTCGGCGGCGCCCCCATGCTCCTTCTGGCGTTGCCGGAAGGCACGACCGCCGCGCCCCCCGCGCTAAACCGCACCAGCCGGGAGCCGCAAACGTAAAACAACCATTAACCAGTTGGACGATATCCTCGCCGCCGACGAACTACCGGCGTGAATGGAGTCCCGATGCTGAAGCGCCTGTCGGCGATGCTGTCGCCCAGCTATCGGGCGATCGACTGGTTCATCCCGGATTCGCTGCGGACGGATGCGGCGACGCTGGGCCGCGCGCGCATCTTCGTCTTCAGCCATCTCTTCGGACCAACGCTCGGCCAGAGCATCAGCGTCTATCTCTGGATCCTCGATCCGCATCCCGGCTTCGCCTACTGGGTGATCGTCAGCCTGATCACCTCGTTCTGGACGCTGCCTTTTGCGCTCAAATTCACCGGCCGGCTGATCCCGCTCGCCTTCCTCACCGTCGAGGATCTGACCTTCGTCACGCTCTTCGGCTCTTATCAGTATGGCGGCGTCAGCTCGCCGTTCCTGCCCTGGCTGCTGAACGCGCTGCTGCTCGCGTTCTTCTATCTCGGCGACCGGCCGAAGCTGCGCTACAGCGTCCTCGGCATGTTCTCGCTCAACCTGCTCGGCTTTTATATCATCTATGCGCTCACCGACGGCTTTCCCGAGCGCGTGCCGATCGAGAAGATGTCGGGCCTCGGCCTCACCTCGGTGCTGTCCGCCACCGTCTACATGTCGATGATGGCGCTCTATTACGCCAATCTCGTCGCCTCGCAATCCCAGATCGAGCACGAAGTGCAGAATCACCGCACCACCGCCATCAAGCTGCGCGAGGCCAAGGAGGAGGCCGAGAAAGCCAACCGCCAGAAATCGGAATTCCTCGCCAAGATGAGCCACGAGCTGCGCACGCCGCTCAACGCCGTGATCGGCTATAGCGAGATGCTGCTCGAGGACGCCGAGGCCGACGGCCGCAAGGAGCAGCAGATCGCCGATCTCCGGCGCATCAACAGCGCCGGCAAGCACCTGCTGTCGCTGGTCACCGACGTGCTCGATCTCTCCAAGATCGAGGCCGGCAAGATGGAGCTCGCCGCCCAGCCTTTCGACTTCAACAACTTCATCGACGATGTCGTCGCCACCTGCCGGCCGCTGGTCATGGAGAACGGCAATGACTTCCTCGTCGAGCGCGGCGCCGAGCTCGGCCTGATCATCGGCGACCAGACCAAGCTGCGCCAGGCCGTGCTCAACCTGCTGAGCAACGCCGCCAAATTCACCAAGCAGGGCCGCGTCACCTTGAAAGCGGCGCGCGAGCACGCGGCGGGCGGCGACTGGATCGGCATCGCCGTGCGCGATACCGGCATCGGCATCAGCCGCGAGAACCTGCCGAAGCTGTTCCAGAACTTCAACCAGGCCGAGGCCTCGACGGCGAGCCGCTATGGCGGCACCGGCCTCGGCCTCGCCTTGAGCCAGAAGCTCTGCCGCATGATGGGCGGCGAGATCACCGTCGACAGCGCGCTCGGCGGCGGCTCGTGCTTCACCATAAGGGTGCCCGCCGCGATCACCGCCACCCCGCTGCGGCCGGCGACGCTCGACACGGCGCAAGAGCGCCTCCTCCCCGCGATCGCCGCCGCCTCCTAGATAGGCGCCTCACCCCCGGGCGAGGTGATCCATGTGCCAGCCCTGGAAGAGCGATATGCCCTCCGCCTGGCCGAAGCTTACCGCCTCGGCGCGGTCGCAGCGCATGAGGATGACGCGCACCGGCGCCACCGCCGCGAGCGCTCGGCGGAACTCCTGCTGCTCCTCGGCCTCGAGGGTGAGCAGGCTGTCCTCCCAGACGAGCTTCAGGTAGTCGACGCCGAGCCGCCCGGCGTCGATCAGCGGCAAGGCGCGGTGGCGCACGCCGTCGAGCGAGAGCCGGTAGCCATGCTGCTTCGCCAGGTTCGCGGCAAAAAGATAGGCGCCGAAATCCGACCAGATATCGGCGAGCTGCAATTCCAGCACGATCTTCCCGCGCGCGTGCGTCGGCATATAATCCTCGAACGTCGCGAATTCCGGCGACAGCAATGTCGCGACGTTGACGTTGATGCTGAGGCCGCGGGCGACCCCGGGATAGTCGCGGGCGAGCTGTGACAGAACGCGGCGATCGAGCGTCTGCGTCAGATACTGGAACAGCCAGCGGTCGTTGGCGAGCTGGAAGTCGGGCGCGAGCGCCCTGCCCAACTCCTCGATCGAGACGAACAGCTCGTCGAATAGCCGCCGCGGCGGCATGCCCGGAGCCAGCGACCACACCGTCTGGCGCCGCATGACGTTGGAGAGGTCGGCGCGATTGATGATGCCGAGGACGTCGCCGAGATGCTCGGGGTCGAGCGGGCGGCGCGGCCGCGGCGGCGCGACACCATCGCTCGCGAGCTCGCCGGCGCTGCGCTTCTCCTGCGCCTCCTTGAGGCGGCGGACGACGGCGACGAAGCGGTCATAATCGGTCTCGAGATCGAACAGCGAGCAGAAATCGCTGCCGGAATCGTCATGCTGCGCCAGCGGATCGTCGTGGAAGAGATAGCGGATCAGCTCGATCGCACCCTCGAGCGTCTTGCGCCGCGCGCTCTGGCAGGTGAGCACGATGTCGCCGGCGGCCAGCATGAAGAGGCGGCCGGAAAAACGCTGCACGACCTCGTCGAGCATGTTGGCGGCGATCTGCAGATGCTTGTTGCGGCGGTTGTGCCGCTGCAGGCGAGAGAGATGGAAAAGGACCGCGCGCTGGCCCGAGAGCGCGCCGGCCAGATGCTGCACATGGCTCAGCAGCTGCGCTTCGGCGGGAGGTATCTTGGTTTCGGCTGTCGTCTGCGGCATTCTCCCGACTCCGGCGGCGCCGGCCAACGCCGTCGCGTCAGGCGTTCTTGATCGACATGCGCATGGCCTGATCGTCCTCGACGGTCATGCCCATTTTGCCTTGGAAGCTCGGCGCGCCGCTCATCTCGGGACCTCTTGCCGCGTGAAGGGAGCGATCGGGGCGCGTTGCCGCGCGCCGCTCGTCCGTCTCAGGCCAAGATTAGACACCGCCAGCGTTAAGCATTTGCGAAGAGCTGGCGCGCTATCATCGATCATCATGAATAGCGATATCATCGGCAGTAGTCGTATCCTCGTCATTGACGATGATGCCGCCGGCGTCGATCTGGTAAATAGAATGCTAACGCCGGCGGGCTTTCCGTCGGTGGCATCGACGAGGGAGCCGGCGACCGCGCTGGCGCTGTTGCGCCAGCTCGAGCCACATGTCGTGCTGCTCGATCTGCGCACGCCCGAGTTCGACGGCTTCGCCGTGCTCGACCTGCTCGACGATGAGGCGCGGCGCGTCGGCTGCTCGATCATCCTGTTGACCGAGGAAATCAGCCACGAGGCGCAGGTCGAGGCGCTGCGGCGCGGCGCCAGCGACTTCGTCACCAAGCCTTTCACCGCTTCGGCGCTGGTCGCGCGCCTCGCCGGCGCCGCCGAACAGCGGGAGCTGCAGCGCCGCCTGCGCGATCACGACGACCGGCTGCAGGCAGCGGTGACGGCGCGGACAGAGCGGCTCCAGGCGGCGCTCGACGTGCTCGCCCACGCCGAGACCGAGCTCAAGCGCTCGCTGGCCCGCAGCGAGATGGAGAGCCGCACCCGCGCCGACGCCCTGGCGCAGCTCGCCCATGAGCTGCGCACGCCGCTGTCGGCCGTCTGCGGCTTCTCCGAGGTGATGCGCCGCGAGCGGTTCGGCGCGCTGGCGCCGCGCTATCTCGACTACGCCGAGGACATTCACGGCACGGCGCTGCATGCGCTCGAGGTCATTAACGAGTTTCTTGAGGTGGCCAAGTCCCAGGCCGGCCGCCAGTCCGTGTCGCTGGCCGTTGCCGAGATCGCGGGAGGATCCGCGAGGAGAGCGTCACCGGGCCTCGCGGCAGCCCAATCGAAATATTGAACCCGTCGCGGTAGGCGCCGATCAATAATATTGCGGGAAGGATATTAACTTGGATTGTTAATATTCGTTGCAATCAAAGACAAATCTAGCTCGAATTTTCCGGGATTTTCCCAGGTAAATCCGCAAGTTTTACCTCTTCTTTACAATTTATCGCCATAATCCTTAACAACAAGAGCGGCAGCATCCCTGACAAGCCGGTTACCAAACGGCGGATGCATGACGAAGGGGGAAATCCCGGCGCGGCAATCGACGCTGTCGGCGGGTCGGTCTGTCAGTGTGCAGAAGGACGATGGCGATGCCCTATATGAATGAGAACTCCGACGCCCGTGGAAGCCCTGACGGGTAGCCTGCGCGACTACCGTGACCTCCGCGGCTCCGATCTTCTGGGACGCGTCGAACATTTCTTCCGCTGGCAGGATCTGCGCCGGCAGCATCACCTGTGGCCCTATTCGCGCGCCACCGGAGAGGCGCCGAAAGCGATCTGCGCCGCCCAGGAAGATACCGGCGAGCAATTTGCCGGCGTCAATTTCGGCTCCCAGGACTATCTCAGCCTCGCCTCGCACCCCGCGATCAAGGACGCCGCCAAGGCCGCGATCGACGAGTATGGCGTGCACAGCGCCGGCTCCGCCGCCTTCATCGGCAACACCCGCTACTCGCTGGCGCTCGAGCGCTCGATCGCCGATTTCCTCGGCATGGAGCATGCCGTGCTCTACCCCACCGGCTGGGCCGCCGGCTTCGGCGTGATCAAGGCGCTGGTGCGACCGGACGACCATGTGGTGATGGACGGCCTCTGTCATTCCTGCCTGCAGGAGGGCGCTTTCGCCGCAACCCGCAACGTCCATCTGCACGGCCATCTCAACATCGCCTCGGCGCGCCGCCACCTGGCGCGGATCCGCGCGCGCGATACCGAGAACGCCATCCTGGTGGTAACGGAGAGCCTGTTCTCGATGGACAGCGACACGCCAGATCTCGCGGCGCTGCAGGATCTCTGCCGCGAGTTCAGGGCGACGCTGCTCGTCGACTGCGCCCACGACCTCGGCAATCTCGGCGAGGACGGGCGCGGCCATATCGGCCTTCAGCATATGATCGGCCTCGTCGACATCGTCATGGGGAGCTTCTCCAAGACTTTTGGCTCCAATGGCGGCTTCGTCGCCTGCAATTCGCCGGCGGTGCGCGAATATCTGAAATACTACAGCGCGCCGCAGACCTTCTCGAACGCCCTCTCGCCGATCCAGGCGGCGGTGGTCCTGAAGGCCTTCGAGATCATCAGATCGCCCGAGGGGCGCGCGCTGCGCGCCGATCTCATGGACAACATCCTCTACCTGCGCAGCCAGTTGCAGGCGGCGGATTTCGAGGTCATCGGCGACCCCTCGGCCATTGTCCCAGTCATGATGCGCGAGGAGGGCCTCGCGCGCCTCGTCGCGAGCCGCCTGCCGGAGCTGGGCGTGGTCGCCAACCTCGTCGAATATCCCGCCGTGGCGAAAGGCAGCGCGCGCTTCCGCTTCCAGGTCATGGCCAAGCACAGCAAGGCCAATGTCGACGACGTCGTCGCGCGGTTGCGCACGGCCTATGACGCGGCCCAGACGGCGTTCCAGCCCTATGGCCGGCTCATCACCAATTCCGGCATAATCGCCGCCGCCATCGGAGCCTGAGGCAGATGGCGCCGGGGGGAAGCAGAGGGCGCTTGCTGGCGGTGGACGACAGCGCCGATTCCGCCGATCTCGTGGCGCGGGTGGCTATCAAATGCGGATATGAGGCGCAAGCGACGTCGGACCCGACCGCGGTGCGCGCGCTGGTGACGAGCTGGAAGCCGCAAATCCTCACCCTCGACCTGTGCATGCCGGAGGCCGACGGCATCGATCTCCTGTCGGTGCTGGAGGAGACCGGCTTCAACGGCCTCGTCGTCATCATCAGCGGCCAGGACGGCTGGTTCCGCAAGGCGGCCGGCCGGCTGGCCGAGACCCGCGGCCTGACAGTGGTCGATGATCTCCAGAAGCCCGTCGACATCACCGCGCTGCGCGAGCTGCTGAACCGGCTGCGCCAGGGCGACTGACCCTCGCTCGTTACTGACGGCCGCGTCGCGCCGGCGGCACCCGCTTATTTTCCCGGCGCGACGCCGAGGCAGGCATTGATCTTGCCGAGCAGCCGCGGCAAGTCGACCGGCTTGGTATCGAAATCGGCGCAGCCCACCTCGACGCTCTTGTCGCGATCGCTGGCCAGCGCATGGGCGGTGAGCGCGATGATCGGGATCTCGGCCGTAGCCGGGTTCGACTTGATGCGCCGGGTCGCCTCCCAGCCGTCCATCTCGCCAAGCGCGATGTCCATGAGGATGAGATCAGGCAGCTCGGTGCTTGCCATGGAGATGCCGCTGGGCGCGTCGACGGCGAAGCAGAGCTCGAAACCGTGCCGCTTCAGGCGCCGCCCGAGCATGTCGCGGTTCATCTCGTTGTCTTCCACGAGCAGGATCTTAGGCATTTGCGACCATCGGCTTTTCGGTTGTTGGCTGGGCGAGGTGATCGGTCTTGAGGCGCGGGCAGATGCGGTCGAGCACGCGCATCAGCACGTCGCGATCGACCGGCTTGACCAGATGCTCGACGGCGCCGAGGCCGAGCCCGGTGCGGCGATCGTCGACGATGGTGAGCATGACGACCGGCACCGCCTCCAGCTCGGCATCCGCCTTGAGCGCACGAAGCACTTCCCAGCCGTTCATGCCCGGCATCAGCACATCCAGCACGATCGCGCTCGGCTTGACCGCCCGGGCGAGCGCCAGCGCCTTGCGCGGATCGTCGCCGAGCACCGCGCGGAAACCCTCCTTCGTCAACATGCGCTGCATGAGGTCGAGCACGGCGGGATCGTCGTCGATCACCAGGACGATGTCGCGCCGCGCCGCGTCGCCGGCCTGCGCCGGCTCGGCCGCCCAGTCGAGCTCGCTGCGCAGCTGCACCGTCTCGGCGAGCGAGGCAGGGAGCCGGATGGTGAAGATGGAGCCGTGGCCCAGCTCGCTCTCGACCGTCACGTCGCCGCCCATGAGGCGGCACAGCTTCTGGGTAAGCGCGAGGCCGAGGCCGGTGCCGCCATATTTGGTCGATGTCCAGGCTTCCGCCTGGCTGAAATTCTGGAAGAGCTTGCGCAGGTTCTCGTGCGCGATGCCGATCCCCGTGTCGCGCACCGCGATGCGCAGCCAGTCGCCGCTGCGCGCCGTCTCGCGCGTCGCGCTCATGGTGACGCGGCCGTTCTTGGTGAACTTGGCCGCGTTGCTGAGCAGGTTGAGTGCCGCCTGGCGCAGCTTGGTGACGTCGCCCTCCGCCTCGCCGAGCGCGCCGGCGCGCTCGACGACCAGCTCATTGCCGTTCCGGGTGCAGAGCGGCCGCGCCGACGCCGCGAGATCGTCGATGAGGCCATCGAGATCGAAGCGCTCGTTGAACAGCTCCATCTTGCCCGCTTCGATCTTCGAGAGATCGAGCACGTCGGTGATCAGCGACAGGAGATACTTGCCGGACAAATTGATCTTGCCGAGATCCTCCACGGCCTGCTGGTCGCCGCCTTCGACCTCGACGTCCTCGAGCAGCATCTCGCTATAGCCGATGACCGCGTTCAGCGGCGTGCGCAGCTCATGGCTCATCTTGGCGAGGAACTCGGATTTCGCGAGGTTGGCGTTCTCCGCCTCCTCCTTCGCCTCGCGCAGCTTGATCGCGGTGGCGCGGTGGTTCTGCACCTCGCGCTCCAGCTCGGACTGGTTGGCGACGATGCTGGCGTAGTAGAGCGCCATCATCGAGACGTAGACCGCCGCGCTGATGATCGAGACGATGCCGATGCCGCTCAGCGAATGCAGCGGCACGTGCTCGGGGAAGGAGTGCCCGACGGCATAGAAGAGATAGAAGATGCTGACGCCGACCGCGATCATGCCGAGCACCACGAGGCGCGGCGCCAGCGCGGAGCCGAGATAGAGGAAGGCGAGCAGCGGCACGACCACGAGCCAGGCGACGAAGGGCGAACTGACGCCGCCGTAATGGTAGCAGCCCCACAGGATCATGAAGACGAGGTTCGCCACCGAGATCAGCGCCAGCGCGGTAAAGGCGCCGGTGTGCTTCAGCAGCCATGGGAAGGCCCAGTAGACGCTGATCGCCGCGGCGAGCACCCAAAGGCCATAGCCGGGGTGCGGATCGAGCCAGTAGAGATAGACGGTGATGGTGTGACCGAGGAACGGGCCGAAAAAATGCGAAATGAGAAAGATGCGCGCGCGCTGGTGCTGGTCGCGCTCGGCCCTGAGAGCCGGCGGGATGAACCAGTCGAGCAGCGGGTAAATCATCTCCGGTGACAGACGACGTCGCGCGCTCATCAAGCCTCCTCCGACCGGCTAAAAGATAATTGGCACTGGTTAACGTATGGTTTGCCCAGACCGGCTGCGGCGCGTCTTCAGGGCGGAAAACCGCCACAGGCCGCGGGGAAACGCGCCCCGTGGGGCAAGCGGCGGCATCCGCCCGGAGGCCTCGCCCGGAAAGGATCAGGCGCGCCTTGGTGCGGCCCAACACCACGCCGCCGCGGTGATGACCGATCGGGCGAGGCGGGCCATTGTTTGCCGTGCCTGAACGGCGCCTTTGGCTGATCGGCGGTTATCAGGCGCCGGGACCATCGCCATTTGCTGCCGAGGCGCGGCATCGACGGCCATGCGCCATAGGAGGTAGCCATGGGCCAGCGTTGCGAGCCGAGTTTGGACGAGCTTTTCGCGGATCTCGCCGTCCGGCAGTTGATGGCGAGCGACGGGGTCAGCGAGGCGGCGCTGCGCGCGCTGCTCGGAACGGTGCGCCGGCCCACCCGGAAACCGCCGCGCGACTCGGTCCCCGGCGTGGCGGAGTGCTGCTTTCCGGGGCTCTGAGCTCGATTTTTTGTTTCTTCCTGAGATCGTCTAAGCGGCAAATCCCCTAGATTGTTTGCCTGTTGCGAACAATATACGTGCTTAATGGGGTATTAACGGCGCATATTGCAGTGCACATCTACCTCTGTGACGCGAGCCGCCGGCAGAGCGTATAACAGCGGCTCGAAGGACGGAGACAATATCGTGATGTTGGATATCGGATGGAGGGGCGCCATGCTCGCCATGGTTTTCCTCGTCGACCTGCTCGTGTTTCTCGACCTTGCCCGCGCTGAGCTGCGCGAGCTTAAGGCGCGGCGGGTCAAGCGCGCGGCGCGGCAGGCGGCGCTCGGCGCCGACGCCAGGGTGGCGCCGGGGAGCGCGCCCTCATGAGCGGCCTGCCCACGCTCCCCCGCGCCGCCTCGGGCGCACCGACCGGCATCGCCGAGGATCTCGAGATCGCGCGCCGCAGAATGAAGCATCTGGCGCCGTGGCACGTGGCGCCGATGCCGCAGACCCAAGTCGCGCGCGCGCCGGCGGCGGCCGGTCCGGTCAGCGCCGACGAGCAGGCGCGCCGCAAGCATTTGGCGCTTCAGGTTCTTGCCTTGCAGATGGGCTATGCGCGGCCCACGAGCGCCCTCAGGTGACCGGCGCCGGCGGCGAGGCGAGCGTCATCCTTCCGCCGCATTTACCTGATATGAAATCGGCTGCGCCGCCGTGCGCGGCTGGGAATCTCTTGCGCTTTTCCCGATGGCCTCGCGGAGTTTCAAGCCATGTCCAGTCTTGAGCAGCGGGCTTTCAAGAAGACCCACAAGGCGCAGGCGCGCCCGCCCTTCGAGCAGATAGCGCTGCTGCTGCAAGGCGGCGGCGCGCTCGGCGCCTATCAGGCGGGGGTCTACGAGGCGCTGGCGGAGGCGACACTCCATCCCGATTGGGTCGCCGGCATCTCGATCGGCTCGATCAATTCCGCCCTCATCGCCGGCAACCCGCCCGAGGCGCGCGTCGACAAGCTGCGCGCGTTCTGGGAAGGGGTGACGGCGCCGCCCTGGTGGGAGGGAAAGGCCGGCTCCAGGTCTCTGCTGGGACGGGGTGACTCGGCGCGCGGGGTGCTGAACCAGCTCAGCGCCGGCGTCGCGCTCACCGCCGGCGCGCCCGGCTTCTTCACCCCGCGCGTGCCGATGCCATGGCTGGCCCCGGCGGGAACGGTGGAGGCGACGAGCTATTACGATACCGGGGCGCTGCGCGGCACGCTGGAGCGGCTGGTCGATTTCGATCGCATCAATGCCGGCGAGATGCGGCTCAGCATGGGCGCGGTCAATGTGCGTACCGGCAATTTCGTCTACTTCGATACAAGGACGCATACCATCGGGCCGGAGCACGTCATGGCCAGCGGCTCGCTGCCGCCCGGCTTTCCCGCGGTGGAGATCGACGGCGAGCATTACTGGGATGGCGGCCTCGTCTCCAACACGCCGCTGCAATGGGTGATGGAGAACGAGCCGCGGCACGACACCCTCGCCTTCCAAGTCGATCTCTGGAACGCACGCGGCGAGATGCCGCGCAGCATCGCCGAGGTGACGACGCGGCAGAAGGAGATCCAGTTCTCCAGCCGCACCCGCGCCAATTCCGACCGCTTCCGGCAGATGCAAGTGCTGCGCAATGCGCTCTCCAGCCTGCTCAAGAAGCTGCCCGAGGAGCTGCAGGACGCGGCCGAGGTCCAGACGCTGTCGGGGGTCGCCGACCACAAGGTCTACAACCTGGTGCAGCTCATCTATCGCTCGAAGCAGTATGAGGGCGATTCCAAGGATTACGAGTTCTCGCGCCTCAGCATGGAAGATCACTGGCGCGCAGGATATCACGACACGGTGCGCACGCTGCGCCATCCCGAAGTGCTGGAGCGCCCGCACAGCGCCGATGGCGTCAGGGTCTTCGATCTCGCCCAGGACGGCCGCGAATGAGCCGGCGGCGCCGCGCCAGAGGAGAGCCGCGATGAAAGAGAACGAGGCTCGCGAGCGCGCGTTCGCCATGCCCTTGACCGGCAAGGTCGTCCACGACTATCTCGGTTGATCATCCCCAAGGGAGAAAGCCATGCGCCTCAAGGACAAGGTTGCCGTCGTCACCGGTGCCGCGAGCGGCATCGGCAAGGAGATCGCCCGGACATATGCGCGCGAAGGCGCCAAGATCGTCATCGCCGATCTCGACCAGAAGGGCGCCGATGCCGCGGCGGCCGAGCTCGGCGGCGCCGGCCGCGCGATCGGCGTCGCCATGGACGTGACCAATGAGGCGCAGGTCGAGTGCCGGCATGGCCAAGGCAGTCGCGGCTTTCGGCCGGATCGACATCCTGGTGAGCAATGCCGGCATCCAGATCGTGGCGCCGCTCGATGACTTTCCCTTCGCCAAATGGAAGCAGCTTCTCGCCATCCATCTCGACGGCGCCTTCCTGACGACGCGCGCCGCGCTGCGGCAGATGTACAAGCAGGGCACCGGCGGCAGCATCATCTATATGGGATCGGTGCATTCGAAAGAGGCCTCGGTGCTGAAGGCGCCCTACGTCACCGCCAAGCACGGCCTCATCGGCCTCGCCAAGGTGGTCGCCAAGGAAGGCGCCAAGCACGGCGTCCGCGCCAACGTCATCTGTCCCGGCTTCGTGCGCACGCCGCTGGTCGACAAGCAGATCCCCGAACAGGCCAAGGAGCTCGGCATCTCGGAAGACGCGGTGATCAAGCAGGTGATGCTGAAGGACACGGTCGACGGCGAATTCACCACCGTCCAGGATGTCGCCGAGGCGGCGCTGTTCTTCGCCGCCTTCGAGTTCGAACGCGCTGACCGGGCAGTCGCTGGTGGTCAGCCACGGCTGGTTCATGCAATAGGCGGCGCCGACGCCGCGGCGCGTCAGACGAATGTCTCCAGCACGTCGAGCGTGCTCTCCCAGCCGACGCGCTCGAAATTCTCCTTGATCCAGCGGTCGGCCGTGTCGTAGCCGAGCGTGTGCAGATGCTCGAGGAAGGGCCGCTCGGTGTTGATCTTGCTGAGCGCGCCCATTTTCGGCGAGCTCCGCCTCGGCCGAGATTTGGTGGAAGCGCACCGAGGTGTAGCGGTCGTCCTCGAGCGCGCCGCTCTCGATCAGGCTCGACACCGTGGCGATGCCGAACATCTCGCGCACGAGGCTGGCGTTGAAAGTCATCTCGTTGATGCGGTTCAGGATGTCGCGCATCGACACGGGCACGTCCGGACGGTTGAGCGGGTTGATCTGGACGATGACGACGTCGCTGCTGGCGCATTCGTTGATCAGCGGATGGATCGCGGGATTGCCGAGATAGCCGCCGTCCCAATAATACTCGCCCTCGATCTCCACCGCCCTGAACATCAACGGCAGGCAGGCCGAAGCGAGGAGCGTGTCGACGGTGAGATCGGCGGTGCGGAAGAGGCGCGACTTGCAGGTGCGGACGTTGGAGGCGGTGACGAAGAGCTTCACATCGGTCCGCCGCCGCAGCGCCTCGAAATCGACGATGTCGCACAGGATCTCGCGCAGCGGGTTCATGTTGAAGGGGTTGAGCTGGCTCGGCGACCACATGCGCGTCATGAAATCGAGGAAGATGAATGTCGGGTCGGCATCGACCTGCCAGCCCTCGCTGAGGCCGGGAATGCCGCGGATGAAGCTGCGCGGCAGCCGGTGGAGCGCGGCGATGCGCTCCCAGAATTCGGCCAGCGCATCGATCGCGCCCTGGCGCGAGCCCTTGATGAAGCCATGGGCGAATACGACCGCATTCATCGCGCCGGCGCTGGTGCCGCTGAGGCCGTCGATGTAGAAGCGCGGCTCGCTGATCAGCCGGTGCATGACGCCCCAGGTGAAGGCGCCGTGCGAGCCGCCGCCCTGCAGCGCCAGGCTGATATGCTTCACCCCGCTCTTGCTCGGCTGCTGGCGCCGCGGCAGCGGGATCAGCCCGGGCAGGCTGCGTGTTGAATCAGGCATGCTTGCACCAACTCCCGCGCAAAAGTGTCGCTTCGGCGAAATCTCGCCAAGGCCCGACTATCGCGGGAAAACGGTTAAAAACCGTAAACGGGAGGAAGGCGGCTAGCGCAGCATGGGCTCCAGCCGGTCGAGCGCCGCGGCGAGCCGCGCCGGCGCGCTGGCGAAGCAGAAGCGGATATGGCCTTCGCCGCCCGGGCCGAAGGCGGAGCCGGGGGCGACCCCGACCTTGACACGCGCCAGCACCTCCTTGGCGAAGGCAAGGCTGTCGCTCACGCCCTCGACCGCGGCGAAGGCGTAGAAGGCGCCTTCGGGCGCGGCGACACGCAGCCGCGGGAAGCGCTGCAGTCCCTGGACCAGGAGATCGCGGCCGGTGCGGCAGCGCGCCACCATCTCGGCGATGAAGCCCTCGCCCTCCGTGATGGCGGTCACCGCCGCGCGCTGCAGGAAGGGAGGCGCGCAGGAGGTGTTGAATTCGACGAGCTTGTCGGCGACCTCCTGGATCTCGCGCGGCGCCACCAGCCAGCCGAGCCGCCAGCCGGTCATCGCCCAGGATTTGGAGAAGCTGTTGACAACGGCGACGCGATCCTCGGGCGCCGCGAGATCGAGCAGCGAGGGCGCGGCGCTGCGCGCCGGTATAGAGGATGCGGCCATAGACCTCGTCGGCGATGAGCCAGAGCCCGCGCCGGCGCGTGAACTCGAGCAGCGCCTGCTGCTCGTCGCGGCGCATCGTCCAGCCGGTGGGATTGCCCGGCGAGTTGATGAAGATCGCGCGGGTCCTGGCATCGCACGCCGCCATCAACCGCGCGAGATCGAGACGCCACCCGCCGGCTTCGGTCGGCACCAGCGCCACCGCCCGCGCCTCGCCGCCGAGCACGGTGACGGCATCGGCGATGTTGGGCCAGACCGGCGACAGGATCACCATGTTGTCGCCGGTCTCGATCAGCGCCTGCGCCATCAGCATGATGCCGCTCATCGCCGAAGAGGTGACGATGACGCGCTCGGCCGCGACGGGCATGGCATAGAGCCCGGTGAGATATGTGGCGATCGCCTGGCGCAACTCCGGGATGCCGCGCTTGAAGGTGTAGAAGGTGTGGCCCTGGCGCATCGCCGCCGCGGCCGCGTCGCAGATGAAGCCGGGGGTCGGCAGGTCGCTCTCGCCGTACCACAGCGCGATGACGTCGGGATCGCCCATCCCGGCCATCGCCACCTGGCCGATCTTGGTGAACGGCATCGCCTCGACGATAGGCCTGACGCCGGCGGAACGTTCGGTCACGGACACCTCCGGCGCGCAGTCTAGAGCAGGCGGCGGGACGGGGGAAATACCGGCGCCGTGCTCAGGCATAGGCCAGGCCCCCCGGCAAACCCGCATGGCAGAGCGGCGGGCGGCACAGGTTGCCGGCGCGGCGGTCCGTCGCCTAACCTGACGCGCCCAGAGGAGCGGGAGGAGCGACGGGATGGACAGCACCGATCTGGCCCTCACCAAGTTCGGCATCGGACAGCCGGTGCCGCGCATGGAGGACCCGAAGCTCCTGCGCGGCGCGGGGAGCTACACCGACGATCTCAACCTGGCGGGCCAGGCCTATGCGGTGATGGTGCGCAGCCGCGTCGCCCACGGTACGATCCGCGGCATCGACGCCGATGAGGCGCGCCAGATGCCGGGCGTCATCGGCGTCTATACCGCGGCCGATCTCGGCGCCTACGCGGCGATCAAGCCGATGATGATGATCCCGATGAAGGACGGCTCGCCGATGCGCGCCCCGCCGCGCCCGGCGCTGCCGGCCCAGCGCGTGCGCTTTCTCGGCGAGGCCGTGGCCTTCATCGTCGCCGAGACCGCGGTTGAGGCGAAGGACGCGGCCGAGACGGTGATGCTCGACATCGAGCCGCTGGCGGTGGTCACCACGCCCGAGGCCGCCGCCGCGCCGGACGCGCCGCTGCTCCATGCCGAGGCGCCAGGCAACATGACGCTCGACTATCACTATGGCGACAGCGCGGCGGTGGCAGCCGCCTTCGCCAAGGCGGCGCATGTCACGCGCCTCAAGCTCGCCAGCAACCGCATCGTCGTCAACGCGCTCGAGCCGCGCTCGGCGGTGGCGCATTACGAGCCCGGCACGGAGCGCTTCACGCTGCATCTCGGCTGCCAGGGCGTCTTCGGCATGCGCCAGTCGCTGAAGGAGATTCTCGGCACGACGCCGGAGAAGGTGCATGTCCTCACCGGCAATGTCGGCGGCTCCTTCGGCATGAAATCCTCGGTGTTCCCCGAATATGTCTGCCTGCTGCATGCGGCCCGCGCGCTCGGTCGGCCGGTGAAATGGACCGATGAGCGCTCGGAGAGCTTTCTCTCCGACCATCATGGCCGCGATCACGAGATGGAAGCCGAGCTGGCGCTCGACGGCGACGGCAATTTCCTCGCCGTGCGGCTCACCGGCTACGGCAATTCCGGGGCCTATCCGGTGGCGGCGCTGCCCTTCTCCGTCAACGCGGTGAAGAATGTGGTGAGCGTCTACAAGACGCCACTGGTCGAGGTCTCGACCAAGGGCGTGCTCACCAATACCACCCCGACCGGCGCCTACCGCGGCGCCGGGCGGCCCGAGGGCAATTACTACATGGAGCGGCTGATCGACACCGCCGCTTCCGAGCTCGGCATCGACCGCATCGAACTGCGCCGGCGCAACCACGTGCAGCCGGAGGCGATGCCCTACAAGGCGCCCTCGGCCATGCTCTATGACAGCGGCGAGTTCACCGCGGTGCTCGACGAGGCGCTGGCGCTGGCCGATTGGCGGGGATTCGACCGGCGCCAGGCGGAGAGCCGCGCGCGCGGCAAGCTGCGCGGCCGCGGCATCGGCTGCTATCTCGAGGTGACCGCGCCCCCGGGCAAGGAGATGGGAGGCTTGCGCTTCGAGGAGGACGGGACGGTGACGATGATCACCGGCACGCTCGATTACGGCCAGGGCCACGGCTCGCCCTTCGCGCAGGTGGTCGTTGACCGGCTCGGCATTCCCTTCGAGCGGCTGCGCCTACTGCAGGGCGACAGCGACGAGCTGGTCGCCGGCGGCGGCACCGGCGGCTCGCGCTCGGCGATGGCGAGCGGCACGGCGCTGGTCGAGGCGAGCGAGCAGGTGATCCGGCGCGGCAAGGAGATCGCGGGGGTCGTGCTCGAGGCCGCCAGCGCCGATATCGAGTTCGGCCGCGGCCGCTTCACCATCGCCGGCACCGACCGGTCGATCGGTCTCATGGAGCTGGCAGAGAAGCTGCGCGCGGGCTTGACGCTGCCGGCGGAGCTGCCGCAATCGCTCGATGTCGCGTTTGCCACCAACTCGCCGCCTTCGGCCTTCCCCAATGGCTGCCACATCGCCGAGGTCGAGATCGATCCCGACACCGGCGCCGTCGCCGTGGTGCGTTATGCCATGGTCAACGATTTCGGCACCTTGCTGAACCCGATGCTGGCCGAGGGCCAGGCGCATGGCGGCATCGTCCAGGGCATCGGCCAGGCGCTGATGGAGCGCACCTTCTATGACGCGGAGGGCCAGCTGCTCAGCGGCAGCTTCATGGATTACGCCATGCCGCGCGCCGATGACGCGCCGATGTTCGACTTCCTCAGCCACCCGGTGCCGGCGAAGAGCAACGTGCTCGGCGTCAAGGGCTGCGGCGAGGCCGGCTGCGCGGGATCGCTGCCCTCGGTGATGAACGCGATCATCGACGCGCTGGCGCCTTACGGCATCCGCCACATCGACATGCCGGCAACGCCCGAGCGCGTGTGGCGGGCGATCCAGGCGGCGAAGCCCGCAGGCTGAGATTTTTCACGGGAGAGCTTGCCATGAAACTCTCGAGGCTCGGCGTCTGGGCGGCGATGGATGCGTTCACTGCGCCGGAAGCGGCCGCCTTTGCCAAGCGCGTGGAGGCCTGGGGCTATGGCGCGCTCTGGTTTCCGGAAGCGATGGGGCGCAACAGCTTCGTCCAGGCCGCCTGGCTGCTCGCCAACACGACTAGGCTCGTCATCGCGACCGGCATCGCGAATATCTATGCCCGCGACTGGGTCGCGGCCTCCAGCGCGCAGAAGGCGCTGAACGAGCAATCCGGTGGGCGCTTCCTCCTCGGGCTTGGCGTATCCCACCTGCCGCTCGTCGAGGGGTTCCGCGGTCAGCATTACGGCAAGCCGATCGAGACCATGCGCGCCTATCTCGAGGGCATGAAGAAGGCTCACTACGCCGCCCCACCACCGCCCGAGCCGCCCAAGACGGTCATCGCCGCGCTGGGCCCGAAGATGCTGGCGCTGGCGGGCGAGCAGGCGGACGGCGCGCATCCCTACAACGTCACGCCCGGGCATACGGCCGAGGCGCGCAAGATCCTGGGGCCGGGCAAGCTGCTCTGCCCCGAGCAGATGATCCTCGCCGAAACCGACCCCGCCACAGCGCGCGCCAAGGCGCGGGCGAGCCTCGCGATCTATATGTCGCTGCCGAATTATTTCAACAATTGGAAGCGGCTCGGCTTCAGCGATGCAGATTTCGCCAAGGGCGGTTCCGACCACCTCATCGACGCCGTCGTCGCCTGGGGCGATGACGAGGCAATTCGCGCGCGTCTCGAGCGCCCATTGGGATGGCGGCGCGGACCATGTCTGCATCCAGGCCTTGGGCGGCGTCGGCAAGCCCATCGCGAAACCCGACGAAGACCTGCTGGAACGCCTCGCGCCAGGGGCCTGATCGGGTCAGGCGCCGCGCCAGCTCACCTCAGTTGACGCCGACCGCGTCGCCCAGCGTCTCGCCGATGGCGCGGTTGAGCACGAGGTCGGCGATGTCGTCGAGGCCGGTGGGATCGCGGTTGATGATCACCAGCGCGGCGCCGTTGCGCTTGGCGAGCTCGGGGAAGCCCGCGGCGGGATAGACCACCAGCGACGAGCCCAGCACGATGAAGAGATCGGCGGCGAGCGTCTCGCGCTCGGCGCGCTGCATCGCGTCCTGCGGCATCGACTGGCCGAAGGAGATGGTGGCGGTCTTCACCAGCCCGCCGCATTCCTCGCAGGAGGGCGGTACCTCGTCCCGCTCGAACGCCACGCGCAGCGCGTCGATCTCGTAGCGCCGGCGGCAATCGAGGCAATGCGCATAGGTGGTGTTGCCGTGGAGCTCGATGACGCGCTCTTCCGGCACGCCCGAAGCCTGGTGCAGCCCGTCGATGTTCTGAGTGATGACCGAGGCGGCCTTGCCGCGCTCCACCAGCGCCGCGACGGCGCGGTGGCCGCGATTGGGCTCGGCCGCGCGGATGGTCGGGTCGGTGGCGAATTTGCGCCGCCAGGCCTCGCGGCGGGCTTCCTCGGAGCGCAGGAAGTCGGCGAAATCGATCGGCTTGAAGCGGGTCCAGATGCCGCCGGGGCTGCGGAAATCGGGGATGCCGGATTCCGTGCTGATGCCGGCGCCGGTGAACAGCACGGCGCGGCGCGCCTGTTTCAGCAGACGCGCGAGCTCGGCGATATCCTGGTCGGCGGCCATGACCCGAGTGTGGCAAAGCCGGGCGCGCCAGCCAAGAGCGGAAGGAGTAGACTGGCGCTACGCGGCAGAGACCGCAGAAGGAGGAAACGGACCTATGGATTTCAACGGCAAGGTTGCAGTGATCACCGGCGCCGGCAACGGCATCGGACGGTCGACGGCGATCGCCTTCGCCAAATCCGGCGCCAAGCTGGTGCTGGTCGACCGCGACGCCGCCGCCGGCGAGGCCGCGGCCGGCGTCATCCGCCAGCAGGGCGGCGAGGCGCGCTTCGTCGCCGCCGACGTCACCCGCTCCGCCGAGGTGCAAGCCTATGTCAAGGCGGCGCTCGACGCCTATGGACGGATCGACTGCTTCTTCAACAATGCCGGCATCGAGGGCAAGTTCGCGCCGACCGCGGAATATGACGAGGCGGTGTTCGACGCGGTCATCGGCGTCAACCTCAAGGGCGTGTTCCTGGGCCTGCGCCACGTGCTGCCGGTGATGCTGCGCCAGCGCAGCGGCGCGATTGTGAATACCGCCTCGGTGGCGGGGCTGGTGGCGACGCCGGGCATGTCGGCCTATGTCGCCTCCAAGCACGCGGTGATCGGCCTGACCAAGACCGCCGCGGGCGAGGCGGCGCGCGCCGGGGTGCGCGTCAACGCCGTCTGCCCCGGCCCGGTCGAGACCCGCATGATGCAGTCGCTGGAGAGCCAGCTCGACCCCGCCAATCCCGACGCCATCGGCCAGCGCTACCGCTCCGGCATCCCATCGGGCCGCTACACCACGCCGGAAGAGATCGCCAATGTCGTGCTGTTCCTGTGCTCCGACCTCGCCGCCAATGTCACCGGCGCGCAATGGGTGGTGGATGGCGGCCGCACCGCGGTCGGCGGCGCGGTGACGCAGATGCTGAGCCGGTAGCGGCGGTTCAGCCGCCAAGGACCTCGCGGACGCGGTTCTCCTCGGGCACATAGCCGATGGCGTCGATCTCGAGGCCGCAATCCATCGGCGTGCGGCCGGCCTGCATGCGGGTTCGCGCCGGCAGGGTCTCGGCGCTGGAGAAATAGCGGCGATAGACCCGATCGAAGCTCTCCTGCGTCGCCTGGTCTTTCAGCCACACCGTCACCTTGAGCAGGCAATCCATGCTCGAGCCCGCCGCCTCCACCAGCCGCTTCAGATGCTCCATGACGATCTCGGCCTGGCGCTCGAAGGGGATGTCGGGAAAGGCCGGGATCGGCTGGCCGTCGCGGCGCGCCCGGCGCAGCGTCGCGCAATAGGCCTCCTCGAACGGCGGCAAGCCCGAGACATAGACGAGGTCGCCGTGCCGCACGCAAAGATTGAACGGGCCGCCCGTCTCCGGCACACCGGCCTTGATCACCTGCTTTTCCATATCGCGCCTCCCCTCGCCCGGGAGTATGCCGCCGCGCGCGGTCCTGTGCTATGCCCTGTGCCCGGAGCATGAGCGAGGACCGCTATAGTCCCGGACCCGACGGCGCCTTCTGGGAGCGCGCCGATCCTGCCGCGTTGGGATTGGAGGCGCGCGCGCTCGAAGACGCCGTCGCGTTTGCCCGCGCGCATGAGACGCCGTGGGAGCATGACCTCCACGCGGTGATCGCCAAGGGCCATTTCGAGGAAGGGCCGTGGAGCGAGATCATCGGCCCGACGCGGCCGCGCGGCGAGCCCAACGGGCTGGTGCTGCGCCGCGGGCGCATCGTCGCGCGCTGGGGCGATACGCGGCGGGTCGACATGACCTTCAGCGTCGCCAAGAGCTATCTCGCGATCCTCGCCGGAATAGCCGTGGCCGACGGGCTCATCGCCGATCTCGATGAGCCCGTGGGCAAAAGCGTGCGCGACGGCGGCTTCGAGGGCGCGCATAACGGCGCTATCACCTGGCGCCAGCTGTTGCAGCAGACCTCGGAGTGGGAGGGCACGCTGTGGGGGAAGCCCGATCTCGTCGACCGCAACCGCGACCTCGCGCTCGAAGGCCGCAGCAAAGCCAAGGGCTCGCCGCGCACGCTGCAGCCGCCCGGCCGCTATTGGGAATATAACGATGTCCGCGTCAACCGTCTGAGCTTGGCGCTGCTGCGCCGCTTCGGCCGCGCGCTGCCCGAGGTGTTCAAGGCGCGGATCATGGATCCGATCGGCGCGTCCGACGAGGCTGGGAATGGCATGGCTACCGCAACTCCGCTGTCGAGATCGGCGGCGAGCGCGTACCTTCCGTCTCCGGCGGCGGCCATTGGGGTGGCGGCGTGTTCATCCATGCCGAGGACCAGGCGCGCATCGGGCTGCTGATGGCGCGGCGCGGGCGATGGGGCGAGGTGACGCTGCTGGCGGAGGAGTGGATCAGGCTCTCGACCACGTCCTGCGCGATCAAGCCGGAATACGGCTTCCTGTGGTGGCTCAACCCCGGCCGCGGCGCCTTTCCCAGCGCCTCGCCCGAAAGCTTCTTCGCCATCGGCGCCGGCGCCAACATCACCTGGATCGATCCCGCCAGCGATATCGTCGCGGTGCTGCGCTGGATCGACCGGGCGGCGGTGGACGGGTTCATCGCGCGGGTGATGGCGGCGCTGCGGTGATGACGGAGCGATCCAAGATGAAGAAGATCTTCACCGCCTGCCTCGGCACCGAGACCAACACCTTCTCGGCGCTGCCGACGGGGCTGCAGCTCTTCGAGGACACCTGCCTCTATCGCCGGCGCAGCTATGGCGCGACAGTGCCGCTGTTCGGCGCGCCGCTCGAGGTCTGGCGCCGGCACGCCGAGGCGAAGGGCTGGGAGGTGGTGGAAAGCCTCTGCGCCTTCGCCCAGCCCGCCGGCAAGACCGTCAAGGCGGTCTATGAGCGGTTGCGCGACGAGATCCTCGCCGACCTCCAGGCGGCGTTGCCGGTCGATGCCGTCCTGCTCTCGCTGCATGGCGCGATGGTCGCCGAAGGCTATGACGACGCCGAAGGCGATCTTCTCGCCCGCATCCGCCGCCTGGTCGGGCCGGAGATGCCGCTCGGCGTCGAACTCGATCTCCACGCCAATCTCAGTGACAGAAAGCTAGCGAGCGCGACCGCGATCGTCCTCTTCAAGGAATATCCGCATATCGACGTGGCCGAGCGCGCCGCCGATCTCTTTCGTCTGATGGAAGGGGCGATCGAGGGGCGCACGCGGCCGGTAATGGCCGCCTTCGACTGCCGCACCATCGGCGTCTTCCATACCACGCGCCAGCCAATGCGCGGCTTCGTCGACCGCTGCGCCGCGCTCGAGGGAAGGGACGGCGTGCTCTCGGTCTCGATCGTGCACGGCTTTCCCTGGGCCGATGTCGCGGATATGGGCAGCAAGATCCTCGTCGTCGCCGATGGCGACAAGGCCAAGGCCGAGGCGCTCGCGCGCCGGCTCGGCCTCGAGTTCTTCGGCCTGCGCCGCGAGACGCAGCCCCCCTATGTCGGCCTCGACCAGGCGATGGCGCGCGCGGCACGGCACAACCAGCGCCAGCCGCTGGTGCTTGCCGATGTCTCCGACAATGCCGGCGGCGGCGCTGCCAGCGATTCCACCTTCATCCTGCGGGCGATGCTGCAGCAGGGCGTCAAGGACGCCGCCATCGGCATGTTCTGGGACCCGATGGCGGTACGGCTCGGCTTCGAGGTCGGCGAGAGCGGCGAGCTCGATCTCAGGCTCGGCGGCAAGCTCGGCGCGGCATCGGGGCCGCCGCTCGACCTGCGCGCCCGGGTAATCGGCCTGCGGCGCGACGCGCATATCGGCTTCGGCGGCAGCGACAAGACCCAGACGCCGGTGGGCGACATGGCGGCGTTCGAGGTCGACGGCATCGCCATCGTCTGCAACACGCTGAGATCCCAGTGCCTGAGCCTCGACTGCTTCGGCCATCTCGGCATCGATGCCGCGGCGAAGCGCGTGGTGGTGGTGAAATCGATGCAGCATTTCCACGCCGCGTACGCGCCGATCGCCGCGGAGATTCTCTATGTCGCGGTGCCCGGCGCGGTGGCGCCCGATTTCCTGGCGCTCGATTACCACAAGGCGTCGAAGCGGCAATGGCCCTTCGTCGAGGATCCCTTCAGGGAGCCCTGAGCAGCCCCGCAGACCACTGGCAGGCGCCGGTCACTCCGCCGCGGCCGGCACCGATTTGGCTACTTCGACCAGTGTGTCGGAGAACGTCGGCGCGTGACCGTAATCGGCAAAGGCTGGCGGATTGATCGCATTGACCGTGCGCCGCAGGCGGTTCGCACGCGGCCAATATCCCATCGGCGCCACCACGACCCCGACCAGCGCGTCGACGGAGACCTCGGCCACCGCCTCGAACGCACCGCGTTCGTTGAACACACGGACCCGGTCGCCCGCGTCGATGCCGCGCTCCGCCGCGTCGTGCGAGCTCAAGATGATCTTCTGCGCGCCGGCGTGGTGGAGCTGGGTCTGCATGTTACCGTAGGACGAGTTCAAAAACGCATGGCTCTTGGGCGAGAGCATATTCAAGGGAAAGCGTATCGCCAATGCCGGATTGGTTGCCGGCGTTTCGTTGGGCGGGATGTAGTTCGGCAGCGGGTCGAGCGTCTCGCCCGGTTGCTCGCCCATGTAGCCCTGGCGGAACAACGGCAGGATCATGTTGCCACCGGCGGCGATCGACGATTTGAACTCGCATTTGCCGGAAGGGGTCGGGAAATTGCCCTCCCGGTGCGGCACGAAGCCTTCCGGCGTGCCTACCTTGAGGCGCGCATAGCCGGTCTTGCGCAGCAGCGCCAGGTCGATGCCGTCGAGGACGGGGTTGCTCCAGTCCAGAGCCGCCATCGCCATCTCTTCGTCACTACGCTGCCAGTAGGGATCGTCGAATGCCATGGCGCGGGCGAGCCGACGGAACAGCTCGGTGTTCGGCACCGCCTCGCCGAGCGGCGCCACAGCCGGCTCGTTCAGGGTAAGATAGAGATGGCCCCACGAGAACATGATGTCGAACTGCTCGAGCTGGGTCGTCGCCGGCAGCACGATATCGGCGTACATCGCGGTATCGGTGAGAAACTGCTCGCTGACCACCGTGAACAAGTCGTCCCGCGCCAAGCCGCGCTCTACCAACTCCTGCTCGGGGGCCACCACCATCGGATTCGAGTTGTAGACGAACAATGAGCGGATCGGCGTCTTCAGCGGCAGCGCGCCGGTGAGCGCTTGCCCAAGCCGCCACTGGTTGACGACCGGCGTGCCGGGGGTGATCCAGTCAGGTCGGCTAATCGCGTCCCAATTCACCGGGAAAGGCCCAGATCGGCATATGCAGGATGCCACCGCCGCAGTGACGCCACGAGCCCACCAGCGCGGGCAGGCACGATAGCGCGCGCACGGCATTGCCGCCGCCGGCATGCCGTTCGATCGCCACACCCATGCGAATCACCGACGGCTGCGTCGTCGCGAACTCGCGGGCAAGCTTGCGCACATCCTCGACGTCGATGCCGGTCAGCGTCGCGACCTTCTCCGGCGGGAATTGCGCGGCGCGCTCCTTCAGCTCGTCGTAGCCGACCGTGTATTTGTCGACATAGTCGTGATCGACGAGCCCCTCGGCGATGATCACGTTGATCATGCCAAGCGCTAATGCTGCGTCGGTGCCGGGGCGGATGCGCAAGTGCCAGTCGGCGCGCTTTGCCGTCCGCGTCGCCACCGGATCGATCACTACAACTTTGGCGCCGCGTGCCTGCGCCTCGGCGATGAACGGCCAGTGATGCAGGTTGGTACTGATCGTATTGATCGCCCAGAGGATGATGTACTTGGAATGCACGAAACTTTCCGGATCGACCGCGGCGGTCGGGCCACACGACATGAAGAATGCGGTGATCGCGCCGGAATCGCAGAAGGTCCGTTCGGAAATCGTGGCGCCGAGCCGGTTGAAAAAAGCGTCGCCGACATTGAGGCCATTGAGGAGGCCCTGGGTCCCCAGATAGCTGTAGGGCAGAATCGCCGCCGGGCCGTATCGATCGATGATCGTCGACCATCGAGTCCGGATCTCGCCGAGCGCTTCGTCCCAGCTGATGCGGCGAAACTGACCGGAGCCTTTCCGGCCCACGCGCATCAGGGGGAAAAGGACGCGATCACTGCTGTAGACCCGGTTCTCGTAGTCATTGACCTTGACGCACAGCCCGCCGCGGGTAAACGGGTGGTCCGGGTTGCCGCGCACCTCGATCGCCTTGCCATCGCGGACCGTGGTGATCATCGCGCAGGTGTCCGGGCAATCGTGTGGGCAGGCGCTGAATACTTCATACTCGGCCATTTCGACACTCTCCAACGAGCGCAAGTCCCGTCGCCAGCTTAGCGATTCCGCCACCGCCGGCTTTCACCGGCTTGCTGGGCTGTGTCGAAAACTTGCTGTCTGTTGCATGCCCGCTTGTCAACGCAACCGCACCGTGAAAATCTGGCGATGGTGCGGTGCCAGACCATGTCAAGGACAAGGCGCCACATCTTGCTCGGAGGCGTCCGCCATGCCGCGACTGCTCGGACACGGCGATGCGAAATACATCACCGGCGCCCGCCTCGATTCGAGCCGCGAGCGAGGCTGGCGTGGCCTGCTCGCAGAGCGATGGCATCACTCGGCGGGCGACCTGGGCGAGGTGCTGCCACGGGATACCGAGGTCATCGTCATGCTGAGCGGGCAATTGCGCATCCGTCGGCGCGGCGATGGGCAGTTGCAAGAGCACGACGCCGTGCCGGGGACGGTGTGGTTGTGTCCCGCCGGCGTTCGCGAAGATATGATCCATCTCTACGGCGAGATTCCGGATAGCATCCATCTCTACCTACCGGCGCCAGCATTGGCGAACACGGCGTTGCAGGATCTCGACATCGACCCGCAACGCATGCGGCTGCGGTATGCGGGGGGCTTCCGCGATCCCCTGATCGAGGCCATTGGCCGGACCGTGGCCGCGGAACTGGTAATCCCAGCCCCGTCGCCTCCTTGCTGGTCGACACCCTGTCGGCAGCGCTTGGGCTCTATATCATGCGCCAGCTATTCCAGTCTGGTGCCGGCCGCGCACGCGCCGCAGCCCGCACGGGGCACGCTGGACAGGCGCCGACTGACGCGCGTGCTCGACTTCATCGATGCCGCGCTGGATCGCGATTTGACCTTGGACGAATTGGCGCGGGAGGCTTGTCTCAGTCCTTTCCACTTCGCTCGATCGTTCAAGGCGGCGATGGGCGCATCGCCCCATCGCTATCTGCTGCAACGCCGCCTTGAGCATGCCAAAGCGTTGCTCAGAGCCGGCGCTCTATCTATTACCGAAGTCGCGCTTGCCTGCGGCTTCTCGTCGCCGGCGCATTTCGCCAGCAGCTTCAGGCGCGCCACCGGGGTGACCCCGAGCCTATTCCGCCGTCTTTGAGAAGAGACCCTTTGGCCTTGCCGCGCTCAGCCACGCTAAGCTGTCGCGAACGGCCGCAGCAGCGCGTCCTCGCCACGGCTCCCCGCCGCGCACCGCGAGGCGCTGCACCAGCATCTCGGGCGCCGCGGTCACCAGGATGCCGCTAGATCCGGGATAGCGTGCCTGCGCCTCGTCCGGGCGCCGCCCGGCAGCTAGCGCCTCGGTGCGCAGGCCAAGAGCTTCATCGGCGCCGACGTCACCTGGATTGATCCCGAAAGCGACATCGTCGCGGTGCTGCGCTGGATCGACCGGGCGGCGGTGGACGGGTTCATCGCGCGGGTGATGGCGGCGCTGCGGTGATGACCGCGGACGCAGCGTCCGTCGCCGCGGCAACGCGCGTCAGCGCTCGGATGGACGAGGCGAGCGATGCTGGTCCTGGCGCAACAGCTGGCGCGCCCGCTCGATCAGCCTATCCAGGAGCTGGTCCAGCGCCGTAATCTCATGGGGTGAGAAGCCGGCGAGGAGTTCGTCGCTGCGGGCGACTGCGCCGGCGATCAGCTTGCGGTAGATCTGGAGCCCGCCCCGCGACAGCGACAACTCGATCTCCCGATTGCTGTGGCGGCTCGGCTCGCGCCGCACCAGCTTCCGGCGCACCAGGCTGGCGACCCCCCGACTGATCTGGCTCTTGTCGAGACCAGCACGACGCGCGAGCTCGTTCAGCGAGCACGACGGACGCCGTCCGAGAAGCGCGATGATGCGCCATTCGAGCCGCGGCAAACCCACCAGACGGCGATAGCGCAGCGCAGCGCTGCGTCCGATCAGGTTGGCGGCGACGATAATCTTCGAGCCCGGCAGCTCCTCGGTCGAGGTCCTGGTCACGGACGAAGGACGGGAAGCGCGGCTTCTGACGGTCATGGGCCCGGCATTGGACGAGCCGAGCTTGATCATGTCAACAGTTGACACTCGCAACATACCTCGGTCTTAATTGTGCAAAAGAACTGGGCGACGCAATGGGAAGGGGCGCGGCGATGGACGCCAAGAGGCTCGACGCTCGGATGCGACTGGCGACCCTCGCGTTGCTGGCGGCGATTTCGGCTTTGCCCGCCACAGCGCTGGCGGCGCCGGGGGTCGGCGATGGTGAAATCCTCCTTGGCCAGACCATGCCCTATAGCGGGCCGATCTCGGCCTATTCGACCGTGGGGAAGGCGATGGCCGGCTTCCTCGACAAGATCAATGACGAGGGTGGCATCAACGGCCGCAAGATCCGGCTCATCAGCCTCGACGACGGCTACAGCCCGCCCAAGACGGTCGAGCAAACGCGCAAGCTCGTCGAGGAGCAGCAGGTCTTCTTCATGTTCGGTTCGCTTGGCACCGCGGCGCAATCGGCGGTACAGAAATATCTGAACGCCAAGCAGGTGCCGCAACTCTTCATCCAGAGCGGCGCCCGCAAATGGAATGACCCGCAGCATTTCCCCTGGTCAATGGCCGGCCTGCCGAGCTCCTATACCGAGGCGCGCGCCTATGCCAGATACCTGCTCGGCGTGAAGCCCGAGGCCAAGGTCGCCGTGCTCTATCAGAATGACGATTTCGGCAAGGACTACCTCGCGGGGCTACAGGACGGGCTCGGCGACCGGGCTCGCGCCATGATCGCGAGCGTGCGGTCCTACGAGGTAACCGACCCCACCATCGATTCACAGATCGCGAGCCTGGCCGATTCCGGCGCCGACACTTTCTTCAGCTTCTCCGTCGGCAAGGCGACGGTGCAGGCGATCCGCAAGGTCGGCGACATCGGCTGGCATCCGCTGTTCTTCATCACCTCGGTGTCGCAATCGAAGGCGACCGTGTTGGCGCCGGCCGGGCTCGATCGCGCGGCCGGCATCATCTCCGCCGCCTTCGAGAAGGATCCAAGCGATCCGCAATGGGCCGAGGATGCCGATGTGCGGGAGTTCCGCGCCTGGATGAAGCGCTATTACCCAGAGGGAAATGACGGCGAGTTGCTCAATGTCGCCGGCAATATCGAGGCTCGGCTCGTGGTCGAGGTGCTGCGGCGCTGCGGCAATGATCTGAGCCGTGAGAACGTGCTGCGCCAAGCGACGCATCTCGATCACCTCGCGCTGCCGTTGCTGCTGCCGGGCATCGCCGTCAGCACGACGCCCGAGGATTACCGTGTCATTCGCGAGCTCCGCATGCAACGCTTCGACGGCGCCCGTTGGGTGCTGTTCGGCGATCCCGTCGGTGGTTGAGCAGGGAGGGCCTATGGACAGACATGGCGACGATAAGCCGATCGACACCGGCACCGCCTATCATAGGCCGTCATCGCGCCACATCGCCGAGCTCACCGAGGTCGAACGCGGGAGGCCGATGGGCGAGCTGATGCGGCGCTACTGGCATGCCGTGGGACTTTCCTCGGACGCCGGCAGGACGCCGCGCGCGATACGGGTCCTCAGCGAGGACCTTATCCTGTTTCGCGACAACAGCGGCAGGCCCGGTCTGCTCTGGGCGCGCTGCTGTCATCGCGGGACCACGCTCTACTATGGCAAGGTCGAGGAGCGCGGCATCCGCTGCTGCTATCATGGCTGGCTCTTCGATGTCGAAGGGCGTTGCCTCGAGCAACCCTGCGAGCCCGATCTCGGGCGCCAGCGTCACAAGATGCGCCAGCCCTGGTATCCAGTCGAGGAGCGCTACGGCCTGATCTTCGCCTATATGGGGCCACCCGAGAAGAAGCCCGTGCTGCCGCGCTACGAATGCCTCGAGGTGCTGGAGGAGGGCGAGCATGTCGGCGCCGATGACACCAGCATCGGCAGCGGCGGCGACGTCATCGCCCCCTGCAACTGGCTGCAGCACTATGAGAATGTCATGGATCCTTATCACGTGCCGATCCTGCACGGCACCTTCAGCGGCACCCAATTCGCCGAGGTGATGAACCAGATGCCGCAAGTGAGCTGGGAGGTCACCGACCGCGGCGTCAAATCGCTGCAGGTCCGCCGGTTGGAGGACGGCAGACTCATGCGTCGCATCACCGAGGTCGCGCTGCCGACATTGCGCGTCGTGCCGAATCCTTATCTCGGCACCCTCGGCCGCGTGGAGTCGATCGGCTGGACGCTTCCGATCGATGATACGCATTACCGCATCTATGTGGCCGGGCGGATCAAGGAGGCGGGCGTGATGCTGCCGCGCGCCGCTGGCGCCGCCAAGCGCAAGCGCTGGCACGCGATGACAGCCGAGGAGCGCCGCGAGTTTCCCGGCGATTGGGAGGCTCAAGTGGGTCAAGGCCCCATCACCTTCCATTCCGAAGAGCATCTCGCCACCAGCGACAAGGGGATCGCGACCCTGCGACGCCTATTGAAGCGCCAGGTAGAGGCCGTGGCGGAAGGCAAGGACCCGATTGGCGTCAGCTTCGACCCCAACGGTCCGCCGATGCGGTTCGATGCGGGCAACTGGATCGCTTCAGAATAAGAGCCGCAGGCAGCGCGCGTTAGGATCGCCGCCCGGCGGTGAGCCGCGCCGGCCGTCGCATAATGTCCCGTTGCGGGCGCAGGCCCTAATCTGTCGCGAGCAGCCGCAGCAGCGCGTCGCCCGCGATCGCGAGATCGCCGCTGTTGTCGAGGCGATGCAGCGCGGCGTCGGCGGGGAGTGCGACCTCGCGCGCCAGCCGCTCGGCGATCGCCGCCGGGTCCTCGCGGCCGCGCGCAGCGAGGCGCTGCGCCAGGATCTCGGGCGCCGCGGTAACCAGCACGCCGCTGCATCCGGGATAGCGTGCTTGCGCCTCGCCCCATGCGGCGCGCGCGATGTTGGCGACGACGGTAAAGCCGCGCCCGAGCCAGAGATCGAGCTCGCCGCCGATGCCGTAATCGAGGCCATGGCTGTGCCACGAGAGCGCAAACAGCCCGGCCGCCCGGCGCGCGGCGAATTCCGCCGGGCTCAGCGCCACGTGGTTCTCGCCGCCGGAATCGGCGGCGCGGGTGATGTAGCGATGGGCGAAGATCAGCCGCGCGGCATCGCCGCGGGCGCGGGCATAGGCGATGAGCGTATCCTTGCCCGCGCCGGACGGGCCCATGATGCAAACGAGCCGCCCGGCCATTCACGCTCCCCGCAGCCTGCGCCGCCCGGGCGGCGCTTTCGCGCCGAGCATAGCCGAGGGAAGGCGGCGCGCCCAGCGCGCGGCGGCAGAAGGCTATTTCTTCTCCGGCTCCTTGTTGGTGTAGAGCGCATTGCCGAGGCCGGCGCCGATGGTCAGCATGCCCGCCGTGGATTTTCGCCTGAGAAATCATTCGCTTATACCGCGAATGAGGGATATGCGCCGGGCGACATGGACAGGGCGGGACGGAGCGGCCCATAATCGCGGCAAAACAAGGAAGCTTCGGGGAGTTAGGCGGAAGATGGACTGGACCGAGCGGCGCAAGCGCTTTCGCATCCTTCTGGCCGGAGACCGCTGCGTCCATCCCGCCTCCGTCTTCGACCCCATCTCGGCGCGCATCGCCGAGGATCTCGGCTTCGAGGTCGGCATGTTCGCGGGCTCGGTCGCCTCCTTCACCGTGCTCGGCAATCCCGACCTCATCCTCCTGACGCTGACCGAGTTCGCCGAGCAGGCCTATCGCATCTGCCGCGCCGGCAATCTCGCGCTGCTGGTCGACGCCGATCACGGCTATGGCAATGCGCTCAATGTCATGCGCACGGTGGAGGAGCTCGAGACCGCGGGAATCGCCGCGTTGTCGATCGAGGACACGTCCTTGCCGGCGAATTTCGGCGCCGCCGGCGAGATGCGGCTGATCCCGATCGAAGAGGGGGTCGGCAAGATGCGCGCCGCGCTCGCCGCGCGCCAAGACCCGAGCCTCGTCATCGTCGGCCGCACCCAGGCGATCTCGGTCACCGGCATCGACGATACGGTGGCGCGCGCCAGGGCCTATGAGGCGGCCGGGGTCGATGCGCTGTTCTTCGTCGGCCTCAAGAAGCGCGCCGAGCTCGACGCCATCGCCGCCGCGGTGAAGCTCCCGATCGTCATCGGCGGTGGCGGCGGCGAGCTCGATGACCTCGCCTATCTCGGCGCGCGGCGCGTGCGCGTGGCGCTGCAGGGCCATCAGCCCATCATGGCGGCGATCAAGGCGGTGCACGGCACGCTGAAGGCGCTGCGGGACGGCGTGAAGCCGGCGGCGCTGCCGGGCGTCGCCTCGGCCGAGCTGATGAAATCGGTCACCCGCGACGCGCACTACAAGCGCTGGATGGGCGAGTTCCTGTCGCGCGGCTAGGCAAAGGCGGAGAGCAGGCCATGGGGCGGAGAATTGCGATTGTCGGCGCGGGCGCGGTCGGCGGCTATGCCGGCGCGCATATGGTCGAGGCCGGCGAGGACGTCACCTTCATCGATCCCTGGCCGGCCCATGTCGAGCATATGCGCCAGCATGGGCTGCGCGTCACCCATGCCAAGGACGTGCCGGAATTCACCGTCCCCGTGCGCGCGCTGCACATCACCGATGCGCAGCGTCTTGCCCGGGAAGCACCGGTCGACGTCGCCTTCATCTGCATGAAGGCCTATGACACCGGCTGGGCGGCGATGCTGATCCGGCAGTATCTCGCGCCTTCGGGCTATGTCGTATCGCTGCAGAACTGCATGAATGAGGAGGCGGTGGCCGGGGTCGTCGGCTGGGGCCGCACGCTCGGCTGCATCGCCAGCCGCATCACCGTCGAGCTGCGCTCGCCCGGCCATGTCCACCGCGGCGCCGGCAAGGGCGGGGCGCGGCACACCGTGTTCCGCGCCGGCGAGGTCCATGGCCGCATCACGCCGCGCGCCGAGGAGATCCGCCATCTCGTCGCCTTCGCCGACAGCGCCAAGGTGACGACCAATCTCTGGGGCGAGCGCTGGTCGAAGCTGGTGGCCAACGTCATGGGCAACGGCATTTCCGCCTGCACCGGGCTCAGCAGCAACGAGAGCATCCAGAACGATGCGGTGCGCCGCTTCATGCTGCGGCTGGGCAGCGAGGCGATCCGCATCGGCCAGGCGCTGGGCTATCAGCTCGAGGAAGTGCTGCATCTGCCGCCGGAGACGATCGCGCGCGCCGGCGAGGGCGACGCAGCATCGCTCCACGACGCCTCCGAACATCTGCTCGCCGGCACAAGGCATCTCTCGCCCGAGCAGCGCCCGTCGATGGGCCAGGACATGGTCAAGGGACGGCGCACCGAGATCGACTTCCTGAACGGCTTCGTCGTCGCGCGCGGCGAGGAGATCGGCATCGCCGCCCGCGCCAATGCAGCGCTCACCGACATCGTGCACCGGGTCGAGCGCGGCGAGCTCAAACCCGATCCCGGCCACATCACCGATTTGCGGCTCAACTGACAACGCGACAGGCGCCGCCGATGCGGCGCAAGGAGGAAACATGCAGTACCGGAGGATCTCGGCCGATTGCCATCTCGATCTGCCTTGGATGCCGCCCGACCTTTTCGTCTCCGAGGCGCCGCGCGCGCTGAAAGAGCGTATGCCCTATGTCGTCGACGGGCCGGACGGCCCGCGCTGGACCGCCAAGAACGGCGCCAATTTCGGCCTGGTCAACGGCGTCGGCCCTTCCGGCCAGAAATTCGTCCCCGGCAGCCATGCGCGCGTCGACATCATGGCCAAGACCGGGCTTTACGATGACGGCAAGAAAGGCATCCGCCGCGTCTCCGACCCGCATCTGCGCATCAAGGACATGGACCGCGACGGCGTCGATGCCGAAGTGATCTACGGCATCCTCGGCGCCGCCGGCCGGCTCAACGACGCCGAGGCGGCCAACGAGATGCTGCGCATCTACAATGATTGGCTCAAAGCCTTCTGCGCGCACTATCCCGAGCGCCAGATCGGGCTCGCCTGCCTGCCCTATGGCGATATCGATGCCGCGGTGGCGGAAGTGCACCGCGTCGCCAAGATGGGCCTGCGCGGGCTCGAGCTCTCCTGCTCCTGGGACATGGAGCCGATGTGGCATCCGATGTGGGAGCCGCTCTGGCAGGCGGTCAACGAGGTGCGGCTGCCGCTGCATTTCCACACCTTCCCGGCGATGCCGCTGAAGGTGTTCGAGGAACAGACCGGCAAGACGCGGCGCGCCGCCTTCTTCACCGTCGTCTCCGGCTTCCAGATGAATCTCGTCAACATCCTCGCGGCGCTGATGGGCGCGGCGGTGCTCGAGCGCTATCCCAATCTCCGCATCGGCTTCGGCGAGAGCGGCATCGGCTGGATCCCCTATGCGCTCGACCGCATGGACTTCGAATGGGAGGACCGCTTCCATGATCTCGGCCTCAAGATGAAGCCGAGCGATTATTGGCGCCGGCAATGCAAGGCAACCTTCCAGTTCGACCGCATCGGCACCAAGCTGATCGACGAGATGGGGGTGGAATCGCTGATGTGGGGCTGCGACTATCCCCATGGCGACGGTGTCTGGCCGGAATCGACGCGCTACATCGCGGAGCAGTTCGGCCATCTCCCGGCCGAGATCACGCGCAAGATCACTTGCGACAACGCCGCCAAATTCTACGGCCTCGTCAATTGAGGCCGCGGCGCGGCTATTTCCGCGCCTCCTCATAGGGATAGACCAGCATGCCGGCCTGGTAGTCCGGCGGCCAGACCACGACTTCGCGGTTGCCGTCGCGGAACTGATCGACCGCGTTGTCGGTGAGGCCCTGGAACTGCGTCCACAGCACGCGCTCATTGTCCCATTCGCCGTCCGGCCCGAAATTGAACTTGCCGGCGACGGTGGTGAAAGCGTGGCTGTGCATGTAGGCGGCGATCTTGTCGGGGTCGAGACTGCCGCTGCCCACCACCGCGTCGCCCAGCACCTCCGCCGCGGCATAGGAGAAGACGGGGAAGGTGTAGCCCAGGGGATCGGTGGCGAGGCCCGGCGCGCGCGCCTGATATTTCTTCAACAGCGCGTCGACACCGGGGAAATCGAGCTTGGGCGAGGGCAGCCAGAGCTCGTTGGTGACGAGGCCGTTCAATTGCGGCCCGAGCTGCGCCTTGATCGTGGCGGAGCCGAGCCCGACCATCGGCCCGCCGAAGAGCTTGGGCTTGAGCCCGCTTTCATTGGCGGCGCGGATCATGCCGACCGTGTCCGGCGGATATGCTGCGACATAGACGATGTCCGGGCTCGCCGCCTGGATCGCGCGCACGATCGGCGCGAAATCCACCGTGGTCGGCGGGTACGTGCGGTCATAGACGATGGTGAAGCCGGCCGATTTGGCGTTCTCGCGCGCGCCGTCGGCGGCATTCTTGGCGAATTCGGCGTCGGCGGCGGCGATCGCCACCGTCTGGGGCTTGGGGCTTTGCGCCGCGGCGAGCGCGAAGAAGCCGCGGGAATAGGCCAGCTTCGGCGTCGGTCCGGCCGAGATCATGGAGAAATAGCGGGGGTAATGGAAGGTGCTGTTCACCGCCAGCGCGGTCACGGAGACGTCGACGAGATTGTGCTGCATGATCACGGTGAGCGCCGGCGCCACCATGTTGGTGGCATAGGGGCCGATGACGAGATCGACCTTGTCGATATCGATCAGCTTGGCATAGATCGCCGGCACGTTGGCGGGGTTGCTCTGATCGTCGTAATAGATGAGCTCCACCGGCCGCCCGAGCAGCCCGCCCCTGGCGTTGATGTCCTCGCGCCAGATCTCGAAGCCGGCCAGCACCTGCTTGCCGTTGCCGGCGAGACCGCCGGTCAGCGCCATGCTGAAGCCGATCCGGATGGGCTCCGCCGCCTGCGCCCCGACCAGCATGAGCAGCATCGCGCCCGCGATGCCGGCAATCCCCTTCATGTCGCATCCTCCCGACAGCGTTCTTTGCCGCGTCCTGCTGTGCAGGCGCGACGTTACCGGCAGGGTCGCCCGGATCGGAGCGTTAGGCAAGGGCGGGCTGGAAAGCGATCCACCGAAGTCCGCCGGCACAAGTCCTTCTCTGCCCTTTAGGGCGGAGAAGGATTTAGGTTGAGGTGGGTCGGCACCACCAGCGCAACCCCACCTCTCCCTAACCCTCTCCGCCCCAATGGGGCGGAGAGGGGAATCTGCCCTACGGCTTCCCCTGCAAGGCCTGGCGGAAGCGCAGGCGCTCGAGCGCGGGGTCGAGGCTGCGCTTGTAGCTCGGCGGGTCCGTGGGCTTCACCCGCAGCAGCACGAAGGCGGTGCCGTTGCCCTCGCGGATGAGCCGCGCGCCGTCGGCGATCTCGGCCTCGCGCTTGCGCGGCCGTTTGCAGGCGGACGTTCGATCAGCCATTGATTTCATCCAGGTTGCGCCTTTATTGTACCGCGTGCAGCCGGGCCAAGGAGGCGCTGCGCCGGGGCATCCTAAGCCTATTCACCTGGTCCATCCCTCCAAACTCCGACCCTGCGCTGGCGCCGGTTTCGACAACCGACGGCTCAACAAGCAGTGGCACACGGTGGTTACGAAGGAAGGAAATCTGCCGGCTAGTTGGGTCCGCGCCCGCATAGCCGACGTTGGGGCTGTGCGGCTTGGCCGCCAGCGCTCGCCTGACAAGCAGAGCGGCCATTTCACGACTAAATACCTTCGTGCCGGAAACATAACCCCTGCTGGCCTCAATCTCGCCAACATTCTCGAGATGGACTTTACCCCAGCCGAGCGCGCGACATTCACTCTCGTGGATGGAGACCTCGTCATCACCGAGGCTTCAGGCAGCGGGCCGCAGGTCGGGCGAGCCGCAATCTGGCGGAACGAGGGTCCCCGGATGCTGCTTCCAGAATACGGTTATTCGCTGGCGGCCGCACGCTGTCACGCCGGAATTTGGGTTGCTGACCCTGCGCTATCTAGCGAATTCGGGAGAGTTCGAAAGGATAGCGCGAGGCGTCGGCATCCAGCATCTAGGCGCGTCGCAATTCGCAGAAGTCACCATTGCGCTCCCCCCAATGGCCGAGCAGTACCAAATCGCGGAGACGGTCGATAGAAGGCTGCACGACCTACGTCAAGCCGAAACGGCGCTCAAGTCCGCCCTCGACAGGATTGCCGCGCAGGACAAAGAGATCCTCTCCGCCGCAGCAACGGGTCATCTCGTGGAACCAGAAGCGGTCCTGGCCCCTCAGAAAGGTCGGTCGTACAAGTCTGGAAGCGAAGCTCTCGCTAGGGCACGGGCAGCCACAACAAGTGAATTCGACCTGTTCGCCGGTACCAGTGGCGAGGACGACGCCGAGCCCCTTCCACAATCGAATCCTCCGGGCTGGGCTTGGACGACGATCGGCCAAGCCGGCGAGGTCATGCTCGGCAAGATGCGCGAGCCACGTCGACACAAAGGGCCGAACATGCGGCCATATCTTCGTGTCGCCAATGTCTTCGAGGCGCGCATCGACGTAAGCGACGTTCACGAGATGCATTTTAGCGAGCAAGAGGCCGATATCTACGCCCTGCGATATGGCGATATTCTCCTGAATGAAGGGCAAAGTCCTGAGTTGGTCGGCAGACCGGCAATGTTCAAAAACGAGATATCGAACGCGTGTTTTCAGAACACCCTGTTGCGGTTCCGCGCTGGCGCCGCCGTCAACGCGGACTTCGCACTCATCGTGTTTCGGCACTATTTGCACGCTGGTGAGTTCAAAAAGGTCGCGCAGTGGTCGACTAACATTGCCCATCTATCCAAGGCCCGCTTTTCCATCCTCCCATTTCCCGTCCCGCCGCTCGTAGAGCAAGAGCGGATCGTTGCTGAGACACGCCGACGGCTGGAAGGTTCGGCCGCACAACGCGCTTCGGTCGAAGCGTCACTGGCCCGAATTCCGGAGATGACCAGCCAGCTCTTGGGAGCAGCCGTTGGCGGATCGCTCGTACGTCAGGACCCTACCGATGAGCCTGCCAGCGAGATGCTCGAGCGGCTTGGACCGGTGCCCCGTGATGTTCTTCCTATGCCTCCGTCAGACGAGCCTCAAGAGACTGATATGGTGACAAACACTTCCTCAATAGACGTCGAGGATGCGCCGGTGCAGAAGCTCTCCGATGTCCTGCGTGCCGCAGGCCACGCTATGTCTCTCCCTGATCTTTGCTTTGCCGCAGGTTTCGATCGAAACGCTGTTGATGACATAGAACGATTCTACGTCGCTCTCCGTGCAGAGATGGGAACCTCCATTCGCGTATCGGAACCAGCGGATGAGAACGCCTTAGTAGAGGTGATCGATGCGGCTTGATGAGATCACCATCGGCGAGTTCAAGAATCTTCGGGACATCTCTGTCGATTTCGATGAGGGCTCGCCCTACACGGTCCTTGTCGGAGAAAACGGCTCCGGCAAATCGAACCTGCTGGAAGCACTAACGATTATCTTTCGCAACCTCGACCTCGAATTAAAAGCGCATTTCGACTATGCTCTTAAGTACCGTTGTCGTGGGCGCGATGTCCGCATAGAGGCGAAGACGGGCCAATATCCTCTATTCTGGTGGCGCAATATCGGCGATGCCGAGTACGTCGATCTCCCGCGTCGCCGATTCATGGATGTTGACGGAGAAGGGCCGCTTTATCGTCCCGCCTTCGTTTTTGGCTACTATTCGGGTCCGAGCGACCGCCTCTCGACGCTCTACGAAAAGCATCGCGAACGCTACTACGAAGAGATTATCAAAGACCCATTGCGACGGAAAACCAAGGATCCGAATACGCTGCGACGTCTCTTCTACGCCGAGACGTTGCACGGCCAGTTTGCGCTGATCGCCTTCTTTATGGCCCCCGGCGAAGACGCGGAGAGTGACCGCCAGTTTTTGCGCGAGCACCTGCAAATTGATGGCCTAGACAGTGTTCTTTTTGCGTTGAAACGCCCCCCATGGCGACGCAAGGGCGGCGATCCGCGCTTTTGGAATGCGGTGGGCGAGGTCCAACAGTTTCTGGATCGGTTATACGCCGACGCGCTTCTTCCGATCCGAATGGACCGACGTATGGCGATCGACCTCACCAAAAATCCTGAGGTCGAGAACCTTTACCTCTTCCTATCGGACGCCAGAGCCCTCGAGAGGGTATATCAGCTCTACGGAAACCAATATGCGTTCTTCACCGCTCTAGAGAGTACCCATCTGTCAAAGCTGCTCGGCGAGGTGCGCACGCGCGTTCGCATGACCGAAGCTGCAGGCGGCTCCGAAGTGACTTATCGTGATCTGAGCGAGGGCGAGCAGCAATTGCTGCTCGTTCTTGGCCTGCTGAAATTCACAGCGCGTGATGAAGCGCTGTTCCTTCTAGATGAGCCTGATACGCATCTCAATCCTGCCTGGAGCACGCAATACCTCGACTTTCTTAATCGATTTATGCGGGAGCGCGTCGGCAACTGCCACTTGGTCATGACGACCCATGATCCGCTTGTCTTCTCTCGACTGGAACGCCCCCAGGTGCGCATCTTCCGTAGGGATGCCGAGGGTAAAGCGATTGCCGAGGCGCCTTTGAATGATCCGCAGGGGATGGGCATCCAAGCGATCCTCGCCAGCGACCTTTTTCGCCTGCCGTCGGCCGGTCTCGATCCGGAGACCCAAGGCGATCTCACCCTCCAACGGCGGCTGGCGTTCAAACCGGCTCTCTCTCCCGACGAAGAAAGAGAACTCCATGAAGTCACGGATCGGCTCAACGCCAAAGGGTTCTGGAAGAACGATAGAGATCCGATCTATCAAATCTACCTGCAAAAATTTTTGCCACGATGGGTCAGTAGGGAGAAGGTCGAGTGGACCCAAGCTGGCGCCCTGAGTATCGCTCAAACACGCGAGCGCGAGGCTCTCGCGGCTGAAATTGCCGCGGAGGTCGCTGCAGAGCTGGCTGCGGAGAAGGGTGCTACCGAGTGAGATTTATCGATTTGGACCTCCTTCTTGGACGTCCCGAAGCCCAACCATTGATTAATGCGGCCGAGGTGGCCCGGCTGGAGATCCTAGCGGCACCAATCGCGGCGGCGCGGAGGGCGTTGATTGCTGCCTATCGAGACAGATGGGTTGCCTTTCGGCCGCAACTCCAGGCCTTCTTTGGGACAAAGTGCTGGTACACGGAGTTCGCAGAATCATGGCACCGACGACGATATCGATCATTTCCGTCCGAAAGGGCGCATCTTTGATCGCCCGGGACATGGCGGCTATTGGTGGGAGGCCCTGAACTGGCGGAACTTCCGCCTGAGCTGTCATCGCGCGAATCGCCTGCGGCGCAACCCGGACACCGGAAAGACCCACGGGAAGGGCGACCATTTCCCGCTTCTTGCCGAGGCCGACCGTTGGATGAGACCGGCCGACATTTGCCGTGAACGACCGACGCTCCTTGATCCCATCGATCCGGCTGATCCGCCGATCTTGACCTTCGACACGGATGGACGCGTCGCGTTGTCGCCTTTCTACGCGGGTGATGCCGACGCTGCGAAGCGCGTCGATGACAGCCGCATCTACCTGCATCTCGACTGGCCCACTTTTGTGACCGACCGCCGCGATCTGTATGCCAACATTCTTTTGAAGGTAACCGAGGGCGACAACGCCGATCTCGCCCTAAAACGTGGCGACGCCAGCGCTCGTGTTTGGCTGAAATCCGTATCGCGGGACCTGATTCGGCTAACCAAGGACCACGCGATCTATTCGCGCGCCGCCGCCGCCTATGTTCTTCGATTCCGCGATCGCGACTGGGTCAAGAGAAACGTCCTGCCCCACATTCCTGCGATGACACCGCCATGAAAACGAGTGACGCCGCTCTAGCCTTGGTCCGAAAGCTCTGGCACTATTGCAATGTGTTGCGCGATGATGGTCTCTCATATCCAGACTATGTCGAGCAGCTAACATATCTGCTCTTTCTGAAGATGGCCGATGAACAAGAGGGAGGGCCTGTCCCGGAGGAGTTCGGCTGGAAGTGCTTCGTCGATCTGGAAGCCGTCGAAATGCACCGCCACTACGGGCGTGCCCTGGGTGCGCTAGGCGACCGCGGCGGGACGCTTGGGCTAATTTTCCGAAACGCAAAGAACAAGATCAACGATCCGGCAAAACTGAACTCCTTGTCGTTGACCTCATAGGCCAAACCGAATGGAGTGGGCTTTCCGCAGATGTCAAAGGCGACGCCTATGAGGGCTTGCTTGAAAAGAACGCCCGCGACACGAAGAGCGGAGCAGGCCAGTATTTCACGCCGCGCCCCCTTATCGACGCGATCGTGGCCTGCGTCGGGGTCAAACCTGGGGAACTAATCTGTGATCCGGCATGCGGCACCGCGGGATTTCTCTTAGCCGCACACGATTATATCCGCATCCGGCACCCAAAATTGGGTGCCGCGAAGCGCGAGCATCTGCGCAAAAGCGCCCTCAGGGGCGTCGAACTGGTTCCGGAAGTTGCGCGTCTAGCGACCATGAACCTATTGCTTCACGGAATTTCCGGAGACACAGAAGACGAGTTGCCGATTGCGGTCGCTGACAGCTTGCGGATACCACCCGCCCAGCAAGTTGACGTTGTTCTCACCAATCCACCTTTCGGGGTGAAGAGCAGCATTACATATGCCACAAGGGATAAACGGATGGTTCGAAGTGTCGACGAGCTTACGATCGTGCGCCCAGATTTTTGGGTAGAAACCGCAAATAAGCAGCTTAATTTCGTCCAGCATATCGTGTCGCTGCTCAAGCCAGGCGGGCGGGCTGCCATAGTACTTCCGGACAACGTGCTGTTCGAGACAGGCGTAGCCGTCACGATTCGACGGAAACTCATGGAGACCTGCGACGTCCACACGATACTCCGCCTGCCGACAGGGTTGTTCTACGCGCAGGGCGTCAAATCCAACGTCATCTTCTTTGACAAGCTCAGGCCTCGGTGTATCCCAGCAGGTACATGCTGGGTCTACGATCTGCGCTCCGATAGCCGTTTCACGCTCAAGGCACGGCCCATTCAACCGTCCGATCTGGCCGAGTTCGTCAAGTTCTATTGTGCTGGCGATCTTGGGGCACGCTCAAGCGTGCCGCGCTCGGCGCGATGGCGCGCATTCCAACACGACGAAATTATCCGGTCCGAGGGATGTCGGCTAGATATGCAATGGAACGCAGACGAATCCGTTCAGGCGGTAGCCAGCGTGTCCCGCCTGAACGACATCGCCGATCAAATAACCGCCGACCTCGAGCGCGCGCTCGCGCACATCTCGCGGGTCACGGGCCGAAAATAACACATCTAGATCAGGGGAAAACGTCCCCGCTGCGTCCGAGCCCTAAGCTCTCGGCCGACCCCGAATCTAGCTCGTCCGTAAGGGTGTCAGCGGTTGCGCAGCAATCGCGACAGCCACCCGCACGGTGCGGGCTCTCGCGGTTGCAAGAGCAACCGCTGCCGCCCGCCGGCGACGACGCTTTGCGTCGCGCCTTTCACCCCAACCCTTTCCGCCCCAATGGGGCGGAGAGGGAGTGAGTCCTCCTCACGGCTTCCCCAGCAAGGCCTGGCGGAAGCGCAGGCGCTCGAGCGCGGGGTCGAGGCTGCGCTTGTAGCTCGGCGGGTCCGTGGGCTTCACCCGCAGCAGCACGAAGGCGGTGCCGTTGCCCTCGCGGATGAGCCGCGCGCCGTCGGCGATCTCGGCCTCGCGCGTAATCGTGCGCGTGCGCTTGATGCCGGCGCCTTGCGCCATCTTCTCGAGGTCGACGCCGAGGCTGGTATGGCTCTTCTGATAGCCGGTCTCGCCGTAATGGCCGTTGTCGACGCAGACCAGCGAGAGGTTGTGCGGGTTGAGCACGGCAATGGTGGCGAGCGCACCGACATTCATCAGGAGCTCGCCATCGCCGGTGATCACCAGCACGCGCCGGTCGGGACGCGCCAGCGCGAGGCCGAGCCCCATCGTCGCCGCCGCCCCCATGGCACCGCCCAGCGTATAGGCGAAGGCCGCGTCCTTGGTGAGGAAGGCGATGTCGCGCGCGGTGCCGGCAAGGCCGGCGATGATCAGGAAATCCTCGTGCCGGCCGAGCAGCGCCGGTACCGCGTCCCGCCGGTCGAGCACGAACTCCGGCGCCAGCGCGCCTGCCATGCCCTGCGTGTCAGGTGTCGCCATTGCCCGCTCCTCAAAACGCCTTGGCGCCGATCAGCTTCTGGGTCAGCAGCACCGCGACGGCATTGCCGGACTGGAACACCATGGTGAGCGCCGCGGTGACCGTCGGCGTCACCTCCTCCGGCCGCTCGACGCGCATGCAGATGACGCCCATCGCCTCCAGCACCGGCTCGACCGCCTGTCCCATCGGATATTGCCAGGGATTGCCCTCGCCGTAATCTCCGCGCATGCTGATCAGCGTCAGGAAGGGAAACCGCCCGCCCTTGATCAGCGACAGCATGTTGATGCAGTTGCCGACGCCGCTCGATTGCATCAGCAGCACGCTGCGCGCGCCGCCGAGATCGGCGCCGGCAGCCAGCGCCACCCCCTCCTCCTCGGTGGTGAGCGCGATCGACTGCGCCGCGGGATCGGCGAGCGAGCGGTCGATCAGCACGCGATGGCCGGCATCCGGCACATAGGCGAATTGCGTCACGCGCTCGCGGCGCAACAGCTCGTAAAGCTCGTTCTGCCAGCTTGGCGGCGTCTCGGCCATGGCGCTTCTTCGCTCCTCCCCCGGCGATCGGTGCATTCGCGCTGTTTATAGCGGCCGCCCCAGCTATTATACATCGGCTTGGCGCCAAGGAGACCGGGCGATCCCTAAGAGCCAAGGGAGCTCTGATAATGAAACCATTGCTGCGCATGCTGGCCATCGGCCTCGTCATCCTGCCCGCCGCCGCAGCCGAGGCGCGCGAGGTCAAGGAGTTCGACCTGGAAGACGCGGCGCAAAAGCACTGCCCGAAGGACGTCGTCGTCTGGTCCAACGTCAAGGGCGGCGGCATCTTCCATATCAAGGGAACGAAGCTCTACGGCCGCACCACCGATGGCGGCTATCTCTGCCGCAAGGAGGCGGAGGCCGCCGGTTGGAAGGAATACGAGAACGACAAGAAGGAGTGATCGCGCCGCTTCACACGAGGTCGAAGGACCGCCGCTTCACCTTGTCCATGTTCATGCCTTCGATGCGCACAAGGCGCGTCGGTCCTGCGCGGCGCGGCGCGTGCAGATCGCCCTCGTTGTAGAGATGCGCCATGCCCGGCACGAGCGTGTAGGTCTTGACGTGCCGCACCTTGCCGGGGGTCGCGTCCTGCGCCGGCTCGACCAGGGCGAAGTCGCTCATCTCGGTCTCGCCCAGCGCTTGGCCGTAGATCGCCCAGGAGGGTCCGTGATCATGCGGCCGGCTCGCGCGGGCGCCGCCATAGACATGCGCCAGGATGCAGAATCCCAGCTCGGGATCCTCGTAGAGCACCTTGCGCTCGCCGGTCTCCTCGGTGAGATGCCGAGCGATGAACGCCTCGTCCTGCAGCACCTCCTGCACCAGCCGGCACACCTTCTGGCGCCCGCCGGTGCCGGGATCGGCCGCCAGCAGCCGGCGGCACTCCGCCGCGAACCCTTCGATCGTGTAGCCCATGACGCTCCCTCGTTGCTCGTGCCACGCCGGCGGCAACGATATCGTGGCGGCAGCAGCGAGGCAACGCGGCGGCGGGACGGGGCGTCGCGCCCGCTCCCGCCGCCCGGTCGCGCTCAGGCCAGCGCGGTGTAGACCGCGCTCTCGAACTTGCCGTAGAGATCGAGCACCTTGCGATCGGCGAACGGCACGAGCTGCGTCATGATCACGCCGGCGATGCGCTTGGCCGGATCGATCCAGAAATAGGTATTGCCGAGACCGGCCCAGGTGAGGCTGCCGGCGCTGCGCCCGCCGGGCACCCGCTCGGTGTTGATCATGAAGCCCAGCCCCCATTTCTTGACCATGCCGGGGAAGAACTCGGCGTCGTTCGAATAGGGCGGGATCGCCGTCTTGAGCAGGCGGACATTGATCGCGCCCATCTGGTTCTCCGACATCGCCCGCACCGTCTCGGGCTTCAGCACCTGCTTGCCCTTGGCGCGGCCGTTGCTCAGGAACATGCGCTGGAAGGCGAGATAGTCGCCGGCGGTGCCGTAGAGCCCGCCGCCGCCCATCTGGAATTCCGGCTCCTGCGGAATCTCGAAGGGCATCGGCTGCAGGCTGTCATCGGCCTGCCGCGCATGCATGCCGACCAGCCGTGTCCGCCGCTCATTGGTCAGCTTGAATGCCGTATCCGTCATGCCCAGCGGCTCGAACAGGTTCTCCTGGAAATAGGCGCCGAGCGTCTGACCACTCACCGTCTCCACCGCCTGGCCGACCCAGTCGATGTTGATGCCATAATCCCATTTCTCGCCGGGATCGAAGGTGAGGGGCATGGTCAGTGCCAGCTTCTCGCAGGAGATGATGCCGGGAATGCCCTTCTTCTCCTCGTAGCGCAGCAGGTCGGGATTCCAGATGTCGTAGCCGAAGCCCGCGGTATGCGTCAGCAGATGGCGCAAGGTGATCGGCCGCTTGGCCGGGCGCAGCTTGGGCTCGCCCGCGGCGTCGAAGCCTTCGAGCACCTTGGGGGACGCCAGCGCCGGCAGCACCCCGGCGATCGGCTGGTCGAGCACGAGCTTGCCGCGCTCGACGAGCTGCATTGCCGCGGTCGAGGTGATCGCCTTGGTCATCGAGGCGATCCAGAAGACGGAATCCGGGGTCATCGCCGGCCCCGCGGGGAGCGCCCGCTTGCCGAAGGCGCCCTGATAGACGGGACCATCGGCCGCCGCCGCCATGGCGACAACTCCCGGCACGTCGCCGCTCTCGGTTGCGGCGCGCAATACTGCGTCGATGTTCGGCAATGCCGTCATGGCGGACCTCCCCTCGTCGGTTGTGTTTTGATAATCTTCTACCCGTCTCGCGCCGAGCGCAATGACGCTGATGCTTCGCCCGTTACCGGCCGGGCGGCCTGCGGTTGAGGCGGCTTGACGCTTCGGGCAAGATGTCGAGCGTGGAGACCTCGCTTTATCGTCCGGTCAAGCGCTTTCTCGAGAAGCTCGGCTTCGCCGTCAAAGGCGAGATCTGCGGCTGCGATGTCGTGGCCATCCGCGACGGCGCGCCGCCGCTGCTGGTGATCACCGAGTTGAAGCTCACCTTCACGCTCGAGCTGATCCTGCAAGGCGTCGACCGCACCGCCGCCTGCGACGAGGTGTGGCTCGCGGTGCGCAGCTCGACGCGCGGCCGCGAGAACGATCCCCGGGCGCGCAAGCTCTGCCGTCTCCTGGGCTTCGGCCTGCTCGGCGTCACACGCCGCGGCCGCGTCGATGTCCTGGTCGAGCCGAGCCCATGGCGGCCGCGGCGCGACGCGAAGCGCCGATCCGAGCTCGTCGACGAATATCGCCGCCGCCGCGGCGATCCCGTGATGGGCGGCGGCAGGGGCCAGCCGATCATGACCGCCTATCGCCAGCAGGCGCTCGCCTGCGCCGCGGCGCTTACCGCAGGCCCGCGCCGCGTCAAGGAGCTCAAAGACGCCGTGCCCGACGCGCCGAAGATCCTGCTGGGCAATGTCTATGGCTGGTTCGTGCGCGTCGAGCGTGGCGTCTACGCCTTGGCCGAGCCCGGCAAGGCGGCGCTGCTGCGCTGGCCGCAGGTGGGGTAGGACTAAGACCAGGCGCGCGCGAAGCGCGGCACCTCGTCGCGGAAATAGGCTTCGATCGCATGCACGACCGTTCCGGCCGACGCCCGGCGGAAGACATCCGGATTGCTCACCGCCGCCGCCGGCAGGAGCCGCGCCGCTGCCGTCCCGGGCTCGGACGCGGCGGCGTCGATCATGCGCGCCGCCTGACGCAAGCCGAGGAAATGCGCGATGTAGATTTCGGCCGGGCTGACGGGACGGCCGAGCACGCGCTCGAGGCGCATCTGGTTGTCGCGCGCCAGCTCCGCCGCCATCAGCGCCGAGACCGCGGGATCGTAGCGCAGCCGCATCAGCCGCTGGCGCATGGCGCCGCGCGGCATCGCCACCGCGCCGTCATCACCGACCACGATCGCCGCCGCGAAGGCGCCGAGCCCGTGGCGCGGACCGAACACCTTGACGACGCGCAGCCAGGTGTCCTCGGTGAACTGGTAGAGGCCGGCCGCGCTGGTCTTCTGCGCGTAGGCATCGGCATCGAAGCTCGATTCCCGAGCCGCGACGGCGAAGAGAAACAGGCGATCGACGCCGACCAGCTCGGCGGCGTGGTGGATGGCGCGGCGCGACGCGTCGGGCACGGTGGCCGGCGGCCGCGCCACCAGCTCGTCCGGCGCCTTGGTGCCGGCGCTCTCGATGTCGAGCAGCAGCCGCTCGGCGAGCGGACCGGGCGCGCCGGTGCCGGCCAGCCGATCATCGGCCAAAGTCAGCAGCGTCACCCAGAGCAGCGCCCCGGTAAATCCCAGCAGCAGCGAGCGCCGGAACACGCCGGTCCGGTCGCCGGACGCGATCCAGACGAAGGACGGACGCGGCGGCGCTGTCGCCTTGCGCGCATCTCGGGGCCGCCGCTGTCGCATCCTGCGCATCGCTCCCATCTAGGCGACGATCCTATCCGGCCGATGGGGCATCTTTGTGGCCTGATTGGGGCGGGAACGCCGCCGGCTGCCTTGACAGCGGAAAACCCTGCCGCCTAGGGTCCCGCGCGATAATCGACGGTCTCGGCACGGCATCGCGACCGCGGAACGGGAGGAGCGTGTTGCCCCAGACGCCACGGCGCCCAGCGGCAGGTTCGGACCTCGCTGCATGAGTTCGTTGGGCGGCGCCGTCGAGGCCTTCCTCCAGGCGCTGGCGGCCGGACTCTTCCTCGGTTGCCTCTATGGGTTGATGTGCGTCGGGCTCGGCCTCGTCTTCGGCGTCATGCGCGTGATCAATTTCGCCCAGGGCGATTTTCTCATGCTGGGCATGTATTTCACCTTCTACCTCGTCACCAGCTTCGGCGCGCTGGCCTTTCTCGGGCCGGTCGTGGCGCCTTATGCCGGAGCATTGCTGGCCGGCCCCGCGCTCTTCCTCGGCGGCTGGCTGCTGCATCGGCTGCTGATGTCGCGCATCACCGGCACGCGCATCCTCGGCAGCGAGGGCGACGGCCATTACAGCCAGCTGATCTTCACCTTGGGCGTGGCCTTGGTGCTGGAGAACGGCGCGCTGATCCTGTTCGGCTCCGAGCCGCAATCGGTGCGCACGCCGCTGTCGTCGCGCGCCTGGGAGATCCCGCTGCTCTATGATGATGTCAGCGCCGTCTTCCTCAACAAGGCGAGCGTGGTGGCGGCGCTGCTCTCGCTCATCATCGGCCTCTGCCTCTATCTCGTCATCAGCCGCTCGCGTCTCGGCAAGACCTTGCGCGCCGCGGCGGACAATCCGGTGGCAGCGGTCTATATGGGCATCGACGTCGACCGCGCCCATCGCCTCGCCTTTGCCATCGGCGCCGGCATCACCGCGATCGCCGGCGGCCTCGTTGCCACATATCACCCGTTCCAGCCCTATGTCGGCTTCGATTTCGTCATCATCATGTATGCCGGCGTGGTGCTCGGCGGCATGGGCAGCATCCTCGGCGCTTTCTGGGGCGGGCTCACCATCGGCCTGGTGCAGCAGCTCGCCACGCTGGTGATGCCGCTGCAGCTGCAGAATGCGGCGATCTTCGGCGTCTTTCTGCTGGTGGTGCTGCTGCGCCCGCAAGGCCTGTTCGGTCGCGCCGCGGAGCGCATCTGATGCGCGGCAGAATTCGGCCGACGGTGCTGCTGATCGCGCTGCTGTCGCTCGCCTGGTTCGGGCTGGGGCTGGTGGTGGCGAATTCCTATTACCAGCTCATGCTGACCCTGGTGCCGATCTGGGCGGTGCTCGGCCTCGCCTGGAATATCTCCAGCGGCTATACCGGTCTCGTCTCCTTCGGCCACGCCGCCTTCTTCGGCCTCGGCGCCTATACCGTCACCATCGCTCTCGTCCGCTTCGACGTCACGCCCTGGCTCGGCATTCCCCTCGGCATGATCGTCGGCGCGCTGGCGGGCGCGGTGATCGGATATCCCACCTTCCGGCTGCGCGGCCATTACTTCGCCCTCGCCATGCTGGCCTATCCGCTGGCGCTGCTCTACATCTTCACCTGGCTCGGCTACCAGGAGGTGTCGCTGCCGCGCAAGCAGCAAGCAGCCTTCTGGTACATGCAATTCGCCGATTTCCGCGTTTACGTCGCGCTGGCGCTGGGGCTGATGGCGGCGGCGATGCTGATCTCGCTCGCCATCGAGCGCTCGCGCTTCGGCATGTCGCTGCTGGCGATCAAGCAGAACGAGCCGGCAGCGGAAGCGGCGGGCATCGACACGCTCGCCTGGAAGATGCGTGCGATCATCTTGAGCGGCGCGCTTGCCGCCGCTTCCGGCGGGCTCTACGCGGTGGTGCTGCTGGTGGTGACCCCGGACAGCGTCTTCGGCATCCTGACCTCCTCGCAGGCGCTGATCGTCACGCTGTTCGGCGGCGTCGGCACGCTGTGGGGGCCGGTGATCGGCGCCGCGATCCTGATCCCGGTGAGCGAGACTTTGCAGGCGGAGCTCGGCGACATCCTGCCCGGCATCCAGGGCGTCGTCTTCGGCATCGCCATCATCGCCGTGATCCTGCTGGCGCCGGAAGGCATCTTCTGGCGCGTGCGCGATCGGCTGCGCCGTGGCACGCCGCCAATGGTGGCTCTCCCCGCCGCGCCTGTGCCCGCTCCTGCCCTGTCGCCGCCGCCACGCACCAGCGGCCGCGCGGCGCTCGAGGTGAGCGGGCTCTCCAAGGCGTTCGGCGGCTTGCGCGCGGTGGAGGAAGTGAGCTTCGCCGTCGAGGAAGGCGCCATCCTCGGCATCATCGGACCCAACGGCGCCGGCAAGACGACGCTGTTCAACCTGCTGAACGGCTTCCTGCGGCCGGATCGCGGCAGCCGTCACCTTCGCCGGCCGCGATCTCAGGGGCCTCAAGCCCAACCGCATCTGCCGCCTCGGCATCGGCCGCACCTTCCAGGTGGTGCGCGCCTTTCAGCGCATGACCGTGCTGGAGAACGTGCTGGTCGGCGCCTATGTCGCGGCGGCGGACGAGGCGAGCGCCGCCGCCGCGGCGGAGGCGGCGCTGGCGCGCGTCGGCCTCAGCGCCCGCGCCCGCGACAGGGCGGCGGGGCTCAGCACGCTCGATCTCCGGCTGATGGAGCTCGCTCGCGCGCTTGCGGGGGAGCCGCGTCTGCTGCTGATGGACGAGCCGCTGGCCGGGCTCGGCGCCGGCGCGGTCGAGGACATGCTGGCGGTGATCCGGGAGCTCTCGGCGGCGGGGCTCACCATCGTCATCATCGAGCACACCATGGGCGCGATGGTGCGCCTCGCGCATCGCTTCCTGGTGCTCGACCACGGCAGCGTGCTGGCCTCGGGCAGCCCGCGCGAGGTGACGGCAAACCCGGCAGTGATCGAGGCCTATCTCGGCAAGAAATGGGCGGCGAGCCGTGCTTGAGATCGCGGGCCTCAGCGTCGCCTATGGCGGCCTGCACGCGCTCTCCGACGTGTCGCTCCGCATCGGCGCCGGCCAGTTCGTCGCCATCGTCGGGCCCAATGGCGCGGGCAAGACGACGCTGTTCAAGGCGATCTCCGGCACGGTCGCCCCCGCGGGCGGCAGCATCCGCTTTGACGGGCGCGACCTGCTGGCGGTGGCGCCGGCGTCGCGCGCGCATCTCGGCATCGCGCATGTGCCGGAAGGGCGCCAGGTGTTCGCCTCGCTGAGCGTGCTGGAGAATCTGGAGATGGGCGCCTATGCCGCGCGCGCGCGACCGCGGCGGCCGTCCTTCGAGCGCATCTTCACGCTGTTCCCGGTGCTGTTCGAGCGCCGCCACCAGCTTGCCGGCACGCTGTCGGGAGGCGAGCAGCAGATGCTGGCGATCGGCCGCGGCATCGCCTCGATGCCGCGGCTCCTCATGCTCGACGAGCCCTCGATGGGGCTGGCGCCGGCAGTGGCGGACGCCATCTTCGAGCGCATCACCGAGCTGCACCGCGAGGACGGGCTCGCCATCCTGCTGGTCGAGCAGCGCGTCGCGGAAGCGGTGCAATCCTGCGATTTCGGCTATGTTCTCGAGACCGGGCGCGTGGTGCTGGCGGGATCGAGCGCCGCACTGCTCGCCGATGACCGCATCAGAACGGTCTATCTCGGCATGTGATAAAACGGGAGGACGCCATGACCAGGAAGCCCAACGCGTTGTCGCCGGCGCTCGCCGCGGCCGGCCTCGTCGCGCTGCTCGCGCTGTGGCCGGGAGAGGCGCCGGCGCAGAGCCAGGAGATCAAGGTGGCGCTGGTGGTGCCGCTCTCCGGTCCCTGGGCGCGCCAGGGCCTGCTCGAGCGCGAAGGCGCGGAGATGGCGATCGACGACATCAATGCCGGGGGTGGCATCAAGGCGCTGGGCGGCGCCAAGCTCAAGCTCATCGTCGCCGATACCGGCGACAGCCCGGAAAAGGCGAAGAACGCGGCGCAGCGCCTGGTGGCGCAGGAGCCGGATCTCGTCGGCGGCGTCGGCGCCTGGCTCAGTTCCTTCACGCTCGCGGTGACCGAGGTGACCGAGCGCGCCGAGATCCCCTGGCTCACCCTTTCCTATTCCGACCAGATCACCAATCGCGGCTTCCATTACGTCTTCCAGACCTCGGCCACCGGCGACCACCAGGCGGAGCTGGCGCTGCCGACCATCCTCCGGCTCGCCGAAGCCGCCAGCGAGAAGAAGCCCACCACCACCGCCATCGTCATGGACAACACGGCCGCCCCGGTGAGCTTCGTCAAGCCGATGCTGGCCGGCGGGCTGGAGAAGGCCGGGCTCAAGCTGCTGGTCAACGAGGTCTTCACGCCGCCGCTCTCGGATGCGACTCCGGTCATCGCCAAGGTCCGGAGCGCGCGGCCCGATTTCCTCTTCCTGGTGCCGACGGCGGTGCCCGATGACAGCCTGCTGCTGCAGAAGATGACCGAGATGGGCATCCCGGCGACGAAGCTGCCGGTGATCGGCAACGGCGCGCATCTCGCGACGCCCGAGCTGCTCAAGGTGGCCGGCGCCGACATCATGGAAGACGTCATGGTGACGCTCGCCAATTGGAGCACCAAGGAGCAGGGCGACCTGATCCAGCGCTACAAGAAGCGCACCGGCGAGCCCTGGCTCGGCCAGGACAGCCTCTGCGCCTATGGTCATTTCTGGATCCTGAAGGACGCGCTGGAGATGGCCGGCGCCGCCGACCGCCGCAAGGTCGGCGCCGCCATCCATGCCATGGACACCACCGAAAGCTCGGCCAAGTTCTTCGCCGGCGGCCGCGTCAAATTCAACGCCAGCGGCCGGCGCATCGACGCGCCGCTGGTCATCGTGCAATGGCAGAAGGGCGAGCCGGTCACGGTCTTTCCGCCGGAATCGGCGCTCGCGAAAGCGATCTGGGTGACCGCGAAGTAGCGACCCGCGGGGAGGTGGCGATGCCCGGCGACGTGACCTACGAGGTCTATGCCGTCAAATACGCGCGCCATGAGCGCCGCGCCGGCGCGAACTTCCTGGGCGGCGATCCGCATGACGCACCGATGCCGATCGACTATTTCGTCTGGGCGATCCGCGGCGGCGGCAAGACCTACATCCTCGACACCGGCTTCGATGCCGAGCAGGGCAGGAAGCGCAAGCGCCAGCACCTCCGCTCGCCCGGCGACGGGCTCAGGCTTCTCGGCATCGATCCCGCTGCGGTCGAGGACGTCTTCATCAGCCACCTGCATTACGACCATGCCGGCAATCACGATCTCTTCCCCAACGCTACCTATCACATCCAGGACAAAGAGATGCAGTACTGCACCGGGCGCTGCATGTGCCATCCGGCGCTGCGCCACTCCTTCGAACCCGAGGACGTCGCGGCGATGGTGCGGCGGCTCTTCACGGGAAGGCTGCGCTTCCATGCGGGCGCGGCGGAGGTGGCGCCGGGGCTCAGCCTCCATCTCGTCGGCGGCCACACCATGGGCCTGCAAGCGCTGCGCGTCCGGACGCGGCGCGGCTGGCTGGTGCTGGCGGCGGATGCGGCGCATCTCTACGCCAATATCGAGCAGCAGCGGCCCTATGTCACCGTCTACGACGTCGCCGAGATGATGGACGGCCATCGCCTGCTGCAGCGTCTCGCGAGTTCGCCCGCGCATATCATCCCTGGCCATGATCCCCTGGTGATGGCGCGCTATCCCGCGCCGCGGCCGGAGCTCGAGGGCATCGCCGTGCGGCTCGATGCAGAGCCGCGGGGGTAGTTCATTACGATCACGGCAACAAGATCGACGCGCCGATGGTGCGGCGGCTTTGCAGATCCGCATGCGCGCGCCGCGCCTCGGCGAGCGGATATGCCGCGCGGATGTCGACCTTGAGGACGTCGCTCTCGACCGCGGCGAAGAGCGCGTCGGCGCGCGCGAGGAGCTCCGCGCGCTCGCTGGTGTGCGTCGCAAAGGCGGGGCTCGTGACATAAAGCGAGCCCAGCGTGTTCAAGCGGAAGAGATCGAGCGGCGGGATCGCGCCCGAGGGCGTGCCGTAAGAGACCAAAAGCCCGCGCGGCGCGAGGCAGCGCAGCGACGATTCGAACGTGTCCTTGCCCACGGCATCATAGACCACGGGCACGCCCTTGCCGCCGGTGGCGCGGCGCAGCGCGGCGACGACATCCTCCTCGCGGTAGAGGATGGCGAGATCGCAGCCATTCGCGCGGGCGATCTCGGCCTTCTCGGCGCTTCCCACCGTGCCGATGACGCGCGCGCCGAGATGGCTTGCCCATTGGCAGAGCAGCAATCCCACGCCGCCCGCTGCGGCATGGACGAGGATGGTGTCGCCGCGCCGCACCGGATACGTCGTGAACAGCAGGTATTGCGCGGTGAGCCCCTTGATCATGATCGCCGCCGCGGTGGCATCGTCGATGCCCGGGGGCAAGGCGACGAGCCGGTCGGCCGGGATCAGCCGCGCCTCGGCATAGGCACCGATCGGTCCCGAGCCGTAGGCGACGCGCTGGCCCGGCGCGAGCCCAGTGACGCCCGGCCCGACCTCCTCGACCACGCCGGCCGCCTCGAGCCCGATCGGCGAGGGATAAGTCGGGCAAGGGGTAGCGGCCGGTGCGGTGCTGGATGTCGATGTAGTTGAGGCCGATGGCGGTCTGGCGCAGCAGCACCTCGCCCGCTGCCGGTGGCGCCAGCGCCACCCTCTCATAGCGCAGCACCTCGGGCGGCCCCGGCTCGGTGATGACGATACGATGGTGAGGCATCGGCGGTTTCCACCCGGTGGATGCATGGCAAACGTGCGCAGGGGATCAATGGCCGGCGCGCCCGACCATGATATCATTGCTTCCCAAGAGCCGGACGCAAGAGATCCGGCACCGGGGAGGAAACGGAATGCTTCGGCCGAGAAGCCTCGTTTTGGCCGCCCTGCTGCTGGCGGGATTTTCGCCGGCGGCCCAGGCGCAGATCTCCGATGAGGTCGTCCGCATCGGCGTGCTCAACGACCAGTCCGGCCTCTATGCCGATCTCGGCGGGCCCGGCTCGGTGGTGGCGGCGAAGATGGCGGTCGAGGATGCCGGCGGCAGCGTGCTCGGCAAGCCGGTGGAGATCGTCGTCGCCGATCACCAGAACAAGGCGGATATCGGCGCCGCCCTCGCGCGCCAATGGTTCGATGTCGACAAGGTCGACATGGCGATCGACTTCGACAATTCCTCGGTCGCGCTGGCGGTCGAGCAGATCGCCAAGGAGCGCAATCGCATCGCCATCGCCACCGCGGTGGGCTCGACGGATTTCACGGGCAAGGCCTGCTCGCCGACCGCGATCTCCTGGACCTATGACAGCTATGCCCTCACCACCAGCCTGGCGCGGGCGCTGACGCAGAAGGGCCTCGACAGCTGGTTCTTCGTCACCGTCGACTATGCCTTCGGCCATTCGATGGAGGCGGACGCTACGCGCGCCGTGCTCGCCGCCGGCGGCCGCGTGCTGGGCGGCGTCCGGCATCCGCTCAACACCGCCGATTTCAGCTCCTACCTGCTGCAGGCGAAGGCGTCGGGCGCCAAGGTGGTGGCGCTGGCCGATGGCGGCGGCGACATGACCAACGCCACCAAGCAGGCCAACGAGTTCGGCCTGCCGCAGAGCGGCCAGACGCTGGTCTCGCTGCTGGTCTTCATCACCGACGTGCACAGCCTCGGTCTCGAGGCGGCGAAGGGGCTGACCTTCGTCAACGCCTTCTATTGGGACCGCACACCGGAGAGCCGCGCCTGGTCGAAGCGCTTCTTCGAGCGGCACAAGGCGATGCCGACCATGGCGCAGGCCAGCGTCTATTCGGCGATCCGTCACTATCTCCGCGCCATCGACGCCGCCGGCACCGACGAGGCAACCCGCGTGATGGCGAAGATGCGCGAGCTTCCCGTCAACGATTTCTACGCGAGCAACGGCCGCCTCCGCCTCGACGGGCGGCTGCTGCACGACATGTATCTGGTGCGGGTGAAGCCGCCCGCGGCATCGAAGATGCCGTGGGATTATTACGAGGTGCTCGACACCATCCCCGCCGACCAGGCGTTCCAGTCGCTCGCGACCGGCGGCTGCCCGCTGGTGAAGCAGCCATGAGCGCGAGCGCGGAGCCGCAGACGCTGCTGGCGGGGCTGACCTTCCCCGAGGGGCCGCGCTGGCGCGACGGGCGGCTGTGGTTCTCGGATTTCTATTCCGAGCACGTGCTCGCGGTCAATCTCGCCGGCAACGCCGAGACCATCATCGCCGTGCCGCAGCGGCCATCGGGACTTGGCTGGCGGCCCGACGGCACGATGCTCATCGTCTCCATGTTGGACCGCGCCCTGCTCGAGCTGAAAGACGGCGCGCTGCGCGTCGTCGCCGATCTCGCCGCTCTTGCCGGCGGCCCGTGCAACGATCTCGTGGTCGACGCCGTGGGCCGCGCCTATATCGGCAATTTCGGCTATGACCGCCATGCCGGCGAGGCGCCGCGCAGCACCGCGCTGCTGCGCGTCGATCCCGACGGCCGCGTGACCCGCGCCGCCGAGGATCTGCTGTTCCCCAACGGCATGGCGATCACGCCGGATGGCGGCACCTTGATCGTCGCCGAGACCTATGCCCACCGGCTCAGCGCCTTTGCCATCGGCGCCGACGGATCGCTGTCACGGCGGCGGATCTTCGCGGCGCTGCCGGACTGTTTCCCCGACGGCATCTGCCTCGATGCGGAAGGCGCGGTCTGGGTCGCCGATGCGCGCGGCCATGAGGTGACCCGCCTCTTCGCGGGCGGGCGGGTGGCGGAGCGCATCGCCGTCGGCGACCGCACCGTCTTTGCCTGCATGCTGGGTGGGCCCGACCGCCGCACGCTGTTTCTCTGCACCAGCACCGGCAGCGGCCCCGCCATGGCCCAGAAGACCGACGGCCGGATCGAGTTCGTGCGCGTCGCGGTGCCCGGCACCGGCCTGCCCTGAGTGAAGCCAAGCGAGGAGCCAGATGCGTCTTCAAGGAAAAATCGCGATCGTCATCGGCGCCGGCCAAGGTCCCGGCGAAGGACTGGGCAACGGCCGCGCCACCGTGTTGCGCTTTGCCCGCGAAGGCGCGCGGGTGCTCGCCGTCGACCGCAACCTCGCCTCGGCCGAGGAGACCGTGGCGATGGCGCGGCAGGAAGGCGGCGACTGCGCCGCCTTCGAGGCCGATGTCACCAGGGAGCTGACGCTGAAGGCGGCGATCGACGCCGCCGGGCAGCGCTGGGGCCGCGTCGACATCCTGCACAACAATGTCGGCGTCAGCATCGCCGGCGGCGACGCCTCGCCGCTGGAGATCACCGAGGAGGCGTTCGACCGCGTCGCCGCGATCAATCTGCGCGGCACGATCATGGCGTGCAAGCACGTGCTGCCGGTGATGCGCCGCCAACGCTCCGGCGCGATCATCAACATCTCCTCGGTCGCCGCCTGGGAGAACTACCCGCTCGTCGCCTACAAGGCGACCAAGGCGGGGATGATCGCCTATACCCAGCAGATCGCCATCCAGAACGCGGCCTACGGCATCCGCGCCAACGTCATCCTGCCGGGGCTGATGGACACGCCGATGGCGGTCGACACCCGCGCCCGCGCCAGCGGCCGCACGCGCGCCGAGGTGGCGGCCGAGCGCGACGCCAAGGTGCCGCTGCGCAACCGCATGGGCACCGCCTGGGACGTCGCCAACGCCGCGCTCTTCCTCGCCTCGGACGAGGCCTCCTTCATCACCGGCGTGTCCCTGCCGGTGGATGGCGGCGCGCTGGTGCGAATCGGCTGACCGGGAAACGGCATCAGCGGGACGGTTTCGCAAACCAATCCTTCAAAACCGGTTGGTGCTGCACCGGATTGAACTCGGTTATTCTGCTGAAGCGCATCTTCTTTGCTTTGGTAAAGGGCTCCTCCGCCAAAAGCTCCTGCAGCTTGGCGAGGGATTCTGCGCGGGCCACCAGAAAGCCGCCGCGGGCCGGGATCTGAGGTCCGGACAGCAGGAAAAACCCGGCATCGTAGCCTTTCTGCAAAAATTCGCGATGCCTCGGCACCAGCTCGGAGAGCTCTTCGAACGGCACGAGATACTCTCCCTCCAGCAGAAAGTGCTTCATGACGCAGCGTCCTCCTCGATATCCGGGGATCGATGCCTCGGCGTCGCAGCCGACCGACAATTTGCCAATGTAACCGACCGGTTCGTTCAAGGCAAGATGACAAATACGGACCGGTCAGTTACATATCGGGTTTCAAAGGGGGAGAGTCGCGATGGCGAAGAGATCAGCTCGGACGGTCGACGATGTGCCGGAGCGGAAGCGTGCGCGCGACAAAGTCTTCGAGGTCGCGGCCGACCTGTTCTACCGCAAAGGCGTCCGCGCCGTGGGCGTGGAGGCGATCGTAAAGCAGGCCGGCGTCGCCAAGATCAGCTTATATCGCAGCTTTCCGTCCAAGGACGATCTGATCGTCGCCTATCTCGAGAATCGGAACGCCGAGTTCTGGCGCCAATGGGACGAGGCTTTTGCCCGATATAAAGGCGATCCGACGGCGCAGCTGCACGCGATCATGACCTATCTGGCTCACAGAACGACGCAGCCGGGCTATCGCGGCTGCCCCTTCATCAACTACTGCGCCGAATTCCCGGAGACATCGCATCCGGGCCATCAAGCGGCCGAAGCCAACAAGCGCGAAATGCGACGGCGCTTCGTCGAGATCGCCGAAGCGCTGGGTGCGCGCCAGCCAAAGCAGCTGGCGGACGGCCTCTTGCTGCTGGTTGAGGGCGCCTACGCTATCAGCCAAACTCTGGGCGGCCGCAAGGGCCCAGGCAACGCGATCGTGTGGGCCGCCAAGGCGTTGGTTGATGCGCAAACTGGGACGGCGCGACAGCGACCCTGAGGAAGGCCTCGTCCGCCGGCACCGCGCACGGGCGACCGTCCTGCCAAAGCGATATCGCCGCGAACCGGTCCATCGCGCGGCCTCGCTTTCACCACGGAGGCACGGAGGTCACGGAGAAGAGAGGTCCATGAGTAAGGACCCGCTTTTCTTCTCCGTGCCCTCCGCCTCCCCGGTGCCGCCCCCCTCGCCTCGCGCGCTACTTCCTCGCCTCGGCGAACGTCACCGGCTGGCCCGTCTTGTATTCCGACGGCTCCAGGATCACTTCGGTCTTGGCGCCGCGGATCGAGTCGATGTCATTGGCCTTCATGCCGCGGAACTGCACCTCCAGCACGCGCGACTTCGACCATTCGCCGTCGGCGCCGTAGGCGACATCACCGACGATGGTCTTGAAGGTGTGGCCGCGGATATAGGCAGCGAGCTTGTCCTGGTCGAGGCTCTTGGTGCCGTCCACCGCCTGCGCCAGCACCTCGAGATTGGCATAGGCGAAGGGCGGCAAATACCAGCCGAGGGGGTCGACGCCCGCGGATGGCGCCTGTGCTTGGTACTTCTTGAGGAAGTCGGTGATGCCCGGGAATTGCATCGTCGGCGCCGGGATCCAGAAATCGTAATCGAGGAAGCCGTCGAGCATCGCGCCGAGCTGCATCTTGATCGGCGTGACCTGCAGCCCGACCATGCCGCCGCCGACAAAGCGCGCTCTGAGGCCGACCTCATTGATCGCGTGCACCATGCCGACCGTATCGGTCGGATATGAGGCGACGTAGACCACCTCCGGCTCGGCCGCCTGGATGGCGCGGACGATCGGCGTGTAGTCGGTCGTCGTCGCCGGCGGATAGGTCTTGTCATAGACGATCTTCAGCCCCAGCGACTGCGCGATGTCACGGGCGCCGTCCGACGCGTTCTTGGCGAATTCGGCATCGGCGGCGACGATGGCAATGGTCGTCGGCTTCGGATCGGCTTTCATCACCGCGTCGAAGAAGCCCTGCGAGAAGGCGCGCTTGGGCTCAGGCCCGGTTGGCAGCATGGAGAAGTATTTGGGATAGTGGAATTGCGAGTTGACGGCGAGGCCGAACAGGCCGAGGAACAGGCGGTCGTGCTGGATCACCACCGGCATGGCCGGGGCCACCATGTTGGTGGCATAACCCGAGACGACGATGTCGGCCTTGTCGATATCGATCAGCTTGGAATAGACGCCGGGAACAGCGGCGGGGTTGCTCTGATCGTCATAATAGATGAGCTTCACCGGCCGGCCCATCAGGCCGCCCTTGGCGTTGACATCGGCCTCCCAGATCTGCATCGCGAGCAGCGCCGACTTGCCGAGCGGGGCCAAGCCGCCGCTCAACGCCATGCCGAAGCCGACGGTGATCGGCTCGGCCGCCTGGCCGGCGCCCGATGCGGTAAGGCAAAGCGCCAGCGCCGCCGAGAATAGCGTCGCGCAACGCGGAATACGCGGAGTGTTCATTCTTCTTCCTCCCTCGTCCGCACCGTCGCCGCTCTGGTGCGGACGCTACCCTGTCGGCCTTGTCGGCCGATCAGGCTGAAGCGGCGAGCCGGTATCCTGTCACGCCGGTCAGGGAAAAAGAAGCCCCCCGGAAGCAGCTCGGTCAGGCGTTCCGTTAATCCCGGAAATACAGGAACTTGACCCGGCCGGTGCTCCGGGCGACCGACGAATGTCCGATTCTGCGCTGCCGGGACCATCGAAGCGCCGTCATCCAAGTCACTGTCTGACATCAACCGGACCGTCGCCGCCATGAAGAACAGGTGCTAGCCTCCGACCGGCGAGGAGATAGCCAACATGACCGAAAACGGACTGAGCGGCCGCTGCATCGACATCCATACCCACATGGTGCCGGCGCGGTTTCCGCCGAGCCCGGGCGGCGCCGAGCTCGCTTGGCCCGGCATGGGGCATCGCAGCTGCGAGGCCGACGTGCTGATCTCCGGCAAGGTCTATCGCACCGTCCCGGACACGTGCTGGGTGGCGCCGAAGCGGCTTGCGGCGATGGCGGAGAGCGGCGTCACCACTCAGGTCCTCTCGCCGATGCCGGAGCTCCTCTCCTATTGGCTACCGACCAGGGAAGCGGCGGTGCTGTGCGCCCATCTGAACGACGAGATTGCGCGCATGGTCGCCGATGGGGCGGGTCGGTTCATGGGGCTCGGCGCCGTGACCTTGCAGGATCCGGATGCGGCGGCGCGCCAGCTCGAGACCATCATGCGCGTGCCCGAACTGCGCGGCGTGGAGATCGGGACGCATGCCGGCGGCAAGCCGATCGGCGATCCCTTCTTCGAGCCCTTTTTCGCCGCCGCCGAGACGCTCGGCGCCGCCCTCTTCGTCCATCCGCTGCGACCCGCCGGCATGGAGCGGCTCGTGGGTCCGCCGGCGCTGGAGCAGGTCGTCGCCTTTCCCTGCGAGACGTCGCTTGCCATCGCCTCTCTGATGACGGGCGGCATGCTGGAGCGCCACCCCAAGCTCAAGCTCGTCTTCAGCCATGGCGGCGGCGCCTTCGGCCTCGCGCTGCCGCGGCTCCAGCATGGATGGACGGTGCTCCCGTCGCTGCGGGCGCAGATGCCGCAGCCGCCCGCCACGTACGCGCGCCGGCTCAGCTTCGACACGCTGGTCTATGATCAGCGCACCCTGCGCTTCCTGGTCGAGCAGTTCGGCTCCGACCGCATGATGGTGGGCTCCGACTTCCCCTTCGCCATCGCCGAGAAGGAGCCCGCGCGCTTCGCCGGCGCGCTCGGTCTCGACGAGGCGGCGACGCGGGCGATCGCGTGGGAGAACGCGGAGCGGTTCTTCGCCAAGGGCTGACGGACAGGGACGGCGAAAACTCCGCTCGATCGGCGCTGCCAAACCGTACCAGCATGACCCGGAGCGCAGCCGGCGCCTGCTGCGCCTGTGGCGCGACATTTTCTGGACCCATGTCGAGGCCGACGGGAAAAATACCTCAATCAGAAGAAGGGCGCAGTCTTCATCTCGGCCGGCGGCAGCCACTTCAACGCGCCCAAGGGGGAACGACAAGAGCGTTGGAGCATGGTGGTGGCGTGCAAGGTTGTGGACATCGCGCCGGGAGAGGGCAAGCGGATCGAGCTTCCCGGCCGGGCGCCCATTGCGATCTTCAATGTCGAGGGTGGGTTCTACGCGATCGACGACACCTGCACCCATGGCGAGGCGTCGCTGTGTGAGGGTTTCCTCGACGGGACCGTCATCGAATGTCCGTTCCATGCCGGCAGCTTCGACCTCACGAGCGGCAAAGCGCTGGCCTATCCGGCGACCGAGCCGGTGAAAGCCTATGGGGTCCGGGTCGAAGGCGGTGACATCATCCTCGACCTGGATTAGGCGATTCGAAGCGACGAAGGCCCCGCGGTCAGGGCGAGTTGTCGTAGGCCCGGCGGAGCGCCTCGCGCATGATCGCCTCCGCTTCCTCGCCCCAGGTGCGGAAGCCGCAGGCGGCGCAGGCGTTGATCCTGATCGAGGCGCCGCACCGGACGAGGCCCTTATCGGTCCATTGATGGAAATCAATGTCCTCGACCTTGCGGCTGAACTGGCCGCGCCGGCAGACCGGGCATTGATCCGTGTCGTGGAACCGCGCCATTTTTCAACCGCAACGGTGGCGAAATATTACTATTTTACAGGGCACTGGCCGCTGGGGGTGTGACGGAGGTCACACCTGTGACGAGGATCACACCTCTCCGGCACCCTCCCCGCCGTTTTCCGGGGCCGGGCCGGCGGGAGCCGCGATTGCCAGGAGCGCGGCGGCTGGGCCATGGTGGCGGCTCCCGTCTCGAGCGGAGCCCGCCTCATGCAGCCCAGGGATCGCCTGTCCTATTCGCCGATCGTCAACCGCCCGCGGCTCGCCCTGCCGAACGGCGCGCGGATGGCGTGCTGGGTCATCATCAATGTCGAGGAATGGGACATTACCCAGCCGATGCCGCGCACCGTGCTGACACCGCCCGCCGGCGGCGCGCCGATGCCGGACATCCCGAACTGGGCCTGGCATGAATACGGCAACCGCGTGGGGTTCTGGCGCATGCTCGAGGTGCTGGACCGGCTCGACATCAAGGCGGTGCTGTGCCTCAACGGCTCCTGCCTCGAGAGCTACACCGCCATTGCCGAGGCGGCGCGCGAGCGCCAGTGGGAGTTCCTCGGCCATGGCTTCATCCAGAAGAACATGCAGAAGGTCGAGAATGAGCGCGAGGCGATCCGCAAGACCACCGAGGCGATCGCGGCGTTCACCGGCAAGCGGCCGCGCGGCTGGCTCGGCCCCGGCCTCACCGAGACCTGGGAGACCCCCGACATCCTCGCCGAAGAGGGCTACGAGTATGTCGGCGACTGGGTGCTCGATGATCAGCCCGTGACGCTGAAGACGCGCGGCAAACCGATCATCGGCCTGCCCTACACCCAGGAATGCAACGACGTCGCGATGATGCTGATCCAGCATCATCCGGCGGCCGAATATTACCGGCGCGCCAAGGACCAGTTCGAGCAGCTCTACGCCGATTCCGCCAAGGCGACGCGGATCATGGCGCTTTCCGCCCATCCCTACATCATGGGAGCGCCGCACCGGCTGAAATACTTCCGCGAGGCGCTGGAGGAGATCCGGCGCCACGACGATGTCCTGTTCTGGACCGGCGAGCAGATCCTCGATTGGTATCTGGCGCAGCGCTAGGGCCCGCGCGACGCAAGTGAGCCCGGAGAATCTGCATGGCCTTGCACGGCCTCGCCTGGGTCGAGCGGGAGCGCTGCTGTCCCTGGCTAATGCCGCCATTTGCGCAATCATCCGGGATCGCGTGGCGACCATGCTCCTGCATTGATGCCGGCACCACTCCGGTGGTCTGATGGCGCCAGCGAGGTGCGAATGACCCCCCTGCCGCGACCGGGCCGCTGATGCTGCCGACGATCCAGATCCTGGTGCTGCTGCTGATCGTGATCGCTGCGGTCGCCGTCGTCGCGAACGCGGTTGAAGATTCCGCCGGCCATTCTCCTGGTGCTCACCGGCGTGGCGCTGGCGCTGGTCCCGGGCCTGCCGCGGGTCGAGCTGGCGCCGGAATTCCTCCTGCTGCTCGTGCTGCCGCCGATCATCTATTCCTCGGCGGTGGCGATGAGCTGGCGCGAGTTCCGCTTCAACCTGCGCCCGATCTCGCTGCTCGCCGTGGGCTGCGTGGTGTTCACCACGGTCGCCGTCGCCGCGGCCATCCATTGGCTGCTGGGCCTCTCCTGGCAGGTGGGCTTCGTCCTCGGCGCCATCGTGTCGCCGCCGGACGCGGTGGCGCCGCTCTCGATCGCGCGCCGCATGCAGCTGCCGCGGCGCATCGTCATCATCCTCGAGGGCGAGGGGCTCGCGAATGACGCGACCGCGCTCATCCTCTATCGCTTCGCAGTGGCGGCGGTGAGCCTCGGCACCTTCTCGCTGGGCCATGCGCTGAGCCTCTTTGCCGCCATCATCGTCGGCGAGGTGCTCTGGGGCATCGGTGTCGGCTGGGTGATGCTGCGCCTCAGGCGCTGGGTCAGGGATACGCGCATCGAGATCATGCTGTCGGTGCTGACGCCGTTCGTGGCCTATTGGCCGCCCGAGTATCTGGGCGGCTCCGGCGTGCTCGCCACGGTCACCGCCGGACTCTATATCAGCTGGAACGGCCTTCGGCTGATCAGCGCCGCGACCCGGCTTCAGGGCATCTTCTTCTGGGATTTCCTGATCTATGTGATCGAGGGCATGGTGTTCCTCATCACGGGGCTGCAGGCGCGCACGCTGATCGGCGGCATCCGCGGCTATTCGCTGTCCGACCTCGCCCTCTCCGCCGCCGTCGTCAGCGCGGTGGTGATCGCGGCGCGCTTCGTCTGGATGTATCCCGCGACATATCTTCCCCGCTGGCTCTTTCCCGCGGTGCGGCGCAAGGATCCGTCGCCGCCCTGGCAATGGCCGTTCGCGCTGGCCTTCACCGGCGTGCGCGGCATCGTCTCGCTCGCGGCGGCGCTGGCGATCCCGTTCACGACGGAGAGCGCCGAGTCCTTTCCCCAGCGCGATCTCATTCTCTTCCTCACCTTCGCCGTCATCCTGGTGACGCTCGTAGGCCAAGGCCTGATGCTGCCTCCGGTAATGCGCGCGCTCGGGCTTGCCCATGCCGGGCGGCGCGAGCGCCATGCCGACCGGGTCGAGGAATTCGTCGCCCGGCGACAGGCGATCGAGGCGGCGATCGCGCGGCTCGACGCGCTGGCGGCGGAACGCCAGCTCCCCGACGAGGTCGTGCGGCCGCTGCGCGCGCAGCAGCGCGACCGCCTCAAGCACCTCGAGAACCGCGACGGCGACGCCGCGCACAAGAAGCTCGTGGAGAGCCACGACGAGATCGCGTTCCAGCTGATCGCCGCCGAGCGCCAGCTCATCAACGAGCTTTATCGCCGCGGCAAACTGAAGGACGAGGGCCGGCGCCGGATCGAGCGGGAGCTCGATCTGCGCGACGCGCATCTCACCAATTTGCGCGCCGAGGAGTGATCGGGCGGGGCCGACTGCGCGCTCTTCACGCGGGCTCGACCACCACCGTGCCGCGCTTGCCGCCGCGCTCGACCGCCTCATGGGCGCGCGCCGTCTCCGCCAGCGGAAAGCGCTCGGCCACCGTCAGCAGGCGCGGGCCCGCGGCAAGCCAGCGCGTGATGTCGGCCTGGGCGCGATGGCGCGCCTCGAGCGGCGTCGTCGGCAGCATCACCGCATGGAGCGAGAGATTGCGCCGCATGAGCTCGTAGAACGGCACGACGGGGTTGCGCTCGCCGGTCGAGGCGTAGGCGGCAACGCTGCCATTGTTGCGCACCAGCCGCAGCGTCGCGGCGAGGTTGCCGCCGAACTCGACCTCGACCACGTGATCGACCCCGGCGCCGTCGGTGAGCGCCAGCACGCGGCCCGCCACATCCTCGGCCTTGTAATTGACGACATGCTCGGCGCCCGCCGCGCCGGCATGCGCCGCCTTCGCCTCGCTGCTCACCGTGGCGATGACGCGCGCTCCGGCCCAGCGCGCGAGCTGGATGGCGTAATGCCCGACCGCCCCGGCGCCGCCGGTGACCAGGATGGTGCGACCTTGCACCGGCCCCGCCAGAAAGACGCAGCGATGCGCCGTCATGCAGGGAATGCCGAGCGTGGCGCCGGCGGCGAAATCGACATCGGCAGGCAGCTCGGTGACGAGATCGGCGGCGAGCGCGATCCACTCAGCGGCGGTACCGAAGGCGCGGCCGCGCTGGCCGTTATAAAGCCAGACGCGCTTGCCGAGCCAGGCGCGGTCGACGCCGTCGCCGACCGCATCGACCACGCCGGCGCCGTCGCTGTTCGGGATGATGCGGGGAAAATCCTGCGCGAAGCCACGCCCGGCGCGGCGGTTGCAATCGGCGGGGTTGACCCCGGAAGCGCGGAGCCGTACCCGCACCTGGCCGGGCCCCGCGTCGGGCGTCGGCAGCTCGCCCAGTTGCAGCACTTCGGCGGCCGGCCCCTGCCGATCGTACCAGACGGCCTTCATCGTATCTCACCCATGCATGGTCAGCCCGCCAGAAACGCTGATCACCTCGCCGGTGATGAAGCCGGCGTCCTCGCTGGCGAGGAAGGCGACGATGCCCGGAAGGTCCTCGGGCCGGCCGAGCCGCTTCAGCGGGATCGCGCGCTTCAGCCCCTCGTAGAGCTTCTGGCCATAGGCGCCCTCGTCGAGGAAGGAGCGCAGCAGCGGCGTGTCGGTGGGGCCGGGGCAGACGGCATTGAGCCGGATGCCGTGACCGGCGCATTCGCGCGCCAGCGTCTTGGTGAAGGCGATGATGCCGCCCTTGCACGCGGAATACACGGATTCGCCCGAAGAACCGACCCGGCCGGCGTCCGACGCGATGTTGACCACCGCGCCGCCGCCGGACGCGACCATCAGCGGCAGCACCGCATGATGCAGGTTCAAGGGTCCGAGCAGGTTGATCGCTATCACCTTGCTCCAGAACTCCGGCGTGGTGTCGAGAAACTGCTTCGGCGCGTCCCAGCCGGCATTGTTGACCAGGATGTCGATCCGGCCAAGGCGCCGGGCGATGCTCGCGACTGCGTCGGCCACCGCACCGTGGTCAGTGATGTCTAAGGTGACCGGCAGCAGCCTCGCTTCGCCGCCGCCGAGATCGCCCTCAAGCCGGGAGAGGCCTTCGGCGCTGATATCGAGCGCCGCCATCGCAGCACCTTCCTCGAGAAAGCGGCGGCAGAGCGCTTGCCCGATGCCGCCGGCCGCCCCGGTCACCAGCGCGACCTTGCCCTGGAGCCCACGCATCGGCGTCAGCCGAAGCGCGGCACGAAGCCGTCGCCTTTGGCCTCGATATGGCAGATAAAGGGCGCGCCGAAATGCGTCGGCAGCAGCCGCGCGCCGGAGCCGCTGCAGCGCTCCAGCACCGCGCGCCGGCTGTGCCGCGCCGCCTCGGCATCGGCGCAGACGAAGCTGTTCCAGCGCGGGTAGTAGACCTGGAGCGCGTGATGCAGCACGTCGCCGCAGAACAGCGCGCTGTCGCCCTTGGAGGCAAGCGTCACCACCACCGTGCCCGGCGTATGGCCGGGCGCCGGCGTCAGCGACAGATGCTCGTCGATGGCATGCGCGCCGGTTACCATCTGCGCGAGGCCGGCCTCGACCACCGGCAACACGCTGTCGCGGAACGAGCCGTGATTGGCCGGCCCCGTCGCGGGATCGCGGTCGAACGCCAGATAGTGGTCGTAATCGGCCTTGCTGAAGACATAGCGCGCGTTGGGGAACGTCGGGACCCAACGGCCATTGTCGAGCCTGGTGTTCCAGCCGACGTGATCGGCGTGGAGATGCGTGCACATCACCAGATCGATCTCTTCCGGCCGCACTCCCGCTTCGTTGAGGCGCTGCAGATAGCGCGATTCCATCAGATGCCATTTCGGCCGCGTCGGACGGGCCTTGTGGTTGCCGACGCAGGTATCGACCAGCATGGTGCGGCCGCCCAGCCGGATGAGCCAGCTGTGGATGCTGAGCTTGAGGCTGTTGCTGGCGGCATCGTAATGGTTGGGCACCATCCAGCCGAGATGCTCCTCGACGAGATGCTTGCGCCAATCCGGGAAGAAGGCGGGCGCGTCCCAATGCGCCTCGTACATCTCCTCGATGCGGGTCAATTGCGCGGCACCGATCGTGACCGTGGTCATGGACGCTCCTCCTTGGGCTCTTGGCGCTTTATCGCGCCACTGTACCATTGCGCCGCGGCGATGTAGTGATGGATGGGGAGGAGCATGATGGCCGGACCGATCCTGTTCTCGCCGCTGGCGCTGCGCGACACCCTGCTGAAGAACCGGGTGGTGGTGGCGCCGATGCACCAATATTCGGGGGTCCGCGGCTTCCCCACCTCCTGGCACCTGATGAATGCCGGGCGCTTCGCCGCCGGCGGCGCCGGGCTGGTGTTCATCGAATCCACCAAGGTCGAGCGCCGCGGCTGCGGCACCATCGGCGATCTCGGCCTCTGGGACGACGCCTTCATCGCGCATTTCCGCCCGATTGCCGATTTCATCCGCAGCCATGGCGCGGTGCCCGGCATCCAGCTCGGCCATGCCGGGCGGCGGGCGCGCCTCGAGCGTCCCTGGGAGGGCGGCCGGCCGCTGCAGCCCGCGCCGGAGATCGAAGACTGGGAGAGCTGGGAGATCATCGGCCCGAGCCCGATCTCGGCCGGCGAGGGCGAGCCGGCGCCACGCGCGCTCGGCACCAACGAGGTCGGCCAGGCGGTGGAGGCCTGGGGCGAAGCCGCGCGGCGCGCCGATGCCGCGGGATTCGAGGTGCTCGAGATCCACGGCGCCCATGGCTATCTCATTCACCAGTTCCTGTCGCCGCTCGCCAACCAGCGCGCCGACGCCTATGGCGGCTCCGAGCCGAACCGCAGGCGCTTTGCCCTCGAGGTGGTGGAGGCGGTGCGCGCCCATTGGCCGCAGCAGAAGCCGCTCTTCCTGCGCCTCTCGGTCGAGGATGATGCCGGCTGGGGCCCGGCCGAGAGCGTGGCGCTCGCCCGCCTGGTCAAGCCCATGGGGGTCGACGTCATCGATTGCAGCTCCGGCGGCATGCTCGGCCGCCCGGTGGTGAGCGCGGGGCCGGTGGGCTATGGCTATCAGGTGCCCTATGCCGAGCGGCTCCGGCGCGAGGCGCAGATCATGAGCATGGCGGTCGGCCTCATCGTTCATGCCGACCAGGCCGAGCAGATCCTGCAGCAGGGCCAAGCCGATCTCATCGCGCTCGCCCGCGAGATCCTCTACAACCCGAACTGGCCGATGGATGCGGCGCAGAAGCTCGGCATCGACCGGCGCTTCGAGCTGGTGCCGCCGCCCTACAGCTATTGGCTCGCCAAGCGCGCCGCCGCGGTGAAGGATATGGTCCCCTCGACCTGGCGCGCCGGATTGGACGTCGCCGCGAAATAGCTCAATCGCGGAAGGAGGGGTCCTGCCGCTCCAGCTTACGCAGCAGCCCCGGCCATTCCAGCAAGCCGTAGCGGCGGATCACCGACGGGTCATACATGCCGATCGATTTCGCCATGACATCGTCGGGCATCTGGTTGAGCGCGGTGTTGCACGCCATGGCCGCGACCTGCGCCTGGCAGGAGCGCTCGAGCCCGTACATGGCGGTGAAGGCCTCAGCGATGGTCGGGCCGACGGTGAGCAGGCCGTGATTGCGCAGGATCATGTAGTTCATCGCGCCGAGATCGCGGGCGAGCGCGTCGCGCTCGTTGGGATCGCGCTCGGGCCCGTTGAAATCATGGTAGGCCAGCCGCGAGCAGAAGCGCGTCGCGGTTTGGGTCAGCGGCAGCAGCCCGCAGGCCAGCGCCGAGACCGCCATGCCGGCGATGGTGTGGGTGTGCATCGCCGCGCCGATATCTGGCCGCGCGCGGTAGAGCGCGCTGTGGATGACGAAGCCCGCCTGGTGCAGCCCGTAAGGGCCTTCGGGCTGATAGAGCACGGTACCGTCGAGATCGACCTTGAGCAGGGCCGAGGCGGTGACCTCGTCGAACAGCAGCCCATGCGGGTTGAGCAGGAAATGGTTGGGCTCGTCGGGCACCCGCGCCGAGATATGGGTGTAGATCATGTCCGACATGCCGTAGAGGTCGCAGAGGCGATATCCCGCGGCGAGATCGACCCGCGCCTGCCACTCCGCCTCGCTCACCCGCGAGCGCAGCGGCTTCAGACGGGAGACCTGGGATTGCGTGCTCATCGGACAGGCTCCTCGCGAAAGTTGCCGCACGCATGCTAGCACGAGCAAGGCGCCGAGCGCCCGGCCGATCGCCGCTTGACCCGAACGCTATACTCTTCATGATTTATGATCGCACCGACGCGGGACCGGAGAGGTTCATGACAACCGAGGCGAGCTGCGACGCTAACGGACTCGCGCCATGCCCTTGACCGCTGCCGGACGCGCCGTAGCGCCCGCCGGCGCTGCCCCGCCCGAGCCCGAGCTCACCCCCGAGGCGCTGATCGCCAGGGCCAGCGCGCTGCGGCCGATGCTGCGCGAGCAGCAGGACGAGAACGACGCGCGCGGGACCTATTCCGAGGCGCTACACCGCGAATTCCTCAAGGCCGGACTCTACCGGATCCTGCAGCCGCGGATGTTCGGCGGCTACGAGTTCGAGGTTCCCACCTTCTACAAGGCGATGCTGGAGATCTCGCGCGGCCATCCCGGGGTCGGCTGGTGTCTGGCGCTTTGCGCCTCCCATCCCTTCCTCATCGCCTCGCACTGGCCCGAGCAGGCGCAGCGCGAACTCTTCGCCGGAGGATATTTCGCAGCGCCCCACCGGCCGATGCCGCTCGGCACCTGCACGCCGGTGCCCGGCGGCTATGGCGTCAGCGGCGCGTGGAGCTATTGCTCCGGCATTCCCTATGCCTCGCATGTCGTGGTCGGCGCCTTCCTCAAAAACGGGCAGGAGCCGCCGGTCATCGTGCAGGTGGTGCTGCCCCGCGGCGCCTATGAGATTCTCGACGATTGGGGCGACGACGCCACCATGGGAATGCGCGCCAGCGGCTCGAACAGCGTCAAGGTCGCGGACGCCTTCGTCCCCGAGCACCATGTGGTGGCGATCGACAGCCTGGGCGCGCGGCCCGACGACATGGCGAACGGCACGCCCGGCACCCGCCTCCACGGCAATCCCATGTATCTCGGCCGCCTCATGGGTCCCTACCACGCCTCGCTGGTAACCCCCATCGTCGGCGCGGCCCGCGCCGCGCTGGACGAGTACGAGGTGATCATCAACCGGCAGAAATCGCTGTTCGACCCGACCGTGCTGCGCGCCGACAACGCCGATTTCCAGCGCTTTTTCGGCGAGGCGCTGGCGCTCACCGACGCCGCCGAGGCCATCCTGCTGCAGGGCTGCGAGCGCTACATGGAGTATTGCCGGCGCTGGGCCAAGGACGGCACGGCGATCACCGTCGAGGAGAATATGCGCCTCTGGACCATGATCCAGCAGGGCGGCCGGCTGGCCTCGGAGGCGGTCGAGCTGCTGTTTCACACCGCGGGGTCGAGCACCACCCGCAAGGGCAGCCGCATCCAGCGCTATTTCAATGACGTCGCGATGTACCGCTCGCACATCTCGTCGCAATTCTCCATCTTCGCCGGCATGATCGCCCGGGCGCATCTCGGCAAGCCCACCGGCTGGCGGGGGCTGTGACGCGGTATCGCGCCCCGCCACAGGGAAGGCTGCCCGAATCGCTGCTATCGCCGCTAGCCAGGCTGCGCCGCCCAGCCATGCCGTGGCGGCATTACCTGCAGACAACCCTCCCCGGGGCCCGACCGCAGAGCGGTCGGCCGGGTTGTCCTTCGCGGGGTCGCCCGGTTGTTGCGCTGCAAAATAGAATCGCCAGCGCCCTGCAGCCGCGGGGCGGGCATGACCGGCATGCAGCGGGCGCCGGATTTCGCTCACTTGGCGACTTGACGACCGGCTAAATTCGCTCGACTTTAAGAGTGATAACGTCAGTCAGCCTTATGGCCGGCCCGGGGAGTGCCGTCCGATCGGGAGGGCAGGCGCATGTTTCGCCGCTGCGGGAGACAGCCATGCTGAACCCGACGACACTCCTCGCCGACGCCCTCGGCCAGAACCTCACGGCGACCTATCGCCAGGTATTCGGCGATCGCGAGCCGTTCTTCGCCAACGGCCTCAACGAGGCGGCAAAGCTGATCATCGAGCGCATCTCGGGCAGCGATGCGCTCTATCACGACACGCATCACACCATGATGGTGACTCTGGTGGCGCAGGACATCCTGCGCGGCCTGCGGCTGGAGAAATCGGTCCAGCCGGCGGATTGGTACCATTTCCTGATCGCGGCGCTGACGCATGATCTGGGCTATGTCCGCGGCGTCTGCGCCGGCGATGCCGGCGACCGCTACATCATCGACGAGGCGGGCCACACCGTGACGCCGCCGCGCGGTGCGTCGGACGCGTTCCTTACCCCCTATCATGTCGACCGCTCCAAGATCGCGGTGCGCGAGCGTTTCAAGACGGTGCCCCAGGTCGATGGCGAGCGCATCGCGCGCGCGATCGAGCTCACCCGCTTTCCCGTGCCCGATGACGGCGACCACGCCGAGACCGACACCGAGGCGGGCCTGCTGCGCGCCGCCGACCTCATCGGCCAGCTCGCCGACCCGCTCTACCCCGCCAAGCTCAACCGGCTCTATTACGAATTCGCCGAGACCGGCTACAACGTCACGCTCGGCTACAAGAGCCCGGCCGATCTCTGCGAGTGCTATCCGAAGTTCTTCTGGAGCAAGGTCGAGCCCTATCTCGGCCCAGCGCTGCGCTACCTCGACAACACCATCGAGGGCAAGCAGTGGATCGCCAATCTCTACGGCCACGTCTTCACCGTGGCGCATCACCGCCAGAGCATGGGGCCGCAGGTCAGTAGCGGCTGAAATTTTTTTCACCGTGCCTCGGCGCGGCAAGTCGCCGCGACTTGAATTGCCGCGGAACTTCGCAAACACCGCGCCTGTTTCCCGCACGACCTCCGTGTGTGCGCACGAGTGAGGGCGCGGACGAACGATCTTGTTCGCGCGGCGCGCGCATGGGGTCGGCACCAGCGGGGATTCCACCATGCTCGTCATCGCGTTTTCTCTCGCACCTTCCGCCCGGCCGAGATAGCGCGCGAGGAACGCGAGCGTGGCACCCGATTCGGGCGAGCGCGGCGAGGCGTCGGGCCTCCCCATCCTGTTCGCGACCTCAGAGGCGTTTCCGCTGGCCAAGACCGGCGGGCTTGCCGATGTCTGCGGCGCGCTGCCGGCGAGCCTGACGCGGCTGGGCGCGGATGTGCGGGTGATGGTCCCGGGATATCCGGCGGCGCTCGATACGGCGGTGGAGAAGCGCGTGCTCTGCGATCTCTCGGGTGTGCTGCCCGAGACAGGCAGGCTGATATCGGCGACCATGCCGGTTTCGGGCTTGCCGGTGATCCTGTTCGACTGCCCGCGCCTCTTCCGCCGCGACGGCGGGATTTACCAGGATGCGCGCGGCATCGACTGGCCGGACAATCACCTGCGCTTTGCTGCCTTCTGCCGCGCGGCGGCGGAGGTGGCGCTGGGCCGCGCCGATCCGCTGTGGCGGCCTGCGGTGGTGCATGCGCATGACTGGCATACCGGCCCGCTGATGGCGCTGCTGCGCTGCGCCGGACCCGATCGCCCGCGCACCGTCTTCACCATCCACAACCTCGCCTTCCAGGGAAATTTCCCCCTGGACTCCTTCGGCAACGTCGGCCTGCCGCGCGAGACGCTGTCGCCGGATGGCGTCGAGTTCTTCGGCCAGATCTCCTTCCTCAAGGCCGGCATCCGCTACAGCGACCGCCTCACCACCGTCAGTCCCAACTATGCGCGCGAGATCCTGACGCCCGAGCATGGCTGCGGCCTCGACGGGCTGTTGCGGGCGCGGGCGGGCGACCTAACCGGCATCCTCAACGGCGTCGATTACGACATCTGGGATCCCGCCAATGACGAGGCGTTGCCGTGGCGCTATTCGCCGGACGACCTCTCGGGCAAATCCGCGTGCCGCGCGGCGCTGCGCCGCGAGCTCGGCCTCGGCCAGGACACCGAGGCGCCGCTGATGATCTATGTCAATCGCCTCACCCATCAGAAGATGGCGGATGTGGTGCTGGAGGCGCTGCCGCGCATCGTCGCCAACGGCATGCAGCTCGTCGTCCATGGCGAGGGCCGGCGCGAGTTCGAGGACGCCTTCGTCGCGGCCGCCGCGCGCCATCCGCAGCAGGTGGCGGTGCGTCTTGGCTATCGCGAGCCGCTTGCCCATCGGCTCACCGCCGCTGCCGACGTATCGCTGACCGCGTCGCGCTTCGAGCCCTGCGGTCTCACCACCATGTATGCGATGCGCTATGGCGCGCTGCCGGTGACCCGCGCCGTCGGCGGCCTCGCGGATACGGTGCACGACGCCGATGGCGGCGCCGGCAGGCATTCCGGGAACGGCTTCCTCTTCGGCGAGGCCAATGCGCAGAGCCTGATGCGTTGCGTCGAGCGCGCCGCCGCGCGCTTCGAGCGGCGGCACGCCTGGCGGCCGCTGCAGCGCCGCGCGATGCGGCGCGATTTCGGCTGGGAGCGCTCGGCGCGCCGCTATCTCGACCTCTACGCCGCGCTGGCCCGCGCCGCGGCGCTCTAGGGCAATGATGCGCCGCTGAGCGCGCGCTTGGCGGCGGGGTTTCCCAACTTGCACGTGTGTTGACGTTGCGCGTTTCCCGGCGCAACGTTAGGGAAATTTCCGAGCAGGGCACTCGGCGATGGGAGGATATCGGAATCCGCCAAAGCGGAGGGCAGTTCTCCGCGCGGGCTTGCTGGCGGCCTTGCTGGGCGCGCCCGGGGTCAGAGTGTGGGCCGCCGAGCCCGCCGATGACGAGACCGCGAGCGAGCGGCCGCAGCCCGGCGATCTCTTCGTCTTCGCCGAGGGCGACAGCGAAGGACAGGTCATCCGCCCGGAACAGATCGCGCGCGATGCCGCGCCGGTGATGGCTTGGCCCTTCGATCCCCAGCGGAAGCTCGCCCGCAGCGGCTCGCGGCTCAATCAGGTCCTGCTGCTGCGGCTTGATCCTGCGAGCCTCGACGAGGCGACGCGCGAGCGCGCCGCCGACGGCATCGTCGCCTATTCCGCGATCTGCGCGCATGCCGGCTGCCCGGTCACCGGCTGGGTCGAGGATGACGGCAAACAAGTCCTCAAGTGCTTCTGCCACAATTCCGAATACGATCCCCGGCAAGAGGCGCAAGTGGTGTTCGGCCCGGCGCCGCGGCATCTCGCGGCGCTGCCGCTCGCCATCGTCGACGGCGCGCTCACCGCCTCGGCCAAATTCATCGGCAAGGTAGGACCTACGCAGCAGATGTAAAAACAAACGCAAAAGGGGAGAAAGCCATGACGAGAAAATTACTGTTGGGCGGCGTCGCCTTGTTCGCGGGGCTGTTGCCGCTGGCGGCATCAGGCGGCGAAGTCGCGAGCTACAGCGCGGTGACGCAGGAGCGCCTCAGCAATCCGGAGCCGGGCAATTGGATGCTCTATCGCCGGACCTATGACGGCCAGGGCTACAGCCCGCTCGACAAGATCAACACCGGCAACGTGAAGGACCTGGTGCCGGTCTGGAGCTTCTCCACCGGCGTCAATGAGGGCCATGAAGCGCCGCCGATCGTCAATAACGGCGTCATGTTCGTGGCGACGCCGCAGAACCAGGTAATCGCGCTCGACGCCAAGACCGGCGACGAGATCTGGCGCTACAAGCGCGAGTTGCCCGAGGATCTCTTCCAGCTCCATCCGACCAGCCGCGGCGTGGGTCTGTGGCAGGACAAGCTCTACCTCGCCACCACCGACGATCATCTGGTGGCGCTCGACGCCAAGAACGGCAAGGTCGCCTGGGACCAGAAGGTGCAGGACTACAAGAAGGGCCAGTACCTGACGCTGATGCCGCTGGTCGTCGACGGCAAGGTGATCGTCGGCGGCTCCGGCGGCGAGTTCGGCGTGCGCGGCTATGTCGTGGCCTTCGACGCCAATGACGGCAAGGAGCTGTGGCGCACCTTCACCATCCCGGCGCCGGGCGAGCCCGGCAGCGACACCTGGCAGGGCGACGACTGGAAGACCGGCGGCGGCACCGCCTGGATGACCGGCACCTACGACCCCGACTCGCGCTCGATCTATTGGGGCGTCGGCAATGCCGCGCCCTGGCCCGGCAGCCTCCATCCCGGCGACAATCTCTATACCAGCGCCGTGATCGCGCTCGATCCCGACAGCGGCAAGATCAAGACCTATTTCCAGTATCACCAGAACGACAGCTGGGATTGGGACGAGGTCGACGCGCCGATGCTCGTCGACGTGCAGAAAGACGGCAAGACGGTCAAGGGGCTCGTCCATCCCGGCCGCGACGACATCTTCTGGGTGCTGGAGCGGACGCCGAGCAAAATCAACTACGTCAAGGGCTGGAACTACGTCTACACCAATGTCTGGAAGTCGATCGATCCCGAGACCGGCAGGCCCGAGGTCGATCCCGACCACAAGCCGGTGCTGGGCAAGCGCATCGAGTTCTGCCCGTCGCTGTGGGGCGGCAAGGACTGGCCGTCGGCCGCCTACAGCCAGAAGACCAAGCTGGTCTATGTCCCCGCCAACGAGAATTTCTGCGGCGGCTTCACCGGGATCCGCGAGCCGCTGAAGCCCGGGCAATTGTGGCTCGGCACCAAGCCCGAGGATATCGGCCTCAGCGTGCGGCCGGGCGCCGATCATTTCGGCGAGCTGCAGGCCTGGAACCCCGACACCGGCAAGAAGGCATGGTCGTACAACTTCCCGAAATCGCAGCTCTTTGCGTCGGTGACCGCGACCGCCGGCGATCTCGTGCTCGTCGGCGGCACGAACGATCGGATGTTCCACGCCTTCGATGCCAATTCCGGCAAGTTGCTCTGGGAGCAGAAGCTCAATTCCGGCATCACCGGCATGCCGGTCGCCTATGAGGTCGACGGCACCGAATACATCGCGGTGCAGGCCGGCTGGGGCGTCGATGCCCAGCGCATCCAGGACGCGCTGTCGAAAGACAATGTGGGCGTCGTCGACAACGTCCCGCAAGGCGGCGTCGTCTGGGTCTTTGCTTTGAAGAAGTAGCGGGGATGGCGGTGGAGCAATGGAAGAGTTCCGACGCCCTCCATCGTCATGGCCGTGCTTGTCCCGGCCATCCACGCGGACGTGAATGGCCGGTGGAGAGTATGTGAGGCAGAATATAGCGAGCCCTACGCACCTTCGTCCTCCTCACCGTGATCGTCGCGGCCACCCACGCAGCTCGGCGCCCCGCCGCACGACGTGGATGGCCGGGACAAGCCCGGCCATGACGGCCGATAGAGAATAGCGGAGCGGGCGCACACCTTCGCCGTGCCGACCAACAGTTCGAGTAAGGAGAAATCGATGATGAAGCTCAGCGTCAATGGCGCGCAGCAGGCGTTCGACGGCGACCCCGCGATGCCGCTGCTGTGGTATCTCAGGGACGAGCTCGGCCTCACCGGCACCAAATTCGGCTGCGGCATCGCCGAATGCGGCGCCTGCACCGTGCATCTCGACGGCAATGCGGTGCGCGCCTGCATCACGCCGATGAGCGGCGTCGAGGGGCGCAAAGTGACGACCATCGAGGGCTTGTCGCCGGACGGCTCGCATCCCGTGCAGAAGGCGTGGCACGCGCTCAACGTGCCGCAATGCGGCTATTGCCAGGCCGGCCAGATCATGCAGGCCGCGGCCTTTCTCCAGGCCACCAAGAACCCCACCGAGCAGCAGATCAACGACACCATGGCCGGCAATATCTGTCGCTGTGGCTGCTATCAACGCATCACCGCCGCGATCAAAGCGGCCGCCACGGGGGCGTGACATGATGACCACCCTGATCGAGAATTACAGCCGTCGCGGCTTCCTGAAGAGCGCGGCGCTCACCGGCGGCTTCATCGTCGCGGCGCAGTTCCTGCCGGCGCGCGCGCTGGCCTATGCCACCGGTGCGGCGGCGATGCCGCATGGCGTGGTGACCGACCCGCATGTCTTCGTCGCGATCATGCCGGACGGGATCGTGCAGATCATCGCCGCGCGGGCCGAGATGGGCACCGGCGCCGCGCGCACGACCTTGCCGATGATCGTCGCCGACGAGCTCGAGGCGGATTGGGCGCGGGTCAAGATCGTGCAGTCGCCGGGCGATGAGGAGACTTACGGCAACCAAGATACCGACGGGTCGCGCAGCGTGCGCCATTTCATCCAGCCGATGCGCCAGATCGGCGCCGCCACAAGGCTGATGCTGGAGACCGCCGCCGCCAAGCGCTGGGGCGTGGCACTCGGCGATGTCGAAGCCAAGAATCATGAGGTGGTCAACAAGAAGACCGGCGCCACGCTGGGCTATGGCGCGCTCGCCGCCGATGCCATGGCGCTGCCGACGCCGGCCGCGGCCGACATCAAGACCAAGGATCCCGCGCAGTTCCGCTATATCGGCAAGGGCGCGATCAAGCCGGTCGATCAGCACGACATCATCACCGGCAAGGCGGTCTATGGCATCGACGCCAAGCTGCCCGGCATGAAATTCGCCGTCATCGCGCGCACGCCCGTGCTGGGCGGCAAGCTCGTCTCCTACGACGCCGCCGAGACGATGAAGGTCGCGGGGGTCGAGAAAGTGGTGGTGATCGACGGCACGCCGCCGCCGGCCAAGTTCCAGCCGCTGGGCGGCGTCGCGGTCATCGCCAAGAACACCTGGGCGGCGATGCAGGGGCGCGACGTGCTCAAGCTCTCCTGGGAGGACGGGCCGCACGGCGCCTACGATTCCGCCTCCTTCAAGGCCGAGATGGAAGAGACCGCGCGGAAGCCCGGCAATGTCGTGCGCAATGACGGCGATGCCGAAGCGGCGCTGGCCTCGGCGGCCAAGGTGGTGACCGGCGAATATTACCTGCCGCATGTCGCGCATGCCGCGATGGAGCCGGTGACCGCGACCGCGAGTTTCACCGGCGGCAAGCTCGAGGTCTGGGCGCCGGTGCAAAGCCCCGGCGGCACCCGCGACGAGCTCATGAAGAAGTTCGGGCTCAAGGCCGAGGAGGTGGTGGTGCACACCACGCTGCTCGGCGGCGGCTTCGGGCGGAAGTCGAAATGCGACTATGCCATCGAGGCGGCGCTGCTGGCGAAAGCGGCCGGGGCGCCGGTCAAGGTGATCTGGACACGCGAGGACGACATCCAGCACGATTATTTCCACACGGTCTCGGTGGAGCGGATCGATGCCGGGCTCGACAAGGACGGCAAGGTGGTTGCCTGGCGCCATCGCAGCGTCGCGCCCACCATCCTGTCGATCTTCGCCCCCGGCCAGACGCATGAGGCGCCGTTCGAGATGGGCATGGGCTTCATCGACAACCCCTTCGCCATCGCCAATCTGCGCTGCGAGAACGGCGCGGCCGAGGCGCATACCCGCATCGGCTGGTTCCGCTCGGTGTCGAACATCCCGCATGGCTTCGCGGTGCAGACCATGGTGGCGGAGATCGCCGCCGCGACCAACCGCGACCCCAAGGCAATGCTGCTGGAGCTGCTCGGCCCGCCGCGCATCGTCGATCCCCGGAAATCCGCCGACGTCAAGGATTTCTGGAACTACGGCGACCCCTTCGAGGTCTATCCCATCGACACCGGGCGGCTGCGCGGCGTGGTCGAACTCGCGGCATCGAAGGCGGAATGGGGGAAGCCCCTTCCCGCGCGCCATGGGCTCGGCATCGCCGTCCATCGCAGCTTCCTCAGCTATATCGCCACGGTGGTCGAGGTCGCGGTCGACGACAAGGGCAAGCTCTCGGTGCCGCGGGTGTGGACGGCGATCGATGCCGGCTTCGTCGCCAATCCCGAGCGCGTCCATTCGCAGATGGAGGGCGCGGCGGTGATGGGCTATGCGCTCGCCCGCTATGGCGAGATCACCTTCAAGAACGGGCGGGCGCAGCAGGGCAATTTCGACAGCTACAAGGTGACGCGCGTCGACGAATCGCCGGCCCAGACCGAGGTCTACATCGTACCGAACGGCATCGACGTGCCGTCCAGCGGCGTCGGCGAGCCCGGCATCCCGCCCTTCGTCCCGGCGCTGTGCAACGCGATCTTCGCGGCGACGGGGAAACGGATCAGGCGGCTGCCGATCGGGAATCAGTTGGCGGTTTGAGGCGCTGCGGCGTTCCCAGCTCACCAACCTCTCCGCCCCCCAAAGGGGCGGAGAGGGGACAGGAAGGGGCCCGCCCCAAAGGGTGACGGAACCGGGACGCGCCTATCTGCGTTCTTGATCTACCTAGGCGTTACATGGCGTGCGAGGGCCGCGCACGAGTTCCCCCTGCGGCCCTCGTCGTCTGTACCGTCCGGCCAGACGCGGTAGAACCTGAAGCACCTTTCATGGCCGCCCAATCGGCGGCGGCGGCTGATCGTGAACCGGCCGTTCACATTTATGTGTGTCCGCAGACCTCCCCTGCCAAATGCTCAGCGGCGCAGCTTTGCGCAATAGGCTGCGCTGCGCCGCGCTCCCCTGCACTCAATCAGCGTGATGACGCCCGTGCCCGGCTCGAAGCCGGTGTGAAAAGGCCCGCAAAACGGCGGTGCAGGGCCGGCGGGTTTCGGCGGGCGGAATTACCCAAATCTTTACCGGGGGCGGCGTAAATAGGCGGCAGAAGCGCCGGCCCCAAGGGGCCGTCGCAGCCACCGGAGCGCCATGCGCAGAGGCTTCCTGATTGACGAAAGCGGCCAGCTTTGGCCCGCGCCGCGGCCGGATCGCGGAGCGGTGGGCGCGCTGGGCCGCTTCTATATCGGCCCCGCCCCCAACGGCATCGAGATGGTCTTGTTCGGCGAATGTATCGCCGCGCGGGCCCTCACCAAGGTGCTGCACATTCTGGGGCTGATGCGGCCGAAGCGCATCGCCCTGATCCAGGTCGAAGAGGGCGGGAGAGCGGATCACGGATATTTCCCGGCGTCTGGGAGTTCGCGGACTATGCCGGGGCGTCGGCGCCGGCGTGCCTCGACGAGCCGTCGATGGAGCCGAACGGCAGCGCGCCGGCGCTCCTCTCCTTGCTCTGATCGGTATCGCCTAAGTCACCGCGCCGGCGTAGCCGCCAATCCCAACCGCTCGGCAACCGCCAGCAGCCGCTTGTCGCGCGTCCATAGGAACGCGTCGGCCGTCAGCCGAGTTGACGCCAGCAAATGGGCGTCGACATAGCCGATGCCAAGTCCCGGCAAAGCATGGTGACGGATGAAGGCCAGCACTTCCTGGTCCGTCGCGACCGTCGCCTGAGGCAGATCCTGCAAGGCGCCGAGGACGAGGTCAGATTGACGTAAATGACCCAGGGCCAATTCTCCGATCACGAAGGGATGGACCAATACCAAAGCGCCATCCAGCAGGCTCGCGAGGGCCTTGTCTCCGGCGCGCAAATGGTCGACCCAGACCGATGTGTCGACAAGAATCACGCCGTCAGCGAGGCCGCCGCCGCGGTACGATCGCTAGCTCGGGCTCGCTGCCGCCCAGACGCCCGAGGCGGCGCGCGCTTTCCCGCTCGATCAAAGCCTTGAGCGCCTCGCGAATGAGGGCGGATTTCTCCTTCAGACCCGTGAAAGCCTGGGCTTTGGCCAAGAGATCATCGTCGAGAGCGACGGTCGTCCGCATGGTCGGCATCCCGTATTCTAAGGCACGAATATAGCATCATTTGATGCCTAATACAATGCCTATGGCGTCGCCCCTCGCGTGACGCCCGTCACGCGAGGTCCGCACCCTCCCGCTCAACACCCTATTTCGAACATTCCTGCCCCGACAGGTCGACATCGCTCACCGTCGGCGCGGTAATCATCGAGGCTTGCGTCAACTCGCTTTTCGCCACCGGCTTCTTCTCGGCCGCGGCGATCACATGCTCGACGGCGAGCTTCGCCATGGTCACGGGCTGGCTCACCACCGTCGCCTCGATCCAGCCTTCAGTGATCATCCGCTGGGTCTCGACTTCCATGTCGGTGGTGACGACGAGCACGTCGCCGGGCTTCTTGCCCGCGGCGCGCAGCGCCTGGACCGCGCCGATGGCGACGGGGCCGTTGAAGGTGTAGACCACCTTGATCCCCGGATGGGCTTGCAGGAAATCCTGCATGGTATTGAGCGCGTCGGCGGAGGAGGTCGAAGTGAATTTCTCGGCGACCACCTTCATCTGCGGGTATTTCGCGAGATAGTCCTTGAAGCCGTTGACCCGCAGCTTCGTCAGATCGAGCCCGCCGGGACCGGACAGCATCGCCACCTCGCCCTTGCCGCCGAGCTTGTCGACGACATAGGCGGCCAGCAGCTCCGTCATGACATAGGAGGGCTCGCCGACGAAACCCGTCACCTTGTCGCTGTGCGTGGCGATGCCGTCATTCACCACGGGAATGCCCGCGGCGATCGCCTGCTCCACCACCGGCACGGTGCCGTCGGAGCTCGCGGGCACGAGCACGATGCCGCTCACTTTGCGCTGAATCACGTCCTGGATCTGCGACACCTGCTTGTCGAGATTGCCATAGCCGCCGGCATCGTAGATCCTAACGTCGTAGCCTGCCGCTTTGCCGGCCTCGGTATAGCCGCAGGCCTTCAGCTTGAAATAGGGATCGCCCGCCGCCGGCAGCATGACGGCAATCTCCTTGCCCTGCGCCGCGTCCGGCAGGGCCGAGACTGCGACGACGGAAAACGCGCCGGCCAGCGCCAGCGCCGTGTGTCGTATCGTTCCAACGGGCATTGCTTACCCCCTCACTTGGCCTCGCTCGAGGCCGTTGGTCCGCAGCCGGCGGACGCGGTCATCCGATCACACCCGGCGCCGGCGCCATGAATTTACCCAGACCGACAGGATGATGATGGCGCCGACGATGACCTGTTGCGCGAAGGTGTCGATGGCGAGAAGGTTCAGGCCATTGACCATGAAGGCGACGACGAGCACGCCGAGCACCGTGCGCAACACGCCGCCCTGGCCGCCGAAGATGCTGGTGCCACCGATGATCACCGCGCCGATCGATTTCAGCAGGATGTCGCCGGCGCCGAGCAGCGGCTGGCCGGAGATCACCCGGCCGCTCATCAGGAATCCGGCGATGGCGGCGGCACCGCCGCTGACGAGGTAGATCAGGATCTTGACCCGTCCGACATCGATGCCAGACATCACCGCGACGCTCTCGCCGCCGCCCACGGCGTAGACATGGCGGCCGAAGCGGGTGCGGGTGAGCGTCAGATGAGCGAGCGCGATGAGCAGGACGGCGATCAGCACCGGCACCGGCGCCGGGCCAATGAAGCCGCCGCCGAACCAGAAGAAATAATCGACGTCGGGCTGCGGCAGGCCGAAGATCGAGGAGCCGCCAGCATAGACCATGGCCGCGCCGGACGCGATATAGAGCATCCCCAAGGTGACGATGAAGGGCTGAATGCGGGCGCGCCCGATTAGCAGCCCGTTGACGAGGCTCACCGCCAGTCCCGCGGCAAACCCTGCGAGCGCGCCCAGCGCGATGCCGTAGCGCATCAGGGTTCCCGCAGTGACGACGCTGACGAGGCTGATGATCGAGCCTTGCGAGAGATCGAGCCCGCCCATGAGCAGCGCATAGGTCTGCCCGGTCGCGAGGATGAGCAGCGGCGCGCTCTGCACCAGGACGTTGGTCACGTTGTTCCGGGTCAGGAAATAGGGGCTGAGGATCGAGAACACGATGGCCATCGCCGCCAGCGCCACGCTCGGCCCGATGATCGCGGGATCGATGCGCGGCGACCACCGGCGCGGCCGCGGCGCGGCGGCGGATCGGCCGTCGCCGCTCACGCCGCCTCACCATGAGTGATGGCGTCGATGAGCAGGCTGGGCGGGAGATCGCGGTTGATGAACTGGCCGACGATGCGGCCCTGGCGCACCGCCAGGATGCGGTCGGCGATCGCCAGCACCTCCTCGAGATCGGACGACACCACCAGCACGCCTTTGCCGGCGGCGGCGATCTCGCGGATCAGCCGGTAGATCTCCTCCTTGGCGCCGACATCGACGCCTTGGGTCGGCTCATCGAGCAGAAAGATCTGGGATTCGGTGGAAAGCCATTTGGCGAGCACCAGCTTCTGCTGATTGCCGCCGGAGAGCAGGCCGGCCGGGATGAAGGGACCCGGCGTCTTGATCGCGAGGTCGCGGATCATCCGCCCGGCGTGGCGCAGCTCCGCGCCGATATCGACGAAGCCCCGGCGCAGGAAGCGGGCGAGCGCCGCCAGCGTGATGTTCTGGAACACCGGCATGATGAGCGCGAGGCCCTGGCCGCGGCGATCCTCGGGGATGAGCGCGATGCCGTGACGGACGGCGTCGCGCGGCCCCGCGAGCGACACGGCCGCGCCGCCGACGCGGATCTCGCCGGCGCCGGCGGCGCGGGCGCCGAAGATGGTCTCGAGCAGCTCGGTCCGCCCGGCGCCGACCAGGCCGGTCAGGACCAGGATCTCGCCGCGGCGCAAGCTGAGCGAGATGTCGGCGAATTCGTTCGGCCGGCCGAGCCCGCGCAGCTCCAGCAGCGTCTCGCCGGGCACCCGCTCGGTTGTGCCCGCCGAGGGCGCCGCGGCGCGCTCCTGGCCGGTGATCAGCGCCACCACCTTGCGGCGGTCGAGCGCGCCGGCGGGAAATGTCCCGACCGACCTTCCGTCGCGCAGGATGGTCACGCGATCGACCAGCGGCGCGATCTCCTCCAGCCGGTGGCTGACATAGATGATGCCGGTGCCGGAGTGCGCCAGGCGCCTCACCAGCGCGAAGAGCGTCTCGGATTCGCCATGGCTCAGCGCGGCCGTGGGCTCGTCGAGAATGAGCAGCTTCGCCTCGACTCCCAGCGCCCTGGCGATCTCGACGAGTTGCCGCTGACCGATGCTGAGGCTCGAGACCCTGGCGTCGGTCGCAATCGCGGCGCCGATGCGGTCGAGGAGACGGCGCGCTTCGGCATGGGTGCGCCGCCAGTCGACGAGGCCGAGCCGCGTCAGCCATTCGCGGCCGAGGAACAAATTCTCGGCGACCGAGAGAGGCGGCACCAGCGCCAGATCCTGATAGATGACGCTGATCCCCAGCGCGCGGGCGGTTTGCGTGTCGGCGATATCGACGATCTCGCCGGCGATGCGGATCTCGCCGGCATCGGCGCGATAGAGGCCGGAGACGATCTTGATCAGCGTGCTCTTGCCGGCGCCGTTGGCGCCCAGCAGGGCATGCACCTCGCCGCGCCGCAGCTCGAAATCGACCGCGTCCAATGCCACGACGCCCGGAAAGACCTTCCGCAGCCCGCCGAGGCTGAGGATCGGGGCCGCGGCACCGGGCGCCGCACTCATCCGCTGCGCGCCCCCGCCCGCTTTCGCTCCCTCGGGGCGGCCGCAGCTTCGCGCGCCGCCGTCTCCGTCCTGACGATCTTCAGGCATTCATAGGCGGTCGCGCGCGACACCCCCAAGGCTGCCGCCACCTGCCCCATGCCGCGCTTGATGGTGAAGACGCCGCGCGCCTCGAGCGCCCGGGTGATCTGGAGCCGGTCGTCGCGCGACAAGGCGGCGGGGGCGCGGCCGCGGAGTTCGTCGCGCAGCGCCACGTCGATGACATCGCGGATGTCGTCGGTGAAGGTGGTCGGTTGCGGCGGGGCGACATCGCCGATCAGCGCGGCCAGCACCGACGCGGCGTGGCGCAGCTCCGTCACGTCCCGGTTGATGCACAAGGCGCCGAAGACTTTCCCGGCGTCGTCGCGCAGCACGATGGTCGAGGAATTGACGACGCGGCCGCTGGGCGCCTTGGCGAGGTAGTTCAGCCGGTGCTGCGCCGCCTCGCCCTCGGCGAGGACGGAGAGCCCGATCTCGGACATGGCGCTGCCGACGCGTCGCTCGGTGACCTTGCCGGCGACGGCGACCACCGAATGGTCGGGAATGCGATAATCATGCAGCACGATCTCGCAATTGGGGCCGAGCGATCTCGTCAGCGGTCCCATGATATCGGCGATCGCGCGCAGCCGACTGTCGGCATCCTGCCCGCGCGATCGGCGCGCTCCCCCGCTGGTCCCGGCCATCCCGCGATCACCGCTGCTGTCGCGTCTGGACAATTTATCCATCAGATTGACAAATCGTCCAGGTGTAATTCACAGTGGCGTTTCCTCGGATCGGGCAGGCGGATCACCGATGGCGATGTTCACGTCGCGGCGCGGCGCGCTCCATTACGAAAGCCTCGGCGCGGGGCCGGCGGTCGTGCTGCTGCACGGCTTCACCAATTACGGCCTGGCCTGGACGCCGCAACTTCCCGCGCTGGTCCCTGCCGGCTATCGCGTGATCCTGCCGGATCTCTACGGCCATGGCGCTTCGCAGCCGGCCACGGCGCCCTGCACCGTCGCCAGCCTCGGCGCGGACATCGCCGAGCTGCTCGACCACCTTCGCACCGGCCCGGCGATCCTGTGCGGCCTGTCGCTGGGTGGCATGGTGGCGCAGCAGATGGCGATCGATCAGCCGCGGCACGTCGCGGGGATCATTGTGGCGAACAGCCGCGCCGCCTTCAGCGGACCCGAGACGGCGGCGATGGTCGAGGGCTGGGTCGCGCTCTTCCAGCAGGAGAACGGGCCGCTCCGGCGCTTGGCGGCGACCTGGCCGGCGCTGGTCAATGACGCGTTCCGGGCGAGCGCCGCGGGCCGCGCCGCCTTCGATGCCTGGTCGCGCGTGCTGGCGCGGGTTTCGGGCGCGTCGCTGAGCCACGTCGCCCGCGGCATGACGGAGTTCGACCTGCGCGGACGGTTGACGTCGATCGGGGTCCCTGCCCTCGTCATCAGCGGCGAGCAGGACCGGCTGTTCAGCCCGGAAGAGGCGCAGGAGATCGCGCGCGGGATCGCAGGATCGTTGCACGAAATGATCCCCGGCGCCGGCCACATCTCGAGCCTCGACAGCGCCGACCGCTTCAACCGGCTGCTGCTGGAGTTCCTGGCGGCGCGGTTTCCGGTCTAGCAGCGGTGCGGATCGTGCGGCGCCTCGTGCTCTGCGGTGCGAAAGCTGGCGGGCCACGACCGATGATGATGAGCACTATGTCTACGCCATAGCCCTATGAGTGGGCCAATGAAGCAGATACGATTGATCTCGCCAATCCTGATGGGATGGAACCAAGGCTATTCCCAGCCCAACGACGAGGCGAGGGGCGATGTTCGGATGGGGTAAGAAGGAGCGCGGCCCGAAGGGCCACAAGAGCCCCGAACCGGGAAAGCAAACCTACGGGATACCGACGGTAAAGTTCGATCCAGCCAAGGTAACCGAAGCCGTCAAGGCCGATCTTACGAAAAACATCAAATCGCTCAAAGAGGTAGGCGTTGCCGATTTTGACGTGATATACGACGCGGCTCTTCGCTCAATATCCGCTGGCCGAGCGTTACATATCCTTTATCAGGCGCTGATGACCATCGACGGCATGCACAGACGCAGGGCGGAAGATATATCGCGTTCACTGAACAATAAGGCTACCGCGCTCATGCAGGCGGAAGAGCAAGAGCGACTTGGCATCAAATACGCCACCTGGCTCTATTCGGGTGCACCGTGTGGCGATGTGGATCAAGATTCCGCTCACAAAGCGGCAAACGGGAAGCCCTATGCGGTGGACAAAGGAATGCTCCTAAACGGCCGATGGACACGACCAGGACATGAGGAAGGTTGTAAGTGCGTATCGAAGTCCATGATTGTGGGCTTTGACGGCTACGCGGGCGGCAAGCCTAACGGAGTTGTCGAATGACCGGGGCTCAATATGCTGGGCTGAGTTCGGCAGCTCTTGGCGCGATCGGTACAACAATCCTATTTTTCAATAGTTATGCGCTCCAGCCTTTAGAAGGGGGCGTTTTTGGAAGCGACGCCTTAACCGAGCTTAACAATCGCATTCGAGCCAAGAATTTGGGCCGTCTTCGCCAGCAAAAGATCGGCTTTGCATTCCTATGCGTGAGTTTCATTGTTCAAGCGATCACCTGTTTCTTGTGATCGCGACCCAAAATATTGGTCATCTCGATGAAGCTCGATACATTTGCAACGGTATGACCGCACCATGAGAGATAACTGAGACCGGACCGCCTATGAATGAGCCGTCAGGTTCCCTTTTGTACCATTGCAAACCGCTCACGGCGTAATTTCGTCCGTTGAGACGCACGATAACGCTTCCAGCGGGACTGGCGGCAAGAACATCCACGGGAATTCTCGCCTTCAAACACGGCTCGGCGTCGGGTATCGACTGACAACCCTGTATTCCCCCCACCGGGGTATGGCCAATTGTAAAACCGACGATATCGTCCCCGACAAATTTGCATTGACCCGATTGTGTGCAGTATTCGGCACCCACCGAAAGCATTCCCGATAACCCGATCTTTATGCTCCAAGCCGCCGGAATCGGGTCATAAGACATTGCCTCGGGCGGCGCGGCTTGCATCGCTGCGATTGTCCGCGGCTGCGATTTCTCGCAGGCAATCGAAGCAATCTTGGCCGCCACGGAAAGAGGCGGCGCGTAGATCACGGGCGACCATCCTTGTTGAAGCGTTTGGAAATGGTCATGGCAGTCGAAATAGAAGTGTTGCACATTCCGTGGATTAAACAGGCTCCCTTGGGATTCATACACTACCACCGTAGCTGCGCGGAGCGTGGCGCCCGGGTCCACGTTGGGGGGAAGGTTCTGATAAATCGTGTCCATGGCAATTTCATAAACCTGCCCGTTCGATGCTGTCACGCTCTGCCAATTCTTCGATAGGTGACGAAAGGCGGCTTCGTCGCACGATGCCATTTGCTCGGGTGTCAGACTACTGTACGGCTTTGAGCTACAAAACGCCGGGGCTGATTGCATCCACTCGTGTCCGGTTTGACTGGTCTGAGCCAACGGCTGCTGAGCCGGACCAGGACTGATGGAAGGACCGTTTGGTTGGGCATTGGATGCGATCATCTCTACAGAGGCGTTGAGATAGACCGTCGGCCCAGCGCCCGGCACAATCTCGGCCTTCGTGAATTGCCCTTTCAAATGCTCGCCATTGTCGCCGATTAGCGCCCTGACATTTTCAGGCTGCAAGGCGGCCAGCGGCGACGTTATCTCCAGCGTGTACGTGCCGGCGGTTAAATCCGATCTGAACGGCCCTATGATGAAATGTCCGTGGGCAACCGTGAGGTTTGATTCCCAAACGTACCCGCAATTCGGGCGGCATGTGGCAAGCGGCGGCTGCAGGGATGCCTGCAGCTGGGTTCCTTCGGGAAGATTGGTGGTTGCTTCAATTCTGTCGCCGGGCAGGCGCTTCAATTCAATCTTTACGACGAGATCTCGGGAAGCCCCATAATCCGCGCCAAACGACCGCTGACCCAGCGATGCTGACGCCAGCAGGACCACAATCATTCCAATCAAAATTGACTTGCTAATGCACATGTACGGCGTCCTGTGACGATACTGCGGTATCGATGCCTGCACTACCCCAATGACCATAAAGCGGCGCGCATTTGCATCTTTCACGCACTCCGCAGGCGATGGGACGGGACCGGCTCGCTATGAAATAAGGTCGCTTCCGGCCAATGGTAGCCCGCTTCAGTGCAGCGATACTGCGCTCTGATAGCATGGAAAGGGCGGTGTAAAGTTGCGCGTTGAGCTGACGCCAAGCCGGTTCGTCCCGCCATTCAAGGTGTCGTCCATCAACACGTCCGTCGTCCCCCGGTGCGTAGTACCACGCGACCCCGAGCGTGCGATCGTTGCCAGCAAGCGCTCGCAAAAGTGCAAACTTCAGAACATCGCTGACGTCGCCGGCACGCACAGACCGCCCCCCGATTCCTGTCTGATTCTACCCCGTCAACCTGTGGTGGGATCGACATTGGCGCGTTCATTCGCCCCTCGTCTCATCGTACCGCAGCGTAGGTGTGGCAGGGGGATTCTTAGAGCAGGACGGACGGCAAGGTAAAAGGCTGACCGTCGGTCCGGCCTATGTGGCTGGAAGGAATGGGATTTTTCAACTCTCGTTTAACGCCCCCTGCTGGCGCTTTTAGCTGAAAGCTCAATGATATCAATGCTCCGAGCGCCAGTCATCTACTCTACAGCCGCCGAAGGCCCTCCCTTGCTGATGTTGCTTCAGTGTGATAACAATACGCTGTGACGGAGCCGCGCGACCCGACCCTCGATGTGCTTCTCGACCTCGACGGGCAGGTTCTCGTGGTGGACCCGGAGGGCGGCCACTGGGTCCGGTTCGTTGTGACGCGGGTGCCGGTGTCGCCGGAGAAACCGCACGGCATCGATTACTCGCTCACATTGCACGGGCCGGATGGCGAGCGGCTGGTCGGCTTCGACAACGCGCATCCAGTGGCGAAGCGGAAGCGCGGCGAGCCGCAGGATCATCGCCACCGGCTGCGGACGATGAGGGCTTACGAGTATAGCGATGCGGCGACTCTACTCGCTGACTTTTGGACGACGGTAGACGCGGTGTTGCGCGAGAGAGGAGTGTTCCCATGACCACGTTGAAGGTCGGCATCGCCAGTTACGAGGAGATGAAGGCGCGCACCATGGCGGTGGCGCGGGGCGAGCGGCGCGTCAAAGCCGAGGAGCCGAAAGTGTGGTTCACCTCGACGGAGTTCTTCGCCAAGGTCCTATCGGCCGGCAATCGCGACCTGCTCCGCGTCATCGCCGAGAAGGCGCCCGGCTCGCTCGACGAGCTGGCGCGCATCACTGGCAAGGCCAAGTCCAATCTGTCTCGGACACTGAGAACCATGGAAGGCTACGGCCTGGTCCGGCTCGAACGCGGCGAGCGCGGACGCATCACGCCCAAGGTGATGCACGACCGCGTCGAGCTGGACTTGCCGCTCACCCTCGCGCGCAAGGCGAGTTGAGCCATGATCGCTTGGACGCGAGCAGGCCGGACCGCCGCCAGCCCGTCAAGGCTGGCGCTATCGCGCCACCGCTTCGCGGCTTGCGGCCTTGACCGCCTGTCGCCGGCCCGGCAGATGGCCCGCAAGCGATCAAGACTCAAAGTGAACGAACTCGCTCCCTTAATCACCGATTTGCCGGGAGGGAGAAGGGTGTTGCCGGATAGAGAAAGGTTGTTCGTTTGGAAGCCCAGCGGCGCGATGCTGGCGGGATGTCCAGACAGCGCGTCGGCTTCGGCGTTGTGCCCGATGATCTTTACATCGTTCCTGGCCCGTGGCCGCGCCTCGGCCGACCGATTAAGCACGACCTTGAGACATGGACAGTCACCGACGAATGGCCCGACCCCGTGCCGATCACTGACGCCGAACTCGACGTGTTCGAGGCATGGTTCGGCGATCTGTTCGACGAGTTCTTCGGACCGTGCCGATGACCTAACAAGGAGACACCGGCCATGACCGTGCCGCTACGCGCCGCCCTTTACCTGCGCGTCTCGACGGCGCGGCAGGCTGAGCATGATGTCTCGATTCCCGATCAAAAGCGTCAGGGCGAGGCGTATTGCGCATCGCGCGGCTACCAGCTCATTGAGACCTACGTCGAGCCCGGTGCATCCGCCACGAATGACCGACGCCCCGAGTTCCAGCGCATGATCGAGGCGGGCACGAGCAAGCCCGCACCGTTCGATATCGTCATCGTCCACAGCTTCTCGCGGTTCTTCCGCGACCACTTCGAGCTGGAGTTCTACGTCCGCAGGCTCGCGAAGAACGGCGTCCGGCTCGTCTCCATCACGCAGGAGATGGGCGACGATCCCATGCACGTCATGATGCGGCAGATCATGGCGCTGTTCGATGAATATCAGTCGAAGGAGAACGCCAAGCACGTCCTCCGTGCCCTGAAGGAAAATGCACGACAGGGCTTCTGGAATGGCTCCCTCCCGCCGATCGGCTACCGCGTCGTTGCGGCTGAGCAGCGCGGCGCGAAGATCAAGAAGAAGCTCGAAATCGATCCATTGCACGCAGACACGGTGCGGCTGATCTATCGCCTCGCCCTGGAAGGGGACGGCACATCCGGTTCGATGGGCGTGAAGAACATCACGGGCTATCTCAACCGGCGGCGCATCTTCACCCGCGACGGCGGGCGCTGGGGTATCGGACAGGTTCACCGCATCCTCACTCGCACGACCTATGTCGGCCGCCACGAGTTCAATAAGCGCAGCAAGGCAAAGGAACTGAAGCCTGCCAGCGAGATCGTGACGGTCGAGGTGCCGCCGCTGATCGATCAAGCGACGTTCGACGCTGTGCAGGCCCATCTTCGCGCTCGAAATCCGAGAGTCACGCCGGCGCGCGTCGTCAGCGGCCCGACCCTCCTTACGGGCATCTGTTTTTGCGCCGACTGCGGCGGCGCGATGACGCTCCGGACCGGGAAAGGAGGGCGGTATCGCTACTACACCTGCTCGATCAAAGCACGGCAGGGCGAGACTGGCTGCAAGGGCCGCTCGATCCCGATGGAGAAGCTGGATAGCCTGGTCGCGGAACACATCGCCGATCGCCTGCTTCGGCCGGAGCGGCTGGAGGAAATCCTCGCCACCGTCCTCGACCGTCGGCAGGAGCGGGCCGAGCGCCGCCGCGAGCACATCGCCGAACTGAACAAGCGCGCGGCCGAGACCGACTTGCGCCTCAAGCGGCTCTATGACGCCATCGAGTCGGGCGTGGCCGATCTGAACGACCCGGCGCTGAAGGAGCGTATCGCTGGCCTAAAGGCGATCCGCGATCAAGCCCGGGCCGACGCCGACCGCGCCCAGGCGATGGCGGAAAGCGCGGGGCAGCAGGCGATCACGCCCGCCATGGTCCAGAAATTCGCCAGGAGCGCCCGCGAGCGCATCCGGATCGAAGGAGGCGGCTATCGCCGCGAGCACCTTCGCGCGCTGGCCCAGCGTGTCGAGGTCGCGGACGAGGAAGTCCGCATCATGGGGTCGAAGGGCGATCTACTCAGAACCCTTGCTGCCGCCTCGGGCGTAAAATCGGCTACGCCCGGGGTTCGCAGTTCTGTTCTGAAGTGGCGGAGGGAGTGGGATTCGAACCCACGATGCGGTTGCCCGCATACACGCTTTCCAAGCGTGCGCCATCGACCACTCGGCCACCCCTCCGCGGCCCCGGCAGCGGGGCGACAGAAACCGCCCCGGTCGAGAGCGCGGGAACGTAACCGAGGGCGATCAACGGCGCAACCGCAGAGCACCGCGCAATTTCATTGCGCGCGAGTCACCGCAACTCTATAAGGAAACCGCGGTATAACAAGCCTACGCTGTAGGAAAACGCATGTTCATCGGGCGGATCATCGGCTGGCTGCTGGTGCTGGCGGCGCTGGTGGTGCTGGTCGCCGACCTCATCGCCTGGCTCGACACGCGGCATTTCGCGCTGACCGCGGCGGGCCAGCTGTGGTTCGAGATCAGCCCGAGCACGCTGGAACTGGCGCAGCCGGCAATCCAGCGCCATGTCGCGGGCTGGCTGTGGGATCCGATCGTCGTGGTGCTGACTTGGCCGGGATCGCTGGTGCTGGGGGTGCCGGGGCTCGCGCTGCTGTGGGGGTGTCGGTCGCGGGATCGGAGGCGGCGGCGGCGATAAGGGGTTGGCCGGTCCGCACGGTGCGGGCTTTCGCGGTTGCAAGGGCAACCGCTGGCGCCCGCCGCGGACAAGCTCCCTGCGGGAGCTTGCCTAGAAGCCCCCCTCACCCTGCCCTCTTCCCCCGATTGGGGGGCGAGGGGAAGAAATCTACGATGG
>CAWBKF010000012.1:0-41412 GCA_963789275.1 uncultured Alphaproteobacteria bacterium
GAGCCTTGCCCGCGGAGGGGTGCAGCCTCACCATGTTTCCGGCGCCCTTTCGGGCGTCCCCTGCGCCATCGGCGTACGGAAATTTTTTAGTCAATGGAGTACACCATTGGCGTAGGGCAGGCTCCGATGAACCCCTTCTCCCCACACCAAAACCGTGTATCCCCGGCTCCCTCAGCCGCCGCGGCGGGCGATTTCCGCCGCGTCCGCCCTTGGCTTGCCAAAGCCCCGGGGCTGGATCATGCTCGATCGAAATAGGGGCCAAATGGCCCCTCGCACGACTGCCGGGGAGGAAATCACCATGCAACGCCGGACACTGTTCCTTGCCATGGCCGCGCTGGCGCTCGTCGCCGGCGGGACCGCCGCGCGCGCCGATGACAAGCCGATCGTCATCGGCATCACCGCGCCGATCCAGCTTCAGGTCGGGCGCGACACCGTCGACGCCACCCAGCTCGCCATCGACGAGCTCAACGCCAAGGGCGGCGTGCTCGGGCGCAAGCTCACCATGGTGGTCGCCGACGAGACCATGGACCCGCAGCAAGGCGTCTCCGCGGTCAAGAAGCTGACCTCCGACGATCACGTCGACGTGCTGATCGGCGGCTACAACAGCGGCGTGACCTTGGCGCAGTAGCGGCATATCGCCGACGCCAAGACGATCTATCTCGGCATCGGCTCGGCCTCGCCCTCGATCACCGATTCGTCAAGAAGGATTACAAGAAGTACAAATACATCTTCCGCGTCAACCCGATCAACGCGGTGCTCCAGGCCGATCAGCTCGCGGGCTTCGTCAACGGCAAGGTCAAGGGCGACTCGGCTTCACCACCATCGCCATCGTCGGCGAGAACGCGAAATGGGTCCAGGACATGGCGCCGTTGCTGAAAGCCGGCTCGAAAAGGCGGCATCAAGGTGCCGATGCTCGAGCTCTTCGATCCCGACATGTCGGACTTCTCGCCGTTGCTCAGCAGGTGGGGGACAGCGGCGCGCAATATCTCCTGGTCATCCTGTCGCACGCGAGTTCCGACGTATTCGTCAAGCAATGGTACGACGCCAAATTGCCGATGCCGATCGGCGGCATCGACATAAAGGGCAGGACCCGACTTCTTCACGCGCATCGGCGGCAAGGCGATCGGCGAGACCTGAGCATGGGCTGCTGCGGAGCCGATAACGCCGAAGACGAGGGCGTTTTGGGACGATTTCGAGGGGAACTACGCGCGCCGGTCTATACGGCGCCGGTTCCTATGACGCGATATACGTCTATGTCGAGGCCGTGGAGCGCGCCAAGACGACCGACCCAGAAAAGGTCATCCCGGAACTCGAAAAGACCAGCCTCGTCGGGCCCGCACGGCACCGTCGAGTTCGACGAGTGCACGACCTAAAGACAGGGCCGGGCTTTTTCAACGTGCTCTACGTGCAGTGGCAGCAGGGCGGCAAGCGCGTCATCGTGTGGCCGAAGGAGGTCGCCACCGGCAAGATGATTATCCTCCCTGGATCAATGAACGGGCCGACGCAAGCAAGAGGGCTGGTGGTCCTCCGACGGGCGAGTCTGGCCGCTGCCCTTTCTCCGCCGCCCCGGCGAAAGCCGGGGCCCAGGGGCAACCGCGGCGCTGGCCAGGCGACAACCGCGTTGCGCTGGGGTGCGGGCTTGCGCGGGGACGGCGGTGGTTGGTTGGGGTTGGGGTACTTGGGACCTGCTCCAGGCGCGCGTCAGCGCGCCAGTCTCCCCTTCTCCGTGCCCTCCGTGCCTCCGTGGTGAACCCTCCTATGCCCGCTAAGGTCTACCTTGGTCAACATCCTGGTCTACGGCGCCGTCACCAGTGCGATCTACGCCATGCTGGCGGTGGGGTTCACGCTCATCTTCGGCGTGGCGCGGATCCTCAACTTCGCGCACGGCGTCTTCTACGGGCTCGGGGCCTATGCGGCCTACGTGTTGACCACTCAGCTTCACTGGCCGCTGTTGCCCCGCGGTGACGGCGGTGCTTTTCGTCGCCGCTTTCGGCGTCGGGATGGAGCGGGTACTGGTGCGGCCGCTGCGCAGCTCCGCGCTCGCCGTGCTGATGATCACGCTCGCCGTGGCGTTGATCTTCGAGCAGGCGATGTTCATTCTTTTCGGTTCCGAGGCGCGCAACGTGCCGTCCTTCGTCACCGAAACCTGGACCTATTCCGGCCTCGACATCAGCGGCCAGCGCCTGTTGACGCTGGGCGCCGGGATCGTCGTGCTCGGCCTGCTCTACGTCTTCATCCAGAAGACGCGGCTGGGCGCAGCCATCCTGGCGGTCTCGCAGGATCCCGAGGGCGCGCAATATATGGGCATTCCCGCCGACCGCATCTATTCGGTGGTGATGGCGCTCTCGGCCGGGATGCGGCCACCGCCGGCGTGCTCACCGCGCCCTTCCTCACGGTGCAGCCGACCATGGACCTGCTGCCGATGATCAAGGCCTTCGCCATCGTCATCGTCGGCGGCCTCGGCTCGATCCCCGGCAGCATCCTGGCCGCGCTGCTGCTGGGCTACAGCGAAACCATCGTCGCCTACACCATCTCGCCCGCCTGGACCGAGATCGTGTCGCTGGCCGCGGTGCTGCTCACCCTGATCCTGCGGCCGGCAGGGTTGCTCGGCAGGCGCGCGGCGTTCTGAGGGGGCATGCGCGCGCTCAGCAAAGATGCGATCGGCGCGGCGGCGGTGCTGGCGGTGCTGGCGTTGGCGCCGCTCCTCTTCCGCTCCAGCTATTTCACCGGCATCCTCACGGTGAGCCTGATCTTCGGCATCTGGGCGGTGAGCTGGGATTTCATGTCGGGGCTCACCGGCCGCGAGAATTTCGGCCATGCCCTCTTCATCGGCGCCGGCGCCTACAGCGCCGCCTTCATCGACAGCAAGTTCGATCTTGAGCCCGTGGTGGGGCCTGCCGGCCGGCGCGCTCGCCGCCGTCGTGTTCAGCCTCATCATCGGCTTTCCCACGCTGCGGCTGCGCGGGCCCTATTTCGCGCTCGCCATGCTGGCGGCGGCGACCATCATGCAGCGCCTCACCCGCATCTTCTGGCAATATACCGGCGGCGAGGAAGGCATCCCCGGCCTCGATCCCCTCTTCGACGATCCCTACGCCACATATTACTTCTGCCTCGCGGCGCTGGTGCTGGTGACCGCGGCGCTGCTGGCGCTGGCGCAATCGAGCTGGGGCACCATCCTGCGCGCCATCCGCGGCGACGAGGCCGCCTGCCAGGCGGCGGGCATCAACATCACCTTCTACAAGATCGTCTCGCTGATGATCAGCGCCGCCTGCGCCGGCATCGGCGGCGCGCTCTATGCCGACTACCAGCAGGCGGTGACCCCCGACGTCTTCGCCGTGGCGCTCTCCATCACCCTCATCATCATGGTCTATGTCGGCGGCATGGGCTCGATCTACGGCCCCGTCGGCGGCGCCATCGTGCTGGCGATGCTGCCGGAGCTGCTGCGCGGCCTCGGCGAGTACCGCCTCTGGGTCTACAGCGTCATCCTGATGTTCATCCTGTTCTTCAGCCCGGGCGGGTTGATCGCGCCGCTGTGGCGCCGGGTGCGCGGCACGCCATGACCGCGCTCCTTAGGATCGCGCATGTCACCAAGCGCTTCGGCGGCCTCGTCGCGGTGAAGGACGTCTCGTTCGAGCTGCAGCCGGGCGAGATCACCGGCATCCTCGGCCCCAACGGCGCCGGCAAGACGACGCTCTTCAACCTGCTCACCGGCTTCATCGCCATGGATCTGGGGACCGCCGAGTTCGACGGCGCATCGCTCGCGGGCCTCGCGCCTCACACCATCGTCAATCGCGGCCTCGCCCGCACCTTCCAGCTCTGCCGCCCCTTCCGCGGCATGAGCGTGCTCGAGAACGTGACCGTCGGCTGCCTCGCGCCGCGCGTCCGCCATGCCGGCGGCACCGAGGCGCGCGCGCGCCGCATCCTCGACCAGGTCGGCCTCGGCGCCAAATCCGCGACCCTCGTCGACGCGCTCCCCTATGGCGATCTGCGCCGGCTCGAGATCGCCCGCGCGCTCGCCACCAACCCCAAGCTGCTGTTGCTCGACGAGCCCTTCGCCGGCCTCGGCAGCAACGAGATCGAGCCGCTCTCGGCGCTCATCCGCCGCCTCCATGCCGAGGAGGGCCTCACCATCCTGATCATCGAGCACAAGCTGCGCGAGTTCATGCAGCTGGTGCGCCGCGTCATCGCCATGGATTTCGGCGAGATCATCGCCATCGGCCCGCCGGCCGAGATCGTGCGCGACCCGCGCGTGGTCGAGGCCTATATCGGCCGCACGGAGGTGCCGCTTGGCGTTGCTTGAGGTGACCGACCTCGTCGTGCATTACGGCAAGGCGCTGGCGCTCGAAGGCGTGAGCCTCACGGTCGCGGCCGGCGAGCTCGTCGCCGTCCTCGGCCCCAACGGCGCCGGCAAATCGACCTTGCTCAAGGCGATCTCGCGCGCGGTGCCGATGAGCCGCGGCCACATCGCCTTCGCCGGGCAATCGCTCGATGCCGTGCCGGCGCACAAGGTGGTGGCGGCCGGCATCTGCCACTGCCCCGAAGGCCGCCGCCTCTTCCCGGAGCTGAGCGTGCTGAAGAACCTCCAGCTCGGGGCCTATCTGCGCAACGACAAGGCCGGCATCGCCGCCGACCTCGCGCGCGTCTACACCCTCTTCCCGGTGCTGCGCGAGCGCTCGCGCCAGCAGGCGAGCACGCTGTCGGGCGGCGAGCAGCAGATGGTGGCGATCGGCCGCGCGCTGATGGGGAAGCCCAAGCTGCTGCTGCTCGACGAGCCCTCGGTCGGCATCGCCCACCGCCTCAAGGTGCAGATCTTCCAATCCATCCGCCAGATCCAGCGCGACGGCACCGCGATCCTGCTGGTCGAGCAGGACGCGCTCTCGGCGCTCGGCATTGCCAGCCGCGTCTATCTTATGGAACACGGCCGCATCGCCCGCGAGGGCACCAGCGCCGCGCTCGCGCATGACGACTACATCCGCCAGGTCTATCTTGGCGTTTGACTCCCAGACCAATCTCCGCACCGCCGCGGGACGCGGCTCTACCCTCGCCCGCGCAGCGCCCCCCGCCGCTGCTGCAGGAAGCGCCGCACCGCCGGATCCGCCTCCAGCCCGATCGCGCGCTCATAGGCCGCGTCGGCCGCGTCGACCGCGCCGGTCCGCGCCAGCAGCTCCGCGCGCGCCGCCCAGTAAGGCTGGTAATCCGCGAGCCGCGCATCCTCGGCGAGCGCGTCCAGCGCCGCGAGGCCGGCCTCGGCGCCCTGCGTCTCGGCCAGCGCCACGGCGCGGTTGATCGCCACCACCGGCGATCCCGTCATCGCCGCGAGCGCATCATAGAGCCGCGAGATCGCCGCCCAGTCGGCGCGGCCGGTGCGGCGGCGCACGACATGCGCCGATTGCACCGCGGCTTCGAGCTGATAGCGGCCGACCACGCCCCGCTCGCTGGCGCGGAACAGCAGCGCCTCGGCCTCCTCGATCAGCCGCGCATCCCACGCCGCCGGATCCTGCTCGGCGAGCGGCACGTACTCGCCGTCGGCGCTGCGCCGCGCGCCGCGCCGCGCCTCGGCATGGAGCATCAGCGCCAAGCAGGCCCAGCGCCTCGGGCTCGTCCGGCAGCAGCGAGGCCACCAGGCGCCCCAGCCAGATCCCTTCCTCGGCGAGGTTGCGCCGCCGCGTCTCGGTGCCGGCGGGATCGGACCAGCCTTCGGCAAACGCGGCGTAGATCGCGGCGAGCACGGCATCGAGACGCTCGCCGAGATCGGCGCGCTCGGGGAGCCGGAAGGGAATGCCGGCCTGCCCGATCTTGCTCTTGGCGCGCACCAGGCGCTGGCTCATCGTCGCCGGCGCCACCAGGAAGGCGGACGCGATGGTGGCGGCGTCGAAGCCCAGGATCGTCTGCAGGATCAGCGGCGCGCGGATGGCGGGGTCGATCGCGGGATGGGCGCAGGCGAACATCAGCAGCAGGCGATCATCGGGCACCGCGGTCTCGCTCGCCGCCGCGAGCTCGTCGGCGATCAGCCGCAGATGATCGGCCGCGCCCTCGCCGCTGCGCTGCCGGCGGGCGGCGTCGATCAGCTTGCGCCGCGCCACCGCCACCAGCCACGCTTCCGGGCGCTCGGGGATGCCGCGCGCCGGCCAATCGACCAGCGCCGCCGCAAACGCCTCGGACAAGGCGTCCTCGGCGCCGGCGACGTCGCGGGTGCGCGAAGCGAGGAAGGCGACGAGCTTGCCGTAGCTGCGGCGCGCCACCGCCTCGGCGGTATCGCGGGCAGGCTCGTCACCTTCTCGCATCCTTACATCGCCCAGACGGGACGGACCTCGATCGCGCCGTAGCTGGCACCGGGGCAGCGCGCCGCCCAGGAGAGCGCGGCGTCGAGATCGGGCGCCTCGATCAGGTAATATCCCCCCAGCTGCTCCTTGGTCTCGGCATAGGGGCCGTTCAGCACCTTGCTCTTGCCGTCGGCCACGCGCACCGTGGTCGCGGCCGAGGATGGCCTGAGGCGATCGCCCGCCACCATCACGCCGGCCTTCTTCATCGCCTCGGTATAGGCGCCATAGGCGCCCATGATCTGCTCGATATCGCCTTTGGTTGCGCTCTGCATGCCGGCCTCGTTGCTGTAGATCAGCAGCATGTATTGCATGGGTGGTCTCCTTCAGGGGTTGCGGTCGGGCATCAAATGCGCCGCCGATAGCATGACGTTCGAGCCGGCCCAATTTCGACAGCGCGGCAAAACCAGGCGCCACTTTACACTGACCGGCGATCCCTTGAGCCTCTCGTCAACTCGAGCGGGGCCTTTTCGCCGGCGCGCGGCGGCAGTAGACTTAGGCCATTGGGAGGCGCCCATGGCCGTGACCGAGAGCGAGCCGCTTTATACCGTCGCCGCGCGCGAGATGGTGGCGGAAACCCCGGATCTGCGCATGGTGGTGCTGACCCTGGCGCCCGGCCAGGAAGTGCCGTGGCACTGGCACAGCGCCGTCAGCGATCACATGATCTGCCTCGAAGGCCCGATGGTGGTGGAGATGCGGGCGCCGCGCGAGCGCCTGGAGCTGCTGCCCGGCGGGCGCTGCACGGTGCCGGCGAGGCGCGCCCATCGCGTCAGCGGCAAGGCCGGCGGGGCTTGCAAATTCGCCATCCTGCAAGGCGTTGGCACCTATGATTTCAACCCGGTAGGCGGTTGACCGGCCGTCCGGCCGCTGCGGCCGCCTTGAACCTGTCATCGATGTGAGTGGACAGGCCACCCCTCCCCGTACCAATCTGCCCCGAATTCATCAACCGAGCTGGTCCATGCGCATCCTTAAAGTCGCGGCTTCGGCCGCCCTCATCGCCCTCATCCCCATCGCTGCCTCCGTCACCGCCGCCGACAAGAGCGATGTCGGCGTCAATCTCTTCACCGAAGTGTTCGAGCAGGTCCGCAACAATTACGTCGAGCCGGTCACCGACAAGCAGCTCGTCGAAGGCGCCATCAAGGGCATGCTGGGATCGCTCGACCCGCATTCCAACTACATGGATGCCAAGGAATACAGCGAGATGCAGGTGCAGACCCGGGGCGAGTTCGCCGGGCTCGGCATGCAGGTCACGATGGAAAACGGCCTGGTCAAGATCATCTCGCCGATCGACGACACGCCGGCGGCGCGCGCCGGCCTCAAGCCCGGCGATCTGATCCTGGCGATCGACAAGGCGCCGGTGACCGACATGACGCTGTCGGACGCGGTCGACAAGCTGCGCGGCGCGGTCGGGACCCAGGTGATGCTGTCGGTGCGGCGCCAGGGCGTCGATCCCTTCGAGGTGACGCTGACCCGCGCCGAGATCCATGTCGAGCCGATCAAATATCCATCTCGTCGGCAACGACATCGGCTATATCCGCATCACCAGCTTCAGCGAGCGCACCAGCAGCGGGCTCGAGGCCGCGGTGAAGGCGCTGAAGCAGCAGGCCGGCGACAAGCTCGCCGGCATCGTCCTCGACCTGCGCAACAACCCCGGCGGCCTGCTCGACCAGGCGGTGGCGGCGAGCAACGCCTTCCTCGACCAGGGCGAGATCGTCTCGATCCGCGGCCGGCGCGCCCCCGACAGCCGCCGCTTCGAGGCGCAGCCCGGGCGCGATCTCGTGCGCGGCCTGCCCATCGTGGTGCTGATCAATGGCGGCTCGGCCTCGGCCTCCGAGATCGTCGCCGGCGCGCTGCAGGATCATCACCGCGCGGTGCTGCTGGGCACCCGCTCCTTCGGCAAGGGCTCGGTGCAGACGGTGCTGCCGGTAAAGGAGAGCGGCGGCGCCATCCGGCTGACCACCGCCCTTTACTTCACCCCCTCGGGCCGCTCGATCCAGGCCACCGGCATCGAGCCCGACGTCGTCGTCGAGCCGGCGAAGATCGAGAAGGTCGCCGTGGCCGAACGCCTGCACGAGGCCGACCTGCGCGGCGCGCTCAAGAACACCGACCAGGAAACGCAGGACAAGGCCAAGAGCCAGGCCGCGCCGACGCCCAAGCCGGGAGCCGAACGCAGCAACGCCGATGCCAAGGCGGTGGCCGCGGCGCCGGCGCCCAACGTGCCGCCCGGCACCACGCCCATCGCCAACCCGGAAGCCGCGCTCGATCCCAATACCATGGGCACCGACCAGGATTACCAGCTGGTCCGGGCGATCGACCTGCTGCGCGGCGTGACGCTGTTCAAGAAGTTGGCGGCTCAATAGCGCGGCGAAGGCGCGGCGAAGGCGCGGCGAAGGCGCAACGCGCCTTCGTCCGCGGCGGGCGCCAGCGGTTGCGCCAGCAACCGCGAAAGCCCGCAGGGTGCGGACTAGCGCTCTAGGGCATGTCCCGCGGAGACCGAACCCATCACTGCCTCCCCCGCGAAAGCGGGGGCCCAGCAGCAACCGCACGTCGGCCGCCCTGGATCCCCGCTTTCGCGGGGAAGGCGGGGAATGATGAGTCGATCTGCTCGAAATCCGCTTCAGAGATGCGTGATCACCGCTTTCGCGGCGTTGGTGATGCTGACATCGGTGGCGGTGGCGCTGATCGCCTCGCTGTACCACTGGTCGACCGCCTGCATCAGCACCAGGCTGCCGCGCTTCCTGAGATCGGCGCCGACGATCGCTTCCAGCGAGCGCAGCCTCGCGAAGAATTTGCGCGTCGCCTGCCGGCGCTTCTCATCGGCCGCCAGCGTGCCGGGGTTGCCGGGACGCGCCGGCGCCGGCGCCGCAGCCGGACGCGCAGGCTGGGCTTGCGGCTTGACCGCCGCCGCGCCGCCGTTGGACGGTAGCGGCGTCGCCAGGCGCGGCGCTGCCGGCGCGGGCTTTGCCACGGGCGCCGCCGGCTTCTTGACCGGGGCGGGCTTCTTGGCGGCGGCTCCGGCCTTCTTCGCCGCCGGAGCGGGTTTCTTCGCCACCTTCTTCGGGGCGGATTTCTTCGCCGTCGCCATCCGCTTGGGCGCGGCCGAGGCCATCGCCATGCGGGTGGTCCCGGCTCTTCCGCCGCTCGTTCTGGCCGCTTGCTTGCGACGTTTCATAAGCGTCCTCCAAGGCCCTGTCGGACCGCCATAAAATTGGAACCCGGTCCCCCTTTGAGCAAGCGAAAAGCGCATGGCAACCCCATGAACGCACAACCATACTGGCATATTGCATTTTGTTCGACAATTGTTCCCTTTTTCGGCGGTATAGGGGCGGCGCGGTGAAAAATTGCCTGGGGCGGCCCGGCCCGGCAGCAGGACGACTCCCGGCCCCCTCCCGGCGAGCGAAAGGGTGAAGATTTTTTCCCTCCGAGTCCGCGGTCTAGGCTGCCGGACGGACCGTGGTGGCGGCAAACGAGCCGGAATCGGCCTCGGCCCAGAGCCGGGCATAGCGCTCGCCGCCCCCGCCGCGCAGCAGCTCGCCCGGCTCGAGCCAGGGATAAAGCTCGGCGAAGCTCCTGACCTCGCTCGCCGAGAGGCGCCGCCGGATATGCGCCGGCCGCAGCTCGCTCGGATCGGCGAGGCCGGCCGCGCCCACCAGCTCGCCCAGCGCCGCCAGCGTGCCGGCGTGGAAGTGGCGCACCCGCTCGGCCTTGTCCCCCACCACCAGCCCGCGCTGGCGCCGCGGATCCTGGGTCGCGACCCCGCTCGGGCAGCGGTCGGTGTGGCAGGATTGCGACTGGATGCAGCCCAGCGCGAACATGAAGCCGCGCGCGGCATTGCACCAATCGGCGCCGAGCGCGAGCATCCGGGCGATGTCGAACCCGGTGACGATGCGGCCGCTGGCGCCGAGCCGCACGGCATCGCGCAGCCCGGCGCCGACCAGGCAATTATGGGCGAACACCAGGCCATCGCGCAGCGGCGTGCCGACGTGGTCGACGAATTCCAGCGGCGCCGCGCCGGTGCCGCCCTCGGCACCATCGATGACGACGAAATCGGCGCGGATGCCGGTCTCGAGCATCGCCTTGCAGATCGCCATGAATTCCCAGGGGTGGCCGATGCACAGCTTGAACCCCACCGGCTTGCCGCCGGAATGATCGCGCAGCTCCGCGATGAAGCGCATCATCTCGAGCGGCGTCCGGAAGGCCGAATGGGCGGCGGGCGAAATGCAGTCGATCCCCGCCGGCACACCGCGCGCGGCGGCGATCTCCGGGCTCACCTTGGCGCCCGGCAGCACGCCGCCATGGCCGGGCTTGGCGCCTTGCGACAGCTTGATCTCGATCATCTTCACCTGGGGCTCCGCGGCCTCGACGGCGAAGCGCCGCGGCGAGAAGCGGCCTTCCTCGTCGCGACAGCCGAAATAGCCGCTGCCGATCTCCCAGATGATGTCGCCGCCGAACTCCTTGTGATGGCGGCTGTAGCCGCCTTCGCCGGTATCATGGGCAAAGCCGCCGAGACTGGCGCCGCGATTGAGCGCGCGGATCGCATTGGCGCTGAGCGCGCCGAAGCTCATCGCGGAAATGTTGAAGAGCGACAGGGCATAAGGCTGGCGGCAGGCCTCGCCGCCGACGCGCACGCGAAAATCATGGCCCTCGATGCGGCGCGGCGCGATCGAGTGGTTGATCCATTCGAAAGTCGGGCCGTAGACATCGAGCTGGGTCCCGAAGGGACGCTTGTCGAGCGCGCCCTTGGCGCGCTGGTAGACGATGGCGCGCTTGGAGCGGTTGAAGGGCGTGCCGTCGGTGTCGCTCTCGAGGAAGTACTGGCGGATCTCCGGCCGCACCGTCTCCAGCGCAAAGCGCAGATTGGCGAGGATGGGATAGTTGCGGCGCAAGCTGTGGCGCGTCTGCAGCATGTCCCATAGGCCGAGCCCGGCGAGCGCCGCGCAGAACAGCGCCGGCCACAGGAAGAGGCCGGACCAGGCGCTCGCCGCGACGAACACGGCCACGCCCGCAAGGCTCAGCCAGAGCGCCACATACCGCATGTTCCCCTCCCCCGGTCCGCGGCGGATTGGCTCCGCCGTCGCGCGGCCGCGGGTCGCCTTTGCCGCCGGCCGTGGCGCCAGCCTGCCACAGAAATATGACGGCCGGTAGAACGGGGACGGGAAGCTAGAACAACCAGGTCCAGAGCATCGCCAGCACGGTGACGGCCATCACCGCGGTCGCGAGCCAGCCGACCAGCGACAGCAGCAGCGGCAGCGTGAAGCGCCCCATCACCGCCGGCCGCCGCGCCATGAGCATCATCACCACCATCAGCGGCACGGCGACCACCCCGTTGATCACCGCGCTCCAGAAGAGGGCCTTGATCGGGTCGATGGCGACGAAATTGATGCCGATCCCGAGCAGCGTCGCGAACGCGATCGCCGCGTAGAAGGCCTTCGCCTCCAGCGGCCGCCGCGCCAGGCCGGTCGGCCATTGCAGCGCCTCGCCCACGGCATAGGCGGCGCTGCCGGCCAGCACCGGCACCGCCAGCAGGCCGGTGGCGATGATGCCGGCGGCAAAGAGCGCGAACGCGAAAGGGCCGGCGATCGGCCGCAGCGCCTCGGCGGCCTGGGCCGAGGTCGCGATGTCGGTGATGCCGCTGACATGCAGGGTCGCGCCGGCGGTGATGATGATGAAGAGGCTGATGAGGTTCGAATAGCCCATGCCGACATAGGTGTCGAACCGCATGCGGCGGAGCGCCGCCGGCGCCTGCAGCGGCGCCTCGAGCAGCGGCGACGCCGCCGGGTCCACCCGCTGGTCCTCGGCCTCCTCGGAGGATTGCCAGAAGAAGAGATAGGGGCTGATGGTGGTGCCGAGCACGGCGACGATGCCGACGACGTAATCCTTCTGCCAGACCAGCGCCGGCACCAGCGTGTCGTAGAGGACCTGGCCCCAGGACACGTGGACGACCAGCGCGGTGCCGACATAGGCGAAGAGCGACAGCGTCGTCCATTTCAGGATGGCGACATAGCGATCGTAGCGCGAGAAGATCTCGAGCCAGGCGCAGGCCGCGGCAAATCCCACGACATAGAGGTGCGTCGAGCCGCCGATGATCAGCGTCAGCGTATCGCCCATGGCGCCGAGATCGGCGCCGAGATTGATCACATTGGCGATGAGCAGCAGGCCCACGATGAAGCGCAGCAGGCTCGGCGGGTAATGCTGCCGCAGGTTGCCGGCGATGCCCTGGCCGGTGACGCGGCCGATGCGGGCGCTGATCTCCTGGATCGCCGCCATCAGCGGAAAGCTGAACAGCATGGTCCAGCCCATGCCGTAGCCGTACTGGGCGCCGACCTGGGAATATGTGGCGATGCCGCTGGGATCGTCGTCGGAGGCGCCGGTGATGAGGCCGGGCCCGAGCAGCTTCCAGAACCGGCTCAGGCCGCGCGCGCCGGTCTCGATCTCCACGGCAGCGGCGACGGGCACATCCCCCACGCCATCCCCTCCTTCGCTGGGCGCGCCACCCTAGCAGAGACCGGCGCCGCCGGCATCCGGTCACGCATGTGTCACAACCTGGCAGGTAATTGGCATCGGCCGGGGCAATCCCCATGTCTAGCCCGGGAGACGCCGGCGGACGGCCCCGTAACCAGAACCGGAGCGAGGCCGGATGGATCGCATCACCAGCATGACCGCTTTCGCCGCCGTGGTGGCCACCGGCAGCTTTTCCGGCGCGGCGCAGCGGCTCAAGATGTCACCGGCGATGGTGACCAACCATGTCCGGGCGCTCGAGCAGCGGCTCGGCGCGCGCCTCCTCAACCGCACCACCCGCAAGGTCAGCCTGACCGAGGCGGGCCGCGATTATCACGAGCGCTGCATCCAGATCCTGGCGCAGATCGAGGCGGCCGACAGCCGGGTGGCGGCCCTGACCTCGGCGCCGCGCGGCACCTTGCGGTTGAACGCTTCGACCGTGCTGTGCCACGGCCTCGCAACGCTGATCGGCGATTTCGTCGCGACATTTCCGGAGATCACCGTCGAGCTCACCGCCACCGACCGCATGGTCGACCCGGTCGAGGAGGGGTTCGATATGGCGATCCGCTACAACGAGGCGCCGGACAGCAGCCTCATCGTGCGCCGCCTCGGCCAGTTCCGCATCGTCGCCTGCGCCGCGCCCTCCTATCTCGAGAAGCGCGGCGTGCCGCTGCGCCCTGCCGACCTGACGCAGCATACCTGCCTCGCCTACATGCATCCCAGCTTCACCAAGCTGACCCGGGAATGGACGCTGATCGGCCCCGAGGGCGAAGTGACGGTGCCGATCTCCGGCAGCTTCCATACCAACTCGCTCGAGGCGATACGGCTTGCCGTCGTTGAGGGACGCGGCATCACCATGTCGCAGACTTATTATCTCGAGGAGGCCATGCGCTGCGGCCAGCTCGTCCCGGTGCTGCCGGATTACCATCTCGGCGAATTCCCGATCTATGCCATCTACCCCATCGCGAGCATATGCCCGCCAAGCTGCGCAGTTTCATCGACTTCGCGGTGCGGCATTTCGCCGAGCATCCGAAATGGCGGCTGCCGGAGCCCGTGCGCGCGCCGGCGCGCCCCCTGATCCGCCGCGCCGGCTGAAATGGCCGCCCCCGGCGTAGGCGCATGATCATCATATAAATCAATATCGTAGCTCTAGTCATTCAGAATACAGCGATATCTTCTTGCCTTTTGCCGGCGCTTCACCAATTATATGATGGTCATCATATGTGAATGGCGGCAATGGCCCAGGCGAAAGATCGTAAAGCGGCGACCCATCGGCGGATCGTCGAGACCGCGGCCGCTGCCTTGCGCGAGCAGGGGCTGGGCGGCATCGGCATCGCCGAGCTGATGAAACAGGCGGGGCTGACGCATGGCGGCTTCTATGCGCATTTCACATCAAAGGATGCGCTCGTCGCCGAGGCGCTGAGCCTCGCCGGCGGCGGGACGCGGGCGGCGATGGCGGAAGCCGCCGCCGCGGCGCCGCCGGGCGAGGCGCTGATCGCGATCGCCGACAGCTACCTCACCTCGCGACACCGCGAGCATCCAGAGCGCGGCTGCGTTGTCGCGGCGCTGGGCAGTGAGCTCGCCCGCGCCGAGGGCGCGGCTAAGCAGAAGCTGAGCGCCGGCATCGGCGCGACACTCGATCGCCTCGCGGAGCAAGCGCCGGCAGGCGACAAGACCGACCGCCGCCGGCAGGCGACCGGCGCCTTCGCCGCCATGGTCGGCGGCCTCATCCTGGCGCGCGGCGTCGAGAGCCCGGACGAGGCCGACCGCATTCTCGCCGATGTCCGCGCCTTCCTGCGCGCACAACCTCGCCCCCCAGCACGGGAGATGAACAATGAGCGATCGGGCAAGCGCTTTGGTGGTGGGGGTCGGCGCGAGCCGCGGGCTCGGCGCCGCCGCTGCGCGGCGCTTTGCGCGCGAAGGCCTCCATGTCGTGATCGCCGGCCGCACGCGCGAGAAGCTGGAGCAGGTCGCCGCCGAGATCGCGGCGACAGGCGGCGCTGTCGAGGCGGTCGTCGGCGATGCCAGTCTCGAGGCCGATGCCGCCCGCTTCGTCGCCGCGGCCGAAGCCAAGGGACCGCTGGCGCTCACGCTGCACAATGCCGGCACCAACCGCCGCGACAGCATCCTCGAGCTCGAGGCCAAGGATTTCGAACAGCTCTGGCGCGAGCATTGCCTCGGCGGCTTCCTGATCGGCCGCGAGGCGGCGCGCCGCATGGTGCTGCGCGGCGCCGGCACGATCCTCTTCACCGGCGCCTCGGGCTCGCTGCGCGGGCGCGCCGGCTTTGCCGCCTTCGCCGCCGCCAAGGCGGGCTTGCGCGCGCTGTCGCAGAGCATGGCGCGCGAGCTCGGCCAGAAGGGCATCCATGTCGCGCATGTGGTGATCGATGGCGGCATCGACGGCGCGCGCCTCCTCACCCGCATGCCGGAGCTGCGCGACCAGCGCGGTCCGGACGGGATGCTCAGCATCGAGGCGATCGCAGAGACTTATTGGCAGCTCCACCGCCAACATCGCAGCGCCTGGACGCAGGAGCTCGACCTCAGGCCTTGGGCCGAAGCGTTCTAGGAGGACATTTCGATGGATGGATCGGCGGCTGCGAAGCACGGCGCGGCCGAAGCACGACGTCACCGGCTGCTGCACGGCGCCATCGTGCCGACGCTGCTGGCGCTGGCGGCGCCGACGATGATCGTGCTGGTGGTGCAGACGCTGGTCGGCGTTGCCGAGACCTATTTCGTCAGTTTCCTCGGCACCGACGCGCTGGCCGGCGTAGCGCTGGTCTTTCCCGTGCTGATGCTGATGCAGATGATGTCGAATGGCGGCATCGGCGGCGGCGTCGCCTCGGCGGTGGCCCGCGCGCTGGGCGCCGGACGCAAGGCCGACGCCGACGCGCTGGTGCTGCATGCGCTGCTCATTGCCGTGGCGTTCGGCCTCGTCTTCACCGCGGCGGAATTTCTCTGGGGACGCGCGCTCTATCGCGCGCTCGGCGCCGAGGACAGGGTGCTGGCGGCGGCGCTCGGCTATGCCGATGTGGTGTTCGCCGGCGCAGTGCTGGTCTGGATCGTCAGCCTGCTGGCGGCGGCGCTGCGCGGCGCCGGCAATGTCATGGTGCCGGCGATCGTCACGCTCGCGGGTGCCGTCGTGCTGGTGCCGCTGTCGCCGGTGCTGATCTTCGGCTGGGGGCCGGTGCCGCGGCTCGGCATCGCCGGCGCGGGTGTCGCCGTTGTCATCTATTACCTCGGCGCGGCGGTCGCCCTCCTGTTGTACCTGCGCTCCGAGCGCAGCGTGCTGCGCCTGACGCTCGATCTCAGGCGCGTGCAAGGACGGCTGCTCGGCGATGTGCTGCGGGTCGGCGGCCTCTCGGCGCTCGGCACGGTGCAATCGAACCTCACCGTCGTGCTGGTCACCGGCGCGGTGGGATTGTTCGGCACCGACGCGATCGCCGGCTACGGCATCGCCTCGCGCCTCGACTACATGCTGATCCCGCTGCTCTTCGCGCTCGGCACCGCGGCGCTCACCATGGTCGGCACCAATATCGGCGCGGGACAGGTCGCGCGGGCGCGGCACATCGCCTGGACCGGCGCGCTGATCGCCGCCGGCTTCACCGAGGCCATCGGGCTGGCGGCGGCGCTGTTCCCGACCACCTGGCTCGGCCTCTTCAGCCGCGAGCCGCAGGTGCTGGCGACGGGCGCGCTCTATCTGCGCACGGTGGGGCCCGCCTATGGCGCCTTCGGGCTTGCCATGCTGCTCTATTTCTCGGGCCAGGGCGCCGGGCGCGTGCTGTGGCCGGTCATCGCCGGCGCGGCGCGCCTCGTCATCGCCGCCGGACTGGGCTGGCTCATCGTCGCGCGTTTCGGCGGCGGCCTCGGCGCGCTCTTCCTCAGCGTCGCCTCCGCCTCGCTCGCCTTCGGCGCGATCACCGCGTCATCGCAATGGCTCGGCGCCTGGGGCCGCGCACCGGCGGCGCCCGCGCTTGCTCCGCTCAGCGCCACAGCGCCGCCGCGATAGGCCGCGCGTCAACTTGCGCGTGCTCGGGTGGCGCTTCGCAAAACCCGCCGGCCGTGTCAGCGAAACTGTCCCCAGGTAAAGAGAAAATGTCCCCAGCAATGCTACTTAAACTGGTTGCATTCGAACCGACAGCATGCGCAGAAGTGTCAATGCGATCGCTGAACGTGCTCGTCATCGAAGATGATCCCCTCATCGCGCTGATGCTTGACGACATGCTGTCGGAAATGGGGCATGTCGTCTGCGCCACCGCCACGACCGAGCTCGATGCCACGAGCGTCGCCGATCGCCACAAGCCGGACCTGATGATCGCTGACGGCCGGTTGCGCGCCGGGAGCGGCCTGTCCGCGGTCAAGAAGATCCTTCTCCTGGGTCACGTGCCGTGCGTCTTCATCAGCGGGGCGCCCGGCGATATCCTGGCGCAATATCCGAACGCCATCGTCATCCGCAAGCCGTTCAATGAGGACATGCTCGCCGAGGCGATCGCGCGCGCGCTCGACGCGCCCGCCACCGGGTCAGACGGCTTTCGGAACGGTGACGGTCACGGTGGTGCCCGGTGAGCCCGCCGAAAAGGTGACGCGTCCGCCGAGCTGGCGGGTCAGGGCTTCCACGATGCTCGTCCCTAGACCGCCACGTATCGGCACGCCCTCGAGGGGCGCGCTGATGCCGACACCGTTGTCGGAGACGGACAATCGCCAGTTCGTCGCGCTCGCCTCGTAGCGAACGATGACAGCGCCTTCCCGGCCGTCCGGAAACGCATGCTTCAGCGCGTTGATGACGAGTTCGGTGGCGATGAGTCCCATGCTCACCGCCTCCTCGGAGCTCATGGCTCCATCGCCGGCCTGGACGCTGAGAGAGATCGACTGATCATCGCGGATCATTGAATCGGAGAGGCTGTCGCACAGCCGCTTCAGATATCGCCCGACGTGGATCTGCTCGCCGAACGGCGTTGGATTGAGATGCTCCTGCACGGTCGCCACCGCCAGGACCCGGTCACGCGCCTCCCGGAGATGCCGGCGGGTCTCTTCGGAGGGGACCGTCTGCGCCTTCAACAGCAAGATGCTCGCGATGATCTGAAGGCTGTTGTTGACCCGATGGTTCATCTCCCGGATCAGCAGATCCTTCTGCCGCAGGAGTTCGTCCTTGTCGCGCTCCAGGGCCCGCCGCTGCGTCACATCCTCGATGGCAAGGAGCACGCTGGTGCTGCTGTTGCCCTGGTAGAAGACCTTGCGGGCGTTGAGCAGCATCGTGCGCCGGCCGAGCCCGGGAAAATCGTGGACGACCTCGTATTCATCGACCGTGGTGTGGCGCGGGATGATGTCCATGAGAAGCGTGCGCAGCGCCGGGATATTCCACTGGCCGTCGCCCAGCTCATCGAACTTTCGGCCCTCGACTTGCTCCGGATTTTCCAAAAAGGTGAGGTAGTAGGACCGGCTCGCGATCAACACGCGCAAATCCGGATCCAGCACAATGAGCGGTTCGCGGACGGTGTCGACAATTGCGTGCTCGAGTGTCCGCCGGTCCGGGGTAGTGCCATTGACCGCCTCGGCCATGACGACAGTCCCCATACGAGAGAAACTATGAAAAAATACTATGTCAGCTAGCGCGGCCTGACAAGACTCAGCGCGACAGCACCGCCTCGATCAGCCGCGGGCCGCGCCCCTTCATGGCGGCGGCGAGCTGGTCGGCGAATTCCTCGGCGGTGACGGCGCGCGAGGCCTCGACCCCCATGCCCTGGGCGAGGCTCACCCAGTCGAGCGCGGGATTGCCGAGATCGAGCATGGACAGCGCCTTCGGCCCGCGCCCGGTGGCGCCAACGCGCTTCAGCTCGACATTGAGGATGACATAGGAGCGGTTGGCGAAGATCACGGTGGTGACGTCGAGCCGCTCGCGCGCCTGGGTCCACAGCGCCTGCAGCGTGTACATGGCGCTGCCATCGCCTTCGAGGCACAGCACCTTGCGGTCGGGGCAGGCGACCGCCGCGCCGGTCGCCACCGGCAGCCCCTGCCCGATCGCGCCGCCGGTCAGCGAAAGATAATCATGCGGCGCGGCCGTGGCGGTGAAGGCGGCGACACCGATGACCGAGGTGCCGGCCTCCTCCGACACGATGGCGTTCTCCGGCAGGCAGTGCCCGATCACCTGGCCGGCGCTCATCACGGTGAGCGCGCCCTTGGGCAGATCCGCGCGCTTCAGCGCGGCGCGGCGGGCGGGCTCGCGCGGCGCGCCGAGCGCGTCTGCGACCGCCTCGAGCGCCGCTACCCCATCCTCATGCGCCTCGGCCAGCGACAGGATCCGACAGGCTTCGGGCGTGCACCAGCTAGGCTTGCCGGGATAGGCGAAGAAGGAGACCGGCGGCTTGGTGCCGATCAGGATCAGCAGCTCCGTCTCCTTGAGGAACTCGACGATCTGCTCGGCGAAATAAGGGAGCCGCTCCAGCGCCACACGGCCGGCGCCGCGCTCGAGGCGCGCCGTGAAGGTGTCGCAAGCGATCCGCGCCCCGGTCTTGGCGGCGATCCGCCCCGCCGCATCGAGGCCGCGCTGGCGCAGCGCCGCGCCGCCGAGCAGCAGCGTCGTCCTCTTGCCGGCGGCGAGCGCCGCGGCGACGTGATCGACCGCCGCGCTGGCGACCGGCGCCGGCGCTTCCACCGGCAGCGCCGGCGCCGGCCGGTCGGCCTCGAGCCAGGCAGTGTCGGCGGGGAGAATCAGCGTCGCGATCTGCCCCGGCGGACGGCGCGCCGCCTCCACCGCGCGGGCGGCGTCGGAAGCGACGCTGCGCGCGGCGGTGGCGCTGTGCACCCAGCCGGAGACCGGCCGGGCGATGCCGACGATATCGGAGGCGAGCGGCGCGTCGTATTGCGCATGATATGTCGCGTGGTCTCCGACGATGTTGACGATCGGCGTCAGCGCGCGGCGCGCATTGTGCAGATTGGCGAGGCCGTTGCCGAGCCCGGGCCCAAGATGCAGCAAGGTCGCCGCCGGCTTGCCGGCCATGCGGCCATAGCCGTCGGCGGCGCCGGTCACCACGCCTTCGAAGAGGCCGAGAATGGGCCGCATGCCCGCGACCTCGTCGAGCGCCGCGACAAAGCTCATCTCCGACGTGCCGGGGTTGGCGAAACAGACATCGACGCCGCAGGCGACCAGCGTCCGCACCAGGCTTTCCGCACCGTTCATCCGCATTTCTCCGTCCCGGCGATGGCGCCGCCCCACCAGCTTACGCGCTTCCCGGCCGCAAGGCGCCCCCCGCAGGCTGCGACAATCGCTGGACATCGGCAGCGCCGTGTCATATAAAGCGATCATTCGTTTTAAATATGGACAGCCATGCCCAGGGTCAGCGAGGCGCATCGCGAAGCGCGCCGCCAGCAAGTGCTCGACGCCGCCGTCACCTGTTTTGCGCGCGACGGCTTCCATCAGACATCGATGGCCGACATCCTGCGGCAATCCGGGCTCAGCGCCGGCGCCGTCTACAGCTATTTCTCCGGCAAGGAGGAAATCATCGCCGCGGTCGCCGAGGACCGCCACCGCCAGGAGGCAGAGCTCAACGAGGCGGCGGCGGGCGCGGCCGATCCGGTCGCGGCGCTGTACGATCTCGCGCGGGCCTATGCCGGATGGATGTTCGATCCGGCGGCGCAGCTGCGGCGCCGCGTCGGGGTGCAGGGCTGGGCGGAAGCGCTGCACGCGCCGGCGATCCGCGCGTTGGTGCTGCGCGGCATGAACGCCACCAAGGTGACGCTGGCCGCGCTGATCCGGCGGGCGCAGGCCGAAGGTCGCATCGCCGCGGCTTTCGATCCCGAGGCGCTGGCGCGCGCGATGGTGGCGCTCTTCCAGGGGTTCGCGCTGCAGCTCGCCTGGGACGAAGACGTCGACCGCGACGCCCATCTCGCGATTGTGGAGCAGCTGCTCCAGGCGATCACCAGCCCGCCGCGGCGAGGCGCCGGAGCTGGTCGTGCCGGCTGACATCGCCGCCGATCCGGGCGTGGCGGCGATGCAGCGCCGCTGGTCGGTCCTGGCGGTCGTAGCCGCCGCCGAATTCGTCTGCGTGCTCGACACCACGGTGGTCACCATCGCGCTGCCGCGCCTGGCGAGCGCGCTCGCCATCGACGCGGTGACCCTGCCCTGGGTGTTCGACGCCTATACCCTGATCTTCGGCAGCCTGTTGCTGCTCGGCGGGCGCGCCGCCGATCTACTCGGCCGCCGGCGTGTGTTCCTGTGCGGCATCGCGCTGTTCAGCCTGGCGTCGCTGGCCTGCGGCCTCGCGACCAGCGGCGCGGCGCTGCTGGCGGCGCGCGTGGCGCAAGGCGTCGGCGCGGCGCTGCTGTCGCCGGCGGCGCTGTCGATCGTCGCCACCGCCTTCCCGAGCGGCCGCGAGCGGACCATCGCCATGGGCATCTGGAGCGGGCTCGGCGGCCTCGGCGCCACCATCGGCATGGCGTTCGGCGGCCTGCTCGTCGACCTCTGGGGCTGGCCCTGCGTGTTCTATGTCAACCTGCCCATCGGATGCGCCGCCTTCATCGCCGGCCTTTGGCTGCTGCCGAGGCCGGCCGCGCGCCCGCCCCTCTCCTGGCAGCAAGCCGATCTGCCGGGCGCACTGGCAGCGACGGGCGGGCTGCTGCTCACCGTCTACACCGTCATCGAGACCCGGGCCGAGGGCTGGACCTCCTGGCCGACGCTCGCCGGCGCGGCTGGCGCCGCGGGATTGCTGGCGTTCTTTTGGCGCGCCGAGCGCCGCGCGCCGGCGCCGCTGCTGCCGGCGCGGCTGGCGCTGTTGCCGTCGCTGCTGTTGGGCGGCGCCGGCCAGTCCCTCACCGGCGCCGTGCAGCTCTCGGTGATGTTCCTGGTCAGCCTCGACGTGCAGCAAGTGCTGGGGCTCAACCCTTTCCAGGCGGGGCTGAGCTTCGTGCCCATCGGCGCGGTGGCGACGGTCGCGGCGGTTATGGGCGCGCCGGCGATCGACCGTTACGGATCTAGGATCGTTTATACGCTGGGCGCTCTTCTCGGCGTCGCCGGCCTGCTCGCGCTCGCCTGGCAATGCGAGCGTGGCTTGCCGCTCTGGGCGATCCTGGCGCCGATGCTGCTGATCGCGGTCTCGCTGCCGACCACCAGCACCACCACCACGATCATCGGGCTCTCGCGCGTGCCGGCGCGCGATACGGGCCTCGCCGCCGGCCTGCTCACCGTCTATTTCCAGATCGGCGCCGCGCTCGGTGTCGCCATCACCGCCACCGCCGCGGTGGATGGTCTGCTCTACGGATATCTCGCCGTTGCGACGATGGCGCTGCTGAACCTCGCGCCGCCGCCGCCCGGCCGATGCGCGCCGGAGGACGGATGGCGTAGCCGGCGCGCGTCAGCCGCGCGGCCTGGTCAGCAAGCCGAGCGACAATCCGACCCCCAAGGCGATCAGCACCGCCATCAAGGGATTGCGCAGAATACTGGCCTCGATCTCGCCGCTCGCGGCACGAACACTGTGCTGCGCGTCGGCGGCCGCGCTGGCGATCTTGTCCCTGGCGCCGCCGGCGACCTCGGAGACGCGATGGCCGGCGGCCTGCGTCTGTTGCTGCAGCAGCTTGCTCATGTTCTCGGCAAGTCGTGTGACGTCGTGGCGCAGCGCGGCCAGATCCGCGCTGACATCTCCGGTGGCGCTCTCGGCGGTCTTGATCATGAATGTCTCCAACAGGCAGCCAAGCGACAATAGCCGGCAGCGATCCCGCGACGACAGGCTCGGAAACTACTCAGCCGCCTGTCGCCGTAGGCTATCGCATGGGTGTTCAACGCGCAGACGCGGAGCACACGGAAAAGCGGCGCAAGGCGCGTCGAACAGCTTTTCTCCGTGCTCTCCGCGCGGCTGCGATTAATCGTCCCTGGCGGCAGCGCAGCGGGTTACGTGGCGTGCAACCCGAACGACCCGGCGTGCCGGCGATGCTTCACGACTGAAGCATCGCCTCCCCGGCGCTCGGCGGCTTGCGCTTTGCCGCCGTTTTGGGCGACAGCACCCTCACATTATCGAGCTCGTCACCAACCGCCAGCGCTGCGGCGCCCAACAGCTTGTCCAGATGGGCCAGTCCGATCTCCCTGCTCTCCGCCAGCGCATAATCGAGCAACCGTTTCAGCGTGCGCAAACGCGCTCCTCGCGACGTGGGCGTCATGATCCCGGATCTCCCGTTCGCCCCCGGTTTTTCTTGTACTTCCCATAGCGTTTCTTTCTGGTTGTTCTCAGCTTTTCATGGACAGAACGGTCTGTCCACGATGAAAAGTATTAAAAATCCGCGCCGGCAGCGCCCCGTATGAAGAGCCAAGAACAGTTTGAGCGGCTTGCACATGCGATGGTACCATCGGCGCCGCCATGTGGCGTGGCGCGGCGCTGAGAAAGCGCGCAAGAAGCGCATCGAGGACAGGTTGTGGTAAAATCGGGCACGAAGGAGGCGATCGAGCCGCGCGAGCGTCTCCTCGCCGCAGCCTATGATCTCTTTGCCGCAAACGGCGTCAATCAGGTCGGGATCGATACAATTCTAGGCAAGTCCGGCTGCGCCAAAGCCAGCCTATACAGCAATTTCCGCTCCAAGACCGGGCTTGCGATCGCCTTCTTGGAGCGGCGCGAAGCGCTGTGGACCCGCGGCTGGCTCGAGGCGAGGATCAATCGGCCGGGCGCGACGCCGGAGGAGCGGCTGCTGGCCATCTTCGATGTCTTCGACGGCTGGTTTCACGAAAAGAGCTTCGAGGGCTGCTCCTTCGTCAACGTGCTGCTGGAATCGCGCGCGGAAAGCCCCGTACGCCGCGCCGCCTCCCGCCACCTGTCGAGGATCCGCGCGATCGTCCGCGGCCTCGCCCGCAAAGCGAAGCTGCGCGAACCGGAGAAATTCGCGCAGTGCTGGCACATGCTGATGAAGGGATCGATTGTCTCCGCCGGCGAAGGCAACCGGAACGCCGCCCGCGACGCCAAGCGCGCCGCGCATCTGATCATCGACGGCTGGCCACGCCGCGGCTTAGCGCTGACCGCACGACATCCGTAGAACCGCGTCGTCGGCGGCCACCGCTATGTGATCTATACTGGATTTCCCAATAAAGGGTTCCAGATCCCTGCTACGACCATCTCCGGTGGTCACGCGGTACCGCTGAACTCCTCCTGGGCGATCGCGCGCGTCGGTTCGCGCCCCCGTATGGCACGATGCTCGTTGCCAAAGGCGCCGAAAAGTGCAGAGAATATTTGCGGCGGCGCGGGAACGCGCAGCACGTCAACGAAAAAAGCGCTGAACAGGGAGGTCTTGCCATGGCAGTCACTGACGCATTGTCGGTTACGCTACACGAGTCCGCTCATCGCGCCCAATTGCGGCGGGCGGTCATCGCCAGCACGGTCGGCACCACCATCGAGTGGTACGATTTTCTCCTCTACAGCGTCGTCACCGGCCTCGTCTTCGGAAAACTGTTCTTTCCCAAATCCGATCCGCTGGTCGGCGTGCTCGAAGCCTTCGCCGTCTACACCGTGGGCTTCATCGCGCGGCCGATCGGCGCGGCGATTTTCGGTCACTACGGCGACCGCATCGGCCGCAAGGCAACGCTGATCGCGACCTTGCTGATCACCGGCCTCGCCACCTTCGCGGTGGGATTCGTGCCCACCTATGACTCGATCGGCATCTGGGGCGCCGTCATCCTGACCGTCATCCGCTTCATTCAAGGGATCGGCGTCGGCGGCGAATGGGGCGGCTCGGTGCTGCTGTCGATGGAGTGGGCGCGCACCAATACGCATCGCGGCTTCATCGCGTCCTGGCCGCAATTCGGCGGACCCGCGGGATTGCTGCTCGCCAATGTGGCGGTCCTCGCCTTCAGCACGCTGTCCGGAGACCAGTTCTTCGTCTGGGGCTGGCGCATACCGTTCCTGCTCAGCATCGTCATGGTGGCGGTCGGGCTTTATATCCGGCTCGGCATTCTCGAGACGCCGGCCTTCCGGCGATTGCTGGCGGAAAAACGCATCGAGCGGGCGCCGGTCCTCGAGGTGATCAGGCGGCAACCGCGGGAGATCATCCTCTCGGCTCTGGCACGCACCGCGGAGCAGGCCCCTGCTTACATCTACCTGGCATTCGTCTTCGCCTATGGGACACAGGTGCTCCACGCCCCGCGCAACTTCCTGCTGCTGGCGCTTATCACCGCGGGGCTGGTGTCGTTCGTCTCGATCCCGGTTTTCGGCCATCTCTCGGATCGGATCGGCCGCAAGCGCATGTACATCATCGGCGCCGTCGCCACGGGGATATTCGGCTTCATCTATTTCGCCATGCTGAACTCCCTGGTGCCGGCCTGGATCTTCTTCGGCATCGTGCTCTCCTTCGTGCCGCACGACATGCTCTATGGGCCGCAGGCGGCTTTGATCGCGGAGTGCTTCACGCCGCGGCTGCGGTACAGCGGCTGCTCGATCGGCTATCAGCTCGCTTCGATTACGGCCGGTGGCCCGGCTCCCCTCATCGCTGCCGGGCTGCTGGCGTGGACGGGGTCAGGTTATGCGATTGCCGGCTACATCGCCTTCTGCGCCGTCGTCAGCGTTGTCGCAACGGTGCTGATGCCTGATTACACCAACCAGGACATCTCGGAGGAGCACGCCTGACGGGCCGAGAACCGGGCTGACCCCACGCGCCTATGTGCCGAACCCGGCGGCGGTGAAGCTGCTGGCGGATGCGTCCGCATGGCCAGTGCCGGCGGTGGCGCCGGTGCCGTAGCGGCGCTGGCCGCGACCGCACACAGGCGGTCCCGGCCACGTCGATGTGAACGCGCGACGCTGGCAAAGCCCGGCACCGCGCCTTATATCGAAGCAACACAACCAGCGCTAGGAGCGCTTCATGAAAAAGCTCAGTCTGATGCTCATCGTGGTGTCGCTCGCGGCGTGCAGCGCCTATGGCGAAAACAAGCAGGTGCCGCTGATCAATGGCGTTCCGGTGGGCGTCGGCGGAATGGGCGGCGGGGGGGTCGGGTTCGGGCGCTGAGCCACAGCACCGGCGCCGAACTAGGTCTCGCGGCCCGATATTCCCCATTTCCGGGTATTTGGAGCGGCGATAAGCGCTTTCTTAAGTATCGCAGCCCATAATCCAAGCATCGACGGCAGGTGGGCGCCCATGCCTGCTCGGCGATGGCGTGCCCGAAGGCGCGGCCGAAAGCCGGTTGCGCGCGAGAAACTGCCACCAACCCCGTGAAGAGGACGCGATGCTTCGCCATTTCCGCAATCTGCCGCTGTCGCTCAAGCTCCAATCGCTCGTCGTCGTGACGCTCCTGGCGCTCATCCTGGTCGTCGGCATTTCCGCCTGGCAGGAACGCGCTCGCATGCTCGATGACCGCATCACCGAAATCCGCGTCCTCACCGAGGCAGGCGTGGGCCTTGCCAAGCAATTCCAGCAGGAGGAGGAAGCGGGCAAGCTCACCCATGAGGAAGCGTGGCAGCGCTTCCACGACGCGCTCGGCGCATTGCGCTATGACGGCGGCAATTATCTCTTCGTCTACTCCACCGACGGCACGCAGCGCGTAATGCCGGCGCTGCCTTCGATCGAAGGCACGAACCGCATCGACCTCAAGGACCCGACCGGACTCTATTTCGTCCGCGACATGATCACGATCGCCGAGAAGGGCGGCGGTGTCGGTCGCCTGCTGTATCCGCGCCCGGGAACGACGGTGCCGGTGGCGAAGATCAATTACATCCTGCCTTTTGCGCCTTGGAACATCTTCATCGCCACCGGACTCTTCGTCGACGACATCGACGATACCTTCCGCGCCGCGCTGTGGCAGCTGGGCCTGCTCGCCGGCGCGATCGCGCTGGCAACGGGGCTGATCGCCTGGCTCCTGAGCCGGAGCATCGCCAGACCGCTCGGCGGCATCGAGCGGGCGATGACGGCGCTCGCCGCCGGCAATCTCGGCGTCGCCACCGAGGCAGGCGACCGGACGGACGAAGTCGGCCGCATGGCGCGGTCCCTGGAGGTCTTCCGGCAGAATGCGGTGGAGAAGCAGCATCTCGAGCAGCAGCGCCTCGAGGCCGAGACCGCCAGCCGCGAAGAGCGGCGGCGCCTCATGCTCGAGCTGGCCGACCGGCTCCAGCAAAAGATCGGCGGACTGGCGCAAACGCTCTCCACCGCCTCCGGCGGCCTCAGGACCACGGCGGAGACACTGAACTCCGCCACCGGGCAAAGCGAAAACCGGTCGACCGCGATCAGCACGGCGGTCGCCCAGACCTCGTCGAACGTGGAAACGGTCGCCTCGGCGGCCGAGGAACTCTCGGCCTCGATCCAGGAGATCGGCCGGCAGGTCGCGCAATCGACGGAGGTCGCCGCGAAGGCGGTCGCGGACACCGAACGCACCGATCAGCTGGTGCAGCGTCTCTCGGCCTCGGCGCAGAAGATCGGCGACGTGGTGCGGCTGATCAACGAGATCGCGAGCCAGACCAATCTGCTCGCCTTGAACGCGACGATCGAGGCGGCGCGCGCCGGCGAGGCGGGCAAGGGCTTTGCCGTGGTCGCCTCGGAAGTGAAGGTGCTCGCCAACCAGACCGCCAAGGCCACCGAGGAGATCGGCGGGCAGGTCGTGCAGATCCAGCACGCTACGACCGAAGCCGTCGGCGCCATCAACGGCATCGCCACGACCATCCGCGAGGTGCGCGAGATCGTCACCGCGATCGCCGCGGCGATCGCGCAGCAAGGCGCCGCGACCAGCGAGATCAGCCGCAACGTACAGGAGGCGGCGCGCGGCGCCCGCGAGGTCAGCGAGAACGTTGCCGGCGTCCGCGACGCCGTGGGCCAGGCCGGCAGCGCCGCCGGTGACGTGCTGGAAGCGGCCAACGACCTCGCCGGCCAATCGCAGAGTCTCGCGCAGGAGATCACCCGCGCCATCGCGGATATCCGCGCGGCCTGAAAGGCGCGGGGCGGAAGACCGGCTTCTGTCAATTTTGGCGCGCCGGCGACGACGAGCAGAGCATCACATCCCGGCTACTGCCGAAAAAGTCGAAAAATGGCGCGCCATCGGTGGAAATGCGCGGGACCTGCCGGGCGGCGGGCCGGTGCAGAGGCCCTGTTCTGTCACAGGCGCCTGCCATCGCCTTGGCCTATAGTCCTCGCCTGTCTGCCCAGCCTTTGGAATGCAGATCATGAGCGAGGACGTCGAGATACAGAACATCGTGGGATTCTTTCGCCTCTATACGAGGAGCGATCTCAGAGGCGCCGTCTCCGACGACGAGCTGGCGGTGTGCGCCCGCGACATCCGGACGAGGATGGCGCAGGGCTCGGAGGATGCCGGTTTGATGCGGTGCATCGGCCAGTTCATGACGAACAAGCTTCGCATGCACTATGATGACGGTGCCTGCCGATCGATCGTCGCGGCGACGCGGCAACTGCTGATGCGGCAGCCCGCCTCGGGCGGGGCGTAGGCCCGTCCGCAGCAGGAGGAAATCATGCGGGAGCTCGCCGGAAAAACGGCCTTCGTGACCGGCGGGGCGAGCGGCATCGGCTTCGCGCTCGGCCGGGCCTTTGCGCAGGCGGGCATGAAGGTGATGCTCGCCGATATCGAGGCGGACGCGCTGGACGCCGCCGTCAAAACCCTGCGCGATGTCGGGCCCGACGTGCGCGGCGTCACCTGCGACGTCGCCGATCCCGTCAGCGTCGAGCGTGCGGCCCGGGCGTCGTACGAGACCTTCGGCAATGTCCATGTGGTTTGCAACAATGCCGGCGTCGCCGGCGGTGGCGGCATCGACGCCATCTCGCTCGACACCTGGCAATGGGTGCTCGACGTCAACCTGATGGGCGTGCTTCACGGCATCCATGCCTTCCTGCCGCACATTCGCGCGCACGGCGAAGGCGGCCACATCATCAACACCGCGTCCATGGCCGGGATGCAGAGCGGGCTCGGATTCAGCCCTTACGCGACAAGCAAGTACGCGGTGGTCGCCATGTCGGAGGGGCTGGCGATGCAGCTCAAGCCGCTCGGCATCGGCGTGACCGTGCTCTGTCCCGGGTTCGTGCGCACCCGCATCAGCGAGAGCGGGCGCAACCGGCCTGAGCGCTACGGTCCGATCGCGGACGCCGGACCCCGCCAGCCCGGCAGGCGTCCTTGCCGCCCGGCTAGCCGAGCTCTCACGGTCCGGGCTCGACCCGTCGGATGTCGCGGCGCAAGTCCTCGCCGCGATCCGGGAGGAAGAGCTCTACGTATTCACGCATCCGGAAATGCGCGGCGAGGTGGAGGAGCGCTTTGCCGCCATCCTGGCGGCGATGGACAAGGCGGCGGCGCGCTAGCGGACACCGTCGCCGCCGCGCCGGTTCGCGCAGCGATGATTCCATCCCGGCGCGGGATCATCTTCGCCGCTCGTGCCGTTGGCATGGGATGAGGCTCGTCGGAGAGGCCAAGATGAGGTCGCTTGCGCTTGCAGTGTGCTGCCTGCCCCTGGTGTTGAGCGCCTGCAACACCGTTGCAGGCGTCGGAGAAGACATGTCCGCCGCCGGTCACGCCGTCGCCAATTCGGCCGACAAGGTCATGGGCAAGACGCCCGAGGGATCCGGCTCGACCGTGCCCGCGCCGCCACCGGCACCGCCGCCACCGGCGCAATAACGCGCTCAGGGCCCGCCGATATGGGCGGGCGGCGCGGCTTTATCGCCGGCTTGCGCGAGGAAGGCGTGGAGCGCGGCCACCACCTGCGCGCCTTCGCCGACGGCGGCGGCAACGCGCTTGATCGAGCCGGCGCGTACGTCACCGATCGCGAAGACGCCGGGCAGGCTGGTCTCGAGCGGCCTCGCGATGTCTGCGCCGGTGCGCACGAAGCCCTTGTCGTCGAGGGCGACGCCGGATCCGGACAGCCATCCGGTATTGGGCTCGGCGCCGATGAACAGGAACAGGTGGTGGATCTCGCGCCTCACCTCCTCATCGAAACGCCCGGAGCGGCAGCGGACGGCGTGCAGGACATTGTCTTGCCCTTCGAGCGCGGTGACCGCCGTCTGCGGCAGGATTTCGATGTTCGGAATGGCGGTAATGCGCTCGACCAGATAGCGCGACATGCTGGCATCGAGGCTGGGGCCGCGAACGACAAGCCAGACCTTCTTGGCCAGGCTCGACAAATACACCGCCGCCTGGCCGGCGGAATTGCCGGCGCCCACCAGCGCCACCTCCTGTCCCGCGCAGAGCCGTCCCTCCAGCGGCGACGCCCAGTAATGCACGCTCGAGCCCTCGAACGCCGCGAGATTTTCGACATCAAGGCGGCGATAGCGGGCGCCGCTGGCGATGATGACGGCGCGGGCGCGGGCGTGCTCGTTATTGGCAAGCGTCAGCAGGAAGCGCCCCTCCTCCGCGCCCGTCCTGTCGCTGCAAGCTGCCGACTTCGTCGGGGATCGCCATCTCGACACCGAACTTCAGCGCCTGGCTGTGGGCGCGTCCCATCAAGGCCATGCCGGTGATGCCGGTGGGAAAGCCCAGATAGTTCTCGATGCGCGCCGAGGCGCCGGCCTGGCCGCCGAAGGCGCGGCAATCGAGCACGAGCACGGACAGCCCCTCCGATCCGGCATAGACCGAGGCTGCAAGGCCCGCCGGTCCGGCGCCGACGATCACCAGGTCATAGACCTTGTCGGGATCGATCGGCACGACGAGCCCGATGCAGCGCGCGAGCTCGACCTCGCCGGGATTGCGCAGCAATTGCCCATCGGGGCAGAGGACGATCGGCAGATCGCGCGCGCCGATATGGAAGCGCTCGATCAGCGTGTGCGCGCAGCTGTCGGCGTCCGGGTCGAGCCGCTGGTACGGATGGCCGTTGCGGCTGAGGAAGCCTTCGAGCCGCAGCACGTCACGATCATCGGCCCTGCCGATGATCACGGGACCGCCGCCGCCGGTCTCGATGAGGCCGACGCGGCGCAGGATCAGGGCGCGCATGATCCGCTCGCCCAATTCGGCCTCTTCCACCAGCAGATCGCGCAGCCGGCGCGGCGGGATGACCAGCGCCTCGACCGGCTCGCTCGCGACGGCATCGCCCAGGGACGGGCGGCCGGAGAGCTGCGCCAGCTCGCCCATGAACGAGCCCGGGCCGTAGGTCACGATCGGATCGGAATGCGCCAAGGCGCGACGGCTGACCTGCACCTCACCCGACAGGATGACGAAGGCGCCCGGGGCGACCTCTCCGGTGGTGACCATGCGCTCGCCCGCCGCATAACATTTCCGCTCGCCGAACCGCGCGAGCCGCGCGATCTCGACTGCGTCGAGCACGGGGAACATCTGGTCGCGTCGGGCCTCGATGAGCGGCGGTGCAGGCTGCGGCATGGGTTTTCTCCCCGGCCCGCTTAGGCTAACGCCGGCGGGCGCCGCTCGCCAAGGAAACTTGGATCACGCCGCGCTGCGATCGCCGCGAACCAACCGCCAGTTGCCCGACGCATTGCGCTCGAGGATCGTCGGATACAAGCCGAACGGCTCCGGCGTGACGCCGCGGATCCAAAGCTCAAGGCGCTCGGCGTCGATCTCGACGAAAGCGGCGTTCGCCCGATCCTGCTCAGTGGGGAAATAGACGTTATAGGCGTTCTTCCAACGCCGCCGGACCTCGGACGCATCGTCGCGCAAGCTCGCCGTGCCGGCCAAGGTGACGTAGGCATCGTCGGCGTCGCGCTGAAAGATGACCGTGACCTTGCCGGTGCGCCGGATGTCGGACGCCTTGCGCGAGCGACCGCCGGTGAGGAACCGGATCTTCCACTCGTTCTCGTCGGGGTCGCGCGGCAGCAGCCCCATCGGCCGCACCGTGGCGCCGCCGGTCTCGGCCGCGGTCATCAGCCAGCAATAGCGCATACCGGCGATCGCCTTGGCGGCGCCGGCGAGGAACCGGCTCACTTCCGCGGCATCGCGCTCGTCTTCCGCTCGTGACATGGGAGCAACCTCCATCGACCCAGGAGACCTGATTCCATTGGTATCACATGTTGACCAATACGTCTAGACGTAATGTAGTCTACAAAATCATGGGGCGAGCACGTTTCGACAATGGAGGCTTCCTGGCGGCGGCCCGCGCGCTCGCTTGCGAACGCGGCCCCGCCGCCGTCACGGTGGATTCCGTGACGCAGCGCCTCAAAGCGCCAAAGGGCTCGTTCTACTACCGCTTCGCGTCGCGCGACGCATCTTCTCGGCGAGTTGTGGCTGGCGACCGTCCTCGCCTATCAACAGGGGTTCGTCGCGGCGATCGAAGCCGGCGACGGGCTTGCCGCCGCGCTGCACACGCCGGCCTGGGCGCGGCTCCATCTGGACGATGCGCGGCTGTTGCTGCTCTACAGCCGCCACGATTTCGTGCAGGGCGATTGGCCCGCGGCCTTGAAGCGCGGCGCGCGCGAACAAGCGCAGCGCTTCGAGGGATGCCTCGAGAGCTTCGCGCGACAAGCTTTCGGTCGCGTCGGCCCGGCGCAACTCCGGCGCGCGACTTTCGTGCTTGCCGAAGTTCCGATCGCCGCGGTGAAGGATCACCTCCGACGTCGCGAGCCGCCGCCGCCGCTGGTCGATGAGCTCATCACCAAGACGTTTCACGCGATCGTTGGCGGCGGGGAGGCCGGCGGGTGATTGCGTGCCCGACCCGGAAGGAGCGCCATCTTGCGGCGTCGCTTGCAGGAGCTCGAGAAGCACGTCGCTCAGCTCGATCGATAGCGTGGACGGAGGCGGGTTTAGGCGCGCCACTGAGGCTCGGTGCGCCAGCCGCGGAACATTGCAGGCGTACTCATTTGTCCGATCACGCTATAGTGCGCGCCAGGAGAGCCAGCCTATGGAGTTCGCCGCCGAGGTTCTCGACCAGGTCCAACGGTTGTTCGACCTCAACGGCTTCAACGACCACCAGCTCCATTGCGTGCTGCGCTTCGCCGCTCGACCCGACGCCGAGGTCCTGAAGAAGGCGGTGATCGCCTCGATCGAGGCGATTCCGATCCTCGGCACGCGCTACGTCGCGAGCGACCGGCCGCACTGGGAGAGTATCGATCCAGGTGGTTTCGACCGCGCCTTCGCCAATGCAGGGACCGAGGCGGAGTTCGAGGAATTCCTGGCATCGCGGGTCGATGAGGGACAGGGCCCCCAGGTCAGGGTCCGCCTCCTCGACACACAGTCCGCATTCGCGATCGCGATCAAGCTGAACCACATGATTTGCGATGCCGCGGGCTTCAAGGAGTATCTCTATTTCCTCTGCCGGATTTACGCCGGGTTGACCGCCAATTCAGCGTTCCGGCCCGCCGCGATCGAGGGCGACCGGAGTATTCGCGGCGTGCTCAAACGCTTCGGCCCCGGCATCAAGGTGAAATCCCTGTTGCAGCGGGACAAGGACAACAACCGGACCGGTGGCGAACGATTTCCTCTCGACGAGGATGGCGAGGTGCGCCCCTTTATCCTCACGCGCAAGCTGATGCGCGAGCGGTGCGCGGCACTTAGGGACTATTGCCGAGCGAACGGGGCGACGCTGAACGACGCGGTGCTGACTGCCTTTTACCGCTGCCTGTTTCGCCTGCTCAAACCGCGTCCTGGCGCCGAGCTTTGGATTCCCATCATGGTCGACATGCGCCGTCATCTCGGCGAAGCCGAGCGGTTCGCCTCGCTAACCAATCTCTCCTCGATAGTGGGAACGCAGATCGCCTATCTTCCCGACGAGGGCTTCGCGGGTACTCTCGGCAAGGTCAAAGCGATCATGGACGAGAAGAAGGTCGGCGGGATCGGCCTCAACGCTTTCGTCAAACTCGATCTGGCATTCCGGCTACTCGGAGACAAGACGGCCAACCGCATGCTGCGAGCGAAGCTGAAGAACCCGCTCATCTGCATGACCAATATCGGGGTCCTGGATACCGATCGCCTCGCCCTTGGCGAGGCGCGCCCGCACGACGCCTTCATGTGCGGTTCGGTCAAGTACAAGCCCTATTTCCAGCTCGCCATGAGCAGCTTCGCGGACGAGATTACCCTCAGCGTCAACGAGTACGGCAGCGCCGCCGACCGAGAACGCATCCTCGCCTTCCTCGCCGAGGTCGAGACGGAGCTGATTCCACCAATCCGATCGAGTGCCTGAGCGGGGAGATCAAGCGTCGCATTGACGTCGTCGGCATGTTGCCGAACGAAGCGGCGATTGCTCGTCTTGTCGGCGCGATCCGGCTCGAACAGAACGACGCGCGGGCCGTCCAACGTGCCCGATACATGACGCTGGAGACCATCGCGCCGTTGAGCGACGATCCCATCATCAAGCTGCGTAAAAGCGGGGCCAGAGTCGATGTCTCCCCCATCGGGTTCGAACCGGCACTCGAGCCGCCGCGAAGCGGATGTCCCCTGCCCTGGCCGGAATTTCGGGTCTGCGCCATCACCCCCTGCGGGATGATCAGCGCTGGCTCGCCCCTTTGGGACGCGGTAAACTTCCCGCTTCGCACGTATCATGGCTGTGGGCTCGACGTACCGGGTCCAGACTGGGAGGCCGGTCATGCGCATCCGCCGAATGGCGATGTCGGCCGCGTTCGCCACCGGGCTCGCGGCCCTGCCGCTCGCGACCGCGCAGGCGCAATACTACGCCCCCTACTATTCCCCCTGCGCGGCCAATCCGCTGGCTTGGCCGTTCTGCATTGCAGGCGCGATCGTGGGAACCGCCGCGACGATCGCAACCGCGCCGTTCTGGCTGTTGGCCGGGCCGCGACCCTACTACTACGGGTACTACCCCGCGCCGAGCTATTATGCGCCCGCGTATTACGCGCAATCCTATGCGAGCTATGCGCCGCCGCCGGCCGCGGCGCCTCAAGCTGCGCTTGGGGCACCGCCGCCCCCTCCGCCGCCGTCTGCATCGGCTCGTCGTCCAGCGGGTTCTGCTCCGCCGCCGGCGGGGAACGCCTACTACCTCTGCCCGACCAGCAAGGCCTACTATCCCTATGTTGCGACCTGCCCGGTCGCGTGGCGCCCGATCCCGACCACTCCGCCGAAGTCCTAGGTCAAGGCGAGATCCGTCCCATCGCTGCGCTGGTGCCCGCTGCTGGATTTGAACCCGGAATTTGCTGCGCGATCTCTAAGCGGTCGATCACGGCTTCGCAGGAGGAGGGCCGGTAGCAGGCTCGAACTCGTTGGCTCCAGCCGGAGGTGCGGATCACCGCGCGCTCGCCCGGCTGGATCACTTTGTCATCCTGTTCGCGATGCTGAACAATGGTCATCACGCGACCATCGTCGAGCCTCACGGTATAGCGGAGCCCCAACGCACTCTGAAGCGCCGCTTCGGTCGCCGAGCCGGCCGCGGCGCCGACGATGATGCCAGCCACCGTTGCGACGATAGTGCCGGCGCCGCCGCCGATCCGTGAGCCGATGACACCGCCTGCCGCGGCCCCACCCACTGCGCCGAGCCCGGTACTCTCGCCCGGCGCGTCGGCCGGCTCGACCTGAGTGATCGTGCCATAGTCCAGGGCTGGCCGCTCGGTTGCGCAACCCATCAACGTGGCAATCAGGCCCAAAATGCAGATCGAACGAGACATCATTGATCGCGATTCCCGGCCGAGCCGCTCGATCACGACGTTCCCGGTTGCGACGATCCCGCCCTCGGCGTCTGCTGCGCCTTTCCGAGCGCCTGCTGCAGCGCCGGATCGCTGACAACGCTGTGGATCGCATTGCCAAACGCCTTGACCAGCGCGGCGCGGGCGTTGTCGCCACCGTACATCATGATGTTGGGCTCGGTGCCGCTCGCGTCATAGTACTTCGAGTAGATCAACTGGTCCCCCGGGGCGACCACCTTCACGTTGAGAGCGACATCGGCAACGGCGTCGCCCGAAAAAAAGCCAGGCTTGAAGTCGTTGTAGAACTTGACGACCTCGACCCGCAGCTCGGCATAGCCCGGCCCGATTTTGTAGCCTTGCGCCGCCAGCTCCTGCTGGATCGCGCCGGCGACGGTTTGCAGGACGTCGTTGCTGGCGAGGATTGCCGCCATCTCCATGCCGTAGCCGTTCTTCTTCGTGCTGACCCGGTCGCGGTACGTCGTGCGGCCGTCCGTCGCGGCGATCGCAACGGTTTCCGCGGCGGCGCCGGCGACGGGCGTAGCCGGGCCCGTGCTCTGATAGGGAACGTCGATGGTTTCCGTAGTAAGGGCACAGGCCGATGTCATCGCGGCGAGCGCGACGATGCAAAGTAAGTTTCTCATATTCCAGAAGAACTCCCCCAATGCTTATTGGTTTTATACTTTCTCACTTTTGCAATCGTAAGTCTAGTCCGGGTAGCCCTGAAAGACGGTCCACTGCCCCACCGCCGCAGTACGGCCGAACTGGTGCCCGCTGCTGGACTTGAACCAGCACGGCCTTGCGGCCAAGGGATTTTAAGTCCCTTGCGTCTACCATTCCGCCAAGCGGGCACGCGGTCGAGCGCGGGCCGGACGCTACACGATGGCGCCCTTCCGCGCCACGGCGCTTACTCCTCGACCGGGGTGCCGCCGAGGCCGCGCACCAGCGCCACCACCTCGGCGGTGCCGGTGGCGAGGCAGTCGGCGTCGCGGCCGCGCAGCACCAGGCTCGTGCCGAACTCGCCGCGGCGGTAGAAGGGATAGGAGCCGATATCGAGATCGGGGAAGCGGGTCTGGATGTCGCCCAGCCCCTTGGCGATGACGCCTTCGGGCAGATGGCAGCTCACCGAGCGCGACAGCATCGGCCGGCCACCCCTTAAGGTCGTGCTTCACGGCGTCGAACATCGCCTGCATGACGCGCGGGATGCCGGCCATGACGAAGACATTGCCCATGCGGAAGCCCGGCGCGAACGACACCGGGTTGATGATCAGGCTCGCGCCCTCGGGCGTGTGCGCCATGCGCAGCCGCGCCTCGTTGAGCTCGCCGGGCTTGTAATGATCGAGGAAGATCTTGTGCGCCTCGGGATGGAGCGTCCAGGCCACGCCGAAAGCTTTCGCCACGTTTTCCGAGGTGATGTCGTCATGGGTGGGCCCGATGCCGCCGGTGGTGAAGACATAGTCGTATTTAGCGCGCAGCTCATTGACCGTGGCGATGATCACCTCGGGCAGGTCGGGGATGACCCGCGCCTCGCGCAGCGTCACGCCGACCTCGTTGAGGCCGACGGCGATATAAGCGAGGTTGGCGTCCTGGGTCCGCCCCGACAGGATCTCGTTGCCGATGACGAGGACGGCGGCGGTGACGATCTTCTCGGCGGTCATGGCAGCTCCCGGCGCAACGCAATCCGGGCCCTAGTTAGACGCAAAGCCCCGCCGGCACAATGGGCGGGCGGGTGCTTGCCCGCCGGACGCGCTCCCCCTATAGCGCCGGCCATCATGCGCTTTCCCCGGCCGCTGGTGCGCGGCGTCCTGCTGCGGCGCTACAAGCGCTTCCTCGCCGATATCCGGCTGCCGGACGGGACCGAGACCACCGCCCATTGCGCCAATCCCGGCAGCATGCTGGGGCTCGCCGCGCCCGGCGCCGAGGTCTGGCTGCTGGCGAGCATCGACCCCCGGCGCAAGCTCGCCTGGTCCCTCGAGCTGGTCCGCGCCGAAGGAGCGCTGGTCGGCATCAATACGGCGCATCCCAACCGGCTGGCGGAAGAGGCGATCGCCCGGAGCCGCATCCCGGAGCTCGGGGGCTATCCCAGCCTCCGGCGCGAGGTGGCCTATGGCAAGGCGAGCCGGATCGACCTGTTGCTGGAAGGCCCGGGACGCCCTATCTGCTACCTTGAGGTGAAGAACGTGCATTTGCGGCGCGGCGGCCGCGCCGAGTTCCCCGACAGCGTCACCGCCCGCGGGGCGAAGCACCTCGCCAAGCTCGGCGCCATGGCGGCGGCCGGGCATCGCGCGGTGATGCTCTATGTGGTGCAGCGCGGCGATTGCCGGGCCTTCGGCATCGCCGGCGACATCGACCCCGTCTATGCCATCGCCTTCGACCAGGCGCGCGCGGCAGGGGTCGAGATGTTGTGCTACTATTGCCGGGTCGACACCGAGGCGATCGAGATCGAGGCGCCGCTAAGCATTGCGGCAGGAGCAGGCGAAGCATGATGAATTTGCAGCAGCGCTCGACGCGGGCGCCGGACCCCGAGGAGCGGCGCATCAAGCTGCACGGCGCCGAGGGCTTCGAGGGCATGCGCAGGGCCGGCAGGCTCGCGGCCGAGGTGCTCGACTTCATCACCCCCTATGTCAAGCCGGGGGTGACCACCGACGAGCTCGACCGCCTCTGCCATGGCTTCATCCTCGATCACGGCGCGATCCCGGCGCCGCTCAACTATCGGGGATTCCCGCGCTCGATCTGCACCTCGATCAACCATGTCGTCTGCCATGGCATACCGGGCGAGCGCAAGCTCGACGAGGGCGACATCCTCAACATCGACATCACCGTCATCCTCGATGGCTGGCACGGCGATACCAGCCGCATGTTCCTGGTCGGCGACAAGGTGCCGTTGAAGGCGCGCCGCCTGGTCGAGGTCACCTGGGAAGCGATGATGCGCGGCATCGAGGTGGTGCGGCCCGGCCTGCGGCTCGGCGCCATCGGCCACGCCATCCAGAGCCACGCCGAGGCGCAGCGCTTCTCGGTGGTGCGCGATTTCTGCGGCCATGGCATCGGCCGCATCTTCCACGACGCGCCCTCGATCCTGCATTTCGGACAGCCCGAGGACGGGCCGGAGCTGCGCGAGGGCATGTTCTTCACCATCGAGCCGATGATCAATGCCGGCCGCTGGGAGGTGAAGATCCTCAGCGACGGCTGGACCGCCGTCACCAAGGACCGCTCGCTCTCGGCGCAGTTCGAGCACACGGTGGGCGTGACCAGGGATGGCTGCGAGATCTTCACCCTCTCGCCCAAGGGCTGGCACCACCCGCCATACGCAGCGTAACGCGCAGCGTTATCGCTGGCAGGCGCCAGCGGTTGCTCTTGCAACCGCGAGAGCCCGCACCGCTCGGGCTAGCGAATCGCGTTTGCGCTAGGCTCTCTGTTCCGGCGCGGTGTAGGTGGTTGCGGGCGGCGCCGGCGCGCCTTTGTCGGGGAGCTTCGGCTGCGGCAGCGGATGGAACACCGGGTCGCGCTTCTCCCAGGAGCGCTCGAAGGGGAGCTGCATGACGATGCCGCCGCCATGCTGCAGGGCGTTTTCCTCGATCGCCTTCTGGAGCGCGCTCGCCGTCTTCTCGTCCCAGGGCAGCACGTAGTAGCGCGGCTCGCTGCTGCCGGGGAGCAGCAGCCACATATAGATGCCGCGCCCCTCGAGCATGTAGGAACCGAGCACCTTGGCTTCCTTGTCGCCGCTGCGCAGCAGCTCGAGCCGGCTCGATTTCGGGCGGCCCAGCATGTCGGAATAGCCGAAGAACAAGCCCGCGATGAGCAGCGCGAAGAAGATGCTGACCCCGGCGCGGCGCTTGCGGGTGCCGAGCGGCAATCCGACAAAGGCGTAGATGCCGAGGAGCAGCGCCAGCGTCACGAAGGCGATGACGAAAGTGGTCATTTCGTCGCCTCGCCGGAGCGGCTCTTCAGCCAGGCGCTGCGCAAGTCCTTGTGCACGCGGTTGAGCGTGCCGGAGATGAGATGGCCCTTGTCGTCGAGCTGGAAGCGGAAGATCGTGGTCTCCTGCCCGACATAATCGAGCTCCACCTGCGAGCGCAGGATGTTGTTGATCTCGCCATCGGGGCCGCGCACCGCCACCTTGGCAGTGACCGATATCGGGAAACGGTTGTCGGCGGAGCGGTAGAGGTGCGCGTTCACCGTATACTCGCCCGGCCACAAGCCGCGGCCATAGGCGATCTCGTAATTCATCGACACGGGGTCGCCGGAATGGCCGAGATCGTCGCGCAGCAGGTTGAAGATGATGCCCGCCTTGTTGGAATAGCCCACCGGCACGTCGCCCGGCGCCTGCACCCAGAGATCGACATCGGCGTCGATCTTGTCGTCCCAATGGATGTCGACGATGAGGGTCCCGGGCGGCGTGGCGCCGGTCACATCCTCCTGCTTCTTGCGCACATGCGCGAGCGCCACGGCGCCGACCACGAGATAGGCGAAGACCAGCAGGAACAGCATGTCCCGGAACGAGACATTCATGCCCCGCCACATCGGATCAGACCTCCTGGCGCGCGAGCAGATGCGCGTTGGTGCCGAGCCAGAGATATCCTATGCAGGCGAGTAGGTTGGTGTAGAGCGCGGTGGCGGAGCCGATATAGATCGACGTCACCACCGCCTTGAAATCCTCGAAGCTCTGGCCCTTGTCGGCGGAGAGATCGCTCACCGTGATGATGAGGCCGAGCACGGTGCCGACCATGCCGAGATAGACCAGCGCGTTGCCTGCCCAGCGCACGCTCTGCCAATCCTTGCGCAGCACGCAGACCAGGCCCCAGCCGAACAGGACAGTGATCAGCCAGCACATGCCGGAGCTGTCGGCGACATAGGGGCGGTAGAGCAGCCCCTCCGCCCAGGCGGCGAGCACCAGCGCGGCGCCGATCAGGTTGAGCACGGCGAAGCGCGCGGCATAGGCGGTGGCAACCGGCGCGAAAGCGCGCGCCAGCCGTTCCTGTTGCAGGAGCACCGGGGAGAGGGCGGGCGCCGGCGGCGAATTGGTCGCGGCCGGGGCGGGCCTCAGCTTGGCAAGGGCCGCAAACATCGTTGGCCTCCAGGACGAATTCGTCCGGCTGCCAAAATACCGTCAAATTGATTAAAGCCCGGCTAATCCATGGTGAAGAAACCGCTAATACGTTACGCGGCGCGCCCCGCGAATGCGGTTTCCAGCGCCAGGCGGCGCGCCTTCAGGCGGCGCTGCACGTCGCGTACCAGGGCACGCACGACCTGATCGCTGAGGCCGTCGCGCGCCATGACCATGCGCGATGTCGTCGCTCAGCAGTTCCTCGACGGACGGCTCGCTATTGCGGACATACATGGGTCTCTCCCCGGGCGACTTCAGAGCATGCCACAAAGCTGAGACTCCAGCGCTACAGCATTGGGGCGAAGCGTAGGCAATTTTTGGTGATGAGCAGGTGATCGCCGTCACTCCCGACGATGCCGGCGGTTTCGATGGGGCCAGCGGTGCATGCGCCGGCAGGCACCGCTTCTTCGGGCGCTGGGCGCGCTTTCCGATATAGCGTAGCCGGCGAAGACGTCCAGCACCGATTCCGCATGGCCAAGCCAAGCCCCTTGCCCAACGCCGCCGCGGAGGCGCCGCTCTCGCCGGAGAAGCCGGATTACCTCGGCCATCGCCAGCGCCTGCGCGAGCGGCTGCTGACGGCGGGCGCCGAGGCGCTCCAGGATTACGAACTGCTGGAATTCCTGCTGTTTGCGACGCAGCAGCGCTGCGACACCAAGCCGCTGGCCAAGTCGCTGCTGAAGCGCTTCGGCGGCCTCGCCGGCGTGCTCAGCGCCGACCGCGAGGCGCTGCTGGGCATCGCCGGCATGGGCGAGGCCTCGGTGGCGCAGCTGCTGGCGGTGCGCGCCGCGGCGGTCAGGTTCCTGCGCGCCGAGGTGCAGGACCGGGCGATCATCGGCTCGTGGCAGGCGCTCATCGATTATTGCAGCGCCCAGGCCGGCTTCGCCGAGACCGAGGAGTTCCGCCTGCTGTTCCTCGACCGCAAGAACGCGCTGATCGGCGATGAGCGCCAGCAGCGCGGCACCGTCGACCACACGCCGGTCTATCCGCGCGAGGTGGTGAAGCGCGCGCTCGAGCCGGGCGTTTCCGCGGTGATCATGGTGC
>CAWBKF010000013.1:0-112342 GCA_963789275.1 uncultured Alphaproteobacteria bacterium
ACTAGTCTAGCGCTTTCGCGGGGGCGGTAGTGATGGTTCCATCTTCGCGGGACATGCTCTAGGAGCACGTTCAGGCTGCATGAGCGCCCCTGCAGCTAAGCCGCGTCATGAAAAATCACCCCCAGCGTCATGCGCTCGCCCGAGCGTATGCGACTCACGCCGTGGCGCATCGTCGCGCGGTAATAGCCGCGCGCGCCCTGTACCGGCCGGTGGTTGACGGCGAAGACCACCGCCTCGCCCTGGCGGAGCGGCACCACCTCGGCTTTCGATTGGCGGCGCGGGCGCTGCTCCACCAGCAGGAACTCGCCGCCGGCGAACTCCCGGGGGTCGCTGAGCAGCACCGTGAGCTGCAGCGGGAAGACGCGCTCGCCATAGAGATCCTGGTGCAGGCAGTTGTAGTCCTCGGCGCCATAGCGCAGCAGCAGCGGCGTCGGCCGGGTCTGCCCGGCGGCATGGCATTCGGCGAGATAGGCCTCGTGCGTCGGCGGAAAGCGCGCCCCCTCCCCCAGCGCCTGGCGCCAGCGATTGGCGATCGCCGCGAGCGCCGGATATGCCCCCTGGCGCAGCGCTTCGACGGCCGCCGGCAGGGGATAGCGGAAATATTTGTACTCGCCGCGGCCGAAGCCGTGCCGCGCCATGACGACGCGGCTGCGGAATCCCGCCTCCTCGGCATAGAGCGCCGCGAGGTCGCGGCACGCGGCCGGCGCCAGCACCGCCGGGACCGTCGCGTAGCCCTGCGCGTCGAGCGCCGCGGCAAGCTCAGCCTGCTCGAATCGGGAGCCGATGGGACTGCTCATGCCGGCGACGATAGTGGCGCGTGCCGCCGCGATCTATCCGCCGCACGCGCGAACTCGCGGATGATGCCGGCCTCTCAGCCCGCCAGCTCCTCGGCCTTGCTCGAGAGCCCGAGGCTGCCGGCGGTGTTCGCGACCGCGGCGAGGCACAGGCTGGCACGGTCGGGCGGCAGCCATACCGAGAAGCGCGTGACGACGCGGCCGCCTTCGCTCTCCGGCAGCTTCTGCGCATCGAGGCGGACGATATTGGCGCCGTTCTCGGTGAAGATGTCGGCGAGCCGCGCGATCAGGCCGAGCTGGTCGCCGCCGCTCACCTCGATGCGATGCGTGATCCGGCCCATCGGCCCCGGCCGCGGATCGAAGCCGTAGGGCACGACGCGGATCTGGGCCCCGGTCAGCTCCGGCACGCGCGCGAGCTCGTCCTGCAGCCAGACCGCGCCGATGCCGTCAGGCAGCTCGCAGATCGAGGTGAATTCGGCGCCCTTGCCGAGCACGGCAAAGGTGGTGTCGCGCAGATTGATCCCGGCGGCGAACAGGCAATCGGCGATCGCCGAGACCAGCCCGACGCGATCGAGACAGAGAATGGAGACCAGGGCTACCGCCATCGTGCGCCTCCCTTGACCTCAGTAAAGATGCTGGCCGCCGGTGATGAAGATCTCGGTGCCGGTGACATACCCGGATTCCGCGCCGCAGAGATAGAAGATGGCGGAGGCCACATCCTCGGGCGTGCCGAGGCGGTGCAGCGGTATGCGCGGGATCAGCACCTCGGTCTCCGGCGACAGCATCGCGGTCTCGATCTCGCCCGGCGCCACCGCATTGACCCTGACGCCGAGCTGGGCGAATTCCACCGCCATCTCGCGCGTCAGCGCCGAGAGCGCCGCCTTGGAGGTGGAATAGGCCGAGCCCGCGAAGGGATGCACGGCATGGCCGGCGATCGAGGTGACGTTGACGATGGCGCCTTTGCCGCGCGCCAGCGCCGCGGCGAGGCCCCGCGCCAGGCTCAGCGGCGTGAAGAAATTGAGTTGGAAGACGTCGCGCCAGTCGCCGAGATCGCCGTTGAGGCAGCCGAGCCGCTCCTTGAATGGCGTCTTGGGCGAGACGCCGGCATTGTTGACCAAGGCGTGCAGCGCGCCATCGCCGATGATCGCATTGACCTCGGCGATGAAGCGCTCGACCGCATCGGCGTCGGCGAGATCGGCGCTGACGTGGTGCGTCCAGTTGGGGTCGCGCTTGCATTCCGCCGGCACGCCTTCACGCGAGCTAGTGATGACGCGCCAGCCGGCGTCGCTGAAGCGCCGCACCGTGGCATGGCCGATGCCACGGCTCGCGCCGGTGAGGAGCAGGGTCTTGCGCTCGGGGGTCATGAGGCGAGCTTAGATGACGCAGCCGCCGGCGGGAAGCTGAGCCGCGGCTCCTCGATGCCCTCGGGGTCCTGGTGGATGATCACCTCGGCCCGCGGGAAGGCGGCGAGGAGCTCGGCCTCGACCGCATCGGAGATGCGATGCGCCTCGGTGAGGGTGAGGCCGCCATCCATTTCGATATGGATCTGGATGAAGGCGTTGGGGCCGGCGGCCCGGGTGCGCAGATCATGCACCGCCCTGACCTGCGGGTTCGCCAGCGCGATGGCGCGGATCCTGGCGCGGGCATCATCGGGCAGCTCGCGGTCCATGAGCTGGACGATCGCGGTCTTGCCGACCTGCCAGGCGCCGTAGACGATCCAGAGCCCGATCGCCGCGCCGAACAGCGGATCGAGATAGACCCAGCCCAGCCAGCGGGTCGCCAGCAGCGAAACGACGACGCCGCCATTGAGGACGAGGTCGGTGCGGTAGTGGAACTCGTCGGCACCCACCACCAGCGAGCCGGTGCGGCGCACGACCGAGCGCTGATACAAGACCAGGATGACGGTGACCGCGATGGCGAATGCCATGACGGCGATGCCGATGCCGGTGTTGCTCACCGGCTGCGGCGTCAGCATGTGCTGCAGCGCCTGGATGAGCAGCAGCACGGCGGAGCCGGTGATGAAGGCTGCCTGGCCGAGGCTCGCCAGCGGCTCGGCCTTGCCGTGGCCGAAGCGATGCTCGCGGTCGGCCGGCACCAGCGCCTGCTGCACCGCGACCAGATTGACCAGCGAGGCGGCGGCATCGAGCAGCGAGTCGAGCAGGCTCGATAGCATGCTCACCGAATCCGTCAACAGCCAGGCGGCGAGCTTCACCATGATCATCGCCACGGCCACGGCGAGCGACGCATAGGTCGCGTGCCGCATCAGCGCGCCGGCCTGCGCGGTGCGCTCGGCGAGGCTCATGGGAAGAGCCGCTCGCTGCGCCAGCCTTCGCCGTCGCGGATATAGATGAGGCGGTCATGCAGCCGGTGCGGCCGGTCCTGCCAGAACTCGATACGCTGAGGCAGGACGCGCCAGCCCGACCAGCGCGGCGGCCGCGGGACCGGCCCGTCGCCGAAGCGCCGCTCGATCTCGGCAAAGCGCTCTTCCAGCGCCTGCCTGCTCGCCACCGGGCGCGACTGCGCCGAGGCCCAGGCGCCGATCTGGCTCTGGCGCGGACGGGTGGCGAAATAGGCATCCGCCTCCGCCGGGGTGACGCTCTCGACCGCGCCCTCGATGCGGATCTGCCGCAGCAGCGACTTCCAATGGAAACAGAGGGCGGCGCGCGGATTGACGGCAAGCTCCTCGCCCTTGCGGCTGTCGAGATTGCTGTAGAAGACGAATCCCCGCTCGTCGACGCCTTTCAGCAGGATCATGCGCGACGCCGGCGCGCCGCCGGCGGTCGCCGTCGCCACGGTCATGGCATTGGCATCGCGCGGCTCGCTGGCCTGGGCCTCGGCGAACCAGGCGGCGAATTCATCGAAAGGCTGGCGGTAGGGAATGCTGCTCAAGGGTGCCTCCTGGCGCCCCACCATAGACCGAAGCGCCGGGTTTTCGAAGCCGCGGGTTGCCCCTGCCGGGCGCAGCCGTCAAGATGGGCGCCGTTGCCGGGCAGGAGAGCGAGGTAAGCGGATTTTGGCTATGCGAGACCCCTATGTCGTCCTCGGCGTCGACCGTGACGCCACCGACGACGCCATCAAGAAGGCCTATCACCGGCTGGCGAAAAAGCTCCATCCCGACATGAACCCGGGCAATCGCGCCAAGGAGCAGCAGTTCAAGGAGATCTCCGCCGCCTACGACCTGCTCTCCGATCCCGCCAAACGCGCCCGCTTCGATCGCGGCGAGATCGACGCCGGCGGCGGCGAGCGCGGCTTCCACCAGCAAGGCGCCCGCGCCTATCGCCGCGCCGAGTCCGCCTTCTCCTTCGACGAGATCATCGCCGAGATCCTCGGCCGCGGCCGGCGCGAGAGCGAGGAGCGGCTGGGCGATGTCAGCCAGGCGCTGCGCCTCTCCTTCATCGAAGCAGCGGTCGGCGGCAAGCGGCGCATCGTCTCGGCAGATGGCCGCAGCGTCGACATCATGGTGCCCGCCGGCATCGACAGCGGCCAGACCTTGCGCCTCAAAGGCCAGGGGCCGCGCGGGCCGCGCGGCGTCGCCCCAGGCGACCTCTACCTCGACATCGAGGTCGAGTCCCACGCCGTCTTCCAGCGCAAGGAGCAAGACATCCATGTCGAGCTGCCGGTGACGCTGACCGAGGCGGTGCTGGGAGCGCGGATCACCGTGCCGACCATTCACGGGCCGGTCGCGGTCAAGGTGCCGCGCGGCTCCAACAGCGGCGCGACGCTCCGCCTCAAGGGCAAGGGCATCGCGGTGGGCGGCAAGGCCGGCGATCAGTACGTCAAGCTGCGCGTCATGCTGCCCGACCCGCCCGACAGCGAGCTCACGGCGTTCCTCGAGCGCTGGGGCGCCAAGCACCCCTACAACGTCCGGCGCGGCCTCGACTGAGGGCTCAGGCCCGGCGATGCCGTCGCGGCTGCGGCAGCGGCGCTGCCGGCGCGCCGGGACCGATCAGCTCGCTCAGCGGCAGGGCGAGCGCCGTCGTCTCGGCGCCGGCGACACGCGCGAGCGCCGCCGCGATGCGCGCCTGCCAGGGTAGGGCCGCCTCCTCGGCGAGGCTCGAGGCGAGCGGCAGGCCGAGCGCGTGGTAGAGGTCGATCAGTGTCGCCCCCTCGAGCGCGCGCGCCAGCAGCCAGCCGCCATTGGCCGCCTCGGCGACAAAGCCCGCCTGGCGCAACGCCGCCAGCTCGTCATCGACGACGGAGGCGGCGATGCCGAGCCGCTCGGCCATGGCGCTGACCGAGAGGGTGCCGCCCTGCTGCAGCTGGTCGGCGAGCTCAGCGAGGAGTGCCAGCCCGAAGCCGAGCCGGAGCGTTGCTCCCGGCACCGCCGCCTGCTGGTCGACCCGCCAGCGCGGCAGCCCCGCGGCAACGACGGCGCCGAACAGCACGGCGACCCAGACGACGTAAAGCCACAGCAGGACGATCGGAATCGCCGCCAGCGCGCCATAGACCATCCGGTAGGTGGAGAAATGCACGATATAGAGCGCGAAACCGATCTTGAGCAGCTCGACCAGCAACGCTGCCACCAGCGCGCCGGCGGCGGCCTCGCGCCAGCGCACCGAACGGTTGGGAATGAGCGCGTAGATCAGGGTGAATGCCAGGATCTCCAGCACCAGCGGCAGGAAGCGCAGCAGCTGATGCACATCCTGGCTCCGCGACAGCTCCGTGGCATCGATGCCGGTGTGCCGGGCGATGAGATCGATATAGCCGGGCAGCGACAGGCTGAGGCCGAGCAGCAGCGGACCCAGCGTCAGGATCGCCCAATAGGCGAGGATGCGCCGCAGCCAGGGACGCGGCGCCTGCACCCGCCAGACGTGGTGGAGCTGGTCCTCGATGGTGGCGAGCAGCAGCACGGCGGTAACGGCGAGCGCCGCAACGCCGATGGTCGTGGTGCGCACCACCGTGCCGGCGAAGTAGCGGAACCACCATTCGGCCTCGGCGCCCACCTCCGGCACGAAGGTGCTGAAGATCGAGCCCAGGAGCTGGTCGCGGGTATCGGCGAAGACCGGAAATGCCGAGAGCACGGCAAGGGCGATGGCGGTCAGCGGAATCAGCGCCACCAGCGTCATATAGGCGAGCGCGCCCGCGCCGGTGGGGCAGCCATCGTCGACGAAGCGACGGATGGCATAGATGACGAAATCCCGAGCGGTCGCCGCCCGGTCGATCAGGGCCCGCAGGCGCATGGCGGAGAGGCTTAGCATATTAGCGCCGATGGTGCGCTAGGCGCCTGTCCGAGCCGGCGCTTTCCGCCCCCCTCGCCCATCGTGTAGGATCGCCGAAGCTTACACGGATGGATGACGCAAATTCAGGGGCAATACGCGTATGACGGAAGCACAGGCGCTCATGCAGGGAAAACGCGGTTTGATCATGGGCGTCGCCAATGAGCGCTCGCTGGCCTGGGGCATCGCCAAGGCGGTGGCGGCGCACGGCGCGGAGCTCGCCTTCACCTATCAGGGCGAGGCGTTGGGCAAGCGCGTGCGTCCGCTGGCCCAGAGCGTCGGCAGCGATCTCGTGCTGGAATGCGACGTCACGAACGAGGCGAGCCTCGATGCCGTCTTTGCCGCACTGGACCAGCGCTGGGGCCGGCTCGACTTCGCCGTCCATGCCGTCGCCTTCGCCGATCCGAGCGAGCTCAAGGGCCGCTATGTCGATACCAAGCGCGAGAACTTCCTGAAGAGCCTCGACATCTCCTGCTTCTCCTTCACCGACCTGGCGCGGCGCGCCTCGGCGATGATGGACACGGGCGGCGCGCTGCTGACGCTGACCTATCTCGGCGCCGAGCGCGTCATGCCGCACTACAACCTCATGGGCGTCGCCAAGGCGGCGCTCGAGGCGAGCGTCCAATATCTCGCGGTCGATCTCGGCGGCCAGAACATCCGCGTCAACGCCATCTCCGCCGGCCCGATCAAGACACTGGCCGCCTCCGGCATCGGCGATTTCCGCTACATCCTCAAATGGAACCAGTACAACTCGCCGCTCAAGCGCAACGTCACCATCGAGGATGTCGGCGGCGCCGGCCTCTATCTCCTCAGCGATCTCGGCAGCGGCGTCACCGGTGAGGTGCATCATGTCGATTGCGGCTATCACGTCGTCGGCATGAAGGCGGTCGACGCGCCGGACATAGCCGTGGTGTAGGAGCCGTGGCGGGCAACAGCTTCGGCACCGTCTTCCGCTTCACCACCTGGGGTGAGAGCCACGGGCCCGCGATCGGCTGCGTCGTCGACGGCGTGCCGCCGCGCCTCTCCCTCGCCGAGCCCGACATCCAGCATTGGCTCGACCGGCGCAAGCCCGGCCAGTCGCGCTTCGCCAGCCAGCGCCGCGAGAGCGACCGGGTGCAGATCCTCTCCGGCGTGCTCGACGGCACCACGACGGGCACGCCGATCTCGCTGCTGATCGAGAATGAGGATGCGCGCTCGAAGGACTATGCCGAGATCAAGGACAGCTTCCGCCCGGGCCACGCCGACTACACCTACTGGAAGAAATACGGCATCCGCGATCATCGCGGCGGCGGCCGCGCCTCGGCGCGCGAGACCGCCTCGCGCGTCGCCGCCGGCGCCGTCGCGCGCAAGATCCTGGGCGACGGGATCGCCATCCGCGGCGCCCTCGTCCAGATCGGGCCCCACCGCATCGACCGCGCGCGCTGGGATTGGGGCGTGGTCGAGGACAATCCCTTCTGGTCGCCGGACCGGCAGGCGGTGCAGGTCTGGGAGGGCTTCCTCGACGAGGTGCGCAAGCAGGGCTCGTCGACCGGCGCGGTGATCGAGGTGGTGGCGAGCGGCGTGCCGGCCGGCCTCGGCGAGCCGATCTACGACAAGCTCGACAGCGATCTCGCCCGGGCGATGATGAGCATCAATGCGGTGAAGGCGGTCGAGATCGGCGCCGGCTTCGCCGCGGCCGAGCTCAGCGGCGAGGACAACGCCGACGAGATGCGCATGCAGCAGGGCGAGGTGACTTTCCTGTCGAACCATGCCGGCGGCATCCTCGGCGGCATCTCCAGCGGCCAGGACATCGTGCTGCGCTTCGCGGTGAAGCCGACGAGCTCGATCCTGACGCCGCGCCGCTCGGTCGATGTCCACGGCAATGAGGTCGAGGTCAGCACCAAGGGGCGCCACGATCCCTGCGTCGGCATCCGCGCCGTGCCGGTCGGCGAGGCGATGATGGCCGTCGTGCTCGCCGATCATCTGCTGCGCCACCGCGCCCAGTGCGGCTGAGCCGCCACCGACAAGGAGGAACCATGCCGCAGCCCGACCACGTCTCGGCGCTTCCGCTCGGCGATCCCGCCGCGCTCGACGAGGATCTCAAGGCGGCTTACGCCAAATGCGTCGAGAAGCTCGGCTTCGTGCCCAATGTGCTGCAGGCCTACAGCCTGCAGGCCGCAGAAGCTGCGCAACTTCATGGCGATGTACAACGAGCTGATGCTCGCGCCCTCGGGCCTGAGCAAGCTCGAGCGCGAGATGGTGGCGGTCGTCGTCTCTTCCGCCAACCGCTGCTATTACTGCCTCGTCGCCCACGGCCAGGCGGTGCGCAAGCTGTCGGGCGATACCGAGCTCGGCGAGATGATGGCGATGAACTATCGCGTCGCCAGGCTCGACCGGCGCCAGCGCGCCATGCTCGACTTCGCCTGGAAGCTCACCGTCCAGCCACATGATGTCGGCGACGCCGACCGCGGCGCCCTCGCCGAGGCCGGCCTCGGCGCCGAGGACATTTTCGACCTTGCCGAGACCGTCGCCTTCTTCAACCTGTCGAACCGCATGGCCTACGCGCTCGACATGATGCCGAACCGCGAGTACCACCGCCTCGACCGCTGATCGGAGTTCGTCCATGCGCCGCGTCATCGTCGGCTTCTTCGCCTTCATCGGCTTCTTCGTCTTCGCCCTCATCCTGCTCGGTGTCGGGTTCTGGCTCTTCGCCGCGCCGCGCGAGAAGCCGCTCGCCGAGCGGAACGTGCTGTTGGTCGATCTCACCCAGTCCTTGCCCGAAGGAGCGCCGGGCGACGGCATCGAGCGCATCCTCCTCGGCGAGCAGACCAGCCTGCGCGACGTGCTCGATGCCATCGAGCGTGCGCGGAACGATCCGCGCGTGGGCGGCCTGGTCGCGCGGCTGGGCGACGGCGCCGTCGGCACGGCCCAGACGCAGGAGCTGCGCGACGCCATCGCCACCTTCCGCGCCAAGGGCAAGTTCGCCTTCGGCTACGCCGACAGCTTCGGCGAGCTCGGCTCCGGCATGCGCAGCTATTATCTCGCCACCGCCTTCGACGAGATCTGGCTGCAGCCGGTGGGCGAAGTCGGCATCGCCGGCATGCGCGTCGAGATGCCGTTCTTCCGCGGCACGCTGGAGAAGCTCGGCATCGAGCCGCGCTTCGATCATCGCGAAGAATTCAAGACGGCGATGAACACGCTGACCGAGACCAAGATGACGCCGGCGCATCGCGAGGAGACGGAGTCTCTGGTGCACTCGATCTACGACCAGGTCGTGGCCGGCATCGCCGAGGGGCGTCACCTCGACCAGCCGCACGTGCGCAGCCTGATCGACCAGGGACCCTTCACTGCCGACCAGGCGCTCGAGGCGCATCTCATCGACCACGTGGGATACCGCGATGACGCCGTCGCGGTCGCGCGCGTCCGCGCCGGCGACAACGCGGCGCTGGTCTCGCTGCAACGCTATCTCGACGGCGCCGGCCGGCCGCATCAGAGCGGCCCGACCGTCGCCGTCATCTACGGCACCGGCCTGATCGGCCGCGGCGACAGCTCCAGCAGCCCGCTTTCGGGCGCGGGGATGATGGGCGCCGACACCATGGCCCGCGCGTTCCGCCAGGCGGCGGAAGATGCGAGCGTCCGCGCCATTCTCTTCCGCATCGACAGCCCCGGCGGCTCGGCCACCGCCTCGGAGACGATCTGGCGCGAGGTGGTGCGCGCCAGGGAGGCGGGCAAGCCGATCATCGTCAGCATGGGCGACGTGGCGGGCTCGGGTGGCTACTACGTCGCGGCCGGCGTCAACAAGATCGTCGCCGAGCCGGCGACGCTCACCGGCTCGATCGGCGTCGTCGGCGGCAAGGTGCTGATCGGCGGGCTGTCGGAAAAGCTCGGCATCACCTGGGACGCCTTGGAGATCGGCCGCAACGCCGGGATCGACAGCATGGTCCAGGATTTCACGCCGCCGGAGCGCGAGCGCTTCGAGCACTCGCTCGACTACGTCTACGGCATCTTCAAGGCGCGCGTCGCGGACGGGCGCAAGCTCGGCGCCGACGCCGTCGAGGAGGTCGCCAAGGGCCGCGTCTGGACCGGCGCGGACGCGAAGGCGCGCGGCCTCGTCGATGCGCTCGGCGGCTTCGACACGGCGCTGGCGCTGGCCAAGCAGGCGGCGGGCATCGCCGCCGATAGCGACGTCACCCTCAAGACCTTCCCGCCGCCGAGCGACACCCCGGCCGCCATCGTCGCGCGCCTGCTCGGCCGCGGCACGCCGGGCAACGGCGAGCGCAGCGCCGCCGCGCGCCTCGCCGCCCTCGACCGGATGCTGGCGACGCTGCAGCCGTTGGTGGACCGCCTCGAGCTCGCCGCCCCGCCCCCCGGCGCGCTCACCATGCCGCCGCTGGAGCTAAGGTAGGCTGAGGGTTGCGCTGCAGAGGCGCGGTGCGTCCTTCGAGACGCCCGCTTCGCGGACTCCTCAGGATGAGGAAGTTTTCTTTGTGGCATCAGCTAGATGCCATACTCCTTTGATCCTCATCCTGAGGAGCGGCGCGTAGCGCCGCGTCTCGAAGGACGCACCGCGCTCCTGCAGGGCTCGTCTTGTTTTAGTTATACTTCTGCAGCTCGATGCGGCCGATCTGGTTGCGGTGGACCTCGTCCGGCCCGTCGGCCAGCCGCAGCGTGCGGGCGCCGGCATAGGCCTTGGCCAGGCCGAAATCGTCGGAGACGCCGCCCGCGCCATGCGCCTGGATCGCCCAGTCGACGATCTGGCACAGCATGTTGGGCGCGGCGACCTTGATCATCGCGATCTCGGCGCGCGCTACCTTGTTGCCGACCTTGTCCATCATATAGGCGGCCTTCAGCGTGAGCAGCCGCGACTGCTCGATCATGATGCGCGCCTCGGCAATGCGCTCCAGCGTTACCGTCTGCTCGGCGACCGGCTTGCCGAAGGCGATGCGCGATTTCACGCGCTTGCACATCTTCTCGAGCGCCCGTTCGGCCTGGCCGATCATGCGCATGCAATGATGGATGCGGCCAGGACCGAGCCGGCCCTGCGCGATCTCGAAGCCCCTGCCCTCGCCCAGCAGGATGTTGCTCGCGGGCACGCGCACATTGGCGAAATCGACCTCGGCATGGCCGTGCGGTGAATCGTCGTAGCCGAACACCGGCAGCCAGCGCACGATCTTGACGCCGGGCGCGTCCATCGGCACCAGGATCATCGATTGCTGCAGATACTTGTTGGGATTGTTGGGCGAAGTCTTGCCCATGAAGATCATGATCTTGCAGCGCGGATCCGGCGCGCCCGAGGTCCACCATTTGCGGCCGTTGACGACATAGTGGTCGCCGTCGCGGACGATGCTGGCCTGGATGTTGGTCGCGTCCGAGGAGGCGACCGCGGGCTCGGTCATGGCGAAGGCCGAGCGGATCTTGCCGTCGAGCAGCGGCTCGAGCCAGCGCTTCTTCTGCTCGGCGCTGCCATAGCGCACCAGCACTTCCATGTTGCCGGTGTCGGGCGCCGAGCAATTGAACACCTCCGGCGACCATTGCACGCGTCCCATGATCTCGCAGAGCGGCGCGTATTCGAGATTGGTGAGGCCGGCGCCGAGATCCGATTCCGGCAGGAACAGGTTCCACAGCCCCGCCGCCCTCGCCTTGGCCTTGAGCTCCTCGACGACCGGCCGCGGCTGCCAGCGGGTCTCCGCCGTCACCCCCTCGTGGTAGCGATGCTCATTGGGATAGACGTGCTCGTCCATGAAGCGGGTGAGCCGCTCCTGCAACGCTTTCACCTTATCGGAATACTCGAAATCCACGGCATCTCTCCCCTGTCTCGTTTGCTGCGCGCCAGCTTATCCCGTCGCGGCGGCTCCGACAAAGCCCTGCCCGCCCTTGGCGTGCTTCGTAACACTTCAGTAGGGCTTCGGGGACAAGATGAACAACTGCAAGGTGGCCCGATCGCGCGTCGCATGCCGCAACCGATCATGCTGCTTTCAAGAGTAATTACTAAAATAAAAACTCGTTAAGCTAGATTAAACATCGCTTTCACCGGGACCGAGGAAAGCCGACCCGAAGGCCTTACGCAACGCTAACAAGCTGATCCGTCAGCGCTTTTAGCATGTGAGGGGTGGCCAGGGATGGCAGTGCTTTTGATCATCGACGACGATGAAGGCATGCGCAAGCTGATGGTGCGCACGTTGAGCGGCCCACGGCATCGCATTTTCGAAGCCGAAAACGGCCGCGAAGGCTTGAAGCTCATGGACGAGCACAAGCCCGACGTGGTGATCACCGACATCCTGATGCCACAAAAGGAAGGCATCGAGACCATCCGCGAAGTGCAGGAGCGCGCGCCGCAGACCAAGATCATCGCCATCTCCGGCGGCGGGCTCTCGCACAATCTGATGTTCCTTGACGTCGCGCGCGCCTTCGGCGCCGATGCCGTTCTCGCCAAGCCGTTCCGCCCGGCCCAACTCGTGGAGACAGTCGAGCAGGTGCTGGCCGCCGGCGGCTAGCCGCTGGATTTCTAGCCATCGCGGCCGCGCTCGGCTGAGCCCGCGCTAAGTTTGCGATTCGCCCGCGCCGCAGCTAAGCTTGCGAGCGCAACGACGAAAGCAAGCCCGATGCAGGATCTGCTGCCGCTCGCCGAAGCGATTGCCGAGCGGCTCAAGGCGCGCGGCGAGACCATCGCCATCGCGGAATCCTCGACCGGCGGCCTGATCGCGGCGGCGCTGCTCGCCGTGCCCGGCGCTTCCGCCTATTTCATCGGCGGCGCGGTCGTCTATACCCGGCAGGCGCGGCGCGCGCTGCTCGACATCCCGGATTCGGCGATGGCGGGCATGCGCGCGGCAAGCGAGCCCTATGCGCTGCTGCTGGCGCGCACGGCGCACCAGCGCTTCCCGGCGAGCTGGGGGCTGGCCGAGACCGGCGCCACCGGACCGACCGGCAACCGCTACGGCGACGCCGCCGGCCATAGCTGCCTGGCGGTCGCCGGCGCGGTGGAGCGCACCCTCACGCTCGAGACCGGCAACGCCGACCGGCGTGCCAACATGCGCGCCTTCGCCGCCGCGGCGCTCGAGCTGCTGCGGCAATGCCTGGCGTGAGCGGGCGACGGCCGCGCGGCAAACGCTCGCGGACTTCCATCTCTGACTAACGCTGAGGGCGGAGCCGCAAAAGTTACAAGACATGCGTCTGGTCACATCACTGTCACCATGCGCGTGGTCTTTCGGCTTCCGCGCTCTCCGGTGAAATGCTAGCGTTCGCGCCGATCGACATTCCTGAAATCAAGCCGAGAGCACGCGGGGTCGCGCATGGACTTCTTTCGCCGGTTCACCTTTCTGCTCTGCGCTCCGGCTTTCGATGTTGACGATCTCGAGGGGTCGCGGCTGCAGCAGATCGTCGCCGCCGTGGAGAAGCTTGGCTTTGCCGTGGTCAAGGCACGCCGCGTCGAAGATGCCGAGCTCGCGATCAAGACCGACGCCGCCATCGGCTGCATGATCGTCGACTGGGGCAAGAAGGGCATGGATGGCAAGATGGCCGCGCTCACGGCTTACGTGCGCGGCCGCGGACTGGAAATGCCGATCATCCTGCTGGTTCGCCGCAAGCGGCTGGAGGACGTCCCGGTCGAAGTCCTCGACCATGTCGACGGCTATGTCTTTCTCTCCGAGGAGACGCCGGAATTCATCGCCAAGAACCTGGTCGGCCGCTTGAAGCAATATGCCGAGACGCTGAAGACACCGTTCTTCGGCACGCTCGTCGACTATGCCGAGAAAGGCAATCAGCTCTGGACCTGCCCCGGCCACAATGGCGGCGTCTTCTATAGCCGCAGCCCTATCGGCCGTATCTTCGTCGAGCACCTCGGCGAGGCCATCTTCCGCGACGATCTCGACAATTCGGTGCTGGAGCTCGGCGATCTCCTGACGCATGAGGGTCCGGCGTTGCGCGCGCAGCAGGAGGCCGCCAAGATCTTCGGCGCCGAGAAGACCTATTTCGTCCTCAACGGCACCTCGGCTTCCAACAAGATCGTCCTGTCGGCCCTCATTGCCGAGGGCGACCTCGTGTTGTTCGACCGGAACAACCACAAGGCAGCGCATCACGGCGCGCTCTTTCTGGGCGGCGGCATTCCGATCTTTCTCGAGGCGGACCGCAACGCGCAAGGCATGATCGGTCCCATCGATATCGAGGCCCTCGACGAAGAGAACATCCGCGAGAAGATCCGCCGGCACCCGCTCGTCGGTGATTCCGAGGCATGGCGGCGCGACCGGCCGTTCCGGGTCGCCGTGCTCGCGCAATGCAGCTACGATGGAACCATCTACAACGCCGCGACCATTCTGAAAAAGCTCGGGCCGCTCTGCGATTATATTCTTTTCGACGAGGCCTGGGCGGGCTTCATGAAATTCCATCCGCTCTTCGCCGGCCGCTTCGCCATGGGGCTCGAAGGGCTCGACGCGAGCAGTCCCGGCATCATCGCGACGCAATCGACGCACAAGCAGCTCGCGGGCTTCTCGCAGGCCTCGCAGATCCACGTGCGGGACCGCCACATCCGAGGACAAGCGCGTCGCATCGAACACCGCCGCTTCAACGAGACTTTCCTCGTTCACGCCTCGACCTCGCCCTTCTATCCGCTGTTCGCATCGCTCGATGTCGGCGCGCAGATGATGAAAGGCAAGTCCGGCGAGGTTCTATGGGACGACACGATCAGGCTCGGCATCGAGCTGCGCAAGAAGATCAGAGCGATCCGGCGCGAGTTCGAAGAGAAGGAGGCCGACGCCGCGCGGCGCTGGTTCTTCGATCCCTTCGTCGCCGACCGCGTGGCGTTGCCTGGCGCAGCTCCGGCCGGCTCGGCGCGGGAGATGGCGTGGGAGGACGTCTCGACCGACGAGCTCGCCGCCGATCCCAGGTATTGGGAGCTGAGCCCCGGTGCCGCCTGGCATGGCTTCAAGCACGTAGCAGCGGGCTACGCGATCACCGATCCGAACAAGCTGACGCTGATCACGCCGGGCTTCAACCGCAGCACCGGGGCCTATGAGAAGCACGGCGTGCCGGCACCGATCGTCGCGCAATTTCTGCGGGAGAACCGGGTGGTCCCGGAAAAGAACGATCTCAACTCGCTGCTCTTCCTGCTGACCCCGGGGGTTGAGTTCGAGCAAGGCAGGCACGCTGCTCAGCGTTCTCGTCGCCTTCAAGCGCTATCACGACGACAACGCGCTGCTCGACGACGTCATCCCCGAATTCGTGCGCAGCCGTCCGCGGCGCTATGCCGGCCTGCGTCTGCGCGACCTCTGCGCCGAGATGCACGCCTTTCACCGCGACAATCAGACGAGCGTGCTGCAGCGGCTGCAGTTCCGCCCCGAGCACTTGCCGCGAGCGGTGCTGCCGCCGCAGGAGGCGGTCCGGCAATTGACGCGCAACAAGGTGAGATATCTGCCGCTCGACCAGCTTGCCGGCCATGTCGCCACGACCTTGTTCGTGGTCTATCCCCCGGGCATCGCCGCCATCGTTCCCGGCGAGCGTCTCGACGAGCGCGCCAAGCCGATGCTCGATTACCTCGCGCTGTTCGAGCGCAGCGCCAATCTCTTTCCGGGTTTCGAGACGGAAATCCAGGGGGTATATCGCGAAACCGAACCGGATGGCTCGATACGGTTTTACACTTATGTGACAGACGCGCCCTGATCCGGGCGCGGCACTAGTGCCGGTCAGCCGGCCTCGTCTGCAACGATCCCTCCCGGGCGATCCGCGGGCGGCACGGACGCGCCGGCGCCGAGCGCCCGCTGCATCAGGACGGTGTCGGTCCATCGGCCGAATTTGAATCCCACCGAGAGCAGCAGGCCGGCCTGGTGGAAGTCGTGGGCGCCGTGGAGCTCGATCGAGGGCAGGTTGGCGCGGTCGATATAGGCGATCATCTGTCGATATCCCGCCGCCGCGCAGGCCTCGATCAGAGCGGGAAGCAGCCGGCGCCCGACGCCGCAATGCAAATAGTCCTGATGCACGTAGATCGAATGCTTGACCGTGTAGCGGTAGGCGGGGCGCTTGCGGAACGGCACGGCGTAGGCATATCCGACGATCATGCCGTCGAGCTCGGCGACGATGTGCGGCAGGCGGCGCTTCAGCATGCTTTTCCGGCGGCGCTTGATGTCGTCGGGGTGCAGCGGCTCCATGTCGTATTCGCCGAGGCCGTATTGGACGTGATGGCTGTAGATGGCGATCATCGCCGGCACGTCCGCTTCGGTGGAGGGGCGAACGAGGATATTCTGGGCGCTGTCCCGCATGTCTCCCCGGTCTCCGCGTCGCCCGCACCGTCTTGGCCGAGCTGCCGCCACGAGATAGCAGACCCGGCACTGGCAATCGAGGGAATCCTGGCAACGCGCGACGCCTGCCTAGCGCTGAAACCACGCGACCAGCTCGACATGCGGCGACCACACGAACTGGTCGATGGGCTGGACGCGCTCGAGGCGATAGCCGCCATCGACCAGCAGCCGCGCGTCGCGCGCGAAGCTCGCGGGATTGCACGAGACCGCGACGAGGCGCGGCACGGCGGAGCGGGCCAGCGCCGCGCTCTGCGCCTTGGCGCCGGCGCGCGGCGGGTCGAACACCACGGCCTCGAACGGCGCCAGCTCCGCGGGCGAGAGCGGCCGCGCCTCGAGGTCGCGGCGCTCGACGGTGACGCGCTGCAGCCCGGCGCGCGCGGCGGCGGCGGTCAGCGCCGCCGCGGCCTCGCGCGCTCCCTCCACCGCATGGACCGCGGCCCGTGGCGCGAGCGCGAAGGTGATGGTGCCGAGCCCGGCATAGAGATCGGCGACGCGGCTCGCCTTGCCGATGCCGGCCAGCGCCTCGGCCGCGAGCGCCGCCTCGGCGGCAGCGCTTGCCTGGAGAAACGCCTCGGCCGGGAGATCGACCGGCACGCCGGAGAGCACGATCCGCGGCGGGCGGCGGATCGCGGCCGGCACCGGCGCGCCCATCTCCGGGGCGCGCCAGGCGAGCCGCGCCAGATCCTGCGCCTCGGCGAAACCGGCGAGCGCCTCGAGCGCGGCGAGGTCCGGCGGCGCGGCGAGATCGAGCAACAGGTCGATGCCGGTATCGCCAAGCGTCGCCGTCGCCGCGCCGGCGCTGCCGCGCGGCGAGAGCCGCGGCACGAGACGCCTGAGCGCCCCGGCCAGCGCCAGCAGCGCCGGGTGCAACACGGCGCATTCCTGCATGTCGACGATGCGATGACTGGCGCGAGCGTGGAATCCGACCAGCGGCGCGGCGCCGCCCCGCGGATGCTCCAGGGCGAAGCGCGCCCGTCGGCGCGTGCCCGGCGGCAGGCGGAGCAGCGGCGCGACCGTCGCCGCGGCGAGCCCGTGCTGGCCGAGCGCGGCGGCGATCTGGCTCTCCTTGGCCGCGGCATAGGCGACGGCGTCGAGATGCTGCAGCGCGCAGCCGCCGCAGGCGCCGAAATGCCGGCAGCACGGCGCGACGCGCGCGCCCGGCGCCAGCAGCTCCACGAGCTCGGCGGCCGAGCCCTCGCCGGTGCGCGCGCCGAGCCGCACGCGCACGCGGTCGCCCGGCGCGGTGAAGGGGACATAGACCGGCCGCCCCTCCCGGCGCGCGATGCCGTCGCCGCGCGCGCCGACGCTGTCGATGGTGAGGATCGCTTCGTGCTGCGGCCCCTGCCCCGCGCCGGCTGCGTTCATGGCGCCTGCCGCTGCGCGCAGATGAGGAACTCGACATTGCCGTCGGGGCCGCGGATCGGGCTCTCGGTGAGGCCGACGACATGCCAGCCCGGCTGCGCGTCGAGCCAGGCGGTGACGCTGGCGCAGACCTCGCGGTGGAGGGCGGCGTCGCGCACCACGCCGCCCTTGCCGACGCGGCTCTTGCCGACCTCGAATTGCGGCTTGATCAGCGCCACCAGGCGCGCCGCCGGCGCCGCGAGCGCGAGTGCCGCGGGCAGCACGGTGGCAAGGCTGATGAAGCTCGCATCGCAGGTGACGAGATCGACCGGCTCGGGGATGTCGGCGCGCGTCAGGTGGCGGGCGTTGCGGCGCTCGAGCACGATGACGCGCGGATCCTGCCGCAGCTTCCAGGCGAGCTGGCCATGCCCGACATCGACGGCGTAGACGCGCTGCGCGCCGCGCGCCAGCAGCACGTCGGTGAAGCCGCCGGTGGAAGCGCCGATGTCGAGCGCCACCCGGCCGGTGGGCTCGATGGCGAAATGGTCGAGCGCATGCGCGAGCTTGACGCCGCCGCGCGAGACCCAGGGATGCTCGCGCCCGCGCAGCTCCAGCGGCCGATCGGCGGCGAGGCTGGTGCCGGGCTTGTCGAGGCGCTTGCCGTCGCTCCACACCAGCCCCGCCAGCACCAGCGCCTGCGCCCGCGCGCGGCTCTCGGCGAGGCCGCGCTCGACCAGCAGCGCATCGAGACGCCGTTTATCGCCCATGGCTGAAAGACAGATCCCGTCCGTGACGGACCGAAGGCTAGGGCTCTCGCGGTTGCTGCGCAACCGCTGCCGCAGTGGAGAAACTCCCTTCGAGAGTTTTGCCTAGGCGCTGGCGCTTTGCTGCGCAATGCGCCCGAGGGCCTTCAGCGCGGCGTCGGCGATGTGGCGGGCGCTGAGGCCGGCCTGCTCGTATTGCTTGGCCGGGGTATCGTGGTCGATGAAGCGGTCGGGCAAGGTCAGCGGCCGCAGCTTCAAGCCGTGATCGAGCAGGCCCTTCAGCGCCAGATGCTGCAGCACCTGGCTGGCGAAGCCGCCCGCCGCGCCCTCTTCCACCGTCACCAGCACCTCGTGCTCGCGCGCCAGCCGCTCGATCAATTGCGTGTCCAGCGGCTTCGCGAAGCGCGCATCCGCCACCGTCGTCGCCAGGCCCATCGCCTGCAGCTCGTCCGCCGCCTTCAGGCATTCCTGGAGCCGCGTCCCGAAGCTCAGCAGCGCGATCGTCGTCCCCTCGCGCAGCACCCGGCCCCGGCCCAGCGCCAGCACCTCGCCGCGCTCCGGCAGCGCCAGGCCCAGCCCCTCGCCCCGGGGGTAGCGCACCGCCGACGGACGATCGTCGATCGCCGCGCAGGTCGCCACCATATGCATCAGCTCGACCTCGTCCGCCGCCGCCATGATCACGAAATCCGGCAGGCAGCCGAGATAGGCCACATCGAACGAGCCGGCATGCGTCGCCCCGTCCGCCCCCACCAGACCCGCCCGGTCCAGCGCGAAGCGCACCGGCAGGCGCTGGATCGCCACGTCATGCACCACCTGGTCATAGGCCCGCTGCAGGAAGGTCGAGTAGATCGCCGCGAACGGCTTCAGCCCCTCGCACGCCATCCCCGCCGCAAACGTCACCGCATGCTGCTCGGCAATGCCGACATCGAAGCAGCGCCGCGGGAACCGCTCGGCGAATTTGTCCAGCCCCGTCCCCGACGGCATCGCCGCCGTCACCGCCACGATCCGCTCATCCGCCGCCGCTTCCGCGATCAGCGCCTTGGCGAACACGCTGGTGTAGCTCGGCGGACCCGCCTTCCCCTTCACCTGCGCCCCGGTCGCAACGTCGAATTTCACCACCCCGTGATACTTGTCCGCCGCCGCTTCCGCCGGCGCATAGCCCCGCCCCTTCTGCGTCACCACATGCACCAGCACCGGGCCCGGCTCGGCGCTGTCGCGCACGTTGCGCAGCACCGGCAGCAGATGGTCGAGATTGTGCCCGTCGATCGGGCCCACATAATAGAACCCCAGCTCCTCGAACAGCGTGCCACCGGTCACGAAGCCCCGCGCATACTCCTCCGCCCGAGCCGCCGCCCGCTCCAGCGATTTCGGGAAACGCTTCGCCATCTCCCGCGCCAGATGGCGCAGCGACTGATAGGATTTCGACGACAGCAGCCGCGACAGATAGGCGCTCATCGCCCCTACCGGCGGCGCGATCGACATGTCGTTGTCGTTCAGGATCACGATCAGACGCGAATCCATCGACCCCGCATTGTTCATCGCCTCATACGCCATCCCGGCGCTCATCGCGCCGTCGCCGATCACCGCGATGACCTGGTTCTTCCCCCCTTTCAGGTCGCGCGCCACCGCCATCCCCAGACCCGCCGAGATCGAGGTCGAGCTGTGCGCCGCGCCAAACGGGTCGTATTCGCTCTCCACCCGCCGCGTGAACCCAGACAGCCCGCCGCCTTGCCGCAGGCTGCGCATCCGGTCGCGCCGGCCGGTCAGGATCTTGTGCGGATAGGCCTGGTGACCGACATCCCAGATCAGCCGGTCCCGCGGCGTGTCGAAGACGTAATGCAGCGCCACCGTCAGCTCGACAACCCCCAACCCAGCCCCGAGGTGTCCCCCGGTCACCGACACCGCGTCCACGAGCTCGCGGCGCAGCTCTTCCGCCAGCTGCCCGAGATCGCTCTCCGGCAGGCGGCGGACATCCTCGGGCAAATGCACCCCATCCAGCAACGGGGTGTAATTGCCGGTCTTGGCGGGGCGGTCGGTGGCGTCCACGCTCTGTCTCCGTTCCCTCTAGGCGCGGCGGTCTACGACGAAACGCGCTGCTTGCCTGAGAAGGTCGGCCCTTTCTTCAAATAAATCAAGATGTGCGGAGGCTTGCTCTACCAGAAGCTGTGCCTGCGCCCGGGCGCGCTCGACGCCCAGGATGGATACGAAAGTCGCCTTGCCCGCCGCCGCGTCCTGTCCAACGGGCTTTCCCGTATCGGCGGCCGAGCCCTCGACATCGAGGAGGTCGTCGGCGATCTGGAAGGCGAGGCCGAGATCATGCGCATACCCGCGCAAGGCGTGCCGCAATTCCGCCGGCATCTTCCCGAGAATCGCGCCCGATTCGCAGGCAAAAGCGATCAACGCGCCGGTCTTCAGCCGCTGCAGCCGGGTGATGGTGCCGATATCGAGATCGGGGCGGTGCTCGGCAATGAGGTCGATCATCTGGCCGCCGACCATGCCATGGCTGCCCGCCGCCTGCGCCAGCGCCGCGACCAGCTCGCAGCGCACGCCGGGATCGCCATGGCTGTCCGGCTGCGCCAACACCTCGAAGGCGAGTGTCAGCAGCCCGTCGCCCGCCAGAATCGCGGTGGCGTCGTCGAACGCCTTGTGGCACGTCGGCCGCCCGCGCCGAAGATCGCTGTTGTCCATCGCCGGCAGGTCGTCATGCACCAGAGAATAGGCATGCACCAGCTCGATCGCAGCCGCCACCTGCAGCGCGCAACCGCGCCCGACACCGAAGAGCTGCGCGCTCGCCAGCACGAGGAAAGGCCGCAAGCGCTTGCCCGGCGCCAGCGCGGCATAGCGCATCGCCTCGAAGACGCGCGCCTCGAGCCCGTCCGGCAGCGCGATCAGCCGGTCGAGGGTGGCATCGGTCAGCGCCGCCGCATCGGCCAGCGCAGTCGCGAAGTCGGTGCCCGGGGCCCAGAGCGTCTCAGTCAAGGGAAGCAGGCTCCGTCGCCGGCAGGCCGTCGGCGCCGATGACGATCTTGTCGACGCGCGCCTGCGCCTCGCGCAGCTTCGCCTCGCAATGCCGCTTCAACAGCGCGCCGCGCTCATAGGCGGCGATGGCGTCGTTGAGCTTGCCGCTGCCCGCTTCCAGGCGCTTGACGATCTGCTCGAGCTCGGCGAGCGCATCCTCGAAGCTCATCGCGGCGATGTCGGGCGGCGCTGCCGGTTCGGCCATGATCCCTCGCTTGAAACCCGCGGCACTGTAGAAAAGCCCGCGGCGCCTGCGCAAGGCCGAGGGCGGGGGGTGGCGCAACATGGAGACTTGCCCGCACGGTGCGGCTTTCGCGATTGCTGCGCAATCGCTGGCGCCGCCGCGGACGAACTCGCTGCGCGAGCTCGCCTAGACGCTGACGCCGCCCAGTGTCATGCCGCCATCAAGGCGCGGACGTGGGCGGCGGCGCTGGCGGCCAGCGCGTCGAGGTCGTAGCCGCCCTCGAGCGAGGAGACGATGCGGCCCTGGCAATGCCGCGCGGCACAGGCCATGAGCCGCTCGGTGACCCAGGCGTAATCCGCCTCGACCAGCATGAGCTGCGCCAGCGGATCGGCGCGATGGGCGTCGAAGCCGGCGGAGATCAGGATGAAATCCGGCCGGAAATCCTCCAGCGCCGGCAGGATGAGCTCGTTGAAGGCGCGGCGGAACTCGGCCGAGCCCGACATCGGCCGCAGCGGCACATTGACGATGTTGCCGACCCCGGTGTCGCTGCGCGCGCCGGTGCCGGGATAGAGCGGCGACTGGTGCGTCGAGGCGTAGAAGACATGCGGGTTGTTCTCGAAGATCGCCTGGGTGCCGTTGCCGTGATGGACGTCGAAATCGATCACCGCAGCGCGCTCCAGCCCGTGCTTCTGGCGCGCGCGCTGGGCACCGATGGCGATGCTGTTGAAGAGGCAGAAGCCCATGGCGCGATCCGCCTCGGCGTGGTGGCCGGGCGGGCGCACGGCGCAGAAGGCGTTGTCGCCCTCGCCGTCGACCACGGCGTCGACGGCGGCGCAGACCGCGCCCACCGCGCGCAGCGCCGCCTCGCCCGAGCGCGGCGACAGCACGGTGTCGGCGTCGAGCGCGGCATGGCCGCGCTGCGGCACCGCCCCGAGCACTTCCTCGATGAAGGCGCGAGGATGGACGCGCGCGACCTCGTCGAGCTCGGCGCGCGGCGCCTCGCGCCGCTCGAGCCCGGCGAACTCCTCCCGCCCGAGCCCCGCCAGAACGGCGCGTAGCCGGTCCGGGGATTCCGGATGATAGCTGCCGGGATCGTGCTCCAGGCAGGCCTCATGGGTATAGAGCAGCGTGGTCATCGCCCTTCCTGTCTCCCCCCTGCAGTTTTGCACATCCACCCCGCCTCGGCCATGCGGATCGTCAGGCTTGCCGCGCCGCGGAGGGGCCGTCAGTATAGGCGCCGCCGCAAGGGGGCAGACTCTCAATCAGAGACCAGGACGGCGTCGGGGAGGCGCAAGCGTGAGGCGAGCTATGTGCGGCGGTTTCCGGCGCCGTTTTTCTGCTGTTGTCCACCCTGCCAGGACGCGCCGCCGACGTGCCGCCGGCGATCATCGTCCATGCCGGCAAGGCCGACAGCCTCAACCACGCGCTGGCGCTGCAATTCGCCGAGGCGCTGGCGCAAGGCAACAACGCGCTCACCGTCCAGGTCGAGGAGAGCCAGGGCTCGGTGCAGAACATCGTCGACGCGCTGCATCGCGGCGGCCATTACGTCTTCACCACGCCGCCCAACCTCATCGTCCAGGCGCGGCGCGGCGACAAGCCCTTCGCCAAGAATGCGCGCTATCGCACCATCCGGGCGCTCTTCCCGATTCCGGCGCTGACGCTCCAATGGGCGGTGCGCGCCGATAGCGGCATCAAGCACCTGCCCGACCTCTCCGGCAAGAGCCTCGTCCCCGGCAGCAAGGGCAGCTTCGGCGAGCGCCAGACCGTCTCGGCGCTGCATGCGCTGGGGCTCGACCAGCGCGTGCAGCTCATCGACATCGATCCCGCCGGCGCGCAATCGGCGCTGGCCGGCAGCCAGGTGGCGGGGGTGGCGCTGGCCGGCACGGTGCCGCTGCGGGCGGTGCGCGATCTCGCCAAGGCGGTGCCGATCCGCCTGCTGAGCCTGACCCATGCCGAGCTCGCTCGGGTGCTCGCGGCCGATGACAGCACGGTGGCCGTGACGATCCCCAAAGGCACATATCCCGGCCAGGACCAGGACGTCACCGCCATCGCGCTCCCGGCCGGCGTCTATGCTACGACAGCGATGAGCGACAAGATGGCCTATGCCATCACCAAGGCGTTCTGGTCGCAGAAATGGGCGCTCGGCCAGCGCAACCCGCCCTGGAACTCGGTGAGCCCCGCCTCGCTGGTCCAGCTCGGCATCAAGCTGCACAAGGGCGCCCTGCGTTATTACCAGGAAGCCGGCGTCAAGGTGCCGGCGGCGCTGCGCTAGCAGCCGAGCAAAGGGGCGAGGCCATATGGCCGTCGATTTCCTGATCCTGGGCGCCGGCATGGCGGGCGCCGCCGCGGGCTATTTCCTGGCGGAGCACGGGCAGGTGCTGATCCTCGAGCGCGAGGACGCGCCGGGATACCATTCGACCGGCCGCTCGGCGGCGTTCTACACCGAGACCTATGGCAATGAGGCGATCCGCGCGCTGACGGTGGCGAGCGGCCGCTTCTTCCGCGCGCCGCCACCGGGCTTTGCCGATGTCCCGCTGCTGAAGCCGCTGGGCCTGCTGATGGCGGCGCCGGCGGCGGACGAGGCGCGGTTCGAGGCGGCGCTCGCGCTCGGCCGGCGCTTCGCGCCGGAGGTGCGCCGACTCACGCGGGCAGAGGCGCTGGCGCTCTGCCCGGTGCTGCGCGAGGACTGGCTCGGCCACGCCTTTCTCGAGCCCGATGCCATGGAGATGGACGTCCATGCCATCCATCTGGGCTTCCTCGCGGGGCTGCGCGCGCGCGGCGGCCGCCTGCAGACCGGCGCAGGCGCGCGCTCGATCGCGCAGAGCGGCGGGCTCTGGCAGGTGGAGACCGCGGCGGGCCGCTTCACCGCGCCGGTGCTGGTCAACGCCGCCGGCGCCTGGGCCGACGAGGTCGCGGCATGGCGGGGGTGGCGCCGGTCGGGATCACGCCGCTGCGGCGCACCGTGCTCATCGCCGCGGCGCCGCCCGGGATCGCGATCGCGGGCTGGCCGCTGGTGGGCGATGTCGGCGAGACCTTCTATTTCAAGCCCGAGACCGGCCGGCTGCTGATCTCGCCCGCCGACGCGACGCCGCTGCCGCCGCAGGACGTGCAGCCCGACGAGATCGACATCGCGCTGGCGGTCAAGCGCATCGCCGCGGCAACGCGGCTTAGGATCCGCCGCATCGAGCGCAAATGGGCGGGGCTGCGGAGCTTCGCGCCGGACAAGACCCTGGTGCTCGGCCCCGACGCCGCGGCGCCAGGCTTCGTCTGGATGGCGGGCCAAGGCGGCTACGGTATCCAGACCGCGCCTGCCGCCGGCGCCGCCTTGGCGGCGCTCGCCATCGGCGCAGCGCTGCCGGCGGAGATCGCCGCGCTCGGCGTCACGGCGGCGCAGCTCTTGCCGGAGCGGCTGCGCGCGGGGGAGTGAGCAGGGCAAAGCCGACTCTGACGCGAGTTATCTCACGCTGAACCGGGCCCCTTCCGGCGCGACGTGGGACAAAGCCTCCCGACTAGGCCGCCGAGGGCGTCGCTTCCGTGTCGATCGCGGCCTCGCCCGGCAACAGCAACTCGAGCGCGGCCGCAGCCCAGTCAGGGTCCTCAATGGAAAGAAGTGGGGCGGCATCAAAGGCCGCGGCAAGTGCCGCGCCGATCGCCTCGATCGCGCCCTGAGCGATGGAAAACGCCACGATCGGCAACTCGCCGGGAAAGCGGAAGTCGAACTCCTCCAGATAGAACCACGCGCGCAGCGCTGCGTGCGCTGCGTCGGGAGGCCGCGGTCCCACATCGATCAGCGCGATGCCTATGTCGGGATGAACCAGGACGGCGTCGACCGGGGTCGCCCCGATCCTCCGCCCGAGCAGCAGCAGCCATGCGTCCGGCAGCCGGGCGAGCGTAGCGGCAAGACGAGACAATGGCCGGCCATCGGCATCTTGGGGCAGGATTCGGGCCATAGAGTGGCGAACGCTCAATGCAACCGGCCGTTCCGTTGGGCGCCAGGTTCCATCTCGCAGCGCTCCTGGTGATGGGAGCGATCCTCGTCGCGGCCGGCGGCGCAGATAGCGGTGGGCACTTCATCGCCCAACCGACCGGCGGCCGGGTGGTCTGAATGCTAAGCGCCGGCGTCTCTCATGCGCGTCGTCGCAGCCCGTCTGCATATCAAAGAGGAATGACTGAGCCCAGTCCCATGCGGCATGAAATCCTGGTTTGCGGCCGGAACACGCGCGATTTCGCTTTCAAGCCTCGTCTAGCGCGGTGTCGCCGTCATCCGAAGTATCAAAATAGGGTTCACCAGATAACCAGTACAAATCATATTTTTTCTGTAGTCTCTTTAAAAACGGCTCTACGTTTGACGCAAGGTTGACGGCTTGGAGTGAGTCGGCACCATAAACTTCGGAGTACGTTTCATTTAGGCCTTCGATTTCAACGTGGCATCCAGAAGAGCCCTTTCCAACGGGATAACCCACCACGTGTTCGTCAACGGCGTAAGGAGCACCGAGGCGAATGACAAATTCCTTTCGAACGTCGCTCCCCTTTAGCGAGTAGAGAAGCTTTCTTTCCGCAATAAATTTTTTCATGCTTGCCTCCCGTCTAACCAGCAAATTTATTCCATGCATTGTTCATACGCAATTTGTGCTGCAGCAAAACATCTAAACATTTTTCTGCCGCTAAGAGAGGCGCATGTCCTAAGAATATCATTTTTTAGCGCCTGGCAATTGGCCGCCCTGCTAGAAGCAACAGGGCACATTTTAGGCTGACTAGGTGGTGAATTCGGAATAGGGGTTTGCTGAAGTGCTGCAAAATTTTGATTCATTGCGTAAGCATCCGATCCCAAAGGATCAACGTTCATGAGCGGATTTCCTTCACCATACGCGTACGTGTTCATCCCTCCCCCCAACCCAATCGGATCGCTCTCCACATACCGCCCGACGCTGGGATCGTAGTCGCGGAAGTAGTTGTAGCTGAGCCCCGTCTCCGCATCCGCATACTGGCCCGGGAACCGCAGATTCTCAGTCACCCCCGCGCTCAGCTGCACCACTGCGCCGAAGGGCGCAAGCGCCATGTCCCACACGACATTCTGCCCGCCATCGGTGATCCGCTGCGGCGTGCCGAGATGGTCGGGGTGCACGTAATAGAGCGCGCCTGCCGTGACATAGCCCACCGGCATGTCATCGAGCCAGAGATGCTCGCGCATGACATTGCCGAGATTGTCGCTCTCGGCGATGAGGTGGCCGGCGCGGTCGTAATGGAACTGCGTCACGCCGGCAGCCGTGCTCTTGGCCACGCGCTCGCCGAGGAAATTCTGCTGATACTGCGCAAGCCCGATGCCCTGGCTCGCCACCTGCGCCAGCCGGTTCTGCTGGTTGTAGGAAAAGCTCAGCACCGTGCCGCTGCCATTGTCGTTGCTGGCGAGCGCGCCGGCGGCGGTGTAGCTCATCTGCCGCGTCGCCCCGCCATTCGCCACCGACAGCAATTGATTGCTGGCCCCGGCATAGCCATCGGCCTCGGCGAGGTTGCTGTTGCCGCCGGTCTGCGACAGCCGGTTGCCGACGGCGTCATAACTATAAGCGAGCGTGCCGTAGACGCCGCTCGCTTGGGTGAGGCGCCTCAGCGCGTCGTATTGGAAACCCTGGCTGCGCGCCGGCGTCACCGCATCGGATATCGCGGTGATGTCGCCGTCGGCATCGACGCCATAGGCGAGGCTCTGCACCACGCTGGAGCCGCTCACCTCGCGCGCGCTCGGCTGGTAATCCTGGTCATAGGCGATGGCAAGCGCGAGCCCGTTGCCATAGGTGAGCCCGGTCAGCGCGCCGAAGGGCAGATATGTCGCGCCCGACACCACTGGCAGCGGCAGCGCCGCGGCATTGGCTTGGGTGGTTATGCCGGCGATGCGGCCCATGGCGTCGCGGCTGTAGCTGACGATGCGGCCCGAGGGATAGGTGATCTGGATCACATGGTTGGCGAGGTCGTAGGCGTAAAATGTAGTGTAGGTCATGCTGCCGATGAGCCGCGTCTCCTGCACGACATTGCCGAAGGCGTCGTAGACATAAGACGTGCTGCCGCTTTGATCGGTGACGCCGGTGAGCCGGCCGATGCCGTAGCCGCCGCCGGGCTGGTCATAGGCATACGCGATGTTTTCCGCGGCATCGTTGGGATAGGTCCTGGCGGTGACGCGGTTCAGCGCGTCATAACTCAGCTGCACGACATTGCCGGCGGCGTCCGTCTGCTGCGTGCAGTTGCCGGCGGCGTCCACCTGATAGACCGTGACGCCGCTATCGGGGCTCGATTGCTGGATCAGATTGTCGAGCCCGTCATAGACATAGCTGGTGACGAGGCTGCGCGGGTCGGTCACCGCGATCGGATTGTCGTGCGCGTCATAGCCATAGCCCGTTCTGCTCGAGAGCGGCGCATTAACGGCGATGAGGCGGTTCAGCGCGTCGAAGGAGCGGCTGGTCGCGTTCGCCAGCGGGTCGGTGATCCGCGGTCAGATTGGCGTTGTTGTCATAGGCATAGCCTGTGGTCTGGCCGGCGGCGCCGATGCTTTGCAGCAGGCGCCCGAGATCGTCGAAGACCTGCGACTGTGATTTGGCGATGGCGCCGCCGCTGGCGGCGATCTGCGTCTGCGTGCGATCGCCCATGGCGTCGAGCGTGTAGGAGATCGTCTCGCCGGCGGCGTCGCTTACCTGGGTCAGCCGATGCGCCGCGTCATAGGTGTAGGCGAGGAACGAGCCGTCGGGCCGGGTGATCTGCGTGATCTCGCCGATGGCGTCATAGGCGATGGTCGTGGTCGCTGTGCCGCCGGACCCTGCGACCGCCATGCTGGTGAGCCAGCCTTGCGGCGCGTAGGTGAGCGTGGTGGTGACGCCATTGGCATCGACGGCGGTGAGCGGCCGGCCGGCGCCGTCATGGCTGGTCACCTGGGTCACCTGGCCGATCGCGTTGGTCACAGAGACGAGCGTGCCCGAGGCGTCATAGCCATAGCTCGTGGTGTGGCCGTTGGGGTCGGTTGCGGTCAGGCGTTGGCCGGTGGCGCTGTAGCTATAGCTCCAGCTGCGCGTGTTGCCGCTGGTGCTGTAGGGCGTCGTCGCTATCGTCGTGTCGGTCGCGGTCTTGGAGAGGAGATTGCCGTTGGCGTCATAGGTGAAGCTGGTGGTGCGGCCGGGCTCGACGATCTGCGTCGGCAGTCGAAAATTGGCGGCCCAGGTATAGCTGACGGTGCGCGCTTGCGGCGTGCCCACGGCATAGGTGATGCTCAGTGCCTCGCCGCGGCTGTTGTTCGTCCAGCTCGTCACGACGTTGTTCCAATCGGTCGTGCCGTTGAGGAAGCCGGTGGCGTCGTAGCTGTAGAGATATGAGGCCGCCGGGGTCGAGCCGTCGGCGATGCGGTCGATCTCGCTGACCACGCGCGCCTGTTGGATGGTCGAGAACTTATAGATCTGCTGCTCGTTGAGCGCGTTGGTAACGGTGCGGCTGTTGGTGGTGTCGTTGTAGGCGACGGTAGTACTGTCGGCACCGCCGGCATGCTGGCTCGTCACCGGCCTGCCATATTGCTCGTAGGTGAAGGTCGCGTATTGATTGCCGTCATCGTCGACGATGCCGGTGAGCGCCATCGGGAAACTGCTGTTCTGGTAAAGGTAGTTCTGCGGCGGCGAGGTCTGGGAGACACCGGGCTTGACGACGCGGACGAGAAGATTGCCGCTGCCATTTGGCGGCGTCTGGTAGAGGTAGCTGTAGACCCCGCCATCAGGCGCAGTCATCGTCTGCACCACGCCATTCTGAAAGGTGAATTGCAGCGCGCGGCCATAGGAATCAGTGACCGAGGTGAGCTGGTTGCTGGTGTTGTACTGCAGCGTCTGCGTATAGCCGCCGCGATATCTGATCGACGACAGGACGGCGACGAAATTCGTGGTCTGGCTATAGGTCCAGACGGTGTCGTCGCTGTCGGTCAGCGTCCAGGTCGGCGCCGTATGGGTGAGCGTGAGATCGATGTTATGGGTATAGACGTACCAGCCGAGCGTGCTGTTGTAGTCCATCTCCACCACTTGGCCGTCGGGCCGGTAGATGTAGACCCATCCCGGCGAATCCGAGGTGTCGATGTAGCTGTCGAAGGTCGTTCGCCAGGCATAGCCCAGCATCGTCGTCTGCTGCGCCGGAAACCCGCTGTTGTAGTAGCGGGTGAAGGCAAGCTTGTCGGGGGTCGCCGTCTCGAAATCGGTGACCTGCTCGAATTTGTTGCCGCCCGCGACCGATATCGGGTTGCCGCAGAGCGGACAGTAATGTCCGAGCTCCTTTTGCACCGGGCCGGCATTGGCCGGCCGGCAACCGCTCGGCTGGTAGATGTCGTTGACCGGCGTCGGGTCGTTGCAGGTCGGATAGATGTTGCCAAGATGATAGATCGGGCTCGGTGAAAACACAGTCACCACCGCCGGCGTAATTGTAGTACCAGGAGACCACCGGTCCGCCCCACCATACCCAGGAATTGCACGCCGCCTGCGATGGTGGGAAAGCCGTTCGGAAGAGGGGCTTGCCAGCCGCCCCAGCCCGCCTGGACCGGCCGGACCTGGACGGGGATCAGCGACACGCATAGCAGCGCGAGAAAGACGAATCGGCGGGTGCGACAGCCCATCTCCGGCAAATCCTTTCCGTCACCCTGATATCGTCAGGGTTCATTATTCAATGATACTTCCAATAAGGGCAATTTCAATTGATTTCGTCGCGCCGCGATCGCGGCTAGGTTGATGGACGTCGACGACGGAGGAGCGTGGCGCCGCTAAGCTGCCGGCTTGCGCTGCAGCGCCGCGGCCGCGAGCGCGAGCCAGCCGGCGATGAACAGCGTGCCGCCGATCGGCGTGAGCCGCGCCACCGCCGGCGGCGCGCCGGCGGCCAGGAGATAAAGACTGCCGGGGAACAGCAGCAGCGCCGCGGCAAAGCACCAGCCGGACACAGCAAGCCAGCGCCGCGCCGCGCCGGGACGCGCGGCGCCGGCGAGCATCGCCACCGCCAACAGCGCCACCGCATGAATGAGGCCGTAGCGACCGCCGGTTGCGGCAAGCTCGAGGCGGTAGGGATCACCGGCCAGGAGATGGCGCGACGCCGCCTCGGCCGCGACCGCCGCCGCGCCGCTCAGCCCCGCGAGCGCGAGCCACAGCCGCTCCCTCATGGCATCCGCCCGCCCCAGCGAGAGGGGACGGCGCGACCCATTTTCACTAGTTTACGTTGCGTCTGTTGAGCTAGAGTCTGTGTTTGCGACATTCGAGGATGACGTGACGTCTCGTCGGGAACAGCAGGAGCGCGAGGAGAGTTTGATCGAACTCGTCGCCCGCGCCAACCACCTGCTGGCGGAGAGCTTCCAGGGGCAGGTCAAGTCGCACGGCATCTCTAACGCCGAATGGCGCGTGCTGGCGGCGCTGATGGAGCATGACGGCGTGCCGATGACCGAGCTCGCCGAGCTGGTGCTGTTCAAACAGCCGACGCTCACCAAGGCGATCGACCGGATGGAGCGCGCCGAGCTGGTGCAGCGGCGCACGCCCGACGAGGACCGCCGCCGCACGCTGGTGCATCTGACCGAGCGCGGCCGGCGCACGGCCGCGCCGCTGGCGGCACGCGCGCGCCAGTACGCGATCGCCGTCAGCCGCGCCGTCGGCGACAAGGAGAGCCGCGAGCTGCGCTCGGCGCTGCTCGAGCTCATCGAGCGCGTGCAGCAGCTGCCGCGCGAGCAGCGCCCCGGGCGGGGCGGACGCATCCTCGGCGATTAATCCCCGATCACGCGCGGCGGAGGCTGGCAGCAGGCGCGGCGCGGCGGTATAAGACGCGCCGACCGGAAGGATGTGCAGCAGCCATGCCGAGTTTCGATATCGTCTCCCGGCTCGATCTCGCCGAGGTCGACAACGCGCTGGCCGGCATCGCGCGCGAGGTCGGCACGCGCTACGACTTCAAGGACAGCAAATCCTCGGTCACGCGCCAGGAGCTGGTGCTCACCATCCTCGCCGATGACGATCTGAAGCTGAAGCAGCTGCACGAGCTGCTCAAGGTGCATCTGACGCGGCGCAAGGTCGATGCCGGGGCGCTCGACTTCAAGCCCGCGGAGAAGGCCTCGGGCAACATGCTGCGCCAGACGGTGACGCTGCGCCAGGGCATCGACCGCGAGTTGGCCAAGCGCCTGGTGCGCGAGATCAAGGACAGCAACCTCAAGGTCCAGGCCTCGATCCAGGGCGAGGAGCTGCGCGTCAGCGGCAAGAAGCGCGACGATCTCCAGGTGGCGATCACCTTGATCCGCGGCCTCAAGATCGAGCAGCCGCTGCAATTCGTCAATTTCCGCGAATAGGCGGCGCGGCGGCGGATAGGTGGTTTTCCTGAGCGCGGCTGTGATCGAGATCACGGCGTGGAACGCCGGCGATCCCCATTCTCCTGGGCAAGGAGAGCCGCCATGCCGATGATCTGGACCGCCGGAAACCTCGCCTTCCTCGTCTGCGTCGGCGCCGCCATCGTCGCCCTCGTCGCCAGCGAGATCATCGAGGCCAGGCGACCGCGCGGCCAATCGCGCGCCCGCCCGGAGACTCCAGCCGCCGAGCCCGAATCCTCTCCGTTCCGGAGCTGGCGGATCGGCCGCCTGCCGGCGGCGGCGCTGCGGCGGATCGGGATGGACTGACGGCGGCGCGCCTGGTGCTACTCTCCCGCCATGGCGGCGGCAGCGAAGCTCCTCACCATCGAGTTCCTGAAATGGGTGGCGGCCCGCCCGCGGAGCTATGCCGAGGTGCGGGAGGGCTGGCGCAGCACCTGCCCGCTCACCTGCGCCTGGGAAGACGCGATCAGCGACGAGCTGGTCGAGTTCGAGGAGGGCCCGCCGCCGGCCCGCCTGGTGCTGTCGGCGAGCGGCCGCGCCGCGCTCGGCGACGCGCTCCCCCTTCCCCTTGATCGCCCGCGCGCGAGCGGTTAGATAGGGGCAGCGCCTCGCACCGTCCCCTTCGTCTAGAGGCCCAGGACACCGCCCTCTCACGGCGGTAACGGGGGTTCGAATCCCCCAGGGGACGCCAAGCTGCCCCGAACACGGCAGAACGCCTCACCTGCGGACCATCATCGGCAAGACGGCGATCAAGAAGTCGCTCGGCTCGAAGGACGTGAGCGAGGCGAAGCGCCGTGCCCATTCGGTCGCTACTGGGGTGGAGGCCGAGTTCGAGAAGGCACGGAAGCTGCTTGGTGCCCCTTTCCGCTCTGAGTTGAGCGGCGCTGAGATTGACCGTTTGGCTGCGATGTACCTGCATCGGCGCCTCGAAGAAGATGACGTGGCGCGCATCCACGGCAGCAAACAGGACGATGACCTGTATAACGTTGGCGGCTCATCATGAAGTCCAAGATATGCTCGGCATACCGAGCGCGGAGCGGGGGTCTTGCGTTACTCAACAAGCAGCCCACCCCACTCGCCGTGCCACTTCCCGAGCCACTGGCACTGCATCAGATGCTCACCCCTTCACTCCGCCTCATCCAGCAGCGCCTTCGCCGCCTTCAGGTCCGCCGTGTCGAAGCCTTCGGTGAACCAGCCGTAGATTGGCGCGAGCAGGTCGTGGGCCTGCCGCCGTTTGCCCTGATCGCGCCACAGTCGGGCCAGGCTCATCGCCGCCCGCAGTTCCCACGACTTTGCCCGTTGCTCCCTGGCAATGGCGAGGGCACGCTCGAACTGTGCCTGCGCTTTCGCCGCATTCGGCTCGGACGACATCAACGCGATTTCGCCGGCCGTGCGATGGACCTCCGCTTCGCACCATGTCTCCTTGGTATTTTTCATCGCCGCCATCGCTTCGCCGATGCAGCGCCAAGCCTCCTCGAATTGCCTAAGCTGCGCATGGGCACGTGCCGAGTGCAGCAAATAGAACGGCATCCAACGTGTCGCTCCCGTTGCCCGAAAGGCGCCAATCCCGCAGCTCAACATTTCGATCGCGTCCGAAGCCCTGCCGGTCAGGGCCAATACGCTACCTTGGTTTATTATTCCGTTTGCCTTCCACGACAAGGCACCTTTTTCTTCGGCCAGAGTGACAAGTTCTTGGGCGTGCGCGGCTGCGGCGGCGTAATTGCCGCAGAGGGTATATGGTATCGGGGCATGGCCTAAAGCGTACATCAACGTGGCGGCTTGACCCATCTCTCGCGCATTCTTGAGCGCGTCATCAGCGTCTCTGAGCGCGGCCTCGGGATAGCCAAGCAACCACAGAGCCAGGGACCGAAAGGATAAGATTACCACCCCAACATCTTGGCCAAATCGCGTCGCCAGCGGACGATGCTCGGCAGGATCGTAAAGCGCGATCGCTTGATCCAAGTGCTCCCGGCCTTCCGCGATGTCCCCCGCAAGCAGTAAGGAAAGTCCCATGAGGCGATGCCCAATCATGAGTGGGGCTGTCGTCCTTTGCTTCTCCGCCAGCGCCTGGAACTGCGCCGCGAGATCGCGCACCGCATCGCCATTGAATGCCACAAGGTTCGCGACCCAGAAGGCGTATAGGACCGAGAACAGCAGCAACGGGTCTTCGGGAGGCTCTCCCAGCGCTTCAGCTTGCTCGATCAGCAAGCGTGCCTGCTCCGCAGCCGCCTTGGTTTCGGCGGCGGCATGCCCTTTGGTGTGCATCAAAGCGTTGGCAAGCGCGACCTGAAGTTCGATCTGCTGGCGGCGCAGGGATGCCGTGCCGGGCAAGGTTGCGATCTGGTCGAGGGCCCGGGTGAACTGAGCTGTGGCTTCGACCAGCGCCGAGCGCGCCAGCGACCGCTGTCCTGCCTTGCCCCATAGGCCCGCCGCCTTCTCGATCAACCCAGCCTCAGTGCAGTGACGCGCCAGTATCTCGGGCTGGCTCTCGGCAATTTCCGCGAATTGGCTTTCGAGGGCTTCGGCGATACGGGCGTGAAGCGCGCGTCTCGGCTCGCGCAGGAGTGTGCCATAGGCCGCGTCCTGCACCAACGCATGCTTGAACAGGTATGTCGCATGGGGCGCCACCCCCTGCCGGAAAAGCAAACCGGCCTGGATGAGACGGCCGAGCGCCGAGCCTAGGTCGACTTCGCTCCAGCGCGCTACCGATGCGAGCAGAGCATGCGAGAACTCCCGACCTATCGTCGCCCCGATCTGCGCCACCTCCTTGGCGGGGCCGAGCCGGTCGAGCCGCGCCATCAGCGACGCGTGCAAACTTGCGGGGACCGCCATGGCCGGAGATGGAACCGCCGCAACCGTGCGCCGGGCCGCGCCCTCGCTCTCCGCCTCCAGCACCGCCCTCGTCATCTCCTCCACGAACAGCGGAATGCCGTCGGTGCGCTCGATGATGTCCTGCCTGATGCTCGGCGGCAGAAGCTTGTTGCCGACGACCCCGTCGATCATCGAGCCGACGTCGCGCCGGGTCAGCCGATTGATGGTGAGGGAGGTCACGTGAGGCTGTCCGATCCAGGGAGGCTCGAACTCCGGCCGGAAGGTCACGATCAGCAGCACGCGAAGGGTCGCGATCCGGTCCACCACCCGACCGAACACCTCCAGGCTCGTGGGGTCGGTCCAATGCGCATCCTCGAAGATCATCAGCACGGGATGAGAGCGTGTCAGCGCCTCGATCTGAGAAATGAGTGCTTCCAGCGTTCTTTGCCTACGCTGCTCCGGGATCAGATCGAGCGCGGGATAGCGTCCGTCGTTCGGGAGCGACAGCATCTCGGCAAAGAGCGCGGCATCCTGGCGCGAGGTCGAGGTCTGCGCGAGCATCGCATCGAGCTTGTCGAGCTTCGCTTGCGGTGTGTCGTCGTGCGCCAGTCCGGCCGCGCGTTCCATCTGGCCGATGATCGGGTGGAACGCGCTGTCCACGCGCTGCGGGGAGCAGAAAGAGCGCAACCGCGTGTGCGGTCCGTCGGCGAGACGCCCCAGAAGCGCGGCCGTGAGCCGCGATTTCCCGATACCTGCCTCGCCGGAGAGCAGCACGACCTGGCCTTCACCCGTCGTTGCCCTTTGCCAGCGGCGATGAAGCGTCTCGCTCTCTTCGTCCCGGCCGACGAGGGCGGTCACGCCGGTCGCGTGCATCGCATCGAAGCGGCTCTCCATGGAACTCGGCCGAAGCGCAGCCCACGTGCGCACCTGCCTGCCGATGCCCTTGAGGTCTCTGGGACCCAAGTCCTCCAGCTCGAAGAGATTGCCGAGAAGTCTTCGCGTGCTATCGGCGATGACGACCGTATTCGGGTCGGCGATCCCCTGCAGGCGCGCCGCGAGATTGGGGGTGTCGCCGACCACCCCGCGCTCTTGGGCATCGCCCTCGCCGATGAGGTCGCCAACCACCACGAGCCCTGTGGCAATGCCGATCCGAACTTGGAGCGTGGCCTCGTGGCCGGTGCGGAGGCTCGGGACCGCTTCGATCAGCAACAAGGCGCCGCGCACTGCCCGCTCTGCGTCATCCTCGTGCGCCTGCGGGTAACCGAAGTAGGCGAGCACCCCATCCCCCATGTACTTCGCCACGAAGCCACCGGCCTTCGTGATCGCCTGAACGCAGCAGCGGTGGTATACGCCGATGATCTCCCGCATGTCCTCGGGGTCGAGGCGCGCCGAGAGCGTGGTCGAGCCGACGAGGTCGCAAAACATGACGGTCAGTTGGCGGCGCTCAGCAGACGATGGAGCTTGGGACGACGGAGCGGCAGGCGCAGGTTTGGTGATCGTCTCAGGCTTTGCTGCCGCGAGCTTCTGTCCACATGCTGAGCAGAACTTGGCGTCTGGAATGTTCGGTTTGCCGCAAGACGGACAGCGCGCTTCGAGAGCCGCACCGCACCGGATGCAGAACTTGCCGCTATCGGGAGTGTCGGAATGGCAGCTTGGACACTCCATGAGCGCCCCCTGGTCCGACGAGCCGCGGGGCTACTCTTCCAGAGTTAGGGTGGGACGGCAAGTGGGACTGCACGACGGGACGGTAGTGAGAACGCGCACCGTTTGGACAGCCCCGCTCACCCGAATAAGTGAGAATGAGTGGGGTCAGAGCAGACTATTCTGCAGTTGCGCATCGCTGCCGCGCGGCGGCGCACCAACGCTACGGGAGATTATTTCCATTAATAAGCTACCTGAACGGGAACTCCGGCGTTCGCCCGCCGTTCAAACGGCATGGAAACCGATCTCGCTTGGCTCAGGCATATGCTCGCCCGATACGAGCCGCTGCTGAGGCTGTCGCACGATCCGAGGATCGTCGAACTTTTGGAGCAGATCATCGGCGAGACCAAACCGCGGCTCGAGGCCGCTCGCGCCGACGTAGCATCGCCAGTCCCAGCCGCCGACTTGCCTCTGGCCTGAGCCCGCGCCGCCGCCACACCTCAGCCGCTCAGCGTCCGCAGCTCGCCGCGCGCGATGCCGACCAGCGTGCGCACGAGCAGGAGAAGCACGATCAGCGTCGAGAACACCAGCAGCGTCAGCGCGATTGCGTCCGGAATCCATCCCGGCCGGACCGCGGCAAAGCGCAGCGCCGCGATCGCTGCGGCGGCCAGCGGAAAGCTCACCGCCCACCACGAGACGCGGAACGGGCAGCAGAGCGGCAGATTGCGCAGGCGGCCGCCCAGCACCGCCAGCATGAACAAGGTCAGCATGTAGAGCGACTGCGCGAAGCGATCGACCGCGCCGACGGTGATCGCATAGGCCAAGAACCCCACCGCGAACGGCGCCACCAGGATCATCAGCGACGGCACCAGCGCCTCGGGCAGCGGCGGCTCGAAGACCACGCGCGAGAAGATCAGCGTGAACAGCGGGAGCGCGAAGAACAGGCCCACGGCAAGGCTCAGCACCATCACGCCATGCAGCGGCGGCAGGCCGAGCGCGGGCAGCGCCAGCGGCACCGCCAGCAGGCCCAGGACCGGCACCATCCAGGCCGGCGTCGCATGCGCAATCTGCTGCCGGTCGCTCATCCAGCGCTGGATGATGAGCCAGGCGAAGCCCAGCGTGCCGACGGTGCCGGCGACCCACAGCGCCTGGGCCAGGACCAGGCTCAGCGGCGCCACGATGATCGGCAGCAGCAGCAGGCTGATCAGGAACGTGCCGAAGAGATTGCCGGCGATCGGGTGGCGAAGCTCGGCGCCCACGGCGTCCGGCGCGGTGGCGAGCTTCACCGCATAGCCCAGCGCCATCGCTACGAAGGCGACGATCGCGGCGACGCCGATCCAGCGTCCGATCCAGGGCGGCGCGCCGTAGCGCGCCACGGCCAGCGTCCAGGCGATGCTGAGCCCGGTCAGCCCCATCACCGAGCCGAAGAGGCCGACCGGCAGATTGTCAAGCTGCCGCCACGCCGATTTGGCCACTCCGCCGGCGGGCTCGGTCAGCTCAATGACGCCGACCAGCGCGGCGCCGGCGCCGATCATCGTCACGCGCGTCTCCGCCATGGCTGCTTCTCCCCTGCCGCTGAGCAACTCTTATTTGGGTTGCCCGGGAACACCGTCAACGCCGGCGCCGGAGGCGATTCAAGGCCAGGGCGGGGGAACCATCCGCCGCCCATGTCGTTAGGCGGGAACTGGACCTCGGTCGGCGCAACTGGCGGGTTCGCGCCGGGGTCCTTCCTGCCGGAGGCAAGCATGTTGTCTCTTCTCCGCCGCCTCGCCGCCCTGCCGCGCGATGACCGCGGCGGCGCGGCCGTCGACTTCGCCATCGCCGGCCCGGTCGCGCTGCTTCTCGCCTGCATGACCGTGGATTTGGGGCTGACGCTGTTTGCGCAAGCCGCGCTGGACAATGCCGCCCGCGACGCCTCGCGCCTGATCATGACCGGACAGGTGCAGCTCGCCGGCGGCGCCGCGGCGCCGTTCGCCGCCCAGCTCTGCACCGATGTCGGCAGCCTCATTCCCTGCGCCAGCCTGCAATATTCCGTGCAGGCCCAGAACAGCTTCGCCGCACTCACCCCGGCGACGCTCACCGGCACCAGCAAGAAGCTGCCGAGCACGGCCTTCAATCCCGGCACCGCCGGGCAGGACGTGCTGGTGCAGGTGGCGTATTTCCGCGTGCCGCTCATTCCCGGGCTCGGCCAGGTGCTCGGCGGCAGCGGCGGCCTGCTGCTGCTGTCGACCGTCGCCTTCCAGAACGAGCCCTTTCCATGATCCGGCGTCGCTCGCTTCGGCGCGACGAGCGCGGCAGCGTGCTGGTCGAATTGGCCCTGGTGGTCCCGCTCATGGCGACGCTGCTGCTTGGCGGCTTCGAGCTCACCCAGCTCGTCCGGGCCGACATGAAGCTGCGCCAGGCAGCGCAGACGCTTGCCAACCTGGTTGCGGCCCAGGGTTCGGTGACCGCCGCTTCGCTCGCCGATTTCTGCATCGGCGCCCGCCTGGTGATGGCGCCGTTTGCGCAACAGGCGCTCTCCGGCGCGATCGTCGAGGTCACCAAGAACCAGCAGACCCAGGTGATCGCGATCGACTGGCAGAACACCTCCTGCGGCAACGCCGCTGCCATCGCCAATGCCACGACGCTCGCCGCGCCGTTGGTGGCCAATCCCGGCGACAGCGTCGTCATGGTGCGGGCCACCTTCGGCTACACGACGATCAGCAGCTACGTGCTGCCGGCAAGCTTCACCTGGTCACGGACCGCCTATGCGCGGCCGCGCAACGTCACGGCGGTCACGTTCAACTGAGACCACCCCTGGACCGAGAGCTCGACATGGCATGCTTCTTCCGAATCTCGACGCTAGTCCGCCGCGGCGGCAACGACGATCGCGGCGCTGTCGCTGTGCTGTTCGCGATCATGCTCGTGCCGCTCGTTGCCGCGATGGGCGCCGGCGTCGACTATGCGCGCGCGGTCCAGTTCAGGAGCGCGCTGCAAGCGATCACGGATGACGCGGCGCTGGCGGGCGCCTCGGCCTATGTCATCTCCAGCCCCGCCGGCCAGACGCTGGGCACCACCGCCGCCACCAACTACATGAACAACGCCATAACCGCCCTGGCGACCAATAATGGCGTCAGCTTCACGGTCACCCCCGGCACCACCAGCTCGAACGGCACCGTCACCGCCTTCACCATGACCGTGAAGGCGACGGCCGCGGTGCCGACCACGCTGATGTCGCTGTGGCAGCGCTCCATGCCCATCAGCACCACGGCGGTGGCAACCAACCCGATCGTCACCGCCTCCTTCAATACCGGCGGCTTCGTGAGCTACGCCTGCGACACCAACATCGTCTATTGGTATGTCGTCCCTGCGGGCGGTGGCGTGCCGGCGGCTTCGGCGATGACTGAGCTCTGGTCCAATAACAACGCCAATCCGCCCAGCACCGCGACGTTCCAAGTCGCCGCCAGCCAGAACATCGGCTTCGCCCTGGAAAACATCACCGGCGCGCGGCCGACCGCGCTGGGCGGTTGCAATTACGGCAACAACATGTACGGCTCCCACCCCGGCGACACGCAATGGTTCTATACGAGCCTGCAGCCGCCCGATGCGAGCTACAACATCGCTCCCGGCGGCGCCAACACCGGCACGCATGGCGTCTATCCGACCACCCAGGATTGCAGCCTGATCGTCGAAAAGGGTACCACCAGCAACGGCAGCACGACCTTTCCCACCGCGCCTTGGGGATCGTGCTACACCGCCTCGGGCAACGGGGAGAACACCGATAACGATGGCAGTGGCGCGATTTGCTTCGGTTGCGGAACCGGGCCAACCATGGCTACGGAGATGGTCAATGCCGCGCCGACCTGCGCGCAGCTCGGCGGCAACGCCTACCAATACGACTGGAACGACATGGGCGCTCCGGTTGATAGCTTGAATTACGGAAACGACATGCAGTATCAGTTTTCCTGCTCGGGCGGCTCCGGCCGGGCAACGGCACTCCACCGCCGGCGTCAGCCTCACCCAATAGTCCGGCCGCTGAGGCCGCCGATGCCCCGCAGCCAGCCGAAGGCGAGGCGGAGCGGCAGGAGGCGCGGCGTCGCTGCGGCATAGGACGCGTAGTCGGGAAAAGCCGCCCGCAGCACCGCCTCCTCATAGGCCATCCGCCGCGCCTGACAGGCGCATTGCACGGCGAAGAGCAGGACGGCCAGTGGCGCCAGGTAGTGCAAGGTGATGCCGAGCAGCGTCAGGCCTTCGGCGAGATAGAGCGGATGCCGGATCACCGCATAGGGGCCGCTGGTCACCAGCCGGCGCGCCTCCGGCACGACGCTCACCGACCTCCCGAGACGCAGGAGCACGATGATCGACAGGAAGGTCCCCGCGAAGATCAGCAGGCTCGACAGCAGCTCCACCGCCGGCCCCGGCCGCGACACCGGCAGCAGCAGCATGCCCATTCCCAGATATGTCCCGGCGAAAGCGATCACCCGCGGCAGCACCCCGTCAACCGTCGCCTTGCGCTGCCGCCGCGCCAGCAGCAGCACCATCCATAAGAGGCAGAAGACCAGCGAGGCGCAGCCGCCGAGGAGCGCCACCGGATCCACGGGGTCGAGGCGCCATTGCGCGGCAAAGGCCGGCAGCTGGCGCGCAAAGCAGAACCCGAACCATGCCGCCAGCGGCAAGGCGCTGAGGGCCTCCCGCCATCTGGCACGGTCCCTAGGCAAGGCGCTGCCCTCCACCATCGCTCCACCTCCGGTCGTGAACCACCGGCGGCTAAATGCGTTCCAGTAGGGTCGACGCGGTTCCAGGCCTCGTGTGAGCGTTGCATGACTTCGCCGGAACGAAACTTAACGGCATGCGTTCAATGGGCGCACCGGTTGCGCCTTGGCAGTCTTAACGCAACCAACATTCGCAATAGGAACAGTCCAGGAGAGCATCCATGTTTCGTCTTTTGCGTCGTCTGCGCCAGGACCAGCGCGGCGTCACCGCCGTCGAATACGCCTTGCTGGCGGCGATCATCGCGGTGGGCATCACGGCGGCCGCCACCAGCCTGAAGGGCAATATCGCCAGCGCCTTCTCGACCGTCGGCTCGACCATCAATCCGAGCAGCTAAGCTTTCCGAAATCGGCGCGGTGGCGGCAAAAAGGGCCGCAGAGGGACCCATGGAGACAGCACTTTTCAGCGTCGCAGCAAGCATCTTCGCCGCCGCCGCCTATACCGATCTGCGCTGGCGCTGCATCGACAACCGGCTGGTGCTGGGGCTGGCGGCGCTGGCCGCCCTGCACGCCCTCCTCTTCGCCTCGCCTGAGACCGCGCTGCTCGCGGCGCTGGGCGGCCTCGTCGTCGGAGCGCTGCTGCTGCCGCTCTTCCTGCGCGGCTGGATCGGCGGCGGCGACCTCAAGCTGATCGCTGCCGGAAGCTGGTTCTTCGGCCTGTCCGACACCCCCTCTTTCCTGCTTGCCGTCGCTCTCAGCGGCGGCGCGCTGTCGCTGGTCGTGCTCGGCGCGCGGCTTGCCGGCGCGCGCACCGCCACGGCGCCATCGCGCGCCGGCGATGCTATCCGGCAATGAAGCCACCCTGCCTTACGCCATCGCCATCGCCGCCGGCGGCTGGTGGACGATGCTTGTTCTGCTCTTGCACCGGTGAGGTCGACGATGCGCGGGCGCATGATCCTGATCCTGGTCCTGGTGGTGTCGCTCGGCGCTGCCGTCGAGGCGTTCCTGTGGAGCGGCGGCTTCGCGAGCACCTCGACCGCGTCGACGCCCGAGGCCGAGATCCTCGTCGCCGCGGCGCAGCTTCCCGTCGGCACGCTGATCCGCCCTGAGGACGTCGAATGGCGGCGCTGGAGCGGTGACGCGCCGCCGCTGCATGCGATCGAGCGCAGCGCCACCGGCGCCGCCGCCAATGACGGCCTCGTCGAGGTGACCGGCGCGGTGCTCCGCCGCGCGCTCGAGCGCGGCGAGCCGATCATCGCCGACGCCATCGCCAAGCCCGGCGACCGCGGATTTCTCGCCGCCGTGCTGGAGCCCGGCATGCGGGCGCTCTCCGTCCCGGTCAATGCCATGTCGGGGACGACCGGCCTGATCTATCCCGGCGACCGCGTCGACGTCATCCTGACGCAGACCTTCAAGGAGAACGAGGTTTCCGCTGGCCGCCGCTCCGCCGGCGAGACGGTGGCTCAGAATCTGCGCGTCCTCGCCATCGACCAGCGGATGCAGACGGCCCGCACCGAGCCCACGCTCGACAAGAGCGGCGCGCGCACCGTCACCCTCGAGGCGAGCCCGCACCAGGCGGAGCAGATCGCGGTGGCGACCGAGCTCGGCAAGCTGTCGCTGACGCTGCGCAGCCTGCTCGGCGGCAGCGACGAAGCGCAAGCGCCGTCCGGCGCGCCCGGCCGAGCAAGGCCCGGTCTGGGCCGAGGACGTCTCTTCGGCGCTGCGCGCGACCTTGCAGCGCAACCCGGTCGAGCAGCGCGGCGCGCTGGTGATCCTGCGCGGCGGCAAGACCGATCCCGGCGGCAAGCCCAACTGAGGTGAGATCGCCGCCGGTCAACCCGGCGGCAAGGACATTGGCGAGGGAGAGCAGCACATGGCGTTTCGACGGACTTGCATCGCAGCCTTCGCCGCGGCGGCGCTGGCGCTGATCGCCGCCGCCGCCGTCGCCCAGGCGCCCGCGCCGGCGACGCAGTTGCGCATCCAGGTATCGCAGGGGCAGCTCATCCAATTGCCGCGTCCGGCCGCGAGCGTCTTCGTCGCCGACCCCGCCATCGCCGACATCCAATCGCCCAACCCCACGAGCCTCTTCCTCTTCGGCAAATCGCCGGGGCGCACCTCGCTCTTCGCGCTTGACGGCCATGGCGAGCAGATCCTCGCCCGCGAGGTGACGGTAACGGCCGATCTCGGCGACCTCGAGCAGCTGATCCACGACCAGGTGCCCGGCGCCACGGTGGTAGCAAGCTCGACCCCGGCCGGCATCGTGCTGCGCGGCACGGCGCCCGATCCCGACGCGTCGGCGGCGGTGCAGAGCCTCGCCGCGCGCTTTGCCGGCGAGAAGGGCACGGTGTTCAACCGGCTGACCGTCCCCGCCTCGACGCAGGTCAATCTCCGCGTCCGCGTCGCCGAGGTCTCGCGCTCGATCACCAAGCAGTTCGGCTTCAACTGGAATGCCGTGGCGAGCCCCGGCGCGTTCAATTTCGGGCTCGCCACCGGCCGCGACTTCCTCTCGAACACCGCCGGCACCCTGACCCGCGCCCAGGCGCTGACCAGCAGCACCGCCATACCCGGCGCCATCGCCGCCGGCGTGACCACCAGCCGCGCCACGGTCAACGGGCTGCTCGACCTGCTGGCCGAGGAGGGGCTGGTCTCGATCCTCGCCGAGCCCAGCCTCACCGCCGTCTCGGGACAGCCGGCGAGCTTCCTCGCCGGCGGCGAGTTCCCCATCCCGGTCTCGCAGATCAACAACGTCACCACCATCGACTTCAAGAAATTCGGCGTCAGCCTCGAATTCGTGCCGACGGTGCTCGGGCCCGACCGCATCAGCATGAAGGTGCGGCCCGAGGTCAGCGAGCTCACCACGCAAGGCGCGGTGCAGATCTCCGGCATCACCATCCCGGCGCTGACCGTGCGCCGCGCCGAGACCACGATCGAGCTCGGCAGCGGCCAGAGCTTCGCCATCGCCGGCCTCATCCAGAACAATACCAGCACCGACGTCACGCAATATCCCGGGCTCGGCAATTTGCCGGTGCTCGGCGCGTTGTTCCGCTCCAGCAGCTTCCAGCGCAACGAGACCGAGCTGGTGATCATCGTGACACCCTATATCGTGCGCCCGGTCGACAGCGCGCAGGCGCTGAAGCTGCCGACCGACGGCTTCGCGCCGGCCAGCGATCTCGAGCGCATCTTCCAGGGTATGGCCGCCAAGACCGGCGCGCAAAACCCCGCCGGGATCGGCCTCGGCCCGGATGGCGGGCGCTTCGTCGGCGACGCCGGTTTCACCCTGAATTGACGGGAGGCATCATGTCCATCCGCTCTATCCTGCCGCTGCTGGCCCTCGGCGCGATCGGTCTCTCCGGCTGCGCCGACGGCCCCGATCTCTCCGCGCTGCCCGAGCGGCAGACGGCGAAAGCGGTGCAGGTCATCCATCGCGACCAAACCGTCACCGTCGCGGTCGATGCGCGCACCGGCGCGCCCGCCGCCGCCGAGTATGAGCGCCTGCGCGGCATCCTCGCCGGCGAGCCCGATCCCGCGCGGCTGCGGCTGACGCTGCAAGGTCCGCAATCGCGCGCGGCGCTCGAGCGCCTCGCCGCCGCCTTCGCCGCGCTCGGCGTCGCCCGCGACCACATCGCCCTCGAGCCTGGCCACGCGCCGGCGCAGGCGCGCGACCGCGTCACCGTCGAGATCGCCGATGACACGGTGGTGGTGCCGGGCTGCCCGGACTGGTCGCGCCCCGATGCGCTCGGCAACCAGAACACGGTCGGCAGCAATCTCGGCTGCGCCACCGCGACCAATTTGTCGCTGATGCTCGCCGATCCCAGGGACCTCGTCAAAGGCCGCGGCGCGTCGGTGACCGACGGCGGGACCGCCGCCGATGCGGTGGCGGCGTGGCAGGCCGGCAAGGTGAAGGAGCTGCCCTCCGACAAGGGGGTCCAGCCGCTGGTCTCGATCGAGGGCAATCGATGAGGCCGCTGGAGCATTCGCTGTCGGTTCCCGTCGCGCGCGGCACGCCGCAACGGCGCGCGGTGATGGCTTTTCTGGGCGACGAGGAGACGGCGGAAGCGGCGCGCGGCGCGCTCGCCGATCTCGTCCGCGCCCCCGGCGACATCCAGCGCGGCGGGATCGATCGCGCCATCGAGCAGCTCGCGGGCGAGCCGTCCCCCGAGGTGCTGCTGGTCGATCTCGGTGACAGCGAGCTGCCGATCTCCGATGTCAGCCGCCTGGCCGAGGTGTGCGAGCCCGGCGTCGAGGTGATCGCGGTCGGGACGCGCAATGACATCGGGCTCTACCGCGACCTGCTGCAGGCGGGGGTGAGCGACTATCTGGTGAAGCCGCTGACCCCGGATCTGGTTCGGCGCGCCGTGATGTCGGTGATCGAGGGCATCGAGCCGCGCAGCGAAGCCAAGCTCGGCAAGCTGGTGGTGCTCACCGGCAGCCGCGGCGGCGTCGGCACCAGCACCATGGCGGTCAACCTCGCCTGGCACCTCGCCGAGAAGCAGGGCCGGCGCGTCGCCCTGCTCGACCTCGATCTCGTCGGCGGCGATTGCGCGCTATTGCTCAACCTCAAATCCACCGCCGGGCTGCGCCGCGCGCTCGAGGCGCCGGAGCGCATCGACAGCGTGTTCATCACCCGCGCCATGGCGCGGTTCGGCGACAAGCTCTCGGTGCTCAGCGCCGAGGAGCCCTTCGCCGAGGACATCGTCATCGAGCCCGAGGCGCTCGAAGTGCTGCTGCGGGCGCTCCAGGTGCAATTCCACTATGTCGTGGTCGATCTGCCGCGGTCGCTGCGCCGGTTCTGGCCGGCGCTCAGCCAGCGCGCCGCGGTGCGCGTCATCGTCGCGGACGCGGTGCTGACCTCGCTGCGCGATGTCCGCCGCTTCAAGAAGGCCGATGGCGCCGGCCAGCTGTCCGGCCAGACGCTGCTGCTGCTCAACCGTCAAGGTGAGTTCGGCCGCGCCGGCATGAGCGTTGCCGATTTCACCCGCGGCGCCGAGCTCGCGCCGGCGGTCACCGTGCCGTTCGACCGCGGCCTCGCCCTGGCCGCCGACGCCGGCGCGCCGGCGGCGTCGACCGCCGGCAGGATATCCTCCGCCATCGCCGCGCTCGCCGGCGAGATCTCGGGCCAGCGTCCGAAGCGGCAATCCTGGTGGAGGATCTGGCGGTGAAGACGCGCTCCTTCGGGCGACGGGATCTCGCCAAAGGCGGCGAGCTCGCGGTGATCCCGCCGCCGCCCGGTACCGCTGCGCGGCTTGCCGACGAACCGGTCAAGACGCGCATCCGCGACGCGCTGATGCAGCGCATCGACCTCACCATCGTGGCGCGCATGAGCCGCGACCAGCTCGCCGTCGAAGTCAGCCGCCTGGTCTCTCAGATCGCCACCGAGCAGAGCGTCGAGCTCAATGAGCGCGAGGAGCGCGAAGTGGCGGCCGAGCTGGTCGACGACATGATCGGGCTGGGGCCGCTCGAGCCGCTGCTGCGCGACGACGGCGTCACCGACATCCTGGTCAACGGCCCCGACCGCATCTATGTCGAGCGCCGCGGCCGGCTCGAGCTGACGACGCAGCGCTTCCGGGACCGATCGCATGTCGTCAATGTCGGCCAGCGCATCGCCTCGGCGGTGGGGCGGCGCATCGACGAGTCGAGCCCGATGGTCGACGCCCGGCTCGCCGACGGCACCCGGGTCAACATCGTGCTGCCGCCGTTGGCGCTCGACGGCGCCGCGATCTCGATCCGCAAATTCTCGCGCCGCTCGATCACCCTCGAGATGATGGCGGCGCAACGCAACCTGTCCACCGGCATGGCCCGCCTGCTCGAGATCGCCGCGCGCTGCCGCCTCAACATCCTGATCTCCGGCGGCACCGGCTCGGGCAAGACGACGCTGCTCAACGCGATGTCGCGGCTGATCGACCCGGCCGAGCGGATCATCACCATCGAGGATACGGCCGAGCTGCAATTGCAGCAGCCGCACGTGGTGCGGCTCGAGACCAGGCCGCCCAACCTCGAAGGCGGCGGCGAGATCGCGCAGCGCGAGCTGTTGCGCAACGCGCTTGCGCATGCGTCCCGACCGCATCGTGCTCGGCGAGGTGCGCGGCAGCGAGGCCTTCGACATGCTGCAGGCGATGAACACCGGCCATGACGGCTCGATGTGCACCGTCCACGCCAACACGCCGCGCGACGCGCTGGTCCGGCTCGAGAACATGCTGCTGATGGGCAGCGTGAACCTGCCGATGCGCGCCGTGCGCTCGCAGATCGTGAGCGCCGTCGATCTCGTGCTGCAGCTCGAGCGCATGCGCGACGGCATCCGTCGCGTCACGCACATCACCGAGGTGATCGGCCAGGAGGGCGAGGTCATCACCACGCAGGATCTCTTCACCTTCGCCGACGAGGGCCAGGACCGCGACGGCAACGTCCTCGGCACCTTCGAAGGCGGCCGGCTGCGGCCTTATTTCTACGAGCGCGCGCGCCAGCTCGGGCTCGAGCGCTCGCTCAACGCCGCGATGGGCGTGGAATCATGACGGCGCCGCTGCCGATGCTGGGCGGATCGGCGCTGGTCGCGGTGGCGACCCTGGCGGCGGGATTCCTGCTCGTTCCGCGCAAGGACCCGCGGCGCGAGCGCATTGCCGCTCTGCTGCAGGCCGCTCCGGCCGGGACCGACGCCGCCGCACCGCCGCCGACGACATCGCCAGCCGCCGCGCCTTCGGCGCTCGCGACGGCGCTCGCCAAGGCGGGGCTCACCTTTGCCGATCTCGGCGGCACGCTGCGGCCCTGGCATGTCGCCTGCGCCGCAGCCGCCGCCGCGCGTCGCCGGCTGGCTCTTCCTGACGCTGCTGCTGCATCTCGCCGCCTGGGTGGCCGGCCTCAGCCGCGCTCGCCGCCGGCGCCGGCGGCGCCTGGTTCTGCTTCAGGACCGCGCGCGCCCGCCGCCGCGCCCGCTTCCTCGAGCATTTCCCCGATGCCATCGATCTCGTGGCACGCGCGGTGCGCGCCGGACTGCCGGTGATCGAGGCGATCAGCGCCGTCGCCCGCGACGTGCCGGGCCCGGCCGGCGAGGAGTTCGGCGAGATCGCCAACCAGCTCAAGGTCGGCGTCGCTTTCGACGAGGCGCTATGGCACACGGCCGAGCATGTCGGCCTCGCCGATTTCCGCATCTTCGCCGTCAGCCTGTCGCTGCAGCGCGAGACCGGCGGCGGCCTCTCCGAGACCCTGGCCAATCTCGCCGGCGTCATCCGCCGCCGCAAGGAGCTGCGCCTCAAGACCAAGGCGCTGAGCGCCGAGGCGCGCGCCTCGGCGATGGTGATCAGCGCCCTGCCCTTCGTCGCCGGTGGCGCGCTGGCGATGACCAATCCCGAGTATTTCGGCCGCTTCTTCAGCGATCCCAATGGCGGCTACATGCTGGGCGCGGCATTGGCGGCGATCACCGGCGGCAATCTGATCATGCGGGTGACGATCAAGCGGAGCGTCCGATGATCGCGCCCAGCCTCTTTGCCGTGCCGCTCGCCGCCGCGGCCGGCGTCGCCGCGGTGCTGCTGCTGATGTCGCCGCGCCGGCAGGAGGCGCGGCGCGCGCGTATCGGCATGCTCATCGCCGACGGCGCCGAGGCGCCGGAAGAGGCACCGCCGGCGGAGCACTGGTATCACCATTTCGGCCGGATCGTCTCGCTGAGCCCGGTGGTCGGGCGCGAGGAGAGCCGCAAGCTGGCCGATTTCCTGAACCGCGCCGGCTTCCGCCAGCGCGGCGCCCTCGCCACCTTCGTCGCGCTCAAGACGCTGGCGGCGGTGATCGCGCCAGCCATGCTGTGGCGGCTCGCCACGCCCTGGCTCATGGCGACGGGCGGCATCGCGCTTGCCGGCGGGGCCATCCTCGCGGCGGCGGTTCTCGGCTGGCGCCTCCCGGATCTGGCGGTGCGCTGGCAAGGGCAGAGGCGGCTGCGCGCGATCGAGGACAATCTGCCCGACGCGCTCGACCTGCTGGTGATCTGCGCCGAGGCCGGCCTGGGCATGGACCAGAGCCTCGAGCGCGTGGGACGCGAGATCGCCGGCGCCAACCTCGCGCTCGCCGAAGAGATCGCGACGACCGCCACGGAGATGCGCATGCTGTCGGACCGCTGGCAGGCGCTCGACAATTTGGCGGCGCGCCTCGATCTGCGCAGCGTCGCCGGCATCATCGGCACGCTCGGCCAGAGCCTGCGCTACGGCACGCCGCTGGCCCAGTCGCTGCGCGTGACCGCCGCCGAACTGCGCACCGCGCGCGCGCTCGCGACCGAAGCCCGCGCCGCGCGGCTGCCGGTGATGCTGACCATCCCGTTGATGATCTTCATCCTGCCGGCGCTGCTCCTGGTCATCGGCGGCCCGGCGGCGCTGGACGTCCTCAAGATGATGCAGAACTGATCCGCACGCCGCGACCGATGGAGCCGACGATGATCATTCCTGGCAAGCCAATCTTCCGCCGCGCGACGCTTGCGGCGCTGCTGAGCCTGCTTCTCGCCGCCTGCGCCACGGTGGGAGCGCCGCCCGACACCGCCTCGGACACCAAGATGCTGCGCGTCGCCAATGGCGCCGCGGCGGAGGGCGATCCCGCCACCGCCGTCAAACTCTATCGCGAGCTGCTGGACCGCCATCCGAAGGAGGGCGGGCTGCACCTGGTGCTGGGCCGCGCGCTGCTCGCCATGGGTGACAGCGAGGCGGCGATCGCCGAGCTGGCCACCGCCGTGACGCTTCTGCCCAACGCGCCGGCGGCAAGGCTGGCGCTCGGCAAGGCCCAGCTCGCGCGCCACCTGCCCGCCGACGCGATCCAGAGCTTCGAGACCGCGCTCACGCTGGCGCCGCATTCGGCGCCGGCGCTGAACGGCCTCGGCGTGGCGCTCGACGAGATCGGGCGGCACGGCGACGCCCAGGGCGCCTACGCCGCGGCGCGGCAGATCGCTCCGGGCGATCCCGCGATCCTCAACAATCTCGGCCTCTCCTTGGCGCTGAGCGGCCGCTACGAAGAGGCGATCGCGCTGCTCTCCGGGCTGGTGCAGGATGGCGGCACGCCGCGCAACCGCCAGAACCTCGCTCTGGCGCTGGCGCTCAAGGGCGATGCGGCGGCTTCAGCGCGGGTAGCGCGCGTCGACCTCGATGCCGGCGCGGTTGCCAGCAATCTGGGATATGTCGAGCGCATCCGCCAATTGACCGCGGCGAATACCGGCCCACTCGCGGCGCCGGCGGTGGCGCAGCGCTGACCTTCCGCCGCGCCCGGCCGCTCAGGCGACGATGACGTCGCCGAGGATGTGATCGCGCAGCTTCAGGCTGGCATGCAGCAGCGCGTCCGCCGCCGCTTCCAGATGATGCGCGATGCCGCCCAGCATGTGAAGCTGCCGGCAATCGAGCGGGGTCTTCATCAGGGCGGTCGTCACCGCGCGCTCCTGCTCGTCGGTCTGATGCTCGACCGTAACCACGCGGTCCGCCGCCTCGAGGAAGCGCTGCACCGCATCGCGCTCGCCGCCGCGCCGGACATATTGCGCCGCTTCCATCGTCCGCCGAAAGGTCTGGCTGCCCTCGGCCAGGAGATCGGCCAGGACCAGCAGCGGCTCCGGCAGCGCCGCCGGCGGCGCGCTGTCGAACAGCAGGCGCGCCAGGAACGTCGCATCCTCCAGATTGTCGGCAGCATCGTCGGCGGTCTCGACGATGCGGCAGAAGATCTCGGTTCCGGAGATGCGCCGGACCGTCGATCGCATCGCCTTCACCACGTCGTCGGCGCGGGTCTCCCAGAGCTTCGCCTGGACGGCGTGGCGGGCGAGCGCGTCGTCGCCGCCGGACGCGCCTTGCCTCAGAGCCGTCCGCAAGCCGTTCGCGAGTTGCGCGATGATCTCCGCATGTCCCGAGCACTCGGCCAGGAGCCGCTGCTCGGCCGAGCGGAAATGCGTGAACAGCTCGGCGCGCACCCGGTCGCGGATGAGCGCCTCCGACTGGCCGCGCAGCAGCCCCGTCGCCGCGATCTCGAGGACGAAGCGGAGATACTCCTGGGCGGTCTCGGCGCCGATCATCTCGTGCAGCGGCTCGCCATAGCGCAGCGGCGTCTTCACCGCCTGCTCCAGCGCGTCATAGATGAGCCGCTCGCCGCCCAGCTGCAGGAAGCCGCGATGGCCGACATCGTGATCGGCCGCCCATGTCAGGATCTCGACCGCCGCCTCGTTCTCCACCAGCAGCCCGAGCCGCTTGCGCGCCTTGTTCCAGTCGATGAGGAAGACGATACGCGAGCCCACCCGCTCGAGAAAGGCCGAGAGCGCGGCGGCATCCGCCGCGACGAAGCTGCCGAACGCCAGGTAGAAGAGATCGGCATCGCCGATGCCGGAGACCTGGCGCGAGCTGATGTCCTCCCAGGCGAAGCCGGCCTGCGCGCACAAGCCTTGCAGAAAGCGCACCCGCGGCAGGTGGATGTCGCTGTAGGTGAGCGTCACCCGCAGGCCGCTCACCTTGATGACGAGGACATGCGCCTCGGTCGTGCCGATATCGTTCTGGATCAGCAGCGCCTCGCCGGCGCGGGCGGCGATGGTGTCAAGGCCGGGATGATCGAATTTGAGCGGCGCCGTGCGGTTCACCCCGGCCATGAACGCCGTGACCGCGGCGCGATCGGACTCGCCGAGGCCGTAGGCCCTGGCGCCGGCGACCTCCATCGTCGAGATGGCGCTTTGCAGCCGATTGATCTCCTTGTGCAGATCCATGACGAGAAGGTGGACGCCATCGCCGGCCTTGGGACGCGCCGAGGTCAGCGCGGTGATCTGCTCGCCGCTCAACATGTCATCGGCGGCCGGCGGTCGCTCCTCGATCAGCCGCTCCAGGCGGGCGCTGAAGCGCTGATGGAGCGCCGCGGCATCGGCGCCCTCCTTCCCCGCCACCTTCAGCGGCGCGATCATGGCGCGCAATGCCTCGTCAAGCCGGGCGATGAGCCGCTGCGCGCCGGGGATGTGATAATTGCCGCGCCCGTCACACTCGGCCCGCGCGACCGATCGGTCGAAGGCCGGCTCGGCGAGGCCGCAGGCTTCGCGCTCGGCGCGCAAGGAGGGTGGCGCCGCCTGGGGGTGCTCCGCCTGGCTCGCCGCGACTTGCAACAAGGTCAGAACGTATTTGGCGCGCTCATTCGCGGCGACGGCGCCGGTCAGCAGCGCCGGCAGCACCAGCGCGCGCTCGCCGAGAAAATCGACGATCTGCGTTTTCGCCGTCATCTGCTGCCTCGCTCCCTGTGCCTGTCACGCCGCCGTCATGACGATGCGCTCACGCGACGCGTGATGGTGTTGATACGCCTTGGCGGCCCGTCGCCGCCTTGATCTGGCTCAAGGCGGGCGGCGCGACAGGCGAGGTTATCGGCTGGGGGGAACGAAGAGCCGCTGGTGCCAGTCGATCAGCAGGCCGCCGAAGAGCTGACGCGTCGCGGTGGCGGTATCGAGATAGGCCCTGAACACCGCGCTCCACGCCGTCACGGTGCCGACCACCGTTTCATTCGCCGCCTTGAGGCCGACATCGAGCTGCGCCGCGAAGGCTTCCATCGGGTATCCCAGGCGGTCGGCCCGCAGCGGCGGACGATCCGTCCGCGCCGCATCAGGCGCCGGGGCTGCCTCTCCGGTCCTATCGGCCAGGCTCAGCCTCCTGGACAGCGAGGCACGCGCCGTCGGGAAAGGCCAGGACGAGCGGCTGAAAGGCCGGGCCGCGAACCACCAGAGCATTGTCCATGGTGATCATGTAGCTCATCGTCTCGCCATCGTCCCACCGCGCCAAAAGCATGCGTCGGTCGAATTGCTGCGCCATCGCTCCGAGAATCTCGCGAAGACCGTCGATCCCCGGAGCGTCACCTCGATAAATCAACATGACCCGCGGAGACTACAGCGGCAATGTTACGCCGGCGTGAAGGCGCCCGGGGAGGAAGATCGCCGCCCAGCTCAGCCGGCGCTCGGACGGAGATGAGCGACCTCCTGCGCTCCCAGCGCGGGATTGACGATGGCGACGATGAAGGTGGCTCCTTGCCAGCCCCAAGGCGAGTTGCCCCAGAACGCGGCCTGCTCGATCTTGACGTAGGTGCGGCTGCCGGCAGCGACGCGAACCGTCTTGAACTGATCGGGGTAGAGCTTGTCGCTGAGCACCTCGACCTCGTAGGTGCCGGGCGTCACGTCGCGGTAGAAGACGGTGGCGGGTGCGGACTCGCCGAGCGGATGGCGGTCGAGCGACACGGTCGTCCAGACCAGCGAGCCGCCGGGCGTGAAGTCGCGATAGACATAAAGCCGCGCTTTGTCGGGCGCCAAAGCCGGCTCCGGACCCGGCGGCGGCTCGCCGGCGCAGGCGGCAAGCGCCAGGCTCCCCAGAACGAAAATCCACAGCGGGCTCGGTCTCATCGTCATCTCTCTCGCATTTGCGCCGCCCGACGGCCGCAGGCTGGGCCAGGCGGCATATCGGCACAAGCTTGGCGCCGGTCACCTGATCCAGCGCAATCCAGGCGGTGAGAAGCGCTTTTTCCGCCCGCGCCGCTTCCCCGCCCGCCGGCGCATCCTACATAGGGCAGAGCGGAGGATGGAGCGGCAAATGCGCCATGAGATCGACCGGAGCTTGAGCAGGGCGGCGGCGCTGGCCTTGGCGTTGGCCGTCCTCGCAGCGCCGGCGGCGCTGGCCGGAGGCCGGGTGGTGATCGTGCTCACCCCGCCGATGCCGGTCCTGGCCCCGCCGGTCGCCGTCGTTCCGCCCACCCTGCCCGGCTATCCGCCGCCGCTCATCGTATCACCGCCGCCGCAAGTGACCTATTTCACGCCGCCGCAGGCGATCCCCTTCGTCCTGCCGCAGGGAGGCCCCTCCGGCCGGCGCTAGGAGCCCGCCCGCGAAGCGGTTTCATAATCCTTCCTTAACGCCCCTTCCCTATGCTTTCCGGTTGGGTAGGCCGGAGCCGCGCAGCACCGATGACGGATACACAGAGCCGCGAGCAACGCCTGGTGTTGCGCGTACTGGCACATTGGCGCGGCCTTTGCCAGGGCGGCGCCCTGCCGCGACGCTCGCAGATCGATCCCCAGCTCTTCGGCCAGGATTGGGCCAATTGCCTGCTGGTTGATATCGACCCCAAGCTCGAGCGCTCGCGCTTCGCCGCCGTCGGCGAGAATCTGCGTGATCCCAGCTGGCCGACACTCGACCGGCAAAGCCTCGCGGAATGCCAGGAGAGCACGCTGCTCTACGTCGCGACATCCTATGCCGCGCGCGTCATCGCCAAGGGCGTGCCGATCAGCACCGGCGGCGTCGGCCTCCATCAAGGCCAGCCGGTGGTCTATCGCAGCATCCTGCTGCCGCTTGCCGAAAGCGGCGGCCGCATCGACGGCATGCTCGGCGCCACCAATTTCCGCGAGATCCCGATCACCGAAGAGATCCACCCGCTCCACGAGCACCGCCTCGACGAGCCCCTCGCCACCGCTGCTGCGGGTATCCGCCGCTAGAGCTGCGCCCGGACCGGTGGCGCGCGAGCCGCAGGACGGCGGGCCGTCCCGGTCACGCTAGAGCGCAATTCGAGCAGATCGAATCACCATCCTCGCTTTCCCCGCGAAAGCGGGGACCCAGGGCGACCACGTTCGGTTGCTTTTGGGCCCCCGCTTTCGCGGGGGCGGCAGTGATGGTTCCTTCTCCGCGGGACAGGCTCGAGCCGGGATCGGTCGGGGTCAGTCGCCGAGGAGGTGCAGCGCGACCTCGCGCCGGTGGGGCGCGCGGCGATGCTCGACGAGGTAGATGCCCTGCCAGGTGCCGAGCGCGAGCCGCCCCTCCTCCAGCGGGATCGAGAGCTGCGTCGGCAGCAGCGCGGCGCGAATATGCGCCGGCATGTCGTCGGGTCCCTCGTCGGCATGGCGATAGCGCGGCGGCTCCTCGGGGGCGAGCGCGCGCAGGAAATCCTCGAGATCGGCGCGGACTTCGGGCGCCGCATTCTCCTGGATCAGCAGCGAGGCGGAGGTGTGCCGCAGGTAGAGGGTGAGAAGCCCCGCCGCCATGCCCTGCGCCGCGACCCAGCGGGCGACAGGCGCGGTGATCTCGTGCAATCCCTGCCGCGAGGTGGCGATTTCCAAGCGGTGCTGCGCCAGGCGCATGGGTGATACCTCGATCGTCAAAGCCTAGCAGGCGGCGCGGCGGCAGCGAAAGAGCCGCGGTCGCCGCAGCGCTCGTCGATTTCGCCGCCCCGGCGCCGGCGCTATGATGCGCGCCCGCAGCGGAAGGAGCAGCCATGGCGCGCCGTTTGATCGACATCTCCATGCCACTCGAGAACGACGTCGTCTCCGATCCGCCCGGCTACGGGCCGCGGATCGAGTATCTCACGCACAAGAACACCGCCGCCGATGTCGTGAAATTCTTTCCCGGGCTCGGCGTGGCGGACCTGCCCGACGGCGAAGGCTGGGCGATCGAATGGATCAGACTGATGACGCATAACGGCACGCATCTCGATGCGCCCTATCATTTCCATTCCACGATGAACCGCGGCGAGCGCGCCATCACCATCGACGAGGTGCCGCTCGACTGGTGCCTGCAGCCCGGCGTCAAGCTCGACTTCCGCCATCTGCCCGACGGCCATGTCGTCACCGCCGCCGAGGTCGAGCAGGAGCTCGCGCCGCATCGGGCACCGCCTGCAGCCGCTCGACATCGTCGTCGTCAACACCCGCGCCGGCGCGGCCTATGGCAAGCCCGATTACGTCGCCGCCGGCTGCGGCATGGGGCGCGAGGCGACGCTCTACCTGCTGGAGCGCGGCGTGCGGCTCACCGGCACCGACGCCTGGAGCTGGGACGCGCCCTTCGTCCACACCAAGGAGAAATACAGCGCCAGCGGCGACGCGGCGCTGATCTGGGAGGGGCACAAGGCCGGCCGCGAGATCGGCTATTGCCATCTCGAGAAGCTGCACAATCTGGAGGCGCTGCCGGCCGACGGCTTCACCGTAAGCTGCTTTCCCGTGAAGATCCGCGGCGCCTCGGCCGGCTGGACCCGCGCCGTGGCCATCCTTTAGCCGCGACGGCCGCCGCGAAGGCGCGTACGCGCCTTCGTCGGCAGCGGGCGCCGGCGATTGCTCAGGCAATCGCGACGTTGCTGCGCGGGGGTTTTTTTACGCATGGTGCCGCCTACCGCGGTATCCTCAACAGCTATTCAAGGCGCTCCTTCAAGAACGCGATAACGCGGTCCCGGGCGGAGCGTGTGGGGTGCCCGTCCGCGTCAGAAAAATCTTCGGTCAGCACTGCATGCGCATTGGTGGGAATACCCCATTCGGCATCGGGCGAAGGGATTACGATGCCTGTGAAATTCATGGAGAAGGCCGCCTGGATCGTGGCGAATCGCTCCGGCGGGCTGATCCTGTCGTTGGAGAACCGCAAGCACATCAACGGGATGCCCGCTCGGTTGCGCGCCTGAGCGTTCGCGAGATCGTCGCCGCTCATGGCCATCGAGACACGTGCGCGAGCGGTAATGCCGAACGGCAGCGACGGTTCGCCGGCGACGGGGGCGAGCGTGAACGGGTCGGCCAAAAGCGCGATCGCGAAATTGCCGGTCAGGCACAAGCCAATAACGCCAATTCCCTTGCCGCCGTTTCCGACAACTATCTCGCGGCCATAGGCACGAAGCCAATCGACGACCGGACTGCCGCCGCCCTGGGTGAAGAGGAAAAACTCGCGACTGATGCAAAGCCGCGCCAGGAAAACGATCGAGTGACTATCCCCCGGCCGGCCGAAGAAAAGCGGCAAATGCACCGCGAACCCGGCATCGGCGACAGTGCGCGCGAAGCTGAGAAACTGCGGCGTCATGCCCGGCAGTTCGTGCATCAGGAGCACGTCGCGTCCTGTGCCTTTGCGATAGACGCGGTGCGAAATGCCGCCCGCGGCGAACTCCGCGAGGGTGAAGTCGTCCATTTGCGCTGCTGTGCCGGTCATGGCGGGGGCCAGGTCTGCGTTTGGTTGAGGAAGGCGCGGCGCATGAACTTGGCAGCTAGTGACCACGGCGTGCCTTCCGGCGGCGGCAACGTAGTGGTGTCGGCGGGAGGAAGATAGTTGTGGTGACCGAAATGCAATCCGTCTGGAATCTGCCACGGCTTGCGTACCGGCTGCGGCTCTGACGGGGGCGGGCCGTCATAACCGAGCGCGGGCTGGAACGGCGTATGGTCGTCGTGGAGGAGATCCGCGAATGGGTCGCCGATGCTGAATGCAACTTTGAGCACCTCGTCGTGATGCGAGGCGAGAACCGCAACGTGCTCTGAATTGCCGGCCGCGCTCGTGTACTCGGCATGAAGGCAATTCCGGTTGATCGCAGCAGCGGTAAGACAGACCGATTGCGCCTTGGGCACCAGGAGCGCGATTGCCTGAAGCACGAAGCGGGCGCCCAAGCTGTGCGACACGAACGAGATCGTACTCCCCTTGCAATGATCGTTGCAGAAGGCCGCGAGCAGCTTGCCGCAGGTAATGGCAACGCTGCCCTCAAAGGGATAGTCGACGATCGGAAGCCACGCATCGCCTGGCCACAGCATGCCGACGAAAAGAGCGGGCGGGTCGAGCGCGAGATATCGGTCGAGCCAACCCAACGACGCCGCGCCTTCGCTGCGGCTTACATTGAAGCCATGCGTGGCGAAGAGGAGGTTTCCGCCGCTGAGCTTCGACGCGATCTCCCCGGGCGGGACGGCGGGAAGGTTCAGCGGGTTTTGTTGTGTGCCATCGCCCTCGCGCAGGACCGGTCCGGTCGCGGGTCCGCCAACATTGCGGCCGGGCGTGAAGAAGTCGAGAAAAAGGGTCACAGCCGCCGCGCAGACTGCACCGCGCCTGCTGCCGCCTGAAGCGTGCTCGCGAGATCCTTTGCGACAGGCGCGAGCGGCGTCGCGCTGATGCCGATGACGAAGGAGAGGACGAAATTGCTGCTCCCGAAATACCCCCAGCCAAGGTCGCTCTGCGCGAGCCAGCCCACGAGCACGGCAATGACGGTCGATATGGCCATCGCAAACGCTTTGCAGCCATTGCGGTAGAGCTGGTCACCACGTTCGTAGGCAACGTCGAGCACTGCCATTAGTACCGCATCGAACTGGCCGAGCACGGCAAACTCGGCTTGTGTCGGCGCATCGCCCGTCGCGGTCTTCGCGGCCAAGGAAGCGAGCGGCCCGCTGGCGACATTGGCTGCGGCAGCGAGCGCCGGCGCGTTGCCTTGCGTCAAGCCGAGATGAATAAGCGCTTTGGCCTTCGCCTTCTGGTCTGCTTTGGAAACACCGTTGAGCCAATTGGCCTTCAGTGTCTCGAGGATTTGCGCTTTGCCGAGCGCCGGCGCAGCGGCTTGTCCCTGGCCGGTGGCGGGCGCCGCTTCGGTTCCGGCGACAAGGAAAGGGTCGAGCGCGTCCTTGATATGGCTGAAACCGAAATTGGAAGGGCCGCCGTTCCAGGCTTTGGTTGCATCGACAAGTCCCATCGATGCCGTGCCAAGGCCGGCGGCAGCGGTGAGGAAATTTAGGATGTTGCCGAGCTGACCGCTTAACAGGTCGTCCGTCATTGTGCCCCCTCCCCTCATGACAGCAATGTCAAGCCGCATCGGAAGACGTGCGCGAAAGCGATCTCGCGACAGCTCGCCCTGGCCCGAGCGGACGCGAGTATTCCTTGTACGAACTAGATCATAAGTTGCGCCAGTTGTTAACTGGGATTAGCGCTCAGTCGACAGTGACCCGGATTTCTGGCCGGAGGAGGCGACAATCCTCTCCTCCTTCGTCGCCGACCTGGAGCGCCCGTCTCGGCGGGCGGCAGAGCCGCGGCGGCCGGCAGGCCGGCGCGAGCGACGCGACCCGCCTCACCCCGGCGGCGCCAGCGCCGCCCGCACCTCGCGGCCGCGCCCCATCTCGGTCATCATCTTGCCGATATCCGGCCGGCGCTCGACGACATGGCGGTAGCGCGCGATGGCGGCGGCGACGAGCTCGCCCTTGCGGCCGAGCAGCTCGTCGCCGAGCTCGATGATCCGCAGATTGGGCCAGATCTGCTTGCGGATGCGCCGCACCTCGGCCAGCGCCTCCAGCGCCGGGCGGTCGGGCCGCGCCTGCGCCAGGATCAGCGCCATCGACGCGGTCGAACGCGAGATGCCCATATGGCAATGGACGAGAAGATGCGCCTCGGGCTCCAGCATGAGATCGCGGCCGAACTGCAACAGCGCCGCCACGTCGTCCCGCTCCACCAGCCGCATCCCGTCGCGCGCTTCGGTGATGTCGTGAAAGCGCAGGTCGAGGCGCTCGTGCTCGCCGAAGGCGCCGAAGGCGTCGGGATCGGGAAAGCCGGGATCGAGGATCGAGAGCACATGGGTCACGCCGACGGCGCTGTGGCCGGAAAGCTCGGCGATACCGCAGACGGTGACGTGGAACGGGACGAAGTCGCTGGCGCTGGTCACGGGAGGTTCCTTGTCGCTTGCCGCGGCGCATAGCGCAGCCGGGCGCCGCGGTCCAGAGCGCTCCGCACGGATTGACCCGCGGCGTTTTCACCCGCCACAATGGGCGCTCGCGATGTTCCACGAGGATCTGCCGCATGGCCGAGACCGCGCTGATCACCGGCTTCGAGCCCTATGGCGGCCATGCGCTCAACCCCTCGGCGAAGCTGGCGGAGGCGCTCGACGGCGCGCGCATCGGCAGGCTCGACATCGTCGGCCGCAAGCTGCCGGTGGCGTTCGCCGGCCTCGCCGAGCGGATCGAGGCGGCGCTCGACGAGGTGCAGCCGGCGCTGGTCATCGCGCTCGGGCTCTGGCCGGGCGAGCCGATGATCCGTCTGGAGCGCGTCGGCTTCAACCTGGCAAATTTCGAGATCGCCGACAACGCCGGCCTCCGGCTCGAGGATGCCGCGATCGCGCCCGCCGGCGCCACCGCGCTCGCCGCCAGCCTGCCGCTGCGCGCGATCGAGCAGGCGCTGCTTGCCGCCGGCATTCCGACGCACCTCTCCAACACCGCCGGGACATATCTGTGCAACGCCACGCTCTACACGCTGCTCGCCGCGGTGGAGCGGCGGTGCTGGAGCATTCCCTGCGGCTTCATCCACCTGCCCTATCTCCCCGAGCAGGTCGCCGGGATGCTTGTCGCGTCGCGCGCCGGCCAGATCGAGCTGCACCAGCGCGCCGATCTTGCGTCGATGGATTATGCGATCATGGAGCGGGCGCTGCGCCTGGCGCTCGCCGTGACGGCCGAGGCGCGGCCGTCGCGGCGCCGCTGAGAGCGGCGCTCAGCGCTTCTTCGCCTCGAGGCGCTCGACCGAGCGCCGCGCCGCCGCAGGCGACGCGAATTGCCGCTGCTGCTCGCTCATATGCGTGAGGAAGGCTTGCCGGATTGAATCGCCCATGGCGCGCTCGCTGTCGGGAGAGCCGATCAGCTCCCGCTGCCTCGCCACCCGGCGGTTGAGATCGTCCTGCATCTCGCCCTCGCTTCAGGAAAGCGTCCGACCACGCCCGATGCCGGGCGTGGTTTCCGGCGCTTCCGACAGAAGCGAGCTTAGGCTCTTTTCGCCGAGCGCGACAGGCCGCTAGAAAAGTTCCGGCCGAAGGCTCATCCGCGCGGCGCGGCGCACATTGGGCGCCAGCACGCGCAGCCCCGTGCCGGCCACCCCCTCGCGCGCGAGATTGATGGCGTCGGTGACGTGGCTCGCCGGCTCGACGCAGAAGAAATCGCGCCCGGGCGGCGTATAGACCACGAGGAAGGACAGCAGCGGCTGCGTGGCGCTGAGCCGCAGCCGCGCCGCGCGCTCGGGCCAGGTCACCACCGCTTCGCCGGTCCAGCCGGTGAAGACGTTGTCGAGCGCGAGGTCGGCGACGCGCCGGCCGGCGGCGAGATCCCAGGCCGGCGGCACTGCGGTCTGCTCGGTCGGCATCACCTCGGCATCGGTGAGCCAGACGCCGCCGGTCTCAGCGGTGATCGTCGCCTCCGCGGTGCGCGGAAAGAAGGGATGGAAGCCGAGCCCCGCCGGCATCAGCCCATCCGACCGGTTCTCGAGATCAAGCGTGATCTCCAGCCCCTGCGGGCTCAGCACGAAGCTCTGCCGCACGCGATAAGCCCAGGGCCAGGCGGCCCCGCAATGCTCGTATTCGAGCACCAGCCGGTCCTCGCCGCGCTCGACCACCGACCAGTCGCGCCGCCAGCCATGGCCGTGGAGCGCGTGGCGCATCTCCGCATCGGCCGGCGTCTCGACGACCTCGCGGCCGCAGAAGAGAAAGCGCGCATCGCGGATACGGCTGCCATACGGCACCATCGGAAACGAGCCCATCGCGCCGGCATCGGCGCGCGCGACCGCGGTGGGTGAGGCCGGGCGCAGCCAGTCGATGCGGCGCCCGCCGCACTCCCACCAGAACCCCGCCACCGCGCCGCCGGCGCCCGGCGCGACCTCGCACCGGGCCGGACCGCTGGTCAGCGTCACCACGCCGCTGGCCACAACCGTCATGAACGTCCTCGCCACTGCATGCCCTAAGCATGCCGTCCTCTTGGTTAATTTTTCCTTTCCGGCGTCCGTGCACGGTCGCCGGGGGTCGTGTAGCATTGCCGGCGTAGAGCCGAGGAGAGGCCGATGGACAAGCGCGTCCAGTTCCACGTCTGGTACGTCATCGCCGCCGTGATCGGCGTCATCCTGCTGCAGCAGCTCTGGGCGCAGACCACCCAGGTGGAGATCCTGTCCTACAGCGCATTCCTCAACGATCTCAAGGCCGGCAAGATCGCCGAGGTGCGCGTCTCCGGCAACTACATGGAGGGGGATTTCAGGGCGCCGGAGAACGGCAAGCGCCAGTTCGTCACCAACCGCGTGCCGCCGGAGATCGCCGACGAGCTGCAGAAATACGGCGTCACCTTCTCCGGCGTGGTGCAGAGCAACTTCCTTACCGACCTGCTCTCCTGGGTGCTGCCGACCGCGCTGTTCTTCGGCGTCTGGTGGTTCGTCATCCGCCGCATGGCCGGCCAGGGCGGCGCCGGCTTCATGGCGATCGGCCGCAGCAAGGCCAAGGTCTATGTCGAGACCGACACCAAGGTCACTTTTGCCGACGTGGCCGGCGTCGACGAGGCCAAGGAGGAGCTGAAGGAGGTCGTCGACTTCCTGAAGGACCCCGTGCAATACGGCCGGCTCGGCGCGCGCGTGCCCAAGGGCATTCTGCTGGTGGGGCCGCCCGGCACCGGCAAGACGCTGCTCGCGCGCGCCGTGGCGGGCGAGGCCGCCGTGCCGTTCTTCTCGATCAACGGCTCGGAATTCGTCGAGATGTTCGTCGGCGTCGGCGCCGCGCGCGTGCGCGACCTCTTCGAGCAGGCGCGGCAGAAGGCGCCGGCGATCATCTTCATCGACGAGCTCGACGCGCTTGGCCGCGCCCGCGGCGCCTATCAGGGCCTCGGCGGCAACGACGAAAAGGAGCAGACGCTTAATCAGCTTCTGGTCGAGCTCGACGGCTTCGATTCGCGTTCCGGTCTGGTGCTGCTCGCCGCGACCAACCGCCCGGAGATCCTCGATCCCGCCCTGCTGCGCGCCGGCCGGTTCGACCGCCAGGTGCTGGTCGACCGCCCGGACAAGGGCGGCCGCATCGACATTCTCAAGGTACATCTGAAGGGCCACACGCTAGGCACCGATGTCGATCCCGAGAAGATCGCCGCGCTGACCCCCGGCTTCACCGGCGCCGATCTCGCCAACCTCGTCAACGAGGCGGCGCTGATCGCCACGCGGCGGCACGCCGACACCGTCACCATGGCCGATTTCACCAGCGCAGTGGAGCGCATCGTCGCCGGGCTGGAGAAGCGCAAGCGCATCCTCAATCCGCAGGAGCGCCGCGTCGTCGCCCATCACGAGATGGGGCACACGCTGGTGGCCATGTCGCTGCCCGGCACCGACATCGTGCACAAGGTCTCGATCATTCCGCGCGGCATCGGCGCGCTCGGCTACACCATCCAGCGGCCGAGCGAGGACCGGTTCATCCAGACGCGCGACGAGCTCGAGAACCGGATCTGCGTGCTGCTCGGCGGCCGTGCCGCCGAGCACGTCATCTTCCACCACCTCTCGACCGGCGCCGCCGACGATCTCGCCAAGGTGACCAGCATCGCCCGCGACATGATCACGCGCTATGGCATGGATGAGAGGCTGGGCCCCGTGTCCTACGATTCCGACCGGCCGGCCTTCCTGCCCGGCGCGCCGCTGCCGATGGAGCAGCGCAGCTACAGCGACGAGACGGCGCACGCCATCGACCAGGCGGTGCAGCGGATCGTCGAGCGGACCTTCGCCCGCAGCGTGGCATTGCTCGAGCGCCAGCGCGAGCTGCTCGAGCGCAGCGCCGCTCTGCTGCTGGAAAAAGAGACGCTCGACGAGGCGGAGCTCGAAGCGATCAAGGCGCAGCTTCAACCGGAAAAGGCCGTAGCGGCGCAGTAACGGCGCCGCTACGGCAGCACGCGCAGTCGGCTCAGTGGCCGGTGCCGGTATCGCTCGGCGGCGACGTCGGAGCGGCCGCCGGCGGCACGGTCGGCGAGGCATTGTCGCCGGCGCGCGGCGGCGCCGGCAAGGTGGCGGCGGCGAGATCCCGCTGCGAGAGCACGCGCCCGGTCTGGCCATCGACGCGCAGATCGAGGGTCCGGTCGCCAAGTTGCGCCTGCGCGCTCCAGCTGTTGTCGGAATTGCGGTTGAGATCGGCGATGTTGTTGTAGCCCTGCTGCTGCAGCCGGCGGCGCAGCTCGGACGGGCTCAGCGCCGCCGGCGGCGTGGAGGTGCCGCTGGTCCCGGCCGGACGTATTGCCGTTGCTCTTGCCGCTGTTTTGCGCGGTGGCGGGCGGGCCCATCGCGGCCGCGAGGCGCTGCCGGGTGTCGCGATCGAGCCGCGCGGTCAGCGGCAAGCCCTCTCGCTGCTGGAAGGCGATGAGCGCCTGCTTCGTCTTGGGGCCGAGCGATGCCGTCGATCTTGCCGTCGTAGAGCCCCTCGCGCTGGAGCTCGGTTTGCGCCTGCTTGACGCGCTGCTTATGCGACGACCCCTCCTTGTGGAGCGCGTTCTCGGCAACGGTGTCGGCGCCTTCCGGCAGCGCCGCGCCGCCGCCGGCGCCGACGACGCCGCCGACCACCGCGCCGACCGGCCCGCCAACCGCCGCGCCGACGCCGACGCCGGTCAGGCCGCCGGTGGCGGCGCGCTGCGATTCATCGCTGCCGCACGCGGCGGTGAAGAGACCCAGAGCTACGACGCCGAAGACCGCAATACGCATGTGATTGCCCGTTGGCTGGTGATCACGATGCAGTCTCAACAGCCGTTTTTGCAGGGAGGTTCCGCCGCCGCGGCGCTTGACAGGCGCGCGGCGCGCGCTATTGTCCGCCCTCGCCTCAGGGGATATCGGCCATGGCCAAGTCCAATACCGTCTTGATCAAGCTCGTGAGCAGCGCGGATACCGGTTACTATTACGTAACCAAGAAGAACCCGCGCGCGAAGACCGAGAAGATCGAGCTCAAGAAATACGATCCGGTGGCGCGCAAGCACGTCTTGTTCAAGGAATTGAAGATCAAGTAGCTGGCGCCGCCCAGCCCGCGCACAGCAAAAAGCCACCCCGGACCGGGGCGGCTTTTTGCTGTCCGCCTGCAGACAGGCTCCTACGACGCCTGGCTCACCGGCAGGATCTCGACCACCGAGCCCGCGACGCAGTTGCGGCCGCGGCCTTTCGCCTCGTAAAGCGCCTTGTCGGCGCGTTGCAGTATCGCCGTGGCGCTGTCGCCGCCCTCGCGCGTGATGGCGATGCCGACGCTGATGGTGATATTGAGCTCGCCCAGGCCGTCGCCCAGCGCGATCGGCTTGCTGGCGACGACATTGCGTAATCTCTCCGCGACCATCGCCGCCACCGCGAGCTGGGTCTCGGGCATGACGACGACGAATTCCTCGCCGCCATAGCGCGCCACCAGATCGAAGCCGCGCACATGGCGCGCGATGCGGCTCGCCACCTCGCGCAGCACCGTGTCCCCCGCGGGATGGCCATGGCCGTCATTGACGCGCTTGAAGTAATCGATGTCGAGCATCAGCACGCCGGGCCCCTGCGCGCCCTCGGCGGCGCGCGCCATGAGGCCTTCGAGATGAGCCATGAGGTAGCGGCGGTTGTAGAGTCCGGTGAGGCTGTCGGTCAGCGCCAAGGCCAGGCTGCGCTGATAGTTGTCCTGCAACCGGTCCTGCAGCCGCTTGCGGCGGATCTGGGTGCGCGCGCGCGCCGTGAGCTCGTTCTTGTCGAGCGGCCGCACGATGTAGTCATTGGCGCCGAGATCGAGACCCTTGGCAAGCCGCGGCAGGTCCTCGCCATCGGCGACCAGCAGGATCGGCACCAGCCGGCTTGCCTCGTTGGCGCGCAGCTGCGCCACCAGGCGCAGCGCGTCCTGGCGGCCGGCGAGGCTCAGGATCACCAGGTCCACCGTGGCGTCGGCCATCTCGCCGAGCTGCTGCGGATCGGCGGGGCGCAGCACCGCCGAAGCGCTGGGCTGCAGCATCTCGCTCATGCGCTCCGCCGCGAGCGTGCTCTCTTCCCACAGCACGATGCGCGCAGGGCTCAAATCCTCGGCGCGGCGGGTCTCGGCGATGACATTGTCGAAGCGGCCATAGACCTCCTCGCGCAGCCGCCATTCCTCCGTCATGCGCTTCAAGCGCACCAGCGAGCGCACGCGGGCAAAGAGCGCGACATCGTTGACCGGCTTGGTGAGAAAATCGTCGGCGCCGGCCTGCAGCCCGCGCACGCGGTCGGCCACCTCCGACAGCGCCGTCACCATCACCACCGGGATATCGGCGGTTTGCGGCTCGGCCTTGAGCTTGCGGCAGACGTCGAACCCGTCCATTTCCGGCATCATGACGTCGAGCAGGACGATGTCCGGATGCTCGCTCTGCGCCAGCAGCAGCGCCTCGCGTCCGCTCGAGGCGGTGATGACGGTGAAGTATTCGCTCGAGAGCTTGGCTTCGAGCAGCCTGACGTTCACCTCGACGTCATCGACGACCAGTACGCGGGCCGACATGGGGCGCTCTCAGCTGAGGAAACGTTCGACGGTCTGCAGGAAATTCGCGACCGAGATGGGCTTGGCGATATAGGCCTCGCAGCCGCCCTCCCGGATCTTCTCCTCATCGCCCTTCATGGCGAAAGCGGTGACGGCGATGATCGGGATCGATTTAAGGTCGTCGTCTTCCTTGATCCATTTCGTCACCTCGAGGCCGGACACCTCGGGCAATTGAATGTCCATCAGGATGAGGTCAGGATGATGCTGGCGCGCGAGCTTCAGCGCTTCCATGCCGTCCTTGGTCTGCAGCGTGGCGTAGCCATGCGCTTCCAGGAGGTCGTGGAAGAGCTTCATGTTGAGGTCGTTGTCCTCGACGATGAGAACCCGTTTGCTCATTGGAAAATCCTTGTGTTCTCGTGAAAAGAGCGACACCGGCCGCGACACGGGCTCCCATCCTCGGCGGCACCATATATCTCATGCTGCCCCCGCGCTTCGATACCTATAGTTTGGTTTACCTTAAGATTTCGTAACTTTTGGGCATCGGCCAAGACAAGCGCGCAAGCGGGGAATGAACCGGCCAGCCATGCGTATCGGGGTTGATCTCGGCGGCACCAAGATCGAGGCGGCGGCGCTCGACGCGCAAGGAAATATGGCGATCAGCCGCCGAATCGCCACCCCGGCGGGCGACTACGCCGGTACGGTCGAGTTGGTGCGAGGGCTTGTCGCCGAGATCGAGGCGGGGCTCGGCCGGGGCTGCACCGTCGGCGTCGGCATCCCGGGCTCGCTGTCGCCGGCGACCGGGCTGGTGCGAAACGCCAACTCGACCTGGCTGAACGGCCGGCCGTTCGACCGCGACCTCGCCGCCGCGCTCGGCCGCCCCGTGAGATTGGCCAATGACGCCAATTGCTTCGCCCTCTCCGAGGCGATCGACGGGGCGGCGGCGGGCGCCTCCCCGGTATTCGGCGTCATTCTCGGCACCGGGGTCGGCGGCGGCATCGTCATCGACCGGCGACTCGTGACCGGGGCCAATGCCATAGCCGGCGAATGGGGCCATTCCCCCCTCCCCTGGCCCGCCGATTCCGAGCGGCCGGGGCCGCGATGCTATTGCGGCAAGGCAGGGTGCGTCGAGACCTTCCTGTCCGGCCCGGGACTGGCGCTCGACCATCGCCGGGCGACCGGCGAGGCGCTGGACGCCGCCACCATCGCCGCCCGGGCCGATGCCGGCGACGCAGCGGCGGCGGCGAGCCTCGCACGCTACGAGGACCGCCTGGCGCGCGGCCTCGCCACGGTGATCAACTTGCTCGATCCCGCGGCGATCGTGCTCGGCGGCGGCCTCGGCCGCATCGGCCGGCTCTACCAGCGCGTGCCGCCGCTGTGGGGCGCCTATGTCTTTTCCGACGCGGTCGCCACCCGGCTGCTGCCGCCGCGCCACGGCGACGCCAGCGGCGTGCGCGGCGCCGCGTGGCTCTGGGGCCCGGACGAGACCGCATGAGCGCGCTCTGCCGCGATTGCGCCCAGCTCGCCCAGGAGATGCCCGCCGGCAGCCGCTGCGCGCAGTGCGGCTCGCCGCGGCTTGTCGCCCATGCCGAGCTCCAGAGCCTGTCGCTGGCGCATATCGATTGCGACGCCTTCTATGCCAGCGTCGAGAAGCGCGACCATCCCGAGCTGCTCGACCAGCCGGTGATCGTCGGCGGCGGCACCCGCGGGGTGGTGCTCACCTGCTGCTATGTCGCGCGGCTTTCCGGCATCCGCTCGGCCATGCCGATGTTCAAGGCGCTGAAGGCCTGCCCCGACGCGGTGGTGATCCGGCCGGACATGGCCAAGTATCGCGCAGTCGGGCGCGAGGTGCGCGCGCTCATGGAGGCGACGACGCCGCTGGTGCAGCCGCTCTCCATCGACGAGGCGTTTCTCGACCTCGCCGGCACCGAGCGCGTCCATGGCGGCCCGCCGGCGCGCACGCTGGCGCTCCTGGCGCGCCGCATCGAGCGCGAGATCGGCGTCACCGTCTCGATCGGGCTTTCCTACAACAAATTCCTCGCCAAGATCGCCTCCGACCTCGACAAGCCGCGCGGCTTCGCCGTGCTTGGCCGCGCCGAGGCGCTCGACTTCCTCGCGCCCAAATCCGTCGGCCTGATCTGGGGCGTCGGCGCCGCGCTGCAGCAGAAGCTGGCGCGCGACGGCATCGCCACCATCGCCGAGCTGCGCCAGCGCAACGAGCGCGAGCTGACCGCCCGCTATGGCGCCATCGGTCGCCGGCTGGCACGCTTCGCCCGCGGCGAGGACGACCGCGCCGTCGATCCCGACACGCCGATGAAGAGCATCTCGGTCGAAACCACCTTTGCCCGCGACATCGCCCATCTGGACGGGCTCGCCGAGCAGCTGCGGCCGCTCTGCGACAGCCTGGCGCGGCGGCTGGAACGCGCCGAGCGCGCCGCGGCGAGCGTGACGCTCAAGCTCAAGACCAGCGATTTCCGCGTGCTCAGCCGCTCGCGCCAGCTGGCCGACCCGACGCAGCGCGCCGATACGCTCTACCGCGCCGCCTTGCCGCTGCTGCGCGAGGCCGCCGACGGCGGCGCCTTCCGCCTCATCGGCATCGGCGCCGACCGGCTCGCCGAGGCGGCGCTCGCCGATCCCCCCGATCTCTTCGGCGAACGCTAGGCGAACTCGCGAAGCGAGTTCGTCCGCGGCGGCGCCAGCGGTTGCGCAGCAACCGCGAAAGCCGCACGGTTCGGACTAGCATCGATGTGAACCGCGAAAGCCGCACCGTCCGGACTAGCTTCGGCCTCAGCAGCTCGGCCGCGGCAGCGCCTCGATGTCGTCGAGCTTGGCCCGGATGATGTAATCGCCATAGTCGAGCGTCATGTCCTGCGACACGCCGTTGTCGAGCAGCCGCATGCCGAGCTCGTAATCCGGCTGCTCCTGCTTGCTGTCGGCGGGGAAGAAGGCAAGGCGCATGCGCCAGGACGGGCGGTTGAGCAGCGGGCTCTTCGGCAGCTTCTCGCCCGGGGTGCTGGGGCCCGGCTTGAGCTCGGGTCCGATCACCGCGGTGATCTGGCCGGCATTCTCCACCGTAGCGCCGTCGAACACCTTGCGCGATACGAATTGATCGCCCGCCTGCGCGCGCTGGATCAGCAGCACGGTATGCGCGGTGGGGAAGAACGTGCCCATCGGCAAGCTCAGATTGGCCGCTTCGGGCTTGGTGAACTCCGCCGAGCCGCCCTTGTCGACGCCGTCGAGCTTGGCCTCGCCCTTGATCTCTTCGTCAAGCTCGCCATTGCGCAGCCGGCGCTCGTTGAAGCGATAGCGCATGCCGTCCTTCGCCTCCCAGGTCACCAGCGTCGAGCTCACCTCCATATTTTCCTGCTCGGAATACTCCAGGCGGAGGCGAAAGCGCTGCTGCACCGTCCAGCCATCGCAGGTCTCGCCCCATTCATAGACCATGGCGCCGGTGGCGCCGGTCACGCCGCTCGAGGATTTGGCCGTGGCAAGGCTCAGGCTGTAAAGCGCGCGATGCGGCGCGATGTCGACGGCGAAGGCCGGCGCCGCGGCAAGCCAGAGCACCGCGGCAAATCCGATAAGGCGGGCGGGCCGAGAGGTCATTCCACGAGATCCCGATGGGTGGGAAAGGCTGAGCGAAAGGCGCCGAGTATGTCACGCTTCGCGCGCGGAAGGTAGTCGCGCGGGCCCGCGGCATCGGCACGCCCTGCCGGCACGCCCTGCCGGGCGGCAGGTTTTGCCCAGCGGATGCGTCGTGGAAATCGGCGGTTTCCTTGCCTCTCCGGGGCTGGCACAGGTTTTGCGAAAATGCTCTCGAACAGCCTAGGACGAGACCAATGCCTCTCCCCGCTGAAAATCGCTGGCATACCGACGAGCACGGCATTGCCCGCCTGGTTCCCATTACCGCTCCCGGTCCCGAGGATCAGCCGGCGCTGCTCGATTGGGCGCTTGCCGCGGCGGCTGCCGCCGAGCAGCGCGTCGCCGATCTCGAGGAGCGCCTGGCCTATCTCGAGGGGCTGTCGGTCACCGACGAGCTCACCGCCGTGCTCAACCGCCGCGGCTTCCTGCTGGAGCTGACGCGGGCGATCTCGGCCGCCGCGCGCGGCGGACCGCAGGGCGTGCTCATCGTCTGCGACCTCGACGGGTTCAAGGCGATCAACGATCTCTATGGCCACCGCACCGGCAACGAGGTGCTGCGCCAGGTGGCGGACGGCCTGCGCCGGCGCGTGCGCAAGAATGACGTGGTCGGCCGCCTCGGCGGCGATGAATTCGCGCTGCTGCTGATCGGCGCCAGCTTTTCCAACGCGCGGCGCAAATGCCTCTCGCTGACCCGCGCGCTGAGCAGCACGCCGCCGGAGATCGACGGCACGGCGATCCCGCTCAGCGCCAGCTTCGGCCTTGTCCAATATGACGGCGGCGAGGATCAGGAAACCCTGCTGCACCGCGCCGACATGGCGATGTATGCGCAAAAGCGCGCCGGTGCGGAGCGCTAGCCGGGCGACCGGGATGTCCCCGCGGGAATTCGCGTAGAATCTGAGACGCCGCGGACGAACTCGCTGCGCGAGTTCGCCTCTAGAGCGCGGCGAGCCGGAGTTGCAGCGCCGCCGCCGCCTCGCCCGAGAGCGGCCCTACCACCACGCGATGGAAATGCCGGCCGCCGATCTCGGCGGGCACGACCGACGCGTTGAGCGCGGCGTAGCGCGCCGCCACGCGCGCGGCGTTGTCGGGATCGAGGAAACTCCCCACCGTGACGTAGCGCGTCGCGGCCACCGGCGCGGGCGCCGGCGCCGCGGCAAGGCCCGGGCGCGGCGTCGCGGCCTGGCCGACCTCGACCGGGACCTCCTTGGCATGCGCGGTCAGGGTGGTGTCGCAGACCGGCTTGTCGCTGAGCACCGGCCGCAGCAGCGCGCAGTCATGGCCAGTGGCGGCGGATATGCCGTGATCGGTGACCGACTTGCCGGTCGCGACGTAGCTCACGCCGTCGGCGGCGAAAGAGGCGATGGTGACCGCCGGGGGCAAGGCGCACCCCGCCGCCAGAAGAAGAGCAGCAGGAGCGGCGGAACCGGCCTCCAGAATGTGCGCACAGCAGCGGCCTTGCCAATTGCGGCGCGCCGATCCTCGCCGAAGCGCCGGAACAAAGCAAGAAAAACGCGCGGCGCTCAGCCCTTGGCCGGCGCCGGCGGCAGCGCCAGCCGGATATGCAGCTCCTTCAGCCGCTCGGGCGGCACCTCGGACGGCGCCTGCATCAGCAGATCCTGCGCCTGCTGGTTCATCGGGAAGGCGACGACCTCGCGGATGTTGGGGGTATCGGCGAGCAGCATGACGATGCGGTCGATGCCCGGCGCCGAGCCGCCATGGGGGGGTGCGCCGAACTTGAAGGCGTTGAGCATGCCGCCGAACCGCGCCTCGACCTCGGCGGCCGAATACCCCGCAATCGCGAAGGCCTTGTACATGATGTCGGGACGATGGTTGCGGATCGCCCCCGAGCTGAGCTCGACGCCGTTGCAGACGATGTCGTACTGGTAGGCCTTGATGGTCAGCGGGTCCTGGCTGGTGAGCGCCTCGAGCCCGCCTTGCGGCATCGAGAACGGGTTGTGGCTGAAATCGATCCGCCGCGTCTCCTCGTTGAACTCGTACATCGGGAAATCGACGATCCAGCAGAAGCGGAACTCGTTGCCGGCGATGAGGCCGAGCTCCTGGGCGATCCGCGTGCGCGCCGCCCCGGCGAGCTTCGCCGCCGCCGGCTTCTTGTCGCAAACGAAGAAGACGGCGTCGCCATCCCCGAGCCCGGTCAGCGCCTTCAACCGGTCGAGGCGCGGCGGGTCGAGGAATTTGGCGATCGGGCCCTTGGCCGCGCCCTCGGCGAAGATGATGTAGCCGAGCCCCGGCGCGCCCTCGCCGCGCGCCCAATCGTTGAGCTTGTCGAAGAAGCTGCGCGGCTGCGCCGCGACGCCGGGCACGGCGATCGCGCGCACCACCGCGCCGCCCTCGACGGCGCCGGCGAAGACCTTGAATCCCGAGCCGCGGAACACCTCGCCGACTTCCGAGATCAGCAGCGGGTTGCGCAGATCCGGCTTGTCGCTGCCGTATTTGAGCAGCGCATCGTCATAGGTGATGCGCGGGAAGGGCGGCCGGGTCACCCCCCGGCCGCGGCCGAACTCGAGGAAGATGCCGTGCAGCACCGGCTCGATCGCGGCGAAGACGTCGTCTTGCGTGACGAAGGACATCTCGAAATCGAGCTGATAGAACTCGCCCGGCGAGCGGTCGGCGCGGCTCGCCTCGTCGCGAAAGCACGGCGCGATCTGGAAATAGCGGTCGAAGCCCGCCACCATCAGCAGCTGCTTGAATTGCTGCGGCGCCTGCGGCAGTGCATAGAACTTGCCGGGATGGAGGCGGCTCGGCACGAGATAGTCGCGGGCACCTTCGGGCGAGCTCGCCGTCAGGATCGGCGTCTGGAACTCCATGAAGCCCTGCTCGATCATGCGCCGGCGGATCGAGGCGATGACCTCCGAGCGCAGCACGATGTTGCGGTGGATGCTGTCGCGCCGCAGGTCGAGGAAGCGGTATTTGAGGCGCATCTCCTCGGGATAGTCGGCCTCGGTATTGATCGGCAGCGGCAGCGGCTCGGCCTCGGCCTGGACCGCGAGCTCGGCGATCTGCAGCTCGACCTCGCCGCTGGGGAGCTTGGGGTTGACGGTCTCGGGCGAGCGCTTCACCACCGTGCCGGTGACGGTGGCGACGCTTTCCAGGCGCAGCGCGTCGGCCGCGGCGAAGAGCGGGCTCGAGCGGTCGATGACGCATTGCGTCAGCCCGTAATGGTCGCGCAGGTCGACGAACAGCAGCGAGCCGTGATCGCGCTTGCGATGCACCCAGCCCGACAGCCGCACGGCGCGGCCGGCATGGGCGAGGCGCAACTCGCCGCAGGTGTGAGTGCGATAGGCATGCATCGGCGCTGTTCCGCTTGGGGGTCAGGGGAGGGCAAAAACACACGGAAGCGCGGCTTTGTCAAGCGGTTCCGCCTGGATTCTGCGCCCCTGGACGAGGCAGAGGCCAGCTTTCGTCCCCGCCATCCCGATGCCGCCGCCGGCCGGTCCGCGGGTCAGTTTGACCGCAGCAACTTTCGGTGTATAGCATGGCATGGCTTTGATTGATTCGTCCGACGCTCTCGCCGCCTTCTGCCAGCGCCAGGCCCGGGCCGACTACATCACGGTCGACACCGAGTTCATGCGCGACAAGACCTACTGGCCGCAGCTCTGCCTGGTGCAGGTCGCGGGGCCCGGCGAGGCCGCCGCCATCGACCCGCTGGCGCCCGGCATCGACCTCACCCCGCTCTTCCGCCTCATGGCGAGCCCTGAGCTCCTCAAGGTCTTCCACGCCGCGCGCCAGGACATCGAGATCTTCGTCAACCTGGCCGGCGCGGTGCCGGCGCCGCTGTTCGACACCCAGGTCGCGGCCATGGTCTGCGGCTTCGGCGACGCCGTGAGCTACGAGACGCTGGCGGGGCGGCTCGCCGGCGCGCAGATCGACAAATCCTCGCGCTTCACCGATTGGGCGCACCGGCCGCTCACCGACCGGCAGCTGCACTACTCGCTCAGCGACGTGGTGCCGCTGCGCATCGTCTACGAGAAGCTCGCCCAGCGCCTCGCCAAGAGCGGCCGCACCCAATGGCTCGACGAGGAGATGGCGGTGCTCACCCACCCCGGCACCTACCGCCAGGACCCGCAGGAATTGTGGCGGCGCTTCAAGCTGCGCAGCAACAACCGCAAGCTGCTGGCGCTGGTGCGCGAGCTCGCCGCCTGGCGCGAGGTGGCGGCGCAGCAACGCAACCTGCCGCGCAACCGGCTGCTGCGCGACGAGTCGATCCTGGAGATCGCAGCGCATGCGCCGTCCAGCGTCGACGAGCTCGCCCGCACCCGCGGCCTCGGCAAGAACTTCGCCGAGGGCAAACTCGGCGCCGAGCTGCTGGCGGCGATCAAGCGCGTGCTCGCCATGCCCGAGAGCGATTACCCGGTGCCGCCGCCGCGCCGCGAGCCGCCGCCGGGGATCGGGCCGCTGGTCGATTTGCTGCGCGTGCTGCTGAAGCTGCGCTGCGAGGAGAACGACGTGGCGCAGAAGCTGGTCGCCGACACCGAGGATCTCGAGATGATCGCCGCCGATGACGCGGCGCCGGTGCGCGCGCTGCAGGGCTGGCGCGCCGAGGTCTTCGGCAAGGACGCGCTCGACCTGAAGCAGGGCCGCCTCGCGCTGACCGCCGCGGGCAAGCGCATCAAGCTGGTGCGCACCGGCGCCGCCAGCGAAGCCGCGCAATAGCGGCGCGCGGCTGTCATCGCGGTTACGCCGGTCGCGATATAAGCTCGGGCTGAGCGGGCTGATCGTCGGGAGAGCACTTCCATGTCCCCCACCCCCACCTTTGCCCTTCCCGCGTCTTTTCTCGGCGTCGCCCGGACCGATCGCGATGCCGATTTCTGCGTCGCCGGCATTCCCTTCGATCTCGGCACGACCAACCGCAGCGGCGCCCGCTTCGGCCCGCAGGCGATCCGCCAGGCGAGCCGCATGCTGGTGGACGGCGCGCATCCCGGACGCTGGATCGAGCCGGCGGCGCTGGCGCTCGCCGATCTCGGCAATTTCGCCCTGGCGCTCGGCGACATCCCTCAGAGCCTCGCCGCCATCGCTGCGCAGGCCCAGGGCATCCAGCATCTCCTGGCGCTGGGCGGCGACCACACGATCACGCTGCCGCTGCTGCGCGCGCTGACGCGACGGACCGGCCCGGTGGCGCTCGTCCATTTCGACGCGCATGTCGACACCTGGCCCGACAGCTTCGGCCAGCCCTTGGGCCACGGCTCGATGTTCTACCACGCGATCGAGGAGGGGCTGGTCGATCCCCGCCACATGGTGCAGATCGGCATCCGCTCGCCGGTGCAGAAGGCGGTCCATGATTGGACGCATCGCGAAGGGCGTGACCATCCTGGCGGCGGAAGAGGTGCATCTCACCGGACCCGCCGCGATCGCGTCGCGCATCCGCGACGTCGTCGGCGACTGCCCGGCCTATCTCAGCTTCGATGTCGACGCGCTCGATCCCGCCTTCGCCCCGGGCACCGGCACGCCGGAGATCGGCGGCCTCGCCACCTGGCAGGCGCAGGGGATCCTGCGCCGGCTCGACGGCGTGCGCTTCTGCGGCATGGATGTGGTCGAGGTGGCGCCGGCCTATGACTGGGCCGAGATCACCGCGCTCGCCGCCGCCACCATCGCCTGGGAGTATCTGGCGCTGGTCGCGCCGCGTTAGCGCAACGCAAAGCGTTGTCGCTGGCGGGCGCCAGCGCCCCGGACTTGATCCGGGGCGCGAAAGCCCGCGCGGTGCGGGCTAGTCTCGCACCCGCACCCTAACCCGCCCCGAACCGGAACACGCCGACCGCGACGGCGCAGGTCCATTGCCCCGCGGCGTCGCCCTCCACCGCCGCCGTCAGCGACAGGCTGTCGATGATGAGATGGCTGTGCTGGTAGAGCTTCTTGCGCTCGTCCCAGGCGGCGTTGGGGTCGAAGTCGATGCCGAGGGTGGACGCCAGCATGGTCGCGGCCAGATCCTCGGCATAGTCGCCGCTCTCATCGCGCGTCATGCCGAAGCCGTGATGCTCGGAGATATAGCCGTACATCGCGGGATCGGCCGGCCGCGCCAGGCCGATGCTGGCATTGATCCGCCGCCCCGGCTCGTCGGTCTCGGCTCTCGCCATGACGCAGAAGGTGATCTCGCCCGGCTTCAGCGTCTCGACCCCCGCCTGGCGCGTGATCAGCTCGCAGCCCGGCGGCAGGATGGAGGACACCGAGACCAGGTTCTGCTGCTCGATATCGGCGTCGCGCAGCGCGAATTCGAAAGCGGTCAGCCGGTGCCGGTGAACGCCGACGCCGCTGGTGAGGAAAATGCTCGTCGGGAATGGGAAACATCGCGCCTGACTCGCTGAAGAGGAACCGCCCCGCGCGATCTTAGCCGGGGACGATGACATTATAAGTGCGGCATAAGGAGGGCCCGGCCGCGGCTCTCCATTCGGCGTTGCGGCCGTCGGCGCGACAGGCCTACGCTTATTGCAAATACCGGCCGATCGATGCTGGAAAACCAACAAAATCGGGAGGAAGCCATGGATCTCGGCCTGTTCACGATGCCGTCCCATCCGCCGGAGCGGAGCCTTTACGACGGGCAGCAATGGGATTTGCAGGTGCTGCGCTGGGCCGACGAGCTGGGCTTCAGCGAAGCCTGGATCGGCGAGCACCACACCGCGCCGTGGGAGCCCAACCCGACCCCCGATTTGCTGGTGGCGCAGGCGCTGCTGCAGACCAAGACCATGCGCATCGGCCCCGGCGGCTTCCTGCTGCCCTATCATCATCCGGCCGAGCTCGCCAACCGGGTCGCCATGCTCGATCATCTGTCGCAAGGCCGGCTCAATTTCGGCGTCGCCGCCAGCGGCTTGCCGAGCGACTGGCAGATGTTCAATGTCGACGGCATGTCCGGCCAGAACCGCGAGATGACGCGCGAGGCGCTCGACATCATCTTGAAGCTGTGGAGCGCCGAGGAGCCGTTCCATTACGAGGGCAAGTTCTGGAAGGTCGACAAGCCCGCCGAGATGCTGGGCGTGCTGCGGCCGCACCTCAAGCCGTTCCAGGCGCCGCACCCGCCGATCGGCGTCGCCGGATTGTCGAAGAACTCCGACACGCTGAAGCTCGCCGGCGAGCGCGGCTTCATTCCCATGAGCCTCAACCTCAACCCCGCCTATGTCGCAAGCCATTGGGATTCGGTCGAGGTGGGCGCGCAGCGCAGCGGGCGGCGGCCGAGCCGGCGCGAATGGCGCATCGTGCGCGAGGTATTCGTCGCCGAGACCGATGCCGAGGCGTGGAAGCTCTCGGTCGGCGGCATGATGGGTCGGATGTATGGCGAATATTTCCTGCCGCTGCTCGGCGCCTTCGGCTTCAAGGAGTATCTGAAGCATCGCCCCGACGTCACCGACAACGACGTGACGCCGGAATATTGCGCCCAGCACAATTGGATCATCGGCTCGCCGAGAACGGTAGCCGAGCGGCTCGAGCAGGTCTATCACGAGCTCGGCGGCTTCGGCTGCATCCTGCTGTTCTGCTTCGACTACGCCGAGAACCCGCAGGCCTGGCGGCAATCGATGACGCTGCTGGCCAGGGAGGTGATGCCGCGGCTCAAGCATCTGATGCCGAAGCCGCCGGCGGCGGTCGCCTAGGCGCGGCGCAGACAGCGGCGCGCGCTGCCACGCGGCACAGGGGACGACCGATGGAATTCGGCATGTTCCACGAGTTTCAGTGGTCGCCGGGCGAGAGCGAGGCCGACGCGTTCCGGCATTCCTTCGAACAGGTCGATGCGGCGGAAAGCTGGGGGCTCGACGCGATGTGGCTCGCCGAGCTGCATCTGGCGCCTTATCGCTCGGTGCTGTCGGCGCCGCTCGTGCTGGCGGGCGCGATCGCCGCGCGCACCAGCCGGATGAAGATCGGCACCGCGGTGCAGGTGCTGCCGCTCTGCCATCCGCTGCGGCTCGCCGAGGAAGCCGCCACGGTGGACCAGATCAGCCGCGGGCGGCTCATCTTCGGCATCGGGCGCAGCGGCTTCCCGCGCACCTACGAAGCCTATGGCGTGCCTTACGCCGAAAGCCGCGAGCGCTTCGCCGAGATCCTCGAGATCGTGAAGCTCGCCTGGACGGAGCCGAGCTTCTCCCATCACGGCCGCTTTTATCACTACGACAAGCTCGCGCTGGTGCCGAAGCCCTATCAGAAGCCCTATCCCGAGATCCGCATCGCCGCCACCAGCCCCGACACCTACGCGGCGATCGGCACGCTCGGCCATGCCGCCTTCGTCGCCGCCCGCCTCGGCACCCTCTCGGAGCTGGCGCCGCACATCGCGGAGTATCGCGCCGCATATCAGGCGGCGGGCCATCCCGGCAAAGGCCAAGTCTATCTGCGCGTGCCGGTCTATATCGCCGAGACCGCCCAGCGCGCGCGCGACGAGCCCGAGGAGAGCATCATGCGCCTCCTGCGCTACACCGGCGCGCTGATCGGCGAGTCCGCGAGCCTCGCCGGCGCGCGCGCGATCGAGCAGCGCGCCGAGCGCGCGCAGCATCTGCAGACCGTGACCTACGAGGAAGCGCTCAGCGACAAGGTCATCGTCGGCACGCCCGAGGCGGTGGCCGACCGGCTGCTGGCCTTGCGCGAGGAACTCGGCCTCGACGGCATCCTGGCCGAGCTCAACAGCGGCAGCCTCATCCCGCATGAGCGCGTGATGAACGCGCTGCGGCTGCTGTGCGAAGAGGTCATGCCGCGATTCAAGTAAGTCGAAAACCTGTGATTGCGGCAAAGCCGGGCCGCGCGCGCTGCTCTCGTTTCCGATCACGCGTCCATAACGCCATCGTCACTCCGTCGTCATGTGACGCGGATAGTGTTTGCGCGTTCACGGAATCTTTTCGGGGGAACCCAACAATGGTGATCGATCGGATTTGCCGGCGCGCCGTCGCGCGCCGCACGCCGCTGCGTACCGTCCTTCTCGCTGGAACCGCGCTGCTCAGCGTCCCCGCCTCAGGTCTTGCCGGCCCGCCTTATGGCAACGGTGCCATGGGGCCCGGAATGGAGCGGCGGAGCGACGACGGACAATCGTTCTTCAGGCACGGTTCCCTGGTCATCAGCAGCAGCACCTACGAGCGGGACCGGGGCGCCGTCGCCTCTCTGTCGGTCGGCTCGACGCTCCCCAACACCGCCACCGCGACCACTCCTGCCGTCGCGAGCAACAACTACGTCACTGTCTGGAACAATGCGTCGGTCGATGGCAGCTTCGGCGTGACCTCGCCGATCCTGTTGAGCGATGTCGATCCCTATAGCGGCCGCGTCTTCACCAGGCTTCCGGTCCCGCCGGATGACGTCGTCACCAGCTTCTCCTCCAAATCGGAGCTCGGCCTCCACCTCGCCCAGGACGCCCAGGACTGGCGCGGGCCGCGCCTGGTGTTCGTCGCCTATGCCGGCGCCGGCATCGGCGCGCTCGACGTGTCGAACTCCGACGCCGTCCCGGGGCAGGACCCGACCAACCCGGTGACCTTCGCCTTCGGATCGGAGTACGCCTTCGCCCGCACCATCGTCTCGCTGGACAGCGACGGACGCTTCACCTACACGCCGACGATCAACTATGGCGGCAACAACGGCCGGTCAGCGCTGCTCGGCTCGAACGGCCTCTATTACTCGGTCGGCAACGCCAATAACGGCAACGCCGCGACCTTCGGCCCGGGCAATGGCACGAACCCCGACGTCACCGAGACGACGGGCCTCGAAGTCGTCGATCCCATCGATGCGCTCTGGTCGAGCGCCAAGATCCCCGCCGGCAACTCGGCCGAGATCGATCCCCTGCTCCTCTTCACGTTCAGCGGCAAGGCCGACAAGCCGGGCAAGGACGACAACTACCGCGGCGTCACCGAGTTCGGCGACGCGCTCTATTTCACCAAGGGCAGCGGCAGCAACGGCGTGGACACGGTCTATACCGTTGACCAGCTGCCGACGGTGGCGAACGCGGCGGCGGCCACGATCAGCATCGTGCCCGGCTTTCCCACCGATTCGGCCAAGGCGACCGGCGGCAATTTCACTCCCTTCGCCGTATTCTTCGCGAACGCGACCACGATGTACGTGACGGATGAGGGCTCGGGCAACGCGACCGACACGGCGAGCCATGCCGGTCTCGAGAAATGGAGCCTGGTCGACGGCACCTGGCAGCTCGACTATGTCCTGACCAAGGGTCTGATCGGCACCGTCGACAGCAATCTCAACGGCTCTGACGGTCAATATCCCAATGTGACGACCGTCGGTCTGCGCAACCTGACCGGCGTCGTGCACAAGGACGGCACAGTGACGCTGTGGGCGACGACCTCGACCTCCAGCGCGTCGGGCGACAACGGCGCCGATCCGAACAAGGTGGTGTGGATCACCGACGATCTCGCCGCCACGGGTTTGACCGGGCCGGTGGCGCAGGAATCCTTCAACACCCTCGCGGGGCCGACCTACGGCACGGTCTATCGCGGCGTCGCTTACGCCGACTAGTTGACGGCTAGCCGCGCACGCGAACGACGCCGAACGCCTCGGCCGCGGCGAAACCCGAAGCGGCGCCGCGGACCTGGGCAAGCGCGCGCACGGCTTCCGTGCTGCGCGGGAACGGAAACGCGCCGAGCTCATCCGCGTAGATGCGGCAAAGGTCGAGCTTGGCCTCGAGCGTCGTCGAGACATCCACGAAAACCTGCGGGTGGAACGCCACTGCCGGCGAGGTGCCCTGATCCGTCTCCGACAGCGTCTCGTAGGTCAGAACGGCGCGCACGCTGCCGTGGCGGAACCACTTGGCGCAGGCGGCGCCGGCGTCGAACACCACGCGGTGGTCGCTGTGCGCGTCGCCGCGGTTGGGCAGGAGCAGCGTGCCCGGCGCGACCTCCTCCACGACGCGCTTCATTGCGCCGACCAGCCGACCCATCGGGATCGTCTCGAGGCGACCCGTCGGCAGATCGAGCGCGTGGACCCGGACGACCCCGATCTGCCGCGCTGTCCGCTCGATCTCCTGGCGCCGCCGCTCGATCTTGTCGGCGGGCCATCCGTCTGCCGGATCCATGCAGGTGACGATCATCCAGTGAATCTCGGCGCCGGCCTTGCGCAACCGCAGAAGCGTGCCGCCGCAGCCGAACGTTTCGTCGTCCGGGTGCGGAGCGCTCACCAGCACGGGACCCGGGAAGCAGGAGATCATCTGCCGCTGCCTTCCAGAAAGGGTTTTATCGCGAGCCTCTCGCCAAGCTCGACATCTCGCAGGATTGCAGCGATCCGCGCGCCGGCGCGGCCGTCGCCATAGGGGTTCGCGCCCGCGGCAACGCGCTGCCGGAACGCCGTGTCGGATGCGGCACGGCGGACCGCTTCGACGATGGCGTCCATGTCGTATCCCACGAAGATCACATTGTCGCCGTGCTCGCGGCCGGTCTGGCGTATGCCGATATTGACGGCCGGCAATTTCAGGAAGGGTGCCTCGATGATGCCGGCAGACGAATTTCCGACCAGGACGCGCGCCTGTCGCAGCAGGTTTACGAAGGTGACCCGCGGCAGATAGGCGAAGCTCCTCGCGCGGCCATGCCGCGCGACGAACCCTTCGATGGCATCGACGACCCCGCGGCTGCCGGGATCGCTGTTGGGATGGATGATGGCCATGGGCAGCCCGGCGCGCTCGACCGCGCGCAGGACAACCTCCATGTTGGCGCTCGCCTCGCCGAAGTCGCGGATCGTCGGATGGAAGAGGACCACCGCGAACTCGTCCGACCAGTCGACGCCAAGGTCGTGGAACAGCTCCGCTCTCGTCATGGACGGCGTTTCTGCCAGCCGGTCGAGGCCGGGCGCGCCGACGACATGCACGCGCCACGGCTCCTCGCCGAGCGCCCGGACGCGCTCGCCGCTCCTGGGCGTCGCAACCATGTGGAGACTGCTGAGCTTGGTCACCGCGTGGCGGACGAGGTTGTCCACGTTGCCGTCATCCGCGTGGTCGCCGCCGCCGATATGAACGACGGGAATCCGCAGATAGGCGGCGGTCAGCGCGCCGGTGATGCTCTCCTCCCGATCGCCCATCACGACGAGGAGGTCCGGTCGCTCGCGGTCGAGCACGTCCGAGAGCCCCATGAGCTGAAGCCCCGCGCCTTTTACGCGGGCGGCGAGGGTGTCGACTTTCAGCAGGCTGTCGATGCGCGCGACGATGCGGAACCCGTCCGCCTCGATCTGGCGCACGGAGAGCCCATGCTCCTTCGAAAGATGTGCGCCGGTGACGATCACGCCTGCCTGCAGCCCGTCGATACGGTCCACAGCCTCGATCACCGATGCCAGGATGTCGTATTCCGAACGGATGCCGGTGAGGAAGAAGGCCTTGCGCGTCATGGACGAGCCGCTTCAATAAACATCGGAGTCGGCCATTGAAAAGCCCCAGGCGCGCGGATCCTCGGCAATGCGGGCCGCCGCGGAAAGGACGCGCGTGCCCATGTAGGTCACCGGCGCGTCGGCGCGGAATCCCGAGGCCTCAAGTGCCATGCGCCAGGGAGCGCGCATCGGGCACCAGGTCGCGACGTGCGAGAGATCAGAGCGCGCGGCGCGCCACAACGCCCACGACGCGAGATCCCGGGCAACAGCCTCGTCCTCCGCGACGAGATCGATGATGTCCAGGCTTTGCGTGCCGTAACGCTTCACCGCAACCCAGCCGCGGATCTCGTCCTGATCCTGCCAGGCGGCCAGACCGTAGTCCTGACCAGGACACGCGCAGAGGCGCCACGCAAGCCAGCGGGCGTCCCGCCAGACCCAGACCGGGAAATAGCCGCGCACACGATCCCACAGCCGGTCGAACCGCGGATCGGGCGCAGCCACCGCCGTGACGGCGGCTGGCGGCTCCATCGCGGCACACGCGGCCGCGGCACGAAGCGTCGGGATCTCGTGGAGATCCTGCCATAGGAGGTCGCGCACGAAGCCGCGGTGGCTGTTGGCGTTCGGGAAGCCGTAGACGAGCGTGCCGCCCGAAGCTGCGAAGCGCTCATAGAGCCTTCCGCCCAGGGTTGGAAAGAGACCGCGTCCACGGTAGTCGGGATGCGTCATGGTCGTCATCGAGAGGGCGGCCGGGACGGCGCCTCCGTCGATTGAGAGTGTCGTCGCCGATACCGCGTAATGGGCGGCCAAGCGGTCGTTGTCCCAGGCAAGCTCGATCCAGGGCCCACCGGCCGGGCTGTCGGTATAGCGCCACGACCAAAAGCCGGCAGGCAACGGCCGACTGAAGGCCACCTCGAACAGCGCGTTGATCGCTGTCTCGTCGCCCGGCTGATAGGACCGTATCTCAAGCGTCGACGAATCGCCCGTCGTCACGCCGCGGGTTCCGCGCCGGTTCCCCGACGCCTCCGCGGACCGTCCCAAGGCGGGTCGCGCACTCGCTCGTTCGCGGCTCCTGGACATCGATCTGTCGGCTCCTCCGTCAGGGGACAAGGTCCGCCGAAGATGGTTAAGAAATCGCTCACTGCGCTCGGCGAAATCGCTCACTGCGCTCGGCAATGTGGCTGAGCCGGAAAATCCGGGGCGAATCGTCGGATTGGGCGTGCGGACCGCCTGCCCCGTCCGTTGACGGCCTCAGATGCGCGAGAGGTTCACCACGGAGGCACGGAGGTCAAACTTTCCCGGCGGTTCGGCGCCATAGGCGATAGCCGCCCTACCCCCGCCGCACTTCGGTCCGCCGGCCGAGCGCGCGGCCGAGGCCGTCGAGCCGGCGCTGCACGCTCTCGCCGTAGCGCTTCCACGCCTCGGCGCCGAGCGTCAGCACCAGCGTGTTGCCATCGAGGCCGAGCTTGCTGCGGCCGAGCAGCCCCGGCACGCCGCCCGACAGCGTGAACGCGAGCCGCAGCGCGAGGCCGGCGATGCGCGCCGCGGCGAGCGCGTCCTCGTCGAGCAGCGCATGCACCACCTCGAAGCTGTTCTCATTGCCGCCATAGCGCGCATGCACGGCGGCGGCGAGCCAGGCGCGCTCGCCATGGTCGAGGCCGGCCACCGGCATGTAGAGCACGCTGTGCAGCGCCTGGTCGGCGCGGTAGTCGGGATGCTCATGCCAGGCGAGGTCGCCGAGCAGCGCCGCCGCATGCCTGAGCCTGCGGCGCTGCTCGCTCTCGCCGGCGAAGATCGCGTCGGTCCAGGCGAACACCGCCTCGCCATCGGCGCCGAAGCGGCGGTTGGTGAGCGCCATGTCGGCGCAGGCGGCGAGCAGCGGGTCCTCGCGCTGCGCGTCGGCGCGCAGCAGGCTGAAGATATGGCCCTCGCGCAGGCCGAAGGCCGAGAAGACGAGCTGCTTGGGCCCGACCCGGCGCAGCAGCCGCTGCAGCACGCGCGCGGCGATCGGCACGACGTCGAGACGCTTTCTCGACACCATCGTGATCTTTTCCAGCGACTTGCGCGACTGGCGGGCGATGATGTCGAGGAAATCCTCGGCCTCGCCGCGCGGCACGGTGTAGTGCTGGATGATGTGCAGTGGGTAGTGCGTCTGCTCCATATGGATGCGCGCCAGCGCGCGCCACGCGCCGCCGACGGCGTAGAAGGCGCCGCCATCGACCTTGGCGCCGAGCCAGGAAACCGAGGCGAGCTGCTTGTCGATGACGTCGCGCAGCTTGCGGTCGTCGCCGGCATGGGCGGCGAGCCGCAGCGGCCCGATCGGCAGCGTCGCGGCCGGACCGACCTGGCCGCCCGCCACCGGCACCAGCTCGACGCTGCCGCCGCCGAGATCGCCGACCACGCCGTTGGCGTCGGCAATGCCGGCGAGCACGCCATAGGCCGAGAGCCTGCCCTCCTCGGCGCCGGCCAGCACCGTCACCTTCAGGCGGTGGCGCCGCTGGATCTCAGCGACGAAGCCGCGGCCGTCGCTGGCGTCGCGCACCGCGGCGGTGGCGAGCACGTCGAGCCGGCGCACGCCGATGCTGCGCGCCAGCGCCACGAAGCGCTGCAGGTTCTCGCGCGCCAGCGCGACGCCGTCAGGGTCGAGCCGGCCGGTCTGCTCGAGGCCGCGGCCGAGGCCGCACATGACCTTCTCGTTGAAGAGGGTGCGCGGCGCGCGGCGGACTCCGTCATAGACCACGAGGCGCAGCGAGTTGGAGCCGATATCGATCACGGCCACCTCCCGCCCCGCCGTGGGCCGGCTTTCTGCCGCGATCCCCGCCGCGGCACCCCGCGCATGCGCAATGCCTGGCTCAGAGTTCGGATTTCTCCGCCACCAGGCGCGGCGTCGCGCGGGCGCGCTGCACCGCGCTGCCGCGGCCCGACAGGCTGGGATTGGTCATGAAATAGGTATGCGCGCTGAACGCGTCCGGCGCCACGCTCTCGCGCACATATTCGCCGTCGGGCAGCAGCTGCCAGGACAAGGCCTGGTCGCGCAGATTGGCACCCATGATCTCGTCCAGCACCTGGCGGTGCACCGTCTCGTTCTCGATCGGCACCAGCGCCTCGACCCGCCAGTCGAGATTGCGCGGCATCCAATCGGCGGAGGAGATATACACCTTGGCCTCGTCCGATGGCAGCTTGTGGCCGTTGCCGAAGCAGACGATGCGGCCATGCTCGAGGAAGCGGCCGATGATGCTCTTGACGCGGATGTTGTCGGAGAGGCCGGCGACGCCGGGCCTGAGGCAGCAGATGCCGCGCACCACCAGGTCGATCTGCACGCCTTCCTGCGAGGCGCGATAGAGCAGATCGATGATGGCGGGATCGACCAGCGCGTTGACCTTGCCCCAGATCTGCGCCGGGCGCCCGGCGCGCGCATGCTCGATCTCGGCCTCGATCAGCTCGACGAGGCGCAGCCGCAGGCTGATCGGCGCCACCGCGATCTTCTCGAGCGTCGCCGGCGTGGCATAGCCGGTCATGTAGTTGAAGAGGCGCTGCGCGTCGCGGCAGAGCGCGGGATCGCAGGTGAAGAAGCTCAAATCGGTGTAGACCCGCGCGGTGTAGGGGTGATAGTTGCCGGTGCCGAAATGGACGTAGGAACGCAAGGCGCCGGCCTCGCGCCGCACCACCAGCGACACCTTGGCGTGGGTCTTGAGCTCGAGGAAGCCATAGACCACCTGCACGCCGGCGCGCTCGAGGTCGCGCGCCCAGCGGATGTTCTGCTCCTCGTCGAAGCGCGCCTTGAGCTCGACCAGCGCGGTCACCGACTTGCCGGCCTCGGCCGCCTCGATCAGCGCGCGCACGATCGGGCTGTCGTCGCTGGTGCGGTAAAGCGTCTGCTTCACCGCCACCACCGCGGGATCGCGCGCCGCCTGGCGGACGAACTGCACCACCACGTCGAAGCTCTCATAGGGGTGGTGGACGACGATGTCCTTCTGGCGGATGGCGGCGAAGCAATCGCCGCCGAAATCGCGGATGCGCTCGGGAAAGCGCGGGTTGTAGGGCGTGTAGATGAGGTCGGGCCGCTCGTCGATGATGAGCTGCTTGGTGTCGGCGAGCCCGAGCAGGCCCTCCGAGGAGAAGACGTCGTCGGGCGAGACGTCGAGCTGCTCGATGAGGAAATCTCTGAGATCGTCGGGCATGCCGCTCTCGATGCCGAGGCGGATCACATGGCCGCGCCGCCGCCGCTTCAGCGCCGATTCGAAGAGCCGCACGAGATCCTCGGCCTCTTCCTCGATCTCGATGTCGCTGTCGCGCAGGATGCGGAACATGCCCTGGCCCGCGACCGAGAATCCCGGGAAGAGATGGTCGAGATAGAGCCCGATCATCTGCTCCAGCGGCAGGAAGCGCACCGCCTTGCCGGGCAGCCGGACAAAACGGTTGACCGTGGCGGGGATCAGCAGCAGCGCTTCCATCCGCTCGCCGTCGCCGATGCGGGCGAGCTGCAGCGCCATGCCGAGGCCGAGATTGGCGATGAAGGGGAAGGGATGCGCGGGATCGACCGCCAGCGGCGTCAGCACCGGGAAGATCTCGGACATGAAGCGCTCTTCGAGCCAGGCGCGGTCCTCTGCCGTGAGGTCTTCGGGCCCGACGACCGCAGATCCCGGCTTCGGCCATCTGCTGGCGCAGCACGCGCCAGGTCACCTGCTGGTCGCGCATCAGCTTGCCGGCGCGCAGTTTGATCGCCTCGAGCTGCTGCGCCGGGGTGAGGCCGTCCTGGCTCGGCGTGGCGATGCCGGCCAGCACATGGCCTTTGAGGCCGGCGACGCGCACCATGTAGAACTCGTCCAGATTGTTGGCCGAGATCGACAGGAAGCGCAGCCGCTCCAGCAGGGGATGGCGGGGACTGTCGGCCTCGGCGAGCACGCGCTCGTTGAAGGCGAGCCAGCTCAGCTCGCGGTTGATGAAGCGCGCCGGCGAATGGGCGTCGATCGACGACGCCGCGGCGCGTAGAGCTTGGGCCAAATCTCTGCTCCCCATTCCCTGCCTAAGACGACCAGTTTATAACGGCTCGATGGCGATGTCATGGCAGCCGGCAGAGGGATCATGAGCGAGCTCTATCTGTTGCGCCATGCCAAGGCCGTGCCACCAGAGGAAGACGGTCCGGACCGCGAGCGGCCGCTCGAGCAGCGCGGCCGGCGGGCCGCCCAGGCGGTGGCGCGCTGGATCGCCGAGCAGCGGCTCGCGCCCACCTTGGTGCTGTGCTCGCCGTCGTTGCGCACCCGCCAAACCCTGGATATCGTTGCCTCTTCCTTCCCGATTCCGCCGCAGATCCTGATCGAGGACGGGCTCTACCTCACGACCGCTCCCCAGCTCTTCGCGCGGCTGCGCCGGCTGCCGGCCGACACCGCCAGCGTCATGCTGGTCGGTCACAATCCCGGATTTCACGAATTGGCGATTTCGCTATCAGACGTAGCAGTCGGCCCGCTGATCACCCAACTCGCGGGCTTTCCCACCGGGGCGTTGGCGAGCTTCCAGATCGAAATCCCCTGGGCGCATCTCGACCGCCGCCAGGCCAGGCTCACCGCGGTGGCAACGCCCAAGGAGCTGATGCGCGGCGGCGAGTAGCGGGGAACCACGGAGGTCACGGAGGAGCAAAGAATGGCGCGCGTGCCCAACACCTAATTCTTCTCCGTGCCCTCCGTGTCTCCGTGGTGAATCAAGATCTTGGATCGATCTGCTCAAAAATCACTTTACCGCTGGCGCACCTCCAGTCCCAGCACACGCCGCGCCAGCGGCACGGTGACGCGGCGATGCTCGGCGAGCGCGGCGGTATCGAGCGCCGCCACCGCTTCCTGGGCCGCGGCAAACGAGCGGTCGAGCTGGAGGGCGAGATAGGCCACCACCCCCTCGCCCACCTGCAGCTGCCGGTCGGCGAAGAGCTTGATCAGCAAGGCGCCGATCAGCGCCTCGTCCGGCGCCGCCACCGCCACCGCCGGGCAGGCGATGAGCCGCGAGCGCAGATCGGCGAGCGCGATCGGCCAGCGCGCCGGCGGCTCGCGCGCGGCGACCAGGAGATGGCCGCCGCGCTCGGCCAGCAGATTGTAGAGATGGAGCAGCGGCTCCTCGGGCGCGCCCGCGGCATCATCGACGATCGCCGCTTGCGCCTCGCCGAGCAGCGCCGGCACGCGCTCGGTGGTGAGCGCCGCGGGGTCGATGAAGCGTGCCGCCGCGCGTGCCGCGAAGACCTGGGCGAGATGGGTCTTGCCGCTGCCCGCCGGCCCGCACAGCGCCAGCGCCGGCGCCGGCCAGCGCGGCCAGCGGTCGAGCCAGGCGATGGCCTCCTGGTTGCACGGCGCCACCAGGAAATCGGCCCGGCCCAGCGCCGGCCGGTGCGGCAGGTCGAGCGGCAGCTGCGTCATCGCCGTCGCTCGCTTCGGCTGGATCAGCTCGGTGCGTCCTTCGACATGCGGGCTGCGCCCGCACGCTCAGGATGAGGAGGTTTTCTTTGTGCCATCAGCCAAGAATCCTCATCCTGAGCTGGCGCGCGAAGCGCGCCTGTCGAAGGACGCACCGGCGTCCCTGCAGCGAAACCATACATCAATGCGGCGCGCGCCGGTTGGCGGGATCGTAGAGCGGGCTCGCGAGATAGCGCGCCAGCGCGAAGCGCACGAGAACGCCGATCACCGCCGCCGTCGGCAGCGCCAGCAGGACCCCGAGAAAGCCGAAGACGCTGCCGAAGGCGAGCAGCGCGAAGATCACCCAGACGGGATGGAGATGGACCCGCGTGCCGACGAGCTTCGGCGCCAGCACGTTCGATTCCAGCACCTGGCCGATGGCGAAGACGACGATCACCGCCAAGAGCCCGGAGAAGCTGCCGAACTGCAGCAGCGCCAGGCTCAGCGCCAGCACCAGCCCGGTGGCGAATCCGACATAGGGGATGAAGGTGAGGATGCCGGCGAGGATGCCGATGATGAGGGCGAAATCGAGGCGGATCAGCGACAGCGCCGCGGCGTAATAGATGCCGACGCCGAGGCAGACCAGGAGCTGGCCGTGGAGATACCCCCCGAGCGTGGCATCGACGAGGCGCGCCTGCTCGCGGATGGTGGCGGCGTGGTGGCGCGGCAGCCAGGCATCGACGTGACGGACGATGCGGTCCCAGTCGCGCAGCAGGAAGAACGACACCACCGGCGTGATGAACAGCAGCGACAGCAGGTTGGCGAGCGCGATGCCGCTGCTCAGCACGCCCTGGACGATCCGCACGATCCAGGAGGCGACATTGCCGATGCCGGCGCCCAGCGCATCGCGCAGCTTGGCGACGTCGTCGGGCGCGAGCTGCTGCTGGGCCAGCTGCATCAGCTGCTCGAAGCGCCCGCGGGCGTCCGCGACCATCCCGGGCACGCGGCGCGACAGCTCGCCCGCCTGCACCTGCACCAGCGGCACCAGCAGCGCCACGATCAGCAGCACCACCAGTACGAAGAGCAGCAGCGCCAGCACCGTGGCGAGGCTGCGCGGCACGTGCCAGCGCTCGAGCCGGTGCACCGCCGGGTTCAGGAAATAGGCGATCGCCGAACCCGCGACGAAGGGCAGCAGGATCGGGCTCAGGAGATAGACCAGCAGGAAGAAGGCGGCGAGCGCGCCCAGCCAGAAATAGATCTGCTGCCGCTGGCCTGCCATCACGATCCCGCCTCGGCCCCGGCCAGCGCCCGCGTCCAGCGCATGAGGTATCCCGCGCCCGAGATCACCGTCGTCGCCGCGGTGGCATAGACCAGGATCGAGGCCAGCCGCTGCAGCGCGAGGCCGAGGCCGAGCTCGGCGAGCACCGCGCCCACCACGGCGATCTGCAGCGCGGTGTTGACCTTGCTGATCAGCAGCGGCTCCCAGCGCATCGCCTGGCCGAGCGCCGCCGCGAGCAGGAAGCCGCCGATGATCAGGGCGTCGCGGAAGACCACGAGGATCACCAGCCAGGTCGGCAGATGTTCGGCGAGACCGAGCGTCACATACATGCTGACGAGCAGCGCCTTGTCGGCGGCGGGGTCGAGCAGCGCGCCGAGGCTCGAGCGCTGGTTGAAGCGCCGGGCGATGAAGCCGTCGACCGCATCCGAGAGCCCGGCGGCGATGAACACCCAGAAGGCGGCGGCGGTCTCGCCCGACAGCACCAGCCAGATCGCCAGCGGCACGCAGAGCAGCCGGCCGAGGGTGATGAGATTGGGCAGGCTCACGCGACCCCCGGCCTCTCAGTGGGGCGCGGTCGTGGCGGCGCGCCGCTGCAGCACCCAGTCGGGATCGGCGCCGCTGAGCTCGAGGTCGCGCTGGGCGAGCGCGCTGCGCAGCTGGTCGGGGTCACCGACATAGCGGATCTCGAGATGCGCCTCGTCGCGGTCGAGCGCGAGAAGCCGGCTGCTGCGCACCGCCGGGATGCCGGTGAGCCGGTCGCGCACCGCCACCCAATCCCTGAGCGAGCCCGTCGGCACGCGCACGGTGAGCGTGCCGCTCTGGCTGGTGTCGAGGATGTTCGCGGCCTTCCACGCCTCCTCCACCTGCTGGATCACATCGGCAACTGCGCGGTCCATCATGTCGGCATCGCTCTCGCCGGGAGTGGCGGTGGCCGAGCCGATCCAGCTCTGCTCGGTGCCGGGCAGGCCCGGCGCGTAGCGCGTGCTGGTGACATCGACGGTGTGCTGCGGCCCGGCGCTGCCGAGCGTCGCCTGCGACACCAGCACATCGGCGCCGCCATAGCGCTGCGAGATCGCCTGCAGCCGCTCACCCTCGCCGTGCACCGCCGCCTCGGCATCGATCGCCTGCACATCCTCGAGATCGCCGACCGGCCGCAGCAGCGGCACCAGGCCGGGCGGCGGCGGGGTGTTGGCCCAGGCGTCGCGCCACGGGTTGGGATCGTCCCACAGCGTCACCTGGTCGCCCTGATGCATTACCGGCAGGACCACGACCGGCTTGCTCGGCGTCTCGGCAAAGCCGATGCCGGCCTGGCGCAGCATCTGGCGCACCGCGTCGGCGCGGAAATGGACGGTGAAATCGGCGAGGTAGCGCACCTCGGAGCGGCGCTCATGCGCGACCTCGAAGCCCTGCACGAGATCGTTGAGCAGCGTCGCATCGGCCGGCGGCAGCTTGCGGCGGTCGGCAGCCAAGGTCAGGCGCTGGAGCAGCAGCTCGAAGGCGCGGCTCTCGCCCTGGGCGATCGCCTGATCGCGCGCCGCGGCGGCGCTGGCGGCGGTGACGTCGACCGGCACCGGCGAGACGGTGTAGACATCGAAACGGCGCGCCGGAACCTGGGCCGCGGCGCCGTCGGCGAGGCCGGCGCACAGCAGCAGCGCGGCCGCCGCAAAGCAGCGTCTCAGGAGCATTGCAAACCGTTCCGCATCGCCGGTATTGTCCCCGTGCCGCGCCTTGCCGCGGTAATAGCCTATAACGGTCGAGGGCGCCATCAAGAGCCAAAGCTATCGCGATGCCGGCGTCGATATCGATGCCGGCGACGCCCTGGTCGAGGCGATCAAGCCGCTCGCCAAGGCCACGGCGCGGGCCGGAACGCAAGCCGGCCTCGGCGGCTTCGGCGCGCTGTTCGATCTCCGGGCGGCGGGCTACCAGGATCCCATCCTGGTGGCGACGACGGACGGGGTCGGCACCAAGCTCAAGATCGCGATCGCCACCGGCCGGCACGACACGATCGGCATCGACCTCGTCGCCATGTGCGTCAACGACCTCGTCGTGCAGGGCGCCGAGCCGCTGTTCTTCCTCGATTATTTCGCGACCGCCAAGCTCGACGTCGCGGCCGCCCGCACCATCCTCGAAGGCATCGCCGGCGCCTGTCGCGAGGTCAGCTGCGCGCTCATCGGCGGCGAGACGGCGGAGATGCCCGGCATGTATGCCAAGGGCGATTACGATCTCGCGGGCTTCGCCGTCGGCGCGGTCGAGCGCGGCCAGGTGCTCGACGGCAGCGCCGTTGCCGTGGGCGACGTCGTGCTCGGCCTCGACTCGAGCGGGCTTCATTCCAACGGCTTCTCGCTGGTGCGCCGGGTCGTCGAGGAGGCCGGCCTCGCCTATGACGCGCCGGCGCCGTTCGCGCCGGAGACGACGCTCGGGGACGCGCTGCTGCTGCCGACGCGGCTCTATGTCCGCGGCTGCCGCGCCGCGCTGGCGGCGGGCGGCGTCCGAGCGCTGGCGCATATCACCGGCGGCGGCCTCGTGGAGAACATCCCGCGCGTGCTCCCCGACGGCATGGCGGCGGCGCTCGATGCGCGCGGCTGGAGCCTGCCGCCGGTCTTCCGCTGGCTCGCCGTGACCGCCGGCATCGCCCGCGCGGAGCTGGCGCGCACTTTCAATTGCGGCATCGGCATGGTCGCGGTGGTCGAGCCAGGCGCCGTCGACCGCGTCAGCGCCGCGCTCACCGGCGCCGGCGAGCGCGTGCGCCGCATCGGCCGCATCATCGCACGCGCCGAGCGACGCGCCGGCCACACGCAGCTCACGCATCTGGATGCGTGGCCGGGTTGAATCTTTACCCTCCCTCTCCGCCCCGGGGCAATCGCATGTGGGGTTGCACCACGGAGGCACGGAGGTCACGGAGAAGAGGAGACTGGCGCGCTAGGCGCATGTCTACGCTCCTATCCCCACCAATTACCGCTGTCCCCGCGAAAGCGGGGACCCAAGGCAACTGACGTGCGCTTGCTTCTGGGCCCCCGCTTGTGCGGGGGCGGCGGAGATGTTTCCAGGGTTTCTTCTCCGTGCCCTCCGTGCCTCCGTGGTGAACTCCTTTGCCCCGATGCGATAGCCCTGCTCTCCGCCCCCGGGGGTGGAAGGGATTCGGGTGAGGTGCGGCGCGTTACGGGCTCGCGACCCCAAGCGCGCCCGGCATGATCCGTGTCACCGCCGCCGCGCTGTTCTGGATCGCCGTGGCGCTGGTCCAGAAATTCAACTGGGATCGCGGCGGCGCCAAGGCGCTGGTGCTAGCTGGCGCTCCTCGCCGTGACCCCCGATCACCATCGCGCACACGCGCCGGCCTCCGCCGCCACGGCAAGGACCGCGTCCCGCCTGGTGCTGCTCGCGGCGGCGGCGCTGCTCGTGCTGCAGGCGGCTTACGCGCTGAAGGAGCTGCGCCATCCCTCGCTGATCGACGCCGCGACCACGACGCTCGCCGCCGGCGACGCGCTGCGCGCCGCCGCCGACCCCTACACCGTGCCGCTCGACGCCGCGGCGCGGCAAGAGACCGGCGAGGCGCGCTTTGCCGGCTACAAATATTTGCCGCTGACGCTCGCGGCCTATCTGCCGCTGGGGGCGCCGCTGGCCGAGCGCGGCATCGTCCTCACCAACCTGCTGCTGCATCTCGCCACGATCTGGCTGATCTACCGCCTGGCGACCGGCATGGCCGGCGCCGCCGCCGGCGGCGTCGCGGCGCTGCTCTATCTCGCGCTGCCGCTGGTGCCGTTCCAGCTTTTCGCCAAGGGCGTCACCGATCCCGTGGCGGTGGTGCCGCTGCTGGCGGCGCTGCTGCTGGTCGAGCGCAGCGCGCTGCTGGCCGGGCTCTGCGTCGGGCTCTCGCTCTCGGCGAAGCTGCTGCCCGGCGCGCTGCTGCTGCCCTGCTGCCTGCCGGCGGCGCCGCGGGCGCGGCTCGCCTATGCCGCGGGGGTCGGGCTGGGGCTGCTGCCGGTCCTGCCGTTCCTGGCCTGGGGGCCGGCCGCGCTTTTCGACAACATCGTCGTCTTCAACTTGGTCCGCCCGGCCGACAGCACGAGCTGGCTCTTCGCCGCCCCGCCGCTCGCCGCCACCCTCGCCCATGCGGCGCTGGCGCTGTTCTATCTCGGCGCCTGGGCCGCAATCTGGCGCCGTCCGCCGGGGCCGGCCGGACGCTCGGGGCTGGCGGCGATGCTGATCCTGGCCGCCATCCTGGCGGGGCCCGCCGCGCATCACAATTACCAGCTCTGGTGGCTGCCGCTGCTGGCGGCGCTGCTCGGCGTGGCGCTGGCGCCAGAGCGCTTGCCAAGCGCCGCGCCGGCGTTATACGACTCCCGCAACCGACCGGTTTGAAGGGGGATCTACCGTGACGATGGACCAGGAGCTGAAACGCCACCAAGAGGTCTGGACCGGCTTCACCAGGCTGCTGAAATGGTCGATCGCGATCATCGTGATCGTATTGCTGCTGATGGCGTTCTTCCTGCTTTAATGCAGGTTCCGCGGCGCGCTCATCGCTTGAGCGCGTCGCGAACGCCCAGCAGCTCCGCCTCGATGCGCGCGCGATCGTAAATGCCGGCGGGATCGGCGCGGCGCGGCAGGAAGCTGCAGGAACGGCAGGTAATGTTCGTGGGCCACCTCGTAGAGGCGGCGCAGCTCCTGCAGCGGCTCGGCGTGATCGTCGACGCGCAGATCGAGAGCGGGATAGTCCTCGCCGGCATGGATGATGAGCGCCGCCGATTGCTTGCCGCGCTTGTCGCCGCCCGCCGCCTGCCCGGCCTCGAGCGCGGCGATGAGGCGGTCGGCGAAGGGCCGCCCCGCCGCCGCCTCATAGGCCTGGGCGCTGTCCTCGATCACCGCCGCGCCGGCCAGCATGTTGCCGGCGACCGCGAAACCCTCCCCGATCTGCTGGCCGCACCAGCCGCCGCACTCGCTGCCGGTATGCGCGGCGATCGCCGCCCGCGGCGTCGATGACGTGCAGCTGCCGCGCCGCGCGCCCGGGATCGGCGGCGATCAGCGTCGCGACCACCGCCTCCGCCGGCGCGCCCGCCGCCAGCAACGCCAGGCCCTTGCGGCCATAGGTGGGATTGACCAGCGCCTGGGTCGCGAGCGCGCCGACGCCGCTTTGCGCATAGGGGCAGAGCGCGCCCACGGCAAAGAACTTGCTCGTCACCGCGACCCCGAAGGCGCCGCTCTCCGCATCGCGTGCGACGATCGACCAGGTCATGGCGCCACCCAGCCCCTCTCCCGCTTGCGGGCAGGGCAATAGCCTGCGGCATCGCCCCGCCGTGATAAATCATCATCCTCGTCTTCCCCGCGACAGCGCTAGGGAATGCACGCATCTTACCGCACACGGTCGCGATGGGACCGGCGACATTTTCTCCCTCTCCGCCCCTCGGGGCGGAGAGGCGCAGGATGCCATTAAGGCGGGGGCAGCCCCAAGAGGGGAAGCGGCAGCGCCTCAGCGACCGGCCGCATATCCCTGCCATCATTGATACAAAGGGCAGCCCGCTCGGGGCCTTTTTATCTCACAAGCCTAGGGCCGAGGCGTTGCGTATCTTCCTCGTCGTCGGCCCGTCGAGACCACCAGCCGATCACCAAATCACCGACAGCCTCTACCAAGGCACGCAGTCGGCAGGCGAGAACCTTTTCCGTGGAGGCCATCATGGCCGGCAAGCTTTTGTTCGTCGTCGTGGAAGCCGTCGCCTGGACGAGCTGCTTCACCGGCTTGGGGCTGCTCGTCTTCATGGTCTACCTGCCCGGCGGCTGAAGCTTGGTGGCCACAAAGCTCATCGCGGCGGCGGTCGTCACCGCCGGCGACCAACGGTTTGATCGCCCGTGTGACAACTCAATGAAAAAGAGTGATGTCGCCGAGCATCGACTCGGCTACCCTTGGGCACCATCCGCCAGGGGAAGTCATCATGAGGGAAGCCAGAGTTTGGAAGGTGCGGGCTGCCGACCTGCGCCGCATGGCAGCTTCTACGCTGGAGCCCGAGCGGGAGCGCAAGATGCTGGCGCTCGCCGACCACTTCGAGGAAGGCGAGTTTGAGCTCGAAGTGCACATCTCGAAGGCCGCGCCGATCGCCACCGAGGTTGATTGACGCGCCAGTGACGTCCGGACGGCGGCGGCGTCACAATTTGCGCTCCAGGATGAAGCGATTTTCTTTGTAGCATAGGCAGATGCCAACCTCGTTTCATCCTCATCCTGAGGAGCGATGCGAAGCATCGCGACAACCCCGGCCGACCGCCTTCGCGGTCGGCCCCGGAGGGTTACGCCATCGCAGAGCGATCGAACGGGTTGTCGCGAAGGACGCACCGCCGCCGATGCAGCCGGAAACTCCCCGCAACTCCCCTCACCGCCCGACCGCATATCGCTGCATGCCGCGCGGGTTGGCGCCGGCCTTGAGGTGAGTGATGGGCCGCAAGCCCGACAAGGATCTTGGTCTCGGCCGACCGATCGTGCGGCGGGATTTTCTCCAGGGCATGCTAATCGGCGGCGGCGGCGCCTTGATGGGCGGAGTGTCGCCGAGTTGCGAGCGCCGCGGCGTTCGAGGCTGCCGCTCAGGACGAGCCCGGCTATTATCCGCCCGAGCGTCTTGGTCTGCGCGGCAGCCATCCGGGCTCCTTCGAGGCGGCGCATGCGCTGCGCGACGGCCAATTCTGGAATCACACGGATGGCATTACCGAGACCGGCGAGACTTATGATCTGGTCGTGGTCGGTGGCGGGATCAGCGGCCTGTCGGCGGCGCATTTTTTCCGCGAGGCGGCGCCGCGGGGCGCAACGATCCTGATCCTCGACAACCACGACGACTTTGGCGGCCACGCCAAGCGCAACGAATTCCATGTCGGCGGCGGCCTGCAGCTGCTGAATGGCGGCACCTGGGCCATCGAGAGCCCGACGCCCTATGCGCCGCCGGCCGCAGGCCTCATGGCCAGCCTGGGTATCGACCCGGTAGCGTTGTCGCAGGCCTGCGACCGCCCCTCGGTCTACAGCAGTCTGAACCTTCAGCATGCGGTCTTTTTCGACCGGGAGACCTTCGGTGCTGACAAGCTGGTGGTCGGGCTGGGTCGCGGCGCAGCGCCGGATCGGCTGAGGAAGCTGCTGGCCCAGGCGCCGCTGTCCGATGCCGTACGCAGGGACATCGTGCGGATAGAGACGGGTACGGAAGACCCGATGCCCCGGCTGAGCTCGGATGAAAAGAAAGATCGTCTCTCGCGGATGTCGCATCAGGATTATCTGCTGCGCCTGCTCAACGCCGATCCGGGCGTGGTGGCCTATTACCGGCACGACACGGACGAGCTCTGGGGCTGCGGTATCGATGCCGTCTCGGCTGATTGACGCCTGGGGCGCTGGTCTGGCGGGCTATCAGGGCTTGAAGCTGCGCCGGGGAGCGACGGCGCGGATGGGCTATACACCGGCGGGCTATGCCGCCACCGGCGGGTCGCCGGTCTTCCACTATCCCGACGGCAACGCCTCGATCGCGCGGCTTTTGGTGCGCGACCTGATCCCCGCGGCCATGCCTGGCGCCGATGCCAAGGATATCGTCACCGCGCGGGCCGATTACAGCAAGCTCGACAGGCCGGGCGCGCCGGTGCGCATCCGGCTGAACAGCATTGTCGTGCGCGCCCGCAATGTCGGCGATCCCGCCGCCTCGCGTGGGGCGGAGATCGCTTATGCGCGCGCCGGCAGGGTTTACCGCGTCCAGGGTAAGCACTGTGTGCTCGCCAGCTGGAACATGATGATCCCCTATCTGTGCCCGGAGCTGCCTCAGGCGCAGAAGGACGCCTTGCACAAGCTGATCAAGACGCCGCTGGTCTATACCAGCGTGGCTTTGCGCAATTGGACGGCCTTCCGGAAGCTGGGGATCCAGCGCGTCTACGCGCCGGGCTGCTACCATTCGTCGTTCCGCCTCAATCCAACGGTGGATATCGGCGGCTATGCCAGCCCGCGCTCGGCCGAAGAACCGATTCTGATCCACATGGAGCGCACCCCGGCGCAGCCGGGGTTGAACGAACGCGAGCAGCACAAGGCGGGGCGATGGGAGCTGCTCACCACGACATTCGAAACCTTCGAGCGCAAGATCCGCGAGCAGCTCGCCCGCACCCTCGGCGCAGGCGGCTTCGACCCGGCGCGTGATATCGAGGCGATCATCGTCAATCGCTGGCCGCACGGCTACGCGCCGGAATACAACGCGCTCATCGATGGCGACACGCCGCCCGATCAAATGCCCAATCTGATCGGCCGCGCCCGCTTCGGCCGCATCGCCATTGCCAACTCGGATGCGGGCATGGCCGCCTACACCGACGTGGCCATGAACCAAGCCTACCGCGCAGTGCATGAGCTGTTGGGCTGACCAGGTCCGAAAACGGCCAGACGGGAACGCGGCGCAGTACCACATTCTCTTTGCGTTCCGTGATGACGCATTTGTATTGGAGGCGGCGATGGCATCCATCTATCGGGAAATCGTGATCGAGGCTGAACCGGCGCGGGTGTGGGACGCTATCCGCGACGTCGGCGCGGTTCATACGCGTTTGGCGCCCGGCTTCGTCGTCGACGTCCGCATGGAAGGCGATGTCCGTGTCGTGACGTTTGCCGACGGCCGCGTCGTGCCGGAGCGCATCGTCGGCATCGACGACACCAAGCACCGCATGGCCTACGCAGCGGTCGGCGTGCCAGAGCGGAAACATCACAACGCGTCGTTTCAAGTGTTCTCAAACGGTGTCGGCGCGAGCCGTCTCGTCTGGATCACCGATGTGCTGCCGGACACGCTCGCTGACGTCTTCGCCGGGAATATGGAAAAAGGGTTGGCGGTCGTGAAACGCCAGCTTGAGCAGGAAAGGACGTGATGCGCTAGGCTGGGAACCGCGGTCGTGGCACAGGCTTTGTGATGCTGGAAGAGATCGTCATCGAACGCGAGTCACTGATCGGCGGCGGCTGGCAAATGCCGCATGGCCTGTTCGCCTGTCACGAGGACATTCAGGGCCTTGTTATCGACGATTGCGTGGATTTTGGTGCTGCGGCCACTACGGCTGATGCCGATCGCCTGATTATTTTTTTTTTTGCGCCGCCGGGCGCGCGATGCACTTTCACGATGGGGAGAGACCGCCGCTCAATTTCGACGCCCGTGTGTCGAAAATCTGCTTCGAGATTCCGCGTCGCGACCAATGGCTGAAGCGTAAGTGGTCGCGTATGGGGCCATTCGCCCCAATCTCGCCACGGCGTCCCCGTGCGCAGCACGTAGCAGATCGCGTTCATGACTTTGCGGTCGTCGGCACGAGCGATCTTGCGGCATCGCGGCATCAACGGCTCCGGCACTGCCTATTCCTCATTGCTCGGATTGAACGGCATGATCCACCGCCGCCGGCGTTGACTTCAAGCGCATCCCGGCGATGCTAGCGACGGCCAAGAACGAGGATGGCGGCGAATGCCTTATACGACGCTCGCCTGGGGGCTGCCTTTCGTCGGACTGCTGCTGACCATCGCCGTGGCGCCGCTGGCGGTTCCCCGAATCTGGGGCCGGCATTACGGCAAGCTGGTCGGGTTCTGGGCGCTGGCCTATGTCGCGCTCGATTTGCTGCACGAGAGCGCCAGCGCGACTGGCCAGCGGCTCCTCGACATGGCGCTCAACACCTATCTGCCCTTCCTGTTGCTGCTGGGCGCGCTGTTCGTCATCACCGGCGGCCTGCGGATCAGGGGCGCGCCACGCGGCACGCCTGGCGTCAACACCGCGCTCTTGGCGATCAGCACCGCGGTGTCGAGCTGCATTGGCACGCCGGGCACCTCGATGCTGATGCTGCGGCCGCTGCTGCGCGCCAACCGCCACCGCCGGCGCGCGGCGCATGTCTACGTCTTCTACATCTTCCTGGTCTGCAACATCGGCGGCGCGCTGACGCCGCTCGGCAATCCGCCGCTGTTCCTGGGCTATCTCAGGGGCGTGCCGTTCTTCTGGCCGGTGGTGCACCTGTTCGTGCCGACGGTGACGGTGGCAGCATCGGTTCTGGCGGTGTTCTACGCCGTCGACCGCTATATCTACCGGCGGCATCCGAAATCCGGCGAGACACTGGCCGAGATCGAGAAGCTCAGCGTCGCCGGCGGCGTCAATCTGCTGCTGTTGCTGGGCGCTGCGCTCACGATGATGCTGCGCAGCTTCTGGTCCTTGCCCGGCGCGCTCGACCTCTTGGGCGTCCGTTGGAGCTTCGACGATATCCTGGCCGATGCGCTGTTCCTCGCCCTCGGCGCGCTGTCCTTGCGTCTCACCCATCCGGCGACGCGGCAGGAGAACGAATTTGTCTGGACGCCGATCGATGGAAGTCTCGATCTTGTTCGCCGGGATCTTCGTTACGCTGATCCCGGTCGACGCCATCATGGCGGCGGGCCAGGCCGGGCCGGGATATGCCCTGTTCAACGCCATGTTCGTGCGCGGCGCGCCGGTGGTGCCGCTGTTCTATCTCTTGCCCGGCGCGCTCTCCTCGGTGCTCGACAATGCGCCGGCCTATCTGGTGTTCTTCGGACTGGCCGGCGATGACGCCAAGCTCCTCACCGGTCCCATGGCGCTGACGCTGACCGCGATCTCGGCCGGCGCCAGCTATTTCGGCGCCATGACCTATATCGGCAACGCGCCCAATCTGATGGTGCAGTCGATCGTCGAGAGCTATGGCGTCAAGATGCCGAACTTCTTCGCCTATATCGCCTGGTCGGGCGTCTGTCTGCTCCCGCTGCTCTTGGCGGCGATGGCCGTGTTCTTCAGCTAGCGCTGGCGCGCCAGAACGCGATTTCGTCGCCCAACGCGGCGATGCGGGGATAGGGACAAGCGGACCTGTTCCTATCGGGCCGAAACGAATGATAAGGAGCGAAATCGAAACAGGGTGAACGGAATGACGGACTGGCTTCGATGGGCGGATCGTGCGGTTGCGGCGGTCATATCGGGCGGGCAGTGGCTGGTGCTGCCAGTGAGCTTCCTGCTCTTTGCGCAGTGGCCGTTGCGCGACCTGGTGCACGCTTATGCGACCCAGGCGAACGACCTGGCGCAGTGGATGTTCGCACTCTATGTCAGCCTGGCCTTGACCTTTGCTACGCGCGAGCGCGCGCATCTCGCCGCCGACGCCTTCGCGCACCGCTATTCGCCGGAAACGCGCAGTCGGATCGCCCGAATCGGCGGAATTTTCTGCGTCGCGCCGTGGTCGCTCTTCATCCTGGTGGCTTCGGCGCCGGCGGTCTGGCAATCGCTCCACGGGCTTGAGGCATTTCCCGAGACCTACGACCCAGGCTATTTCATCATCAAGGTCGCGACCTGGGTTCTGGCGCTGCTTGCGCTCGCCCAGGCGGTGCTCGGGGTTCGGCGCAGCCAGACGCCAAGCTGACGCCCATGGCGAATGCCGGCTTCTACATGCTCGCCTGCGTTCCGGTTCTGCTGATCGCGACCGGACTGCCCGCCTTCATGATCCTGATCCTGGTCTCGACGCTGTTCGCCACGATCGGGGTGCTGATGGGCGCGATGCCCTACGAGCTGCTCGGGGCCTTGCCTCAGCGCATCATCGGGCTCCTGGAAAACGATCTGCTGCAAGCTCTGCCGCTCTACGTGCTGATGGGAGCGCTATTGAATTGGCTGCCGCTCGCCGACATCCTGTTCCGCGCCGGGATATCGCTCTTCAGACGCACCGCCGCGGCGCCGCTGCTCTCGGCATTGAGCTTGGGCGCCATGCTGGCACCGATGAACGGCTCGGTCGGCGCCAGCGTCGCGACACTGTCCCGCATCGTTCTGCCGCGGCTTCGCGCGCATCGCGTGTCGAATACGCAAGGCCTCGCCGCGGTCTGCGTGGCCAGTACCCTCGGCGTGGTCGTGCCGCCTTCGCTTGTGCTTATCCTGCTCGGCGATGCGATGCTGAACGCCCACACCGTGGCCATGAACATCACCGGCCACATCACGCGCGCCATCAATACCCAGGATGTTTTCCGCGGCGCGCTGCCGCCGGCGGCGATCTTTCTGGTCCTGACCGCGGCGCTGGCGTGGCGGATGGGCCGCCGCGCGAGCCCGGCCGGCGCGGGCGTCGCGCCGGGCGAGCGCATGAGGAAGCGCGAATGGGCGATCGCCGCGGCGACGTTGTTTTTCGTCGTCGGCCTGCTGGCGGCGGTGGTCGCCGGCTACGTCTACGCGGTCGAGGCGGCGGCCGCCGGCGGCATGGCGCTCTTCGTCATCGGCCTCGCCTCGCGCACGCTCACCGTGAAAGTGCTCGGCCAGGTGCTGCGGGACACGACGGCGATCACCGGCGCGCTGTTCGCGCTGTTCGTGGGCGCCACCACCTTCACTCTGGTGGTCCGCGCCTTCGGCACCGATCAGGTCATCGCCGCCATCATCCAGCACATTCCGGGCGGCGCCATGGGCTCGGTGCTCGCCGTCATGCTGCTCCTGTGGCTGTGCGCCTTCGCGCTCGACGCCTTCGAGATCATCTTCGTCATCGTCCCGCTGGTGATGCCGCCGCTGCTGACGCGGGTGGACGACCCGGTCTGGGTCTCTGTCCTGACGCTGCTCGCGCTCCAATCGAGCTTCCTGCTGCCGCCGCTGGGTTACGCCGTCATGATGGCGCGCACGCTCTCTCCGGTCCGGGTCGATTTCCACGCGCTGGTGAAGGCCTTGCTGCCGTTCCTCGCGGTCCAGCTCGTCGTGCTCGGTCTGACCCTTTTCTTTCCCCGGCTCGCGCATCTGGCCATGCCGGCGGAGCCGGTCGCATTCTTGCCGAAGCACAAGCTGACCGATCAGGAGATCGAGCAACGCCTGCTTCGGCAGCTGCCGCCGCCGCCGTCCGACTCCGATCAATAGCGCGATCGGCGCGAAAAATGCGCCTTTCACCCATGCCGCCAATTTGACCTTGGGCTTGGCGCTTGATCCTGTATGATCGCCCCAAGTTCGGCCTATTGACCAAAAACCGAGGCCGAAGCAAAAATCAAATCGGGGAGGAACCATCCATGAAGCGACGCAAGTTTTTGGCTGCCGGCGGCGTCGGGTTAGCCGCCAGCGCCGTCGCCGCGCCGGCGATCGCTCAATCGTCACCGGCGATCAACTGGCGCATGGCAACCAGCTGGCCCAAGAGTCTCGACACCATCTTCGGCGGCGCCGAATATTTCGCCCAGCGCCTGGCCGAGATGACCGACCAGAAGTTCCAGGTCCGCGTCTTCGCCGGCGGCGAGATCGTGCCGCCGCTCCAGGTCCTGGACTCCGTGCAGAACGGCACGGTCGAAATGGGACACAGCGCCAGCTACTACTACGTCGGCAAAGACCCGACCTTCACCTTCGACTGTACGGTGCCCTTCGGCATGAATTATCGCATCATGAACTCGTGGCTGCGCGAGGCCGGCGGGCAGGATATGGTCAACGACTTCTTCAAAGACTACAACATCCTCCCGATCCCGTGCGGCAACACCGGCACCCAGGCGGGCGGCTGGTGGAAAGCGGAAATCAAGACCGTCGAGGATTTGAAGGGCAGAAAATTCCGCATCGGCGGCTGGGGCGGCGCGGTGTTGGTCAAGCTCGGCGTGGTGCCGCAGCAATTGGGCGGTGCCGACATCTATCCCGCGCTCGAGAAGGGCACGATCGACGCCGCCGAATGGGTCGGCCCCTATGACGACGAGAAACTGGGCTTCTACAAGGTCTGCAAGTACTACTATGCGCCCGGCTGGTGGGAGGGTCAGACCAACCTCTCGCTTTACGTCAACCTCGACCAGTGGAACAAGCTGCCGAACACCTATCAGGCGATGGTTCGGACCGCCGCGGCCGATGCCAACAGCCGCATCCTCGCGGCCTACGACTTCCTCAATCCGCAGGCGCTGAGGCGGCTGATCGCCAACGGCACGGAGCTGCGATACTTCGCGCGGCCGATCATGGAAGCCTGCTTCAAGGCGTCCCGCGAGCTTTACGCCGAGGAGTCGGCGCGGAACCCGAAATTCAAGAAGATCTACGGGCCGTGGGCGGACTACCTCGCCCAGCAAGACGAATGGATGCGGGTCGAAGAACAGCAATTCGACAACTTCATGTACGGGCAGGTCGGCCGCACCAGGACCTGATCGGCGCTGCGTGCGGCGGCGCTCACTTGAAGTTGACCGGGGGCCCGCTGTCCTCGCCGGGCGGCGCCTCGAAATGGATGCTGTTTGGATTGATCCCCGTGCCCTTGTCGAGCGTGCCGGTGACCAGGCGCGGGAAGGCGATGACGAGGCCGACCATGATGACCTGGATCAGGACGAACGGAATGACGCCCCAATAGATCTGCCCGGTGGTGAGCGGCGCCACCCGCTTGCCGGTGACGCGGTCGGTGTATTCCTCGTTGGGCGCGACGCTGCGGAGATAGAACAGCGCGTAGCCGAAGGGCGGGTGCATGAACGAGGTCTGCATGTTGACCCCCAAGAGCACGCCGAACCAGATCAGGTCGATGCCGAGCTTCTCCGCCACCGGGCCCAGCAGCGGCACGATGATGAAGGCAAGCTCGAAAAAATCGAGGAAGAAGGCCAGGAAGAAAGCGAGCGCGTTGACCACGATCAGGAACCCGACCTGGCCGCCCGGCAGGCTGGTGAGCAGATGCTCGACCCACAAATCGCCGTTGACGCCGCGGAACACCAGGCTGAACACGGTCGAGCCGATCAGAATGAACATGACGAAGGAGGAAAGCTTCGCCGTCGTGTCCATCGCCTGTTTCATCAGCTTCACGTCAAGCCGGCGGTTGGCGAAGGCCAGAATTAGCGCGCCCGTCGACCCCATGGCGCCGCCCTCGGTGGGCGTGGCGATGCCGAGGAAGATAGTGCCGAGCACGAGGAAGATGAGCGCCAGAGGCGGCATCATGACGATGACAACCTGACGCGAGAGCAGGCTCAAGAAGTGCAGCTTGAGATGCTTGTCGGCCAGCGCCACGGCGTAGGTGACCGCGCCCACCAGCGCGCAGGCCCAGATCGGATGCAGGATGTCGTGGGCCGAGAGCAGATAGCCGGCGACGACGGCAGCCGCGGCGACGACGACGAGCGAGGTGTAGCCCGCTTTGCCCGAGGGCTCGCGCACGGTGATGGCTTCGAGCGGCAGAGCCGGCATGAGCTTCGGGCGGACGATCGTGACGATGAACACCCAAACCGCATAGAGCGCCGCGAGGCTGAGGCCGGGGATGAAGGCGCCCTGATACATGTCGCCGACCGAGCGGCCCAGTTGGTCGGCCATCACGATCAACACCAGGCTGGGCGGGATGATCTGCGCAAGCGTGCCCGAAGCCGCGATCACGCCGGCCGCGACGCGCCGGTCATAGCCGTAGCGCAGCATGATCGGCAGCGAAATCAGGCCCATCGATATCACCGAGGCCGCCACTACGCCGGTTGTTGCTGCAAGCAATGCCCCGACGAACACCACGGCATAGGCGAGGCCGCCGCGGATCGCCCCGAACATCTGGCCGATGGTGTCGAGCAGATCCTCGGCCATGCCGCTGCGTTCCAGGATCAGGCCCATGAAGGTGAAGAACGGAATGGCCAGGAGCGTGTCGTTCGACATGATGCCGAAGACGCGTTGCGGCAGCGCCTGGATCAGATCCGGACCAAGCAGCCCGTAATGGATGGCGATGGCGCCGAAGAGCAGGCCGTTGGCGGCGAGCGAGAACGCAACCGGATAGCCGATCATCAGCAGGACGATCAGCATCGCGAACATGAGCGGCGCGATGTTGGCGATGAACAGCGCGGTCATTTCCCGCCTTCGGGCTTCATCACCATGTCATCCGCCATCGCCGGAATTTCTTCGGCGCCATGGGCGTGGCGCGGCGTCGGGTCGGGAATGAGGCCCCTCAGGAAGGCCGCGCGCTTAATGATTTCCGAGACGCCCTGGATCGCCAGCAGGAAGAAGCCCACCGGAATCATGAGTTTCACCGGCCAGCGCAAGAGGCCGCCGGCATTGGGCGAATACTCTGTGAGCGCGTAGGATTGGGTGAACACCGGCCAGGACAGCAGCATGATGATGATCGCCATGGGCATGAGGAAGAAGATCCCGCCCAAGAAATCAATCCAGGCGCGCGTACGGGGCTTGAGCCGGCTGCTGATGATGTCGATGCGGACGTGCTCGTTCCTGAGCAGGGTGTAGCCTGCGCCGATCAGGAAGAAGCCGCTATAGAGATACCATTGCAGTTCGAGCCAGCCGTTCGAGCTGTAGTCGAAGAGGTAGCGCACCATGGCGTTGCCGGAACTGACCAGCACAGCGCCCAGCACCAGCCAATAGACCGTTCGTCCGACCCGCTCATTGACGCGATCGATGAATCGGCTGACCGCCAACAAGAACTGCAACGGAGCCCGCCTCCCGAAATTAGGCCGGTTTCCCCGACACGTTCTTGTCCAAGCGCAACTATGGCATGGGTTTTTGGCCGCTGCCAGCCCCTGCATTGCCCGGTAACCGCCCGCCCTTGTCGGGATCGCCTGAATGCTGCCAAGCGCATTCTCTCGAACGAGAACCACCGCTGGCTCCACGAACGGCATCCGCCGCTTGGCGGCCCCAGCGTCACGCTGTAGATTTCCCGCATGCAAGTCTCCGATCTCGACATCCAGCGCGCCGCCCGCAGCCTGATTCAGCAGCACGGCGAGAACGCCACGGCCAAAGCTCGCGAGCGGATCGAGCAGATGCGCCGAAGGGGCGACGCCGAAGGGGCGGACCATTGGCTGCGGATCATCGTCGCGATCGGCACGCTGGGCGCGCCGCCCGCCGACGCGCGGCACGGAAGGTAAGCACCCGCGCATGCCCGGCACCGGAACCACCGAGCGGGGCGGGTGGCTGGAGCGGTTTGCGGTCATCGTCGCCGCGCTGGTGCTGGTTCTGCTCTGCCTGATACCGCCCGACGGGGTGCTGACGGACAATGAGGAGGATTACTTCCAGCTCGCCGCGCGCAGCGTCGCCGCCGCGCCCGCTTCGCCGCTGAGCGCGGTGTTCGACAGCTCGCATCATCGCGCCGTCTTCGATCATCTTCTTGGCTGGCTGATCGCCCTGACCGGCTTCGGCGGCGCGCAGGTCCTCACCAGCATGCTGGCCGCCCTTGCCTATGGGCTTGCCCTCGCCGCCGTCTTCCGCCGTCTCGGGCTCGATGCGCTCGATGCCGTGCTCGTCGTCATCATCTTCGCGCTGTTGGGCCAGGCGATGTTCGGCCGCGAATGGCTGTTCGAGGGCGTCGAGGCGAAGGTGGCCGCCTATGTCTGCGTGCTTGCCGGCCTCGCTGCGGTGATGGCCGGCGTGCGCCTCGCCGGGGTGGCGCTGCTCTTCGCCGTCGCCACCTATTTCCATTTCCTCGTCGGCCTCTTCTGGTTCTTCGCCGCGATGGCGCTGCGGCTCCTCGGCGACCGCCGCGACTTTCGTGCGGTGATGGCGGCAACGGGCGCGTTCCTCCTGCTGGTCGCGCCGCTGCTGGGCGCCATTGCATGGACGCGCCTTGCGGCGGGCGGCACCGTCGCGCAGGCGGGGCTGCCGGCGGCGGATGTCATCTACTCCATCATCCGCGCGCCGCACCACACCTCGCCGTTCCTCGACGCCGCCGGGTTCACCGCAACATGGCTGCCGGGCTATCTCCTGGCGGCAGGCATGCTCCTCGGCTGCGCCGCGATCTCGCGGCTCCCCGAGGCGGCGCGGCTTGCGACCGTGGCGTGCTGGCTCTCTTTGCTGCTGGCCTATCTCTTCCTCGCGCTCGTCGCCGCCTTCCTCGACCGCGACACCGGAATCCTCGGCAAGTTCTATCTCTTCCGCCCGGCCTCGCTTGTCCTGCTGCTCTGGCTGGCGCTAGCCGCCGCCGCTCTCGGCAAGCTCGGCACACGGCATTGGCTCGCGGTGCGGCTCATCGCCCTTGCCCTGCTCGCGCCGGGCTTCGCGCTCGCCGCCGCGGCGCGCATCGCCGCCGATCTCGAGGCGCAGGCCAACACCGAGGGGGCGGAGCTTGCCGCGTTCCTGGCGTCGAGCGCCGCGCCTGGCAGCGTCGTGCTCATCGACCCGCAGCTCGAATTCTCCTTCCTGGATTTCGAGCGGCGCACCGGGCTTCCGGCGCTGGTGCTGTGGAAATTCATCCCGACCAACGACCCCGAGATCCGGGAATGGTACCGCCGCTTGGAGTTCCGCAAGACACTGTTCGCCGAGGGATGCGCCGGGAAAAACGCCTACCCCGTCGCCTTCCTGCTGACCACGCCGGAGCACGCGGCGGCGCTGGCGCAGAGCTGCGGGCCGGTCGTCTATGCCTCGGTGCGCATCGCGCTGCTGCGGCGCGGCGGATGAGGGAGCGCGCGCGGCGCGCGGCGTCGAGCCCGTCCTACGGCCATCGTGCGCACCACCGAGACCGGCGAGACTCAATCGCTGGCTGCACGGCTACGCGCCGGAATACAACGCGCTCATCGATGGCGACACGCCGCCGGATCAAATGCCCAATCTGATCGGCCGCGCCCGCTTCGGCCGCATCGCCATTGCCAACTCGGATGCGGGCATGGCCGCCTACACCGACGTGGCCATGAACCAAGCCTACCGCGCAGTGCATGAGCTGTTGGGCTAGGCCGTGTGCTCATAGTTGGACCACGGTCGGATCAACTGAAGGTCCGCGACGCGTGGGTAGCCGATCGCCCGCTTTGAGGCATCGGCGCGGCAACCCCGGGCTTTTGCCACACGGCCAGAGTTGGCCGAAACCGGAACGGCGGCTTTCGGACGAACACTAAGAGCCTGTTTCGGAACTGGGATGGGTCTGCGTTGCGCAAGGATGGGGCGCTGTTAGGAGCGAGGCCGCAGGCGATGCCTTGCGCATCGTCAAGGCCGAGCGACGCGGCAGCGCCCCATCCTTGCGCAACCCGGAGGGACATCGGCATTTGCCGCCGGGCGTCGTCGCTCGTCGCTTACGATGTCAAGGCATCGCCGCGCTCCTCGCTCCTAGCCCGACGCCAAATGACGATGTCGCAGACCCATTCCAGTTCCGAAACAGGCTCTAAGCGAAAGAGGACATTCGGTGTTGCGCTCGGGCGGGGCGTGGCTCTCGACAAAACCGCCGTTCATTCCGGGTTGCCTCATGTTAGGGTAGTCGCCCGGCGCGGGCGCAATGACCGAAACAAGCTCGCCACCTCAAGGCCCTCGACGTCGCCGGCGCTTGATGGACGCGGTGGGGACAGCGGGCGTGCGAGATCCATCGTCAATAGCGCGCGGGGAGAGCGGATAACGCGATGGACATCGGCGCTTGGCTGCGAGAATTGGGTCTAGGGCAGTATGAAGCCGCGTTTCGTGATAACGCGGTCGATGGCGCGATCCTGCCCAAGCTGACGGCCGACGACCTTAAGGAGATCGGCGTCATCGCCATTGGTCACCGACGCCGGCTGGTGGACGCCATCGCGGCTCTCAGCCTTTCGGGCGACAGTTCCGACCGATTGGCCGCCTCCTCGGTCGTTCCTCCGTCAATGTCGTCACGTCCCGAGGCTCCGGCCTCCACTGCGATCGCATCCGCCGAGCGGCGGCCGATCACGGTGATGTTCTGCGACCTCGTCGGCTCGACCAGCCTCGCGGCGCGGCTCGATCCCGAGGACTGGCGCAATCTGGTGGGGAGCTACCTCGACGCCGCCTCGGCCGCCGTGACTTCGCTCGGCGGCCATGTCCTCAAGAAGCTCGGCGATGGGCTGATGGCGCTCTTCGGCTATCCGCAGGCGCAGGAGAACGACGGCGAGCGCGCCGTGCGCGCGGCGCTCGCGATCCAGCGCGCGCTGGTCGATCTCAACGCGCGCAACGCCCCGACCGGCGCGCCCGAACTTTCCGCGCGCATCGGCCTCGACAGCGGGCGGGTCGTGGTCGACGCCACCGGCGAAGTTTATGGCGACGCGCCCAACGTCGCCGCGCGCGTGCAGAGCGCCGCGGCGCCCGGCGAAATCTGGATCACGCGGGCCGTGCACCGGCAGATCGCCGGCCTGTTCGTCGCCGAGGACAAGGGCGAGCACGAACTGAAGGGCGTGCCGGAGAAGACGCAGCTCTACCGCATCGTGCGCGTCAGCGGCGGCGGGCGGCGTGGAGGCTCGCGCGCGCCCACCCCGCTCGTCGGCCGCGCGGAAGAACTCGACCTGCTCGCCCGCCGCTGGGAGCGCGCGCGCCGCGGCGAGGGTCAGCTCTCGCTGATCGTGGGCGAGCCCGGCCTCGGCAAGTCGCGGCTGATCGAGGAGTTCCGCGCCCGGCTGGCGGAGACGCCGCACACCTGGGTCGAGTGGGCGTCCTCGCAATTGCTGCAGAACACCCCACTGCACCCCGCCGCCGAATGGGGCCGCGCCCGTTTCGGCGGGACCGAAGTCGCCGGCGAAAAGCGGTTCGCTGAGCTCGAGGCGGCGCTCGCCTCCGTCGGGCTCGACCCGGCCGAATATGCGCCCTTGCTCGCGCCGGTTATCGACGCGCCGCTGCCACCGAGCCTTGTTCCGAAACTGTCGCCCGAAGAATTGCGCAGCCGCCAGCTAGCGGCGCTCACGGCCTGGGTGCTCGCCGGCGCGCGCACCCAGCCGACCGTGCTCGCCTTCGAGGATCTGCACTGGGCCGATCCGACCTCGCTCGACGTGCTGCAGGCGCTGGCGGAGCGCGGCGCGCACGCGCCGCTTCTGATCGTCGCGACGACGCGGCCTGAGTTCCGCCCGCCCTGGAAGCTGCGCTCGCACCACGGCGTGATCTCGCTCGCGCCGCTCGACCAGAACGAGGTCGCGCGCATGGTCGGCGAGATTTCGGCGCGCCACGCCTTGTCGAAGGAAGTGATCGCCGGAGTCTCCGAACGCACCGGCGGCGTTCCGCTGTTCGTCGAGGAAGTGACGCGGCTGCTGCTCGAGCGCGGTGAGCAGGGAGGCGTGCAGGCGATCCCGCCGACGCTGCAGCAATCGCTCGCCGCCCGTCTCGACCGGCTCGGCCCGGCGCGCGAGATCGCGCAGATCGGCGCGGTGCTCGGGCGCGGGTTCTCGCACGGGCTGCTGCAAGCAGTGGCGGGCCTCGACGAGCCGGCGCTGCGCGCCGCGCTCGACCGGCTCGCCGACGCGGAGCTCTTGTTCGTCGAAGGCGTCGCGCCGCACGCGAGCTATCGCTTCAAGCACGCGCTGATCCAGGACGCAGCCTACGACAGCCTCTTGAAGAGCCGCCGTCAGACGCTGCACCACCGCGCCGCCGAGGTGCTGCTGGCCTCGCCCGCGCCGGAGGCGGAGGCGCTCGCGCATCATTTCACGCAAGCGGGCCAGACCGACCTCGCGATCGAATGGCGGGGCAAGGCCGGCGACCAGGCTTTGCGTCGCTCCGCCTTCGCCGAGGCGATCTCGCATCTCGGCAAGGCCATCGAGCTGTCGGACAAGGCGGGCGCCGCGCCGCGGCGCGAGGCGGCTGCGGCCGCGTCGGCGAGCCAGCGGTTGAAATTGCAGACCGACTACGGCCAAGCCGTCATGTGGTCCAAGGGCTTCCTCGCCGAGGAAACGAAAGCCGCCATTGAGCGCGTCGGAGAGCTTGAGGCCGAAATTGCCAATGTCGAGGCGCCGTTCGACGCCTATTTCGCCCGGTGGTCATACAGTTTTTTTCGTTGCGAGCTCGGGTCGGCCAGGGAAACGGCCGAGAGCTTCCTGCGCGCAGCGGAACACGCGGCGCGGCCGACGGAGGCGACCGCCGCGCATCGCATATTGGGAGTGACTCTCCTCTACCAAGGCGATTTCGAAGGGGCGAGCGCGCGCCTCGAACATACGCTGCGAATCTACAACCCCGAGCGAGACCGCGAAGCCAAGTTCCGCTTCGGTCCGGACCCTAAACTCGCGGCGATCCCTAATCTCGGCGTCTCGGCTTGGTGCCTCGGCGACGTCAGACGTGCACGGGAGCTTGTGGACGAGGCGCGCTCCGGCGCGGTCGAATCCGCGCATGCCCCGACGCTCGCCCTCACTTATCACCTCCAGGCCATACTCGAAATCCTCCGTGACGACGCCGAAGCGGCCCGGCGCGCCGCGGAAGCCCTTGTCGCGCTCTGCCGGGAGCACGGTCTTGCTTCCTATCTGATCTGGGCAGCACTGCCTTTGGCCTGGGCGCGCGCGAAGCTCGGCGATCGGGGTGCCGGCGCCGCCGAGTTTCGACAGGCGCTGGCAGACTACACCAGCGGAGGCAACAGGCTGTTTCTGCCTTCCTATCAAGGGCTGCTCGCGGAAATCGAAGCCGACGGGGGAGACGCGGAAGCGGCTTTTGCCGGGGTCGATGGGGCGCTGGCGCTGGCGGGCGAGACCGGAGAGCATTGGTTCGACGCCGCACTCCATCGCATTCGGGGCGAAATCCTCGTCAAACAGAACCCCGCCGATCCCGCCCCCGCCGAAGCCGCCTTCCTCGCCGCCATCGCCGTCGCGCAACAGCAAAAGGCCCGCAGCTTCGAGCTGCGCGCCGCGCTGTCGCTCGCCAGGCTCTACCAATCCATGGGCCGCCCAATCGACGCCCACGACGTTCTCGGCCCGGCGCTGGCAGGCTTTTCGCCGACGCCGGAGTTTCCGGCAGATCGCGGAGGCGAAGGCGTTATTTGAAGCGCTGGCGCCCTTGTGATGCGGGTTCGATAAGGAGTTTCGGCGGGCCGCATTAACGAACGTCTACCGCGCTCATCGATAGAATGTCTGGTTTCGAGCAATGACCAACGACGCCTGAATGACGTCGGTGAGCGCAATCCAGACATAGACGGATTGCCATCGAACTTTGACAAACCACCCGTAGCCGACCTTCAGTTGATCCGACCGTGGTCCAATTATGAGTACACGGCCTAGATATGACCGCGTTGTCGGCGTCCGCGCTCACAAACCTCCCGCCACTCC
>CAWBKF010000014.1:0-81549 GCA_963789275.1 uncultured Alphaproteobacteria bacterium
GGCGCTCAGGCGCCGCCGTCGCGCTTGCGCTCGATCTCGCGCGCCTTCTCCTCGAACTCGCTGCCGAGCCGCTCGAGCATCGCCACCACATCATGATTGTTGATGGCGCGGGCGAGGCGGAAGCAGCGTTCCGCCTGACGGCGCAAATCGTCGGGATCGAGCATCGCCGCTCCCCATAGGCACAAGTGGGAGCTCGCGTACGCTTCCACGACAAAGGGATTGGCCGGCGGCGCGATCTGATCTGCAGCCGCCGACGAGCAGTCATCTAGTGATCACTTGCGCCGGCGACAAGTTTTATTGCACGACACATGCGCTTCCTAACAGAGCCGTAATGCGGCGCGCGCGGAAGCGCGCCGAACGCCTAGGGCATCAGCAATTTCACCGGCTTCGCCGGCACCGCTCAGGCATCGAGGCGGGGCGGCATGTCGAGAAACGCCTGCGCGACATGCCAGAGTTGCGCGCGGTTGATGCCGAGGGCGATGGCGTGCGCCGCGCCGGCGAGGATGACGAATTGCCGGTCGGGGTTGGGCAGCTTGGCGAAGAAGGCGAGGAGATCCGGCACCGTGGCGATGCCATCATACTCGCCGCGCACGATCAGCACCGGCGATGCCACCTTGGTCGGATCGACCAGCGGCAGGTTGGCGGTCATGTCGAGATATGTGCCGGTCGGGATGGTGTCGCCGAATTTGAGCTCGGCATCGGCGAGCGCCTCGGCCACGCGCGGATCTGAGGTTCCGGGCTTGTCGCGGGTGAAGATGCTGCGGATCATGTCGCGGTCGCGCTTGCGCCGGTTGTGCGTGCGATAGTAGTCGAGCTGCTCGCCGCGCTTGGTCAAGGTCGGCGAGCCCTCGCCGGTCCAGACGAAGGCCTCGAGCACCAGCCGGTCGACGCGGTCCGGCCGCGCCATGGCGAAGGCGCCCGCGCGCAGCGCGCCCGAGGATTCGCCGAGGAAATGGAATTTGCCGAGGCCGGTCTCGCGCGCCACCACCGCGCTTCCCGCCTCGAGATCCGCGACGCCGCTCTTGATGTCGGAATTGCCGGCGGTCACGGTCGAGCGGCCGTAGCCCTCGTGATCCATGGTCCAGACGTCGTAGCCGTAGCGCGCGAAGACGTTCATCAGCGAATACTCATCGGCGCCCGGCACGGTGAGATCGAAGGAAGAGCGGCTCGAGATCGAGGAGCCGTGCACCAGGAACAGCACCGGCAGCGGCGTCTCGCCCGGGCGCGGCGCGGCCGCCCGCTTGCGATAAAGCGAGAGCGAGACCTCGCCCTTCTTCGCCCAATATTCGCCACTCCAGATCGCGCCCGCCGCCTCGTCCTTGGCCGCCGCCGGCATCAACCCGGCACCCTGCGCCAGCGCCGCCCCCAGCCCCGCCGCCACCACCGCCCGCCGCGTCGGTCCCAGCGTCTCGCCCGCCATCGGCTGTCTCCCCTCCATCGCTCCCGCCATGATGCTCCGCGCGGCGCGCGAAGGAAACGGCGGCGTCGGCCCGCGCCAGCGGTCGCCGCCGCGGGCCCGTGGGCGCGAGATCAGAAGCGGGCGCGGCTGCGCGCCTCGCGCTCCAGCAGCGTGCGCAGATCGCTCCAGCCATAGCCCGCGGCATCGACGGGATGGCCGCCGACCGGGATCGGCCGGTGCATCGTCAGCTTGCCGCCGAGGCGCTCGTAGAAGAAGCGCGCGGGATTGGCGCGGACCACCCACACCAGCGCCGAGCGATGGCCGCAATCGACCAGGCGCGCGAAGAGCGCCAGCAGCAGCTGGCGGCCCAACCCGCTGCCTTGCGCGTCGGGCAGGACATAGAGCGTGTAGACCTCGCCGCCGAAGGCGAAAGCGGGATCGCGCTGCGGCCCGCAATTGCCGAAGCCCAGCAGATGGCCGCTGCCATCCTCGGCCTCGGCGACATAGACGTCGCCCGGCCGGTGGCGCAGGAAGCCCGCCCAGGAGGCGGTCTGGCGCTGCTCCGACATGCGCAAGAGCACGCGATCGGGCAGCATGCCGGCATAGGCAGCGCGCCAGGTCTCGACCTCGATCCGGCCGATCGCCCGCGCATCCCCCAGTCTTGCCTGCCTGATCGCGCTCACCCCAAACTCCTGTGGCGCCACCATTATAATACGAAACCGGTTAAAGTTCGACGGGGGTGGGCGCTGGCCGCCGCCGCCCCGGGACGCTAAACTCAAGCGCGATGGCCGATGCCTATTTCAATCTGTTAGTCTTACTGAGTCAGAAAGGGTGAGTCAGAACGCCGCAGAGCGAGTGTATCAAGCCTCTGATAGGGTTGTGAGATTCATTTTTGGTGGGGAGCCTGAGGTGGATCTTCAAGGAAAGGACGAGAGCGACGCGCGGTTTGCGAGGTACATGGCCGGCCTTGCGAGCGTGATCGGTCACGCGGATCGCGCAAGTCCTCTGCGGGACTATTGCGTCGGCCTGATGATGCCGTGCGAGCGCAAGAGCGTGGAACCGATGGCGGCGGTGACGGCGCCCGATCGGACGGCGGCGCAGCATCAATCGCTGCTGCATTTTGTCGGCCAGGCGCCCTGGTCGGACGAGAGGGTGCTGGCCAAGGTGCGCGAAATGGTGTTGCCGGAGATGGAGCGGCACGGTCCGATCGAGGCGTGGATCATCGATGATACCGGCTTTGCGAAGAAGGGCCGGCATTCGGTGGGCGTGGCGCGTCAGTATTGCGGCCAGCTCGGCAAGCAAGACAATTGCCAAGCCGTGGTATCGCTGTCGATCGCCAATCGCCATGCGAGCTTGCCGGTGAGCTATCGGCTGTATCTGCCGGAAGCGTGGGCGCAAGACGCCGCCCGCCGTGACAAGGCAGGGGTTCCAGAGGAGATCGTCTTTCAGACCAAGCCGGAGATCGCGCTCGAGCAGCTTCGCGCGGCTTGCGAGGCTGGTATTGCGCGCGGCGTGGTGCTGCTGGATGCGGGCTATGGCAACCACACGAGCCTGCGCCAGGACATCAGCGCCCTGGGACTGCCTTACGTCGCCGGCATCCTGTCGAGCACCACGATGTGGGCGCCCGGCACGGAGCCGCTGGCGCCGAAGCGATGGTCGGGCCGCGGCCGGCGGCCGACACGCATCCGCCGCGACGCCAAGCACAGCCCGGTCTCTGCCAAGGAGCTCGCGCTTGGCTTGCCCAAGCGCGCCTGGCGCACGATCGGCTGGCGCGAAGGTACCGCCGAGCGGCTGTCCTCGCGCTTTGCCCGCGTGCGCGTGCGCGCCGCCCATCGCGACCAGCGGCACGATGAGGAATGGTTGCTGATCGAGTGGCCCAAGGGCGCGCAAGAGCCGACCAAGTACTGGCTTTCGACGCTTCCACAAGACATCACCTTCGAGCGCCTGGTCGATCTTGCCAAGTTGCGCTGGCGCATCGAGCGCGACTATCAGGAACTCAAGCAAGAACTCGGGCTTGGACATTATGAAGGGCGAGGATGGCGAGGCTTCCACCACCACGGAACGCTCTGCATCGCCGCATACGGCTTCCTGATCTCCGAGCGGGGAACGATCCCCCCCTCAGCACCTCGTGCCGCCGCGGGGTTCCCGAAGCTTGAGCTTCCCGTCGGTTACCGACCCAGAGGTGCCGCCGATCAGGCCCGAACGCCACATCCCCAATTCGATCGCAACCCTGCGCCGGCGAATGATCGTCGCTCTCGCCAGGCGCTTGTCGAGATGCCCGTGCTGCATCCGCGGAAGCGCACGCAGCAAGACGATCCTCTTGTGACACAGTAAGATTAGCACGTTACAACGAATGGGCCAATGAACGGCTTTACGCCGCCTGCGCCCGGCTCGACGAGACCGAGCTCAAAGCCGCGCGCCCGGCCTTTTTCGGCTCGATCCACGCGACGCTCAACCATATCCTGGTCGCCGACCGCCTGTGGATGAGCCGGCTTGCCGGCGGCGCGCTGACGCTGGCGCTGAACGCGGTCCTTTACAAGGATTGGGCGCCGCTCCGGGCGGCGCGGCAGGCCCAGGACAAGCTTCTGCGCGAGCTGGTGGGCGCCATCGCAGCGGCGCAGCTCGACGAGGCGCTGGTCTACCGCAACACGCGCGGCGAGGAATTCTCGACACCGATCCGATTGGTCCTGGGTCATCTTTTCAACCACCAGACGCATCATCGCGGCCAGGTTCATGACCTGCTGAGCCAGACCGCGGTGGCGCCGCCGGAGCTCGACCTGATGATTTTCGTGCGGACGGCAGGCGGCGCCTGAGCGGAGCGGCCAGTCAGCGCGCCGGCACCACCCGCCACGGCACGGGGCAGGTCGCGACATAGGGGTAATAGGTCTGCGCCGGCGGGCAGTAATACCAGGCGGGCGCGCCTGCCGTGGCGTAAGGCGGCACATAGGGATCGGGATAGGGATAGACTGCGCGGGGGTAGAAATACCAATCGGGCCCGACGATCCACCACCAGCCGAGCCTCCCGCCATGCCAGGAATGGGCCCAATGGCCGCCGCGCCAACGCCCGAAATCGCGGTCGTTGAAGTGATGGATGTCGCGGTCGTGCCAGCCCTCGTCGCGATGCTGGGCGAAAGCCGGTGACGCCGCGCCGAGCGCCAGCGCCAACGAGCCCGCCAGGAAAAGTCCTCGGCGAAACATGCTCACCTCCATCGACCGCAGCCCCAGCAGCCCCCGACGCCGACCGCGACCGGCGGCCCGTAATAATAGCCCGGCGCATAGGCATAGCCTGGCGCGTAGCCATAGCCTGGGGCGTAGCCATAGCTGTAGCCCGGCGCCGGACCCGCGGGCGCGACCACGCAGCCCGCCAGCCCCGTCAGGATCACCGCCGCTGCCGCAGCGCGAAGAATTCCGTTCATCTTGCACCTCCTTGAGCGTGCCATCGGGTGCTCGCCCTATGTTAAGGGCGGGAGCGGTTCCTGCATCCCCGGAGGTGAACGATCTGTAACCTAGGAAAGCCTGAGAGCTTTTTATGGCACGAGACGCGCAACTCTTAGTTATTGCCTCAGCGAACCATCAGCACCACCTTGCCGGTGGATTTGCGTGTCTTCAGCAGATCCAACGCCTGCGCCACATCGGCCAGCGGCAGGCGGTGCGAGATATGCGGCTTGAGCTTGCCCTCGTCGAACCAGCGGAAGAGCTGGCGATAGGATTGCGCCATGAGCTCCGGCTTGTGGCGGCGATAGGAGCCCCAGAAGAAGCCGATGACGTCGATGTTCTTGACCAGCACCAGATTGGCCGGGATCTGCGGAATGCGGCCGCCGGCAAAACCGATGACGATGAGCCGTCCTTCCCAGGCGATCGAGCGCAGGCTCTGATCGAAGACATCGCCGCCGACGGGATCATAGACCACGTCGACGCCGCGCCCGCCGGTGAGCTCCTTGACGCGTTCGCGCAAATCCTCGCGCGTGTAGTCGATGAGATGATCGGCTCCGGCGCGCCGGGCGACGGCAAGCTTCTCGGCGCCGCCGGCGGCGGCGATGACGCTGGCGCCCATCGCCTTGGCGATCTCCACCGCGGTGAGGCCGACGCCGCCCGACGCGCCGAGCACCAGCACGGTCTCGCCGGGCTTCAATCGGGCGCGCCATTCGAAGGCGCCATGGGACGTGCTGTAGGCGACGGGAAAGCCGGCGGCGGTGGCGAAATCCATGGCGTCGGGAATGCGGTGCACGATCTCCGCCTCGGTCACCACCTCCTCGGCATAGCCGCCGCGTCCGACCGAAGCGAGCACGCGGTCGCCGGGCTTGAGATGGCTGACGCCGGCGCCGATTTCGCGCACGACGCCGCCGACCTCCATGCCGGGGATGAAGGGCAGCGGCGGGCGATCCTGGTACTGGCCGGCGATCAGCAACGTGTCGGCGAAATTGACACCGGCGGCATGGATCTCGATGCGCACCGTGCCGTCGGTGAGCGGCGGCGCCGGCACCTCCGCCACCACCAGCTTCTCCGGCCCGCCGAGTTCCTTGCACAGCACCGCGCGCATTTGCCTGCCTCCTTAAAGCTGTCAGCTGTCAGCTATCAGCCGTCAGCCAGGAACGGGAAGTTGTCAGTTTTCAGTCGTCAGTTGTCAATTGCTGGCGCGACAACCGGCGCTGATAACTGATAGCTAATAGCTAATAGCTGACAGCTGACGGCTTTCCCTTGGCATCCCGCTCACCGCTTTGGCTATGGTCGCCGCCATGCACCATCTCGCGTTTTTGCTCGCCGCCTGCTTGCTGCTGTCGCCGCTCGCAGCGCATGCGGCGGAAGGAGCCGCGGCGCCCGGACAGGGCGTCAACCGGATCGGGGGCGCCCAGGGCTGGGACGCCTATGCCGATACGGTGAAGGGCGCCAAGATCTGCTATCTCATCGGCAAGCCGAGCAAGACCGAGCCAGCCGGCGCCAAGCGCTCCGCCATCTTCGCCAGCGTCACCCACCGGCCGGGCGAGAAGCGCGTCAACGAAGTCAGCTTCACCTCGGGCTATCTGTTCAAGGAGGGCTCCGACGCCGAGCTCGCGGTCGACGGCAAGAAATTCTCGCTGTTCACCGACAAGGAAGGCGCCTGGACGCGCGACCCCGCGACCGACAAGGCGGTGGTGGAGGCGCTGGCCAAGGGAAAGCAGGCGGTCATCAAAGGCACCTCGGCGCGCGGCACCGCGACCACCGACACTTATCCGCTGGACGGCTTCGGCAAGGCGCTCGCCGAGATCGACAAGGCCTGCGGCGTGAAGCGCTAGACGGCGAAGACCCGCTTTAGCAATGCGGCCGATTGCGCGATGGCGCGGTCGGCGGCGGCGATGGCGCCGCCCATGGTGAAGAAGCCGTGGATCATGCCGGGATAGAGGTGGAACGCCGCCTCATTGCCGGCGTCACGCAGCGCCGCGGCATAATCGCGGCTCTCGTCGCGCAAGGGGTCGCACTCGCCGGTGATGACGATGGCCGGCGGCAGGCGCGCGAGGTCGGGCGCCAGGATCGGCGAGGCTCGCCAATTCCGGTGGTCGGCGGGCGCCAGGTAATTGCCGCCGAACCACGCCATGGATTCGCGCGTGAGCAGGAAGCCCTCGGCATAATCCTCATGCGACGGCCGATCGAGGCTGAAATCGGTGGCGGGATAGATCAGCACCTGGCCGCTGAGCGCGATGCCGGCATCGCGCGCCAGGATCGCCGCCACCGCCGCAAGATTGCCGCCGGCGCTGTCGCCGCCGACCGCGACGCGCCGGGGATCAAGGCCCAGCCTCGCGCCATCCTGCGCCAGGAACCGCACGGCGGCGAAGCAATCCTCGACCGCGGCGGGAAACCGGTGCTCCGGCGCCAGGCGATAATCGACCGAGAGCACGGCGCAGCCGGCCTCCGCCGCCAATTGGCGCAGCGCCGGGTCGTGGGTGTCGAGATCGCCGATGCACCAGCCGCCGCCATGGAAGAAGGCCAGCACCGGCAGCGGGCCGCCGCCGACGCGCGGCACGACGAGGCGGGCGCGGAGCATGCCGGCGGCGCCGGGGATCTCGTGGTCGGTCGCCGTCACCGGCCAGTCGCCGGATTTGCGCGTGCGCCGGCAGAGCTCGGCGAATTGCGCGCGCGCCAGCGGCGGGGTGATCTCGCTATAGGGGATGCGGCCGGCCAGCGCGATCATGTCGAGCAGCCCCTTGGCTTGGGGATCGAGGTTAACCTTGGCGGGATCGAGGGCCATGGGGATCGCGCTCGCATGGTTAAGGCGGCGGGCAGCTTGGCCCGCGGGACGCGCCGGCGCAACACGCCTTTTCCTTTGCGCCGCTCCCCTCCCCCGCCTATATCTTGCGCCGTCATGGACAGCGCCACCCCTGCTCCGGAGACCCGCAAGGATCTCGTCGGCCTGAGCCGCGCCGAGCTGCTCGCCGAGATGAGCGCGATGGGCGCCGAGCCCTTCCGCGTGCGCCAGCTTTGGCATTGGATCTACAACCGCGGCGTCACCGACATCGGCGCGATGACGACGCTGTCGAAGACCTTCCGCGCCGGGCTGGCGCAGCGCTATGTCGTCGGCCGGCCGACGGTGGCGCAGGCGCTCATGTCGATGGACGGCACGCGCAAATGGCTGCTGCGCTTTGCCGACGGGCAGGAGGTGGAGAGCGTCCACATCCCCGAGGAGGATCGCGGCACGCTGTGCGTCTCCTCGCAAGTCGGCTGCACCCTCACCTGCAAATTCTGCCATACCGGCACGCAGCGCCTGGTGCGCAATCTCGGCGCGGCGGAGATCGTCGGCCAGGTGATGCTGGCGCGCGACGCGCTCGGCGAATGGCCCTCGCCGCAGGATGACCGCCAGCTCACCAACATCGTGCTGATGGGCATGGGCGAGCCGCTCTACAATTACGACAATGTGGCGCAGGCGCTGAAGATCGTCATGGATCACGAGGGGCTGTCGCTGTCGCGGCGCAAGATCACGCTCTCGACCTCGGGCATCGTGCCGATGATCGCGCGCTGCGGCGCCGAGCTCGGCGTCAACCTCGCGATCTCGCTGCATGCGGTGACCGACGAGCTGCGCGACGAGCTGGTGCCGATCAACAAGAAGTATCCGCTGGCCGAGCTGCTCGAGGCGTGCCGGACATACCCCGGCTCGAGCAATGCGCGGCGCATCACCTTCGAATACGTCATGCTGAAGGGCGTCAATGACAGCCCGGCCGAGGCGCACGAGCTGGTGCGGCTGCTCGACGGCATTCCCGCCAAGGTCAACCTCATCCCGTTCAACCCGTGGCCCGGCGCGCCCTATGAGCGCTCGAGCGACGCGGCGATCAAGGAATTCTCCGACATCGTCAATGCGGCGGGATATTCCTCGCCGGTGCGCACGCCGCGCGGCGAGGACATCATGGCGGCCTGCGGCCAGCTCAAATCCGCCAGCGTCAGGCGGCGCAGGAGCGAGACGCTGAAAGAGCCGAACGCCGCCGGAGCGGCGTAGGCGGCGCCGGGTTCCCTCGCGGGAACCCGCCTGCAAGTGTCACGCGGGTCACAGCGATCGATCCACGCACGATGGCTGACGCGCCTTCACGAAAATTATTTAATGCTGCTGCCATGGCCTCGTAAGGCAACGCGTCACAGTTTAATTGGCGTTGGCGCGGCAACCCGCCGCGCGCTTACCGAGGAGGCCTGAGATGCGTAGGGAAATTCTGCGAGGCGCCCCGTTCCTGCTGCTCGCCACACCGCTGCTGCTCGCCGCTTGCGCCAGCGAGCATCCGCCCGCCGCCAGTTCTGAGGTCTCTTCGGCGGTCACCACCGCCGATCAGAGCAAAGTGCAGGCTGACAAGGCGCTGCAGACGGCGCAGCAAGCACTGCAGACCGCGCAAAAGGCCGAGCAGGACGCGGCGGCCGCCGATCAACGCGCCAACCAGATGTATAACCGCAGCCTGACCAAATAGGCGACGGCGAGGCCGGCGCGGCGGCGCCGGTAGAGCGCCGGTGAATACGGTACGCCGCAAGACTCCGGGCCTGCGCCGGGCTGGGGCTGGGTGCGCTTTGCGCCTGCCTGGCCGGGCCGGCGCAGGCGACGACATTCGCGTTGGCGCCGGGCCAGCGCGCGGTAGGCGCGGTCGAGAGCATCGTCGCCGGCAGCGGCGACACGCTGCTCGACATCGCGCGGCGCTTCGATCTCGGCTACACGGAATTGATTGTCGCCAATCCCGGCATCGATCCCTGGCAGCCGGGGGCGGGGCACCGCATCGTCCTGCCGCTGCGCCTCCTCCTGCCGCCGGGACCGCGGCGCGGTATCGTCGTGGCGCTGGCGGAGCGGCGGCTGTTCTATTTCCCCGCCGGGGGCGGCAGCGTCGAGACCTTCCCCATCGGCGTCGCCGTCGATGGCCTCGACACCCCGGCGGGCGAGACGCGCATCGCCGCCAAGATCGCCGGCCCCGCCTGGTACCCGCCGCCCTCGATCCTTGCCGAGCGGCCGGATTTGCCGCGCCGGGTGGCGGCGGGGCCCGACAATCCGCTCGGCGCCTATGCGCTGCGGCTCGGCTGGCCCGATTATCTCATCCACGGCACCAACAAGCCCGACGGCGTCGGCCGCAATGTCAGCCATGGCTGCCTCCACCTCTATCCCGAGGACATCGCCCGGCTGTTCCACGAGGTCGCGGTCGGCACGACCGTGCGGGTGGAGAAGGAGGAGATCCTGCTGGACTGGGTGGATGGCGCGCTGCTGCTCGAGATCCATCCCGACAAGCGCCAGGCCGATGCGCTCGATGACGGACTGCCGATGACGCCGCAGCCGCCAGCGGATCTCGCCGCGCACGTGGCGGCGGCGGCGGGCGATCAGCTCGACCGCGTCGATTGGGCAACGGTGCGCCGCGCCGGGCTCGCGCGCAACGGCATCCCCGTCGCTATCACCGGCGTGCTGGCGGCGCGGTGACGTAGAGGACCGATGCTCGGTCGAGCGACTGTCGCGGTTGCTTCGCGCAACCGCGACAGCTCTTCCCGGCGAGAGCAAATGCGCGCGCGGCTATTCCGACTTGATCACCTCGCCGAAGAGCTTCCAGATCTTGCCGTCGAAGCGGGCGAGCTGCATCTCGCGGATGGGGAAGAATTGCGTCGGCCCGGTGCTGACCGTCACGCCCGGCAACAGCATGGGCAGATGCAGGTCGAGGCTGGCCGCCTGCTTCATGATGTTCTCGCGGGTGAGCTGATCGCCGCACTGCTTCAGCACCTGCACCATCCCTTGCGCCACGGTGTAGCCGTAGACGTTGAAGCCATCGTCCAGATTGCCGTCGGGATAATATTTCTTCATCCAGGCGAGCCAGTCGAGATAGCCCTTGTCCTGGTGCCATTGCGGGTCGGTCGGGTCCTTGAAATAGAGCAGCGAGAGAACACCGATCGATTTCTCGACGCCCGCCGGCTGCAGCACCGCCGAGACCGAGGCCGAGACCGAGTTCAGCAGGTGCAGCGGCTTCCAGCCGATGTCGTAGGTCTTGCGGATCGCCTGCGCGGCGAATTTCGGCGTGGTCACGTTATAGAAGACATCGGCGCCGGAGGATTGCAGCGACACGATCTGCGAGTCGATGGTGGTATCGGTGACCTCGTAGCTCGTCTCGAGCGCGATCATCTTCTGGGCCTTGTCGCCGAGCCCGTCCTTGAGGCCCTTCAGATAGTCCTTGCCGTAATCGTCGTTCTGATAGAGCACGCCGATCCGCGCGCCGGGTTGATGATCGAGGATGTATTTGGCGAAGATATGGCCCTCGGTCTGGTAGGTCGGCTGCCAGCCCATCGTCCAGGGAAAATGCTCGGGATCGCCCCATTTGGTGGCGCCGGTGGCGACGAAGAGCTGCGGCACGCGCTTGTCGTTGAGATATTTCTGGATCGCAGTATTGGGCGGCGTGCCCAGCGGGTTGAAGTCGAGCAGCACGCCCTCCTGCTCCACCAGGCGGCGGGTCTGCTCCACCGTCTTGGGCGGGCTGTAGCCGTCATCGAGCGAGAGCAGCGTGATCTTGCGCCCGTTGACGCCGCCCTGGTCGTTGATCATCGCGAAATAGGCGGCCTCGGCCTTGCCGATGGTGCCGTAGGCCGAGGCCGGGCCGCTATAGGGCATGGTCTGGCCGAGCTTGATCTCGGTATCGCTGACCCCAGGTCCGTAGTTCTTCTCCGCCGCCGCGGCCGGGACGAGTCCAACCGCCAGCGCAAACGCCGGCACTGCCAGCCAATAGCTTCGCATGTCAACCTCCCTGTCTCATTGCGCGGGTCGCAAACGCCTGCCGTGACGCTCCGCGAGACGCGGAACGCCCGGCAAAATGGTTTCTTGTTGTGCGACCGAACCTGGCGATCGTCCTACGGACCGCCAGCGCCGTCAATGATTGCCTGAAAAGCGGCGCGCCCGCGCCTAGCCCGTATTTCTTACACGGGCACGTGCTGCGTTGCACACTGTTGGCGCGCTGTTAGGAGCAAGGGCGCTGGCGATGCGGCGCATCGTCAAGCCCGCAGCGACGCGGCAGCGCGCCAACAGTGTGCAACCCGGAGGGACGGCGCTCTTTGGCGCCAGGGGGCGTCGCCGGGACGCTTACGATGCGCTGCATCGCCGCGCGTCCCGGCTCCTGCCCTGGCGCCAAAGATCGCCGTCGCAGCGCATGCCCGTGTGAGAAATACGGGCTAAAGGATCTTCAGCACCGCCTCGGGCGGGCGGCCGAGCGCGGCGCGGTCGCCGGCGACGACGATGGGCCGCTCGATGACAATGGGATGCGCGACCATGCCGGCGATGATCGCGTCGTCGGAAAGGCCCGGCCGGTCGAGGCCCGCCGCCTTCGCCTCCTTGGCGCGCAGCAGCGCGCGCGGCGTAAGGCCGAGGAGCTTCAGCAGCCGCTTGAACTCGGCCTTGTCCGGCGGCGTCTTCAGATAGTCGATGATGCGCGGGCGGAGCCCCTTCTTCTCCAGCAGCGCCAGCGTGGCGCGCGACTTGCCGCAGCGCGGGTTGTGGTAGATGGTGACGCTCATGGCCTCTCTCGATCGCTGCTCGCCTGCCGGCGCATGATAGGCAGGAGCGGCGCGGAGGAACAAGCGATGCGGCTCTGCTTCATCGGCGACAGCTTCGTCAACGGCACCGGCGATCCCGTCGGGCTCGGCTGGGTCGGACGCGCCTGCGCCGCCGCGCGGCGGCGCGGCCATGACGTCACCAGCTATAATCTCGGCATCCGCCGCGACACCAGCGCCGATATCGCCCGGCGCTGGCAGGAGGAGACGGCGCGGCGGCTGCCGTCCGATGTCGACGGCCGCCTCGTCTTCTCTTTTGGCGCCAATGATTGCGTGCGCGAGAGCGCGGCGCCGCGGGTGCCGCAGGACGCCTCGCTCGCCAATGCCCGCGCCATCCTCGCCGCCGCCAAGACCCGCCACAAGACGCTCATGCTGGGGCCGCCGCCGCTGCCGCTGGACGATACCGACGCGCGCGTCGCGATACTGTCGCGCGCCCTGTCGAAGCTCTGCGCCGAGCTGGCGCTGCCCTATCTCGACCTGTGGACGCCGCTGGCGGCGATCGGGCTGTGGCGGCTCGAGCTCGCCATCGGCGACGGCGCCCATCCCGGCAGCGCCGGCTATGCGCTGATCGCCGATATCCTGGAGGGGTGGCCGCCCTGGCGGGAGTGGCTGCCGTGAGGCAGCAGGCGGGCGAGACGGCAGCGCTCGAAGCGGCGCTGGCGGCGCTGCGCCAGGGCGATGTCGCCGGCGCCGATGCGATGTGCCGGCGCCTGCTGCAGCGGATGCCGCGCGATCCGGCGTTGCATCAGCTCGCCTGCGCCATCGAGCTGCAGCGGGGCGACGCCGCGGCGGCGACGCGCTGGGCGGAGTCGGGCCTGGCGCTGCGCCCGGACCATGCGCCGATGCTGCTGCTGGCCGGGCGCGCGGCGCGGGCGTCGGGCGAGACGGCGCGCGCGCTGGGCCTCTTCCGCCGCGCGGCGCTGCTGGCGCCGGCCCAGAGCCGAGGCAGCATTCCTGACCTGCATCGCGCTGCTCGAGCTTGGCGATGGCGAAGCGCGGGCCATGCTGGAGCTGCTGCTTCAGCGGTTCCCCGAGGACGCCGAGGGCTGGCGCGAGCTCGGCGCCGCGCTGCAGCAGGCCAATCAATTGCCGGCGGCGCTGGTCGCCTTCACGCGCGCCGCGCGCGCCGCGCCCTCGGCCGCGGCGCAGCTGCGCCGCGGCGCCGTGCTGCAGGCGATGGGCCGGCTCGGCGAGGCCGCGGATGCCTTTCGGGCGGCGCTGGCCCTGGCGCCCGACAGCTTCGATGCCGCGCTGAAGCTCGGGCTGTGCCTCAGGCAGGCCGGCGACGCCGCGGCCGCGCGCGCCGCGCTGGAGCGCGCGGCGGCGCTCGATCCGGCTGTCGCGCAGGCCTGGTTCGCGCTCGGCCTGGCGCGGCAGGATGCGGGTGACTTTGCCGGCGCGAGCGCCGCCTATCGCACCACGCTGGCGCTGCGGCCGAACCTGGCGGAAGCCGCGGTCAATCTCGGCATCTGCCTGCAGCAGAGCGGCGACCTGGCGGCGGCGAAGGAAGCTTATCGCGACGCGCTGCGCCTGCGCCGCGACACCTTCGGACGCATCGCGCAGGCGCTCGCCGCGGCACCCAGCGGCGAGGTGTGGCTCGACCTCGGTGCGCTCAGGCGCTCACTGGAGGGATGAGCGCGGCCGCCGCGCCCGGTAGCGGCGGCGATAGACCCCCGGCTTCGACAGCAGTGCCGCGGCCGTGTCGTCATAGCGCTGCCGCTCCTCGCCGGAGAGCCGCTCGAAGGCAAGCTGCGGTGCGTCGCGCGCGACGGCGAAGCACTGCGCCACCGGCGTGCCGGCGCGCAGCACGCCGGTGAAGCCGGGATCGATCCAGACCGCCGGAAACAGGATGCCCACCTGGTTGAAGCGGTCGGCATCGACGAGACCGGTGAGCAGGCGAAACGGCAGATCGGCGCGATTGACGGGATGCGTCGCGAAGAGCGAGTAGCCGGGCTCGAGCTCGATCGTCCAGAAGCTGTTGAACTTCACCACCGCGCGCCCGGCATCGTGGAACGGCGTTCCCGTCACCTGGGCGGGGACGTGGAAGCTGAGCGGCGAGCGGGGATGCGCCTCGACCGAGAGCGGCGGCAGATCCCAGTTCCAGGAGAACGTGCCGTCGCGCACCACGACATCGCAGGCGAGCGGCATGATGAAGCCATAGGCCATGGCGTCGACGAAGGGCGGGCATTGCTTGACCGTGCGCACCTCCTGCCCATGGGTCTCGGAGAAGGCGCTGGCGGGCATGCGGCGCAGCCAGTCGGGCAGCGCGCTGCGGGCGGGAAGCGGCCGCGGCAGAAGATCGTAGAGCGCGGGATCGCAGCGGAAGACGATGCGCATCCGCCTAGTCCGCCGTCTCGAGCAGCGCGCGCGCCACCGCGTCGCGCCAGCCGCGACAGCGCTGCTGCCGTTCGGCTTCCGTCATCGTCGGCCGGAAGCTGCGGTCGAGACGCCAGGCCGCGGCGAAGCTCTCCGGCCCATCGTAAAGGCCGGCCTGCCAGCCGGCGGCGAGCGCCACGCCAAGCGCCGTCGTCTCGCGGATCGTCGGCCGGTCGACCGGCGCGTCGAGCACGTCGGCGAGAAACTGCATCGTCCAATTGCTCGCCGACATGCCGCCATCGACGCGAATGATCGGCTTGGTCTCGCGCTGGCCGGCATCGCCGACATCGGCATACATCGCGGTCAGCAGGTCGCGCGTCTGAAATCCCACGCTCTCGAGCGCGGCGCGCGCCAGCTCCTTGCGCGTGGTCCCGCGCGTGAGGCCGGTGATCGTGCCGCGCGCGCCGCTGCTCCAATGCGGCGCGCCGAGCCCGGCGAAGGCCGGGACGAGATAGACCGCCTGCTCCTGGTCGGCCTGGGCGGCGAGCTCGCCGGCCTCGGCCGAGGACAGCACCAGGCCCAGCGCATCGCGCAGCCACTGCACCGTCGCGCCGGCGGCGAAGATCGAGCCCTCGAGCGCGTAGTGCCGTGTGCCGCGCCACTGATAGGCGATGGTGGTCAGCAGGCGATGCGTCGAGCGGACCAGCGCCGGCCCGGTGTTGAGCAGCACGAAGGCGCCGGTGCCGAAGGTGGCCTTCACCATGCCGGGCTCGAGGCAGGCCTGGCCGATGAGCGCCGCCTGCTGGTCGCCGGCGACGGCGCGGATCGGCACCGCCGCGCCGAGATGCTCAGGCGCCACCGTGCCGAACTCGGCGGCGGTATCCTTCACCTCCGGCAGCAGCGCGGCCGGCACGCGGAAGAGACGCAGCAGCTCCTCATCCCAGCTGCCGGAGCGGATGTCGAGCAGCAGGGTGCGCGCGGCGTTGGTCGCATCGGTCGCATGGACCGCGCCTTGCGTGAGCCGCCACAAGAGGTAGGTGTCGACGGTGCCGAAGGCCAGTTCGCCGCGCTCCGCCTGCGCGCGCGCGCCGGGAACATTGTCCAGCAGCCAGGCGATCTTGGTCGCCGAGAAATAGGGATCGAGCAGCAGGCCGGTGCGCTCGGCGACGAGATCGCCGCTGCCCTCCGCCTCCAGGCGCGCGCAGAGCTCGGCTGTCCGGCGATCCTGCCAGACGATCGCGTTGTGGATGGGCTTGCCGCTCTTCCGGTTCCAGATGAGCGCGGTCTCGCGCTGATTGGTGATGCCGAGCGCGGCGAGATCGCCGGGCTCCAGCGCGGCCTGGCGCAGAGCCTCTTGCATGGTGGCGAGCGTCGTGCGCCAGAGATCCTCCGGCTCATGCTCGATCCAGCCGGGATGCGGGTAGATCTGCTTGAACTCCCGCTGCGCGGTGGCGAGCGGCGCGGCATCGGCGCCGAAGACGATCGACCGGGTCGAGGTGGTTCCCTGGTCGACGACCAGGACGCAGCGCCGCTCGGTCACGTGAGCTCCCGGTAAAGGCCGAAATTGAAGGCGATCGAGATGCGCAAGCCGGTGCCGCGATAGGGCCGCACCGCGTGCAGCAGGAAGGACGGGAAGATGAACATCAGCCCCGGCCGCGGCCGGATGGTCTCGGCGCTGCCCGCCGACAGCCCGTCCTCGCCGCCATATTTGAGCAGCGGCGCATGCATCATCGGCGCGGGACCGCGCGGATCGAAGATCTCGAACTCGCCGCCCAGCGAGGGATCGTCGGCGCAGCCGCCATCGGCCACGTAATAGCTTCCCGACCAGAACGAGCCCGGATGGTAGTGGCAGGAATTGGAATCGCCGCCGGCGTTGACGTTGGCCCAGGCCTCGACGTTCCAGTCCGGGCGGACCGCGCGGCCTTCGCGGTCGGTGGTCAATTGCGTCACCGCCGAGCGCGCAAAGGCCAGCAGCTCGTCCGCGCGCTTGCCGCCCCAGGCGGCGAAATCGCGCGTCGAATGCCAGCCGCCGATATTGGAGGCGCCCAAGGTGGGAAATTCGGCCCGCCGGCGCAGGATGATCTCGGCGAATTCGGCGTTGCGCGCCGCGGCATCGGGCAGCAGCACTGCCGCCACCGGCGTGGCGAACAGGCCCTTCACCTGGATCTCGATGCGCGACATGCGCGACGCTCCCTCCTCCCGGCCGGCGGCGACAGGTTGGCCCTGGCTTACCGCTTCAGCCGCCGAAACTCAAACCGCCGCGCCGGCGGCCAGGATATCAGCCGGCGACGATCATGGCGCGCTGCTCGGCCATGAAGCTCTCGAGCGCCGCCACCTGGTCGCGCGACAGGCGCAGGCCGAGCTTCGAGCGGCGCCAGACGATGTCGGCCGCCTCTTCCGCCCATTCCTGGCGCATCAGATAGAGCACTTCGGCCTCGCTCAGGCCGCCGCCGAAATCGCGGCCGAGCGCCGCCTTGCCCGTGGCCGTGCCGAGGATCGCGCGCGCCCTGGTGCCATAGGCGCGGGCGAGGCGGCGGCACTGCGTCGCTTCGAGCCAGCGATAGTCGCGCGCGATCCCGCGCCACCAGCGTCTTGAAGCCCTGGACGGGGAAATCGCCGCCCGGCAGCGGCGCCTGGCCCGACCAGTCGCGCCGCGCGTTGGCGGAAGCGGGCAGATAGGGCTCGAGCTTCTCGAGCGCATGCTGGGCGAGCCGGCGGTAGGTCGTGATCTTGCCGCCGAAGATCGAGAGCAGCGGCGCGCCGCGGGCATCGAGCTCGAGCACGTAATCGCGCGTCGCGGCCTGCGCCTCGGTCGCGCCGTCATCATAGAGCGGGCGGACGCCGGAATAGGTCCAGACCACGTCGGCCGGCGTGATGGTGGCGGCGAAATATTCGCTGGCGGAGCGGCAGAGATACTCGATCTCGGCTTCCGTCGCCTTCACCTGGCCGGGATCGCCGACATAGTCGCTGTCCGTGGTGCCGATCAGGGTGAAGTCGCCCTCGAAGGGAATGACGAAGATGATGCGGTCGTCGGCATTCTGGAAGATGTAGCAGCGGTCATGCTCGTAGAGCCGGCGGACCACGATATGCGAGCCCTGGACCAGCCGGACATGCGCCGGCGCGTTCCGTCCCTGGGTCACCGACAGCACCTCGCCGACCCAGGGGCCGGCGGCGTTGACCAGGACCCGGGCGGCGACGGTCTCGGCCTTGCCGCCGCGCCGCCGGTCCTGCGCGGTCAGCCGCCAGACCGCGGCGTCGCGCTCGGCGGCGACGATCTTGGTGCGGGTGCGGATGGTGGCGCCGCGCTCCATCGCATCGCGCGCATTGAGCGCGACCAGCCGGGCATCCTCCACCCAGCAATCGGAATATTCGAAGCCCAGCGTGTACTGGCCGGGCTTGAGCGGCTTGCCGGCGATGTCGGTGCTGAGATCGAGCGTGCGGGTCGCCGGCAGCAGCTTGCGCCCGCCGAGATGATCGTAAAGGAAAAGCCCGAGGCGCAGCAGCCAGGCCGGACGCAGGCGCTTGTGATAGGGCAGCACGAAGCGCAGCGGCCAGATGATGTGCGGCGCCATGCGCCACAACACCTCGCGTTCCCTCAGCGCCTCGCGCACCAGGCGGAACTCGTAGTACTCGAGATAGCGCAACCCGCCATGGATCAGCTTGGTCGCCGCCGAGGAGGTGCCGCTGGCGAGATCCGACTGCTCGCACAGATAGACGGAGAGCCCGCGCCCGGCGGCGTCGCGCGCAATGCCGCAGCCATTGATCCCGCCGCCGATGATCGCGAGGTCGTAGATCCCGTCCAACACTGTCTCCTGAGGCGCCCCGGTAGGATTTCGTTATTTGATTGAAAGAACCATAAATGAATGCAAATCCGAATACAATCGCTGGGCATTGAACCCAAAAAGCGAAAGAAAGGGGCGGAAAGCCGCCGAGCCGGGTAGCGCTTCGACAGATCCGGGTCGGGTTGGGGGAGCCGCCGGCCCGGCGTCAGTCTTCGGGCGGCGCGTCGCCCGCGCTGGTCTCGATGACCTTCACCCCGTGGGCGAGGCATACCTGGCGCAAGGCGGGCGAGGTGAGGCGGTCGGTGACAAAGGCATGGATCTGCGACATATGGCCGATGCGGACCGGTGCCGCCCGCTCGAGCTTCATGCGATCGCAGACCAGGATGACGCGGCGGGCGTTGCTGATGATGGCGCGGGAGACATTGACCTCCAGCGCGTCGAAATCGAGCAGCGAGCCGTCGTCGTCGAGGGCCGAAGCGCCGATCACGGCGGTGTCGACCTTGAACTGGCGGATGAGGTCGACCGCCGCGCTGCCGACGACCGCGCCGTCGGAGCGCCGCACCGGACCGCCGGCGACGATCACCTCGATCGACGGCAGGCGATAGAGCGTCATCGCCACGTTGAGGTTGTTGGTGATGACCAGCAGGTCCTGGTGCTTGGTGAGCGCCGCGGCGACTTCCTCGGTGGTGGTGCCGATGTTGATGAAGAGCGAGGATTCGTTGGCGATCAGCGCCGCCGCGGCAATGCCGATCGCCCGCTTCTCCGGCGCCGCGATGAAGCGCCGCGCCTCGTAGGAGAGATTCTCGACCGAGGACGAGATGATGGCGCCGCCATGGGTCCGCGTCAGCACCCGCCGGTCGCACAGCTCATTGAGATCGCGGCGGATGGTCTGCGGCGTGACGTCGTAGCGCGCCGCAAGCTCCTCGACGCTGACGCGGCCGACCGTGCGTGCCAGGACGATGATGTCGTTCTGGCGATCATTGAGGGGCTGCATGAGCGAGCATCCCGGGCGTGAGGGGCGCAGAGGCGGAATAATGGCGGCCTAACAGCGCGAAAGTCCAGGCTATTTCGCCGCGGCGGCGGGGCTGGCCGATGCCGCTCAGGGTTGCACGATTTTTCTTTATATTTTCGTTTTGATCATTTACGCTCGCTATTGGTTTCGTATCGCAAAAAGGTAACTAAAGGAGCGAAATGCTCCCGGGGGGAAGGGCGGGTGTCCGTGGACGGTCAAAGCTCGTCTGCGACGTGCTTGCGGAACGACGCAGCGCGCCGTGGCGGCGCGCCGTTTCGTCGCGCGCTCGGGCTCGCGCCGGGATCGGCACCGATGGAATTTGACGGCGGCGACGCCTTACGCTCGCCCGCCGCGCTGTCTTATCGTGCCAGCCGGCAGCTTTCCGCAACCCTGCACGACCCAGCGGCAAGAGGGCGCATGAGTCTTCGCCTCGAGAACGTCAGTGTCACCGCCGGCGGCCAGATGTTCCTGCACGACGTCTCGCTCACGCTCGAGCCCGGCACGCTGAACGTGCTGCTGGGCGCCACGCTCGCGGGCAAGACGACGCTCATGCGGGTGATGGCCGGCCTCGACAAGCCGACCACCGGACGCGTGCTGATCGACGGCAGGGACATGACCGGCGTTCCCGTCCGCCGCCGCTCAGTGGCGATGGTGTTTCAGCAGTTCATGAACTACCCCTGGCTCTCGGTCTACGAGAACATCGCCTCGCCGCTGCGGGTGGCCAAGCTCAAGCCGGCCGAGATCGACCGGCGCGTCCGCCGCGCCGCCGAACTGCTCGGCCTGGAGCCGCTGCTCGACCGCCTGCCGCAGCACATCTCGGGCGGCCAGCAGCAGCGCACCGCCATCGCCCGCGCCATCGTCAAGGGCGCCGAGCTGGTGCTGCTCGACGAGCCCTTGGCCAATCTCGACTACAAGCTGCGCGAGGAGCTGCGCGAGGAGCTGCCGCGGATTTTTTCCGAGACCGGCGCCATCCTGGTCTACGCCACGGCGGAGCCGCTCGAGGCGCTGCTGCTCGGCGGCAACACCGCGACGCTCTCCCAGGGGCGCCTCATCCAGCTGGGCCCGACGCTGGCGGTCTATCGCCGGCCGAGCCATCTCGAACTCGGCCCGGGTCTTCTCCGACCCGCCGCTCAACGAGATCGCGATCACCAAGGAGGGCGACGCCATCCGCTTCGGCGACGCGCAGCCCATGCCCGCTGCCGGCCTTCTGTCGGAGGTTCCGCCCGGCGCCTACACCCTCGCCTTTCGCGCCGACATCGTGACGCTGGGACCGCCATGGGAAAGCTCGCTGAGCTTCGCCGGCCGGGTCGCCGTCGCCGAGCTCAGCGGCTCCGAGAGCTTCGTCCATGTCGAGACCGCGGCCGGCACCTTCGTCTGCGTCGAGCCGGGGGTGAGCGCGCGCCAGCCCGACCAGGCGGCGAGCCTCCATGTCGACGCCACCCGCGTCTTCGTCTTCGATCGCGACGGCCGTCCGGTGGCGGCCGGGCAAAGCGCGTGACGGGAACGACATTATGGCGCGCATCACCCTCGACGGCATCGCTCACAGCTACGACACGCGATCGAGCGGTGACGCCGGCTTCGCGCTGAAACGGCTCGATCACGTCTGGGAGCAGGGCCGCGCCTATGCGCTGCTCGGCCCCTCGGGCTGCGGCAAGACGACGCTCCTCAACATCATTTCCGGCCTGGTCGTGCCGTCGAGCGGCAGGCTGCTGTTCGACGACAAGGACGTCACCTATCTGCCGACCGAGCAGCGCAACATCGCCCAGGTGTTCCAGTTCCCGGTCGTCTACGACACCATGACGGTCGCCGAGAACCTGGCGTTTCCCCTGAGAAATCGCGGCGTGGCGCGCGGCGCGATCGCCGCCAGGGTGGCCGAGATCGCGGCGCTGCTCGGCTTGACGCCGGACCTCAACCGCCGGGCGCGCGGCCTCACCGCCGATGCCAAGCAGAAGATCTCGCTCGGGCGCGGGCTGGTGCGGCCCGACGTCGCCGCCGTGTTATTCGACGAGCCGCTGACGGTGATCGATCCCGCGCTCAAATGGGAGCTGCGCTCGAAGCTCAAATCCGTTCATCGCGCGCTCGACGTGCTCATGGTCTATGTCACCCACGATCAGGTCGAGGCGCTCACCTTCGCCGACGAGGTCGTGGTGATGAAGGACGGGCGCGTGCTGCAGATCGCGACGCCGGCCGAGCTGTTCGAGCAGCCCGAGCACACCTTCGTGGGATACTTCATCGGCTCGCCCGGCATGAATCTGCTCGCGGCGGAGGTCGACGGCCATGTCGCGCGGGTGGCGGAGCAGACCATCGAGCTCGGCAGGCACTACGCCGCGCCGGCGCCCGGCAGCGCCGTCTGCCTGGGATTCCGGCCCGACTTCGCCTCCATCGTCCCCGCCGGCGGCATCCCGGTGCGCATCCGCCGCATCGAGGATCTCGGACGGCGGCGGCTGGCGCGCGTGGCGCTCGGCGAGCACGAGCTCTTCGCCACGATCCCGCATGGCGTATCGATCGAGCGCGAGGAGGCCGGCCTGCTGATCCGGCAGGACCGGCTCTTCGTCTATGTCGACGAGCGGCGCGTGCACGGTGAGGCGCGCTGATGGACAAGCCGCTCAACAACCGCGCCTGGCTGCTGGTCCTGCCGGTGCTGCTCTTCGTCCTGTTCTCGGCGCTGCTGCCGATGATGACCGTGGTGAACTATTCGGTCCAGGACCAGATGGGCGAGAACCATTTCTTCTGGAACGGCGACAGCTGGTTTCGCGACCTGCTCAACCCGCATACCGAGATCGGCGCCCGCTTCACCGACGCGCTGCTGCGCAACCTCGCCTTCTCGGTCACCGCCCTCGTGATCGAGGTGCCGCTGGGCATCGGGATCGCGCTGTGCCTGCCGCGCAAAGGCTGGACGGTCGGCGCGATGCTGGTGGTGATCGCGTTGCCGATGCTCATTCCCTGGAACGTCGTGGGGACCATCTGGCAGATCTTCGCGCGCCAGGATATCGGCCTGTTCGGCGCCGCGCTGACCGGGCTCGGCCTCCATTACAACGACACCCAGGACCCGGTCTCGGCCTGGTGCACGATCGTGATCATCGACGTCTGGCATTGGACGCCGCTGGTCATCCTGCTGAGCTATGCCGGCTTGCGCGCCATTCCCGACGCCTTCTACCAGGCCGCGCGCATCGACGGCGCGAGCCGCTGGGCGGTGTTCGTCAACATCGAGCTGCCGAAGCTGCAGAAGGTGCTGGTGATCGCCGTCCTGCTGCGCTTCATGCAGACCTTCATGATCTATACCGAGCCGTTCGTCGTCACCGGCGGCGGTCCCGGCAGCGCCACGACCTTCCTCTCCATCGATCTCGTGAAGATCGCGCTGGGACAGGTGGATCTCGGCAACGCCGCGAGCATGTCGCTGGTCTACAACCTCATCACCATCACGCTCTGCTGGATCTTCTTCACCATCATGACGCAGCTCGACCGCCGGAGGGACGCGTGAGCCGCGCCGCGGTCATGCCGAAGATCGGCCTCGCGATCTACCTCGTGGCGCTGATGCTGCCGATCTATTGGCTGATCAGCATGAGCCTGCGGTCGAACGAGGACATCATGTCGGGCCTGGCGCTCTGGCCGCATCATCCGTCGCTGCAAAAATACTTCTTCATCTTCAACGACAGTACCTGGGTGCATGCATTCGGCGTGTCGCTCACCTATGTCGCGATCAACACGGTGATTTCGGTCACCGTCGCGCTCCCCGCCGCCTATGCCTTCAACCGCTACCGCTTCGTCGGCGACAAGCACCTGTTCTTCTGGCTGCTGACCAACCTGATGGCGCCGGCCTCGGTCTATGCGATGCCGTTCTTCAATCTCTATTACGCCCTCGGCCTCTTCGACACGGTCTGGGCGGTGGCGCTCGCGCATTGCCTGTTCAACGTCCCGGTCGCGGTGTGGATTCTCGAAGGCTTCGTCAGCGGCGTGCCGCGCGAGATCGACGAGACCGCGGCGATCGACGGCTATTCGTTTCCGCGCTTCTTCATCCGCATCTTCCTGCCGCTGATCGCTAACGGCGTCGGCGTCACGGCGTTCTTCTGCTTCATGTTCTCCTGGGTCGAGCAGCTGCTGGCGACGACCTTGACGGCGACCAACGCCCTGCCCTTCGCCGCGGTGATGACGCGCAGCTATTCCGCGGCCGGCATGGACTGGTCGCTGCTCGCGGCCGCCGGCGTGCTGACCATGATCCCCGGCGCGGTCGTGATCTGGTTCGTGCGCCATCATATCGCCAAGGGCTTCGCCCTTGGCCGCGTCTGACGGGAGGTCGACATGCTCAACTGGATGGCCTGGACCTGGGAGACGGCGACCTTCTTCTGCTTCATCGCGCTGGCGCTGGTCGTGCTGACCCTGCTGGCGGTCTTTCGGCCGGAGCGGCCGCGCAAGGGGATTCTGAGGTTTCCCACAATGCGCGGCGATCGGTTCTTCGTCTCGATGCTCGGCGCGGCCTACATCTTCATCGCCTGGATGTGGTTCGGCGGCGGCTCGCTCTGGTACCCGCTGGCCGGCGCGGCGATGTTCGGCGTCGCCATGTTCGTCTTTGCATAAGTCAAAAACTGCCTGCCGTGCATGGGGCGCGGGGGGTCTTAGGAGGAGGGAACCACAATGGGCATGAAACGTCGTGATGTGTTGAAAGGCGCTGCGGCAACGGCGGCCGTCGTCGCCGGCGGCGCCGCGATCCTGACCCCGAAACCGAGCTATGCGCAGCAGGTCGATGCCGCCAAGAAATGGGTCGAGTTCGGAATTTCAGCCCTCGACGCTCAGCAAAGAGCAGCAGATGGCCGAGATGGAGTGGTTCATCAAGGCCTCGCAGCCCTTCAAGGGACTGAAGGTCAGCTGCGTCTCCGAAATCCTCAGCATCCACGAGTATGAGTTGAAGACGCTGACCAAGGCGTTCGCCGATATCACCGGCATCCAGGTCAATCACGAGATGATGGACGAGGGCTTGCTGGTCGACAAGATCGAGGTCGAGATCCAGTCCGGCAAGCCGATCTACGATTTCTGGATGAACGATTCCGATTTCATCGGCACGCATCCGCGCTACAACGACATCGTCGGCGGCTCCTTGACCGACTTCATGAAGAACGACGGCAAGGACATCACCAATCCGAACCTCGATCTCAAGGACTTCATCGGCCTGTCGTTTGCGACCTTCACCGACAACAAGCTCTATCAACTCCCCGATCAGCAATTCGCCAACCTCTATTGGTTCCGTTACGACTGGTTCCAGCGGCCGGAGATCAAGGCGGGCTTCAAGAAGCAGTTCGGCTATGAGCTCGGCGTCCCCGTGAACTGGTCGGCTTATGAGGACATCGCCGAGTTCTTCACCAACACCGTCAAGGAAGTCGACGGGCAGCGCGTCTACGGCCATATGGATTACGGCAAGAAGGATCCCTCGCTCGGCTGGCGCTTCACCGACGCCTGGCTGTCGATGGCCGGCAACGGCGACCGCGGCCTGCCGAACGGGCGGCCGGTGGACGAGTGGGGCATCCGCATGGAGGACGGCATCCCGCGGGGATCGTCGGTCTCCCGCGGCGGCGACGCCAATGGTCCCGCGGCGGTCTATGCGCTGACGAAATTCGTCGAATGGCTGAAGAAATACGCGCCGCCCGAAGCCGCCGGCATGGATTTCCTCGAGGCCGGCGCGGTGCCGGGCCAGGGCCATATCGCGCAGCAGATCTTCTGGTACAGCGCCTTCACCCATGCGCTGTCGCAGCCGGATCTGCCGGTCATGAACAAGGACGGCACGCCGAAATGGCGCATGGCGCCGAGTCCGCACGGCGCCTATTGGAAAGAGGGCATGAAGCTCGGCTACCAGGACCAGGGCTGCTGGACCTTCCTCAAATACGCCCCCATGGACCACATCAAGGCGGGCTGGCTCTATGCCCAGTTCTGCGTGTCGAAGACGGTGACGCTGAAGAAATCCGTCACCTCGCTGCATCTCATCCGCGAGAGCGACATCTGGGCACCCGCAATGACGGAGCTGGCGCCCAAGGTGGGCGGGCTGGTCGAGTTCTATCGCAGTCCCGCACGCAAGCTGTGGACACCGACCGGCGTCAACGTGCCCGAATACGGCAAGCTGGCGCAGGTGTGGTGGCAGAACGTGTCCAAGGCCATCTCCGGCGAGGCGACGCCGCAGCAGGCAATGGATGCGCTTGCCGCGGCCCAGGATTCGATCATGGCCCGCGTCGAGAAGTCCGGCGTCCAAGGCAAGCTCGGACCCAAGCTCAACGAGGAGAAGGATCCCGAATACTGGTACGCCAAGGCGGAAAAGGACGGCAACCTCGCGCCGCAAAGGAAGCTCGCGAATGAGAAGCCGCAAGGCGTCACCATCGACTATGACGAGCTGCTCAAGACGTGGAAGGCCGAGATGCCGCAAAAGCAGTAGGTAGAGCTTTACGGCACCGGGGGACAGGGTCGGCGACGGCCCTGTCCCCCGCTCTCTTGCTTTTTGGGCGGCAGCCGATCGCCGTCCGCACTGCTCGCTCCCGGCGCGACTCAGCCGCGCGCCGTCTTCTTGCGGGGCGCGGCCTCGTGGGCGGCGGCGATCTGGGCTCGGGCGGCGTCGGTCAGGTAGGCGCGATAGAGCGCGAAGAGCTGCTTGACGCCATCCTGCAGCTCGGCCTCGGTGATGCGGGCGAGGCCGTGGCGCTCCTGCAGATAGTCGAGCCAGTAGCGCGAGATGATCCAGGCATTGGCGGCGAGCTCGGAGATCTCCTGCGGGGTGGCGGCGAGCAGCTGGCGCGCCACCATCTCGGCCAGGATGCGCTCGGTGTGGCGATGCGCGCGCTCGGTGAGCTCGGCGATGCGCTGCGCCAACTCGCTTTCCGCCACGGGATCATAGCGGTGGCGATAGAGGAAGCGGTACTCCCAGATGTCGCGGAAGCTCTGCCGTGCGTAATCGCCGAAATCGGCGAGTTGCGCGCCGGCGGAGGCGGGCTTGCGCGAGAGGTTGCGCTCGATGCGCTCCTCGAGCTCGGCGAAGAGCTCGGCGACGAGGTCGTGCTTGGTGCGGAAATGGTACCAGAGATTGCCTTCGCTGATACCGAGGCGGGCGGCGATCTGGGCGAGCGAGACATGCGCCTCGCCGCGCTCGTTGAAGAGGCCCAGCGCCGCTTTCAGGATCCTGTCCCGCGTCTTCACCGCCGTTGCGCGCTTCACCCAAATCCCGTTTGACAATTAGGGCGAATAACCCTAAAGTAGCCGTAATCCCACCCTAGCCGATGCCTGCCGCGTTGCCTAGATTGATCGCCTAGGATTTGTCCGATCGGTGCGGATCAGCTGACGTTGCCGCGGACGAACTCCCGGCGGTAGCTTGCCTAAGGGAGGGGGGATGCAGGACCGTCGGGACAAGATCGCTGTGATCGGTGCCGGACCGGTCGGGCTCGGCATCGCCAAGGCGCTCAGCGCGCACGGCATCGCCTACGACCAGTTCGAAGCCGATGACGATATCGGCGGCAATTGGTATCACGGCGTCTACGATACCGCGCATATCATCTCCTCGCGCCGGACGACGGAATTCACCGACTACCCCATGCCGGCGGAGTATCCGGACTTTCCCAGCCGGCAGCAGATGCTCGATTATCTGCGCGACTATCGCGCGGCGTTTCGGCCTGCGCGACGCGATCGCGCTCAACACCAAGGTGGTATTGGTGCGGCCGCGTCCGGACGAGCTCTGGGATATCGGGCTGGCGAGCGGCGAGCAGCGCCTCTACAAGGGCGTGATGGTGTGCAACGGCCATCACTGGTCGAAGCGCTTTCCCGAGTATCCCGGGAGCTTCGCCGGCACCTATATCCATTCCAAGGACTACAAGAGCCCGGCGCAACTCGCCGGCAAGCGCGTCCTGGTGGTCGGCGGCGGCAATTCCGCCTGCGACGTCGCGAGCGAAGCGGCGCGGGTCGGCGCGCGCTGCGATCTCAGCCTGCGGCGCGGCTATTGGTTCCTGCCCAAGACCATTCTCGGCAAGCCGCTGGTCGAGGCGCTGCCGCCGTGGATGCCGGTACCGCTGCAGCGGCTGCTGCTGCGCTTCGTGCTCAAGCTGGTCATCGGCGACTACCGGCGCTATGGATTGCCGCTGCCCGACCACAAGATCTTCGAGCACCATCCGACGATAAACTCGGAGCTGCTGCATTACGTCCGGCATGGCCGCATCACGCCGCGCGCCGATATCGCCCGCTTCGACGGCAGCCGCGTGGCGTTCGTCGACGGCAGCAGCGAAGAGTACGACACCGTGATCTGCGCCACGGGCTTTCATCTCGACTTCCCCTTCCTGCCGCCGGGGCTGGTGCCGGTGACCGGCGGGCTCGCCCATGTCTATGGCGGGGCGCTGCTGCCGGGATATCGGCATCTCTATATCATCGGCACGATGCAGCCGCGCTACGGCTTCGGGCCGCTGCTGACCGAGGGGGCGGAGTTGCTGGCGATGATGGTGGGGCTGCAGGACAAGATGGAGCTGCCGCTCGGCCGCGTGCTGCAGGCGATGGGGCAGAAGCCGCCGGCCTCGCATCTGGTCAACCCGGGGGCGGCGCTCAGGCAGATGCGGCGGGCGCGCAAGCTGCTGCCGCGTCTGCTGCCGCGGGTGGAGCGCAGGCTCCGCCGCAAGATCCGCCGCGCGGCGCCGCCGCTCGCCGGCGAGGGGCCGCTCGCCTGGCCCAACGCCGATCTCAGGGTCTATTAGCCGCCATGAGCTGGCAGAACATCGTGCTGACGCTGATGCTGCGCTGGCGGGTGAAGCGCCGCTCCGACGCGCCGCCGCAGGTCGCCGAGGCGCGGCGGGTGGCGGCCAAGATGGCGACGAAGCCGCGCCTGCCGCCGGGCTGGCGCATCCGCGCGGCGACGGCGCCGTTTCCCGGCGAATGGATCGAGCGGGACATCGGCGCCGCGGCCAGGATGACGATGAAGCCGGGCCTGCGCGTTGCGGCTGCGGCGGCGCCGCTTTCCGGCAACGGGGGCGAGCGCGACGGCGGCGAGATGCCGAGCACCGCCCGCACGCTGCTCTACTTGCACGGCGGCGGCTATTACTTCTGCTCGCCCGAGACCCATCGCGTCATCACCCTCGGTCTCGCCGCCGGCGCCGAAGCGCGCACCTTCGTGCCGGATTACCGGCTCGCGCCGGAGCATCGCTTTCCCGCCGCGGTCGAGGACGCGGTGCGGGCCTATCGCGGTCTCCTCGCGGCGGGGACGCCCGCCGGCCGCATCGTGGTGGGCGGCGACAGCGCCGGCGGCGGCCTCGCGCTTGCCTTGCTGCTGTCGCTGCGCGATGCCGGCGATCCCTTGCCGGCCGGCGCGGTGCTGTTCTCGCCCTGGACCGATCTCGCCGCCACCGGCAATTCGATCCTGCGCAACGACCACAGCGACGCGATGTTCCACGGCCGCCGCATCGCCGAGGGCGCTCGGATCTATCTCGGCGATACCCAACCGACGGACCCGCTGGCCTCGCCGCTCTATGCCGATCTCGCGAAGCTGCCGCCGCTCTTCATCCAGGCGAGCGACAGCGAGGTGCTGCTCGATGATTCCACCCGCCTCGCCGACAAGGCGCGCAAGGCCTGTGTCGCCGTCGAGTTCCGCGCCTGGCACAAGCTGCCGCATGTCTGGCAATTCTTCGCGCGCTTCCTGCCCGAGGGCCGCGCCGCGCTGCAGGAGGCCGCGCAGTTCATCCGGCGGGTGGTGCCGTAGCCGTGAGACTTGCCAAGACCACCGTCGCCGTCGTCACCGGCGCGGGCAGCGGCATCGGCCGCGCCTTGGCGCTGGCGCTGGCGCGCGAGGGCTGCGCGCTGGCGCTCGCCGACAGGGATTCGCATACCGTCGCCAACACCGCCGCCGAGGCGAAGAAAGCCGGCGCCGGCACGGTCTCGACCCATGCTGTCGATGTCGCCGATCTCGAAGCGATGACGCGGTTCCGCGACGAGGTGAAACAGGCGCACCAATACGTCCATCTCCTGGTCAACAATGCCGGAGTCGCGCTGGTCGGCGAGCTCGAGGAGCTGTCGGTGGACGACATGCGCTGGCTGGTCGATATCAATTTCTGGGGCGTGGTCTATGGCACGAGGCTCTTCCTGCCGTTGCTGCGCGAGAGCCGCCACGGCCATATCGTCAACATCTCCAGCATTCTCGGCATCGTGGCCGTAGCCGGGCAGAGCGCCTATGCCGCGAGCAAATTCGCGGTGCGCGGCTTCAGCGAGGCGGTGCGCCACGAGCTCGCCGACAGCGGCATCCGCGTCACCACCATCCATCCCGGGGGCGTGCGCACCAACATCGCGCGCCATGCGCGCCTGCCGGCGAAATCCGACCCGGCGCGGCGCGAGCAGATCGTGAAGGGCTTCGACCGGCTGGCGCGCACCACCCCCGACCACGCGGCGGCGCGCATCGTCCGCGCCATCAAGCGCAACCAGCAGCGCGTGATCATCGGTTCCGACGCCTGGATCATGGCGGCGCTGCGCTGGCTGATGCCGGTCAATTACTGGCGGGTGGTCGACCGCCTGCTGCCCAAGGAGCGGCGCAAGATCGGCAAAGGATGACGGCACCGCACGCCCTGGCCCGCCCTTGCCGCCGGCGGCGCGTCACCTATACTCCCGCCGCCCGCCTGTCTTGAAAGGTCTCTCGCGTCATGAGCGGTACGGTGAAGAAGGTCGTGCTCGCCTATTCCGGCGGGCTCGACACCTCGGTGATCCTTCGCTGGCTGCAGGAGACCTATCACTGCGAGGTCGTGACCTTCACTGCCGATATCGGCCAGGGCGAGGAGCTCGAGCCGGCGCGGCGCAAGGCGGAAATGATGGGGGTGAAGGAGATCTTCGTCGACGATCTGCGCGAGGAGTTCGTGCGCGACTTCGTCTTCCCGATGTTCCGCGCCAACGCCCTCTATGAAGGGCAGTACCTGCTCGGCACCTCGATCGCCCGGCCGCTCATCGCCAAGCGCCAGATCGAGATCGCCGCGGCGGTCGGCGCCGATGCGGTGGCGCATGGCGCCACCGGCAAGGGCAACGACCAGGTGCGCTTCGAGCTCGCCTATTACGCCTTGAAGCCCGACATCACGGTGATCGCGCCGTGGCGCGAATGGGACCTCGATTCCCGCACCAAGCTCATCGAGTACGCCGAGCGCCACCAGATCCCGATCCCGCGCGACAAGCGCAACGAGGCGCCGTTCTCGACCGACGCCAATCTGTTGCACATCTCGGCCGAGGGCAAAGCGCTCGAGGATCCCTGGATCGAGCCCGAGGAGTACGTCTACAGCCGCACGGTGGCGCCCGAGGCGGCGCCGGACCAGCCGGACTATGTCGAGATCGAGTTCAGGCGCGGCGACGCGGTGGCGGTCGACGGCGCGGCACTGTCGCCGGCGAGCCTGCTGGCGCGGCTCAACGAGCTCGGCGGCAAGCACGGCATCGGCCGGCTCGATTTGGTCGAGAACCGCTTCGTCGGCATGAAGTCGCGCGGCGTCTACGAGACGCCGGGCGGCACCATCCTGCACGCGGCGCATCGCGGCATCGAGAGCATCACCCTCGACCGCGGCGCGGCGCATCTGAAGGACGAGCTGATGCCGCGCTATGCCGAGCTGATCTATAACGGCTTCTGGTTCGCGCCCGAGCGCGAGATGCTGCAGGCCCTGATCGACCGCAGCCAGGAGAATGTCGAAGGCACGGTGCGCCTCAAGCTCTACAAGGGGCTGGCGCGCGTCGTCGGGCGTAAATCGCCCCAGAGCCTCTACAGCCTCGCCCACGTCACCTTCGAGGCAGACCAGGTCTACAATCAGCGCGATGCCGAGGGCTTCATCAAGCTGAACGCGCTGCGTCTGCGACTGGCGAAGGCGCTGCGCAAGAAATAGAGAATCAGGTGCTATCCCGACGCGAGCGGCTCTCGCGGTTGCTACGCAACCGCTGACGCCGCCACGGACAGACAACCCGTTCGATCGCTTCGCGATCGAACCCAGCGGGGCCGACCGCAGAGCGGTCGGCCGGGTTGTCCGCTTCGCGAGTTTGCCTAGATATCGAAAACCAACTTGCCGCGCAAATGGCGCGCTTCGCTTACGCGATGCGCTTCGGCGGCGTCGGCGAGCTTGTAATGGGTGATCGGTGGCGGCCGAACGGCGCCGGCCGCGACCAGCGCCACCATGCGCTCCAGATGGGCGCGGTCGCGGATGACGTTGGGGCGCAGCGTCGCGACATCCTTGCGGCTCGGCTGGAAGCCCGCCGGCGCCGGCGCGATCCAGACCAGCCGCCCCCCGGGCTTCAGCACGGCGTAGGAGGCGACTTGCACGGCGCCGCCGACGGTGTCGAACACCACGTCGCAGCCGGAGACCGTGGCGGCGAAGTCCTCGACATTGTAGTCGATCACCCGGTCGGCGCCGAGACCGCGCACATAAGCGTGATTGGCGGCGCTGGCGGTGGTGATCACCGTGGCGCCGAGATGCTTGGCGAGCTGGATCGCGAAGCCGGCGACGCCGCCGGCGCCACCCTGGATCAGGATGGTCTCGCCCCGTTTGAGCTGCGCCGTGTCTTCCAGCGCCCACAGCGCGGTAAGGCTGGTCAGCGCCAGGGCGGCGGCCTCGGCATGGCTGAGACGATCGGGCTTCCTCGCGAGGATCGCCGCCTTGATCGCGATCTTCTCGGCATAGGCGCCTTCGACGCCTTGCTCGGTGACGCCGAACACCGCGTCGCCGACCGCGAGATCGCCGACGCCGGCGCCCAGCGCACTGACCACGCCGGAGAAGTCGCGGCCGAGGATATGGGGGAAGTGGGTCAGGGTATAGCGGCCGCCGCCGAGCCGTACCTTGTAATCGGCGGCATTGACGCTCGCGGCGTGGATGTCGACGACCACCTCGCCCGGCCCTGCCACCGGATCCGGCGCCTCGCCATAGCGCAGCATTTCCGGCCCGCCATGCCCAAGCAGCAACACCGCCTTCACGGCCTTCTCCTTCGCAACCTTCCGTTCATGCGGGCGCAGGCTAGCCAAACGCCGCGCAGAGAGCAAAATCCCGCGGCCTCGGGCGACCCGGCGCCTCAGCCGGAAACGGTCGTGGCCGCCGCGCCGGCGAGATCGCGGCGGGCGGCGGCGGTGAGCTCGAACGAGCGCAGGCGCGCGGCGTGGTCGAAGATCTGCGCCGTGATCATGAGCTCGTCGGCGCCGGTGCGCGCGATGAAGGCGTCGAGGCCGCGCCGCACGGTCTCGGGCGAGCCGACCACGGCGCAGGAGAGCGAGTGCGCCAGCATCGACCGCTCCAGCGGCGAGAGCAGCGCCTCGATGTCGTCGACCGGCGGCGGCAATGGCCCGGGCTGCCCGCGGCGCAGATTGACGAAGGCCTGTTGCAGCGAGGTGAAGAGACGCCGCGCCTCGCCGTCGGTGTCGGCGGCAAAGACGTTGAGTCCAAGCATGACGTGCGGCGCGGCGGTCTCGCCGGACGGGCGGAAGCGGCTGCGGTAGAGCTCGATCGCCGTCATCATCTGGTCCGGCGCGAAATGCGAGGCGAAGGCGAAGGGCAGCCCGAGCGCCGCGGCAAGCTGAGCGCCGAAGAGGCTCGATCCCAGGATCCAGACCGGTACCGCAAGGCCGGCGCCGGGAACCGCGCGCACGCGCTGGCCGGGCTCGGCCGGCCGGAAATAGCTCATGAGCTCGACGACGCTGCGCGGAAAATCATCCTCGTCGCCCATCAGCGTGCGCCTGAGCGCGCGGGCGGTGAGCTGGTCGGTCCCCGGCGCGCGGCCGAGGCCGAGATCGATGCGGCCGGGATAAAGCGCCGCGAGCGTGCCGAACTGCTCGGCGATCACCAGCGGCGCGTGGTTGGGCAGCATCACGCCGCCGGCGCCGACGCGGATGGTCGACGTGCCACCCGCGACATGGCCGATCACCACCGCGGTGGCGGCGCTGGCGATGCCGGGCATATTGTGGTGCTCGGCGAGCCAATAGCGGTTGTAGCCCCAGCGCTCGGCGTGGCGCGCGAGGTCGAGCGTGTTGCGCAGGGCGCTCTGAGGCGTCGCCGCCCGCCACGATCGGCGAAAGGTCGAGGACGGAGAACGGGATCATGAGCGTGGTCTCGGGGCTCGCGCTGCCGTCACCACTTGTTCCTGAGCTCGCGGAGCTTCAGGAAGACCGTCTTCGCATCGGGCTGGTCGGGCAGGTCGGGAAAGGCCACGCGCAGACGGGCGATCACCGAGGGGCTGCTGAGCCGGAAGAACGTGTTGATCTCCTTCTCCAGCTGCAGCGTGGTCACCAGCGGCTTCGCCGGATTCTGCTGCTTCATCGCCGGCAGCAGCGCCTTCGCCTTGGCATTGTCCGGCTCGCGGTCGAGGGTGAAGGCGAGATTGTTCGCGATGTAGTCATGGCCGGGATAGACCAGCGTCGCTTCCGGCAATTTGGCGAGCTGGCCGGCAAACGTGTTGTAAAGCTCGCTGGGGTGGCCGCCATTGTGGCAATTGCCGGCGCCGGCGTTGAACAGCGTGTCGCCGCAGAAGAGGGCCGGCGTATCGCCGTGCGCCCGCAGGCAGATATGGCACATGGTATGGCCCGGCGTATCAAGGCATTCGAGCTCGACCGTCTTGCCGATCCGGATCACATCGCCGGCGCTGAGCCCCCGATCCATGCCCGGGATCTTGTCCTTGGCATTCGCATGCGCCAGCACCTTGGCGCCGGTGGCCGCGACCATCTGCGGGTTGCCGCCGGTGTGGTCGCGGTGCTCATGGGTGTTGAGGATCTGGGTGATGGTCCAGCCCTTCGTCTTGGCCGCGGCCAGGCATTTCTCATGGTCCAGGGGGTCGACGGCCAGCGCCTCGCCGGTTTCGCCGCAGGCGATCAGGTAGTTGAAGTTGCGATAGGCGTTGGCGGTCCAGATCTGCTCGACGAGCATGGCATGTCCCCATGGTATGCGGCCGAGAAGGGAATGTAGGGTCGCCGCCGGCACTCCGCCATCCCCGTCGCGGCGCGCAAGCCCGCTGGGCTCCTATGCGTCGGCCTCGGCAAGGCCGCGCTCTCGCAGCAGCGCCGCGATACGCGGGGCACGGCCGCGGAAGGCGATATAGAGCGCCATCGGATCCTCGGTATCGCCGGCGGCATAGATGCGCTCGAGCCGTGCGGCAAGCGCGGGATCGAACAGATTGCCCGTCTCGGTGAAGGCGGCGAAGCCGTCGGCATCGAGTGTCTCCGCCCAGAGATAAGCATAATAGCCCGCCGCATAGCCGCTGCTGGCGAAGAGATGCTGGAAATGCGCGGGGCGATGGCGCAGCGGAATCGCGGCGGGCATGCCGATCCGCGCCAGCACTTCGCGCTCGAAAGCCGCGGGATCGAGACTCTCCGCCGCGGGGCTGCGATGAAGCGCGAGATCGAACAACGCCGCGGCGGTGTACTCGACCGTAGCGAAACCCTGGTTGAAGTTGCGCGCCGCAAGCAGGCGCCGCTGCAGCTCCTCGGGGAGCGGCAGACCGGTCTCATAATGCCGGGCGAAGCGCCGCAGGGTCTCCGGTGCCGACATCCAATGCTCGTAGATCTGGGACGGAAACTCGACGAAATCGCGCCGCACCGCGGTGCCGGATTGCGAAGGGTAGCGCACCCGGCTGAGCAGCCCGTGCAGCCCATGACCGAATTCGTGGAACAGCGTCTCGGCCTCGTCGAAGCTCAGCAAAGTCGGCGCGCCCTTGGCGAAATTGTTGTTGTTGACGACGATCGGCGTGACCTCGCCATCGAAGGATTCCTGGTCGCGATAGCTGTTCATCCAGGCGCCGGAATGCTTGTCGGGCCGCGCGAAATTGTCGTGGAGAAAGAGGCCGACCGGACGCTCCTCGCGGTCGCGCACCTCGTAGGCGCGCACATCCGGGTGATAAAGCGGCAGGTCGCGGCGTTCGATGAAGCCTATGCCGAAGAGCCGCCCGGCGGTATCGAAAGCGGCGCGCACCATGTCGTCGAGCACGAAATAGGGCTTCACCTCGGCTTCGTCGAGAGCGTAGCGGGCGCGCCGCAGCTTCTCGGCGTAATAGCGCCAGTCCCAGGGCTCGATCGACGCGTTGAGGCCGTCCGCCTGCGCCAGCGCCTGCAGCTCCGCCGCCTCGGCGGCGGCCTTGCGCTTGGCCGGCGCCCACACCTCCAGCAGCAAACGCTCGACCGCGGTGGCGTCCTTCGCCATGGAATCGTCGAGCGCATAGGCGGCGTAATCGTCATAGCCGAGAAGCCGCGCCTGCTCGGCGCGCAAAGCGACGATCTCGCGGATGAGCGGCAGGTTGTCGTGCTCGCCGGGCAGGGATCCGCGGCGCGTCCAGGCGTCGAACACCGCGCGCCTGAGATCGCGCCGCGACGAGAAGGTGAGGAACGGCTCGACCGAGGAGCGGGAGAGCGTGACGACATGAGCCCCGGCGACACCGCGGGCGCGCGCCGCTTCGGCGGCGGCGTCGCGGACGAAGCCCGGCAGCCCCTCGAGATCGCCTTCGCCCAGCACAAGATGCCACGCCTTCTCGTCATGGAGCACGTTCTGGCCGAACAGCGTCTGCAGCGTGGCGAGGCGCTCGGAGATCGCCGCCAGGCGCGTCTTCGCCGCCGCCGGCAGCTGCGCACCGTCGCGCACCAGGTTGAGGTGATGCCGCTCGAGGAGGCGGTGCTGATCGGGCGCCAGGCTCAGCGCGGCGCGGCGCGCGTGGAGATCGGCGACGCGGGAAAACAATCCGGGATCGAGCGCGATGCGCATGCGGTGCTGGGCGAGCTTGGGCGCGTAGTCGCGGGCGACCGCCTCGAGCGCCGCACTGGTGTTGCTGCCGTTGAGGTTGGAGAAGACGTTGCCCACCCGCGTGAGCAGCCGGCCGCTGCGCTCCATCGCCTCGACCGTGTTGGCAAAACTCGGCGTCTCCGCATTCTGCGCGATGGCGGCGATCTCGGCGAGATGCTCCGTCATGCCGCGGTCGAAGGCCGGCGGGAAATGCTCGGGTCGGATGCGATCGAAGGGCGGCAGGCCGAACGGCGTCGTCCAGCTCTCGAAGAAGGGATTGTCGCTCATGGGCGCAGTCTAGCCGAGCGGCCGGCTACGCCAAAGGTTAACACCGCGGCGTGCGCCAACCCTCGCAAGCCATTGTTTTAAATCGATTTTTGGTTGTGATTGGACCCGAGATGGTTTCGTCATAGACTATTTACCGGTGCGCCGGAGCCGGTCATGCTCGGCCGGCGCCGGCTTTGCAAAAAAGGGCGGCCCGGTGCCGCACCGGCCATGGTCGCCTCGGATTGTCTGGAGGAGACACCGATGAATGTCGAAGCAATTCTGCGTGGCAAGGGAACCCGCGTCGCCACCGTCTCGCCGCAAGCCAGCGTCGCCGACGCGGTCAGCACGCTTCAGCGCGAGCGCGTCGGCGCGCTGGTGGTAAGCCGGGAGGGCGGCACCGTCGACGGCATCCTATCCGAGCGCGACATCATCCAAGGCCTGGCCGGACTCGGCGCCAGCCTGCTCGAGAGCAAGGTGGAGCAGCTCATGACGCGGCGCGTCTTTACCTGCACGCCGCGCGACAACGTCGCCGACCTCGCCGCCGAGATGACACAGCGGCGCATCCGCCACATCCCGGTGCTGCGCGACGGCCTGCTTGCCGGCATCGTCAGCATCGGCGACGTGGTCAAGGCGCGTCTCGACGAGATGGAATACGAGACGAACTCGCTCAGGAGCTTCATCGCCGGCGCGACGTAAAGCGCCGTCACAAGCCCGTGAGAGTCGCTTCGCGCGGCATCGGTTGACGCCATATCCGTGAGAGCGTCTGCACGGCGATGAGGCGCGGCCATGATGGCTGTCAGGCGGCTTTGCGTGTTGCTCGTGGTGGCGCTGGCGGGTTGCGCCGGCCCATCGCCGATCTTCGACGCTATCGCCGGCACCCTCGCGCCGGCGCCACCCGATCAGGCGCGCATTTTCGTCTACCGCGATTTCGAGCCCTATCAGAGCCTCTCTTGGGTCCCGGTCTTCCTCAATCGCGAGGAGGCCGGCGCCGTCGGCCCCGGCCATGTGATCCTGCGCGATGTGCCGCCGGGCGTGTATCGCATCGAGGCGAAGAGCGAAGGCCTGTGGCCCGACCAGGCGAAGACGGTGACCGCCATGGCCGGCCAGACGATCTATGCCAAGATCACATCGTTCAAAGGCCTCAACCCCACGGTCAGCAGCGGCGGCGCGACCATGACGACCTTCGTGGTGACCCTGACGGATCCCGCCACCGCGCGGCATGAGATCGCCACGCTCTGGTACACGGCAAAGGCACGCCGGCCGGCGGTCGCGGGATAGCAGCCCGATCCGCGCGAAGCGCCGCCGGCTGGTCTCGGGCGCCGCGTCAGATATGATAGGCGCCCTCCGAGCCAGCTGGGTTCCCGCATGCGCATCGAGATCATCTGCACCGGCGACGAAGTCCTCACCGGCAAGACCGTCAATACGAATTTCAGCCATATGAGCCAGAAGCTCGAGGATGTCGGGCTTGCCGTGCGCTGGGGAACCATCGTCGGCGACGACCGCGAGGCGCTGCTGGGCGCCTTCCAGCTGGCGGCGGAGCGGGCCGAGGCGGTGGTGGTGAATGGCGGCCTCGGCCCCACCGTCGACGATCTCTCGCAGGAGGTCGCCGCCCGCGCCGCCGGCGTCGATCTCGTGCTCGACGAGGCCTGGCTGGCGCGGATGGAGGAGTTCTTCCGCCGCCGCAGCCGCGTGATGCCGCCCAACAACCGCAAGCAGGCGATGCTGCCGGCGACGGCGGAGCGGCTCGACAATCCCGTCGGCACCGCCTGCGGCTTCGCGCTCGACATCGGCAAGGCACGGTTCTTCTTCACGCCGGGCGTGCCGCGCGAGATGCGGCGCATGGTCGAGGACCAGGTGGTGCCGCGGCTGCTCGCCCGCAGCGGCCAGCAGACGGTGATCCATCTCAAGCGATTTCATTCCTATGGCCTCGGCGAATCGCATGTCGACACGCTGCTCGCCGGCATCGAGGCTTTAGCGCCGGGCGGTGGCGTCAAGCTCGGCTTCCGCGCCCATTACCCGCAGCTCGAGACCAAGCTCGCCGTGCGCGGCGCGAGCCGCGAGGACGTGGCGCTGAAGCTCGAGCCGGTGACGGCCGAGCTGCGCCGGCGGCTCGGCAACTTCATCATTGCCGAGGACGACCAGACGCTCGAAGGCGTCGTGCTCGCAGCGCTCAGCGCGCGCGGCTGGCCGCTGGCGCTGGTCGAGACATTCACCGGCGGCCAGATCGCGACGCGGCTCGCGGCGCTGCCCGGCGCCGAGCAGGTACTGCGCCGGGCGGTGGTGTCGCGCGATCTGGCGCAGATTGCTGCCGCGGTGGGCCATGCCGGCCCGTGGTCCGGCGCCCCCGGCGACGGCACGCTCGCCGTGGCGGTGGCGCAGGCGGCGCGGCGCGGCGCCGATGCGGCGATCGGCCTTGCCGTGCTGGTCGAGGTCGATGAGGGCGAAGACCGGATCGATGTCGGCGGCACCATCACCATCGGCATCGCCACCGCCGAGGAGAGTGCCAGCCGGCGCGCGCGGCTGCTGGGCGGGCGCGAGTGGCTTCGCCTCGGCGCCGTGGAGATGGCGCTCGACTGCCTGCGCCGGCGGCTCCAGGGCCTGCCGTTGAACGAGCGGACCGATTTCGAGAAGGTCTGATGCCCGGCGCCCGTGTGACCCGGAACGACGGGCGCTCAGGCCAGGGCGGCGGTCTGCGTCGTCGTCAGCGCCGAGATCTGGAAAAAGGTCAGGCTGTTGACCTGGGTGGCGGTGAACGCCCCGAGCTGGGTGGTGGTGAGCGCTGCGAGCTGGGCCGGGAGGAATCCCGGGAGCTGCGTCGCGGCGATGGCCCCGATTTCCGTCGCGGTCAGCCCCGCGAGCTGACCCGGCGCGAGCTCGCCGATCCCCGTCGCGGTGAAGCCGCCGAGCTGCGTCGTGCTGAGCGCGCCGAGCTGCGTCGCGGTCAGGCCGGCGACCTGCGTCGGATTGAAAGCGCTGATTTGGGTCGCCGTCACCGCCGCAAGCTGCGTCGTGTTGAGCCCGCCGACCTGCACCGGCGTCAGCGCTTCGCTCTCGGTCGTCGTCAGCGAAGAGACCTGCTGCAACGTCAAGCTGATGACCTGGTTGAAGGTAAGCGCGCCGAGCTGCGTCGTGGTGAGCGACGCGAGCTGGCTCGAGACCAAGCCCGTGAGCTGCGTCGGAGCGATGATACCGACCTCCGTCACGGTCAGGCCACCGAGCTGCGTCGCCGTGAGACCGCCGAACTGCGTCTGCGGTGAGGCCCGTGAGCTGGGCCGGGCTCAGGGCGCCGATTTGCGTCGCGGTGAGCCTGCCAGTCTGCGTCGCGCTCAGCGCGCCGATCTCGGTCGCCGTCAGGCCGGTGATTTGCGTCGTCGGGTCGAGAGCGCCGATCTCGGCTCGCGGTGAACCCGCCGATTTGCGTCGCGGAGAGGACGCCAAGCTGCGTCGCGCTCAAAGCCTCGAGCTGCGTGGTCGAGAGCGCGCCGAGCTGAGGCGCGCTGAGGCCGCCGGCCTGCGTCGTGCTGAGGGCGCTGATCGCGGTGGTGGCGAGGCCGCCGATTTGCGTCGTCGACAGGGCGCCGAGTTGCGCCGGTGTGAGCCCCGCGGCCTGCGCCGTGGTGAGGACGCTGAGCTCGGTGGTGCTGAACCCGCCGATTTGCGTCGTTGACAGGGCACCGAGTTGCGTTGCCGTGAGCGCGCCGGCCTCGGTCGCGCCGAGGGCGCCGATCTCGGTCGCGGTCAGGCCACCGACCTGCGTCACGGAGAGCGCGCCGATCTCGGTCGCGGTGAGCGCGCCGGCCTGGGTCGCGGTCAGCGCGCCGAGCTGCGTCGCCGTCAGGCCTTTGACCTGCGTCGTGGTCAGCCCGCCGAGCTGGGTCGCGGTTAGCGCGCCGAGCTGGGTCGAGCTCAGCGAGCCAAGCTGCGCCGCCGTCAGGCCGGGGGATTGCGTCGTCGGGTCCAACGCGCCGATCTCGGTCGCCGTGAGGCCGCCGATCTCGGTCGTGCTGAGGACGCCGAGCTGGGTCGCGCTGAGCGCGCCGGCCTCGGTCGCGGTGAGCGCGCCGAGCTGCGTCGCCGTCAGGCCCTGGACCTGCGCCGTGCTCAGAGCGCCGATCTCGGTCGCGGAGAAACCGCCGAGCTGGGTCGCCGGATCGAGCGCGCCGAGCTGCGTCGCGGTGAGCGCGCCGAGCTGCGTCGCCGTCAGGCCGCCGATCTCGGTCGCCGTCAAGCCGCCGATCTCGCCCGTGCTGAGGGCGCCGATTTGTGTCGCCGTGAGCGCACCGGCTTGCGTCGCGGTGAGCGCGCCGATCTCGGTCGCGGTCAGGCCGCCAACCTGCGTCGCGCTGAGGGCACCGATCTCAGTTGCCGTCAGGGCGCCGGCTTGGGTTGCGCCGAGCTCGCCGATCTCCGTCGCGGTCAGGCCCTCGACCTGCGTCACGGTCAGGCCGCCAAGCTGGGTCGCGGTCAGCGCGCCGAGCTGCGTTGCGGTCAGCGCGCCCAGCTGCGCCGCGGTCAGACCAGGGCGATTGCGTCGTCGGATCGAACGCGCCGAGCTCGGTCGTGGTGAGCCCGCCGATCGCCGTCGTGCTGAGCGCGCCGAGCTCGGTCGCGGTGAGCGCGACAGCCTGGGTCGCGGTCAGCGCGCCAAGCTGCGTCGCCGTCAGGCCTGTGACCTGCGCCGTGCCCAGGGCGCCGATTTGCGTCGCGGAGAGACCGCCGAGCTGCGTCGACGCGCTGAGCGTGCCGAGCTGCGTCGCGGTGAGCGCGCCGAGCTGCGTCGCCGTCAGGCCGGCGATCTCGGTCGTATCGAGACCGCCGACCTCCGTTGTGGTGAGCGCGCCGATTTGCGTCGCCGTGAGCGCGCCGGCCTGTGTCGTCGAGAGGGCGCCGATATCGGCCGCCGTCAGGCCGTCGACTTGCGTCGCGGTGAGCGCGCCGATCTGCGTCGCGGTCAGGACGCCGACCTGCGTCACGCTGAGGCCGCCCAGCTGTGCCGCGGTGAGGCCGTTGACCTGGGTTGTGGTGAGTCCGCCCAGCTGCGTCAGGCCGAAGCCGCCGACCTGTGTGACCGTAAGCCCGCCGATTTGCGCCGCCGTAAGGGCGCCGGCCTGCGTCGTGACAAGGGCGCCGACCTGGGTTGCGCTGAACCCGCCGAGCTGCGTCGCGGTCAGAGCGCCGATTTGAGCGGCGGTGAGCGCGCCGGCCTGCGTCGTGGTGAAAGCACCGAGTTCCGTCGCGGTCACGCCCTTGACCTGTGCCACGGTGAATGCGCCGATCTGGGTCGCCGTAACGCCGGCAAGCTGCGTCGTGGTGAGGGCGCCGATCTGCGTCGCGATCAGGCCGCCGACCTGCGCCGCGGTGAGGCCGCCAATCTCGGTCGCGCTGAGCCCGGCCGCCTGCGTCGTCGTCAGCAAGCCGATCTGCGCCGCGGTGAGCGCGCCAGCCTGCGTCGCGGAGAATCCGCCGAGATCCGTCGCGGTCAGGCCTTCGACCTGGACCGTGCCGAGGGCACCGATCTGCGTCGCGGTCAGCGCGTCGGTCTGCGTCGCCGTCAAGCTGCCGAATTGCGTCGTGGAGAGGCTGTCGACCTGCGCCGCGGTGAGGCCGCTGATTTCAGTCGTGGTGAGCGCGCCGAGCTGCGTTACGGCAAGCGCACCGATTTGCGCCGCGGTGAGGCCACCGGCCTGGGTCGCGGTGAGGCCGCCAACCTCCGTCGTCGTGAGGGCGCCGATCTGCGTCGTGCTGAGCGCGCCGATCGCCGCCGCCGTGAGGCCGCCGGCCTGCGTCGTGCTGAGCGCCCCAACCTCCGTCGTGGTCAGGCCCTTGACCTGCACCGCGCTCACGGCACCGATTTGCGTCGCGGTGAGCCCGTCGAGCTGGGTTTGCGGGTCGAGCGCGCCGAGCTGCGTCGCGGTCAGGCCGCCGACCTGCGTGGTCGTCAGACCGGCGATCTCGGTCACGGAGAGCCCGGCGAGCTGCGTCGTCGTCAGCGCGCCGATTTGTGGCGCCGTGAGCGCGCCGGCTTGCGTCGTGCTGAACGCGCCGATTTCGGAGACGGTCAGGCCCTTGATCTGTGTCGCGGTGAGCGCGCCGATTTGCGATCGCCGTGAGCGCGCCGGCTTGCGTCGTGGTGAGCGCGCCGATCGCGGTCGCGGTCAAGCCCTTGACCTGCGTCGCGGTCAGCCCCGTGATCTCAGTCGCGGTGAGCGCACCGGCCTGCGTCGCGGTGAACGCGCCAAGCTGCGTCGCGGTGAGGCCGGTGGATTGCGTCGTCGGATCGAGCGCCCCGATTTCGGTGGCGGTGAAGCCGCCGATCTGCGTCGCCGTGAGTGCGCCGATTTGCGTTGCCGTCAGGGCAGCGGCCTGCGTGGTGCTGAGCCCGCCAAGCTCCGTCGCGGTCAAGCCCTTGACCTGCGCGGCGCTCAGGGCACCGATTTGCGTCGCCGACAACTCCGCCAAGCTGCGTCTGCGGGTCGAGCGCGCCGAGCTGCGTCGCGGTCAGGCCACCGACCTGCGTCGTCGTCAGACCGGCTATCTCGGTCGCGGTGAGCCCGGTGACCTGCGTCGTGGTCAGCGCACCGATTTGCGTCACCGTAAGCGCGGCGGCCTGCGTCGTGCTGAGCGCGCCTAGCTCCGTCGCGGTCAAGCCCTTGATCTGCGTCGTGCTGAACGCACCGGTTTGGGTCGCCGTCAGCGCGCCGGCCTGCGTCGTGCTGAGCGCGCCAATAGCGGTGGCGGTCAAGCCCTTGACCTGGGTCACGGTCAGCCCGGTGATCTCGGTCGCGGTCAGCGCGCCGATCTGCGTCGTGGTGAAGGCGCCGAGCTGCGTCGCGGTCAGGCCGGGGGATTGCGTCGTCGGGTCGAGCGCACCGATCGCGGTGGTGGTGAGCCCGCCGACCTGCGTGGTGGTCAGCGCAGCGATTTGCGTCGCCGTCAGGGCGCTGACCTGCGTGGTGCTGAGCCCGCCAAGCTCGGTCGCGGTCAGGCCCTTGACCTGCGCGGCGCTCAGGGCACCGATTTGCGTCGCCGACAACCCGCCAAGCTGCGTCTGCGGGTCGAGCGCCCCGAGCTGGGTCGCGGTGAAGCCGCCGACCTGTGTCGTCGTCAGGCCGGTTATCTCGGTCGCGGTGAGCCCGGTGACCTGCGTCGTGGTCAGCGCGCCGATTTGCGTCGCCGTAAGCGCGCCGGCCTGCGTCGCGCTGAGCGCGCCGAGCTCCGTCGCGGTCAAGCCCTTGATCTGCGTCGTGCTGAGCGCACCGGTTTGGGTCGCGGTCAGGGCGCCGGCCTGCGTCGTGCTGAGTGCGCCAATAACAGTTCGCGGTCAAGCCCTTGACCTGGGTGACGGTAAGCCCGGTGATCTCGGTCGCGGTCAGCGCGCCGATCTGCGTCGTGGTGAAAGAGCCGATCTGCGTCGCGGTAAGGCCGGTGGACTGCGTCGTCGGATCGAGAGCGCTGATCTCGGTCGCCGTGAGCCCACCGATCTGCGTCGTGGTGAGCGCGCCGATATCGGTCGCCGTCAGGGCGGCCACCTGCGTCGCGCTGAAGGCACCGATCTCGGTCGCGGTCAAGCCCTTGACCTGGCTCGCGCCCAAAGCACCCAGCTGGGTCGCGTCGAGGCCCGCCACTTGCGCCGCCGTGAGGGCACCGAGCTGCGCCGCGCTCAGGCTGACGAGCTGCCAGGTGGCCAGCGTATCGAAGGCCGTGGCGGTCAGCGCGGCAATGGCCGTGATACTGATCTGAGGAAGCTGAGTGGTATTGAGTGCGTCCACTTCGGTGGACGTGGCGACGGCAGCTTGCGCGGCGTCGATCGCCTGTACGTCAGTGACAGCGAAGCGCTGTACCGCGGTCGCCGACAGGCCGGCGAATTGGGCCGGCGTTACATAGGCGATGAGCGAGGTCATTGCATATGCTCCGCGCTCGGAGGGTCAGGCGGCGGCGTTTGCCGCCGCGAGGCCCGGCTGCGGAAATCCGTTGCCGCCGACACTGCGCCTGCCTCTCGAACCGGCACGCGGGACCGTTGCTCGATCTCGCGCACCCCGCGACCAGGGTCGCGGCCGACCGATCACACCAGGGAGTCGAGCTGCGCCGTCGACAGGCTCCCGACCTGGGTTGAGTTGAAGCCACCGATCTGGGTGACGGTGAACGTCGCTAGCTGCGTTGTGGTCAGGCTCTGGATCTGCGCCGTGCCAAGTTCGGTGATCTCGCTCGCCGTCAGGCCCTTGATCTGCGCCGTGGTGAGCGCCTGGACCTGCGCCGTCGTCAGCGCGTTGAGCGCCGCCGAGCTGAGACTGCTGATCTCGGCCGTGGTGAGGCCGGTGATCTGCGTCGCCGTGCTCAGCGACTGGATCTGCGCGCTGGTCAGGCCGCCGATGGCGGTCGTCGTCAGCGCCCCGATATCCTGCGAGGTCAGCCCGGTGAGCTGCGTCGCCGCGCTGAACGCGTTGACCTGGGTCGAGGTCAGGCCCTTGACCTGCGTCGTGCTCAGCGCCCCGATCTGCGCCGAGGTCAGCGCCGCCGTGTTCAGGCTCGGCAGCTGCGCCGCCGTCAGCCCGGTGACCTGCGTCGCCGTGCTCAGCGCCTGGATCTGCGCCGAGGTCAGGCCGCCGATCTGCGTCGCGTTGAGCGCGCCGATCTGCTGCGAGGTCAGCCCGTCCACCTGCGTCGCCGTGGCGAGCGCGGTGATCTCCGAGGCGGTGAAGCCGGCGATCTGCGCCGTCGTCAGCGCCCCGATATCCTGCGAGGTCAGCCCGGTCAGCTGCGTCGCCGTGCTCAGCGCGCCGATCTCGGTCGTGCTCAGGCCCTTGACCTGCGCCGTGCTCAGCGCCCCGATCTGCGCCGAGGTCAGCGCCGCCGTGTTCAGGCTCGGCAGCTGCGTCGCCGTCAGCCCGGTGAGCTGCGTCGCCGTGCTCAGCGCCTGGATCTGCGCGCTGCTCAGGCCGCCGATCTGCGTCGTCGTCAGCGCCCCGATATCCTGCGAGGTCAGCCCGGTCAGCTGCGTCGCCGCGCTGAACGCGTTGATCTGGGTCGAGGTCAGACCCTTGACCTGCGTCGTGCTCAGCGCCCCGATCTGCGCCGAGGTCAGCGCCGCCGTGTTCAGGCTCGGCAGCTGCGCCGCCGTCAGCCCGGTGACCTGCGTCGCCGTGCTCAGCGCCTGGATCTGCGCCGAGGTCAGGCCGCCGATCTGCGTCGCGTTGAGCGCGCCGATCTGCTGCGAGGTCAGCCCGTCCACCTGCGTCGCCGTGGCGAGCGCGGTGATCTCCGAGGCGGTGAAGCCGGCGATCTGCGCCGTCGTCAGCGCCCCGATATCCTGCGAGGTCAGCCCGGTCAGCTGCGTCGCCGTGCTCAGCGCGCCGATCTCGGTCGTGCTCAGGCCCTTGACCTGCGCCGTGCTCAGCGCCCCGATCTGCGCCGAGGTCAGCGCCGCCGTGTTCAGGCTCGGCAGCTGCGTCGCCGTCAGCCCGGTGAGCTGCGTCGCCGTGCTCAGCGCCTGGATCTGCGCGCTGCTCAGGCCGCCGATCTGCGTCGTCGTCAGCGCCCCGATATCCTGCGAGGTCAGCCCGGTCAGCTGCGTCGCCGCGCTGAACGCGTTGATCTGGGTCGAGGTCAGGCCCTTGACCTGCGTCGTGCTCAGCGCCCCGATCTGCGCCGAGGTCAGCGCCGCCGTGTTCAGGCTCGGCAGCTGCGCCGCCGTCAGCCCGGTGACCTGCGTCGCCGTGCTCAGCGCCTGGATCTGCGCCGAGGTCAGGCCGCCGATCTGCGTCGCGTTGAGCGCGCCGATCTGCTGCGAGGTCAACCCGTCCACCTGCGTCGCCGTGGCGAGCGCGGTGATCTCCGAGGCGGTGAAGCCGGCGATCTGCGCCGTCGTCAGCGCCCCGATATCCTGCGAGGTCAGCCCGGTCAGCTGCGTCGCCGTGCTCAGCGCGCCGATCTCGGTCGTGCTCAGGCCCTTGACCTGCGCCGTGCTCAGCGCCCCGATCTGCGCCGAGGTCAGCGCCGCCGTGTTCAGGCTCGGCAGCTGCGTCGCCGTCAGCCCGGTGAGCTGCGTCGCCGTGCTCAGCGCCTGGATCTGCGCGCTGCTCAGGCCGCCGATCTGCGTCGTCGTCAGCGCCCCGATATCCTGCGAGGTCAGCCCGGTCAGCTGCGTCGCCGCGCTGAACGCGTTGATCTGGGTCGAGGTCAGACCCTTGACCTGCGTCGTGCTCAGCGCCCCGATCTGCGCCGAGGTCAGCGCCGCCGTGTTCAGGCTCGGCAGCTGCGCCGCCGTCAGCCCGGTGACCTGCGTCGCCGTGCTCAGCGCCTGGATCTGCGCCGAGGTCAGGCCGCCGATCTGCGTCGCGTTGAGCGCGCCGATCTGCTGCGAGGTCAACCCGTCCACCTGCGTCGCCGTGGCGAGCGCGGTGATCTCCGAGGCGGTGAAGCCGGCGATCTGCGCCGTCGTCAGCGCCCCGATATCCTGCGAGGTCAGCCCGGTCAGCTGCGTCGCCGTGCTCAGCGCGCCGATCTCGGTCGTGCTCAGGCCCTTGACCTGCGCCGTGCTCAGCGCCCCGATCTGCGCCGAGGTCAGCGCCGCCGTGTTCAGGCTCGGCAGCTGCGTCGCCGTCAGCCCGGTCAGCTGCGTCGCCGTGCTCAGCGCCTGGATCTGCGCGCTGCTCAGGCCGCCGATCTGCGTCGTCGTCAGCGCCCCGATATCCTGCGAGGTCAGCCCGGTCAGCTGCGTCGCCGCGCTGAACGCGTTGATCTGGGTCGAGGTCAGACCCTTGACCTGCGTCGTGCTCAGCGCCCCGATCTGCGCCGAGGTCAGCGCCGCCGTGTTCAGGCTCGGCAGCTGCGCCGCCGTCAGCCCGGTGACCTGCGTCGCCGTGCTCAGCGCCTGGATCTGCGCCGAGGTCAGGCCGCCGATCTGCGTCGCGTTGAGCGCGCCGATCTGCTGCGAGGTCAACCCGTCCACCTGCGTCGCCGTGGCGAGCGCGGTGATCTCCGAGGCGGTGAAGCCGGCGATCTGCGCCGTCGTCAGCGCCCCGATATCCTGCGAGGTCAGCCCGGTCAGCTGCGTCGCCGTGCTCAGCGCGCCGATCTCGGTCGTGCTCAGGCCCTTGACCTGCGCCGTGCTCAGCGCCCCGATCTGCGCCGAGGTCAGCGCCGCCGTGTTCAGGCTCGGCAGCTGCGTCGCCGTCAGCCCGGTCAGCTGCGTCGCCGTGCTCAGCGCCTGGATCTGCGCGCTGCTCAGGCCGCCGATCTGCGTCGTCGTCAGCGCCCCGATATCCTGCGAGGTCAGCCCGGTCAGCTGCGTCGCCGCGCTGAACGCGTTGATCTGGGTCGAGGTCAGACCCTTGACCTGCGTCGTGCTCAGCGCCCCGATCTGCGCCGAGGTCAGCGCCGCCGTGTTCAGGCTCGGCAGCTGCGCCGCCGTCAGCCCGGTGACCTGCGTCGCCGTGCTCAGCGCCTGGATCTGCGCCGAGGTCAGGCCGCCGATCTGCGTCGCGTTGAGCGCGCCGATCTGCTGCGAGGTCAACCCGTCCACCTGCGTCGCCGTGGCGAGCGCGGTGATCTCCGAGGCGGTGAAGCCGGCGATCTGCGCCGTCGTCAGCGCCCCGATATCCTGCGAGGTCAGCCCGGTCAGCTGCGTCGCCGTGCTCAGCGCGCCGATCTCGGTCGTGCTCAGGCCCTTGACCTGCGCCGTGCTCAGCGCCCCGATCTGCGCCGAGGTCAGCGCCGCCGTGTTCAGGCTCGGCAGCTGCGTCGCCGTCAGCCCGGTGAGCTGCGTCGCCGTGCTCAGCGCCTGGATCTGCGCGCTGCTCAGGCCGCCGATCTGCGTCGTCGTCAGCGCCCCGATATCCTGCGAGGTCAGCCCGGTCAGCTGCGTCGCCGCGCTGAACGCGTTGATCTGGGTCGAGGTCAGCCCCTTGACCTGCGTCGTGCTCAGCGCCCCGATCTGCGCCGAGGTCAGCGCCGCCGTGTTCAGGCTCGGCAGCTGCGCCGCCGTCAGCCCGGTGACCTGCGTCGCCGTGCTCAGCGCCTGGATCTGCGCCGAGGTCAGGCCGCCGATCTGCGTCGCGTTGAGCGCGCCGATCTGCTGCGAGGTCAGCCCGTCCACCTGCGTCGCCGTGGCGAGCGCGGTGATCTCCGAGGCGGTGAAGCCGGCGATCTGCGCCGTCGTCAGCGCCCCGATATCCTGCGAGGTCAGCCCGGTCAGCTGCGTCGCCGTGCTCAGCGCGCCGATCTCGGTCGTGCTCAGGCCCTTGACCTGCGCCGTGCTCAGCGCCCCGATCTGCGCCGAGGTCAGCGCCGCCGTGTTCAGGCTCGGCAGCTGCGTCGCCGTCAGCCCGGTGAGCTGCGTCGCCGTGCTCAGCGCCTGGATCTGCGCGCTGCTCAGGCCGCCGATCTGCGTCGTCGTCAGCGCCCCGATATCCTGCGAGGTCAGCCCGGTCAGCTGCGTCGCCGCGCTGAACGCGTTGATCTGGGTCGAGGTCAGACCCTTGACCTGCGTCGTGCTCAGCGCCCCGATCTGCGCCGAGGTCAGCGCCGCCGTGTTCAGGCTCGGCAGCTGCGCCGCCGTCAGCCCGGTGACCTGCGTCGCCGTGCTCAGCGCCTGGATCTGCGCCGAGGTCAGGCCGCCGATCTGCGTCGCGTTGAGCGCGCCGATCTGCTGCGAGGTCAGCCCGTCCACCTGCGTCGCCGTGGCGAGCGCGGTGATCTCCGAGGCGGTGAAGCCGGCGATCTGCGCCGTCGTCAGCGCCCCGATATCCTGCGAGGTCAGCCCGGTCAGCTGCGTCGCCGTGCTCAGCGCGCCGATCTCGGTCGTGCTCAGGCCCTTGACCTGCGCCGTGCTCAGCGCCCCGATCTGCGCCGAGGTCAGCGCCGCCGTGTTCAGGCTCGGCAGCTGCGTCGCCGTCAGCCCGGTGAGCTGCGTCGCCGTGCTCAGCGCCTGGATCTCCGCGCTGCTCAGGCCGCCGATCGCGGTCGTCGTCAACGCCCCGATCTGCTGCGAGGTCAGCCCGGTGACCTGAGTCGTCGGGCTGAGCTCGCCAATCTCGGTCGAGGTCAGGCCTTTTGCCGCCGTCACGCTGAAGGCGCCGATCTGCGCCGAGCTGAGCCCACCGATCTGCGACGGGGTCAGGACGCTAAGCTGCGCGGCATTCAAAGTGAAGAGCTGCCAGGTGGCGAGCGAATCGATGGCGGTAGCGGTCAGCGCAGCGACATCGGTGGTGTTGAGCGCCTGGATCTGCGACGTGCTCAGCGCGTCGACTTCCGTAGCCGTGGCAGCTGCCGCCTGCGCGGCGCTGATCGACTGAATATCGGTGACGGAGAGATTCTGGATGGCTGTCGTCGACAGCGCCGCGAACTGACTCGGCGACAGCAGGGTGATAAGCGAGGTCATCTAATCTTCTCCGCGCTCCAGATTTTCACCGATCACAGAATCTCGTTAGCTATTCCAGAGTCTCGTTAGCTATTCCACGCAGGGTGCGGAGATTAGGCTGTCGTCGATGAAAAAACTCCTAATTCACGCGACAAACAAACGTACTGCGCCCGCACCCGCCGCGGACCTTGCCGTGGCCGCGCGTCGCAATGGTTTCGTTATGAAAGTCAGCAGGTTACCGACGATCTCTCGAGCGCCAACGCACCGCTCGTCGCCCCTCGCCGCGCGCGTCATCACCTTCACACGATCGCGCAAGCGAAGAAAAAACGTCGGAAAACATCGTTACTATTCTTGCGCATCGCGACTTTCTGATCGCCGCGGCATCGTGGTTACTAATCATTAAGGCCGACGTGCCAAGCTGGACAAAGTAGAGAGCACTTCCGTGGTGGAGCGAGCATGCCGATACCGGCCGCCTCAGCGCCGAACATTGAGAACGTGATTTCCGACGTCCGCTTGCTGTCGGCGCAGGACGCCCCGACCCCGGCGCCTCCGCGAGTCGCATGACGCCGCTGGGAGCCAGCGCCGCCGAAGTGATAGAGCTGCTGCCCGACCGGGCTGCGGGGCGGACGGAAACCATCTTGCCGGCGGTCTTCACTGCGGCCGTGGCGAAAGCGTCAGCGCAGGCGCTCGAGCCGGGCGACTTGATCACCGCGACCCAGGCGCTCGCCAGCGCCAAACAACCGGCGCTCGTCCAGCAACTCTACAAAAGCTGGCTCGCTCACAACCCGGACCATCCGTCGCGACATGTGATCTTGTTCAACTATGGCGTCACGCTCTCCGATGCCGGCGATCTCGCCGCTGCCCGCGACACCTTCCTCGAGGCGATCGCACTTCAAAAGGATTTCCTGCCGCCCTGCATCAATGTGGGAGTGGTGCTGGAACGGATGGGGGCGACCGACCAGGCGATTGTCCAGTGGTATCACGTGGCGAACGCCGTCGTTCCCGTCGACGGCAACGCCATCGGCTACAAGACGGTGGCGTTGAAGCAGATCGCGCGAGTGCTCGAGACCGCACGCTACGAGGCGCAAGCCGAGGATGCGCTGCGGCTGAGCCTGGAGATAAATCCTCATCAGCGGGAGCCGATCCAGCACTGGATCTTCCTGCGCCAGGGCCAGTGCAAGTGGCCGGTGCTGACGCCCTGGGCGAACGTGACCCGCCCCCTGCTGATGGAGAGCTTCTATCCCTTGTCGCTGGCCTATTACGCCGATGATCCGCTGTTCCAGCTGGGCACCGCCAATCAGTACAGCAAGCTCGACGTCGGCAGGCCCGCCATCGCCACTGTCGGCAGCTGGCCGGCACCCCTCCCCACGCAGCAGCGGCGGCTGCGCGTCGGCTATCTCTCGTCGGATCTGCGCGCCCATGCCGTGGGCTTCCTGACCAGCGAAATGTTCGAGCTCCACGACCGCAAGCAGGTCGAGGTTTTCGCCTATTACTGCGGCATCCGGGCCGAGGATGAGACCAAGGCAAGGATCCGACAGGCGGTCGATCACTGGGTCGACATCAACGATCTCAGCGATCACCAGGCCGCGCGCCGGATCGTCGAGGACGGGATCGACATCCTGGTGGACCTCAACGGCTATTCGAAGGATGCGCGCTCGAAGGTCTTCGCGCTGCGTCCGGCGCCGATCATCGTCAACTGGCTGGGCTATCCCGGCACGATGGGCAGCCCCTATCACCACTACATCATCGCCGACGACTACATCATCCCGCGCGGCCACGAAATCTACTATTCGGAAAAGGTGCTGCGGCTGCCCTGCTACCAGCCGAACGACCGCAAGCGCGTCATCGCCGCCGCGCGGCCAACGCGCCGCGAAGCCGGGCTGCCGGAAGAGGGCACGGTCTATTGCTCCTTCAACGCTACGCAGAAAATCACGCCTGCGGTCTTCGCCCACTGGATGACGATCCTGTCGCGCGTCCCGGACAGCGTGCTGTGGTTCCTCGCCGGGGCCGCGGACACGGAGGAGCGGCTGCGGCAACTGGCGACGCCGCTCGGCATCGCGCCGGAGAGGCTGATCTTTGCCGCGCGGGCGCCAAATCCCGAGCACATGGCGCGCTTCGCGCTGGCCGACGTGCTGCTGGATACTTGGCCCTACGGCTCGCACACCACGGCCTCCGACGCGCTGTGGCTGGGCGTGCCCGTGCTGACGGTCTCCGGCCGCGGTTTCGCGTCGCGCGTCTGCGGCAGCCTCCTCCACGCCGCCGGGCTGGGCGAGCTGGTCTGCAACAGCTTCGATGAGTATGTCGAGCGGGCGGTGACGCTCGGCCGCGACAAAGCCGCGCTAAGGAACTACAAGGACCGGCTGATCGCGAACCGCGACGGTTGCACGCTCTTCGACACGAACTTGCTGGTGCGCAAGCTCGAGGCGCTCTTCGCCCGGATGTGGGAGGATTACTGCCGCGGCGAATTGCCGGTGCCGACGCTGACCAATCTCGAGCTCTACCACGAGATCGGCACCCAGGAAGACATCGAGTCCTCGGGCGCGCTGTCGTCCGTCGACTATCACGATCGTTATCGCCGGGCCCTCGCCTACCGCGACAGCCTTTCGCGGCTGCCGGCCGATGGCCGGCTGTGGCCGGGCGGCGGTTGAGCGCGCCGCAGTCGTGATCGCTAGCGCTTGACGACCGTACGGCAGGAGTAGTCGACGCGGTTGAGCTTCACCGCGATGCCGTGCTTGGCAAAATAGGCATCCACCGCTTCTCTCTGGCCCTTGTAGTGACCGTAATCGTCGATGACGAGCACGCCGCCGCGCGAGAGCGGCGGCCAGAATACCTCCATCGAGATCTGCGCGCTCGGAAACCAGTCGGTATCGAGCCGCACGATGGCAAAAGCTGGCGCGGTTGGCGCACGCGCCGTCTCCTCTACCATGCCCTTGACCAATTTCACCGGGCCGCGGTAACCGGTCGATGCCATGTTGGCAGCCACTTCCTCGACGCCGACCCGCCCCCACTCCGTGGTCCCATCGGCCTTCACATTGGCCTGCCAGTCATCGATCGCGCGGCGGCCCCAGAGATCGACCTCGTTTTCGGAAGGCATCGGATGGCCTTCGAAGGTATCGTAGAGCCAGAGCCCCCGAGAGGTGTCGCCGAGCATCTGCAGCGTCTTGGCGACAAGCATCATCGAGCCGCCGCGCCACACGCCGCACTCGACGATGTCGCCGGGCACACCCGCTCTGACGATGTATTCGACCGACTTGTAGAGATCGAACATCCTCTCCACGGAGGTCATCGTGAAGGAGCGCACCGCGTTGAAGATCGGCGCGAAGTCGCGGTCCATATCGGCATAGCCGGCGACCCGATCCTGCCGTTGCATCAGGTCCTGATAGTCGATCATGAAGGGCGTTCCATCCACAGAACTTGATTGTCAACGGCTTGGGATAGCAGTGCTACGGACCCCCTCCCGTTGTCACGCCGCGGCCTGGGGGGCCTGCATCGACTCCTGGATGGCTTGAATCTCCGCCTGCATGACGGCCGCCATCTGTAGCGCCTGCGCCTTCAAGCGCTCGTAGCGGGCATCAGGCGCGCCGGCGCCGATCCTCTGTTCGTATTGCGCGTAATCGCTGCTGCGCAGCACGCCGTTGACATAGAGCGAGCGACCCTCGACCAGCGGGTAGTGGCGCAGCAGCATCTCTTTGCGCCAAGGCGGATCGAGAAATTCCGGCGAGCGGATGATGTCAAAGGCGCAACGGCGGCGGACGATCTGTCCGAGGTCGTAGAAATCGGCCCAGAAGGCCAGCTCGCGGAGCTCCTGCGTGCCGGGACGGCGGCTGGTGTCGATATGGACATCGGCGAATGAGATGCGGTCGATTAGGCGCACGATGTCGTCCAGCCAGTGATCGATGAACCAGTAGGGGAAATAGGGCGGATAGATGAAGCCCATCTTCTTGGCGAGACCATGCGTGATCCCGTTGATCTGCGGGAAGGACGCATTGGCGAGGTGGTTGTAGACGACGCCGATGTTGTCGGGGAAACGCGCCGCCGCCTCGAGGATCTTGGCGTCGAACCCCGGCGTGATGTGCGGCCCGTAATCCACCATGGCGAGATAGACGTCCGCCGGCACCTGGAGCGCGCGATTGTATTTCCCGCCGAGCGAATCCTCGCGTTGCGCGACGACCGGCCGCAAGCGGCGGTCGACGGGCAAGTGCGGCAGAGCGTCGATCGTCTTCTGGTCGTCGTGATCGACCGAGATCATGAAGATCGTGGTCGGCAGCACGATATTGGGCAGCGTCTCTTGGACCGTGCGGAGGAGCAATTCGGGGCGCCCGCGCGTGCACAGGTTGATGGTCAGCGTCAGGTCGCTCACGTGTTCACCCCTCACCGATTGCTAGAAATAGACGGCGCCTATCTCCGTTCAGCACCCCGCCGGGCGGCCGCAGCCGTCGCAAAGGTGCGAAACCTTGGGGTGATTGTGGTCGGAGATGGCTAATATTCGATTAAAAGGCGGGAGATCGGGCCTCACGCGCCAAGGGCCCGGCCATCACCGGCCGAGCCCTCGAAGGAAGTGGTGGAGCAGAGGGGGATCGAACCCCTGACCTCGACATTGCGAACGTCGCGCTCTCCCAACTGAGCTACTGCCCCGCGACGGGCGGCGACTATTGGGCGGGCGGCGGGTGCTGTCAAGGCTCGCGGGCGCCGGCCTTGCGCCACCGGCGCCGCGCGGCTAGCTTACCGCCGCTTCGCGAGGGGGTTCAGGACGCGCTCATGGGCGGTTTCCTGGTTCCGGTCATCGACGTCGTCGTCGTGCTGCTGCACCTTTATTGGTGGATCGTCATCATCTCGGCGGTGATGAGCTGGCTCGTCGCCTTCAACGTCATCAACACCCACAGCCGGCCCGTCGCCATGATCGGCGATTTCCTCTACCGCGCCACCGAGCCGGCGCTCAGACCGCTGCGCCAGTTCCTGCCCAATCTCGGCGGCCTCGACATCTCGCCGATCATCCTGCTGCTGATCCTGTGGTTCATCGAGCGCGAACTGATACAGCTGGAGTTCTACGTCGCGCAGCTCTAGGCGCGCCGTTGCTCCCGTTCGCCGCCATGCCGGACGGTGTGCGGCTCGCCGTGCGGCTCACCCCCAAGGCATCGTCGGCACGGATTGTCGGCCTGATCGAGGATGGCAGCGGCGGGGTCGCGCTCAAAGTGGCGGTGACGGCGCCGCCCGAAGCGGGCAAGGCCAATGACGCGCTGCTGGCGCTGCTGGCCGAGACGCTCGGCCTCAAGCGGCGCGACCTCCACCTCGCGCTCGGCGCCGCCGACCGGCGCAAGCTGGTGCACATCGCCGGCGATCCCGCGGCACTGGCCGCCAGGCTCGAGGAAAGGCTCGCTCCATGGTTGAGACACGACTGATCGACGGCAAGGCCGCCGCGGAGGCGTTGCGCGCCGGGATCGCCGCCGCCGCCGCAGTGCTCAAGGCGCAGCACGGGATCGTGCCCGGGCTGGCGGCGGTGCTGGTGGGCGCCGACCCCGCCAGCGAAATCTATGTGCGCAGCAAGGCCAAGGCGACGCGCGCGACCGGGCTCGAGAGCGTCGAGCACCGGCTGCCCGCCGCCGCCAGCGAGGCGGAGCTGCTGCGCCTCGTCGCAGCGCTCAACGCCGATCCCACGATCGACGGCATCCTGGTGCAACTGCCGCTGCCGCCGCAGATCGCGCCGCAGCGCGTCATCGAGGCGATCGACCCGGCCAAGGATGTCGATGGCTTCCACCCGCAGAATGTCGGGCGGCTGTGGAGCGGCGGGACGGCGCTGGTGCCGTGCACGCCCTATGGCTGCCTGATGCTGCTGCGCCAGACGCTGGGCACGCTTGCCGGCGCCGAGGCGGTGGTGCTGGGCCGCTCCAACATCGTCGGCAAGCCGATGGCGGCGCTGCTGCTCGCCGAGAATTGCAGCGTCAGCCTGGCGCATTCCAAAAGCCGCAACCTGGCGGCGATCGCGCGCCGCGCCGACATTCTGGTTGCCGCGGTCGGGCGCGCCGAGCTAGTGCGCGGCAACTGGATCAAGCCCGGAGCCACGGTGATCGATGTCGGGATCAACCGGCTCCCCGCCGCGGAGGGCAAGAGCCGGCTGGTCGGCGACGTCGCCTTCGCCGAGGCGCAGGGCGTTGCCGGCGCCATCACGCCGGTGCCGGGCGGGGTCGGGCCGATGACCATCGCCTGCCTGCTGCGCAACACGCTCATCGCCGCCTGCCGCCGGCGCGGCATCGCCGAGCCCCCGCTCTGAGGGCTCGCCGCGGGCTCACAAAAAGATGACCGGCGGGACAGGCAAGGCGGCGTAGGATTATGGGAACGGCCAGCGCCGCGTCGTCCTATATAATAACTGGAAGACGGGGCGGCCCCTTATCGGGGACCGATGGCCCGCAAGCGGAGGGAGAAGCCGATGCGCCGCGTCAAGGAGATCGCCGTTCTGGCTGGCACGCTGGCGCTCGGCGCCTGCGCCGTGGCGCCGCCCGCCGGCCCCAGCGTCATGGCGCTGCCGGCCAAGGACAAGAGCTTCGCCGATTTCCAGCAGGACGACATGACCTGCCGCCAATATGCCTCGGTGCAGACCGGCGGCACCTCGCCGCAGCAAGCGGCCAATGACAGCGCCGCCACCAGCGCCGTGGTCGGCACCGTGCTCGGCGCGGCGGCGGGCGCCGCCATCGGCGCCGCGGCCGGCAACCCCGCGGCGGGCGCCGCGATCGGCGCCGGCAGCGGCTTATTCCTGGGCGGCGCCAGCGGGCTCGGCGCGGCGGGGTATTCGGCCGCGGCGCTGCAGCAGCGCTACGACATGAGCTATGTCCAGTGCATGTCCGCCAAGGGCGAGAGCGTCCCGACCGCGCTCGACGCTCCGACGCCCGGCTATGGCTACGCCTATCCCCCGGGCTATGCGTACGGCTATCCCTATCCGGCTATCCCTACGGGCCCTATGCGTACTATCCCGGGGCCTACGGCTATTATCCCGGCTATGGCTATCCGGCGGTTGGCTTCGTCGGCGTGGGCTTCGGCGGCCGCTTCCGCCGCTGAGCGGGGGTGATCTCGTGCGGGAGTTTGCCTAGCGGCTCGTCCGATCGGTGCGGCTTTCGCGGTTGCAAGGGCAACCGCTGCCGCCGCCGCGGACGAACTCCCTAACGGGAGTTCGCCTAGTGGGCGGCGAGCCGGAACGTCGCTTCGGTCTTGGCGCGGATCTCGTCGAAGGTGACGCCGGGCGCGAGCTCGATCAGCACCATGCCGCCGCTGCCCTTCTTGTCGATGCTGAAGACGCCGAGATCGGTGATCACGAGATCGACGACGCCGGCGCCGGTGAGCGGCAAGGTGCAGCGCTTCAGCAGCTTCGCCTCGTCCTTGGCGGTGTGCTCCATCACCACCACCACCTTCTTGACGCCGGCGACGAGGTCCATCGCGCCGCCCATGCCCTTCACCATCTTGCCGGGGATCATCCAATTGGCGAGGTCGCCATTCTCCGCCACCTGCATGGCGCCGAGGATCGAGAGATCGATATGCCCGCCGCGCACCATGGCGAAGCTGTCGGCGCTGGAGAAATAGCTGGTGGTCGGCAGCTCCGTCACCGTCTGCTTGCCGGCATTGATCAGGTCGGGATCCTCCTCGCCCTCATAGGGGAAAGGCCCCATGCCGAGCATGCCGTTCTCGCTTTGCAGCTGCACCGCCATGCCGTCCGGGATGTAGTTCGACACCAGCGTCGGAATGCCGATGCCGAGATTGACGTAGAAGCCGTCGCGCAGCTCCTTGGCCGCGCGCGCCGCCATTTCCTCGCGTGTCCAGGCCATGCCGATCTCCTCAGGATGGGCGCTTGCGCACGGTGCGCTGCTCGATGCGCTTTTTCGGATTCGGCGATATGCACGATGCGCTGCACGAAGATGCCGGGCGTGATGATGTGGTCGGGCTCGATCTCGCCGGGCGCCACGAGATGCTCGACCTCGGCCACCGTCACCTTGGCCGCCGTCGCCATCATCGGGTTGAAGTTGCGCGCGGTCTTGCGGTAGACGAGGTTGCCCTCGGTGTCGCCCTTCCAGGCATGGACGATGGCGAGATCGGCGACCAGGCCGCGCTCCATCACGTATTTCTCGCCGTCGAAGGTGCGGACATCCTTGCCTTCGGCGATGACGGTGCCGACGCCGGTCTTGGTGAAGAAGGCGGGAATGCCGGCGCCGCCGGCGCGGATGCGCTCGGCCAGCGTGCCTTGCGGGTTGAACTCGAGCTCGAGCTGGCCGGCGAGGAATTGCTGCGCGAAGAGCTTGTTCTCGCCGACATAGGACGAGATCATCTTGCGGATCTGCCGGCTTTCCAGCAGCAACCCCAGCCCGGCGCCGTCGATGCCGGCATTGTTCGAGACGACCGTGAGATTGCCGACGCCGGCCTCGCGGATCGCCTCGATCAGCGCCGCGGCGATGCCGCAGAGCCCGAAGCCGCCGGACATGATCATCATGCCGTCGCGCAGCACGCCGGCCAGAGCGGCATCGGCGCTGGGATATACCTTGTTCGCCATGATCGACCTGCTCTTGCGCGGCTTGCGCCGGCGCGTCTCTGCCTCGCCTGCCCCGGCATAGCACGTGCGCCGCGCAGAGCCAACACCTCGCGGCGCGAGAGCCTATCCCGGCATGAAGCGGCGGTATCGCGCGCCGGCGATCGATCTGCTAAGCATCGGCCGCAAGGACAAGGAGGAAAGCATGGAGCTCAAGGGGCAAACGGCGCTGGTCACCGGCGGCGGATCGGGATTGGGCGCGGCCACGGCGCGGGCGCTGGCCAAGGCGGGCGCCAAGGTCGCCGTGCTCGACATCAACGAGGAGAACGCCAAGAAGGTGGCGGCCGAGATCGGCGGCATCGCGCTGCGCTGCGACGTCGCCGATGCCAAGAGCGGCGAGGAGGCGGTGGCCAAGGCGCGCGCGGCGCAGGGGGCGGCGCGCCTCCTGATCAATTGCGCCGGCATCGGCATCGGCGCGCGCATCGTCGGCCGCGACGGGCCGCATCCGCTCGACCAGTTCAGCCGCGTCATCAACGTCAACCTGATCGGCAGCTTCAACATGATGCGGCTCGCGGCCGCCGACATGCAGAAGCTGGAGCCGCTGGAGGAAGGCGAGCGCGGCGTCATCATCTCCACCGCCTCGGTCGCGGCCTTCGAGGGCCAGATCGGCCAGGCGGCCTATTCCGCCTCGAAGGGCGGCATCGTCGCGCTGACCTTGCCGGCGGCGCGCGAATTCGCGCCGGCGGGCATCCGCGTCAACACCATCGCGCCCGGCCTCTTCGCGACGCCGCTGATGGCGAGCCTGCCGCCGCAGGTGCAGGAGAGCCTCGGCAAATCGGTGCCGTTCCCGCAGCGCCTCGGCCGGCCCGAGGAATATGCGCGACTGGTGCTCGACATCATCGCCAACCCGATGATCAACGGCGAGACCATCCGCCTCGACGGCGCGCTCAGGATGCAGCCGAAATAGCCGCGCTAGCGCGAACGCTCCTTGTCGCGGGGCGGCGCGAGCGCGTCGATCGCGTGGGCAAGGCGCAGATCACGCTCCGACAGTCCGCCGGCATCGTGGCTGGTGAGGATGATCTCGACGCGGTTGAAGACGTTGAACCATTCGGGATGATGATCCATCCTCTCGGCGATCAGCGCCACCTGGCTCATGAAGCCCCAGGCCTCGACAAAGGTGCCGAAGTGATAGGTCTTGCGGATGGCGTCGCGGTCCTCGACCTCGGACCAGCCATGGAGCTCCTTGATCGCGACCTTGCGCGCCGCGCCGACCAGACGCTCGACCATGCCTCGCCTCCCCGACTGAGCCCTGCTCACGGAGAAGTGGCGGGTCGGAAGCGGGATATCAAGCGGTGAGCGCGCCGGCGCTGCCGCCGAGCTTCGGCGATCTCGAGGCGATGGCCGAGCGCGCGCTCGGCGATATCCCGGCGGAGCTGAAGCGGCATCTCGGCCGCGTCGTCATCCGCATCGTCGAGTTCCCCGACGCCGAGACCGAAGCGGAGATGGGCCTCGAGAGCCCCTTCGACATCCTCGGCCTCTATCGCGGCGTGGCGCTGCCGCGCCAGAGCGTGATGGACCCGCGCGCCGAGCCCGAGCTGATCTTCCTCTACCGCCGGCCGATCCTCGATTACTGGTGCGAGACCGGCGAGGATCTCTACGCCGTGGTGCGCCATGTGCTGATCCACGAGATCGGCCACCATTTCGGCTTCAGCGACGAGGACATGGAGCGGATCGAGCAGGAGAGCTAGAGAAGCGCCTGCACGCGTTGCCGCAGTTCCGGCAGCACCTCGGCGGCGAACCAGGGATTCTGCTTCTCCCACGCGGTGGTGCGCCAGCTCGGATGCGGCAGCGGCAAGGCGGCCGGCAGAAAGTCGCGCCAGGCGCGCACCGTCTCGGTCATGCTTTTCTGCCGGCGGCCCTTCAGATAGTAATCGATGGCATAGGATCCCACGAGCAAGGTCAGCTCGATGGCGGGCCAGGCGGCAAGCAGGCGCGCATGCCAGAGCGGCGCGCATTCGGGCCTGGGCGGCAGGTCGCCGCCTGCCGCGTAGCGGCCGGGATAGCACAATCCCATCGGCAGGATGGCGATGCGGCGCTCGTCATAGAAGGTGTCGCGGTCGATGCCGAGCCAATCGCGCAGCCGGTCGCCGCTGCGGTCGTCGAAAGAAAGGCCGCTCGCATGCACCTTGGTGCCCGGCGCCTGGCTGGTGATGAGGAGCCGCGCCGAGGCGAGGCCGCGCAGCACCGGCCGCGGCCCCAGCGGCAGGTGCGGCGCGCACAGCGCGCAGCCGCGCACCTCGGCCATGAGGCGGTCGAAGCGGTCTTGCGGGAGCTCGGAGCGTGCGCGCATGGGAGGAGAGAGCGCGGCTGCAAGCCGGCCCCCTACGCCGCTGGTGTACACCATTGACAAAAAAAATCAGCGTGCGTCGATGACGCAGGGAACGGCGACCCCCTGATGATAAGCGCGCACCCCTCCGCCGCCAAGGCTAGGCGGCGGTGCCCTGGCGCTCGCGCTCGACCGAGTTGAGCTCGTCGGAGACGGTGGTGCGGTGCATGTCGCGGCGATAGCGTGTGTCGTCATAGGGCCGGCCGCGATGCATGGTGCAGCGATCGTCCCACATCACGAGATCGCCGACCGCCCAGCGATGGCGGTAGACGAAGCGCTCCTCGGTGGCGAAGGCGATGAGCTGCTCGATCAGCGCGCGGCCTTCCGCCAGCGGCCAGCCGATGACATGCGAGGCATGGGAGGCGAGATAGAGCGTCTTGCGGCCGGAGCCGGGATGGCGGCGCACGAGGAGCTGCGGCACCGGCGGCAGCGCGCGCGTGATCTCGTCGTTGAAGTCGGTGAAGCCGATCTGCGCGCGCGAGCGGAAGATGCTGTGCTCGACGACGAGGCCGTCGAGCGCGCGCTTCTTCTCGTCCGGCAGCGCGTCGTAGGCGGCGCGCAGATCGGCGAATTCGGTCTCGCCGCCGCTCGGCGGGATCTCGCGCGCGGAAAGCAGCGAGCAGCGCGCCGGGACGAATTTGAAGGAGCTGTCGGTGTGCCAGAGCTGGTTGCCGCGGTTGAACAGCAGCCGCTTGTCCTCGGCCGACATGACGCGGCCCTCGGGATCGAGATTGGAGATGTCGGCGATCTCCGGCCGCGCGAGGCGCGCCTTCTTACTGCCGGCATAGTCGGGGCTGGTCTCGAGCGGGCCGAAATTGAGCGAGAAGGCGATCTGCTGCTCGTCGCTCAGCGGCTGGCCGGGAAACACCAGCACGGCATGGCGGTTGAAGGCGGCGTCGATGGCGGCGAGCGCGTCGGGGGCGAGCGGTGCCGCGAGATCGACGCCGGTGATCTCGGCGCCGAGCTGCGGATGGAGCGGCCTGACCGCGATGCCCATGAAAACCCTCCCGCCCGGCTTTGACGGAAGTATGCCGCCGGCGCCGGCAGCGATCAATCCATTCCGCCGGAACGGCAATAGGCCGGCTGTTGTTTCATGAGACATGCGAATGCCATGGAGGAAACCCCGTGCTTGGCACAATTCTTCTGGTCATCCTGATCTTGCTGCTGGTCGGCGCCTTGCCGAGCTGGCCCTACAGCGGCGGCTGGGGCTATTACCCCAGCGGCGGGCTGGGCCTGGTGCTGATCATCGTCATCGTGCTGCTGGTGGCGGGACGAATATAGCGGCGCTCAGCCGGCGATCGCGTCGGCGCGCGCGGCGCGATCGTGTGGCGCTTACTTTCGCCAAATCACCGGGACCAGTGGTGCCCGATGACGTTCAGCAGGACATAGACGACGACCGCCATCCCCGGCGGCAGCAGGATGAGCCAGAGCCAGCGGCGGAACAGCAGCCCCGCCACGATGACCAGAAAGCCGCACCCGACCACGGTGAGGTTGACCGATTCGAACTCCATCATCCGAGCTTGGGCCGGCGCGGTTAATATCCCCTTGCAACGCGTGGAGCGGCGGCTGGCAGGCGCGGCGGCGGCGGCAGCGCGGTGAATTGGGCGATGTCGGCAAGACCGAGCCTCGGCCTCGATGGCGCCGATCTGCTGTGCCGCATCTTCGAAGCGGTACAACGCCTGAGGCCGGCGCCGCTCCCGCACGGCAGCTATGCCGGCGCTGGTGCCGGCGGCGATTTCGGCTAGACTTCGCACAAAGGATGCCGGAGGAGGAGCCAAAATGATCGTCGAAATGCGGACATACCAGCTCAAGACGCGCAGCCAGCCCGAAGTCATCAAGCGCTTCGGCGAGGCGCTGCCGGCGCGGCTCAAATTCTCGCCGCTGGGGGGATTCTTCTCCACCGATGTCGGGCCGCTCAACCGCATCATCCATCTCTGGCCCTATGCCAATCTGGGCGAGCGCGAGCATATCCGCGCCGAGGCGGTGAAGTCGGGCGGCTGGCCGCCGAAGATCGGCGAGTTCATCGATACGATGGAAGCGAAGATCCTGCTCCCGGCGCCGTTCTCGCCGCCGCTGGAGCCGCGCCAGCTCGGCGGCATCTACGAGTTCCGCTCCTACATCTACAAGCCCGGCTCGATGCCGCAGGTGATCCGGAGCTGGAGCGAGGCGATCGGCGAGCGCGTCAAGCTGTCGCCGCTGGTCGGCGCGTGGTACAGCGAGCTCGGCCCGCTCAACCAATGGGTCCATGTCTGGGCCTACAAGGACGCCGGCGAGCGCCAGCGCATCCGCGAGGAAGCGGTGAAGCGCGGCATCTGGCCGCCCAAGGGCAGCGGCGAGCTGCTGGTGAGCCAGGAGAACCTGCTGGCGGTCCCGTCGAGCTTTTCGCCGCTGAGGTAGCGACGGACGATCAGCTGGACGCGCCGGACCGATCGCTCTTCTCCGTCTTCCTCACACATCGCCCCTCCCCCCTTGAGGGGGAGGTCGGCCGCGCTCGCGCGAGCGCGGCCGGGAGGGGGGTAGCCGCACGCTCCGCGCCATGCCACGATCGCTCCATGGCATCGTCGCTGGCGCGCAGATTGCGCACGGTCCCGACCGACGCAGAGATCCGGCTGTGGTCTCGCCTGCGCCGAAAGCAACTCGAGGGATTCCGCTTCCGGCGTCAGCATCCGATGGGGCGCTATGTCGTCGATTTCTTTTGTCCCGATGCGAGGCTGATCGTCGAAGTCGATGGCGGGCAGCACGCGGAGAGCGCAAGCGATGTCGTGCGCACACGCTGGCTCGAAGCGCAGGGCTATCGTGTCATCCGATTTTGGAACAACGACGTTCTGGCGAACACCGAGGGTGTGTTGCTGAGTATTCTTGATGCGCTTCGCGCATGACCCCCCTCCCGGCCGCGCTCGTGCGCGGCCGACCTCCCCCTCAGGCCTCAGGGGGGAGGGGCTAAGCAGGATGCGTTCTGAGGGACGAAACTTCAGCCTTGGCGCGGGAGGGGTGTGGGGGGAGAATGGGTTGGCTCGGAGAATGCCGAGCGAAGGCCGGGAGCGCTTTCCGGTCGGGTCAGCCGGCGATGCCGTCGAGCCAGGCGGCGATCGCACGCTGAGCCAGCGGCGCCAGCGCTGGCGCCCAATGCTCGGATTCGGCGCGCAGCACCGGCACCGCGAGGCCGGGCGCACCGGCAAGCTCGCAGGCATGGCCGATATACCAGCGCTCGAGCTCAGGCGCACTGACCTCGAGATGGAATTGCAGCGCCAGGCCGTGGCGCTGCCAGGCAAAGGCCTGGTGGCGGTAGCGCTCGCTCGCCGCGAGATGCACCGCGCCCAAAGGCAGGTCGAAGGTATCGCCATGCCAGTGCAGCACCGGCGCGCGGCCGGCAAAGGGCGCCAGCGGCGAGGCGAGGCCGGCCGCGGTCAAGGTGAGCGGCGCCCAGCCGATCTCCTTGCCGGTGCCGGGATATACCCGCGCCGCCAGCGCCCGCGCCATGAGCTGGCTGCCGAGGCAGATGCCGAGCACCGGTAGGCCGCGGGCAAGCCGGCGCTCGATCAGGCTGAGCTCGGCGGCCAGGAAGGGATAGATCTCCTCCTCATAGGCGCCGATCGGACCGCCCAGCACCACCAGAAGATCGGCCTCGGCGATGTCGGGCGCCCCGAGATCGTCGACCGCCGCATCGCGATAGGAGACGGCATAGCCGCGGCGCTCGAGCAGCGGGCCAAGCGTGCCGAGATCCTCGAAGGCGACGTGGCGGAGCGCGATGGCGCTGGGCATGCCGCCTCGGCCTAGAGCACCGTCAGCATGCCGGCGACCAGCGGGTGGCGGACGATGTCGCAATCGGCCAGCCGAATGACGGCGATCTCGGGCACGCGCTCGAGGCGGTTCGCGATGTCGGAGAGGCCGGAGAGGCCGTCGAGCAGGTCGCTCTGGTCGGGGTCGCCGGTCAGCACCATGGTCGAGTGCCAGCCGAGCCGGGTCAGCAGCATCTTGATCTGGCCATAGGTGCAGTTCTGCGCCTCGTCGATGACGATGAAGGCGTTGTTGAGCGTGCGGCCGCGCATGTAGGCGACCGGCGCGATCTCGATGGCGCCTTCGACGATGAGCTGGCGCACGCGCTTGCCGCCGATCCGCTCGTTGAGCGCGTCATAGAGCGGGCGGAGATAGGGCGCGAGCTTGTCGTGGAGATCGCCCGGAAGGAAGCCCAGGCTCTCGCCGGCCTCGATGGCGGGACGGGTCAGCACGATGCGGCCGACCTTGCCGGCCTCCAGCGCCTCGACCGCGGCGGTGATCGCGAGATAGGTCTTGCCGGTGCCGGCCGGGCCCAGCGCCAGGGTGAGATTGTGCTGCTCCATCGCCTCCATCAGCGCGCGCTGATTGTCGCTTTGCGGCCGCACCTTGCGCAGATAGCTCTGCTCGCGCGCGGTCTCGCGCTCGACCCCCAGCGGGTGCCAGCCGGGGCCGAAGAGCGACTCGACCTTGCCTTCCGGGGAACGTGCCTGGGCTGCGCGGCTCGAACGTTTGGCCATGCCGAATTCCTTCTGAAAAGAGCGGGAACGGACAAGCGAAAACCCGCCGCGCGGGGCGTGGCGGGCAGGAGAAGACGGGGCGTGGAGGCGGGAGCGGGAGGTCGCCCGGCAGCGAGCCGGGCGGAGGCCGGGGCGGCGGCGACGGGAGGAAAACCCAATAAGCAACGGCATCGACCCCAAGACGATACCGGCAATTTTTGGGCCTGTCACTAGGACTTGCCGGTTCCGCACGTGATTTCCCAAGATGTGGTGGGGAGCGATGCGCTAGGCTTCCGGCGGCAGCTCGACCTTGAAGAGCTCCTTGCCGTCGATGTCGTGGAGCGAGACGGTGAGCGCCGCGGTCGCGCCGTCGATCTTCCCCAAGCCAAAATACTGGCGCCCGTCGAGGGGCGAGCGGTTCTGCTTCATGTCCTCGGGAATGCTGATAAATTTCTCCTCCGGGCCGAACGTGCGGTCGATCTCGTTGGGGCCGAAGGTGCCGGCGTTGATGGGGCCGGCGACGAATTCCCAGAACGGGCTGAACTCGGTGAATTGCGCCGCTTCGGGGCTGTAGCGGTAGGCCGCGGCGTAATGCACGTCGGCAGTGACCCAGACGACATTCTTGATGGCGTTGTTTTTGATGAAGGCGAAGAGGCTGGCGAGCTCAAGCTCGCGGCCCGAGGGCGCGCCATTGTCGCCATTGGCCCAGGCCTCGAAGGTGCCTTTGGGCACGTCGGGGTTGAGGTCGGGGACGACGAGGCTGATCGGCATGTCGCTGGCGACGAGCTTCCAGGTCGCCTTGGAGGCAAGGAGGCGCTGCTTCAGCCAGACGAGCTGGGCCGCGCCGATGAAGGCGCTGTCGGCGTCGAGCACGCTCTGGCGGTTCGGCGAGTTGGCGCCGCGATAGCTGCGCTCGTCGAGCATGAAGACGTCGAGCGCGGGACCGAAGGCGAAGCTGCGGTAGACCCGCTCGGGATCGTCGGCGTCGAAGCGCATCGGGTTGTATTCGAAGAGCGCGCGCTTGGCATAGGCGGCGAGCAGCGAAGCGCTGCGCTGCCGGTCATAGCGCTCGTCGCCGAGGATCTGGCCGGGATACCAGTTGTTGCGCACCTCGTGATCGTCCCATTGCACCAGGAACGGCACTTCGGCGGCGAAGCGGCGCTTGTTGTCGTCGAGGAAGTTGTAGGCGAAATTGCCGCGGTAATCGTCGAGGCTCTGCGCCACCCGCGCCTTCTCCGGCGCGGTCAGGTTCTTCCAGACGCGGCCGTCATCGGTCGTGACCTCGGCGGCGATGGGGCTGTCGGCATAGATCTGGTCGCCGGAATGGATGAAGAAATCGGGATTGGCGCGGCGCATCGATTCATAGATGCGGTAGCCGCCGATCTCGGGGTTGATGCCCCAGCCCTGCCCAGCCCTCGTCGCCGGAAAACGCGAAGGTGATGCTCTGCTGCGTCAGCGGCGCGGTGCGCAGCCGGCCGGTCGCCGGCGCGCTCAGGGTCTTGAGATCGCCGAGATCCTGGAAGACGACACGGTAGAACAGCGTCGCGCCCGGCGGCAGGCCCGAGAGATCGAGCCGCGCGGTAAAATCGCTGTCGTCGAGCGCGGCGGGGCCGGTGATGCGCCGGGCGCCGATGAAGCTCTCATTGGCGGCGACCTCCACCAGCATGCGCGCCGGGCGGTCGGCCTTGCTCCAGATCACGGCGCGGCTGTCGGTGACGTCGCCGCTCATCACGCCGCAGGGCAGCACCGGCCGCGCCCGCTCCGAGGTGATGATGGCGGGGGCGGCGGGCGTCTCGGCGAAGGCGCGCGGGATGACGAGGCTGCCGGCGGCGCCACCGAGGAAGGCGCGGCGGCCGAGCCGCCGGCGCGGGGCGAGGATACGGGGCATCGCGACCTCCTGCGGCGGGACTCTTCATCCGGCGCCGCCGCTTCCTTCTCTAACCTGCGACCGCGTCACGATGATGACAAGGGGATGACGGCGCGGTGGCGGGGGGTAACGCCATGGCGCAGCGCTGCGACATGACAATCTTGCCCCTCCCCCCTTGAGGGGGAGGGTGCCCGAGGCTGAAAGCCTCGGGCAGGTGGGGGGTGCGTGCGACGTGCATTGCAATAGAATCCCACGGCGCGGAGCGTGCGCTCACCCCCCTCCCGTCAGCGCCCGCTCGCGCGGGCGCTGCCGACCTCCCCCTCAAGGGGGGAGGGGCAGGATAGCGGGCGCATGCGTTGGAGCGGCGAGCGGGATCAGGAGGCGGAGCGCGTGTCGGTCCAGGAGCCGAGCGCGGACAGGAAGGGCGAGTACTCGCGCAGGCGCCAGCGCAGCGGGCAGGGCGTGGTCGGCGGTGACGCGCTCCGACACGTGGAAGCGCAGCAGGCGCTGGGCGCCGACAAAGCGCGCAACTTCCGGGCCGTCCCAGAGGATCTCGGCGGTGGCGGCGATCTGCACGAGTGCCGCCGGTGGCGAAATCGATGAAGATCAGGCCGCAGCGCGGGTTGAGCAGCGAGATTGCCGAGCGTGTTGTAATAGGAATTGCCGGTGAAATCCGGCACGGTGAGCGTGTGCTCGTCATCGATGCGCACGAAGCCCGGCGGGCCGCCGCGATGGGAGGCGTCGACGCCGTGGCTCGGCGCGCCCTGCACGCTGCCGAGCGCACTGGCGATGAAGAAAGTGTCGGCGGCGGCGACGAGCGCGCGCTCGGCGGCGCCGAGCCAGCGCCCGCGCCGCACCGCGCCGGGCGCCGGCGCGTCGGCACCGGCTGACGCTCCAGTCGCGCGCCTGGATGTATTTCGGGCAATTGCCGAAGGACTGGATGACGGCGATGTCGAAGCCGGCGGGACCCGGCGCGCGCACGAGGCCATTAGCGCGGTTGCGCCGGCGGGTCGCGAAATCGATGCCGAGCGCGCCGATATCGCCGCCGTCGCGCAGGAAGGCGCCCAGCGGCGGCGGCGCGGCGACGCGCAGCGTGCGCTCGTCGGGGGTCGAGAGAAAGCCCGGCGCGCCGGCGGCGATCGACGCCCAGGGCTGGCCGTCATCATCGACCGTGCCGAGCACGAGAAACGGCAGATGCGCGAAGAAGTCGCGATGCTGCTGCGGCATCGCATTGCGCAGCACGTGGCGGCCCGCCGCCTCCATGCGCTCGCGCACGCCGAGGCGCTCTTGCACCTGCTGCTCGCCGGGATGGAAGGGCGAGCCGGGGAAGGACCAGCCGGGAAGCGGTGGCATGGCGAGCCTCCTTCTGAGCCGAGCGCTCTCGCGGTTGCATTGCGCAACCACTGTCGCCGCTACCCGGACCGAATTCCCGGGGCGGAGAGCCCGCGAGGGAATCGCCGCGAGCTATTTAATCAAACCCTCGGCCTTCAGCGCCTCTTGCACCTTGGGACGCGATCCGACGCGGGCGATGTAGGCGGTGACATTGGGATAGCCGGAGAGATCGATGTCCTTGAACTTGGTCCAGTTGAGGATGGTGAAGCAATAGGCGTCGGCGACGGTGAAGGTGTCGCCCATGAGGTACTGCTTGCCGGCGAGCTTCTTGTCGAGAAAAGTGAATTTGCCGGCGAGGTTCTCCTTGGTGATCTTGACGTACTCATCGGGCGTGGTGGCGCGGAACAGCGGCGCGAACACCTTATGCAGATCCGAGGTGACGAAGTTCAGCCATTCCTGCAGATGGTAGCGCGCCATGGTGCCGTTGGCCGGCGCGAGCCCGCTTCGCCGGCTTCTGGTCGGCAAGGTACTGCACGATGGCCGGGCCCTCGGTCAGCACCTCGCCGCTGTCGAGCTGCAAGGTCGGCACCTGGCCCTTGGCGTTGACCGCGAAGAAATCCGCGTCGCCCGGCTTCACCTTCTTCGCCGCGAGATCGACGCGGTCGAGCTCGATGGGAATCCCCGCCTCGCGCGCGACGATATGCGGCGAGAGCGAGCAGGCGCCGGGCGAATAATAAAGCTTCATGATCTTCTCCTCATGGTGATGATGCTATTTGCTGTGGGCGGTGATGAAGGCGCTGACATCGGCGAGCGAGCGGCGCTGCAGCTGCGCCTCGAACGCCGCCTCGGCCGGGCCGATGACCGCATCGAGCGCGCCCTGGATGTGGCGGCCGACGGTGCAGCGCGGATCGGGCTCGGCATGGACGGCGAGGCGGTGCTCGTCCTCCATGTCGACGGCGCGGTAGACCTCGAGCAGCGTGATCTTGCCCGCCGGCCGCGCGAAGTGCGCGCCGGCAACGCCGGGCGACGTGCGCACCAGCCCGGCATGGGACAGCATCGCCAGCACGCGGCGCACGAAGCTGGCATTGGTGCCGACGCTGCCGGCGATGAGCTCCGACGTGATCCGGTCGGCGCCAAGGCGGTCGATCAAGGCCAGCGCATGCACGGCAACGGAAAAGCGGGTGGCACGGCTCATAGCTGTACCTGTATCAGACGCAGGTTCAGGGGTCAAGAGAGAAGAAGCTGTCAGCTGTCAGCTATCAGCTGTCAGCCGCGGCAGAGCGGTTTCGAGCAGATCGAATCACCATCCACGCTTTCCCCGCGAAAAGCGGGGACCCAGGGCGACCGACGTGCGGTTGCTCCTGGGCCCCCGCCTTCGCGGGGGCGACGATAATGTTTCGGTATTCGCCGACCTCTAGCTGACAGCTGACAGCTGACAGCTGATAGCTGATAGCTCTCTTACGCCTCACTCTTGAACGGCCGGGCCAACAGGCCGGCGATGGCTTGGTCGATGGCGGCGCCGTGGTGGAGGATGGCGTCGATGGCGGCGGTGATCGGCATGTCGATGCCGAGGCGCAAGGCGAGCGCGGCGGCGGCCGCCGCCGAGGTCACGCCTTCGGCGACCGAGCGGCGCTCGGCGAGGATGTCGGCGAGCGCCCTGCCCTCGCCCAAAGCCACGCCCAGCGACTGGTTGCGCGATTGCGGGCCGGTGCAGGTGAGGACGAGGTCGCCGAGACCGCAGAGCCCCATCAAAGTCTCGGGCCGGCCGCCCTTGGCGCGGGCAAGCCGCACCATCTCGGCAAGCCCGCGGGTGATCAGCGCGGCGCGCGCATTGTCGCCGAGGCCGCGACCCCGGACGATGCCGCAGGCGATCGCCAGCACGTTCTTGACGGCGCCGCCGATCTGCGCGCCGATGAGATCGTCGGCGAGATAGGGGCGGAAGCTGCGCGTGCCGAGTGCCACGATGAGGCGCTCGCCGAGCGCGCGATCGCCACTGGCCAGCGTCACCGCGGTGGGGAGCCCGCGCGCCACCTCGCCGGCAAAGGTCGGGCCCGACAGCACCGCCAGCGGCGCCGCGGGCAGCATTTCGGCCACCACTTCGGTCATCAGCGCGCCGCTGCCTTCCTCGATGCCCTTGACGCAGATCACCAGCGGCAGCCCCGCCGGCAGATGGCGCGCCAGCACCGTGGCGAGCGCCCGCAGATGCTGCGCCGGGGCCACCAGCAGCAGCGCGTCGACGCCGCGCGCGGCCTCGCCGAGCTCGGTGGTCGCGACAATGCCGGGATCGAGCGTCACGCCGGGCAGGAAGAGCGGGTTGACGTGGTCGCGGTTGATCGCCGCCACCACCTCGGCCTCGCGCGCCCAGAGCACCACCTCGCGCCCGGCACGGCGCAAGGTGAGCGCCAGCGCGCTGCCCCAGGCGCCGCCGCCGATGATGCCGATGCGATGGAAGAAGTCGTCAGTCATCAGTTGTCAGTCGTCAGTTACTGACAACTGATAACTGATAACTGACGACTTATCTACTTTACCAGCTCGGCGCCGGCGTGGCAGCTGGCGCCGTCCTGGCTGCCGGTGCCGCCGCTGCAGCCGATGGCGCCGATGATCTTGCCGCCCTGCACCAGCGGGAAGCCGCCTTCCGAGGCGATGACGCCGTCGAGCGACAGCAGATAGGGATGGCCGCCATCGACCGCCTTCTCGAAGATCTTGGTTTCGCGGCGGAAAGTCGCCGCCGCGCGCGCCTTGTGCTGGGCGATGGCGATGGAGGCGTTCTGCGCCCCGTCCATCTTCTCGAAATAGATCAGCTCGCCCGCCGGACCCACGACGGCGATGTTCATCTTCCAATTATGCTTCTTGGCCTCGGCCTCGACCGCGGCGGCGAGGCGCTTGGCGTGATCGACGGTGATCGGCATGCCGTAGGGAATGTCGAACGGCATCTGCTCCGGCACCTCGGATGCCGGCGCCGGCGCCGCCGGCTGTTGCGCCAGCGCGCCGCCGGAAATGCCGGCAAGGCAGGCGAGCGCGGTCACCAGGCCAAATCTGTCTCTACGCATGTTTCCTCCCCCGTTCGGTCGTTGCGATTGCCGGCGATCCTAGCTTCGACCGCCGCTGAATGCCACCGCACTCACGCCTTGACGCCGGCGCCGCGGGCGGGCGCGGCGTCGGGGTCGAGCGGCCAGCGCGGGCGCGGCGCGAAATCGAGACCGTCGACGAGGCCGAGGCGCAGGCGCTCCAATCCCGCCCAGGCGATCATCGCGCCATTGTCGGTGCAGAGCGCAGGCGACGGCGCGACGAAGGCCAGGCCGTGCGCGCCGGCGAGCGCGGCAAGCCGCCAGCGCAGCGGCGCATTGGCGGCGACGCCGCCGGCGACGACGAGGCACTTCCCCGCGGGCCAGCCGGCGCGGAAGAGGGCGATGGCATGCGCGGTGCGGTCGATGAGGCAGTCGCCGATCGCCGCCTGGAGCGCTGCCGAGAGGTCGTCAGCATCGCCTTGCGCGAGCGCGCCCGTTTCATCGGCGAGCGCCTCCGCCTGCCGGCGCAGCGCCGTCTTGAGGCCGGAGAAGGAGAAGTCGCAGCCCGGCCGTCCCAGCAGCGGGCGCGGCAGGGGAAAGCGCGCGGCATCGCCGGTGCGGGCCGCGCGCTCGATCGCGGGGCCGCCGGGATAGCCCAGCCCCAGCAGCTTCGCGCCCTTGTCGAAGGCCTCGCCGGCGGCATCGTCGATGGTGGTGCCGAGCCGGCGGTAGCGGCCGACCCCCTCGACCACGAGGAGCTGGCAATGGCCGCCCGAGACCAGCAGCAGCAGGTAGGGAAAATCGCCATCCGCCTCGAGCCGCACGGAGAGCGCATGGCCTTCGAGATGGTTGACCGCGATGAAGGGGATGCCGCGGGCGAGCGCGATCGCCTTCGCCTCCATGACGCCGACGAAGACGCCGCCGATGAGCCCCGGCCCGGCCGTGGCGGCGACGGCGGCGAGATCGCGCATGCCGATGCCGGCATCGGCAAGCGCGCGGGCGATGACGCCGTCGAGATGGTCGAGATGGGCGCGCGCCGCGACTTCCGGCACGACGCCGCCATAAGGGCGATGCTCGGCAAGCTGCGACAGCACGACATTGGCGCGGATGCGCTCGCCGGCATCGCTCACCACCGCCGCCGCCGTCTCGTCGCAGCTCGTTTCGATGCCGAGGAGGAGCATGGGGGAGGGTAGCGGAGTGAGCTCTAAGCTGTCAGCATCGATCAGCTGTCAGCTATCAGCTGTCAGCTAGAGGGGGGGGCGAAGACGGAACCATCACTGTCGCCGCCGCGAAAGCGGGGGCCTAGAAGCAACCGCACGTCGGTCGCCCTGGGTCCCTGCTTTCGCAGGGAAAGCGTAGATGGTCTAGCGCGGCTGATAGCTGATAGCTGATAGCTGATAGCTGATAGCTGATAGCTGATAGCTGACAGCTGATAGCTGACAGCTGATAGCTGACAGCTGATAGCTGACAGCTGATAGCTGACAGCTTCTTCCCCTTCCCTCGCCGCCTGCAACGGCCTAAAGACCGGCATGGCGGCTTCTCTTCTGCGCATCGGCACTCGCGGCAGCCCGCTGGCGCTGGCCCAGGCGGCGGAGCTGGCGAGGCGGCTGGCGGAGGCAGGCCGGAACTGGCGGCGCCGGGGGCGATCGAGACGGTGGTGATCAGGACCAGCGGCGATGCGGCGACGCGACGCCTTGCCGATATCGGCGGCAAGGGCCTCTTCACCAAGGAGATCGAAGAGGCGCTGCTGGCCGGGCGGATCGATCTCGCCGTCCATTCGCTGAAGGATCTGCCGACCTTCCTGCCCGAGGGGCTGGCGCTCGGCGCGCATTTGAAGCGCGAGGACCCGCGCGACGCCTGGTTCTCGCCGAAGGCCGAGCGACCGAGCGCGCTGCGGGCCGGCGCGCGCATCGGCACTTCCTCGCCGCGGCGCGAGGCGCAGCTGCGCCATGCGCGACCCGATGTCGCGATCGTGCCGCTGCACGGCAATGTCGAGACCAGGCTCAGGAAGCTCCAAGCGGGCGAGGTCGACGCGACCTTGCTGGCGGTGGCTGGGGTCAAGCGCCTCGGCCTCGCGCGGCACATCACCGCCATCCTCTCGCCCGACGAGATGCTGCCGGCGGCGGCGCAAGGCGCGATCGGCGTCGAGATCCGCGCCGATGATGCCGCGTCGCAGGCGCTCGCCGCGGCGATCGACGATGCCGAGACCGCTGCGCGGGTGACGGCGGAGCGCGCGGTGCTGGCGGCGCTGGGCGGCTCGTGCCGCACGCCGATCGCGGCGCTGGCGGAGACCGGCGCCGACGGCACGCTGCATCTTCGCGCGATGATCATCCGACCCGATGGCAGCGAGCGCTTCGTCGCCGAGCGGCGCGGGCCGGTCGGCCGCTGCCGCCGCGCTCGGCCATGACGCCGGCGGCGAGCTGCGCCGGCGCGCCGGGCCCGGCTTCTTCGCGGAAGACCCCGCGTGAAGGCGCTGGTGACGCGGCCGGAAGCGGATGCGGCGCCGCTGGCGCGCGCGCTGGCCGAGCGCGGCATCGAGACGCTGCTGGCGCCACTCATCAGCATCGAGCCGGTGCCGGACGCGGCAAAACGCCTTGCCGATGCGATGATCGGCGCGCAGGCGCTGCTCTTCACCAGCGCCAATGGCGCGCGGATGTTCGCAAGCGCCTCGGCGCGGCGCGAGCTGCCGGTGCTCGCCGTCGGCGACGCCACGGCGGCGGCGGCGCGGCTCGCCAATTTCCGCAGCGTCGCCAGCGCCGGCGGCGATGTCGGGGATCTCGCGGCGTTGGCGGCGGCGCGGCTCGCGCCGGCGCACGGCGCGCTGGTGCATGTCGCCGGCAGCGTCACCGCCGGCGATCTCGCGGGGGCGCTCGAGGCCGAGGGCTTCCAGGTGCGGCGCGCGGTGATCTATGAGGCGCGGCCGGCGCGCGCGCTGGCGCCGGAGACCGCGGCTGCGCTTGCCTCGGGCGCGGTCGGGCTGGCGCTGTTTTTCTCTCCCCGCACCGCCGCCCTCTTTGTTAGGCTGGCCGGCGACGCTGGGCTGGCGGAGTCCTGCCGCGCGATGACGGCGCTCGCCTTGAGCCCGGCGGTGGCGGAATCGCTGGCGGCGCTGCCATGGGCCCGCGTGCTGATCGCGGGCGCGCCGACTCAGGCGGATCTGCTGGCGGCGCTCGACGCCTATCGGAGCAAAGGAGCGGCATGACGGAGCACCAGGGCGATGCCGGGCCGGAGCCCGCGCCGGAATGGATCCGGCAGGGGCCGCAGACCATCGAGGCGCCGCCGGCCGCCGCGGCGCCGAAGCGGCGGCGCGGCCGGCGGCTCGGGACAGCGCTGATCCTCATCGTGCTGGTGGCGGCGGCGGTGGCGAGCGCGCCCTATTGGACGAGCCTGCTGCCTTGGGCTTCGCCGGGCGAGCCGAACCAGACGACGGCGGCGCTCGAGCGGATCGACCAGCGGCTCGGCGATCTTAGGGAGCGCGAGACGGCGCTGGAGCAGCGGCTTTCCGGGGTCGAGCACCAGCTCGCGAGCCAAGCCTCGTCGGGCGCGGCACAAGAGCAGGCGGCGGCGCTGCGCCAGCTTGCCGATCGCCTTTCCGCGCTGGAGCAGCGCGCGCCGCCGTCGCCCGACACGGCGCCGCTCGCCGATCTCACGGACACCACGAGCAAGCTCAATGCCGGCCTGGCGGAGCTCGGGGCGCGGCTCGACAAGCTCGAGGCGCACAACGCCGAGGCCGCCGGCGGTCGCGGCGACGCTTCGCTGCTGCTGGCGCTGGGACAGCTGCGCGGCGCGCTCGACAGCGGCCGGCCCTATGCCGGCGAGCTCGCGACGGTGAAGATGCTGGCGCAAAGCCGGCCGGAGCTGGCGCCGCCGCTCGCGGCGCTGGCGGGAAATGCTACGAGCGGCATCGCCAGCCTGCCGGCGCTGACGCAGCGCTTCACGCAGGAGGTGGCGCCCGCCTTGCTGCGCGCGCCGGCGCCGCCGGAGAGCGAGGGCATCGCCGACCGGGTCATGGCGCGGCTGCGCTCGCTGGTCGTGATCCACCGCATCGGCGACAAGGCCGATCCCGTCGAGAGCGCGGTGGAGCGCGCCGAGGCGGCGCTCGAGCGCAACGACCTAGCATCCGCCATCGCGGCGCTGGAGATGCTGCCGCCGCGCGATGCCGCACTCGCCGATGACTGGCTTGCCGCGGCACGCCAGCGCGTCGCCGCGAGCCAAGCGCTCGACCGGCTCGATGCCGGCATCGGCGACAAACTCACCGCGCCGGCCGCGGCGGCGCAGTGATGCGCACGCTTCCCGCCATCATCGTCATCGCCGCGCTGGTCGCGGGCGCGGCCTATCTCGCCGCCGAGCCCGGCAGCGTCGTGCTCACCTGGCAAGGCCGGCACATCTACACCAGCGTCGCGCGGCTCGCGCTCGGCATCGTGCTGCTCGCCATGCTGGCGGCGGCGCTCTTCCATCTGCTGCGGAAGCTCCTGGGCGGCCCCCGCGCGTTCATGCGCGGGCGGCGCGAGAAGCGGCGGCGCGAGGGCTATCGCGCGCTGACCCAGGGCATGGTGGCGGTGGCGGCGGGCGATGCCGAGGAGGCGCAGAAATTCGCGCGCAAGGCCGATGTGCTGCTGGCGGAGCCGCCGCTGACCTTGCTGCTCTCGGCGCAGGCGGCGCAGCTCAGCGGCGACGAGCAGGCGGCGGCGCGGTATTTCACCGCGATGCTGGAGCGGGCGGAGACCGAGTTCCTGGGCCTGCGCGGCCTCGTCATGCAGGCGCTGCGCGGCGGCGACGAGCGCGCGGCGCTGGGCCTCGTCGAGCGCGCGCGCCGCCTCCGGCCGCGCACGCCCTGGGTGGTGACGAGCCTCTTCGAGCTGCAGGCGCGCGCCGGCAAATGGTACGAGGCGGAACAGACGCTCATCGAGGGGGTGAAGCGGAAGGCGCTGCCCGAAGCGGCGACGCACCATCACCGCACGGTGCTGCTGCATGAGCGCAGCCGCGCCGCGGAAGCCGAAGGCGCGCAGCCGCAGGCGCTGCAGCTCGCGGCGAAGGCGCATGGCGCGGAGCTGGGGTTTGCGCCGGGCGCGGTGCATTACGCGACGCTGCTGCGCGTCGGCGGCCGCACCAAGCATGCGGCGCGCGCGCTCGAGGCGTCGTGGCGCGTCGCACCCCATCCCGACATCGCCGCAGGCCTGGGCCGCGCTCTTCGCCGAGGCGACGCCGGTCGAGCGGATGAAGCAAACCGACCGGCTCGCCGCCGCCAATCCCGACCATGCCGAGAGCCGGCTCGCGCAAGCGCGGGCGGCGCTCGACGCGCGGCTCTGGGGCGAGGCGCGCCGCCATCTCGAAGCGCTGGGTGCGAAGCTCGGCGAGGGCGCGGCGCCGTTGAGCCCGCGGGTCTGCCGGATGATGGCCGAACTCGAAGAGGCGCAGCACGAGAACATGCCCGCGGCGCGGGCGTGGCTCGGGCGGGCGGCGACGACGACGGCGCTCGATCCCGCCTGGCTCTGCGGCGCCTGCGGCGCGGAGAATGCCGGCTGGAGCGCGGTCTGCCCGCATTGCCGCGCCTTTGCCAGCCTCGCCTGGCGGATGCCCGGCGGCAGCGCGCGGCTGCTGCCGGCGCAAGCGAGCCTGATGCCGCCGGTGGCGGTGCCGGCGCCGTGGCCCGCCGCCGAGACGACGATCCTGCCGCCGGCGGCGAAGACGGGGTAGCGCGCGGCGCGGTTGACGCCCGGCGACGGCCGGCTGTAAGGTCCGCCGCCCGCAGGGGTAAGCCGACGTAGCTCAGGGGTAGAGCAACTGATTCGTAATCAGTAGGTCCGCGGTTCAAATCCGCGCGTCGGCACCAGCGTAAAGTTTCTGCTGACGCTGGACTATTCGAAGGTCGGGACGCGGTTGGGCGCAACCGTGGCAGGTGTGCACCCACGAAGCTTTGGCTCGACAGGCCATAGGCCTTTCACTAGTTTTGAGGTCCCCTCATTAGCTGTTTCCGATCGGAAGTCGGTATGGCCACGAACGCCTTTGTCGCCTACCCCTCTAGCCCCGCAGACTTAGTGGCCGCCATTCGGGCGGCGGTTGGGCTTGCGAATAAAGCTTGGGGCGACGATGCGGTCCATGGCTGGGAGGAGAACCTTGTCGCGAGTCGGTTTGTGACCGATCCGATTTTTTCCGAGATCCAGCGGCGTGAATTGTTGATCGCCGATATTACTGTTGTCAATTTCAACGTGACTTACGAGATCGGGTATGCAATCGGACAGCGCAAATCTTTCCGGCTCATCATCAACGGATCGCTACAAGGCGACGAGAAGCTGCGCCGCGATATCGGGATTTTCACTACCCTCGGATTCCAGCGGTACGCCAACCACGACGAGCTCTACGACATTATCCTCGCTGCGGAGCATCTCACCCCGCTCAATGTCGATTTCCCACTCAACAAGCTGGCTCCGATCTATTACCTGGGAACCTCGAACCAGAGCGGAGCCTTGCTGCACATTTATGCGCGCCTGAAAAAGACGAAGTATCGGCTACGTGAGTTCAATCCGCATGAGCAACCGTGGCTAAATGCCAGCGAGGCCATTGAGCATGTCGCCTCGTCTGCCGCTGTGGTCGTGCCTTTGCTGTCAGAGCACCAGATAGGCTGGCAGGTCCACAATATTCGAGCGGCGTTTGTGATCGGTTTGGCGCACGGCTTGGGTGTCCGGTGCCTCGCCTTGCAGTCGGCCGACGGGCCGGTTCCGTTGGACGTGCGGGACGCGGTCAAAACTTACCGTAGCAACCAGCAGATCGAGGAGCATATCGCTGACGTGCTTCCGGCGATAGTTGAAAAGGTGTACGGCGACATTGCGCCCATCATCCTCTCGCAGGATATACTGAGCAGAACCGACATCGGCGAGGCGATGGCAGAAAATGAGACTGGAACGCTGCGCAATTATTTTTTGCAGACCTCTGAGTATCAAAGCGTCCTCAGAGGTAATGTTCGTCTCGTGTTGGGACGGAAGGGCTCGGGCAAGACGGCTCTCTTTATGCAGGCCCGCGATCGTTGGAAGCCGGGCAAAGCCAATGTCGTTGTTGACCTAGCACCGGAAAATTACAGACTGTTAAAACTACGAGATGCCGTAACGGCTTATTTAGCAGAAGGATCGCGGGAAGAGCTGCTTACGGCGATGTGGGAGTATCTACTGCTCCTTGAAATTGTTAGTAAAATTATCGATGAAGATTACGAACTGCATCTCCGCGACCACGAGCTTGTGGGTCCATACCAGGACTTAGCCCGTCAGTATAAGGATGGCGATTACGCGGAAGGCGCCGATTTTTCAGAGCGGCTCGTCAACCTAATTGATCGACTGGTTGAGCGATATGAAAATCGCTACGGCACCTCTGCCCAACGGCAGCTGTCATCCAAGCAGGTTCTTGAGCTTCTGTACGAGCATGACATGAAGGCACTCCGAGGTGCGCTGAGCAATTACTTAGAACATAAAGATGTCGTCGTCGTGCTGTTCGACAACCTCGATAAGGGCTGGGCGAGCCAAGGACTTAAACCAGAAGATGTGGTCATAATCCGCGCGCTGGTTAGCGCCAGCGATCGAGTTGTCAAATACCTACAGCGAGCGGGGGACGAGGCATTCGTCACAATCTTCCTTCGCAATGACGTTTACGAGTTTCTGGTCGATCTCACGCCGGATCGAGGCAAACACTCAAATGTGTCAATCGACTGGCGCGATACTCAGCAACTGAAACTCATGGTGCGGAATCGTCTGCAGGCGAGCAAAATTGCTGAAGCAAAAGAGTTTGAGACCCTCTGGCATCTCATCTGTGAGCCGCATATCCATGGTGAACCGTCGTTTGCGTACATGACCGATCGATGCCTTATGCGGCCGCGGTACCTCTTGAGGATGATCAAGGCCTGCCGGACTAAAGCGATTAACCGACAGCACGCACGCATCGAGGCGGAAGATATTGATAGTGGGATTTATGAATTCTCGAACGAACTGCTCAGGGAAACCGACCTTGAGATACGGGATGTGATACCAGAGGCCGCGGATACTATGGTTCGTTTCGTCGGCGAGCCACGGCTCATGGGCAGACCTAAGCTCTTTTCCCTCTTTCCCATCGGATGCCAGTCAGAGGAAAATCGGGAGAGACTACTTGACCTTCTGCTTTGGTTCGGGGTGCTGGGGCTACAATCAGGCGAAGAAGAGCCTGTCTACATTTACAGCCCTGCGGCGGGCTACAGCCTAAAAAAACTGAAGGCGCTGGTCGCAAAAAGCGCCAACGCCTTGTTTCGCATCAACCCCGCATTTGAGCTGGGTCTCGGCGTGACATCCGGCTAGTTCACATGGCTCGGTTCCGTGTGCGCGGGTTGCTTGGGAATCGAGTTGATAATACGTGACCTTGAATTTTAGGCAAGGCTCAATTTGCATTTGAGGCATGCACGGACGGCCATTTTATACAAATTGGCATATATTAGCTCTATCTAGGCGGGTGTGCTCGCGCTGGCACGCTTTGACCCACTGGCGCTCTGTCCCCAAATTCATGCTGCGGAGAGGAACTCCGGACCTCCTTGGCAAGCCATGCCCCACTCCGTAAGAGGAGTTCGCAGGAGGCCAGAAAAGTAAATTTGACCGCCGCTCGTCTTTGGCGCTGGCCGCCGCCAGAGCCACTTAAAGCGAAATCCCCGCCCCAGCGTCGGCCAGGCGGGGGCAAGCCGCGGCATAGAAATGGGGTCAGAGGCACTGGAGTGCACCCCTAGAATGAGACAGAGAAAAGGGGGACAGTTCTTCTTGTAGAGGAGAACTGATGGCGGAGGAACGGGTCAGGCTTTTCAGCCGAGCCTACAAGCTTGCGGCGCTTCGGCGGATGTTGGCTGGGGAGAACGTGAGCGCTTTGGCGCGCGAGCTTGGGATTCGGCGGAAGTATCTCTACCAATGGCGGGAGCGGTTTCGCGCTGGCGGCCCCGAGGCGTTGCGCAGCCGAGGGCGACCAACCAAGGCAGAGGCTCTGGCGATCAGCGCCCATGGCGGCCGGTCGAGGTCGGCGGAGGATCTGCCGATGATCGAACCACCGCCGCCGGACGAGCTTTCGAAGGCACAGCGTCGGCTTGCCGAGCTGGAGCGCAAGGTTGGTCAGCAGCAGGTCGAACTCGATTTTTTTCAGCGAGCCTTGCGGCAAGTCGGGGAGGCACGCCGGGCGACCGGCGCACCTGGCGCGACGGCATCTACGCGGTCATCCAAGCGATGACGGCGCCGCTGTCGCAAGGCGAACTCGGAATCGAGCGGATGTGCCGGCTGGCCGAGGTAAGTCGGGCCGGATATTACCGGCGCTGGCGGGCCTCGGCGCCTCGCCGGGAGGAGATGGGATTGCGGGATGCGATCCAGAGGCTGGCGCTCCTCGACCGGCATTATGGCTATCGCCGGATCACGGCGGAGCTAGGCCGCCAGGGCTGGCGGGTCAATCATAAGCGTGTGCTGCGGATGACGCATGAGGACAATCTTCTGTGCCTCAGGAAGAGGGCCTTCGTGCCGGCCACCACCGACAGTCGCCATGGTTGGCGCGTCGTCGCCAATCTTGCGCGCGGCATGGAGCTGACCGGATTGGACCAGCTCTGGGTTGCCGACATCACCTATGTGCATCTGGCCGAGGAGTTTGCCTATCTTGCCATTGTGCTCGACGCCTTCAGCCGTCGCGTCATCGGCTGGTCACTGGAGACGCATCTGCAGGCGAGCCTCGCCATCGCGGCGCTCGACATGGCGATCGCAGCCCGCCGGCCGGCTGCCGGCAGCCTTATCCACCACTCCGACCGCGGCGTGCAATACGCCTGCGGCGATTACACCGCGCTGCTGCGCGCACATGACATCCAGCCCAGCATGAGCCGGGTCGGCAATCCCTACGACAACGCCAAGGCGGAGAGCTTCATGAAGACCCTGAAGCACGAAGAGGTCGACGGCAGCGCCTACCGCGGCATCGTCGATGCCCGTGCCGGCATCGGTGAGTTTATCGAGAAGGTCTACAATCGCCACCGGCTTCACTCGGCGCTCGATTATCGGCCGCCGGCGGAGTACGAAGAAACATTGCCGAGGTTGACGGCGGCGATATCGCCGCCGTCAACCTCGATCACCCTGAGCTGTCC
>CAWBKF010000015.1:0-25467 GCA_963789275.1 uncultured Alphaproteobacteria bacterium
AGACTAGCCTGTGGTTCCACGCGGGTAGTTCACGAGGAACCGCTGATGTGCTGGAGCGGTTACCCGCTGGCCGTTGGGAATCAGAGCCGCACAGGCAAACCTGCCGATGAAGGCACGCGCGCCTGCAACGTCGACAAAATACACTGCTACGATCTTTTTTCGCCCAGATGACCAATCCGCGCCGAAGGAGTAACCGTCCGGGCCGAGATTTGCGTTCAGCCAACGCTCGATCACATCAAGCTGCGATCCGAAACCGCCTGGAGGTACGGCGACACGCACTTCCACACAATGTCGCTCGTCGACCTTCATGGCCTCTCGGGTCACTGCGCTCTCCTTCATCAAAAACATGGCGGCGTCAGACGGGTCAAGGCCGATGACTGCCGTGACCGCGATCAAGATGGAGCTTGGACCCGGAAGTCGACGGAGGGCACGCGCGCCCGGTCGCGGCGGTGGCGCGTCAGACCCTCGGGACCGGGAAGGATGCCAAGGCCACGTCGCGCAGCTCGCCGCCGGGCTCGACAAGATCGGCGAGATCGCCGGGCTGATCGCCACGACCGCTGACGTGTGGCGGGGCGCAGAAATTGGCGGGGCAGAGGCGCCCCTGTTCATGCGACCTACGGTAGGCCACACATCGCCGCACTCGAAAGACGACAAGAGGTCCCGCGCCATCTCCTTGCCGAGGACAATATGGCCCGCTTTGCGGCTGCCGCACGCGCGCGGCATCGCGGCGAAGACCCGACTTTACTGAAGGGTTATGTCCGCCAATTCGTCGATCGGATCATGACCACGAAATCGGAATTATCGGCCCTACGGCGAATCTCGTAGGAGGAGTGCTGGGCTCCGGACCCGCTACTGCGTCCGGAGCCCAGTTTTGGCTGACCGACCCGAGACATGGGTGACGTTTCGTACCGGACACATGGGTAACACTTTCCCCCCGCAATTGCGGGGGGAAAGTGTCGATGCCGTGGAAAGAGAGTTCGGTGATGGACGAGCGTCTTCGGTTTGTGGCCCGCCTGCTGGAAGGCGAGCCGATGAGCCATGTCTGTCGTGAGTTCGGAATCTCGCGCAAGACCGGCTACAAGATCTTCGATCGCTACAAGGACCACGGGCTCGAGGGCCTGACCGACCGGTCACGCCGGCCGGTACGCTACGCCAACCAGCTCCCGTACCAAGTCGAGACGGCGATCGTCAGCCTGAAACAGGACAAGCCCCACTGGGGTGCCCGCAAGATCAGGGAGCTCCTGGTGCGCCGGCTGGCCGGCGAGGTCAGGGTGCCGGCCAAGAGCACCATCCATGCGGTGCTGCATCGCCATGGCTTGGTCAAGCCCGCGATCCGGCGGCGCCACGCCACCGGCACTCCCTTGGCACCGGGCCAGGCGCCCAACGATCTCTGGTGCGCCGATTACAAGGGCGAGTTCAAGCTCGGCAACAGGAGCTACTGCTATCCGTTGACCGTCACCGATCACGCCTCGCGCTATCTGCTGCTGTGCGAGGCACTCCAGTCAACGCGAGAAGACCTGGCCTTTACCGCCTTCGAGCGGCTGTTCAAGGAGCGCGGACTGCCTGCCGGCATCCGCTCGGACAACGGCGTTCCCTTTGCCTCCGCCAACGCGCTCTTCAACCTCAGCAGGCTTTCCGTCTGGTGGCTCAGGCTCGGGATCGAGATCGAGCGCATCAGGCCCGGCCGCCCGCAACAGAACGGCCGCCATGAGCGCATGCATCTGACGCTCAAAAACGAAGCCACCCGCCCACCAGGCATGAACAGCCTGCAGCAGCAGGCCAAGTTCGACGCCTTCCTTCAGGAGTTCAACACGGAACGCCCGCACGAAGCGATCGGCATGAAATGCCCGGCCGAGCGTTATACCCCGTCATCCCGGACCTATCGCGGCCTGCCCGAGATCAGCTACCCCTTTCATGATCGCGAGATTCTCGTTACCGCCTGCGGCCGCATCTGCCTGCACCGCAAAAAGATCAACTTCTCAACCGTCTTCGCCGGCCAGACCGTCGGCATCAAGGAGGTTGACGATGCCGTTTGGCTCGTCTCCTTCATGCACTATGATCTGGGATACTTCGACCTGGAGCAACGAACCCTGCAACCCCTCGACAACCCTTTCGGCCCGAGGTTGTCACCCATGTCTTAGGTACGTTCCGTTACCCATGTCTCCGGGTCGGACAGGCCAGGGTTGGTGGGCCCGGCAGGACTCGAACCTGCGACAACACCGTTATGAGCGGCGCGTTCTAACCAGCTGAACTACAGGCCCGGAAGCAGCGGAATCGGGGGATCAGGTATCAGGCATCGGGCGGCCGCTGTCAACCGCGCGCGATCGCCGATCCACGTGTCAGGTGTCGAGGAAGCTGCGCAGCTTGCGCGAGCGGCTCGGGTGCTTGAGTTTGCGCAGCGCCTTCGCCTCGATCTGGCGGATGCGCTCGCGCGTCACCGAGAATTGCTGGCCGACCTCCTCGAGGGTGTGGTCGGTGTTCATGCCGATGCCGAAGCGCATGCGCAGCACGCGCTCCTCGCGCGGCGTCAGCGAGGCCAGCACCCGCGTCGTCGTCTCGCGCAGATTGGCCTGGATCGCGGCGTCGAGCGGCAGCACCGCGTTCTTGTCCTCGATGAAATCGCCGAGATGCGAATCCTCCTCGTCGCCGATCGGCGTCTCCAGGCTGATCGGCTCCTTGGCGATCTTCAGCACCTTGCGCACCTTCTCCAGCGGCATGGCGAGCTTCTCGGCAAGCTCCTCCGGCGTCGGCTCGCGGCCGATCTCGTGCAGCATCTGGCGCGAGGTGCGCACCAGCTTGTTGATGGTCTCGATCATGTGCACGGGAATGCGGATGGTGCGCGCCTGGTCGGCGATCGAGCGGGTGATCGCCTGGCGTATCCACCAGGTGGCGTAGGTCGAGAACTTATAGCCGCGGCGGTACTCGAACTTGTCGACCGCCTTCATCAGGCCGATGTTGCCTTCCTGGATGAGGTCGAGGAACTGCAGGCCGCGGTTGGTGTATTTCTTGGCGATCGAGATGACGAGGCGAAGATTGGCCTCGACCATCTCCTTCTTGGCGCGGCCGGCCTCGCGCTCGCCGCGCTGCACGGTCGAGACGACGCGGCGGAACTCGAGCGGCGAGAGCCCGGCCTCTTCGGAGACATTGGCGAGCTCGCCGCGGAGGTTCTTGACCTCGCCGCCATGCTTGTTGACGAGCGAGCCCCAGCCCTTGCCGTGCAGCCGCTTCACCCGCGCCGACCAGTCGGGCGCGAGCTCCTGGCCCATATGGTGGTTGAGGAAATCCTGGCGCTTGACGCCGGAGGACTCGGCGAGCCGCAGCAGCTTGCCCTCGGCGGCGATCATGCGGCGGTTCAGCGTGTAGAGCTGATCGACGAGATGCTCGATGCGGCCGTTGTTGAGGCGCACGCTCTTCATCGCCTCGATCATCTGCGCCTTGAGCTTCTCGTATTTGCGCTCGGACTGCTTGGTGATCTCCTCGCCTTCCTGCATGGTGGCGAGGCGCTGCTCCTGGTGCTTGTGCAGCTTCTTGTAGAGTTGCGCGATGGTGTCGAGCGTCGCCAGCACGCTGGGCTTCAGCTCCGCTTCCATCGCCGCGAGCGAGATCGAGGTGTCCTCGCCCTCCTCGCCTTCTTCGCCCGGCACCGCGCCTTCCGGCAGCGCCACGCCCGGGGGCGGCTCCTCGCCCTCCACGGCTTCGGGAACTTCGGCGCCTTCGGGGGCGGCCTCGGCGCCCTCGGCGGCGGCCAGCGGCACCGCCTCCTCGGCCGCCGGCTCCTCGGCGAACGCATTGCCGTAGGTGGCGTCGAGATCGATGACGTCGCGCAGCAGCATCTTGCCTTCGGTGAGCGCGTCGCGCCACAGGATCAGCGCGCGCATGGTGAGCGGGCTCTCGCAGAGCCCGCCGATCATCGCCTCGCGGCCGGCCTCGATGCGCTTGGCGATGGCGATCTCGCCCTCGCGCGACAGCAGCTCGACCGAGCCCATCTCGCGCAGATACATGCGCACGGGGTCGTCGGTGCGGCCGATATCCTCGTCATCGAGATTGCCGCCCGCGCGGGGCTCGCCGTCGCTGTCCTCGCCCGTCGCCGCGGCGTCGTCGCTCTCCTCGCTCTCGACGACATTGATGCCCTGCTCGGAGAGCATCGCCAAGGTGTCCTCGATCTGCTCCGACGAGACCTGCTCGGTCGGCAGCGCCGCATTCACCTCGTCATAGGTGACATAGCCGCGCTCCTTGCCGCGCGCGACCATCTTCTTGATCGCCGCCGCGATGGTGTCGAGCAACGGCGCCTCCGCCGCTTCCTCGCGCGCCTCGGGCGCCTCTGCCGTATTCGCCGACTTACTCGCCATCTGTGATCCCGCCCGTCAATGACGCTGCAAACGCGACAATGGGCCACCGCGCGGAGCCCAGTCCGCTCGTCCCATCTCGTCGGAAATCCCTCCGCTGTGCCGGCTCTCGGTCGCTGGGCCGCTGGTCAACGGACTCCCCCTCCCGTCGCGCCGTCATCCTCTTTCTTAGTTTCCAGCACCGTCTGCTGCAACCGTCCCCACGTCTCGTCGCTGACATCCTCGACGAAGTCCCGCTCGGCTTGCGCTACCTGTTGCGTCAAATGCCGCTGTTGTAGCTGGTCCCTGGTATGGGTCCAACCCCTGCGGGCCATCTCGGCATCCGCCTCCGGCCGTGCGAAGGCGGCGTGTTTCATCACTTGTGGCGACAGTATCCCCTGCACAATCCCGGCATAGTCGCTCCCAGACAGGTGGAGCCTCAGCGCCGTAGCGTCAAGGTCCGGTTTTAGGGCGTGAAGTCTTAAGATTTCATGGCAGAGCTTGTCAAGACGGGGGTCCGGCAGGTGCAACGCCGCCACATCCTCGGCGACCTCGTCCAGCAGGAAGGGGTGGTTGAGCAGGATGGCGAGCAAAACCTCCTGTTTACGGCCGTTCAGATAGGCGGGCTCGCGCGGCCTGCCATCAAAGGGAGGCGCGGTCTTGAGCGCAATCCCGGGATTGGGGCTTACGGGCGGGCCGGCCGCCCAGCGGCCGCGGGCCTTGGCTTTGACCTTCCGGGGCCGGAGCAGCGTGAACAGCCGCTCGCGGAAGAAGCTGCGGTAATGCCCCTGGACGGTACGGTCGGCCACCGTCTGGATTCGGGCCTCGAGCCGCTGCTCCAGCGCGGCGCGGCGCTCAGGCGTGTCGATGGGGCGCAGGGTCTCGAGCGCCCACAACACCTCGGCGAGCGGCTTGGCGCTCGCCAGCACCTCCTGCATCGCCTCCCGGCCCCTATTGAGCACGAGGGTGTCGGGATCCTCGCCCGGCGGCAGCGTGGCAAAGCGCAGGCTCAAGCCGGGCTTCAGCAGCGGCAGCGCGCGCTCCAGCGCGCGGGCGGCCGCGCGCTGGCCCGCGGCGTCGCCGTCGAAGCACAGCACCGGCTCCGGCGAGAGCCGCCACAGCGCCTCGATCTGCGTCTCGGTGAGCGCGGTGCCGAGCGGCGCCACCGCCGTGGCAAAGCCGGCGCGATTGAGCGCGATCACGTCCATATAGCCCTCGGTGACGATCGCCGAGGCCTCGCCGGCGCCGGGCTGCGCCGCGCCAGCCACCGCTCAAGCCGGCGCGCGCCTGCGCCCAGCCATAGAGCACGCGGCCCTTCTGAAAGAGCGGCGTGTCGGGCGAGTTGAGATATTTCGGCTGGCCGTCCCCGAGCACGCGGCCGCCGAAGGCGATGATGCGGCCCTGCCGATCGCCGATCGGGAAGATGACCCGGTTGCGGAAATAGTCGTAGCTCTCGCCGCTCTCGGGGCGGCGCAGCAGCCCGGCCTCGACCAGCAGCGGCTCGGGGAAGGATTTGGCCAGCAGCCGCTTCAACCCGTCGCGCGCCTCGAGCGCGTAGCCGAGGCGGAAGCGCCGGATGGTGGCGAGATCGAGCCCGCGGCGCTCGAGATAAAGCCTGGCGTCGCGGCCTTGCGGCGCGTGCAGCGTCTCCTCGAAAAAGGCGCAGGCGGCTTCGACCGCGCCGTGCAGCGTCGCCTGGCGCGCCGCGGTCTCGCGCTCCTCGCCGGTCTGGCGCGGCATCTCGAGCCCGGCCTGGCGGGCGAGCTGCTCCACCGCCTCGGGGAAGGCGAGGTTCTCCTTCTGCATCACGAAGCCGATGACGTCACCATGCGCGCCGCAACCGAAGCAGTGATAGAACGCCTTGTCCTCGACGACGCTGAAGGAGGGCGTCTTCTCCTTGTGGAAGGGGCAGAGGCCGATGAACTCGCGGCCGCGCTTCACCAGCGCCACGCGACGGCCGACGACCGAGGCGAGCGACACGCGCGCTCGCAACTCGTCGAGGAACCCGGGCGGGAAGGCCATGAGCTCGCTGCTTTCAGTTGTCGGCCGAAGACCGCGATGCCCTCGGCAGGGCGCGAGTGTAGCGCCCACCCACCGGCAGCGAAAGCCCGGCTGGCGCGATGAGCGCAGCGCGTCACGCAGCGATCACGGCGGTGGCTGATCGGCGGCGAAGACCTCGAGGCGGACGGCCGCCACCCCATCCTCATGGAGCCCCAGCGCGGCGGCCGCGGCCGCCGAGAGATCGATGATGCGGCCCTTCACATAGGGGCCGCGGTCGTTGATCCGCACCCTCACCATCCGGCCATTGTCGAGATTGGTGACGCGCAGCACCGTGTTGAACGGCAGGCTGCGATGAGCGGCGGTCAGCGCCTGCATGTCGAAGCGCTCGCCATTGGCGGTGAGGTTGCCCTGATGGTCCTTGCCGTACCAGGAGGCGTCGCCTTGCTCGGAAAAGACCGGCTGCGGCGGTGGCGGCCGGGGCGGCGTCGGCGCGGCGCAGGCGGCAAGGCCGAGCAGCACCAGCAGCGGGAAGGCGTGTCGTCGAAAGGGGCTCAACCCCGGATTAACGCACGGCCTCGGGTTTCGGTTCAGCGTCCCGCCGTGGCGGCGTCAGCTCAGCAGGCGCTTCACCACCTGGCTCGCCTTGGCGGCATCCATCTGGCCGGCATAGCGCTCTTTCAGCGCCGCCATGGTGCGGCCCATATCCTTCATGCCGGCGGCGCCGGTGGAGGCGATCACCGCCTTGGCCGCCGCTTCGAGTTCGGCGTCGTCGAGCTGCTTGGGCAAGAAGCGCTCGATGATGGCGATCTCGCCGCGCTCCTTCTCGGCGAGCTCGGGGCGCTTGCCCTGCTCGTAGAGCGTGATCGAATCGCGCCGCTGCTTGATCATGCCGAGCAGCATCTGCTGGATCTCGGTGTCGGCGATGCCGTCGGACTTGCCTTTGCCGCGGGCATCGATGTCCTGCTCCTTGAGCTTGGCGATGATGAGCCGCACCGTGGAGACGGTGAGGTCGTCCCGCGCCTTCATCGCCGCTTTCAGCGCATCGGTGAAACTGTCCCGCAGCATTGTCCGCTCCGCTGTCGCCGCCCGAGTCGCCCGGACGTTACTCAACGAGGCCGCTCCTGGCAATTCCTAGTCCAAATCCAAGTAATTGAATTCACGAGAATTTCGCGGCGGCGTTGGCGCTTGACGCGGTTCATGCCAAAAGCTATCTCAACTTGGTTGTCCGATCGCAGCCTTTGCTGGCGCGGTGGGTCCACCACAAGCGAGCACGAGGTTTCGCGACCGCATGACCGACGCGCCGATGTCGCACGCCTCCCCGCGCCCGCCCGGCGCCACGGCGGTCCTGGCTCTGGCCGATGGCAGCCTGTTCTGGGGGCGCGGCGTCGGCGCGGCCGGCATCGCCGTGGGCGAGGTCTGCTTCAACACCGCCATGACGGGCTATCAGGAGATCCTGACCGATCCCTCCTATGCTGGCCAGATCATCACCTTCACCTTTCCCCATATCGGCAATGTCGGCGCCAATGCCGAGGACATCGAGACGCTGACCCCGGCGGCGCGCGGCCTGGTGCTGCGCGCCGACATCACGCCGCCGGCCAATTACCGCGCGCTCCAGCCGCTCGACGCCTGGCTAAAATCGCATGCGCTGGTCGGCATCGCCGGCATCGACACCCGCCGCCTCACCCGGCGCATCCGCGACAGCGGCGCGCCCAGCGGCGCGCTCTGCCATGCGCCCGAGGGCAGGATTCGATACCGCGGCGCTGGTGGCGCAGGCGCGCGACTGGCCGGGGCTCGAAGGCATGGACCTCGCCAAGGATGTGACCTGCCGCCAGACCTATGGCTGGGACGAGACCGGCTGGGTGCTGGGCCAGGGCTATGGCCGGCTCGACAAGCCGCGCTTCCATGTGGTGGCGGTCGATTACGGTGCCAAGCGCAACATCCTGCGCATGCTCGCGGGGCTCGGCTGCCGCGTCACCGTGGTGCCGGCGACGGCCAGCGCCGAGGACATCCTGCGCCACCGGCCCGACGGCGTCTTCCTGTCGAACGGGCCGGGCGACCCGGCCGCGACCGGGGAATACGCGGTGCCGGTGATCCGCGATCTCCTTTCGACGGGTAAGCCGCTCTTCGGCATCTGCCTCGGCCATCAGCTGCTGGCGCTGGCGCTCGGCGGCAAGACGCGCAAGATGGCGATCGGCCATCGCGGCGCCAATCATCCGGTGAAGGACCTCGCCACCGGCAAGGTCGAGATCACCAGCCAGAACCACGGTTTCTGCGTGCTGCCGGAGAGCCTGCCGGCCGCCGCCGAGGTGACGCATGTCTCGCTGTTCGACGGCAGCAATGAGGGGCTGAGGCTCCGCGGCCAGCCGGTGTTTTCCGTGCAATACCATCCCGAGGCCAGCCCCGGCCCGCAGGACAGCCATTACCTCTTCGAGCGCTTCGTCGCGATGATGGAGCAGCAGAAGTGACGCCGCGTCATGCCTAAGCGCACCGACATCAAGAGCATTCTGATCATCGGCGCCGGACCGATCGTCATCGGCCAGGCCTGCGAGTTCGATTATTCCGGCGCGCAGGCCTGCAAGGCGCTGCGCGAGGAAGGCTATCGCATCATCCTGGTGAACTCGAACCCGGCGACGATCATGACCGATCCCGGGCTCGCCGACGCGACCTATATCGAGCCGATCACGCCGGAGATGGTCGAGCGCATCATCGCCAAGGAGCGCCCGGACGCGCTGCTGCCGACCATGGGCGGGCAGACCGCGCTCAACACGGCGATGGCGCTGGCGCGCTCGGGCGCCTTGCGGCGCCACGGCGTCGAGCTCATCGGCGCCAAGGAAGAGGCCATCGCCAAGGCCGAGGACCGCCAGCTCTTCCGCGAGGCGATGGACCGCATCGGCCTCACCTCGCCCAAAAGCCGCGTCGTGCGCTCGCTCGAGCAGGCGATCGAAGCGCTCGCCATGGTCGGGCTGCCCGCCATCATCCGCCCGTCCTTCACGCTCGCCGGCACCGGCGGCGGCATCGCCTACAACAACACCGAGTTCGAGGAGATCGTCCGCGGCGGCCTGCGCGCCTCGCCCACCCGTGAAGTGCTGATCGAGGAATTGGTGCTGGGCTGGAAGGAATACGAGATGGAGGTGGTGCGCGACCGCGCCGACAATTGCATCATCATCTGCGCGATCGAGAACATCGATCCCATGGGCGTCCATACCGGCGACAGCGTCACCGTGGCGCCGGCGCTGACGCTCACCGACAAGGAATACCAGCTGATGCGCAACGCCTCGATCGCGGTGCTGCGCGAGATCGGCGTCGACACCGGCGGATCGAACGTGCAGTTCGCGGTCAATCCGAGCGACGGGCGCCTCGTCATCATCGAGATGAACCCGCGCGTCTCGCGCAGCTCCGCGCTAGCGTCCAAGGCGACAGGATTTCCCATCGCCAAAGTCGCGGCGAAGCTCGCCGTGGGCTACACGCTGGACGAGCTGCAGAACGAGATCACGCGCGTGACGCCGGCGAGCTTCGAGCCGACGATCGACTATGTCGTCACCAAGATGCCGCGCTTCACCTTCGAGAAATTCCCCGGCGCCGAGGCGATCCTCTCGACCTCGATGAAATCGGTCGGCGAGGCGATGGCGATCGGCCGCTGCTTTGCCGAATCCGTGCAGAAGGCGCTGCGCTCGATGGAGACCGGGCTCACCGGCTTCAACGAGATCGAGATTCCCGGCGCCGCCAGCGGCGACCGCAACGTCGTGCGCGCGGCGCTGGCGAAGCCGACCCCCGACCGCCTGCTGGTCATCGCCCAGGCCTATCGCTTCGGCCTCAGCATCGACGAGATCCACGCCGCCTGCAAATACGATCCCTGGTTCCTCGAGCAGATCCGCGCCATCGTCGCGGTCGAGGCCGAGATTCGCGCCCACGGCCTGCCGCAGGACGCCGCGGGATTGCTGCGCCTCAAGCAGATGGGCTTCTCCGACGCGCGGCTGGCCGAGCTCACGCGGAGCGAGGAGAGCGAAGTAGCGGCGCTGCGCGCGCGCCGCGGCGTTCACCCCGTCTACAAGCGCATCGACACCTGCGCCGCGGAATTCCCGTCGCTGACGCCTTACATGTATTCGACCTATGAGGGCGACGGGCTGACGCCGTCCGAGGACGAGGCGGATCCGTCCGACCGGCGCAAGGTGGTGATCCTCGGCGGCGGCCCCAACCGCATCGGCCAGGGCATCGAGTTCGACTATTGCTGCGTCCATGCCGCCTACAGCCTCAAAGAGGCCGGCCTCGAGACCATCATGGTCAATTGCAACCCCGAGACGGTCTCGACCGATTACGACACCTCCGACCGGCTCTATTTCGAGCCGCTCACCGCCGAGGATGTGATCGAGCTGGTGCGCGTCGAGCAGCGCCGCGGCGAACTCATCGGCGTCATCGTGCAGCTCGGCGGCCAGACGCCGCTGAAGCTCGCCCAGGCGCTCGAGGACGCCCACATCCCGATCCTCGGCACCTCGCCCGACGCCATCGATCTCGCCGAGGACCGCCGGCGCTTCCAGCAGCTGCTGCAGCGCCTCGGGCTGAAGCAGCCTGAGAACGGCACCGCCATCTCGGCCGCGGAAGCGGACAAGGTGGCGCAGCGCATCGGCTATCCCGTGGTGATCCGCCCCTCCTACGTGCTGGGCGGAAGGGCGATGGAGATCGTGCAGGAGCCGGCCGGGCTCGCGCGCTACATGGCGAACGCGGTCAAGGTCTCGGGCAAGAATCCCGTGCTGATCGACCGCTATCTCCAGGACGCGATCGAGGTCGATGTCGACGCGCTCGCCGACGGCCACGACGTGGCCATCGCCGGCATCATGGAGCATATCGAGGAGGCCGGCATCCATTCCGGCGACAGCGCCTGCTCGCTGCCGCCCTACTCGCTGCCCCCCGCGGTCATCGCCGATATCGAGCGGCAGACGGCGGCGCTCGCCAAGGCGCTGGGCGTGGTCGGGCTGATGAATGTGCAATACGCGGTGAAGGACAGCACGGTCTATGTCCTCGAGGTCAATCCGCGCGCGTCCCGCACCGTGCCCTTCGTCGCCAAGGCGACCGGCGTGCCGATCGCCAAGATCGCCGCGCGGGTGATGGCGGGCGAGCGGCTCAGCACCTTTTCCTTGAGCCGCAAACGCCGGCACGCCGTGGCGGTGAAAGAAGCGGTCTTCCCCTTCGCGCGCTTCCCCGGCGTCGACCTGATCCTCGGCCCCGAGATGAAATCGACCGGCGAGGTGATGGGCATCGACGGCGATTTCGGCCGCGCCTTCGCCAAGGCGCAGCTCGGCGCCGGCGTCGAGCTGCCGCTGCAGGGTGCGATCTTCGTCTCGGTGCGCGACCATGACAAGCCGGCCATGGTCGAGCCCTGCCGCAGGCTGATCGAGATGGGCTTCACCCTCATCGCCACCAGCGGCACCGCCGGGCTGCTGCGCCAGAAGGGCCTGGCGGTCGAAATCGTCAACAAGGTGCTGGAAGGCCGGCCGCACATCGTCGACCGCATGCTCTCGGGCGGCGTGCAGCTGGTCTTCAACACCACCGAGGGCGCGCAGGCCATGGCGGACAGCTTCAGCCTGCGCCGCACCGCCCTCACCAACAACATTCCCTATTTCACCACCGTCGCCGGTGCGCGGGCGGCGGTGCAGGCGATTGCCGCTTTGAAGGCCGGCAGTCTTGAAGTCGCCTCGCTCCAGTCCTATTTTGAGGGGTCGTTCTAGCCATCCCGGCCGCCGGGCACGTCCGGGAATGGAACCGGCGTTTTCACTCTAGAGCGTCTCTAAATCTCGGGGGTAGAAACTTCTTCCCATGGCGAAGATCCCGATGACCGCGGCCGGCTACGAGCGGCTGCAGGAAGAACTGAAGCGGCTCAAATCGGTCGACCGGCCGGCGATCATCCGTGCCATCGCCGAAGCGCGCGACCATGGCGACCTCTCCGAGAACGCGGAGTACCACTCCGCGCGCGAGCGACAGAGCTTCATCGAAGGCCGCGTCCTCGAGCTCGAGGACAAGATCGCGCGCGCCGAAGTGATCGACGTGTCGAAGCTCTCGGGCAAGGCCGTGAAGTTCGGCGCCACCGTCACGCTCGAGGACGAGGAGACGGAAGAGAAGGTGGTCTATCAGATCGTCGGCGAGGATGAGGCCGACATCGCCCAGCGCCGGCTCTCGGTGACCTCGCCGCTCGCGCGGGCGCTCATCGGCAAGACCATCGGCGAGAGCGTCGAGGTGTCGACGCCACGCGGCGCGCGCTCCTACGAGCTGGTCAAGGTCGCGTTCCGCTAAGCGCGAGAGGCCGTTCCCGGCCACGAGCGACGGCAGCCTGCTCATCTCCGAGAACACCAGATCGGCGCCGGCGGCAGCGAGGCGCTCGGCATGGCCGGCGCGGCAATGGCTGCCGCCGGTGAAGCCGAAGACGGTCATGCCCGCGGCTTTTCCCGCGACGACGCCCGGCGCGCTGTCCTCGATCACCAGCGCGCGCGCCGGCTCCGCCGCCATCCGCCGGGCGGCGTGCAGGAAAATATCCGGCGCCGGCTTGCCGCGGGCGACCTCGGCGGCGCTGAACACCGCGCCCTCGAACCAGCGGGTGAGCCCGGCACAGTCGAGCTTCTTCGCCAGCATCGCCGGCGTGCTGCTGGACGCCACGCATTTGCGCTGCGCCAGCACCGCCAAGGCGGCGGCGAGGCCGGGCATCGGCTGCAGCTCCAGCGCGTAGCGCTCGGCCGCAAGCCGGTTCATCTCGGCATCGAAGCTCGCCGGCAAGGGCGCGCCGCGCTCGCGCTCGAGCTCGGCGTACATGTCCTGGTTGCTCATGCCGACAAAGCGCTCGCCGATGATCTCCGCCGAGAGCGCCGGGCCGACCGCAGCCAGCGCCGCGGCGACGGCGTGACAGGCGATGACCTCGCTGTCGACGAGAACACCGTCGCAATCGAAGATGAGGAGATCGAAAGCCTCTGGTGGATTCAAATCGCTAGTCCGCACGGTGCGGGCTTTCGCGGTTGCAAGAGCAACCGCTGGCGCCCGCCAGCGACAACGCTTTCGCGTTGCGCTACTCCTTCGCATCGACGTCGATCGGCACGCCCGGCTCGTATTTCGAGGCGCGGATGGCGAGCGCCGAGCGCACATGCGCGACATTGGGCGCCGCCGTCAGCCGCGTGGTGAGGAAGCGCTGATAGCTGTCCCAGTCAGTGGCGACGATCTTGAGGAGAAAGTCGGTCTCGCCGGCGAGCATATGCGCCTCGCGCACCTCCGGCCAGGTGAGCGCCAGCGCCTCGAACGCCTTGAGATCGGGCTCCGCCTGGCTGGAGAGGCCCACCTGGGCGAAGACGGTGACGCCATAGCCCAGCGCCTCGGGATTGACGTCGGCGTGATATCCCCGGATGAAGCCCGCCTCCTCCAGCGCGCGCACGCGGCGCAGGCAGGGCGGCGCCGAGATGCCGGCGCGCTTGGCCAGCTCGACATTGGTCATGCGGCCATTGGCCTGCAGGTCGCGCAGGATCCGTCGATCGATCTTGTCGAGCTTGATGCGGCGCATTCAACGATCTCTGAAAAGGGCACCCCACCGAGCGGCACCCGTCGCGGGCCGCCTGCCGGCAAGAGCGACGCGACGAGCGGCCGCCATCGTATTACAAGGTAATATTATTGCAAGCGAGCCCGGGGAGCATGCGGCGCCAGCGCGGCTTGCAAGCCCGGGAGCGCGGAGCTAACACCCCGCCGCAGCGTAAGATCGGACGAGGCAGCAATGACGGCGCCCGGCGTCTGGGTGGTTCATGACGGCAAGATCGGCATGGCCAACCAGGTGATCGGGCTGGCCGAGGCGCTGGGCTTGCCGTTCACCGAGAAGCGCCTGGTCATCCGCGCGCCGTGGCGCCATCTGGCGCCGTCGCTGTGGCTGCAGCCGCTGATGGCGCTGGACCCGGCCGGCGACCGCCTGGCGCCGCCCTGGCCCGATGTGCTCATCGCCTGCGGCAGGCTTGCCACCGCCCCGGCGCTCGCCGTGAAGCGCGCCAGCGCCGGCCGCGTCTTCTGGGTTCAGGTCCAGGATCCGCGCTTTGCCCGGCGCGAGGTCGATCTCATGGTCGTGCCGGCGCATGACCCCGCCCGCGGCGACAACGTATTCCGCACGCTGGGCGCGGTCCACCGCGTGACGCCGGCGCTGCTCGCCGAGGGCGCCCGCCGCTTCGCGCCGATGCTCGCCGCGCTGCCGCGGCCGCTGGTGGCGGTGCTGCTCGGCGGCGACAATCGCGTCTACCGCCTCACCCGCGCGCGCTTTGCCGCCTTTGCCGACCAGCTCGCGGCGCTGGCCCGCGCCGGCTACGGCATCGCCGTGACGCCGTCCCGCCGCACCGGCGCCGAGAACGAGCAGCTGCTGCGCCAGCGCCTGGCGGGATTGCCCGCCTTCATCTGGGACGGCAGCGGCGACAACCCCTATTTCGGCCTGCTGGGCCTCGCCGATGCGGTGGTGGCGACCGCCGATTCGGTCTCGATGGTGAGCGAGGCGGCGGCCACGGGCAAGCCGGTGCATATCGTCGATCTCGATGGCGGCTCGGAGAAATTCGCGCGCTTCCATGAGGCCATGCGCGCCGCCGGCATCACCCGGCCGTTCACCGGCGCGATCGAGAGTTGGCGCTACGCCGTGCCCGACGACACCGCGCGCGCCGCCGCCGAGATCCGCCGCCGCCTCGCGCTGCGCCTGGCCGAGGTCGCCTGATGCGTCGCGCCGTCGCCGCCTATGTCGCGGCGCTGGCGCTGGCGGCGGTGGTTGTTCCTGCTCTTTCCCGGCATCGATCTCTGGGCAAGCGGCCTGTTCTATCGCCCCGGCGAGGGATTCTTCCTCGCCCAATGGGGGCCGGTGCACGCGATCTATGCCGGCGTGCCCTACCTGACCGACGCCATCGTCATCGGCGTGATCGCGCTCTACCTGTGGTCGCTGCAGCGCGGCCGGGCGGTCTGGCGCATCGACGGCCGGGTCGCCGCCTTCCTGCTGCTCGCGCTGGCGCTGGGGCCCGGCCTCCTGGTCAACACCGTGCTCAAGGATCATTGGGGCCGCGCCCGGCCGACCCAGGTGACGGCGTTCGGCGGCGTGCAAGCCTTCACGCCGGCGCCGCTGCCGGCGACGAATTGCGCACATAATTGCTCTTTCCCGGCAGGCCACCCCGCCATCGGCTTCTATCTCGTTTCCGCGGCCTTTCTCGTCCGCGACCGGCGGCGACGGCGTATCGCGACGGGTGCTGCCATCGCCGCGGGCGCGGTCTTCGGGCTGGCGCGAATGGCGCAGGGCGGCCATTTCCTCTCCGACGTCGTCTTCTCCGGCCTTCTCGTCTATGGCGTGAGCTGGCTGCTCTATCGCGCCATCGTGCTGGACGACCGGCTCCAGCGCTGGCTCGGCGGCTTCGCGCTGCCGCGCCGCCTGGCGCTGCCGTCGCTGCTGCTGCTGGCGGTGCTGCTGTTGTCGATTGCCTTCATCGACCGGCCGGTCGCCCGGTTCTTCCACGACAGCGACCCGTCGCTGCGCCAGGTCTTCCAGTTCATCACCCAGTTCGGCCTCAGCAAGGGCTATCTCGTCATCACCGGCGTGCTGTTCGTGACATTCCGCCTGGCCGCTTTCGGCACGCGCAACGCCGACGAGCGAAGCGCTCGCGGCGCCGACGAGCTAAGCGCTCGCGGCGGGCTCGCGGCGACGCTGGCGCTGCACGCGCGCCGCGCGCTCTTCGTCTTTGTTGCCGTGGCGGCCTCCGGCCTCGTCGCCGACGCCGTCAAGCTGGTCTTCGGCCGCGCGCGGCCGAAGCTGCTCTTCGCCGAGAATTTCTACGGCTTCACCTGGGGCGCGGCACAGCCGGATTACTGGTCGTTTCCCTCGGGGCATACCGTCACCGTGGCGGCGCTGGGCGTGGCGCTCTACCTGCTGTGGCCGCGCGGCGCGGCGCTCTATCTTGTCGTCGCATTGCTGGTGGCGGCAAGCCGCATCATCATCACCGCGCATTATCTGAGCGACGTGCTCATGGGCGCGGTGATCGGCGGCGGCATCGCCTGGGCGGTCTGGCGCGGCTTCGCCCGCGCCGGCCTCAACCTCGCCAGCCCCGCCGCTCAGCCGCTGCCGGAGGGTGCGGATGCGCTCGAGCGATAGCCCTCGAAGCCATGCAGCCAATAGATCCGGTAGGTCCGGTAGGTCTTGCGGTCGAGGCGGATGAGGATCTGCTGCTCGATCGGCTCGACGCTGTTGAAGCGCGACAGGATGCGCTGGACATTCTCGGGCGATTTCGCCACCAGCATGAAATCGCGCCCGACATAGCGCCCGGGCTCGGCCACCAGGTCGAAGCCGTCATGGATGCCGCCGTCGCCGTTCCATTTGAGCGCGTCGAACGGATGCGGCTCGACATAGTAGATGAGCGCGGCCATGACCTCGCGATCGTCCGAGAGCAGGATCGTGCCGGGGTGGCGCGCCAGCATCTCGCCCACCGTGCGGCCCAGCGTCTTCCAGCCGCGCAGCCGGTGCAGCGGGTCCAAGCGCACCGGCAGCTCACGGCCGAACACCGGTGCGACGTCATGCGCGCCGAAGGCGACGAGCGCGATCAGGATATCGAGCGCGACGCCCGCGGCGACGAGACGCAGGCGGCCCTGCTGCAGCAGCCACGCCACCACCAGCACGACGGCGGAGACGAAAGTCGGCGCCGACCAGTTCGCCTGGGCGCGCGAGAGGAAGCTCACCGCCAGCATCATGGCCAGCGTCGGCAAGGCGAAGCAGGCGAGCAGCGCGGCGCGGCGATCGCATAGGCTCCGCCGTGCCAGCACGACGATGGCGATCAGGCCGGCGAAGAATACCGGCCCGAACACGCCGAACTGCGCGGCGAAGAATTCTAGGAACTGTTTCGGATGGAACAGCGGACCCGCGAGATCGGCATTGTCGCGGGTGTGCAGGTAGCTTACGAAGCCGTTCGCGGCGTTCCAGTAGAAATTGGGCGCGTAGATCAAGAGCGCGAGGACCACGGCGCCGAGGAAGCGCTTCAAATGGCGCCGCTCGTCGCGGAACAGCAGCAAGAAGAGCAGCGCCGAGAACAGCCAATAGGCCATCGCGTATTTGCTGAGGAGGCCGACCCCGGCGGCGGCGCCGGCCATGATCCACCAGCGCTCGCCATCGGGCTCGCGCGCGCGGATGAAGGCGTAGAGCGCCACCGTCCAGCAGAAGAGCAGCGGCGCGTCGGTCGACATGATCGCCGCGGAGGCCGAGACCCCGGGCAAGGTGGCGTAGACGATCGCCGACCAGAGGGCGGTGGGCGCGTCATAGAGCCGCCGCGCCAGGCGATAGAGCACGAGCGCCGTGGCAAAGTGAAGCAGGGGCGCCGCCAGCCTGATCGCCGCTTCCTGCTCGCCGAACACCGCGGTGGTCAGCGCAATGAGCCAGGCGACCAGCGGCGGCTTGGAGTAGTATCCCAGCGCCGGATGGAGCGACCAGAGCCAGTATTGCGCTTCGTCGGGGTAGAGATCGGCGCGGCCAAGCGCCAGCCAGACGAGGCGCGCCAATGTCACGGCGAAGATCGCCCAGAGCGCGATACGCCAGGAACGCTCCTCGACCTCCACTACCGCACCGCCGACCCGGTTGCCGCTGACCGCCATGGCCGCGGAACCTAGCGACCTAGGCCGGCCGCGACCAGCCTTTTGCGCCGCCGGGCGGGGGGATTCGGTCTAGCAATCGCCGGGTTCGCTTGCTAAGTGATGCGGGGATCCGGGAGCGGTCAAGCGCTGGCGATGCAACTTAGGATAGAGACTTTCAGCAACAGCCGGGGCGGCAACGCCTTTTTCAAGGCGGTGACGCATCCGCTGGCGGCGCGCGCGATGCCGGCGCTGCTGGCGCGGCTCGCCCGCGGCAAGGTCGCGGTCTACGATCCCGAGGGCTGCGTCGACGGGCTTTCCGACCTCTACGATCTCGCGGCGCTCGACGTCGCGGGCTGCTACGTCCAGGACGTGACCGCCATCGGCCGGCCGGTGCTGGGCCGCGCGGCGCAGCCGGTAACCGAGATCGGCGAGTCGGGCGCACGCACCGTCTTCGTCGCCGGTTTCGACGCCGAGCGCAGCATCGACCATATCCGCCATCTGCTGCCGGCCGGGACCGAGACCGCCAGTCTCGATGCCATCCGCCTGCCGGGGTCGCTGCTGTCCAACCCCAGGCGCTATCTCGATCCGCTCAACTTCGCCACCAACTTCGCCTTCTTCCGTGACGCGGGCGGCCTCTCGACCCGGCTCGTCACCGCCAATTACTGGGCGGGCTACGGCGCCGGCGAGGTGACGCTGTGGCTGCTGCTGTTCGGCGCGGGCGGCGAGGTGCTGGCGGAGTGGCGCGAGAGGGTGGCGCCCGGGACGGCATCGATCATCCTCGACAGCCGCGACATCAGGCGGCGCTTCGCGCTGCCGGAGTTCACCGGCCAGCTCTTTCTCCACGTCGTCGGCGCGGTCGGCCATGACGTGGTGAAATACGCGCTCGACACTTTCGCCAGCGATGCCGCCCAGTGCTTCTCCTGCACCCACGACGCCAATTCCTGGCCGGCGGATTTCTATGCCGGGTTGCCGGCGCCGGATGCCGGCGAGCGGGTCACGCTCTGGGTACAGAACAGCCAGCCGCGCGCCATCCCGGCGAACGCCATCGGCGTCAACCTCATGGGCGACGGCGCGGTGAAGCACATCGCCGTCGAGATCGCGCCGTTCGCCAGCTACGCGCTCGACATCGCCGATCTCCTGCCCGAGGCGCGCTGGCCGCAACAGATCGAGATGCGCGCCGGCAAATATGTCGTGCGGCCGCGCTACGAAGTGACGGCTAGCGGCCGGCGCCGCATCGCTCATGTCAATGTCGAGCGCACCGATCTCGCGCCCGACCCGCGCATTCCCGAGCTCGGCAATCTCCTCGGCAAAGGCTATCTGTTGCCGGCGCCGGTGCTGCCGCGCGAGATCTGGCGCACCCAGGCGCTGCCGACGCCGATGGCGACGACGCAGCGCGATCTCCCCGTGGAACTCATCGTCTATGACGGCTCCGGGCGCGAGGCGGCGCGCCACCGCTTCGGCCGGCTGATGCGCAGCCAGTCGGTCGCGGTCGAGCTCGACGAGATCATCAACGGCGCCGAGCTGGCCGCGGGCTACGGCCATCTCGAGCTGGTCTATGATTTCGGCGAGGGCGGCGGCGCCGATGGCTGGCTGCACGGGCTCTTCCGCTATGAGGACCGCAAGAGCGGGCATCGCGCGGAGACGAGCTTCGGCGCGCATGTCTTCAACACCGTGCTGACCTACAAGGGCGAGCCGCAATCCTATGCCGGCCGCGCGCCGGGGCTCTCGACGCGGCTCTTCCTGCGTCTGGGCGAAGCGCCCCATGACACGCTCTGCCACCTGATCTATCCGGCATCGACGCCCTGGCACGGGACGAGCGCCACCGATCTCGTGCTCCACGACCGCGACGGGCGCGAGATCGCTCGCCGGCATGTGGCGATCCCCTGCTCCGGCTCGCTCTATTGGCGCTATCACGAGATTTTCGACGAATCCCAGCGAACCCGCGCCGGCGCCGGCGCCTATGTCATCATCCGCGACGTGACCTGCCGGCTTTTCGGCTATCATGGGCTGCTCGCCGAAGGCGGCGCCTTCAGCCTCGACCATATGTTCGGCTTTTGAGTCCCCGGAACATTCCCGCATGACCCAGCGCCATCACAGCAAGCTCCTCATCATCGGCTCGGGCCCGGCCGGCTACACCGCCGCGATCTATGCCGCCCGCGCCAATCTGCAGCCGATCCTGGTGCAGGGGCTGCAGGCCGGCGGCCAGCTCACCATCACCACCGATGTCGAGAATTATCCCGGCTTCGCCGAGGTGATCCAGGGCCCGTGGCTCATGGAGCAGATGCAGCGTCAGGCCGAGCATGTCGGGACCCGCGTGATCACCGACATGATCGTCTCGGCCGATTTGTCCAGGCGTCCCTTCACCTGCATCGGCGACAGCGGCGACGTCTATGTCGCCGACGCCATCGCCATCTGCACCGGCGCGCAGGCGCGCTGGCTCGGCATCCCGACCGAGGAGACCTTCCGCGGCTTCGGCGTCTCGGCCTGCGCCACTTGCGACGGCTTCTTCTTCCGCGGCAAGGAGGTGGTGGTGGTCGGCGGCGGCAACACCGCGGTCGAGGAAGCGCTCTACCTCACCAACCACGCCACAAGCGTCACCCTCATCCATCGCCGGGATCATCTGCGCGCCGAGAAGATCCTGCAGGCCCGGCTCTTCGCCAATCCCAAAATCCGCGTCGTGTGGAACAGCACGGTCGAGGAGATCCTCGGCGAGATGAGCCCGCCGCGCGTCACCGGCGTCCGGCTCCTCAACGTCCGGACGCGCGAGATGTCGGTGGTCCCCTGCGACGGCTTCTTCGTCGCCATCGGCCACACGCCGGTGACCGATCTCTTCAAGGGGCAGCTCGCGCTCGATGCGGACGGCTATATCCTGACCAAGCCCGACAGCACCGCCACCGGCGTGCCCGGCGTCTTCGCCGCCGGCGACGTCAAGGACAAGATCTTCCGCCAGGCGGTGACGGCGGCCGGCATGGGCTGCATGGCCGCGCTCGAGGCGGAGAAGTTCCTTGCCGCCGAGGAAGCCGCGGCCGCAATGAAAGCGGCGGAGTAATCGGCGTGACCGGCATGGATTGGGACAAGCTGCGGGTCTTTCATGCGGTCGCCGAGGCCGGCAGCTTCACCCATGCCGGCGAAGCGCTCAATCTGAGCCAATCGGCGGTGAGCCGGCAGATCAGCGCGCTCGAGGAGAGCCTGAGCGTGCCGCTCTTCCACCGTCATGCGCGCGGCCTCATCCTGACCGAGCAGGGCGAGCTGCTCTATCGCACGGCGCGCGAGGTGTTCTCCAAGCTCGCCATGACCGAGGCGATGCTGTCGGAATCGAAGGACCGGCCGAAGGGGCCGCTCAAGGTCACGACCACCGTCTCCTTCGGCTCGGCCTGGCTCACGCCGCGCATCCGCGAGTTCACCGACCTCTATCCCGAGATCCAGGTGAGCCTCGTCGTCGACGACACCGAGCTCGACCTCTCGATGCGCGAGGCCGATGTCGCGATCCGGATGTCGCCGCCGCGCCAGCCCGATCTGGTGCAGCGCCATCTCCTGACCACGCGCTACAGCATCTACGCCTCATCGGAATATCTGAAGCGCTTCGGCACGCCGCAGAAGCCCGAGGATCTCGACAAGCACCGCATCATCATCTACGGCCAGGACGCGCGACCGCCGGTGCGCAACATCAACTGGCTGTGGGAAGCGGGGGCGCGGCCGGGCTATGAGCGCCGGCCGATCTTCATGGTCAACAACGTCTACGGTATCCTGCGCGCGGTGGAGAGCGGCCTCGGCATCGCCGCGCTGCCCGACTTCATGGCGGAGGAGACGACCGATCTCGTCCGCGTCCTGCCCGAGCTCGCCGGTCCCGAGGTCGAGGCCTATTTCGTCTATCCCGAAGAGCTCAGGACGTCGAAGCGCATCGCCGTCTTCCGCGATTTCCTGCTGCGCAAGGTCGCCGAGGGCCGCAACAGCTAGAGCTAGAACAGGCCGCCGGCATGCGTGAGCATCGCCAGGCCGACAATCACCGCCCCGGCGATACCGACGACAAAGCCGAGCGTCACGCCCCAATCGAGCCAGCCGCGCTGGCGCGGCGGTTCCGTATCCAGCGCGGGTTCCGATGCCGGCGGCAGCGGCGCCTCGACGGCGGCCGGCGTTGACAACACGACCTCGTCGCGCACCGGCGCCACGAGGCGGGGTCGTGGCGGCTCGGCATCGGCCGGCGCCGGCGTCAACCGCTCCGCCAGCCAATCGACCCAGTCCTCGGCGAGGCTCAGGCGCGGCAGCGCGGCGAAACTCCGCTCGACCGCTGCGGCGAGCTGATCGGCCTCGGACGGGCCCGCCGCCAGCGCCACTACCGGCAACTCGCCGGAAAAGCGCCCAGCGAAGCCGGCCTCGTCGAGCATGGTGCGGAACGCTGCGCGCGCCTCCTCGGGGCTCGCCTCCTCGCCGGGCTGCAGCAGGGCGATCAACGCCGCGCCGCGCGCGGGATGAAGCGCCACGAGGTCGATGAAGCCTTCCTCGCCCTCGGCGCGGACGACGGCATGGCGCAGGCACCGCCAGCCCGGAATGAAGGCCGGGGCCGGCGGCTCGCGCCGCTCCTGGCCATCCGGCTGTTCCCGGCTTTCCACAACATCCAGCATTTGCGGCTCCATAACCAACCTCGAGGTTGCCGGTCGGCAGCTGGTGAACATCCGGCGCGCGATTTAGTTGCGCGCGCAACCGCTGATGTAAGGGATGCAGTTTTTGCAACCGAGCTCCGAAAATTTCCCGTTGGCGTTTTCACCGGCGGGGCCGCATTTTGCGATGCAGCAGATTTGCTGCGGCGCGTCCATGCCGCGGCGCGGATTTCCGAGCCGCTCGGTTCGGGAAAAGGGTCTTCGGATCCTTACGTCTCCCAGACGTGAAGCCTCCCTGTTCATACTGGCCGGAGCCCAAGGGCTCCGGCCAATTTTTTTGCCGCGCGCTCGCTTCGGATCGGAATCGTGTCGAAGGCGATCGAGATCCACGTATCGGCGCCATCGAACGGCACCGTGCCGTGAAAAAAATATGAGGAAAACAGCAGCCTACGGCGCAACGCCGCCCAACGCCGCCGTGAATTTGCAAATGCAGATAATTTCTCCGCGACGCACGGCTTTAGAGACGGCTTCGCGGATTGAGCCGCACCGCCGCTACGCGAGGCCCCGCTCAGCGCCCGCCATAGCCCTCATCCGCGAGATTGAGCAGCGGAAAGGCGCTGTGCACGTGCGGCGCCGTCACCGGCGCCGCGGGATGGAGGTAGGACCGGTCGAGCGCGCCCAGCCGCGCGGCACCGAGCAGGCCGAGGCTGGTCGCGATCTCCGTCTCCAGCAGCTCCAGCACGCGCAAGACGCCGGCTTCGCCCGCCGCGGCAAGCCCGTAGCAGTAGAGCCGCCCCACCGCCACCGCCCGCGCGCCGAGCGCCACCGCCTTCAGCACGTCGGTGCCTCGGCTGAAGCCGCCATCGATGATGATCTCGGCGCGGCCGCCGACCGCCTGCACCACCTCGGGGAGGATGTCGAGCGTGCCGCGGCCGTGGTCGAGCTGGCGGCCGCCATGGTTCGAGACATAGACGGCGGCGACGCCCTCGGCGCAGGCGAGCTCGGCATCCTCGGCGGTGGCGATGCCCTTCAGGATCAGCGGCAGATCGTGCTTGTCTTTGAAGCGCCGCACGTGATCCCAGCTCAGCCCGGCCTGGAAGAACTGCCCGGTGGCGCGCTGGCGCCAGGGCTTGGCGAAGCGCTTGGCGATATCGCGCTCGCGCCGGCTGTAGACCGCGGTGTCGACGGTGAAGCAGAAGGCATCGTAGCCGGCGTCGCGCGCGCGCCCGACGAAATCGTCGGTCCAGGCCTCGTCGCCGCGGACATAGAGCTGGAAGATCTTGGGGCCCTGCGCCGCCTGCGCCGTGGCCTCGAGCCCCGGCTGGGTCACCGAGCTCACCATGATCGGCACGCCGAAGGCGCCCGCCGCCTTGGCCGCCGTCGCCGCGCCGCCGGGGTCGAAGGATTCCAGCGAGCCGACCGGCGCCAGCAGCAGCGGCAGGCGCAGCTTCCGGCCGAGCAAGCTGCCGCTGCAATCGATGGTCGAGACATCGCGCAGGACACGCGGACGAAAGGCCAGCGAGTCCAGAGCCTGGCGGTTGCGCTTCACCGTCGTCTCGCTGTCGGCGCCGCCGATGAGGTAGTCCCAGAGGTTGGCCGAGAGCCTGGTCTTCGCCGCCTTGACGAATTCGTGCAGCGTCAGGAACTCGCCGCTGGTCTCGCTCAGCGCCGCTCGCTCGCTCATCGCCCTGTTCCTCCCGGCCGGTTTCGCTCGTGACGCATTAAAGCCGTCAAAGGATAAGTCCGCCATCGACGACGATGGTCTGGCCGACGACATAGGCGGCGAGCGGCGAGGCGAGGAACAGCGCCACCCCCGCCATATCCGCGGGAGTGCCGAGCCGGCCGAGCGGAATCCGCTCCAGCGCCGCCGTCAGACGCTGCGGATGCTCGGTCGTCACCTTGGTGAGCTTGGTGTCGACCAGCCCCGGCGCGATGCCGTTGACGCGGATGCCATCCGGCGCCCAAGCCTCCGCCAAGGTGCGCGTCAGCCCGAAGGCGCCGGTTTTGGACGCGCTGTAGGCGGGGTTGCCGCGGGTCGAATGGAAGGCGGCGGTCGAGCTGATGATGATCAGCGAGCCTCGGGAAGCGGCCAGCCGGTCGTGAAACTTGACGCTGCAGGCCATCAGGCTGTTGAGATTGACCTCGACCACGCGGCGAAAACCCTCGGGCTTGAACTCGCCTCGCCGGTAGATGACGATGCCCTGGGCAAGGACAAGAATATCGAGACGGGTGAAGGGAGGAAGATAGCGGTCGATGGCCGCGCCATCGGCGACATCGAGCTGGGCGTAGCGGAGGCCGGCGAGATCCGATCCCTCGGCCTCGGCATAATCCTCGGCGCGCGCACGCGTGCCCCAGACATGGACCTCCGCGCCGCGGGCGCGGAACCCCTGCGCGATGCCGTTGCCGATGCCGCTGGAGCCGCCGACGACGAGCACGGTCCGGCCGGTGAAATCGAGCGCCGCCATTTGCCCCCTTCCCGCCGCTTGCCGCGCGCGGCTTGAGCGCCCAGTTTCTAGAGGGAATCGCTGGAGGACGCATGCATTACGTTTGTGACGCTCCGGACGGCAAGACGTGGTTCCGGCTCGAGACCGAGGCCGAGGCCATCGACGAATCCCGGGTCATGCAACACGCGGTGGAAAAGTTCTTCCGCCAGGAGCAGGCGAAGGCCCAGCGCAGCTTTGCGCCGCCGTCCCGCAATTTCATCGAGCAGGAGATCGGCCTCAAAGCGCATATCCAGCGCGTCATGCCGTTGTTCCTGACGCTGCGCGACGCGGAGGGCAACGCACTGGCCACCGGCATGCTGCCGCCGGGCGGGCGCGAGGATCACGCCTTCAGGCCGATCATCGTCGGCGCCGCCAATGGCGATCCCTATGCCGAGCACGGCGCGGCGATCCGCGCGCTCGGCGATCATTTCGGCCTCGATCTCGATCGTCTGCGCTGCTACCCCTACC
>CAWBKF010000016.1:0-103551 GCA_963789275.1 uncultured Alphaproteobacteria bacterium
GGCACAGCCTTGCCATCAGCCCGCCCGCGGTTTCCTCCCCTGAGGCTTCTCGGATGCCTGCCGCCCGAGCGCGCGGCACCGTCCCTGCCGCGGCAGGCGTCCGAGAAGCCTTAACAGAACCGGAAATTGGATCGACTGCAGATCATGACGCTCCGGATGATTTTCCGTCGGTGATTCCAGCCCTACCGACGCGACCCTGCCGATCTCCAATCGACTGCATAGAGGATGCTGTGTGTGGGGCATGGCTTTCTCGCTGAGCTTGCCGTAATTTTGTGCGTCGTGCGGCGGTTCCGGCCGGCGACCACGGGCGATGGCAGGCAGTCAGATGCAGCGCAAGATCGTCGCGATCCTCGCCGCCGATGTCGTAGGCTACAGCCGCCTCGCCGGCGCCGACGAGGACCGCATCCTGGCCCGGCTCAGGGCGCTTCGCAGCGACCTGATCGACCCCATCATTGCCGTGCACAGTGGACGGGTGGTGAAGCGCACGGGCGACGGCGCCCTGGTCGAGTTCCGCAGCGTCGTCGATGCCGTGCGCTGCGCCGTCGAGGTGCAGAACGGCATGGTCGAGCGCAACGACGGCGTGCCGGCGGAGCGGCGCATCGAGTTCCGCATCGGGATTCATCTGGGCGATGTCGTCGAGGAGAGCGACGGCGATCTGATGGGCGATGGCGTCAATATCGCTGCGCGCTTGGAAGGCATCGCCCAGCCCGGCGCCATCTGCCTATCCGAGGACGCCTACCGCCAGGTCAAGGCGCGGTTCGATCTCGCGGTCACCGATCTCGGCGAACAGCACCTCAAGAACATCGCCGAGCCGATCCGGGCCTATTCGCTTGCGGTCGGCGGGCAGGCGCAGGCGACGCCGGCCGCGGTGCCTCCGCCGCGGCTCTCGATCGTGGTGTTGCCCTTCGCCAATATCGGCGGCGACCCCGAGCAGGAGTATTTCGTCGACGGCGTGACCGAGAGCCTCACAACCGACCTCTCGCGCATCTCCGGCTCCTTCGTGATCGCGCGCAACACGGCTTTCACCTACAAGGGCAAGCCCGTCGAGGTGAAGAAGATCGGGCGCGAGCTGAACGTGCGCTACGTGCTCGAAGGCAGCGTTCAGCGCGGCGGCAACCGGCTGCGCGTCAATGTCCAGCTGATCGACGCCGAAACCGGCAATCACCTGTGGGCCGAGCGCTTCGACAGGCCCATGGCCGACCTCTTCGACATGCAGGACGAGATCGTCGCTCGGCTGGCGAATTGGTTGGGAACCCAATTGGTGGAGGCGGAGGCGCGGCGCGCAGAACAGTCGCTGCGTCCCGATTCGATGGACCTCTATTTTCAAGGGAGGGCTTGCTTGAACAAGGGGGCGACCGCCGAGAATTTTGCGCAAGCGCGGGGCTTTTTCGAACGCGCCCTGGCGCTCGATCCCAACAATGTCGAGGCATTGGTGAGCGAGGCGTACGGTGACCTGCGGGTCGCCGCCACCGGGATGACCGACGACCCGGCGCCGCGCCTCGCCGCGGCGGAGGCAGCGGCGACGAAGGCGCTCTCCCTCGCGCCGAACCATGCTCTCGCCCATCTCAGGTTGGGCTCTGCCCTCATTCTCTCCAACCGGGTCCCACAAGGCATTGCCGAATGTGAGCATGCGCTGGCCCTGGATCAAAACCTGGCCGGCGCCCACCACATGATCGGCCTCGCAAAAATCGCGCTTGGCCGCGCCGAGGAAGCCGAAGCCCATACCCTTGAAGCGCTGCGCCTTAGTCCACGAGACGTTATGGCCTACAATTGGATGAACAACGCCGCCGCCGCCATGCTGCATCTCGGGAGGGATGAGGAAGCTGTCGCTGGGCACCGCCGGTCCATCCAGGACAACCGAAATTATCCTCTCGCGCATTTCTTTCTCGCCGCCGCCCTGGGCCTGCTCGGCCGATTGGATGAGGCGCGGGCAGCCGCTCAGGCCGGATTGGCGCTTGATCCGAGCTTCACCATCCGCCGCTTCCGCGGTGCCGCATTGAGCGACAATCCGATTTACCTCGCACAGCGCGACCGCGTCCTCGAGGGCCTCCGAAAGGCGGGGGTACCGGAGGGATGAGCCCTCGGCGATTTTCCGTCTGAACAAACCTTTGCTGTAGCCGGCGACGTGACATGGTGGGTCTGTTCTGGGTCCAAGCGAGACCCGGTTGACTGCGGTTCGGTAGTCGTCAGTGAGGACGATTCCGGACCTAGCCGGCAGACCCGGCGGCTTTATGAGTACACGAGCTAGTGATCGCCGCCGCGGTGGAGCAGCGCGTTGCCGAGCCCGGTGTCATAGGCGAGCCCCGCCTCGGTCAGCACCGCGGCGCGGGGGAACATCGACTTGATCAGGCCTTTGCGCTCGAGCGCGACCCAGGCGGCCGCGTTGGCAAGGCCGGTGGCGTCACGCGTCGCCACCACGGCATCGCCGAGATGGAAATGGTCGCCATGCGGCTGCGGCAGGTTGCCCACCATCACCGCGCCCGGCTCCTCGGGGGCCGGCCGGCTGTGATTGGGCAGCCGCGCCAGCTCCTGGAGCAGGGTAAGCGTCTTCAACTGCAAGGTGTTGAGGCCGAGCGGGTTCTTTTTTGGCGCCATGCGCCATCTAAGCAGGAGCCTCCGGGCGGCGTCAAACCGCCCGAACCTTCGCCGACCCGCGGCCGTTAGAGAGGGGGGAGCGTTTCCAGCGGGTAAATCGGCATGAGCGAGAGGATCCGGTCGGACGATCCCGGCCCGGAGGTGGGCGTGGGCGATCGCGCCGAGCTGCCGCTGCCGAGCGTCCGTTCGCTCGTGCTCACCGGCATCTTCGTGCTGCTGGCGTTCTATGCGCTCTACGTCACCGCGGAGATCGTGGTGCCGCTGGTTTTCGCCATGCTGCTCAATCTGCTGCTGCAACCGGCCATGCGCCAGCTCGAGCGGCTGCATCTGCCGCGAGCGCTGGCGGCGGCGATCCTGATCGCGCTGCTGTTCGGCATCGTCGGCGCCGCCGGCTACCTGGTCGCGGGGCCGGCGACGAGCTGGGCGCAAAAGGCGCCGGAGAGCCTGCCGCGGCTCGAGCAGCGCCTCAGCCTGCTCAAGCAGCCGATCGCCCTGCTGCAGCAGGCGACGCAGCAGGTCGAGAAGATCACCAATGCCTCGGGCGGAGCGGCGCCGTCGGTCGCGGTCAAGGGACCGGGCCTCACCGAGTACCTCTTCTCCGGCACGCGGCGCCTCTGGGCGGGCTCGGCATCGTGGTGCTGATGCTGTTCTTTCTGCTGGCTTCGGGCGATCTCTTCATGCGGCGGCTGGTGGAGATCCTGCCGACCTTCCGCGACAAGAAGCAGGCGGTGGCGATCTCGCACGATGTCGAGAGCAACATCTCGGCCTATCTCGTCACCGTCACGGTGATGAACGCGCTGGTCGGCCTCGCCACCGCGCTGGCGATGTGGGTGATCGGATTGCCGGACCCGGTGCTGTGGGGCGCGCTCGCCTTCGTCCTCAACTACGTGATCATCCTGGGGCCGCTGACCGGCGTCGGATTGTTCTTCCTGGTCGGGCTGCTCTCCTTCGACACGCTGTGGCAGAGCCTGCTGCCGCCGGCCGCCTATCTCGCCATCCACATCGTCGAGGGCGAGCTGGTGACGCCGATGCTGGTGGCGCGGCGCTTCACGCTCAATCCGGTGCTGGTGGTGGGGTCGCTGATCTTCTGGGACTGGATGTGGGGCATTCCCGGGGCGCTGCTCGCGGTGCCGATGCTGGCGGTGTTCAAGGTGGTCTGCGACGGCGTCCGCCCGCTGGCGGCGCTCGGGCATTTCATCGGCGGCTAAACGTCATCGACAGTCATCGGCGGTGGGGCGGCCACTCCACCGCCGCACGCAGCGGCAGATGATCGGACGCCACCCGCGCCAGCGCCGAGCGGTGCACCGCCACGGCGCGCAGACTCGCGGCGCCCGCGGCATAGATGCGGTCGAGCGCCAGCACCGGCAGCCAGGACGGAAACGTGCGCCGCGCCGGAGCGCGGCCGAGGCGCTTGTCGAGCACGGGAATCCCGCCGCGGCGGCCGCGCCATTCGTTGAGGTCGCCCATCACCAGCATCGCCTCCTCGGCGCCGGGAGCGGCGGCCAGCGCCTCGAGCAAGCGCTGCACCTGCTGGCGCCGTTCGCCGGCACGCAGCCCCAGATGGGTGACGACGACGCGCAAGGTGCGGCCATCGACGGCGAGCTCGACATCGATGGCGCCGCGCGGCTCGTAGCCGGCGACGCTGAGATCGATATGGCGGACGGCGCGCACGGGAAAGCGCGTCAGCAGCGCATTGCCAAAGCGGCCGCGGTGGTCGCGGCTATGCGGGCCGGGCACGACGGCAAGGCCGGTCGCATCGGCGAAATAGCCGCGCTGGTCGAGCTCCCCGGTGCGCCGGCGGCGGGCATCGACCTCTTGCAGGCCGATGATGTCGGCGCCGAGCTCGCGCAACACCGCGGCGGTACGGTCGGGGGCGTAGCGGCGGTCGACTCCGACGCAGCTGTGAATGTTGTAGGTGGCGACGACGAGAGCGCGCCCATCGGCCTCGCCCCGTGCCCCACGACGCCGGCGTCGGATCACGCGCCCCCCTTGTCCGTTGGCCTCATCCCTGCCCCGCCCACAGCTGCATCGGCGCTGACCGGCTGCAGGATGGTCCCCCGCCGACGCGGCCGAGGCAACCGACATGACGCCGCGCCGCAGCAGCGCCGCGACCGGCGGTAGCGCCCCTCCAGGCGGCGTGGCAGACTGCGGCGCGCAACGAAGCCGACAAGATTGGGGAGGACGACATGAAGATATTCTCGCGCCTCGGGCTGCTGGCGGTGGCGATCGCACCGTTGCTGGCGCTCGCCGGCGGCGCCGAGGCGCAGCTGATCATCTCGGGCAATGACGAGAAGCAGAGCTGGGACGCCGACGGCAAGCAGATCAACAACCCGCCGGGCAAGGATACCGTGTCGATCATCGACATCGGCAACCGCACCAAGCCGCGCATCGTCGCCAATCTGCCGCTGATGAACACGGTGGTGGGGCCGCCGGTCAACCTCGCCATCACCCCCGACCAGAAGCTGGCGCTGGTCGCCAATTCGCTCGACTGGGTGAAGGACGGCGAGAGCTGGAAGGGCGTCACCCGACAACAAGCTCTATGTCATCGACCTGACCGCTTCGCCGCCCAAAGCGATCGCCACGCTCGAGATAGGCAAGCAGCCCTCCGGCATGGCGATAAACCGCGCCGGCACCCTCGCCCTCGTCGCCAACCGCGCCGACGACACGGTGAGCGTGCTCGCCATCAACGGCAAGGAGGTCAAGCTCGTCGACACGGTATCGGTGAGCAGCGGTGGGCCCAACAAGGAGCAGCCCTCGGCGGTCGCCATCACGCCCGACGGCAAGCGCGCGCTGGTCGCCAAGTTCCTCGCCAACAAGGTGGGTTTGCTCACTATCGACGGGCAGAAGGTGACCTACACCAAATACGACATGGCGACGGGGCTTTATCCCTACAACGTCGCTATCACCCCTAACGGCAAGCTGGCGATCGCCGGCAACAATGGCAACGCCGGCGCCTCGGACGGACAGGTCGACACGGCCGCGATCATCGACATGGAAGCCAATCCGCCGCGCGTCATCGACCAGGTGGTGGTCGGCGACGGCCCCGAAGGCCTCGCCATGAGCCCGACCGGCGCCTATGCGGTGGAGGTGATCCTCAACGGCGCGAACCTGCCGCATGACAGGTTCTTTTACCACCCGCATTCCTACGTTTCGCTGCTCAAGATCGAGGGCAGGAAAGTGCGCAAAGTCGGCGAGGCCGAGGTCGGCGCGCTGGCCGAGGGCGTCACCTTCAGCCCGGACGGCAAGTTTCTCTACGTCGGAAACTTCATGGACGGCGATCTCACCATCCTGCGGCTGCAGGGCGACCGGCTGGTCCAGGCCGGCACCTTCAAGCTGCCCGGCCATCCCGCCTCGCTGCGCGGCAGCAATCCCTAAGCCGCGCCTGAGGAGAACCGGGGCGGCGCTCCCGCGCGGGGCGCCGCCGGTGCTCCGCGCCGCCGCCAAGGCGGCTACTGCAGCTCCGTCTCGCGATTGCCGAGCTTGGCAATGAGCCGCAGGATATCGGCCTGCAACTGCGGGTCCTTGATGCCGTAATAGCCGCGGATCAGCGACATGATCTCGCGGCGGTCGAAGGTCTCGTTGACCTCGGGCGAGATCTCATGCGCCAGATTCTTCGCGACCAACCCGTCGGGATAGCCCTCGAAGAAGAACGCCGGCGACACCTGCAGCACCTGCGAGACGTCATAGAGCCGGCTGGCGGAGATGCGAATATCGCCGGATTCGTATTTCTGGACGGCCTGAAAGGAGACGCCGATCTTGCTGGCGAGCGCGCCCTGACTGAGCCCGAGCTGGATGCGGCGCAGCCGCATGCGGCCCCCGACATAGATGTCGATCGGATGTGGCGCCGTATCTTTATCTTTCTGTGGCATCATGGTTCTTATGCGACCTGTGGTGATTGAGGTGTGAGGTAGCGATAAACCCCTGGTCAATCTTTCGGCCAGGCGAAAAGACCGTGCGTGATGCAGCTCAAACTCCCGTTCGCCGGCGGTCAACGTTCCGGGGGTGCCGCGCATCCGGCGCGACGTTGCGTCGCTCCGCCCCCTCGGGATAGGCCGCTCGTTGATTTTCGAGCCCGCTTAGAACCACTCCTAATTGCATCCTAGACCATGCCGGTGCGTTCGCAAACAATTTATCACGGCGTGATCCGGACTTTTGACAGTTCATTTGATTGCTCCGTAATGACTTGTTTAAACACGGTAATGCGGTCGGTTCGAGGGCCGCCTGAAATCACGGCGGGCCGCCTCGCGGTGACCATTTCTGCAAGCCTGCCTTGCGCTCATGCCGGGGCTCGCAGGCGTTGCTGACAGCGAGGATGGGTGATGCGCGCGATGATGCTCGATGCCGCCGGCGCGAGGCTGCGGCTGGAGGAGCGGGCACCGGAGGGAGCGCCGGGGCCCGGGCAAGTGCTGATCCGGGTGCGCGCCTGCGGCGTCTGCCGCACCGATCTGCATATCGTCGACGGCGAGCTCGATCGGCCGAAGCTGCCGCTGGTGCCGGGCCACGAGATCATCGGCGTGGTGAGCGCCGTGGGCGACGGCGTCGAGGCGCTCCGCCCCGGCGAGCGGGTCGGCGTGCCCTGGCTCGGCTGGACGTGCGGCCACTGCGTCTATTGCCGGTCGGGGCGCGAGAATCTCTGCGCCGAGGCGCGGTTCACCGGCTATCAGATCGATGGCGGCTATGCCGAGCTCGCCATCGCCGATGCGCGCTACTGCTTCCCGATCCCGCCGGCCTACGACGACGTCGCCGCGGCGCCGCTGCTGTGCGCCGGGCTGATCGGCTACCGCGCGCTCAAGCTCGCCGGGACGGCCGAGCGGCTGGGGCTCTACGGCTTCGGCGCTGCCGCGCATATCGCCGCGCAGGTGGCGCGCCACCATGGCCAGAAGGTCTTTGCCTTTACCAAGCCCGGCGACCGCGCGGGACAGGATTTCGCCCGCTCGCTCGGCGCCGCCTGGGCCGGGGGCTCGGACAGCTTGCCGCCGGAGCCGCTCGACGCCGCGCTGATCTTCGCGCCGGTGGGGGCGCTGGTGCCGGCGGCACTGGCGGCGACCGCGAAGGGCGGCACGGTGGTCTGCGCCGGCATCCATATGAGCGACATCCCGAGCTTTCCCTACCATCTGCTGTGGCAGGAGCGCGTGCTGCGCTCGGTCGCCAATCTCACCCGGCGCGACGGCGAGGAATTCCTGGCGCTGGCGCCGCTCGTGCCGGTGCGCACGGTGACGCAGGCCTTCCCGCTGGCCGAGGCGAATGAGGCGCTGCGCCGGCTGCGCGAGGGCGAGATCGAAGGCGCGGCCGTGCTGGTCCCTTAGCCAATATTGGGTTTGCTCTGGCGGATGAACCGGTGGGAATGATCCGCAATGGATAGGCAGGAGACGTCCAATAACGTCACCCGAAGGCGGAAGCGGCCGAGGTCGCCGGCTCTGCGGCAATCCGGAGCGGCCATGACTGAGCGACCGCGTGGACCAGCGGAAGGTGGCAAGGGTTGGGACGCTGGGCGCGGGCGAACAGAAGGTGACGGAGGCGGTTCTCGGTCATGGCGCTGGCTCCGAACTGCTGCCCGAGATGGCCGAACAGCTATGGCGGGCCAACCCCCTCCACGAGCTGCTGCCGATCTCATGGGGCGAGATCACGCGGGCTCTCGTGGCGCTGTCTGCCCGATCAACGGCGGATCCGGTCCACGCAACGACGGCGGCTGCCAATTTGGGGTTGACGATGTGGCTGGAAGCGGCCGAGACGTGGATCGACACCGCGGCGCGCTGGTGGGGACCCGCACCGGCCGCACCGGCCAAGCCCGAAGGCGCCGAGGCCGACCGGCGCTTCGACGCTCCGGAATGGGAGCAGCACCCCTTCTTCCGGCTGCTGAAGCAGAGCTATCTCGCGCTTTCCAAGCACCTTCTCCAGGAAGCCGAGCGGCAGACAGCCGATCCCGCCGAGCGGCAGCGACTCGTCTTCCATCTCCGACAATTTCTCGACGCGATGAGCCCCACCTCGTTTCTGCCGACCAATCCCGCGGCGCTTCGCAAGGCATGGGAGACGGGCGGCGGCAGCGCCACCGACGGGCTCCGCAACCTGCTGGACGATCTCCGCCAGGGCCAGCTCAGCATGACCGATACCGCGGCCTTCGCGCCGGGCCGGAACCTTGCCACCACGCCAGGCAAGGTCGTGTATCGCAACCGCCTCATCGAGCTCATCCAATACGCGCCGATGACGGCGCAGACCTACGCCGTGCCCCTGCTGTTCATTCCGCCGTGGATCAACAAGTTCTATATCCTCGACCTGCAGCCGAAGAACAGCCTTGTGCAGTTCCTGCTCGAGCAAGGCTTCTCGGTATTCATGATCAGCTGGAAGAACCCGGACGCCTCGATGGAGGCCATCACCTTCGAGGCGTACATGACCGACGGCCCGCTCGCCGCGAGCGACGTGGTACGGGACATCACCGGCGCCGACCGCATCAATCCCGCCGGCTACTGCATCGGCGGGACGCTGCTGGCGATGACGCTGGCCTATCTGGCGTCGCAACGGGACGAGCGCTTCGGCCCGGCGACCTTCATGGTGTCGCTTCTGGACTTTTCGGAGGTCGGTGACACGGCCGTGTTCATCGACGAGCCGCAGATCGCCTACATGGAGCAACGTATGCTGGAGCGCGGCTATCTCGATAGCCGCCACATGTCGAACATGTTCAACTTGCTGCGAGCAAATGACCTGATCTGGAACACGGTGATCAACAATTATCTGATGGGGAACAAGCCGCCCGCGTTCGATCTCTTGTACTGGAACAACGACGGCACGCGGATGGCCCGGGCGGCGCACAGCTTCTATCTCCGCAACACGTACCTCGAGAACAACTTGATCAAGCCGGAAAAGATCGCGCTGCTCGGGCAGCCGATCAATCTGCGCCGCATTGTCCAGGCCGTCTACGCGGTGGGCGCCGAGAAGGACCACATCGTGCCCTGGCGCTCGGCGTGGCGGATCGCGCAGCTGACCAGCGCGCAGACCCGCTTCGTGCTGGCGGCGAGCGGACACATCGCCGGCATGATCAATCCGCCGTCCAAAGGCAAAGGCGGGTATTGGACGAACGACACCCTTTCACCGCCGGCGACTGCCGCGGCCTGGTTGGCTGGCGCGCAAAAGCACGATGGCAGCTGGTGGACCGATTGGGCTGGCTGGCTCCGGGCCGCGTCCGGGCAGAGGATATCGCCGCCGCCCGCCGGAAGTGCCGCCTATCCTCCGATCTGCGACGCACCGGGAACATACGTCCTGGAAAAATAGGGCGCACAACGATGCACACCCGGCCCGAGCACTGGTGGGCTCCGCTTGTCGGGATCTTTCTACCGTCGACCACCCGTTGGCGCGTTCCATCGACCGCAAAGCGCCGGATTGCGACGGCAGTGCTCGACGAAAAGCTGCAGCACGACCTTAAGCTCCGCAGAGTGGCGCAAGTCGCCCCGGCCGCGTGCCGCCTCGATGTCGTCGCGTATCATCAAGCGGATTGCCTGTCGTCCGTCGGGGCGATGCACGAGATGGCAGCCGAGCTCGGCGGCGATCGTCTCCGGCAGGTGCTCATGCTCGGCAATCGCGTCGATCTCCTCGAGCGTCAGGTCGCTGAGCGCGATACAATCTTCCAGCGTCAGCATGGCGAAGCATTCTCAATAAGTTCACAACCCTCGCCGCCGCCGCCTCACTCGGCGGCGTACGGACGCTTGACGTTTTCCTGGCGCGGCAGGACGTTGAATAGTCCCTCATTCGGGCAAAAATCGCGGTAGTCGTCTTCCGGCTCTTCCGGCGCGCGGTCGCTGAGCCATTGCCGACACCGCCGCCACGCGGCGCACTCCAGGCAGCCGAGTTCCGCCTCGCGGAGCACGGCACGCATCAAAGGGCTCTCCGGCGCGGCGATGCCAAGCCGCTCCACCATCCGCGAGAACAGCAGCATCTGCTGCAGGACCTTGTCGAGCTGCGCACGCCGAGGACCGAGGGGCCCGATCCGTTCGCTGAGCCGCGCCAGCGCGATCATCCGTGCGAGCATTCCGCCGTGGCTCCGCACGGAAGTATCAATTTGACCCATGGTCACCCTCTTAGCACGTGCCCTCGCATTTCTAGGTTTAAATTTATCGTCCGATCATTTCTGCATTACGCATTGATCTGGATCAAGGGTCGAGCGCCGAATCCGAATTCGTGGAATGATCCTGAATCGCAGCCGCGCCCGCATTGCCTGGGTCGCCGGGCCCCGCGGTTGGAAGCCTTGCTTAATATGTTCCGCCAGAGATGAGGACGGATATGCCATGACGCCAGCGGTGAGAAAGAGCGTCAAATTTCCTACCTGCGTCGCGCCTTTGGCTGCAGATGGCGAGGCCAAGATACAGAGGCGGATAGATCGAGCTCCACCGCCTTTGCTGATGGCCCGCAACGCGTGCGCTCATTGGCAAGTCATCCTGTCGGGACTGGTCGTTGGTCCTTGGATCACAGTTGCGGGCCGCGTGGACTAGGGGATGTAGAGCAACCGGCGCAAAAAAGAATCATTCCAAAGCGAAACCATGCCTTTTCTACGAAGAGCATGCGTCAGCAACCCTCGTGGCGCCGAGGCAACCGCGGTCGGGGATCACGCGCGCTTCGTTGATCTGAATCAATGCCAAAGCAATTGTCGCGCTTGATGATTTAGCGTCATGGAGGCCATCGTGTCCGCATCCAAATGTACTCGCCGCGAAAAGCAGCGCTGCGCCATTGAGCGGATGGTGGCGCACCAACTCTTCCATCGAATGATAACCTGCCAAGGCATTGACCTAGTCGGTGGCTGGCGGAGTGGACTGGAAGGAATGATCTTTCACGCGCTGCGAAAATGCGAGCTCTGCGCAAGCACGCAGGTATGTCGCGATTGGCTCCGGTCGGATTGTCGGCGCGCGTCATATGTCGCCTTCTGTTAAGGGTTCTCGGATGCCTGCCGCGGCGAGGACGGTGCGGCTGCTCTGGCGGCAGGCGTCCGAGAAGCCTCAGGGGAGGAAACCGCGGGCAGGAAGGGGCGCGGCCGTTCGGCGGGTTGGATCTATGGGGATTTGAGAGCCGCAGGTGTTGGGAAGGCGCGGTGGTGTCGTGATCGTAGGGCAAGGTCCGCAGCGTGACATTGCGGTGGCGGAGTGTGCGATGGCAGTCGTTGAGGTGCGAGCGCAATGGCCGAGCACGTGAGCTGGCGCACAACGATGGTGATTGGCCGAGCGGGGTGGTGGCCGGTCGATGGACAGCGGCAATTGTGAGCGGCATTCGAGCGTCGTGACCGGGTAATGGCGCTCATGAGGTGTCGATCCTGATCGAGACCGTCGGTCGATATCGCGGCGAGCAGCCGCGCTCGAAGGTCTCGATGACGATCATGCTACCGCCGCAGCGGGGGCAGGGATGCGAGCGCATCGGCTCGTCGCCATTGGCAGCGTCGGTAAGGCTCTCCTTACTGCGCGTTCCGGGCACGTCGAGCAGCTGACGCGCTCTCGCGATGTTGTCGGTGCGCGCGCCGTTGGCGAAGAGACCGTAGTGGCGGATGCGATGGAAGCCGGCGGGCAGCACGTGGATCAGGAAGCGTTGGATGAACTCGTCGATGGCGAGCGTCATCACCTTGGCCCGCTCGCGCCCCTTGGCCCGGTAGTCCTTCCACTTGAAGGTGATGCCGGTATGGTCGAGCGCGAGCAGCCGGCTATTGGCGATGGCGACGCGGTGCGTATAGCGCGACAGGTAAGCCAACACGGCTTCCGGTCCGCCGAATGGTCTCTTCGCGTAGACAACCCACTCGGCGTTGCGTAACGGCGTCAGATACGCCGCGAAAGCATGGCCCTCGGTGAGCTGGGCGTGACCGCCGAAGAAGTGCAGGCGGCCGGCGTCATTGGCGGCGACCAGCTTCTCCAGGAACAGTTGCCGGAACAGCCGCGAGAGCACGCGCACGGGGAGGAAGAAGCCGGGCCGGCAGGATATCCAACGCTGGCCGTCGAGCGAGATGCCGCCACCCGGCACGATGACATGCACATGCGGGTGATGCGTGAGTGCCGAACCCCAGCTGTGCAGTACGGCGATGAGGCCGATCCGGGCGCCGAGATGCTTCGGGTCGGCGGCGATGGTGATGAGCGTCTCGGCCGCGGCCTTGAACAGGATGCCATAGACGACCGCCTTATTTTGGTAGGCGATGTCGCCGATCGGCGCCGGCAGCGTGAACACGACGTGGTAGTAGGGCACGGGCAACAGCTCGGCCTCCCGATCGGCGAGCCATTCCTTCGCTGCCGCGCCTTGGCACTTGGGGCAATGTCTATTGCGGCAGGAGTTATAGGCGATGTGCGTGTGCGCGCACTTCTCGCAACGCTCGACATGTCCACCGAGAGCCGCCGTGCGGCAGCTCTCGATGGCGGACATGACCTTCAGCTGGCCGAGGCTCACGTGGCCGGCGTTGGCACGACGCCACGCCGGCCCGTGATCGCGGAAGATATCCGCGACCTCCAATGACGGCCGTGACACGAAGCCGGCGCTTTACGCCGGCGGCTTCACCTCGGTGAGCAGCAGGTCGAGCGGGCTGGTAACTTCGCCGATCGCCTTGATGGCCACACGCGTATAGAGCGCCGTGGTGTCGAGCTTCTTGTGCCCCAGCAAAACCTGAATGACGCGAATGTCGGTCTTGTTCTCCAACAGATGCGTGGCAAAGCTATGCCGTAGCGTATGCGGGGACACGCGCTTGTCGATCCCGGCTCTCTCGGCGGCAATATGGCAGGCGCGGTTAATCTGGCGGGTCGTCAGCGGCTGCCCCAGGACACGGCCCGGAAACAGCCAGCCCCGTGGCCGGACCGCTTTCCAATAGGTGCGCAGGAGATCGAGAAGATGCGGCGACAGCATCACGTAGCGGTCCTTGCGTCCCTTGCCCTGCTCGACGCGAATGACCATCCGCGCGCTGTCGATATCACTGATCTTGAGGGAGACGACTTCGGCAACGCGCAAGCCCGCTGCATAGGCTACGCTCAACGCCGCCCTGCACTTGATGCCGGGAACGGCCGCCAGGAGGCGGGCCACCTCGTCCGGGCTCAAAACCACCGGCAGCCTTCGCGGTTCACGGCAGAACGCGATCTCGTCCGTGACTTCGGGCCTTCTGAGCGTCACCCTGAAGAAAAAGCGCAAAGCGGTCATCGCGGCGTTCCGGCTGGGGACCGCGACGCCGCTCTTGGCAAGATGGAGTTGGTAGCGGCGAATGTCTTCGAACACCGCGTGGTCCAGGGGCCGGCCGAAGAAATCGGCGAAGCTCTTGACGGCGCGGATGTACTGCTGTTGGGTCTTCGGTGAGAAATGCCGGATCGTCATCTCTTCGATCATGCGCCGGCGCAACGGGCTGATGGCCTTCGCGGTCATGAGGGGCTCCTGTCTTGGGAGAGGTTGCAAGCCTCTCAATCTCAAGACAGGACGCTCCCTTCTGGCTACCGCGCCTTCGGTGACACGCCAGCGCCCTACCGCGAGAGCGGTTTAGTCCGCTGTCCCAATGCGGAGCTCATTGAGACATGCCGTATTCTAGACCCGAACGCGCTGTCGCTGAACTCTGACCTGCCCGAAGCTTCCATCCGCTGCGAACCAAGTCTCGCAGAAATACTCGCTGAGCCGATCATCAAGCTTGTCATGGCGTCTGATCACGTAGGCGCCGCCCAGCTGCCAGAGGCCTCGACAGATCCTTTCGAAGCGCCCCATGCTAGGCAAGGCCATCCAGGTATCGAAGCGCAAAGGCGGACGATGGTGTAATTGCGAAGGACCGGTAATGCCCGAAGCCCTCGGCTTGCTGCGCGAGGAACATCGCAATATGCTTGCCATTCTGCGGGCGCTGGAGTGGCAGGTCAACCAGTTCGAGAACGGCAACCAGCCAGATTACGACGTGATCGGCGCCACTCTGGACTATTTTCTGAGTTTCCCCGACGTTTGTCATCATTCGAAGGAGGAGCTGATCTTCGCCAAGCTGCGTGAGCTTGACCGCAGGATCGCGCAGCAGATCGGCGATCTGCCGATCGCGCATCAGGAATTGGCCACTCGTGCGCGCGAATTTGCGACCGCAATGCGCGCCGTGATGGAAGAGGTGGAGGTGTCGCGCGAGGCGCTTGCCAGATGGGCCCGCGATTTTATCGACCTACAGCGGCGACATATCGACATGGAAGAGTCCACCTTCTTCCCGGCTGCCGCGAGGGCGCTGACGGCGAAGGATTGGGGCGATGTGAGAACGCTGATGACGACGGAAGACGATCCCTTGCTTGGCCAGCAAGTTGGCGAGAGATTGGAGCAATTGCGCAAGACGATCCTCAGCTGGCAAGCACAGGACGAAGCTGCTCCCGCCAAGGAATGAGGGGAAAAACTCTCGTCACTGGCACTGGCATCAGCCAGGTCAAGATGTCCCTCGACGAGGCTCTCCAACGGACGTTCAGGATCATGAGCGGCCTGATATACCTCGATATCTGTGTGCTTATGCATCCAAGCACTCAAGGGCACCCAGATGACCTGGAGCCCTTCGTTCGCAGCGCCATGCATGCTGGTTCTCCATGCCTGCCACGCTCATGCTCGGCACTGCAAGAGTCCGGTCTTGGCACATAGCGGCCCGAGACTCGGCCATCGGATTGGGTACAGGACCTAGTCCGGATAGAGCCGCAGCGTCCAGTCGCGCAACGCCACCATCATCTGGGCGATGAGGTCGCGCGTCGGCTGGTCGGTGAGCTTGCCCGCCGCGTCGAACTTGCCCGGCGCCTGCGCGATCAGCACCTCAGGCTTGTTCACCGGGAACATGTTGAGATAGACGAAGCACTGGCGCAGGTGGTATTGCGCGCGACGCCGTGCCCCAGAATCCGGCAGTGGCGCCCATGATGCCGGCGGGCTTGCCGATCACCGGCGGGTCGGGCGGACGCGACGCCCAGTCGATGGCATTCTTGAGCACGCCGGAGATCGAATAGTTGTATTCGGGCGTGGCGAAGAGCAGCGCGTCGGCGGCGGTGATCTGGTCGCGCAACCGCTGCACCGCCGCGGGAAAGCCGGCCTGCCGCACATCGTCATTATAGAGCGGGATGTCGCCGATCTCGGCGATCTCGAGCCTCATGCCGTCGGGCGCCAGCTCGGCGGCGGCGCGCAGCGCCGCGGTGTTGAACGAGGCCTTGCGCAGGCTGCCGGAGATGCCGAGCGTCTTCACCACCCGAGCCATCTGGTCCCCCTCTTCTGTCGCGACGTATCTTTCTGCCATAGGCTGCGCCGCCGCGGGCGGCAAGAGTGGTTGACGGCGCAGACACCTTGAACCGAGCGGCTTTCGCGATTGCTGCGCAATCGCTGGCGCCGCCGCGGACGGCAAGAGTGGTCTACGGCGCGGACACCTTGAACCGAGCGGCTTTCGCGATTGCTGCGCAATCGCTGGCGCCGCCGCGGACAAACTCGCTGCGCGAGTTTGCCTTGCGCTGCGCGCGTTTGCCTAGGGCAGGCGATGCAGCGTGGCATCAAGGCGCGAGCCGCCATCGGCGGCGATCCACAGCGCGTCGAGCCGGCCATCCGGATTGAGCGCGAAGCGCAGCGTGCTCCGCCCCTTCTCCTCGAACACCAGCGCATCGGCGGCGACGCGGCCGGTGCGGGAGGTAGCGGCGGGAGTTTGCCCCGAATAAGGACCCGCGCCGACCGCGTAAAGTGCCTGGACCTCGGAGCCGGCGGCGCGCTCGATCGCCAGCATCAATTCGCGGCCATCGGGAAAATAGCCGTACCATTTGCCGAGAAAGGGGTCGGCGGGACCGCCGCCGGGCTCGGCGAGAACGAGATCGGGCGGCAGCGGCAGCGCCGCGCTGGGCGCCCTGCCCCAATCGCTCTCGCAATCGGCGCGGGTCGGCATCGGACCGTCGCCGGCGACGGCGAGGACGCAGGCGCCGAAGCGGCGCAGGAACAGGCCGGTATTGCCCGAGCCGTGGCCCGAGAAGCCCTCGGGCCGGTCAATGACGAGATGCGGCACGTCATGCGCCGCCAGCAGCGCGTCGGAGCGCGGACCGCGGCCGCCGGGATCGTAGGGGTCGTCCGCGAAATAGCTGATCATGACGCGGCCGCGGCGGATGGCGTCGATGTGGTCGAACAGCACGAAGCCGTTCTTGAGATATGTCGGATGATCGGTGCCGTAATAGGCGGGCGCGTCGGCGATGACGGCGTGAATGTCGTTGCTCTCGCCGGCCGCCATCAGCGACAGCCACGCGCCTGCCGACTGGCCCGCCAGCACGATCCGGCGATAACCCTGGTGCTTCAGCCGCGCGGCGGTAGCCGCCAACGCCGCGGCCGAGCGGCGCGGCTCCTCGCCCATGCGCGGCCGCAGCAGCCGGAACACGTCCCAGCCGGCATCGCGCAGCAAGCTGAGAAAGACCGGCACCGGCGCCTCGGCGCTTTCGGCGCCATAGAGGAAATTCATGCCGTGATTCCAGATCACCGCGCCCGTGGCGGCGGTCGGTCCGTTGAGCGGCGTCGCGGGATAGGCGGGCTCGAGCGTGAAGTCGCCGGCGGCGGCGAGGCGCGGCAGCAGCAACGCCCCCAGGACCAAAAGGACCAGCGCCCGGCAGGGCGCGCGAAGCCAGATCATGCGGCCCACTGTGCTGAACCACCGGGGCGATGACAAGACCGAACTCGTCATCGCCGCGCTCCCCCGCAATCGCCAGCGCGGTTGCGGCGGGGTCGACGCCGCGCCATGCTTGAGGGAAGCGAGGGAGGGTGGCATGGCGCTGAAGGACATCCTGGTGCAGGTCGACGACGGCCGCGGGTATCAGGCGCGGCTCGCGCTGGCGGCGGCGCTCGCCGCCCGCTCCGATGGGCATCTCACCGGGCTCTTCGTCATCGAGCCCATCAGCTTTTCCGCCCTGGCCGCGCCCGGCGGCCCGGACTTCGCCGCGGCCGAGGCGTTCCAGGCGGTCGAGCGGGAGCATCGCGCGGCACGCCTCAAGCTGGGCGAGCGTCTCGCCGCCCTCTTCCGCGATGCCGCCGACCGCGCCGGCGTGAGCAGCGAGTGGCGCGTCGCCGATGACGACGCCGCCACCGCCGTCGTGCTGCACGCGCGCTATGCCGATCTCGCCGTGCTCGGGCAGGCCGATCCCGACAACCCGCCGCTCGGCGCCGGCGTGGTGGAGGCCGTTCTCCTGGGCTCGGGCCGGCCGGCGCTGGTGGTCCCCTTCATCGGCGCCAAGAGCGTCGGCGAGCGGGTGCTGGTGGCGTGGAACGCGACGCGCGAGGCGGCGCGGGCGCTGAACGACGCGATGCCGCTGCTCGCCCAGGCCGAGAAAGTCACGGTGCTGTCGGTCAATCCCGAGCGCGGCATCGGCGGCGAGGGCGATCTCCCTGCCGCCGATATCGCGCTGCATCTGGCGCGGCACGGCGTCAAAGCCGAGGCCGCCCACACCACGGCGGAAGACGTGAGCGTCGGTGACATCCTGCTGTCGCGCGCCGCGGATCTCGGCGCCGACCTCATTGTCATGGGCGGCTATGGCCACTCGCGCGCGCGCGAATTCGTGCTTGGCGGCGCGACCCGCGAGCTGCTGCGGCACATGACGGTGCCGGTGCTGCTGTCGCATTAGGGCAGGTCTCGAGCACCATCCTCGCTTTCGCCGCGAAAGCGCTAGTTGGTGCACACATTTCGCAGCAACGCATTCCTCACCAATCGCCTTGCCCGCGAAAGCGGGAATCCAGGGCCCTCAAAATGCAGCGAGCGGAGCGCTTCCCCTGGGTCCCCGCTTTCGCGGGGACGGCGGGATAAGTAACGGAAGGCGCAGCGTTTTTTCGGATGCGCGCATCACAGCGCGATGCCGAACACCTCGTCGAGGCCGCGGCGGCCGGCCGCGGTGATGAGCAGCGCGCGGCTGTCGCGTTGGCGCTCGACCCAATGCAGCGCGAAGCAGCGCGCGGCAAGCGCCGCGCCGATGGCGCCGCCGAGATGCGGCCGACGCTCGGTCCAATCGAGGCAAGGGCGGCAATAGGCCCGCCGCCGCCGGCGCGCATCGGCAAGATCGAGCCCGAAGCCGGTGAGGAAGTCGACACCCACCTCGGTCACCTCGCCCCCCTGGTCGGTAAGCACGATATGGCCGCCGGCGCCTAGCGCATCGGCGAGGCCGACGCCGAGCCGGCCGGCGAAATGGTCGTAGCAGGTGCGCGCGGTGCGGAGCGCCGCATCCGCCTTGGATGGCGGGCGATAGCGCTCAGGCGCGCCCACCGCCACTTCCATGATGCTCTCGATCATGCGCGCGACTTGCGGCGTGGCAAGGCGGTAGTAGCGGTGGCGCCCCTGCTTCTGCAGCGCGAGCATCCGGCTCTGGGTCAGCTTCGCCAGATGGCCACTGGCGGTCTGCGGCGAAACGCCGGCGAAATAGGCGAGCTCGCTGGCGGTGAGCGCGCGACCGTCGAGCAGCGCCGTCAGGATGTTGGCCCGGGCGGGATCGCCGACCAGCGCGGCGATCTCGGCAAGGCGCGGGTCTTCTTTCATGCCCGAGAGTCTAGCGCGCCGGGGCGATGACGGCATCCGTCGACGCTTCGGCCACGACCGAAGCGTTCCGGTCAGTCCCCGTCAGTGGCAGGACGAGTAGTGGATGACGCTACCAGGTGCGCACGCGCCCGGTATCGACATGGACGAAGTCGGAACGCGGGTAATATCCGACGCCACCGCGGCGCAGCGCCAGCGCCGCGGCGCGCACATGCCGCAGGCCGCGCCCGGGGACGCGGATGTCGATCGCCATGCCCTGGAGATGCAGGCTGTTCTGCGCGACGCCGTCGCCGAGGCTCGCCAGCATGGCGTTGGTCTGCGGCGAGCGGTAGCCGGAGATGACATGGAACGGCTCGCGCGTCTCGAGATGGCCGTGCAGATCGGCAAGCAGGTCGAGGAGCTGGGGATCGATGACATGGACCTGGTCGGTGCGGAAATCGCGCAGCAGCCAGTCGATGTGCCGCATCGCCTCGGGCAGGTAGCGGCCCTCGGCATAGTAGACGGTGGAGAGCCTTCTCGCCGGTATGCAGGTTCTCGAAAGGCCAGCACCCGCGGCGTCAGCAGCCGCCGCGCCGCTTCGGCCGGAAACGCCAAGCCGCCTGCCAGAGCCGCCCCGGCGATCCCCAGGAATCGCCGGCGGCTCACCGCCCCGCAACCAACCATCCACGCCCCCGGCAACACTCACCCCAGCGCTCGTGCGGCCACCCCGTGCTACTAGAGCACCGGATGGTTAATGACGCAACTGAGGATGTGGCCCAAACATTGCGGAAGCGTTACGACGCGCTAGTTTGCGATGGATTTTGTTGCGATCGGCCCGGGAGCCGGCGCGAGGGGAACGGCGGCAAGCCGCTCCCCGGCGTCGCGCGCATCCATGGCGGCGGCAAGCCGCAGGTCGCGGCCATAGATATCGTCGCGGAACTCGACCGCCCCGTCGGGATCGACGAAGGCGGTCCAATAGAGCAGATAGACCGGGATGCTGTGCGCCAGCGGCACGCGGCGGGTATCGCCTTGGGCGATCGCGCCGTCGATGTCATCGAGGCTCCAGGCGGTCTTGCCGCCGGCGAGCACGTAGAGCGCAAGGTCGCGCGGATCCTCGAGCCGGACGCAGCCATGGCTCAGCGTTCGGATCACTCGGCTGAACAGCGGATGCGTCGGCGTATCGTGGAGGTAGACGTCGTAGATATTGGGCAGCTCGAACTTGATGCGCCCGAGCGCATTATCCGGCCCCGGCAGCTGCTGCAACGGCGAGCGGCCGGTGGCGCCGACATAGACATAGTGATTGCGGTCGAGGTAATGCGGATCGCGCCGCGCATGCGGCAGGATCTCCTTGCGGATGATCGAGGCCGGAATGTTCCAGGGCGGGTTGAACAGCACGGCGTTCATGCGGGCGCGCAGCACCGGCGTCGGATGCTGCTCGGCGCCGACGATGGCGCGCATGCTGAGTCCGGCGACGCCGTGCTCGATGACGGTGAGCCACGCGGCGGGGACGTTCACCTCGATGCGGGTGGCCGGCCAATCGCGCGGCGTCTCGCGCCAGCGCTCGAGATTGTCACGAATCTGCTCCAGCCGGGCGACGGCGGGGACATTGAGCGCGACGTAGGTATCGTGCCCGACCCGGCCGTCGACCGCGATGCCGTGATCGGCCTGGAAACGCCGCACGGCGCCCTCGAGCGCGGCGTCGAACTCGGTGCCGGTAGCATCGGCGGGGAGGAAATCCTCGGCGATGAGCCGGCGGCGAAGCTTCGCGATCGCGGGATCGCTGTCGCCCAGCATGAGCTTGCCGGCCTCGGGAACGCGGGGCCAGCCGCCGGCGGCGACGATGGCGCGATAGCGGACGAGGGCCGCCTGGAGGCGCTGATAGGCCGGCTCAAGCGGCGCGAGCCCGGCCAGAACCATCTCGGGGTCGCCGCTTGCGGCCCGGTCGAGCGTCGCTTCGACATCGAACGCCGGCGCCGGGAGGGCCCAGTCGCTCTCGATCGCCGACGAGCGGACCCGGCCCTGGGCCAGCGCCATGGCGTAGCGCAAGAAGGCATCGGTCAGCAGCAATTCGCGCTCTTCGGGGCTGGCCGCCGGCACAGCGAAGGCAGCGGGATCGATGCCATGGGCGGCCGCCCCGCTCAGCGCCCTCACCAGCGCCGCTTCGCGCTCGGGCGCCGCGAGCCAGATCGGCCGATAGTCGCGCGCCGCGTAGAGCTTGGTCAGCGCCTCCCGGTCGAGCGACCGCCCGGCAAGGCGCAGCCCGCCATCCCCGGCCAGCAGGCTCGTGAGGGCCGCGTCCTCGCCCTCCTGGGCGACGGCCGCAGGGACGAGCGACGGCGCGCCGACGGTCAGAAGAAGCGTGACCAGCAGAAGGGGAGCGAGAAATATCCGGGGCATGATCGTGGCAGAGTATACAACCTTCGCCACAATTATGCTCTAGCGGCGATTAACGAGTCGTTCACATCCTGATCGCCGGCGACACGATTTTTCTAGCCCCAGACCTCGCGTGCGGTCTCGACGATAAGGCGCAGCTTGGCCTTTTCTTCCTCGACGCTGAGGGCATTGCCTTCCACCGTCGAGGAGAAGCCGCATTGCGGGCTGAGGCAGAGCTGGTCGAGCGGCACGTATTTCGCCGCCTCGTCGATGCGGCGCTTGAGGTCGTCCTTCTTCTCGAGCGCGCCCTTCTTGGTCGTGACCAGGCCGAGCACCACCATCTTGCCTTTGGGCACGAAGCGCAGCGGCTCGAAGCCGCCGGAACGGGCATCGTCATATTCGAGGAAGAAGCCGTCGACCTGGAGCTGGCCGAACAGCGCCTCGGCGACATGGTCATAGCCGCCCGACGCCACCCAGGACGAGCGGAAATTGCCGCGGCACATATGCGTGCACACCGTCATCTCCGCCGGCTTCTTGGCCAGCGCCGCGTTGATGATGCGGATATAGGTCAGATGCTGGTTCTCGCCGCTGCCGCCGAGCTTGCTGATGTACTCGCGCTGGGTGGGATCGTTGAGATAGGCGAGGCTGGTGTCGTCGAGCTGGAGATAGGTGCAGCCGAGCTTGCCCAGCGCCGCGATCTCGTCGGCATAGACCCGGCCGAGATCGTCCCAGAACGGATCGAGGGTGGGATAAAGCGTCTCGTCGATGGCCGCGCGGCCGCCGCGGTAATGCATCATGCTGGGCGACGGGATGGTGAGCTTGGGCGTCGCCTTCGCGGTCGATTTCAGGAATTTGAAATCCTCGGCGAAGATCGGCTTCGCCAAGTTGAGCCGGCCCGTCACTTTCAGCGCCGCCGGCGCGAACTCGATGTCGCCCTTCTCATTGTGGAACTTGACGGCAAGGTTGTCCTGCACCTTGGTGACGCCGCCGACCTGGTAGAGGAAATCCATATGCCAGGAGCCGCGGCGGAACTCGCCGTCGGTGACGCCTTCGAGGCCGATCTCCTCCTGCATGCGCACCGCCTCGGTGATCGCCTCATCCTCGATGCGGCGCAGCTCGGCGGCGGCGATGCGACCCTGCTTCAGGTCCTCGCGCGCCTGCAGCAGCTTTTTCGGCCGCAGCAGGCTACCGACGTGATCGGCGCGGAACGGCGGCTTGGTGCGATGGGCCATCGAAACGTCTCCTCCTTCTTGCGGTTTCCCGGGCTGTTTCCCGGGCTTCAACCTGACGCGATCGGCACGCGAAATCCAGTCTCTCCTTCGGCGAGGTCGATCGCCCCGGCGGCGGCCGCGGACAGCCAGCGGGCGGTGCGGGCGACGCCGCCGAAGGTGAAGAAGTGCAAGCCGGCGATGGCGCTCCCCTCGCCGTCGCCGGCGAGGCGGTGGATCACCCCTTCGGGGCCGGCCTCGGTGAGCAGCCTCGCCACCGCCGCGTGGCCGCTGGTGAGGTGGCGCAGCGCATTGCCGACGCCGCAGCGCACGGCGAACTTGGCCAGCGTCGCGATGCTGGCGGGGCCGGCGAGGCCGATATGGATCGGGGCCGTCACGCCCTCGGCGCGGCAGGCCGCGATGAACGCCAGGATCGGCGGCGCGGCGAAGCCGAACTGGGTGACGATGAACGGCTCGAGCCCCGCCTGGCGCGCGAGGCCGAGCTTCAAACGCAGCGCGTCGGCAAGCGCGCGGGCGCCGATCTTGGGATGGCCTTCGGGATAGCCTGCGAGGCCGATGCGGCGGATGCCATGGCGTTCGAAGAGCCCGGTCGACAGGATCTCGAAGCTGCTGGCGAACGGGCCCGCCGGCCGGTCGAGATCGCCGGCGATGACCAGCGCGCTCTCGACCCCGGCCTCGCCGGCGAGCCGGCGCAGGTAGTCGTGCAGCTGGGTGAAGTTGGCGAGCGGCCGGGCCGCGACATGCGGCACGGGACAGAGGCCGGCGCGCCGCAGCCGCGCCGCGGCTTCGATGATGGCGTGATGCGTGTCGCCCGGCGCGGTGTTGATGAAGACCGTGGTCCCGGGGGCGACGAGGTCGGCGAGCGCGGCGCCGGCGAGCGGATCGCGCGCCGAAACTTCGAGCGAGGCGCCGCGCATGAGCTCGACAATGCGCTGGCGCCGGCTCATCCGCTGTCGCGCTTGCGCGAGATGACGAAGGACTCGTCCCAGAACCACAGCCCGCCATGCTCCTGCAGCACCTGCTTGGTGGCCTGCAGATAGGCGCCGCTGCTGATCGCCTCGGAAAGCCGCTGATCCTCGATCTGCGCGACGTAGATCGCGGCATTCCAGGCGGCAAACAGCGTCGACGTGCCGATTGTCTCGCTGATCTCGCTCGGCAGCGTGTGCATGTCATAGCGGAAGAGCGAGCGCGCATCGGCGTAGGCGGAGAAATTCAGCTCGCGGCCGCTGCCGCCGAGCTCGGTCTTGGTCGCGCGCAGCAGCTGGTGCCGGTCGGTGATGAAGGGGTTCTCGCCCGGCCAGACCTTCTGGATGATCTCGAGTCCGGGATCATGCCCGTGCGAGTGGATGGCGATGAGCCGGCCGCCGGGCCCGAGGCTCCGCGCCAGCGGTGCGATGATCTTCTTCGCCTTGAACTCGGTTGGCGCGCGCGCGCGGTAGGGCTGCGAGGCGATGACGAGATCATAGTCGGCACGCGCCGCGCCGCGGCGCGGGCGCACCTGGTCGAGCAGGAATTTGTGGTCCTCGCGATAAAGCACGAGCACCACCGGCTTTTCGTAGAGCGGATTGCCGGTGGCGGCGCTCGAGCGCGCGCGCCAGTGCTCGGCGAGGAAAGGATGGAGATCGCCGATCTGGCGCTCGAAATCATGCGCGGTGGTGCCGGTGAGGCCGACCTCCTGCCACACCAGGCTGGTCGCCGCGGTGACCGAGTTCGGCGTGAGCCACGGCGCTTCGGAATAGTACATGTTGGTGATGATCAGCATGGTCGCGGGATGCTCGAACAACCGGTCCGGCATCTTCTCCAGCGCGAGGCGGACATCCTCGAGGCTGATCTCCTTGCCGACGATGTAGAACGGCATCGTCGGGAAGCGGTAATGCATGGCGCGCATGACGCGCGACAGCACCGTACCGTCGCCGACGCCGGCATCGAAGACGCGCAATGCCGGCGGGCGCGGATGGATGTTGGCGAGCTCCATCGCGACGCGCTGCGCCACCACCTGCTTCTCGCCGCAGGTGGTCACGAACAGCAGGTATTTCTGGCGGTTGTCGTAGAAGCGGAAATTCTTGGCGCCGCCGAGCTCGGGATCGGCGGCGGCGCCGCGCGGCACCGGCAGCTGCGCGGCGCCGTTGCCCGACATCCCGCGGCCGCGCCTTCCGGCCGGACCTTGCTGGTACTGCTCGATGAAGGTGCGCACGCGCTCCACCGTCTCGGTGGTGACGCGCCCGCCGAAGCGCAGCCGGCTCACCAGCTTGCCGTCATTGACCGCGAGGCGGCCGAAGGTCGATTCCGCCATACCGACGCGGCGGCAGTAGCCCGAGATTTCCCCGAGGAGCGAGTCGTTGTCCATCGCCCTTTCCTCCCCAGCCTTATTCGAGGCCGGGTGGGCGACAAAATCAAGCAGAAACGTGCCCACTGCAGTAGTGGGCACAGTAGTGGGATATTTCCCACTTAAGTGGGCATGCCCGGCTATGTCTTTCGGCGCCGCGCCTCGTGGATCTGCAGATTGGCGAGCGCGATGCGCAGCAGCGGGACGTCGACGACGCCGCGGCGCTCGGCGCGGCGCAACAGGTCGCCGATGATGTGATCGCCTTCGGTGGCGCCGCCGGCGACGAGGTCGCGCTGCATCGACGCGGTAAAGGACGAGCCGCGCGTCGTCAGCATCTTGCGCGTGCGCTCGAGCGCCTCCTTGCTCGGCGGGTGGCCGTCGGCGGTGGCGGCGCGCTGGCATTCCGCCAGGGATTCCAGCACCAGCCATTCGCCCAGCGGCGCCGCCAGCATCTCGCCGACATTGGCGCGGGTCAGCGTGCTGGCCGCGGCCAGCGAGGCAAGCATGACGAACTTGTCCCACATCGCCTGCATGATGTCGTCATTGAGCGTGGCGTTGATCTTGGTGGCGGCGAAGATCCCGGCGATGGTCTCGCAGCGCGCCGAGCGCTCGCCCGAAACCTCGCCGAAGGTCAGCCATTCCATGCCGCCGACATGGCGTACCTCGCCCGAGGGCTCGAGTAGCGCGCCGATGCCGCAGGCGCCGCCGAGCACGCGCTCGACGCCGAAGCGCCCGCTCAGCACCGCCATGTGGTTGATCCCGTTGAGCAGCGGCAGGATGGCGCCATGCCGCCCGAGCGCCGGCGCGATCGCCTCGATGGCGCCGTCGAGGTCATAGGCCTTGCAGGAAAGCAGCACGAGATCGAAGCTGTCGCGGATCTCGCTGGCGAGCACCGTCTTGACCTTGCGCTCGATATCGCCGAGCGGGCTGCGGACGATGAGGCCGCGCTCGGCCAGCAGCTGCGCCCGGCGCGGCCGCACCAGGAAGGTCACATCGGCGCCGCCCTCCACCAGCCTGCCGCCGTAATAGCCGCCGATGGCGCCGGCACCGAGCACCAGGATCCGCATCTCGCCCTCCTTTTCGTCGCCGCCATGCTAGCCGGTATTTCTCACACGGGCACGTGCTGCGTTGCACCCTGTTGGCGCGCTGTTAGGAGCAAGGGCGCTGGCGATGCGGCGCATCGTCAAGCCCGCAGCGACGCGGCAGCGCGCCAACAGGGTGCAACCCGGAGGGACGGCGCTCTTTGGCGCCAGGGGGCGTCGCCGGGACGCTTACGATGCGGCGCATCGCCGCGCGTCCCGGCTCCTGCCCTGGCGCCAAAGAGCGCCGTCGCAGCGCATGCCCGTGTGAGAAATACCGGCTAGCGAAGCCGCTCGGCGCGGCGCCACCCCGAAATTCCCGGAGGCAGGACGCGCGCCGTCTGTTAGCCTGGGAAGGGGGAATTGGCGATGAAGCATATCGACATCAAAGGCGCCAGGGTGCCGGCGCTCGGGCTCGGTACCTGGCAGCTCACCGGCCGGACCTGCAGCGAGGCGGTGCGCCAGGCGTTGGAGCTGGGCTACCGCCATATCGACACGGCGCAGATGTACGGCAACGAGATCGAGGTCGGCCGAGGGCTGCGCGACAGCGGCGTCGCCCGTGCCGAGATCTTCCTCACCACCAAGCTCGCGCCGGGAAATCTCAGCGCGGCGCTGCTGCGGCGCACCGCCGAGGAGAGCCTGAAGCGGCTCGCCGTCGAGCAGGTCGATCTCCTGCTGATCCACTGGCCGAGCGGCGAGGCGCCGCTGGGCGAGACGCTGGCAGCGCTCGCCAAGCTGCGCGAGCAGGGCAAGACGCGCTTCATCGGCGTCAGCAATTTCACCGTCAAGCTGCTCCAGGAGGCGGTCGAGACGCTGGGCGCCGACCTCTTGTGCGATCAGGTCGAATACCATCCCTTCCTGTCGCAGCGCGCGGTGACCGCGGCGCTCAAGCAGTACGGGCTGATGCTCACCGCCTATACGCCGCTGGGACGCGGCCGCGTCCAGCGCGATCCCAGGCTCGCCGAGATCGGCCGCAAATACGGCAAGTCGGCGGCGCAGGTGGCGCTGCGCTGGCTGATCGATCAGGAAAACGTCGCCGCCATCCCCAAAGCGGCAACCCGCGCCCACGCCGCGGCCAATATCGACATCTTCGATTTCACGCTCGCCGCCGAGGATCGCGCGGCGATCGACGCCATGCGCGGCAATTTGCGCGTCGTCGATCCCGGCTGGGGGCCGCATTGGGACCCGCCGTGAGGCGCGATGGCGCGGCCAAGACCGACCCGCGCGGCGGCAGCGCTACTTCTCCGCTTCGAGCTTCTCGACCAGGCTCGGCAGCACGCGCAGATCGTAGCCCTTGGCCGCCGCCTCGGCGACGAGCTTCAGCGGGCTCTCGCCGTCGAAGAGGGCGCGGCTCGCCGCCCACATGAGATAGCAGCGCGTGCCGCTGCGGCAATGCGCCAGCACCGGCGAGGGGCTGCGCAGCAGCAGCTTCTGGAACTCCGCCACCTGCGCGCGGCTGATGGCGCCGGTGACGATCGGCTGGTAGCGGTAGTCGAGCCCCTGCTTCTTCGCCTCGGCCTCGGCCTCGGCGGCGCTGAGCTGGCCCGGCTCCTCATTGTCGGGGCGGTTGTTGATGATGGTGGCGAAGCCGGCTTTGGCGAGCTCGGCGATGTCGCTCTTGCTGATCTGCCCTGAGACGCTGAGGGACGGGTTGATCTGCGTCGGCTGCTGCATCTGACGCCTCCATGGTCAATGGGCGCCAGTCATAGCACGCGCAGCGGCGGCGCGCACGGGCGCGCTCAGGCGGCGGCGAAATCGGCGAGCACCTGGTCCACCGTCTTGATCGTGGCGATGAGCGCCATCGCCGCGAGGCTCGCGCGATGCATGGCGGGGCTCGCCGAGGAGCAGGCGTCTTCGGCCACGACCACGTCATAGCCCATGTCGCTGGCATGCCGCACCGTGCTCTCGACGACATAGGTGGTGGAGACGCCGGCGATGACGAGCCGCTCCGGCCGGAAGCGGGCGACGATATCGGCCAGCGGCGAGCCGTAGAACGCGTTGTTGCGCTGATGCGTGACGACGAACTCGCCCGGCAGCGGCCCGAGCCCGTCATGGAACTCGGCGCCCCAGCTGCCCTCGGTCATCGCGTTCCCGGCAACCACGCGGCGCCAGATCTCGGCATTCTGCGCCACCTCCGCATGATCGCCGCGGAAGGCGATACGCACCGAGACGACCGGGACGCCGTGAGCGCGCGCGCCGTCGAGCAGACGGCGGGCGGCGGCAACGAGCGCGCCGCGCCCGCCGCCGGTCTCGGCGATGCCGATGCGGATCTTGCCCTCGGGATGCACCACCTCGTTCTGGTAATGCAGCGCCAGCAGGATTGCCGGCGTATCAGGGATCGCGGTCACAGGAGGAGCTGCACCACTTCCATCGGGGCGTCGCAATTGATGAGGTCGATGCGCTTCATGACGATGCGGAAATCATCGCCGGCGCGGCGCAGCCAGTGCCGCACCGTGCCGCCGAAGAGACGCTGCTCCTCCTTGCGGAACTCAAGAATGTGCACGGTCGAGCGCACCACCAGGTCGGCCTTGGGCGCGAGGCCGCCATCGGCCCCTCCGCCGCCCTCGGGATCGAGCATGACGTTGCCGACGACATGGCTCATGCGCGTCGGGAAGTCCTGGCTGTAGGCATGCGGGTGGGTGACGCGGATGATGCGCATCTCGAGCCGCATGCGATCCTCGGCGTAGAGCGAGATGGTATCGACCGGGTCCTTCTGGCCGACCACCGAGGGGACCCAATAGAAGCAATCCTCGCTATAGAGTGCCAGCCATTCCGGCCAGCGCTTCTCGTCGAGCAGCATCGCCTCGCGATAGAGGAACCGCTCGATCGCGGCGAGATCGACCGCCTGGTCCAGGGCCGCCGTCATCTCAGCCCTCCCCCGCCATGTAGCCGAGCCACGCCCGGTACTGGTTGCGCATCGGCAGCTCGCTGGTGCCGTTGGCGCTCGCCCATTCCTCGCCGCGCCGCTCGCGGCCGGCATCGCGGTGCAGGCTGACCCAGGGGTGGCTTGCGCCGCGAGGCCTTCCTGGACGCGGTTGTAGGCCTCGTGATCGTCAGGCATGACGATCGAGCTCGGCGCGTTCACCACGTTGGAATAGATCAGCGTGTGCTTGTAGAACTCGTCGGGCGCGCCTTTGAGGCGGAAGGCATAGACGTCCATCTGCGTGCGGTCGACGGCGAGCGGCCGGATGTGGCGCAGCTGCTGATAGCCCGACTGGATCGAGACGTTGGGATAGAAGATGGTGTTGTGGCGGTCGACGGCGAGGATCTCGTTCGGTGCGCTCCTTGCCGTAGGCCCGCTCCATCGCCGCCATGTAGTCCATGTAGACGGGATCGGTGCGGCGCGGCGGAAAGATGCCGCCCATGAAGCTGTGGCCGTTGGCATGCGCCTTGAGCGTGAGCTTCTCCCAGAAATCGTAGGGAAAGCCGTTGTTGCGGGTGAAGCGCACCGGCAGCGGATCGGGCGCGCCTTCCGGCAGATGCTCGCGCGCCCAGATCCTGCCGGCCTCGACCGAGGATTCGTGCACCACCATCGGATGCATGGTGTCGTTGAGATTCTCGAGAAAGATCTTCCAATTGGCGCGGAAGACGACGCGGAAGCAGCCGCCAACCACTTCGAGCGCGCCCTCGGGCGAGCGATCGACCATGTCGTCGATCGAGGAGCGGGCATCGCCGAGATATTCGGCGAGGCTCGGGCCGGTGGCGGCGAGGCTGGCGAAGACGAAGCCGCGATAGCTCTCGACCCGCGGCAGCTTCATCATGCCGTAGCGCGGGTCTTTGACGTCGAAGCCGGTGCCCTCATAGCCGCGCGGCATCGGCACGCCGCGCAGCGTGCCGTCGGTGCGGTAGGTCCAGCCGTGATAGCAGCATTCGAAGAATTTGACGTTGCCCTCGCGGTCGCCGACCACCTTGGCGCCGCGATGGCCGCAACGGTTGTAAAGCACATGGACCTTGCCATCAGTGTGCCGGCTCATCACCACCGGCTGGCGGCCGATGGTGCTGGTGATGTAGTCGCCCGGGTTCTTCACCTGGCTTTCATGGCCGACCCAGATCCAGGCGCGGCCGAAGATGCGCTCGAGCTCGAGCTCGAAGAGCGCGGGGTCGGTATAGACGTCGCGATGGACGCGATCGGGCTCGATCAGCGCGCGGATCGCGGCGGCATCAGCATGCGCCATTCGATTCTCCCAGTTTTATACTATGTGCATTTGCACTTTTGTTATGCTAAGGTCGCGCTTGGGTCGACGTCAACACCAAAGAGACGCGGGAGACGCGACGTGAGCACTCGGGCATTGCGCAGCGCCGCGCGCGCGGCGCCGGCACCATCATTCGAGATCGAGAGCCATGTCTTCTATCTCTTCACCCAGATCCTGGGCCGGCGCAATCTGGCGCTTGCCGAAAAGCTCAAGCCGCTCGGCATCAGCGTGCCGCAATGGCGCATCCTCGCGGTGCTGCAGGAGCGCGCCGGCTGCACCATGAACGAGCTCGCCGACGTCAGCACGATCGACCGCACCACGCTGACCCGCGCGCTCGACCGCATGGCCGAGACCGGCCTCGTCGCGCGGCGCGGCGACGCGCGCGACCGGCGCAACGTGCGGCTCTCGCTCACCGCCGCCGGCAAGGACGCGTTCCGCCGGGTGCTGCCGCTCGTCATCGAGCAGAACGAACGCGCCATGCGCGGCTTCGCGCCGGACGAGCTGGCGGGATTCCGCGCCCGGCTCCATCGCATGGTGCGCAATCTCGATCCCGACTACGATCAGCGCAACGCGGCCTGGCTTGCCGGCCGGGTACCCGCCGACAACCGACGCAACAGGGGAGAAACTTCATGATGTCAGCCTATCGCGCCGCCGCCGCCGCGGCGCTCGCCCTTTCGCTCGGCGCCGGTCCGGCGCTGGCCGAGGATCCCATCAAGATCGGGGTGGTGCTGCCGTTCTCGGCCAGCCCTTATGTGCCGCTCGCCAACGAGATCGCGGATTCGCTCGCCATGGCGATCGCCGATGCCGGCGGCGAGGTCGCGGGGCGCAAGATCGAGGTGCTGCGCGAGGATTCCACGGGCAAGCCCGACGTGGCGCAGGCCATGGCGAAGAAGCTGGTGTTCGAGGACAAGGTCGATCTGCTGGTCGGCCCCGTCGGCTCGAACGAGCTCGGCGCGCTCTTCGACTTCGCCAAGCAGTCGAAGACGCCGCTGATCATCCCCAATGCCGGCGATAACGAGGCGACCGGCGAGCGCTGCAGCCAGTGGGTGATGCGGACATCCTTCTCCAACGACCAGATCGTGCGCGACATGGGGCCGTGGCTGGCACAGCACGGCTACAAATCGGCGGCGCTCATCGCCTTCGACTACACCACCGGCCATCAGCTCATGGACGGCTTCAAGAGGGGCTTCACCAAGGCCGGCGGCACGATCGTCAGCGAGCAATATCCGCCCTTCGGACCGATCAGCGATTTCGGCCCCTATCTCGCCAAGATCAAGGAGGCGAAGCCCGCCGCGGTCTTCACCTTCTTCGCGGGACCGCCGGCCACGGCGCTGGTCAAGCAGTTCGCCGAGTTCGGCCTCAAGGGCCAGATCAAGCTCACCGGCCCCGGCTGGCTGATCTCGCCGCTCAATCTCCCCGGCGAAGGCGATGCCGCGGTCGGCGTGATCGGCGTCCTCAACTACGTGCCGGCGATCGACACGCCCGAGAACAAGGCGTTCCAGGCGGCGTTCCAGGCGAAGTACCACCGCACCGGCTCGGAGTTCGCTGCCCAGGGCTACGACACCGGCAAGCTCATCTTCGCGGCGCTGCAGGCCACCAAGGGCCAGACCGCCGACAAGGCGGCGCTGGTCAAGGCGCTGCACTCGGTCACGGTCAAGGGCACGCGCGGCGCGCTGCGGATCGATCCCAAGACCAACAACATCATCCAGGATCTCTATATCTACGAGGCGCAAAAGGACGGCGACAAGGTCGACTTCAAGGTCCTCGACAAGATCCCGGCCGTGCAGGACCCGCCGAACGGGTGCACGCTGTAGCCGGCATCAAGACAGCGGCGCGCCGCTCAGGATGAGGACCGATAAAACGACCTCGTCCCGAGAGGGCGCGCCGCGCCGTCTCGGCGGGCGGAGCGGCCCGCGGCGCGGCCGCGCTTAACGGACATCATGGACCCCGGCTTCCTTCTCCTCCAGCTGCTGAACGGCCTGCAATACGCCATGCTGCTGTTCCTGCTGGCGGTGGGCCTTTCGGTCGTGCTCGGGATGATGAACTTCATCAACCTGGCCCATGGCACGCTCTACATGGTGGGCGCCTTCGCCGGCCTTGCCGCGGCCGAGCGCACGGGATCGTTCTGGGTGGCGCTGGTGGCGGGACCGGCCGCGGCGGCGGCGCTGGGCGCGGTGTTCTACGTCGTGCTGCTGCGGCGCATGCAGGCGGCGGGCGCGATGCGGCAGGTGCTGGTCACCTTCGGCCTGATCTTCGTCGGCATCGACGCGGTGCGGCTGATCTGGGGCGACTATTCCCAGACGCTGCTCGCGCCCACGGCGCTGGCGGGCAGCGTCCACATCCTGGGCCAGGTCTATCCCGCCTATCGCCTGTTCATCATCGCGCTCGGCCTGTCGCTGGCGCTCGTGCTCTATCTCGGCCTCGAGCGCACGCGGCTCGGCGCGGTGGTGCGCGCCGGCGTCGACGACCGGGTGATGGCGGCGAGCCTCGGCCTCAATGTCGAGCGCGCCTTCTTCGCCGTGTTCTGTCTCGGCTGCGCGCTCGCCGGGCTCGCCGGCGTCGTCGCCGCGCCGGTGCTGGAGATCTATCCCGGCATGGACATGGCGATCCTGATCCCGACCTTGATCGTGGTGGTGGTCGGCGGTCCCGGCCGGCTCGCCGGCGCCTTCCTCGGCGCGCTGGTGATCGGCATGGCCGAGACCTTCGGCGTCGTCTTCATCCCGGATTTCTCGAGCTTCATGATCTATGGGGTGATGGCGCTGGTCCTGCTGCTGCGGCCGCAGGGCCTGCTGCCGGCGCGGCATTCGTCATGAGCGGCGGCGACCGCCGGCAGCATCTCGCCGCCGCTCTCCTCCTCCTGGCCGCGCTCGCCGCCTGGCGCTTCTCGGGCTATGCCGGCGAGGACCGGCTCGGCGAGATCGCGGTCTGGGCGATCTTCGCCATGAGCCTCGACCTGCTGGCAGGCTATGCCGGGATGGTGTCGCTCGGCCATGCCCTGTTCTTCGGTCTGGGCGGCTACGCGATGGCGGGCCTGGCGCTCTTCCTCAAATGGCCGCCGAGCCTGGCGCTCCCCGCCGCGGTGGTGCTCGCCGGCGCGAGCGCGCTGGTCGTCGGCGCCATCGTCGTGCGCTTGAGCGGCGTCTTCTTCATCATGATCACCCTCGCCTTCGGCCAGATGGGCTGGGCCTATTTCCTGCGCGCCAGCAGCTTCGGCGGCGTCAGCGGCATGGCGGGCGTGGCGCAGCTCGATCTCGGCAGCATCGGCCTCGACCTCGCCAACCCCGCCGATTTCGCGCTGGTGGCGATCATCGTCGCGGCGCTGGTCTATCTCCTGCTGGCGCTGATCACCGCCTCGCCCTTCGGGCGGATGCTGGTGGCGCTCCATCAGAACGAGCATCGCGCCCGGGCGCTGGGCCTGCCGGTGCAGCGCTACAAGCTCGCCGCCTTCACGCTGGCCGGCGCGCTGGCCGGGCTTGCGGGCGCGCTGCAGGCGCAGCGCACCGGCTTCGTCTCGCCGGAGCTGCTGGTCTGGACCACCTCGGGCGAAGTGCTGATCATGGTCATCGTCGGCGGGCTCGGCACGCTGGTGGGGCCGGTCGCCGGCGCCGCGATCTGGGTGGTGCTGCGTCATTTCCTCTCGGCGCTCACGCCCTATTGGATGCTGGCGATGGGGCTGTTCTTCGTCGCCGTGGTGCTGTTCGCCGGCGGCGGGCTGATGGGGCTGGCGCGGCGCCGGGCGGCGGACGATGCTTGAGACGCGGGGCCTGCGCAAATCCTTCGGCGCGCTCGAGGTGACGCGCGACGTGTCGCTCAGCCTGCCGGCGGGCGCGCGCCACGCGGTGGTCGGGCCCAACGGTTCCGGCAAGACGACGCTGTTCAACCTGCTCGCCGGCGAGCTTTCGCCCGATGCCGGCAGCGTGCTGCTCGCCGGCCGTGACGTGACGCGGCTTCAGCCCGATGCGCGCGCGCGCCTCGGGCTCGCGCGCAGCTTCCAGCGCAACAACCTCTTCCCCGATCTCAGCGTGCGCGACAATCTGGCGCTGGCGCTGGCGATCGCCCAAGGGCGCGGCGCCGTCTTCTGGCGCCGCTTCGCGAATCTTCCGGGTCTCGACGGCGCGGTCGACGCGCTGGCGCGGCGGCTGCGCCTCGACGAGGTGCTCGGCCGCCGCGCGCGCGGCCTCGCCTATGGCACGCAGCGCCAGCTCGAGCTCGGCCTCGCGCTGGCATGCGCGCCCAAGGTGCTGCTGCTGGACGAGCCGACGGCGGGCATGAGCGCCGAGGAGACGGCGGCGATGACCGCGCTCATCGCGGATCTGCCGCGCGACATCGCGCTGCTCATCGTCGAGCACGACATGGAGGTGGTGTTCGAGATCGCCGAGCGCATCGTCGTCCTCGATTACGGCAGCGTGCTGATCGAGGGGACGCCGGCGGAAGTGCGCGGCTCGGACGCAGTGCGCCGGCGCTATTTCGGCGAGCGCGCGCCATGAGCGAGCATCTGCTGCAGCTCGACCAGGTCCATGCCTCCTATGGCAATGGCGACGTGCTGCAGGGCGTATCGCTCGCCGCCGCGTCGGGCCGCGTGCTGAGCCTGCTCGGGCGCAACGGCGCCGGCAAGACGACGGTGCTCAAGACCATCATGGGCATCGTGCCGCCGCGCGCCGGCAGCATCCGCTTCGCCGGAAGCGACATCGCCGGCGCCTCGCCGCACCGCATCGCCCGCGCCGGCCTGGGCTATGTCCCGGAGACCCGCGGCATCTTTCCCTCGCTCTCGGTGCTGGAGAATCTGACGGTGGCGGCGCGGTCCGGCGCGGCAACGGACGGCACGGGCTGGACCTTGGAGCGCGTCTTCGCGTTGTTTCCGCGGCTCTACGAGCGGCGCCAGGGCGGCGGCGGCAAATTGTCGGGCGGCGAGCAGCAGATGCTGGCGATCGCCCGCGCGCTGCTGACCAACCCGCTGCTGCTGCTGCTCGACGAGCCGACCGAAGGCCTGGCGCCGATCGTGGTCGACGGCATCGAGCAGGTGCTGCGGCAGCTCAAATCGACCGGGCTCACCATCCTGCTGGTCGAGCAGAACCTGCCGTTCGCGCTGGCCTTTGCCGACGAGGTCGCGGTGCTCGGCAAAGGCCAGGTGCGCTGGAGCGGCACGCCCCGGGATTTCGCCCGCGCCGAGGCGGTGAAGCAGCGCTGGCTCGGGCTTTAACCCTTGATCAGCGGCGCGTAGGTGTCGAGGGTGCGCAGGATCTCGTCGCGGCTGCGATCCGGCACCGCCAGCAGCACGCGCCCGATGCGGGCGTCGCGATAGGGCGCCAGGCCCGCCGCATCGGCGGGAGCGCCGAACACGGTGATGGAGAAGCTCGCGGGATCGCGCCCGCCGGCCAGCGCCGCCTCCCGCAGGCGGGTGACCGCGCTCTTCGGCTCCCAGCCGCTGCGCGGGCGCGGGAACCAGCCATCGCAGAACTCGACCACGCGCTTCAAGGTGTGATCGGTCTCGCCGCCGAGGAAGAGCGGTGGATGCGGCTTCTGCTTGGGCTTGGGATAGAGCCACACCGGATCGAAATTGACGAATTCGCCGTGGAACTCGGCCTCCTCCTTTGTCCACAGCGCCTTCATCGCCAGCACGCGCTCGCGCAGCAGCTTGAAGCGCGTGTCGTAGCGCGCGCCGTGATTCTCCATCTCCTCGACGTTCCAGCCGCCGCCCATGGCGAAGATGAAGCGGCCGCCCGAGAGCTGGTCGAGGCTCGCCACCGATTTGGCGGTGACGATGGGATCGCGCTGCGGGACGAGAGCGATGCCGGTGCCGAGCTTCAGCGTGCGCGTCGCCGCGGCGGCAAAGGACAGCGCGACGAAGGGATCGTGGGTATGCGCATAGCGCTTGGGCAGCTCGCCGCCGCCCGGGAACGGCGTGCGGCGGCTCACCGGGATGTGGGTGTGTTCGCAGACGAAGAGCGAGTTCGAATCCCCGCGCCTCGAGCGCCGCAGCGAGCTCGCCGATGTCGATGCCGTAATCGGTGGGAAAGTAGAAGACGCCGACGAGCATGGACCTTCCTCCCGGGGAGCACCCTACGCCGCCGGTGTACTCCCCTGACTAAAAAATCGCTCTGCGCCATTGACGCAGGCGCCGCCGGAGACCGGCTCCGATGGATGGTAAGGGCGCCACCCTCCGCGGGCAAGGCTCGTGACCGATCGGTCCGGATATCAAGAGCTAAGCCGCTCTTTGGCGGCCCGCAGAGAATGCACTTATCTATTCACTCGCCACCAATGCGAGCGCCTTTCTCAGCCACCGAACGCTTCATAATCAGAACCAGGAACGCGACGCAAAGCGTCAATGCGGCGAAGATCCAGAAGCTGTCAAAGTAGGCAAGCGACGATGCTTGTTGCTGGCGTAGATTTCCGAGCTCCGCCAAAGCCAGCTGCCGTGACGCGACCGGATCGGCGGTGTTCTGAAGGAAGAACGTCTGAGCGCGCCCGACGAAGGAATGCGCAGCTGCGTTGAACGGATCGAGGTACTCGCCGAGCCGAAGAGTGTGGAATTGATCGCGCCGCTCTTGGAAGGTCTGGGCGAGAGATGTCCCGACGCTACCGCCTTCGTTGCGCAGAAGACTCAACAGGCCGACGGCTGCGCCACGTAACTCCACTGGTATATAGAGATAGGCAGCGACATTCGCCGGCGCAAAGCATACCGCCAGTCCTGCGACCAGCACCACGCGAGGCCACACGACCTCGCCTGGGCTAACGTCCAGGGTCATTTGGGACATCCAATAGTTCCCGGCGGTCATGGCCAACAGACCCGCCGCAATCAACCATCTCCCATCGATCCCCTTCCCAAGCAGGCGCCCGACTATGGGCATTGCGAGAACAGCAAAAAATCCCGCCGGTGACATGACCAGTCCGGCGTTCAGCGCATCGTAGCCAAACAAAGACTGAAGCAGACCGGGCAACAACGTGCTGCTGGCGTAGAGCGCAAGATAAGCGCAAAATATGATGACGCAGCATGCGGCGAAATTGCGGTCGCGCAACGGCCGGAAATTGACGATCGGGCTGCGGTGGCGCAACTCCCACAAAATGAGCCCGGCCAGGCCGACGACAACGAGAAGGGCCAAAATCTGCACGCGCCAGAAAGGATCGCCCAACCAGTCCCACTCCTGGCCCTTGCTGAGCATCACCTCCCAGGAGACCATAACGATGACCAGCAGTGACAAGCCGATGGAGTCAAATTGGAACGGCTGCTTCCTCAACGTCATACGATGCGCCGATCAGATAATCCGGGTCGCGAAGCGTCGCCCAGCAGCCGGCGAGTGCCAAGAAGCCCACGGGAACGTTGATCAAAAAGACCCAGCGCCACGAATAGGAGTCGGTTATCCAGCCCCCCAAGGTCGGTCCGACGATGGGCGCGATCAGCGCCGCGAAGCCAAAGAGCGTCATTGCCACGCCTTGTTTTTCTTTTGGGAAGGCGTCCAGCAGTATGCCCTGGCTGCTGGGCTGCAGACCGCCGCCTGCCAAACCCTGGATCACGCGAAAAAATATCAGCTGACCGAGACTGGTGGCCAGTCCGCAGAGTGCGGAACTCAGGGTGAAAACCGCTATGGACAGGAGGAAGTAGTTTCGCCGCCCCAGACGCGAGCTCAGCCAGCCAGTGATCGGCAGGATGATCGCGTTGGCGGCGAGGTAGCTGGTGAGAACCCATTCGCCATCGTCGACCGTCGCCGACAGGCCGCCGGCGATATAGCGCAGCGCCACCACCGCAATCGTAGTATCGAGCACCTCCATGAATGTCGGCACGACCACGATGGCGGCAACCAGCCACGGGCTCCCCGCCGCGCGAGATCGGGAAGGCGAAAGCGCTACGTCTGTCATTTGTCTGCGCTCGGCGACTTCTGTGGCGAACTCACATTTTGTAGCTGAAGGTCGTCGGCTTGCAGGAACTTTCCGGCATTCGGCCCGCTAGGAGGCTTGTTGAAATAGACGTAGGGAGTGACCGAAGTACCGATGAAAAGCGGGCTTCTGTCCGGGTCGTATTCTTCGAGGTCAATTCGAACCGGCAGCCGCTGCACGACTTTGATAAAATTGCCTGTCGCATTTTCCGCGGGCAGCAGCGCCAGAGTCGATCCTGTCCCCATCGTAAAGCCGGAGACGCGACCTTTGAACACTTGTCGGCCGCCATACATGTCGACATACAGATCGGCAGGCTGGCCGATGCGCAAATCGCGGAGCTGAGTTTCCTTGAAATTGGCATCGATCCAGATTTCGCGCAACGAGCGGATTGCCATCAGATTCTGGCCAATTTGAACGTAGTCGCCGGGATTGGCGTTCCGGCGGGTGATGACGCCGTCAATCTCGGCGATGATGTCACAATAACGAAGGTCCAGTTGAGCCTGAGCGAGGTCGCGGTTGGCGGATTCGAGTTTAGCCTGGGCCTGTTTGACGGCCGGAGCGTCGGCTGCAAGTCGAGCGAACGTGCGGTCAATGTCGCCCTCTTCTTCGAACTCCTTTAGCATCTGCCGCGGGCTCTGATCGTAAGAATGGACGACACCGAGCCGAGCCGCGCTTTGAATCAGGTCTGACTGCGCTTCGAGGACGGTGGAGAACGTCTGATCGAGATCGCGCGGCACATCACCGAGATCTTCGCCCTTCTCGGGTTGCGCCGGCAGACCCAAGGACACGCGGACTTGGTAGATTTCGGCAAGGGATTGGGTGACCCCGGCGCTGGCAGTCGTGAGCTCCGCTTGCCGGCGGTCGAACTCCGCACGGCTGACGACATCCTTCTCTGAACCAGCTCCTTTGCCCGATCGAAATTGAGCTGCGCCAGCGTCAGGGCGGCCTTGTTTTTATCGAGCGCGGCAACCCTTGCATGCAGAAGAGCTATCCGGTTGTCGACATCTTCAAACGCATGTTGCAATCTCCAGCGCGCGCTGCTGGCTTGCGCTTCGATGCCGCGTACGATGGCCGTAGCCGCCAGCAGGTCCGCGTTCGCCGTGTCGACGGCGGCACTCTTTTCGGAGAGCGCGATCTGATACGGCTCCTTGTCCAATTCGGCGATGAGATCTCCTTTGTGCACGCGGTTATTGTCATCCACCAGAACCCGGGAAATCTGGCCTCCGACGCGAGGCGCAACGAACGTCACATGCCCGTTCACATATGCGTCATCCGTTGAAACCGTGTTGAGAATCCCCTGGATATAGGGAACGCCGAACGCGGCGACCGCCGCCAGGACCAGCGCGCCGATGACGCCGATCAGTAACCGTCGCTTCCGGGTAATCCGATGACCCGACGATGCGGCGGGTCCGTGCTCAACCGAAACGCCCTCCCCGGTCGCGCGCGCCTCCGCCGGACCCGAAGCGTCTCTGTCAGCACCCTGCTTCTCGACGAGCATGGCGTTTGGCAACCCTGAGTTGGAATTGCATCGACGGCCAGCCGCGCGGTCGGTCGATGCGCCGGCGCGGGCCTCGGAACTAGGCCGGCGTCAGCGGAAGAGGTCGCGGAGCTTTCGAGGCGTTTCTCGTCCGATCACTCCAGGTGAATTCCAGTCACAAGTGGAGCAGTTACCTCCATTTCCTGCAAGTACAAACGTGATCGGCTCGTCAACTCCGCAACCTCAGTTTCCGAATGGGATCGTCAGTTCCATCTCCGTGTCAACCGCGAACACCGCGAGGAGCTTTCTTCGACCTCGGCGCATCCTGCGTGCGCGCCACCGAACGGCGCAGCGGCGACAAGCAGCGAACAGAGGAGGCGTTTCATAGAGCCCCTATCCTTCGGTCGGCGGATGGGATCAGGCTGCTGCCTGTGAGCGCCGGAGCCATTCGTCAAAACCGATGCGACCGAGGCGCGCCTCGCCCAACGGCACGAGCGAGCGCTCCTCGACCCGGCCGCCGAAGTATCGGGCCTCGGGGTCGCTCAGCACCTCACGCGGGTCGCCGACCGCCTTCAGATAGCGGGCGACGATTTCGTTGAACGGCGCTCGTTCCGGGCCGGCGATCTCGACGATGCCGTACCGCGGCGCCGCGAGCGCCACATCGGCGACGATGGGAGCAACGTCGTCCGCCGCGATGGGCTGGAACAGGCCGGGCGAAAGCCTGACGATGTTTCCATCCGCACTTGAAGCGGCAATGGCGCCGAGGAATTCGAGGAACTGGGTCGAGCGGATGATGGTGTAGGGGATGCCGGAAGTTTCGATCAGTTTCTCTTGGGCGACCTTGGCGCGAAAATAGCCATTGTCGCTCCGGTCGGTTCCGACGATCGACAGCGCGACATGGTGCCGGACGCCCGCTGCGGCCTCCGCCGCGAGAAGGTTGCGGCCGGAGGTCCTAAAGAATTCCAGCACCGCCTTGTCTTCAAATGACGGCGAATTGGCGAGGTCGATCACCACCTGCGCGCCGGCCATGGCCTCCTTGAGCCCCTCGCCGGTGATGCTGTTGACGCCGGTATTGGGCGAGGCGGCGACGACCTGGTGGCCGCCCTGGCGCAGAATGGCGACGGTCTTCGAGCCGATCAGGCCGGTGCCGCCGATGACGACGATCTTCATGGTTTACCCTCCCTTGTCGACGACTGGAGACGCTGAATGCTGCGCGATCTTGCCGATAAGCCCCGCGGGGAGGAGAACCCGAAGGCCCGCGGCTGATGCCGCCGATAGGATCGCGCCATACGATCTTCACGCGGTGCTGCGAGTGATCGCCGATTTATAGCTCCCCGCCGGCGTATGGAATGCCACGTTGAACCGATTCCAACCGTTAATCGCGACAATCGCCAGGGTAAGCTGGGTCAATTCGGCGTCGCTGAACTTCTGACGTGCCGCGTCGTAGATCGCGTCCGGGACCTGCTGGTCCTCGAGGCGTGTTACTGCCTCCGCCCATGCCAAAGCAGCGCGCTCACGGTCGCTGTAAAGATGCGGCGCCTCGCGCCATGCGCTGATCATGTAGAGGCGCTGCTCGGTTTCGCCGCGGGCACGCAAGTCTTTCGCATGCATGTCGAGGCAAAACGCACAGCCATTGAGTTGCGACACGCGATAGTTGACAAGGTCGATCAGCTGCGGGGAAAACCCGTCTTCGCGACCGCGTCGCTCAACGCCAGCATGGCCCTGTAAGCGTCGGGATAGGCCTTGCCGTATTGGAAGCGCTCTTGCATCGAAACCTCCTCGTTAGTTGCGCGTAGACCGCCTCGAGTGATCCCTCGAAGGCAAAGCGCTCGCGTCGCCGCCGCCGCCAAAAAATTCTTCTGATGCAACAACGAGCGATGCCTGCTTAGGGACGACAGCGCTTCGCAGATACGAAATGTGTTGGGCGCCGTGCGACGACAACCAATCCCTTAGGGGTAGAGGCTTTCGTCAGTGGCTAGACGTCCGATAAGCACCTTGCTATCCCCATGCTGAAAGCCGTCTGGCGGATCAATGCAAAAGGGACGGGAACCCGGTACTCGAATGGAGCACGATCCCCACGAACAAGCAGCGCGGGTTCGCCTCGGCTCTTACGAGTTCAAGAAAAAGGGTGTTTCGCGCTTCGACATGCGCGATCCTTATCATCTCGCAGTTGCGCTGACCTGGCCGCAATTCCTCGCAACCTTGATTGCAATCTACTTGCTCGTGAATGTCGTCTTCGCCACCCTCTTCTGGCTGATTCCGGGTTCCGTGGCCAATGCCCGGCCGTATAACTTCGGCGACGCCTTCTTCTTCAGCATCGAGACGTTGGCGACGGTCGGCTATGGCGAGATGTATCCTACGACGCTGTACGGCCATGTGATCGCAGCAACCGAAATCGTCTGCGGGCTCGGCTTCACGGCCATCGTGACTGGCCTGACCTTTGTCCGCTTTTCGCGCCCGCGGGCTAAATTGGTCTTCGCTTCCAACCCGGTTGTGGCGATGCATAACGGCAAGCCGACGCTGATGCTGCGGGTTGGGAACGGGCGTGTAGCTGTGCTTTTGGACGCGGCGGCGAAGCTGAACGTGCTCCTTTTCGCTACGTCATCGGAGGGCCAACGTTTTCGTCGTGCGCAGGAGTTGCGGCTCGAGCGGGCGCACCTTCCCGTTTTTCCTCTGACTTGGACGCTCATGCATGTGCTGGACGAGCGGAGCCCCTTGCACGGCTACGATACGGCGCGAGCGATAGCGGCGCGCGCACAACTGTTCGTGACAATCGAAGCGCGCGACCCGACGCTCGGGGCTTTGGTGCATGACATCCGCAACTATGCGCTGGAAGATATACGATTCGGGATGCGCTATGCGGATGCCGTGACCACGGCAGAGGACGGCACGCCTGTCGCGGACCTGACCAAGATCGGAGCGCTGGAGCCGGACGTCGGCGACCATCTGGAACCGGGCTGGACGGAGCGGGAACAAGCAACGGAGTAGACGCCGCGGCCCGCCCCCGAGACGGGCCCGCCCTACAGTTCGGCAACTCTCAAAGCGGGCATGCTCAACCGCTCCAGGCGTAACCCGTTCACGGACCTCTATCAGGAGGTCACAGTCTGACCCCAAGCGGACGCGATCGCGACTCTTTACTCAACGAGAGGAGAGGTCTGTCACCCCGCGAAGCGTGGCTCGGGTACGCCTTTGATTGCGAGATCGTGGATGGCAAACAGGCTGCCCCGCAAGACACCGTCGCCAGGAAAGCGCGGCAAAGGCGGCTTCGCCATCGAGGTTGCATAGAGGATGTCGAGATCGGGGCCGCCGAACATCACGCTCGTCACTTTCTTTACCGGCATCTCGATGATGCGCTCGACTTTGCCGTCCGGCGTGTAGCGGACGATCCTGCCGTCATAGACCTGGGCGTTCCACAGACAGCCCTCGGCATCGACCGTCGAGCCGTCGGCGGCGCCGCCGCGAGAGGTGTCGACCTTGGTGAAAGTGCGCCGCTTCGCGACCGCCCCGGTATCGAGGTCGTAGTCATAGGCCCAGATCTCGCCCGACCAGGTATCGGCGAAATAGAGGATGCGGCCGTCCGGGCTCCAGCACGGGCCGTTGGAGACGACGATCTTGTCGTCGAGCTTGTGCACCGAGAGGTCGGGGTCGAGCCGATAGAGCGCGCCGTTCGGACCTTCCTCCATCGTGTCCATCGAGCCGGCGACGAAACGGCCGCGCTTGTCGACCTTGCCGTCGTTGATGCGGTTGTTGGGCTTGTCGGGCTCGGGATCGACGATGAGCTGCACCTCGCCGGTCTTGAAGTCGAGGAAATGGAAGCCGCGCGCCAGGGACAGCACCGCGCCGCCTTGCTTGCGCAGCGCCATCGAGCCGATCTTCTGCGGCACGTCCCAGGCGCGGATCTCGCGCCCATCATGGGTGCAGCGGAAGACGTTCATGCCGAAGCTGTCGATCCAGTAGAGACGCTGCTCCTCGACGTCCCACAGAGGGCCCTCGCCGAGGATCGTCTTGACGTCGACCAGCACTTCGATGCGCATGCGCTTTCTCCCTCTCGTGTTGCTCAGCCGCCGAAGCGCTGCTCGGGCAGGCCTCGCACGCCGAGGCCGTGGACCGCGAAGAGCCCGCCCGCCTCACGCTCTTTTGGATGAACCCCGGCGATCGGCCGCGCCATCGAGGTGATGAAGGCGATGTCGAGATCAGGCCCGCCGAATGTGATGCTGGTCGTCGAGCCGACCGGCAGCCCGACCATGCGGTCGACCGTGCCGTCCGGGGCAAAGCGGACGAGCCGGCCGGAATAGACCTCGACCGACCAGACGAAGCCCTCGGCGTCGACCGTGGCGCCGTCGGGATAGCCGCGCAGCGTCTCGAACGAGGCGAAGACCCGCCGGTTGGCAACCTTGCCGGTCGCAAGGTCGTAGTCGTAGGCGTAGATCACCTTGCGCGTCGTGTCGGCGAAGTAGAAGACCCGGTCGTCGGGGCTCCAGCACGGGCCGTTCGAGCAGATGAGGCCGTCATCAAGGCGGCTCAGGCCAAGATCCGGCGCCAGGCTGAAGAGGCCGCAGAGCGGATCGCGCTCCTCGGTGTCCATGTAGCCGGCGACGAACCGGCCGCGCCGGTCAACCTTGCCGTCGTTCATGCGGATACGCGGCTTGCCGGGATCGGGTTCGACGATGCGCGACACCGCGCCAGTCTTGAAGTCGAGGAAATGGAAGCCGGATTTGAGCGCGAGCACCGCGCCGCCCTGCTTGCGAAGCGCGAGCGAGCCGATCGGCTCGGGCAGCGGCCAGCTCCGCCGATCGCCACCGCTGGCGTCGCAGGCATGCACAGCGGGGCCGAGACTGTCGATCCAGTAGAGCCGGTTCTCGTCGACGTCCCAGAGCGGCCCCTCGCCGAGCGCAGCCTTGGCGTCGATCAGCAGTTCGATACGCAGCATGGCGCTTCCTCCGAGTCAGAACGCCACCTGGTCGCCGCCCTTGAGCTGCAGCATCTCGCGCGCCTCGTCGGGTGTCGCGACCTCGAGCGAGAGGCCTTCCAGCACCTGGCGGACAAGCCGCACCTGCTCGGCGTTAGAGGTCGCGAGCTGGCCTGGCCCGGCCCAGAGCGAATCCTCGAGGCCGACCCGGACATTAGCCCCCATCGCCGCGCCGATCGAGGCGAGGTTGATCTGGTTGCGGCCGGCGCCGAGGATCGACCACTGATAGTCATTGCCGAACAGGCGATCGGCGGTCCGCTTCATGTGCATGAGATCCTCGGGATGCGTTCCGATGCCGCCGAGAATGCCGAACACCGATTGGACGAAGAGCGGCGGCTTCACGAGGCCGCGGTCGAGGAAGTGGCTGCAGATTGTAGAGATGCGCGATGTCGTAGCACTCGAACTCGAAGCGCGTGCCGTTGCCGGAACACGTCGTCAGGATATATTCGATGTCCTTGAAGGTGTTGCGGAACACGAGATCGCGCGTGTTCTCGAGATGCTGCCGCTCCCAGTCGTGCTTGAAAGTCTTATATTTCTCCAGCAGCGGAAACAGCCCGAAATTGATCGAGCCCATGTTGAGCGAGGCGACTTCCGGCTTGAACGTCGCAGCCGGCAGCACGCGCTCCTCGACCTTCATGTAGGGGCTGCCGCCCGAGGTGATGTTGATCACCGCGTTCGTGCCCTGCTTGATGCGCGGCAGGAAGCGGGCGAAGGCTTCCGGCGTCTGATCCGGCTGGCCGGTCTCGGGATTGCGGGCATGAAGATGCAGGATCGAGGCGCCGGCTTCGGCGGCGGCGAGCGACTCGCGCACGATCTCATCGGGCGTCACCGGCAGATGCGGCGACATCGTGGGCGTGTGGATGGCGCCGGTAACCGCACAGGTGATGATGACCTTCCGCTTCGCCTTCCCGGTCTTGGATTTCTGGGCCATGATGCTGCTCTCCTCGACTCTCACAATGTCTCGACGTTGCCGCAGACGCCGATCGACTGGCCGGAAATGTTGCGCCCGGCCGGCGACAGCAGGAACAGCGCCGTCGCCGCGACGTCATCCGCCGTCACCATGCGCCGCAGCGAGACGCGCTCGAGATACTGCCGCTCCATCTCGGCATGGCTGACGCCGAGCTGGCCGGCGCGCGCTTCGATAACGCGATCGATGCGCGGCCCCTGGACGATGCCGGGAAGAATGGCGTTGACGCGGATATTGTCCGGCCCGAGCTCCTTGGCGAGGCTCTGCGTGAAGCCGATGACGCCCCATTTCGCTGCGGCGTAGGGCGTGCGGAAGGCATAGCCGAGCCGGCCCGCCGCCGACGACATGTTGACGATGGCGCCGCCGCCTTGCTTGCGGATCAGCTTCACGGCGCGGCGCGTACAAAGGAACTGGCCGGTGAGCCCGACATCGAGACAGCGCCGCCATTCGGCAGGATCGATCTCGTCCACGCCGCCCGTCGGTCCGGCGATGCCGGCATTGTTGACCAGCGCATCGAGCCCGCCGAGCTCGTGCGCGGCGGTCTCGAAGAGGCGATCGACATCGCCTTCGACCGCAACGTCCGCCTCGACCGCGACAGCGGCGGGGTAGGCGTCGCGGAACTTCGTGAGCAATTCCGGCGCGACGTCGCCGATCGCAACTCGGGCGCCGTGTGCGATCAACGTGTCGGCGATGGCCCGTCCGATGCCGGAGGCGCCGGCGGTCACGACGACGCGGAGGTTCTTGACCAGGCCGTCGATCGAAGATGCCTCATAGGCTGCCATGTTCAGCCACTCCCTTATTGTCGCTCGCGCAGCACGATGACCGCGCTCAGGATGACGAGACCGAAGAGGATGGCGCGCGTCGCGTAGGGCAGCGTCGTTCCGGCAAGCAGCGTCTGCAGCGCGGTAAGCAGCAGCACGCCGCCGAGCATGCCGAGATAATCGCCGCGGCCGCCGGTGATGAGGGTGCCGCCGACCACCACCACCGCGATCGAAGGCAGCAGGTACTCGTCACCCATGCCGAGACTGGCCTGTCCCGAAAAGCCGGTGAGAAGGCTGCCGACGAGAGCGCAGCAGAAGCCGCTGAGCACGTAGACGGAGATCAGCGTCCGGCCGACCGCGATGCCCGACAGCATCGCCGCCCGCTCGCTGTTCCCGATGCCGTAGATGCGGCGGCCGAACGGCGTTCGCGACAGGACGAGCGCCGCCACGACGACGAACGCGATGACGAAGAAGACGACCGGTGTCACGCCGAGCAGGCGTCCGGTCATCACCCAGCGCAGGCTGGGCGACGCGAAGCCGTCCGGCGTGCCGTTGCTGTAAAGCAGCGCCAGGCCTTGCAGCATGCCGTTGGTCGCCAATGTCGTCACGATCGGCGAGAGGCCGAGGAAGACGACGCCGAGCCCGTTCGCCAGGCCGATGAGACAACCGATCAGCAGCACGGTCGGCAGGGCATAGACCAGCGCCGCATCCGATCCCTTCACCATGCCGGCGAGGAGAATGCCGCAAAGCGCGATCGACCAGGGCAGCGACAGGTCGAGCCCGCCGGTAAGGATGACCGCGCCCTGGCCGAGCGCCAGGATCGCGAGGAACGACGACAGCAGGATCAGCGAATCGTAGTACTGCCAGCTGAACAACGCATTGCCGAGCACGAGCTGGGTCACCACGACGACGATCGCGAAGCAGACATAAGCGGGCACGGCGTAGCGCAGGCTCTCGGCATGGCGGACCCAGAAGGGCGGCCGGGCCGCCGACCGCGCCGCGCCGCGCATCGCGACGAAGCCGAGCCGGCGATCGGTCCGGCCGAGCTGGCCCGGAAGCATGGATTGCCGCCGCGCGCGCAGCCGCGTGGCGATGGCGCGCAGATGGGTCGCCAGGGCCGCCTTTCGGCCGAGCGCGCCGCTCAGCACGGCGAGGAAGAGGATGGTCCCCTCGGCGATGGTCGAATAGTAGGCCGAAACGTTGAGTACGAGGAGGATGTTGACGACCATCATCAGGACGTAGGCGCCGACGATCGAGCCGAGCGGAGAGCCACGTCCGCCGCCGAGCCGCGTGCCGCCCACGACGATTGCGGCAAAGACCTGAAGCAGCATCGGGTTGCCGACCAGCGGATCGCCGGCGCCGGTCTGCGCGCTGATGAAGACGCCCGCGAGCCCGTAGCAGGCATTGGCGAGGACGTAGACGGCGAACTGCACGCGCGGCACGCGGATGCCGCTCGAGCGGGCCGCCTCACCGTCGCTGCCGATGGCGTAGATCGCGGTGCCGAGCCTGGTGCGCTTGAGGTAGTGCCACAGCGCTACGAGAACGGCGAGAATGACGAGCGGCATGGGCAGGATGCCGGGGATCGCGTCGCCGACCAGGAGGCTGCCGAGGCTCGGCGGGATCATGCCGCCGGGCTTGTCCATGACGAGCAGCGTGATGCCCTGCACGATGAACATCGTCGACAGCGTCACCACGATCGGCTGCAATCGCATCACCGCGATGAAGAAGCCGCTGAAGAGGCCGGTGGCGACGCCGACCCCAATTCCGGCCAGCGACCACAACAGCATCGAGGCGGGATCGTCCTGCATGTTGCCGGCGAGGACGACATTGACGAGCGAGATCACGGCGCCCGCCGAGAGATCGAAGCCGCCCGACAGCACGACCAGGGTTTCGCCGATCGCCGCGATTGCCAGCGTGGCGCCGCCGCTCGAGAGGAAGCTCAGCTCGAAATAGTTGAAGGAGCCGGCACTGACGAGCTCGGTGATGCCGAACAGCACGACGAAGACGGCAAGCGCGATCAGGAGGCCGCGATGGCGCGCCAGCGGCAGGCTCAGATGCCGCGAGGGCGCCGAGGCCAGTGCGCTGCCGCTCACGCCGCCGCTCCTTCATGCGAGGTCTCTTCACGGGAGGCGCCCTCATGCGAGGCGCCACCCAGCGCGGCCGTCATGATGGCCGCCTCGGAGATGTCCGGCTCCGCGAGCTCGACGGCGACCCGGCCGCGATAGAGCACGACGACCCGGTCCGAGAGATTGACCAGCTCGGGGATTTCGGTCGAGTAGAACAGCACCGCGCCGCCCGCCGCCGCGAAGGTGCGCATCAGCTCGTAGACCTCGTTCTTGGTGCCGACGTCGATACCCCGCGTCGGGTCGTAGAGCAGAAGGACGCGGCTCTCGGCGAGGAGCCATTTGGCGATCGCGATCTTCTGCTGGTTGCCGCCGCTGAACGCACCCGCCCGGGTCCACAAGGCACGCTTGTCGACTTTGACCGCAGCCAGCACGCGATCGACCGCCGCCGCCTCGGCGTCGAGGTCGACGAGGCCGAACCGGGTGAATCGCTCGATGACCGGCAGGGAGACGTTGTGCCGGCCGGACAGCTTGAGGAACAGCGCCTCTGTCTTGCGGTCCTCGGGCACGAGGCTGATGCCGATATCGGCGCGTACGGCATCGACCGGCGAGGCGATCACCACCGGGCGCCCGTCGACGGCGAGCTGACCACCGGTGATCTCGCCGACCCCGAAGCAGGACAGGAACAGCTCGAGCTGACCCATCCCCTGCAGGCCGGCGATGCCGAGGATCTCCCCGCGGCGCAAGGCGAATGAGACCTCCCGCAGGCGGTCGCCGGCGCCGAGCCGGGTCGCGCTCAGCACCTCGGGACCGAATCGATCAGCCGCCACCGGCCGCGGCGGAAAGGCGTGAGCGAGGGAGCGCCCGATGATCATCCGGATGACCTCGTCGTCGCCGAGCTCGGCGACCCGCGCCGTCGCGATGTGCTGGCCGTTGCGCATCACGGTCAGCGTGTCGCAGAACGCGCGGACCTCACGCAGGCGATGCGAGATGAAGATCGTGGTGATGCCGCGCTGCTTCGCCCGCGCGATGATGCCGCCGAGCCATTCGACATCGGGACCCGACAGCGTCGAGGTCGGTTCGTCGAGCAGCAGGATGCGCGGTGCGCGGAAGAGGGCACGGGCGATCTCGATCTTCTGCCGGACGGCAAGATCGAGGTCGCGGATCTCGTCGTGCAGGTCGATGTCGAGGCCGAGCTCGACGAAATGCTGCCACACGGCGGCCTCGGCGGCGCGCCGCTTGATCGTCCCGATGAGGCTGATCGGGCCGTAAGGCAGCAGCATGTTGTCGAGAACGGGCAAGTCCGGAATCAGCGTCATCTCCTGGAACGCCGTCTGGATGCCGTGCCGATGCGCGGCAAGGGGCGAAGCGAGACGCGTCTCGCGGCCGAAGATGCTGACACCGCCGGCATCGGGCAGAATGAGGCCGCTGAGCAACCTCACGATCGTCGACTTGCCGGCGCCGTTCTCGCCCAGCAACGCGTGCACCGCGCCCTCGGCGACCTCGAAGCTGACATTGTCGACCGCAACTGTTGCGCCAAAGGTCTTGCAGAGCTGCTGCAAGCCGATGGCTACGCCAGGGGTATTTTCCATCGCGCCCTTTCGCCGTGGCGGCGTCGTGGTGGCGCCTCGATAAAGCGCCGAGGCGGCCGACGCGAGCCTGCGCGCCGCGTCGGCCGAGCGACGTCAGGACCGTGCCGCGATCACGATTCGGGCTGGCCGATGAGCGCCGCCTGGAAGCCGATCTCCGGCGTCTGCGCCGAGAAGATCGAGGCGAACCAGCCCGGATTCGGCACCAGCGACGGCAGGAAGGCGTTGCAGCCGCCCTTCATCTCCTGCCAGGTGCCTTCGGTACAGAGCTTGATCGTTTCGTTGGTGACGAGCGGCAGCGGCAGCTTGGTCAGCTTCGGGATCTCCTTGCCCTGCAGCTTCTCCACGGCAAGCTTCAGAGCCAGCGCTCCCGAGTAGGGCGGCGAGGCGTAGGAGATGCGTGGCGCACCCATGGGGCGATAGGTTCCGTTCGCGCCCTCGACCGCGGTGGAAGCCGGCAACATCTGGATGCGCCCGCCATTGGCACCTTCGCCGGCGCAGGGCTTGAGCTGGTTCTCCTTCTTGCCGGCCTCGATCTGCATCGAATTTGCGGTATAGCAGCCGACCTGCATCCACAGCCCGTCGATCTGGTCCCAATTGTGGGTCGCGAGAATCTTCGAGAGCTCGGTGCGGGCGACCGCCTGGCTCCACATGCCGACCGCCTCTGCGACGATCTTTATGCCCGGCGCCTTGTCGAAGACTTCCTTCGCAGCCTTGGTGCGGAGCGTATCGACGGAGGTTCCCGGGACGCCGGTCACGACCACGATATTACCCTTGCCGTTGAGCTTCTTGACCAGCCACTCGGCGGTCACGCGGCCGGCTTCCTCCTGGTCGATCGAGACGTTGTAGGCGCACGGCTCGGTGATCTCGGAATCATAGGCAATGATGACGACGCCCTTGTCGCAGGCGTTCTTGACAACGCCGTTCAGGGCGGTCGGCGAGATCGGATAGACCACGATTGCCTTGGCGCCGGCCTGGACCATGGCGTTGATCTGCTGGATCTGGCGCTGCGCGTTGGGACCGGCGACCTGAACCTGCAAGTCGACCTTGTCGGCGAAATCCTTATGGGCCGCCATGGCCTTCACCATGTTGGCGGCCTCCGCCTGCCAGTCGTTGCCGATATAGCTCATGCTCAAGAACACCTTGAGCTTCTCGGCCGCCGCGGCGCCTGGCAGCGGACCCGCAAGGCCGAGAATAACGCCCGCCGCCGCGGTCACGACCAATACCTTCGACCACAACCTCATCGCTTCCTCCCATTGCGCGCTCGCGACCGATCAGGAGCCCTCGGGAACCTCGGGTCCTGAACCCAGCGGGCGGGCGCGGTAACGCCTCGCATGGGCAGTTTCTATTTTTGATCATAAATCGTATATTAGATATCGACAAGACACCTTCGCGACCCGGCGAACGGCAAACGCCCGGGCGCGAGGATCGCCTCATCGTGGGGGTCTGGATGGCGCAGTTGCGCAGGAAAATCGCAAGCATTCCGCATCGGCCGGTTATCCGCGGAACACTGCCGGGCGAGATCTATCGCGAGATCAAGGAGCTGATCCTCGACGGCGGAATCGCGCCGGGTGAGCTTGTGACGATACAGGGGCTCGCCGAGGCGTTCGGCGTCAGCGCGATGCCAGTCCGTGAGGCGCTACAGCGGCTTACCGCAGAACGGGCGCTCACGGTCGTATCGGGCCGTTCGGTGGGCATTCCGGAGCTCGAGGCGAGCCGGCTGCGCGACCTTTGCCGTGTCCGGCTCGAGATCGAGACGCTCGCCACCGGATGGGCTGCCGGCAACCTGCGTGCGAGCGACATTCGGCGGCTCGAGACCTTGGTCGCCGTCATGGCCGCGGCGGTGCGGGAGGGGGACGCGCGCCGCTACGTCCGGGCCAACCACGAATTCCATTTCGGCATCTATCGCGCCGCCGGGTCGGAGACGCTGCTCTCGATCATCGAGGCGCTGTGGCTCCAGGTCAGCCCGTATTTCCATCTGCTGCACGGCTCCGGCAACTACGCCTCGGCCAACCATCAGCATGAGCAATTGCTGGCTGCCCTTAGGAACGGCGATCCTGCCGCGGCAAGCCAATCGATCCGCGCCGATATCGAAGATGCGGCGAGAGTGCTGCTTGGCTTGCTCGAATGATCCCGCGAGCCGAACGGGGCGATGAACGTCAACGTTCCCTTCGTGAATTGACTGCCTGCAGGAGCGACACAGACCTAATTCGCGGCGATACGTCTGGAGGACTTCCGCCAGGATCTGAAAGACGCAGCTTTCGTCGAAAATCGAGACGTCCCAATCGGAATATCGCTGCGCGGAAGGCGACAATAAGCGACTGCCGGCCCTCGCGTCCGGACTGGCGCGCCGCCAAGTGGCGTGATTGTGGCCGCGGCCGGCACGCCTTCCGCGTCGGGAGACCGCTAGTGTTGTGGTTCCGGCGGTTGACGGCCAGGAGACAAGCCTTGCGCCGACTCGGAAACAGCGAGTAACTACATTGAACAGAATTGCATGCTATCGCGCGAGGAAGCGAATGAAAATCAAACATGAGGCGGTGACCGTCTTGCCCGACGCCGCGCGGGGCGAGGTCGACATTATTCTGGCAGGGCTCCGCATAACGCTCACAGTCGATGAGTCTTTGCTGTTGGCCGCCGGGTTGGCGAACAGCCTCGAGCAACTGCAGGGGATAGAGCAGCGTGAAGCAGCCGAAGCGGAGACCTGGGACGTCGGTCGATCGGCGCCTGCTGCCCCGGATCCGCGCTCGGGCTCGTCCGGCAAGGAAGCGGCGACCGAAGCCGAGGTGCTCCTGCGGACGCGAGCGCTCATCCAGGCGACCATGCGGGACCAAGGCCTTTCTTTGCGAGCGGCGCAACGGGAATGACCGCCGCAGTCATCGTCGTTGCACAGTCTAAGGGCGGCGCTGGCAAGACAACGCTTGCTGCGCATCTCGGTGTCGCGTGGGCGGCCACGGGGCATGATGTAGTTCTCATCGATACCGACTCGCAAGGGAGTCTGGCGCGCTGGCACCAAAGTCGCGAAGCGCGCCTGGGCCGCGGCAGGACTGGCCTCGGTTTCGCGGCCGCAATTGGTTGGCATGCCCTGGGCGAGATTCGGAGACACGCCAGCGACTGCGACATCCTGCTGATCGACAGCCCGGCGAGCGGCGAGAACGAGGTTCGGATGGTGATGAGGTGCGCAGGGCTCGTGCTGGTTCCGGTGCAGCCTTCGCCGGTCGATGTTTGGGCGACGCTGCCGACCCTCGACATGGCCGAGCGCGAGCGCGTTCCGGCGCTGCTCGTTCTAAACCGCGTACCAGCGCGCGCCTCTCTGACCGCTTCGATGCGCGAGCAGCTTGCCCTCTATGAAGCGGGCCTCGCCGTCACCAGCATTGGCAATCGCGTGGCCTTCGCCGCTGCCTTCGCGGAAGGGTGGGGAGTTACCGAGTGCGCATTGGGTTCCTCCGCCGCGGGGGAGATCGCTGCGCTTGCGAGCGAGCTTTTGGAGCTGCTGCCGTCCTCAAAGCGGGTGCTGTCACATCATGAGGCAAGGGCGCAGCCGCTGCTGTCGGAACGTCCGGTTTTTGCTGTTGAGAAGTTCAAACTCGATGACCTCGGCACGCGGGACATCGACAGCAAAAGGCTGGAGAAAACCGTAGACGACTTGAACGTGCTCGAGCCGCTCGAGCCCGCGCCACACGGCGGCGGCGAGAAACCCGCGGAGAATTGGACGCCGGGAGCGGACCGGCTTCGTGCCGGCATCGCATCTCTGAGGAGACGCTTGACCAGGCGACCGAAGTAAGGTGACCGCCTAGACTCCCGAGGATCTGCGGACCGGCGGCTTCAGCGTCAGCAGCGGCCAGACTTCAGACATGGCCCACCCGCAAGGCCGCAGCCGGCCGGGCCACGGCATGGCGGTCACGTCGGTCCCGGAACGATCGAGTTCACCAGGCTGCCGCAATGTGCGATGTCGATGCGCACTTCGTCGCCGGGCTTGAGGTATTCGCCGCGCCCGTGGCCGACCCCCGCCGGCGTGCCGGTGGCGATGACGTCGCCGGGCCGCAAGGTGACGCGGCGGCTGAGATAGGCGATCTGCTCGTCGATGCGATGCACCATGCGGCTCGAGTTGGAATCCTGCTTGAGCACGCCGTTGACCCAGAGCTTGATGCTCAAATCATGGGGATCGGCGATGGCGTCGTGCGGCGTGATCCAGGGGCCCATGGGCGCCGCGTCGTCGAAGCATTTCTGACCGAGCCAGTCGAAGATGAATGGCGAGCCGGCGCGGTCCTCGCGGCGCATCAGGTCACGCGCCGAGAGATCGTGGAAGATGACATAGCCGGCGACGGCCTCGAAGGCGCGCTCTACCGGCAGGTCGCGCACGGTACGGCCAATGACGACGCCGAGTTCCGCCTCCCAATCGAGCTGCCGGACGTCGCGCGGAAAGCGCACCGCCTCGCCGGGACCGATGATCGACGACGCCGCGGTCTTGAGAAAGAACCAAGGCTCGACCGGCTTCTTGAAGGGAGGCGGCGCCTGGCCGGTGGCGCGCCGCTGCGCCTCGGCCATCTCCGCCATGTGGTCCCAGTAATTGGCGCCGGCGCAGAACACCGCACCGGGATAGAGGATCGGCGCCAGCAGCCTCGTCTCGGCGAGCGCCAGCCCGTCCTGCGGCCGTGGATTGGCGGCGGCGAGCAGCGGACGCACGACGTCCCAGGCCTGCAGCAGGCCCAGCACGCTGGACGCGTCGACCGCGGCGCCGGCGAGCAATGATGCCGCGCGATGGACGCGCTCGCCGATCACTACCCCGGCCTCGGCGGCGCCCGCGGCGGTGCGAAAGCTGACCAGGCGGTAATCCATCGGCGCGCTCCTCCTTCCCGTCTCGCCCCACCCCGGGGCGATCGCCGCTCACTATTCCAAACCGACGCTTCGCTGGCAAATCCGGCGGGCGCGCGGCGGCGGCTGTATTGCCAGCCGGAGAGGGCGGTGGCACTCTGCGGAGATAAGCGGGCGGGCATGAACGCGCTCGGAAGCGAGGGGAGATGGTGCGGCTCGGGCGAATGCTGCTGGTGCTGGCGTTGGCGGCGCTGCCGCTGGCGCGTGCGGCAGCTGTCGAGCCGATCAAGATCGGCTTGAGCGTGTCGCTCACCGGCGGCCTCGCCGCCAACGGCCTGCAGGTGCTGCTGGCCATGGAGATCTGGCGCGATGATGTGAACGCCCGGGGCGGGCTGCTCGGCCGGCCGGTCGAACTCGTCTATTACGATGACCAGACCAACCCCGCCGCGGTGCCGGCGATCTACACCAAGCTGATCGAGGTCGATCATGTCGATCTCACGGTCGGGCCCTACGGCACCAACCTGGTGGTGCCGGCGCTGCCGGTGCTGATGCAGCACAAGATGACGACGATCGGGATCCTCGCCCTGGCCGCCAATCGCGAGTTCCACTATTCCGGCTACTTCGCCATGATCCCGACCGGGCCGCAACCAAGGCTGGCGATGTCGGAGGGGTTTTTCGCCGTCGCCCTCAGCCAGACGCCGAAGCCCAAGACGGTGGCGATCGCCGCCGCCGATGCCGAGTTCGCTCAGGTCTCCGCCGAGGGCGCCCGCGAGAACGCGCGCAAGGCCGGCCTCACTATCGTCTACGACAAGGCCTACCCGCCCAACACCGCCGATTTCCTGCCGATCATCCGCGCCATCCAGGCGACCGAACCCGACATCGTCTACGATGCAGGATATCCGCCCGACACGCTCGGCCTGGTGCGCGCCGCCGGCGAGGTCGGGCTCAAGACCAAGATGTTCGGCGGCAACATGATCGGTCTGCTCGCGACCACCTTCAAGGTGCAGCTCGGCCCGTTGCTGAACGGCATCGTCAGCACCGCCGATGTCTTCGTGCCGGCGCCGAGCTTCGACTTCCCCGGGGTGAGCGACATGCTGGCGCAATACCGCGCCCGGGCGGCTGGGCGGGGCGTCGATCCCCTGGGCTACGCTTATGCGCCCTTCGGCTACGCCGCGCTGCAGGTGCTCGGCGCCGCGGTCGAGGCGACGCGGAGCCTCGACCAGGAGAAGATCGCCGCCTACATCCACACGCACGGCTTCAGCACCGTCGCTGGCGAGCTCGCCTACGGGCCGGACGGCGAATGGACCAAGCCGCGCATGCTGGTCAGCCAGTTCCAGCATATCGTCGGCAACGATGTCGTGCAGTTCAAGGACACGACCAGGCAGGTGATCCTGTGGCCGCCCGAGTACAAATCGGGCGAGATGATCTATCCTTTTACGGATGCGAGGAACTAGCCTCGACAAGGAGAACGACATGACGCAAGCGGCGACGGAGCCGGTGCTTAGGCTCAAATTCCTCTCGCACGGCACGCTCGAGGCCTACGATCTCGACAAGACGCGGCGGTTCTACGAGGAGTTCCTCGGCCTCGAGGTCGTGCGCACCAGCAAGGTCTCGCTGATGATCCGGCTCGGCAACACCAACACCATCGCCGTCGTCAGGAACGAGCGCAAGCAGGCGATGCCGATCTTGAACCACAACGGTCTCGACGTCGCGACGCGCGACGAGGTCGACAAATGCTACGAGATCGTGATGGCCGAGAAGGACAAATGGGGCATCAAGAAAGTCACCCGTCCGGCCGACCAGCACGGCACGCGCAGCTTCTACCTGCTCGATCTCGACGACAATTGGTGGGAGATCCTGTGCAATCCCGAGGGCGGCTACAGCTGGATGTTCGACGCCGGGCGCGACATCGAGGAGTGGGGAGCCACCTCCGACGGCAGCCATCCCAACGAGTATGCACGCACGCGCTTCTCGTCGCGGCACCTGAGCGCCGAGGCCGAAGGCGAATAAGGCGGAGACGTGGGGCGCGGCACCGCGTCATCAGCGCCGGTCACGAGGATGTCCGCACGTTGTCGCCTGGTGTCTCATTCCGTACCGTCCGCGGATTGGCGATCAGTGAATGATGTCGGTTCAAATCGGGGGGTCGCTAACGCTGGGCAGATGTCCTCACCCGCCGTAGCCTTGAGTATCCGAGCTGGAATACCAACGTGGGGCGGGGCGGCCCCAGCGAGACCGGGAGCCCATCCGTGAAGCGTTTCACCCTCTACGGCAGTCCGCATTCCCTCCCGACGTACAAGGTGGCGCTGATGCTACGCCTTTCGCGCGAACCGTTCTCGTTCCGTTATGTGAGTTTCCAAAAAGAGATGCATAGGACTTTAGAGTTTCTGGCGCTCTCTCGCTGGGGCCAGGTGCCGGTGCTGCTCGACTACGATCGCGTCTATGTCCAATCGGCGGCTATTGTCGAGCATCTCGCCGCAACGCTCGGCCGGTTCGAGGGGCCAGACCCGGCGTCGCGCCAAGCCGTGCGCGAGTGGCTGTACTGGGATGTCGACGTCCTCTATCCGCCAGTCTATGGCTGCTACAGTGTATCACTCATGCAGCGAAAGCTGCTGCAGCTCACCATCGAGCCGGCGATCGCCGACTTCCATCGACAACGCGCCGAGACCGCGTTGGCAAAACTGGACGCCCAGCTCGCGGATCGCATCTATCTCTGCGCCGCCGAGCCGACCGTCGCCGACTTCTTCTGTTACGGCGATGTGGCCTTTGCCCGGGTTTGTGCGTTCGATTTGACACGCTGGCCAAACCTCGCCGGCTGGGCAGAAAGAGTGACGGCTCTACCCGGGTTCCAATCACCTTTCGACTTGCTGCATATGAAGGACGCTGAACTGTCCTAAGCTCCATCGAGGATCAACACGTCCGCCTCGTCCAACCGGCCCTGCTCATGGCGGATCCGTCCGAGCCGTCCCGAACCTGAGGTGTTGCGCCTCAGCAATACCCAGGAGGCAGCGGCGGCGGACCGAGGCGAAAAGCTTCAGCCGCTCCTCCTCGGCCGAATAGGGAATCCAGGGAATCGCAATAAGAGCTCTTGAGATCGCCGGCCTTCAGGTTCGGGGGGTATAGCTTCCTGGCCGCCCCCTCACCCGACCCAACAAACTTCGTCGCAGCTTTCGATCACCGCACGAAAGGACAAAAGTGCGCAAAGCCGAACTATCCGCCGACCGATCTTGCGGGCAACACTTGCGCCGGGTACCAAAGTGATGGGATTGAGCGCATGGAGGGACGGTTGAGCCGGGTCGCCCGCGATGTCGCGCGAGCCCACGTTTCTCGCCACATCCTCCCCCACTTGCCAACTTCTGCTCCCCCCCAATTCGCCGAGACGCTGGCGGGCGTTGGCGCCGGCGTCAGACGACCCTATGGCATCGTCGGCGACAGCCTGAACGGGCTCACCGACGCCATCCGCCGTCAAGGAAAGACGCGGTGGCGTCATGTGAGGCACGAGGAGGTCGCTGCCTTCGCGGCCGGCGGCGAAGCACACCTTATGAGTGAACTCGCCGTCTGCGCCGGGAGCTGCGGGCCCGGCAACCTGCACCTCATCATCGGCCTGTTCGACCGCCATCGCTCGCGCGTGCCTGTGCTCGCGGCGCTGCTCGCCTTCGCCATCTTAGCTGATCCGCTTGCGACCCGATCAGCGCAAGCGGAGCTCCTGGAACGCGCCGGGTGGGTCGCGCTCGGTTTCTCCAGTCTCAGAGCACGCGAGGTCTAGCATGCGGTATGCTGTACTCGTCCCTATCTTGGTCGGCGTCGCGACGCTCGGCGGCTGCTCCGAAGGCATTCTCGATCCGAAGGGACCGATCGCTTCGGCGGAGCGGCTGCTGCTGATCAATTCGACTGCCATCATGCTCGTGGTTGTCGTTCCGGTGGTCCTCGCGACTTTGGCTTTCGCCTGGTGGTACCGGGCGTCCAATCCGCGCGCCAGCCGCCAGCCGGCCGAGGACTATGAAGGGCGCGTCGAGTTCGTCATCTGGTCGATCCCGGCGCTGATCGTGATCCTGCTCACCGGGGTCATCTGGATCAGTTCGCATCAGCTGGATCCGCGCGCGCCGATCACCGCGAACGCGAAGCCGCTGCGGGTCGATGTCGTCGCGCTCGATTGGAAATGGCTGTTCATCTACCCCGATCAGGACATCGCCGCCGTCAACGAGCTGGTCATGCCGGCCGGAACGCCGGTCACTTTCCGGCTCACTTCGGCAACGGTGATGAACTCCTTCTTCATCCCGCAGCTCGGCAGCCAGATCTACACGATGGGCGGCATGACGACGCACCTCAATCTTCTGGCGGACACACCCGGCGACTATCCCGGGTTCTCGGCGATGTACAGCGGCGACGGCTTTTCCGAGATGCGGTTCGTCGCCAGAGCGGTTCCGGCTGCCGATTTCGACGCCTGGGTGAAGGCCGCGCGCGGCGCCGGCTCGGCGCTCGACGCCGACGCCTACGGCGCACTGGCAAGGCCGAGCACGGCCGTGCCCCCTGCGACCTATCGCTCGGTGGAGCCCGACCTGTTCCAGCACATCATCGATCAGACGGTATCGGCTCCCGGCAAGGCCGGCGCGGCCTGGTGTCCGCCGGTGCAAAAGGCAAGAGGTTGACATGCTGGGCAGGCTCACCTGGGCGGCGATTCCATTCAACGAGCCGCTCCCGCTGTTGAGCGGCGCGGCGGTGCTCATCGTCATTCTGGCGGTGCTCGCGCTCATCACCATCAAGGGCTGGTGGCCTTACCTGTGGCGCGAATGGGTGACCAGTGTCGACCACAAGCGCATCGGCGTCATGTACATGGTTCTGGGGCTGATCATGCTGCTGCGCGGCTTCTCCGACGCGATCATGATGCGCACGCAGCAGGCGCTGGCCGTCGGCGAGGCGCAGGGATACCTGCCGCCGGAGCACTACGACCAGATCTTCTCGGCCCACGGCGTGATCATGATCTTCTTCGTGGCCATGCCGCTGGTGATCGGCCTGATGAACTTCGTCTTGCCGTTGCAGCTCGGCGTGCGCGACGTGGCCTTTCCTACCCTCAACTCGGTGAGCTTCTGGCTGACCGCATCGGGGGCGCTGCTGGTCAATGCCTCGCTCGTCATCGGGAATTTCGCCCGCACCAGCTGGTGGAACTATCCGCCGCTGTCCGAACTCGCCTATTCGCCGGATGTCGGCGTCGACTACTACCTCTGGTCCTTGCAGATTTCCGGCATCGGGACCTTGCTCACCGGCGTCAATTTCGTGGCGACGATCCTCAAATTGCGCGCCCCGGGCATGACCTATTTCCGCATGCCGGTGTTCTGCTGGACCGCACTCGCCACGAACATGATGATCGTGGCCGTGTTCCCGATCCTGACCGCAACCTTCATGATGCTGCTGCTCGACCGCTATCTCGGCATGCACTTCTTCACCAATGACGCCGGCGGCAACCAGATGATGTATGTGAACCTCTTCTGGGCTTGGGGCCATCCGGAGGTCTATATCCTGGTCCTCCCGGCCTTCGGCGTCTATTCCGAAGTGGTTGCGACCTTTTCCGGCAAGGGCTTGTTCAGCTATCGCTCGATGGTTCTCGCCACGCTCGGGATCTGCGTCCTCTCCCTCATGGTCTGGCTGCATCACTTCTTCACCATGGGCGCGGGCGCCGACGTCAATGCCTTCTTCGGCATGATGTCGTCGATCATCGCCGTGCCGACCGGCGTCAAGATATTCAACTGGCTGTTCACGATGTATCGCGGCCGGGTCGTCTACACGACGCCGATGCTGTATTCGGTCGGCTTCATGATCACCTTCGTCATCGGCGGCCTGACCGGCGTGCTTCTGGCGGTGCCGCCCGTCGATTTCGTGCTGCACAACAGCGCGTTCCTGGTCGCCCATTTCCACAACGTGATCATCGGCGGCGTCGTGTTCGGCGCGTTCGCGGGCTACAATTACTGGTTCCCGAAGGTCTTCGGGTTCACCCTCGACGATCGGTGGGGCAAGGCCGGCTTCTGGTGCTGGCTCGCGGGCTTCTGGCTCGCCTTCACGCCGCTCTACGTGCTGGGCCTGATGGGCATGACGCGGCGCCTGCAGCACATCGCGGACCCGAGCTGGCGGCCGCTGCTGCTCGTCGCGGAGCTGGGCGCGATGGTGATCTTCTGCGGCATCCTCTGCCAGGTCGCGCAGCTCTATGTCAGCATCCGCACGCGCGAGCAGCGCCGTGACCTTACCGGCGACCCGTGGAACGGGCGTACCCTGGAATGGGCGACCTCGTCGCCGCCGCCGGCCTACAACTTCGCCGTATTGCCGCGAGTCGAGACGATCGACGCCTTCTGGCACATGAAGCGCACCGGGCGGACCCGGATCGAGCCGGCCTACGAAGCGATCGAGATGCCGCGCAACAGCGCGACGGGTTTCGTCACGGCGTTCTTTGCGGTCATCACCGGTTTCGCCCTGATCTGGCACATCTGGTGGATGGTGATCGTGGGTTTTCTCGCCGCCGCGATCACCGTCCTGGTCGCCGGCTGGAGCGATGAGCGCGAGCGCGAGATATCGGCTGAGGAGATTGCGCAACTCGAACGGGCCCGCTTGGGTCCGAGGCAGCCCGCAGAATGACCATAGCAGCCATCGACACGGCGCCGACCGCCGTTCCGACCGAACTCGTGCGCGGACGCGGCGGCGGCGGGCCGGCGCCGAAGCGCACCGTCGTCGCCTACGGGTTTTGGATCTTCATCCTGAGCGACATGGTGATGTTCTCGTGCCTGTTCGCGGCCTATGCGGTCTTGTCCGGCAATACCGCCGGAGGACCGAGCGGGCGCGAGCTGTTCAACCTGCACAACGTCTTCATCGAGACGATGTGCCTGTTGCTTTCGAGCTACACCTGCGGGCTCGGGGCGTTGTCCGCCGAACGGCGGGAGCCGGTGCGGTTCATGCTCTTCGCCGCCGTCACTTTCGTGCTCGGCGCGGCCTTCCTCTTCATCGAGAGCAGCGAATTCGCCGGCATGGTGGCGAAAGGCGCCGGGCCTGGCGCGCAGCGCCTTTCTGTCCAGCTTCTTCACTTTGGTGGGCACGCACGGCGCGCATGTCACCGGCGGGCTGATCTGGCTCGTCTATCTGGTGGCGCAAGTCATCGCCAAGGGCTTGCGACCTGCCGTATTGCGGCGCCTGTTGTGCTGGAGCCTGTTCTGGCACGCGTTGGATATCGTCTGGATCGGCGTGCTGACGCTGGTCTACCTGATGGGAGCACGCTGATGAATGGTCACGATCACGTCTTCGACGACCGCACGCCCGGCGTTGAAGAGCATGAGCCCAGCGCCAATTATCTGTCCTACACGGTGGGGCTCGGGCTTGCGATCCTGGCGACAATCGCGTCCTTCATCGTCTCGCAAACCGATCTTCTGTGGCCGCCGGGCATACCGGCGGGGTTGGTCGTGCTCGCCTTCGCTCAGATCGGCGTTCACCTCGTCTTCTTTCTGCATCTGGGCAGCGGATCCGACAACACGAACAACATTCTGGCCCTCGCCTTCGGCGTGCTGGTCGTCTTTCTCGTGATCGGCGGCTCGATCTGGATCATCGCCAACCTCAACGAAAACATGATGGCGACAGACCAGATGATGCAGATGCGACGCTAGTCGGGGGTGCCGGATGGCGCGAGACAGTCACACGCTTCTCAAAAGCGCCGCGTCGACGATCAGCTCGGCTCGGCCCAACCAGCGACGCGAGGCAACGATGTCACCTGACACGACACTCCCGCGCAGCGAAAACCGCAACGCGCCGTCCGCGGCCGGCCGCCCTTCGACTCGATCATCCTGTTGCTGCAGGGCGGCGGCGCGCTTGGCGCCTATCAGGCCGGCGTCTACGAGGCGTTGGCCGAGGCCGAGCTGCATCCCGACTGGACGGCGGGCATCTCGATCGGGGCGATCAACGCCGCGATCATTGCCGGTAACCCGCCGGAGCGGCGCGTCGACCAATTGCGCGCATTCTGGCGTTTCATCACCCAACCGCCGGCGACAGGATTGGGTTTCTTCGATGGTGGGTCGCTCATCCACTCGGCGGGAACGACGGCACGCCAATTGGCTAACCAGCTGAGCGCCAGCAGCGCGGCGTTCTCAGGCGTCGCGGGTTTCTTCGCGCCGCGTCTGCCAAGCCCCTGGCTATGGCCCGCCGGCACCGTCCAGGCGACGAGCTATTACGACACAAGACAGCTCGGGCCGACGTTGGAGCGCGTGATCGACTTCGACCGCATCAATGCCGGCGCCATGCGGCTGAGCCTCGGTGCGGTGAACGTCGCCACAGGCAATTTCGTCTACTTCGATACGACCACGCATACGATCCGAGCGGTGCACGTCATGGCCAGCGGCGCGCTGCCGCCAGGCTTTCCCGCGATCGAGATCGACGGCCAGCATTATTGGGACGGCGGATTGGTATCGAACACGCCCTTGCAATGGGTGGTTCAGAACCGGCCGCAGGGGGACACGCTCGCCTTCCAGGTCGATCTGTGGAACGCCCGCGGCGACCTGCCAACCAGCATGGCCGAAGTCACGACGCGCCAGAAGGAGATCCAGTATTCGAGCCGCACGCGCGGCATATTCGGACCGGCTTCAAGCACATGCAAACCATCCGCGGCGCGCTCGCGAGCCTGCTCGAGAAGCTGCCCGAGGAGATGAAGGACCTGCCGGAGGTGCAGACGCTGAAGGGCGAAGCCGAGCACAACGTCCACAACCTCATCCAGCTCATCTATCGCCCGCGGAAATACGAGGGCGATTCGAAGGATTACGAGTTCTCGCGCCAGAGCATGGAGGAGCATTGGCGGGCCGGATACCACGACACCGTCCGCACGCTCCGGCACCCCGAAGTGCTCGAGCGCCCGCGCGACCGCGCCGGCTTGTTCATCTTCGACATTGACGGAGACGGGCGGGAGTAACCGCAAACCGACAGCACGAGGAGAAGACCATGAGAGAAGCCGAGATCCGCGAACGCGCCTTCGCCATGCCGCTGACCAGCCCAGCCTATCCGCCCGGGCCCTATCGCTTCGTCCATCGCGAATTCCTGAACATCACCTATCGCACCGACCCGGAGCGGCTGCGCGCCGTGGTGCCGGCGCCGCTCGAGGTCGACGGCGCGATCGTCAAATACGAGTTCATCCGCATGCCGGATTCGACCGGCTTCGGCGACTACACCGAAACCGGCCAGGTCATTCCCGTCTCGTTCCGCGGGAGAAAAGGCGGCTACTCGCACTGCATGTTCCTGGACGACGAAGGTCCGCTCGCCGGCGGCCGCGAGCTCTGGGGTTTTCCCAAGAAGCTCGCGAAACCCAAGCTGCACGTCGAGACCGACACTCTCGTCGGCACCCTCGACTATGGGCGCATTCGGATTGCCACCGGGACCATGGGTTACAAATTTCAGGCGGCCGATTTGGCGGCGGTGCGCGCCTCGCTCGAGGCGCCGAATTACCTGCTCAAGATCATCCCGCATGTCGACGGCAGCCCACGCATTTGCGAGCTGGTCGAGTACTACCTCACCGATGTCGAGGTGAAGGGCGCTTGGGTCGGACCCGGCGCGCTCGAGCTGCGGTCGCACGCGCTGGCGCCGCTTGCCGAGTTGCCGGTGCTCGAGGTCGTATCCGCGACCCACATCGTGGCCGACCTCACGCTCAGCCTCGGCAAGGTGGTTCACGACTATCTCGCCTGAACGAGGAGCGCGCCATGCGCCTGAAGGACAAAATCGCCATCGTCACCGGCGCCGCAAGCGGCATCGGCAAGGAGATCGGCCGCACTTTCGCCCGCGAGGGCGCGACCCGATCGCCATTCCCTTCGTCTCGAAGCTTTTGCCGCGGGGTCCGGACAACCCGCCGGCACCGAATGCCACGCATCCGCCGGGCAGCGAGATGGGCGTGCAGCCGATGTACGGAGTCCCCTATGGCGTGGTGCTGCACCCCTTCTTTTCCCCCGATCGGCTTGCCCTGCAAGCGTCCGCCCTGAGGCTTCATGGCCGGGAGCATCGCAACATCAAAGGCATGAGAGGGGGGCGAAAGCTGCGCCGGATGCGGGCTTTCCCCGACGCCGGACGAGGCTTCGAGATATTGGCAGGAAATTGTATCATGCCTGCCGGGATACCGAACGGCCCCACGGAGGACCGATGCGGCGACCAGACGCTACGACCGAGGTGATCCCAATCTCGGGGCTTGCCCATATCGGCATTCGCGTGCATGACCTTGAGCGCGCGGTGCGGTTTTACGAGCTGCTCGGCTTCACGAAGACCGCGGGGCCGCTCGGTCCGGAGCCCGTTGCCATCCTCGACCACCCGTCTGGCGTGGAATTGAACCTCATCCTGAATGCGCCCAGCGCGAGCGCACCGAACGTCCTCATGGACCTCGCCGAGAAGCACCCAGGGATCACGCACATCGCGCTGCTCTGCCCCGACATCATGGCGGCCAAGACCCGTCTCGAAGCTGCCGGCATCCCGCTGAGCGGCGGCCCCGTGCGCTTCAGCGCCGACGCGCAAGCTATCTTCGTGCGCGACCCCGACCGCAACGTGATCGAGCTGCATCAAAGAGGGTAGCTGCCGCCGCGCCCGTCAGCGCGAGACTGTCGCCGACAGATCGCCCCAGCGCGTCACCCGCTCGATGCGCAGCGCGATCACCGGCAGCGCCGCGATCGCCATCGCCGCGAGCTGCCGGTAGCGGGAGCGGAGCAGCGCCTGCGCATCGCGGTGCTCCGCGCCCTCGCTCAGGATCTCCGCCCGCCCGCGCAGCATGACCCAGCCGAGCCGCGCCCAATCCTCGTCATAGCGGTCGACGACCAGGGCGACGGCGGGGTTCTCTGCGATGTTGCGCAGGCGCTTCAGCCCGCCGCCGCGCTGCCGCTTCGGCTTCTCGTCGATGGTGATGTAGAGCGTATCGCCGGTAACGGCGAAGCAGACCGGCACGACGTGCGGGTTGGCGCGACGATCGGCCGTGGCCAGATGCGCGACCCTTTGCTCGGCCAGGAACCGACGCTCGTCCTCCGACAGCATGCCCGCCTCGCCCGCCGCGTCACGGGGACGACAGCGGCGAGCGAGATTGGTAGAGTTCGCCGGCAGCGGCAAGAGGCAGAAGATGAGGCACCATCGCGCGCAGCCGGCTCGGCCGGCCTTCCCATCGAGCCTCGTCCTGCTGCTTCTCATCGCCGCCGCGCTCGCCGCCTGCGCCACGGCGCTGCCGCCGGAGCCGAGCAGCAAGCTCTGGCCGCTGGTGCAGCGCTGCGTCGCGCATCGGGCGGCGACGGGCGAGGCGGATCCCTGCCTGCTCGTCGATCCCGCCAAGGGCTATGCCATTCTGAGAGACATCCGCGGCGCGACCCAGTTCCTGCTGGTCGCCACCGACCGGCGCTGGGGCATCGAGGACCCGCGCATCGAGGCGAGCGACGCGCCCAATTATTTCGCCGAAGCCTGGTCGGCGCGCGAATGCGTCGCCGCGGCGGCGGGCCACGCCGTGCCGGAGGGCGAGCTTTCGCTCGCCATCAACTCGACCGCGGGGCGCAGCGACGGGCAGCTCCATATCCATATCGACCGCCTGCGTCCCGACGTCGCGAGCGCGCTCCGCCGCGACGCGCGGGAGGTGACCCTGCTCGGCCACCGCTATCGCCTGCGGCATGTCGACAGCCTCGCCGACGCCAATCTCTTCGCCGTGCTGGCAACGGCGACCGGCGGCGCCATGGGCGACGAGACGATCGTCGTCGCCGGCGATCCCCGCGGCGGCTTCTTCGTCCTCGACGATCACGTTCATGACGGGGATGCGGCCAGCGGCGAGGAGCTGCAGGTCGATCATCCCCTGATGCCGCCGGCGCAGCTCGCTTCGGAGTGGCTCGCCGGCTGCGCCGATCCCGCGGGATCGGACAATCGGTAAGCGACGAGCGGATGATATGCGTCTTAGCATGGCGCCGTTCGCCGCCCACGTTCAACCTTGCCGCGACCGGTTTTCCATGCCTCCACTGCCCGCGTGACGACGGGATCGGCGCCCGATTCGAAGAAGACCACCCGCCGATGCCGCTTGCCGCACCGGTGACGATGGCGACCTTGTTCTCAAGACGAATGGTTATTTTCCCGTGCTGAGGGTTCAACCAATCTCGCTGTGAATGCCATCTCGGTTCGCCTCAAGGCATGATGCGCCAAATGAGCGACGTACCTGGCTGGCAGGAGGTCTCCGGCCGCTGCATCGCGATCACCACCCGTCCCTCGATGCGATCGGCCAAGCGATAGGCATCGCGGCAAGCGGCGTGGTCGAGATCGTGCAGTGTCACGGTCACGTAGCCGGGGAAGTGCGCGGCATCCACGCTCACGTGATAGCCGGTAAACTGCCGCGACACGGCCTGCTCGACGCGCTCGGTCGGCGTGAACCAAGGCAGGTTTGCGACCTCCCGTCCGGCCCGGGTGAGGTCCTGACAAATCGCCGCGCCGGGCGGCTCAAGCGCAAGATATGCCTCATGGCCGCCGAGCAGGCCGGCGGCAAGCAGGGGCGCAATCACAAAGCGGCGCAGTCCGGCACTCACGGGTCTCGCCCATGCGAACTCGATGGAGTGGACGTTCTGCAAGACTGACATGACAGCCTCCTGAGGGTTCAACGCAGATAGTCGTGGACGACCTTGCCGAGACCGAGGGTCAGGTCGGCGATGATGTGCGTGGCCGAGATCACTTCGAGGACAGGCAGCTCGGCAACCGGCGCCAGGGCGTGGGCGTGGAGGTCGAGCGCGCCGGGTCCGGTCCACACGCCTTTGAGTTCGATGTCCTCGAGATGGTATTCGACCAGCTCGCAAATGCGCGGGCTGCCGTCGACATGGGGGATGATCTTGAGCAGGAAGTTGGGCGCGGTAAGCGACGCCAGCACCGCGGCCGAATCGGCCGCCCTGTGCTTGTAACCCATGCTGCCCGTAGCAACCCGAACGGGCCCATAATCGAGCGTCCCCACCAGCGTGTCGATCTCGGCGCGCAGCGTCGGTTGCGCGAGCTTCTTCGGGAAGCCCCAAAGCTCGCGCCCGCCGGCGATCGGCGGCTCGTCGTTCAGGAACATGCAGTGGGTGTAGCCGCCTTTCCGGCCACGAAAGGACACGGGGATCACCTGGCCACTTTCGGTGTAGTCGCCGAATCCCGTCGAGTCCGGCATGCGGATGAATTCGTATTTGACGATCGGCTCATACACCTCGAGCGGCTCCGGCACGAGCGCGCGCAATTTCTCGCGATCCGTGCGGTAGGCGATGATGAGATATTCCCGCTGGCGAAAGCGATAAGGCCCGGGCGGATAAGCGGGGCTGGTGAGCGGCATGGCGAAGGCGCGCTCGCGGACGTCGGCTTCCTTCATGAGATTCTCTTAAGTTTTGCGATACACATGGCTCGCGCGACTATTCGCGGCCATTCTCGGCGACATCGAACATGAAGACGCCGTCGATGCTGCGCGGACGTTCGAGCACTTCGGGATGCCTCAGCGAGCGGATGGTGTCGTGATAGCCCGCCCGCCAGTGATCCTCCATGCTCCGGCGCGAAAACTCGTAGTCTTTCGAGTCGCCTTCATATTCCTTCGATCGATAAATGAGTTGGATGAGGTTCCAGACCTTGGGCTGGGTCGCAGGCCGCAAGATGGCGACTTCAGGGCTCGCAGCCAGTTCTTCCGGCAATTTCTCGATGAGGCGCGAGAGGGCATTGCGCAGAACCTGTATCTCTCGGAACCGATCCGATTCCGCGCGGGTGCGGCTTGAGTATTGAATCTCCTTCTGCCGCGTTGGCACATGCGCGATGTTGCGCGGCAACTCGCCGCGGGCCGACCAGAGATCGACCTGGAATGCGAGGGTATCTCGGTGCGGCTCGCTGTCGACCACCCAACGCAGCGGCGTGTTCGAGATCAGGCCGCCGTCCCAGTAGTGCTCGCCGTCGATCTCGACTGCGGGAAATCCGGGGGGCAGCGCGCCGCTCGCCATCACGTGCTCCGGGCGGATCCGGTGAGTCGTGGAGTCGAAATAGACGAAGTTGCCGGTGCGGACATTGACCGCTCCAACGCTGAGGCGCATCTCACCGCTGTTGATGCGGTCGAAATCGACGAGCCGCTCCAGCGTCGTTCTGAGCGCCCGCGTGTCGTAGTAGCTCGTGGCCTCGATCGACCCGTGCGGCCAGAGCCAAGGCGTCAGCGGGCGCGGTGCGAAGAAGCCCGGCGCCCCCAGCGTCAAGGCCCGGCCGGCGCTCCACTGGTTGAGGAGCGTGCGGGCGGCATCGCCCTTGAGCACCGGTATGAAATCGTTGCCATACGCCAGTGACTCGAGTTGCGAGAGCAATGCCGCAAAATCGCCGTTGTCGTTGGGGGAGGCCGATCGGCCCGCAGGTATGCGCGGAAACTGCCATCGGGGATAAGGCGAGGTGACGAGTTCCCAGAACTGCCGAAGCTTCTCGACGCGCTTCTCGGGAGGATTGCCGGCAATCAAGGCGGCGTTGATGGCGCCGATTGAAATGCCGGCGGTCCAGTCGGGGTGAAGGCCCGCCTCGGCCAGGCCTTCATAAACGCCTCCTTGATAGGCGCCGAGCGCGCCGCCGCCTTGCAGCAGCAAGGCAATGCAGTCAAAGGGAGGACGGCCGCCCGGCCGATGATGCGTCGACCTGGCCTGGGGGCGATCCAAGAGCTGAACATCGTCACGCATGATGAACTCCTGTCACTGTCTCCTTAGAGGCAATCGGCCAAGGGAAGCGATGCTGGACGCAATCGCCTGACGCTCCCGTTCGACGCAGGCAGTCCAAATCTGCTCTGCAGACGAGGCTGAATTCCAAAAGCGGATCATCGAGGCTCTGGGACAAGGCCTGTGTCGCGAGCTGGCGGAGCTCTATGCTCGGCTTCAGAGAAATCTCGAGGATTGCCCTCAGAGCCGCCTCCGCCGTGGCGACAACATTGCGTGGAGCAAAGAACCTCATTCGGTTGATGAGTCCTATGAGGCGCTGCTCATCGCCACTCAGCGCGATCTCGTCCTGCGTGTAGGCGCGCAGAAGCAAATTCGACGCGTGGATGACGAAGTCGGCATAAACCGCCTCCCGTTTCGCAACCTCACTAGCGACGCGCTGAAGGCGATCTTGGCGGCGTTGCGTATAGACGGCGGCAACAAGCGACGCACAGCCACCGGTGAGGGCTCCCATCAGTGCTGAAAACGGGTTCAAGAGGGTTGGATCGATGTTCATGTCGCCTCCAACGTGTTTCGATGTGAAAAATCCGCTCCGACTTGCTGAGACCCTTCGGCGAGCGTCTCCGGACCGGGTTTCCTGATGCGGAACCAGGTCACGTAGAGCGCCGGCAGGAACACCAGCGTCAGGAGCGTCGCGACCAGCAGGCCGCCCATGATCGCGAAGGCCATCGGCCCCCAGAAGATGGTCGGCGCGATCGGGATCAGGCCGAGACGCGGCGGATCGCGGTCAGCATGATCGGGCGGAACCGGGCGTGGTCGCCTCGACGACCGCGTCCCAGGGATGCCGCCCCTGCGCCTTCTCGGTCTCGATCTGGTCGATCAGGATCACCGCGTTGCGGGCGATCATGCCGATCAGCGCGAGAATGCCGAGGATGCGCCACGAAGCCGAGCGGCTTGTCCGAGAGCAGCAGGGCGGCGACGACGCCGATCAGCCCCAGCGGCACCACGCTGAGCACCAGGAACAGGCGGCTGAAGCTCTGCAGCTGGATCATCAGGACCGTGAGCATCAGGAACAGCATCAACGGGCACCACGGCGACGACCGAGGCCTGCGCCTTGCCGCTCTCCTCGACCGTGCCGCCGACTCGATGTGGTAGCCGCTCGGCAGGCTGGCCTTCAGCTTCGCGATCTCCGGCGCGAGCGTCTGCACGACCGTCGTCGGCCTGCGTGCCGGCGCGACGTCGGCCTGCACGGTCAGGGTCGGCACGCGGTCGCGCCGCCAGACCAGCGGATATTCCTGACCGAAATCGAAGGTCGCGAACTGGCTCAGCGGCACCGTCCGCCCGTTCGGCAGCGGCAGCTGAAGCGATGCGCAGCGTCGAGAGCGACAGCGCTGCTCGTCGTTCGCCCGGACCACCACATCGACGAGATAGATGCCGTCGCGCACCTGGGTGACGGTGACGCCGGTCACCACCGTGTTCAGCGCCTGCGGCCAGGTCCTGCGAACTCAGGCCCAGCAAGCCGCGCCTGGTCCTGGTCGATCACGATGCTGACCATGCGCGCCGGCTCCATCCAGTCGAAGTTGACGTTCTGCGGCGCCGGGGTCGGACGCCTATCGCATCTGGCGACGCTTGAACGCGATCGCGCGCACCTGGTCCGGCTCCGGCCGCTGCACCCGGTATTGCACCGGCCAGCCGACCGGCGGCCCGAGCTCGAGCGGCTAGACGCGCGCGACGACGCTCGGAAACTCGCTCGCCAGCGCCTTCTCGAGCTTCGCCTGCAGCCGCTCGCGCGCCGCAACGTCCTTGGCGACGACCACGGCCTGCGCGAAGAAGTCGTTGGGGAGCTGCACGTTGAGCGGCAGATAGAAGCGGATCGCGCCGCGCCCGACATAGGTGCTCCAGTGCTCGACGTCCGGATCGCCCTTGAGCAGCCGTCGAGCCGGGTCGAGACGATCCCGCGGTGGCGTAGATCGAGGCGTTCTGCGGCAAGGTGCAGATCGACGAGCAGCTCCGGCCGGTCGGAGGACGGGAAGAACTGCCGCGGCACGAAGCGGCATGCCGCAAGAGCGCCACGACGAACAGGCCGAGCGTCACGCGCGATCGTGACCCAGCGCACCCGCATCGCCAGCACGAGGAAGCGGCGGAACATGCGCATGATCGGGCCGGGCTCGGTCGGCGTGCCGCCGCCTTGGCGGCTTCGAGGATCCAGACGCCGAGCAGCGGCGCGAAGAGGACCGCGACGAACCAGGAGACGATCAGCGCGATCGCGACCACCGCGAAGATCGAGAAGGTGTATTCGCCGGCCGCGCTGCGCGGCGAAGCCGATCGGAACGAAGCCCGCGATGGTGACGAGCGTGCCGGTCAGCATCGGAAAGCGCGGTCGATGTAGGCGAAGGTGGCGGCCTGCTCCTTGTTGTCGCCGTGCGCCAGCCGCGTGATCATCGCGTCGATCGGTGGTCATGGCGTCGTCGACCAGCAGGCCGAGCGCGATGATCAGCGCGCCGAGCGAAATGCGCTGCAGGTCGATGCCGACGAACTGCATCGCCACGAAAATGATGGCGAGCGACAGCGGGATCGCGAGCGCCACCACCGCGCCCGGCCGCAAGCCGAGGCTGACGAAGCTGACCGCCATGATGATGGCGATCGCCTGCCAGAGCGATTCCATGAATCGTCCGATCGCTGTTCGACGGTCACGCGGCTGGTCGGCGACCAGCGTCGGCTCGATGCCGAGCGGCAGGTTCGCGGTGATCTCCGTCATCGCCTTCGCGACATTGCGCCCAAGCGCCAGAATGTCGCCGCCGTCGCGCATGGCGATGGCGAGGCCGATCGCCGGCTTGCCGTTGACGCGGAACATCGGCTGCGGCGGATCGGCGAGGCCGCGCGTGACACTGCGCGATGTCGCGCAGGCGGATCAGCCGGCCGTTCGACGACGAAGTTGACGTCGAGGATGTCCTGCTCGGACCGGAAGGCGCCGGAGACGCGGACGAGGATCTTCTCGTCGCCGGTCTGCACGACGCCCGCGGGGCTGACGGCGTTCTGCGCCTGCAGCGCGGCGATCAGCGCGGCGCGGTCGATGCCCGAGGCCCGCCAGCTGCTCGGTCGAGAACTCGACGATAGATCTGCTCGTCCTGCGCGCCGAGGATCTCGATCTTCGAGACGTCCGGCACCTGCAGGAGCTGCGAGCGGATGTCCTCGACGTAGTCGCGCAGCTCGCGATGGGTGAAGCCGTCGGCGGTGAAGCCGTAGATGATGCCGAAGGTGTCGCCGAAATCGTCGTTGAAGCCGGGGCCGACCACGCCGGCGGCAGCGTGCTGCGGATGTCGCCGATGCTTCTTGCGCACCTGGTACCAGATGTCCGGCACCTGCGCCGGCGGGCGTCGAGCCCTTCAGGTTGACGAAGATCGTGGTCTGGCCCGGCGTGGTGTAGCTGCTGGAGGAAATCGAGGTTCGGCGTCTCCTGGAGCTTGCGCTCGAGCCGCTCGGTGACCTGCTCAGCGTGTCGTCGATGGTCGCGCCGGGCCAGGCCGCCTGCACCACCATGGTCTTGAAGGTGAAGCCGGGATCCTCGCTGCGCCCGAGCCGGAAGTAGGACCAGATGCCCGCGACCGCGATGACGATCATGAGATAGATCACCGAACGAGCGGTGCCTGAGCGCCCATTCGGAGAGATTGAAGCCGTCATGACGCGGCTCCCAGCAGCCGGACCTTCTGGCCCGGGTGCAGCGCCTGGACGCCGGCGGTGACGACGATCTCGCCGGTTTCCAGTCCCTGCGAGATCACGACGGTCGCCGGATCGAAGCGCAGCACCTCGACGTTGCGCAGCGAGACCGTCTGGCTCCGCGGATCGACCACCCACACCGCCGGGCGCGCCTTCGCCTCGGTCAGCGCGCTCGCCGGTACCTCCACCCCGGAGGCGGGGCCAAGCTGGATGCTGCCGGTGACGGTGGATCCCAGGCGCATGGCCTCCGGCGGGTCGATGATGCGCGACCTTGACCTGGAATGTCCGGGTCGCCGCGTCCGCTTGAGGCGCAACCTCCCGCACGCGGCCGGTGGTCCGCACCTTCGGATCGTCGGTGAGGGCGATCTCGACCACGGGGTCGGGCGGGCCCGTCAGAATGATCTGCTCGGACACATCGAAGACAGCGTCACGTGCGCCATCATGCGCGAGTTGCACGATCATCTGCCCGGCCCGGACCACTTCGCCCGATTCGGCGCCGACCGCGGTGACCGCACCTGAAGCATCCGCGAACAAGGTCGTGTAACTCAGCCGATCTTGCGCGATGCGCAGCTCTGCCTGATTGGAGGCGACGTGCGCCTCGGAAGTCCGGAGCTTCTGCTCTGCTTCGTCGAATTTGGCTTGAGAGGTCACTTCATGCTTCAAGAGCTCCTGCTGCCGCCGAAAGGCGAGACGCGCCTCGTCGAGCACAGCCTCGGCCGACATGAGGTCGGCTTGTGCCGAGCGCAGTGAGTTCTCCTGATTGAGGGGGTCGAGCCTTGCGACGACCTGGCCTGGCCTGACCACATCGCCCACATGAACGGGCCGTTCGATCATGCGTCCGTCGAGGCGAAACGCGAGGCTGACCTGATCCTTGGCGCGAACCTGGCCGGTCAGGGACACGATCTCGCCTTCCGCCCGGCGCTCGATAGTAACGGTCCGGACGGGACGCGGCTGAGCACTGGGTTGTTCCGCCTTGTGGCAACCCGTGACGGTCGCCGCGATCAGGATGGCTGTTACGATTGCGATCCGAGGCTCAGACATTTGGATGGCTCCGCTGGGGCTACAACTCGTTGTTTTCCCTGCAAGAGCCAGCTGGATCGACGCCCGGTCGCGTCTCAGCATTCGGCCCTTGAAATGCATTATACAGTGCAATATAATATGATGCACTCATGGGTGCAAGAGGAGATTCTGATGAAATTTCGGAAAATTTCGAAAGAGCCGATTCCGAAGGCCAGACGCGGCGGATCGCGCGACGCCATCGTCGACGCAGCGGAGCGGCTGTTCCTGGACCGAGGTTTCGGCGCCGTCAGCATGGACGAGCTGGCCGAGGCCGCCGGCGTGGCCCGGCGAACGCTCTACAACCAGTTTTCAAGCAAGGAGGAGATCTTCCGGGAGATGCTCCTCAGGGTGTCGCGTCAGCTCGAGCAGGCCTTTCCGCCGGGCATCGAAACCCAAGGCGATGTCGAGGAGGTACTTCCTCTGATCGCCCGGATGATTCTGGAGCTCCACAAGTACCCTGGATATCTCGGCTTTCTGCGCATGGTGGTGGCCGACTCTCGCCAATTTCCCTGGATCGCCGAGGAGTTCGCGGCCGTCATGGACCCTCTAACCGAGCGGCTCACCCGCTACCTCGCCCATCTGACCGCGATGGGCATCTTGGACTGCCGCAATCCGCTTCTAGCAGCTCACCAGTTCATGGGTGCCCTCAACGAGTTCTCTCTCTGGCCCTGGATGATGGGTCGAGAAAGCGTGCCCATCCCCGCCGACGAGGTCGTCGAAGAGACGATCCGGATGTTCCTGCAACGTTACAAGCGCGCTTAATCGGTGCCAACTTCCAGATGACCCTCGCCTCACCCCGCCTTGGCGCTCTCGGCCCAGCGCTTCATCAGGGTGTTGGACGGCAGGTTCTTGTCGAGCACCTTCTTCGCGGTCTCGCTGCCGGCGGCAGGGACGAGCTTGGCATCGAGCAGCCCCACCTGCACCAGCACCGAGGCCTGATCCCAATAGATGTGCTCGTGATAGAGCTTGTCGCCGCGGAAATTGATGATCGCGACCAGCGGCACCTCGACATATTTGCCGGTCGGCTTGACGCCGGGCAGCATCCAGTCGATCTCGCGGTCATGGGTGAAGCAGAAGATCATCTCGTCGACCACGCGATCGGCGCCGATGGTGCGCGAGATCGGGATGAGGCGCGTATCGGCCGGGTTGGAATTGACGAAATGATGCTGGTAGAAGCGGTGCAGCTCCTTGTAGCCGACGCCGCCGGTCATGGTCGGCACGTGGTTGACATAGGGCTGCGCCACCATGGTCGCCATGGTGGCGTCGACGTCGCGCGTGGCGAACTCGTAATAGGCGATGCATGTCCCAGAGCGCGCTCAGATTGAAGATCGGCCCCAGCACCTTGTGGAAGAGGGCGATCGAGCGCGAATGCGCCATCATCGCGGCCGGCTTGTCGAAATTGCTGCCGCCGTCCCGGGAAAAGGCGTGGTCGACGCCGGGATAGACGTAGATCTCGACCTCGGGGCGGCCCTCGAAGGCGCCCTTGATCGCGCTCACCACCTCGGGCGGCGTCCATTTGTCCTTCTCGGCGATGTGCAGCACCATCGGGCATTTGATCTTCGCCGCTTCGCCCAGCGCCTTCTCGATGCCGACGCCGTAATAGGAGACGGCGCAGTCGATGCCGAGCCGCGCCGCGCTGAGATAGGCCAGCAGCCCGCCGAGGCAGAAGCCGATGGCGCCGATCTTGCCCTTGCATTCCGGCAGGTGGCGCAGCGCCGCAACCGTGGCGCCGATATCGTCCACCGCTTTGTCGACGTCGAACTTCTCGCGATAGGCAAAGGCCTTCTTGCGGTCCTCGTCGCCGAAGCCCAGCTCGATGCCGGGCTCGATGCGCCAGAACAGGTCCGGCGCCAGCACGACATAGCCTTCCTCGGCGTAGTAGTCGGCGACGCCGCGGATATAGGCGTTGATGCCGAAAATCTCCTGCAGCAGCACGATGCCGGGCCCGCTGCCCTTCTCCGGCGCGGCGAGATAGGCCTTGAAGCTGCCGCCGTCCTTCGCCGTGACCGTGATGTACCGACCCGCCATGGATGCCTCCGCTGACCTCGCCCCGGCGAGGCTACGACCCCGCCGCGCGGCGAGTCAATCAGCCGGCCAGGGTGTCGCCGGTCATCCGCTCTACGCCGGCTTCCGCCATCTTCGCCATGGCGTCGGCCAGCGAGCCCGCGAGATCGATGGCGCGGCAGCCATCCGCCACCAGCACCGCGGCAAAGCCCGCGCGCCGGGCATCGACGGCCGAGTAATGGACGCAGAAATCGGTGGCGAGCCCGACCAGGAATACCCGCTTGAAGCCGCGCTCGCGCAGATAGCCCGCGAGCCCCGTCGACGTGCGCCGGTCGTTCTCATAAAAAGCGGAGTAGGAATCGATCGCCGGCCGGAACCCCTTGCGCAGCACCAGCTCGGCCTGAGGCAGATGGAGCCCGCGGTGGAAGGCAGCGCCGTCGCTCTCCTGCACGCAATGATCCGGCCACAGGGTCTGGGCGCCATAGGCGAGCTCGATGGTGTCGAAGGGCCGGCGCCCGGGATGCACGCTGGCAAACGAGAGATGCCCGGGCGGGTGCCAATCCTGCGTCATCACCACATGGGAAAACCGCGGCGCCAGCCGGTTCACCACCGCCACCACCTCGTCGCCCCGCGCCACGGCGAGCGCGCCGCCGGGGCAGAAATCATTCTGGACGTCGATGACGAGCAGGACGTCGCTCGCTTCCACCCGCATGGGCCGCCCTCCGCGTTGCGGCAAACGCTAGCACGCGCCCCCGCGCCATGCCACGGCGCGCTTGCTTTCTCCGGCGTGGGATCGCAGCCTAGCGCAGGTTTCTGTTGCGTCGAACCAGTGGAGTTGGGCGAAGAAAAAACCCCTCCCCCCTTGAGCCCTTCAAAGGGGGAGGGGGATTTTCATCGATCTGCCGCGGCGCTTTGATATGGATGGTGCGCTTGCGCCAAACAACAGGGAGGAAAAACATGCCGGGATGGGCCTATACCAAGGGTGTGCATGATCTCGGCACGGGCTGCTATGCCTATCTGCAGCCGGACGGCACCTGGGGCTGGAGCAACGCCGGGCTGGTCACCGATGGCGGCGAGACGCTACTGGTGGACACGCTGTTCGACCTCAAATGCACGCGCGAGATGCTGGAGGCGCTGCGCGCGGCGGTGCCGGCGGCGCGGCGGATCGGCACGCTGGTCAACACCCATTCCAATGGCGACCATACCTTCGGCAACCAATTGGTGTCCGGCGCCGAGATCGTCGCGTCCCGCGCCTGCGCCGAGGAGATGAGGCAGCGCACGCCCGAGGAGCTCGCGGCGATGATGCGCAACTGGCAGGCGCTCGGCCCCGGCGCCGCTTTCTTTCACGAGGTCATGGGCACGCGCTTCGACTTCGAGGGCATCACGCTGACCTTGCCGACGCGCACTTTCGAGCGCGAGCTCACGCTCACGGTCGGCAGCAAGGAAGTGCGCCTCGTCGAGGTCGGCCCGGCGCATACCGGCGGCGACGTCATCATCTATGTGCCGCAGGACCGCACCGTCTTCACCGGCGACATCCTGTTCGTCAACGGCCATCCCGTGATCTGGGCCGGGCCGATCGCCAATTGGATCAGGGCCTGCGACCTCATCCTCGGCTGGGATGTCGAGACGGTGGTGCCGGGGCACGGCCCCATCACCGACAAATCCGGGGTGCGCGCGCTGAAACACTATCTCGACTATCTCCACGAGCACGCGAGGAAGCGCTTCGACGCCGGGACTTGGCTATGAGGAGGCGGCGCGCGACATCTCGCTGGCGCCGTTCGCCCACTGGACCGATCCCGAGCGCATCCTGGTCAATGTCCATGCGCTCTACCGCGAGTTCCGCCGTGACGCGGCGCCGCCCGACGCCATGGCGCTCTTCGCGGCGATGGGGCGCTATCACGCCGAGCACAAGGCGCATTAGGCCGTGAGGAGGAGATCATGAAGCTCATCACCTTCGAGACCAAGGGCGCGCGGCATATCGGGGCCCTGCTGCCGGGCGAGCGCGAGGCGGTGGATTTCACCGTCAGCGACCCGGCGCCCTATTTCCGCGACATGCTGGCGCTGATCGACGGCGGCGCCCCGGCGCTCGAGCACGCGCGCCGGCTGCTGCGCGAGCCGCCGCGCACGGTGGCGCTGGCCGATATCCGCCTGCTCGCGCCGGTGCCGGAGCCGCGGCAGATGCGCGATTTCCTGGTCTTCGAGATGCACATCCGCAACGCCCGCGCCATCATGCCCGACCTTCCGCGGCGGCCAGCGCCTCGACCCGGCGACGGTCGAGATCCCCAAGGTCTGGTACGAGCAGCCGATCTATTACAAATGCAACCGCTTCAGCGTCATCGGCACCGGCCAGGACGTCCTCTGGCCGCGCTATTGCAAGCTGCTGGACTACGAGCTGGAGTTCGGCATCATCCTCGGGCGCGGCGGCAAGAACATCGCGCGCGACAAGGCGCGCGAGCATATCTTCGGCTTCTGCATCTTCAACGATGTCAGCGCGCGCGACGCCCAGATGCGCGAGATGGCGGGCCAGCTCGGGCCCGCCAAGGGCAAGGATTTCGACACCGGCAACGTGTTGGGGCCGTGGCTCGTGACCGCCGACGAAGTCGCCGATCCCTACAATCTCGCCATGGCGGCGCGGGTCAATGGCGAGGAATGGTCGCGCGGCAACAGCGGCACCATGCAGCACAAATTCGAGGACATGATCGCCCATGTCTCGCACCGACGAGACGCTCCATGCCGGCGAGTTCTTCGGCTCCGGCACGGTGGGCGGCGGCTGCGGGCTGGAGCTCGGCCGCTTCCTCAGCCCCGGCGATGTCGTCGAGCTCGAGGTGGAGGGGCTGGGCATCCTGCGCAACCGCGTGGTGGCGCAGGGCTGACAACGCGGCAATTTCACAGCGAAGGGCCTGTCCATGCCGGTCGACATGCCGCCATCGCCGCCGCAGCTTCGAACTTTCGATGACGCGCTTGGCCAGCGCATCATCGCGCTCCATGTCTGGGCGGTGCGCGCAGGCCTCGAAGGCGCCCCCGCCTACGAGCTCTTCGACGGCTACTGTCAGCGCCTGGTGATCGACGGCGTGCCGCTGTGGCGTGCCTTTGCCGCGACGGAGACACTCCACCCGCAATGGTCGGGCTTCGGCTACACTTGGCGTCGCGACCTCAACGCGATCCAGCCCGAGCAATTCGCTCACGATGACAGTGCGACGCCGGAATGGCTGAGAAGCCCCTTCCACGCCCTCGTCCGCCGCGCGGAGAATGGCGAGAGCAACCCGACGATCCGCCGGCGGCTGGAAGCCGGGCCGGAGGAGCGCGATTTCCCGGTGCTGGTCGAGTTTTTTGCCGCCGGCGCGACCGACTATTTCGGCGAGCTCTTCATCTTCGGCCACCATCATGATCGCTCGCACGGGTCGGGAGCGCTCTACTCCTTCGCCACCGATCGACAGCGGCGGTTTCTCCGACGATGACGTGACGCTGTTGCGGGCGACGCTGCCGGCGCTGTCGCTCGCGCTCAAAGCGCATGTCGGTCACGTCATCGCCGCCGGCCTGCTGCAGACCTATCTCGGCGAGGATGCCGGGCGGCGCGTCCATGCCGGCGCGATCGCGCGCGGCTCGGTCGAGAGCGTGCACGCGGTGTTGTGGTTCGCCGACATCCGCGGCTTCACGACGATCGCCGACACGGTGCCGGGTTCCCTCGTCATCGAGATGCTTGACGAGGTGTTCGAGACGCTGACCGCAACGCTGCGCCAACGCGGCGGCCAAGTGCTGAAATTCCTCGGCGACGGCATGCTGGCGACCTTTGCCATCGAGGGGACGAGCCGCGCCGAGACCTGTCGCCGCGCGCTCGACGCCGCGGCCGAGGCGATGCACGCGCTCGACACGCTCAATGCGGCGCGCGCCGCCGCCGGAAAGCCCATCGCCGCGGTCGATCTTGCCCTCCATATCGGCGACGTGCTCTACGGCAATGTCGGTGCCACCGACCGGCTCGATTTCACGGTCATCGGCCCCGCCGTCAACGAGGTCGCTCGCATCGAGGCGTTGTGCGAGAAGCTGGGCCGCAAGGTCCTGATCTCGGCCGAGCTCGCCGCGGCGGCCGAGGACGACACCCTTCGCCTGGAGCCGCTCGGGCGCCACTCTTTGCGCGGCGTCAGGGAGCCGAGGGAACTCTTCGCGCTGGATCTGCGCTGAGCCGCGCAACGGCAGGAATCGGAGCGCGGCCACAAGGTGGGGACAGCGATGACCGCTCAATGGCAATATCAGGTCAGATTGGATCTGAGCGATCCCGCTATGGCGGAATTGGCCCGCCGCAAGCCCGGTGGTCCCGCGCTGGTGCCGTTGACCGAAATCCTCGCCAAGCATCGCGCCGTGTTGAAATCCCAGTTCGACGCCTTCGCGGAATACGTCGCCGCCGCCGAAGAACACGGCGTCGAAAATTTTCCGCTTTACGAGTGGACGAAAGCGACGATCGAAAATCCCGCGAAGAAGGAAAAATATATGAGATCCTTCACGCTCTACGTCGAGGATTGCGAGGTCTATGCCAAAGAGATCGCCGACGCGCTGGAGGCGGATTTGCAGCCGCTCGCCCGCAGCGGGCTCATCACGCGACTATCCAAATACGATACCAATCCCGCCAACAACCCGCAGCCTCCGGCGCCCCCGCGCAAATCGGGTTAGTACGCGAGCAACCCGGTCTGGAACAAGAACAGCCAGCGCTCACCGACCTTTGTGTAGACCCTATGTCCGTCGATGCCGTCCAGGTGATCGTGAAGAGCGCCGGGAAGCATGCCGGCTTTGAGATACAGGTTCATCCGCACATGCTGCGCCACGCTTGCGGCTTCGTCGCGGAAGGAAGCGCCGGATAACAGTTAGTCATATTGCAAACTATCGTTGACGTCAGCGAGCGAGATGATATAGTTAGCCATATGACTAACAATAACGCCGCTCTCGACCGCATGTTCCACGCATTGGCCGATCCAAGCCGGCGAGCGATCGTGCAGCGGCTCTGCCGCGGCCCGGCCGCGGTCAGCGATCTCGCCAAGCCGCTGTCGATGGCGTTGCCGACGGTGCTGCAACATCTGCAGGTGCTGGAACACAGCCGCCTGATTCGCTCGGAAAAGAGCGGGCGGGTGCGCACCTGTCATCTGGAGCCGGCCGCGCTGGCGACCGCCGAACGCTGGATCGGCCGCCAGCGCATGGTCTGGGACCAACGTCTCGACCGCATGGAAGCCTATGTCAAGGCTTTGCGCGACAATGAGGTCAAACGTGAAAAATGAATTCACCCGCCCCGAGGCTGCGGCCAATCTGAACCTTTCCCGCCTCGTCGACGCGCCGCGCGACCTCGTGTTCCGGGTGTGGACCGAAGCGGAGCATTTCGCCCAATGGTTCGCGCCGCGACGGGTCGACGTCCCGTTCTGCCGGATCGATCCGCGGCCGGACGGCGCCATTCATTTCTGCCACCGCACGCAGGACGGCATGGAGGTCTGGGTCAAGGGCACCTATCGCGAATTCGTGGCGCCGGAGCGGTTGGTGTTCTCGCTGTGGTTCGTCGACACGGCCGGCGCCCCGGCCCCGCACCCGATGTTCCCGGATTGGCCAACCGACGTCAGCATTCTGACGACCGTTACGTTCATCGACATCGACGGCAAGACGCAACTCACCGTCGAGCAAGCGCTGGTGCCCGGCACCGCCCAGGCGAGTGACGCTTTTGGGCGCGAGCGCGACGCCGCCCGGCTGGGATGGATCGAGACCCTGGACCGGCTCCAGGAATATGTCGCGGCGCTGGCGGTGCGGGGCTGACCGCTCGACCCACTATTTCCGCCAGGGCATCCCTCCGCAAGCGAAGAAGAAGCACCCGGGGGCTCATGGGGCCAAGCCAGCTGCCGCGGACGCGGACGAACTCGCTTCGCGCGCCCGCCTCGCCGCTTTCCCCTCAGGGTGGGGGGAACTCGCACCCACACCCCGCACTTGACCGGATAGGGTCTCCTCCCTAATCCTTGTCGTGTTGCCTGTCGGCAAGGTCACGCAACGGCCGACAGGGTGCGGCAAGCGGCGCCAGAACGAAGGAACGCCGCGGCCGGACAGGGAGGTGGTGTCTGGGAAGCATCCTTCAGCTGCTGCTGAACGGGCTCGCCGTCGGGTGCATCTATGGCCTCGTCGCGCTCGGCTTCGTGCTCATCTACAAGGCGACGGAGCTGGTGAATTTCGCCCAGGGCGATCTCATGATGCTGGGGGCCTTCACCTGCTACATGTTCACGGTCTGGTACGGCATTGGCTATTGGCCGGCCTTCGCGCTCGCGGTCGCCGTCGTGGCCCTCTTCGGCGCGGCGCTCGACCGCTTCGTGCTGCGCCGCGTCATCGGTCAGCCGCAATTCGCCCTGGTGATGCTGACCATCGGCTTGGGCGCGGTGTTCCGCAGCTTCGCCTCCATCACCTGGGGTTCCGAGATTTACTCCCTGCCGACGCCCTTCAGCGCGCATCAGACCGTCATCGCCGGCATCAGCATCAGCCACGAATACGTCTCGATCATCGTCGGTACGGTGATCCTCTGCGCCGCGCTCTATGCTTTCTTCACCCACACCAGGCTCGGCATCGCCATGCAGGCCGCCTCGCAGAATCAGCTCGCGGCCTATTACATGGGCATCCCGGTCAAGGCGGTGTTCTCGCTGATCTGGGCGATCTCCGCCGGCGTCGCGGCCATCGCCGGCGTGCTGCTGGCGCCGGTGTCGCTGATCGACACCAATATGGGCTTCATCGGGCTCAAGGCCTTTGCCGCCGCCGTGCTGGGCGGCTTCGGCTCGATCCCGGGCGCGCTCGCCGGCGGGCTCACCATCGGCGTCATAGAGCTGTTCTCCGGCGCCTACCTGCCCGAGGGCTTCAAGGACGTCGCCGCCTATGTCGTGCTGCTGCTTGTCCTGGTGCTGCGGCCCCAGGGCATGTTCGGCATGGCTCAACGCAAGCGGGTCTGAGCCCATGCGCTTCATCTTCAAGACCGACTACCGCCAGGACCTCGGCCTCTTTCGCGACGGCTTCCAGCGCAATTGGTACGTTCTGCTGCTCATTCTGCTGCTGGCGCTGCCCTTCCTGGTGCCGGACTATCGCGTCGATCTCAGCCTGATGCTGATCTACGGCCTTTGCGGCCTCTCGCTGATGGTGCTGGCGGGCTATACCGGCCTCGTCAGCCTCGGCCATGCCGCCTTCCTCGGCATCGGCGCCTATGCCCATGTCTATTTCGCGCAGACGCTGGGCCTGCCCTGGATCGTCTCGGTCGCGCTTGCCGGGCTCGTGGCCGCGGCGGCGGGCGTGCTGCTCGGGCTGCCGGCGCTGCGCATGACCGGGATCTATCTCAGCATCGCCACCCTCGCCTTCGCCCTCATCATCCAGGAGGTGTTCAACCGCTGGGAATCCGTGACCGGCGGCGTCAAGGGCGAGGCGGTGGACCGGCCGCTGATCTTCGGTTTCTCGCTGCAGGACGACACGTCCTTCTATTTCCTCTGCCTCGCCTTCCTGCTGGGCGCGCTCTGGCTCACCCGCAACCTGCTGCGCGCGCCCGCGGGCCGGGCCTGGATCGCCATCCGCGACAGCGAGATCGCGGCGCAGTCCATGGGCGTCAATCTCGCCATCTACAAGACGCTGGCCTTTGCCTATTCCGCGGCGCTGATCGGCGTCGCCGGCGCGCTCTTCGCGCATCAGGTGGGCTTCCTCGCCCCCGACATCTTCACCGTGCTGCTGTCGATCCAGTTCCTGCTGATGGTGGTGGTGGGCGGGCTCGGCAGCCTGCACGGCGCCATCTTCGGCGCGACCTTCGTGGCGCTGCTGCCGGTGGCGATCTCGGAAGTGCGCGACGGCGCGCCCGATTGGCTGGGCTCGCTTGCCGCCGCCTTCGGCCAGGATGCCGGCGCCGCCGTCTCCGACACGGTCGACCGCTTCGTGAAGCAGCCCGGCCTCGAGCCCGGCATCTTCGGCCTCGTCCTGGTGCTGTTCATCCTGCTCGAGCCGCAGGGAATTTACGGCCGCTGGGTCAAGGTCAAGCTCTATTTCTCGCAATTCCCGCTCTACAAGCGCGCGAGCTTCAAGCGGCAGAAAGCCTATATGCGCTCGGAGCGGCTGCGATGACCTTCTTCAAGGCGGACGGCCTCGCCAAGCATTTCGGCGGCATCAGGGCGATCGACGGCATCAGCTTCGAGGTAAAGCAGGGCGAGATCTTCACGCTCATCGGCCCGAACGGCGCCGGCAAGACCACCATCTTCAACCTGGTGAGCCGCATCTACGATCCCTCCGGCGGCCGCCTCGTCTTCCTCGACGAGGACATCACGGATGTCCCGCCGCATGAGATCGCCAGGCGCGGCATCGCGCGCACCTTCCAGAACATCGAGCTGTTCGAGCATGCGAGCGTGCTGCAGAACCTGCTGCTCGGTCGCCATGTCCATAAGCGCTCCAATTTCTTCGAGGAGCTCCTCTTCCTGCCCAGGGTCCGACGGCTCGAGCTCGAGCATCGCGAGGCGGTGGAGAAGGTGATCGATTTCCTCGATCTGCAGCCCCATCGCGACAGCCTCATCGTCAACCTTCCCTATGGCGTGCGCAAGGTCGTGGAGCTGGCGCGCGCGCTCTGCACCGAGCCCAAGCTGTTGCTGCTGGACGAGCCGTCCTCGGGCCTCAATGTCGAGGAGACCCAGGACATGGCCTTCTGGATCCAGGACATCAAGGAGCTGCTCGGCATCACCGTGCTCATGGTCGAGCATGACATGACCTTGGTGAGCGCCGTCTCCGACCGGGTGCTGGCGCTTAGCAACGGCCGGCCGCTCGCGCTCGGCACCGCCGGCGAGGTGCAGGCAAACGCCGACGTCATCGCGGCATATCTGGGAAGCTGAGGCATGGCGGACGCACTCCTCCGGGTCAGCAACATCGAGACCTATTACGGTCCGATCATGGCGATCCGCGGCGTCAGCTTCGACGTGCCCGAAGGCGGCATCGTCGCCATCCTCGGCGCCAATGGCGCCGGCAAGACGACGATCCTCAAGACGATCTCGGGCGTCATGGATCCGCAGAAGGGCACGGTCGAGCTCGCCGGGCGCCCGATCCAGCGGATGGATCCCGACAAGGTCATGCGGCTCGGCTTGAGCCATGTGCCGGAAGGGCGCGAGGTCTTCCCCTTCCTCTCGGTGAGGGAAAACCTGCGGATGGGCGCCTATATCCGCTCGGACAAGGATGGGATCGAGCGCGATCTGGAGAGCGTCTACGGCTATTTCCCGGTGCTGAAAGAGCGCGCCGAGCAGCGCGCCGGCCAGCTTTCGGGCGGCGAGCAGCAGATGCTGGCGATCAGCCGCGCGCTGATGTCGCGACCCAGGATGATGCTGCTCGACGAGCCCTCGCTCGGCCTCTCGCCGAAGCTGGTCAAGGAGATCTTCGAGATCATCCGGCGCATCAACCGCGAGCGCGGCGTCGCCGTGCTGCTGGTCGAGCAGAACGCCGCTCTGGCGCTCAAGACCGCCGATTACGGCTATGTGCTGGAGTTGGGCCGCATGGTCATGGAAGATAGCTGTGACCGGCTGCTCGACAAGGAAGACATCAAGGAATTCTATCTTGGCATGAAGGCCGCCAGCATCCGCGGCACGCGGCGCTGGAAAAAGAAGAAGACTTGGCGTTGAGGGAGGGGTATCGCATGTGGGTGCCGCGCATTCTCCCGCCGTCCCCGCGCAAGCGGGGACCCAGGGGCGAGCGACGTGTGTTGGCCTCTGGATGCCCGCTTTCGCGGGCAAGGCGGTTTGGTTTCGCGGCGGTTTCGATGTTTGCCTAAACCACATGCGATCGCCCTGGGCGTTGAGGGAGGAGCGAGGAAGCTGATGCAGATCGCGCTGAAGCCGCCGCCCATGACGCGAGACCGCCGCCGTCCCGGCGGCCGCGACCGTGCATGGGCAGACCACGTTGCCGCGGCTCTTCCGCCATGTCGTGAAAGAGCGCGGCGACAAGGTCGCCATGCGCGAGAAGCATCTCGGCATCTGGCGGGCGATCAGCTGGCGGGACTATGGCGACCGCGCGAAGCATGTCGGGCTGGGACTGGTCGCGCTCGGCCTCAAGCCGCGCGACGTCGTCTCGATCATCGCCGACAACTGCCCGGAGTGGCTTTACACGGATATGGCCGTGCTCGCGGTGGGCGGCGTCACCAACGGCATCTACACGACGGATTCGCCCAAGCAAGTCGCCTATGTCGTCAACGACAGCGACAGCCGCTTCCTGTTCGTCGAGAACGAGGAGCAGCTCGACAAGATCCTCGCCGTGCGCGCGCAATGCCCGGGGCTGCTGCGCATCATCGTCCTCGACATGGAGGGGCTGCACAACTTTCACGACGCGCAGGTGATGCCGTTTGCCGCGCTTCTGGAGCTCGGCGGCGCCTATGATCGCGCCCATCCCGGCGCCTGGGACGACATGGTCGAGATCGCCGGCCCCGACGATCTCGCCATCCTGGTCTATACATCGGGCACCACCGGCCCGCCCAAGGGGGCGATGCTGAGCCACCGCAACATCTTGTTCCAGCTGGCCTATTCGGACTTCATCACGCGCCTCCATGAGGGCGACAACCAGCTCTCCTTCCTGCCGCTTTGCCACATCGCCGAGCGCACCTTCTCGGTCTTCGCTCCGCTCGAAAGCGGCGCCACCGTCAATTTCGCCGAGAGCCTCGAGACGGTGCCGGAGAACATCCGCGAGGTCGGGCCGGCGCTGTTCTTCGCCGTGCCGCGCATCTGGGAGCGGTTCTATTCCGGCATCGCGCTGCGCATGAAGGACGCGACGGCGCTCGGCCAATTCGCCTATCGCTGGGCGATCGGCACCGGCATGCGCATGGCCGATTGCCGTATCGAGGGTAGCCGGCCGGGACTGGGCCTGCGGCTCCTCTATCGCCTCGCCGATTTTCTGGTGCTGGACAATATCCGCCGCTCGCTCGGCCTCCATCGCGTGCGCGGCGCCGGTACGGGCGCCGCGCCGATCGCTCCCGAGCTCATCAAATGGTATCTGGCGCTCGGCATCGACATGCGCGAAGTCTACGGCCAGACGGAGAATTGCGGACTTGCCACCGGCATGCCGGCGGAGCGCATCAAGCTCGGGACCGTGGGTTTGCCGCGCCCGGGCACGGAAGTGATGATCGCGCCCGATGGCGAGATCCTGCTGAGGGGCCCGCACGTCTTCATCGGCTACTACAAGAACCCCGAGCGCACGGCGGAGACAGTGATCGACGGCTGGCTCCATACCGGCGATGTCGGCGCCATGGACAATGAGGGCTTCGTCAAGATCACCGACCGCAAGAAGGACATCATCATCACCGCCGGCGGCAAGAACATCACGCCGTCCGAGATCGAGAACCAGCTCAAATTCTCGCCCTATATCGCCGATGCGGTGGTGATCGGCGACCGGCGCAAATATCTCACCTGCCTGATCATGCTCGATCACGAAACGGTGGCGCAATATGCCCAGGACCACAACGTGCCCTTCACCAACTTCGCCTCGCTCTGCCGGGCCGAGCCGATCCAGGCGCTGATCGCGTGCGAGGTCGAGGCGGTGAACGCGCAATTCGCGCGCGTCGAGACCGTCAAGAAATTCCGCCTCATCGAGCAGATTCTCACGGCCGAGGATGAGGAGCTGACGCCGACGATGAAGTTGAAGCGCGGCCTGGTCGGGCGGAAGTACAAGGAGCTGATCGACGGCATGTATTCGGACGCTTGAAGCACAAGAGACTGTTCACGACGACAACGGACGGGGAGAGGAAACATGAGACGATGGCTTGGAGTGGGTGCGCTGCTCGGCATGGCGCTGCTGGCCGGCGGTGCGACGGCGCAGGAGGTGCGCGGGGTCACCAAGGACGAGATCATCCTCGGCATGCATACGGACCTGTCGGGGCCGGCCGCCACCTACGGCGTCTCGTCCTCCAACGCGGTCAAGATGCGCTTCGACGAGGTCAACGCCGCCGGCGGCATCTACGGCCGCAAGATCAAGTTCATCGTCGAGGATACGCAGTACCAGGTGCCGCGCGCGGTGCAGGCCGGGACCAAGCTGATCAATCGCGACCACATCTTCGCCATGGTGGCGCCCCTCGGCACGCCGATGAACAACGCGCTCTTCAAGGAGCAGTTCGACGCCGGCGTGCCGAACCTCTTCCCGCTCTCCGCGGCGCGCTCGATGTACCTGCCGTTCAACCGGCTGAAGTTCTACGGTGCCGCCTCCTACGTGGACGAGATCCGCGCCGGCATCAAGTATTTCGTCGAGAAGCGCGGCAAGAAGAAGGTCTGCGCCATGTACCAGGACACCGATTTCGGCAAGGAAGTGCTGGACGGCGCGCAGCTGCAGCTCGACGAGATGAAGATGCCGCTGGTCGAGACGGCGACGCACAAGCCAACCGACCAGGACTTCACGGCGCAGATCACCAAGCTCAAGGCGGCGGGGTGCGATCTCGTCGCCATGGGGACGATCGTTCGCGATTCCATCGTACCCTACGCGACGGCGCGCAAGATGGGCTGGAATGACGTCGACTTCCTCGCCTCGGCCGCAGGTTACGACCTCTTTGTCGCCGCGGCGCAAGGCGGCGTCACCGAGGGCTTCTATGCCATGGGCCTCACCGACATGCCCTATCGCGATGCGCTGAGCCCGGTGGCGCAAGCCTGGTTCGACAAGTACAAGGAGCGCTTCAAGGCCGATCCCAACATCGGCGCGGTCTACGGCCAGGTCGCCGCCGATCTCACCGTGCTGGGGCTCGATCACGCCGGGCCGAACCTGACCCTCGACAGCTTCATCAAGGGCATGGAATCGATCCAGCACTACCGCGACATCTTCAACGGGCCGGAGCAGAACTACGGACCCGACAAGCACCAGGGCGCCAGCTCCTCCTTCCTCGCCGAGGTGAAGGGCGGGCGCTGGGTGCGCGTCACCGACCCGCTGATCTACTGAGCCCGGCCTCCTAGCATCGCCGAGCCTGTCCTCCGGGCATCGTCGATCTTTCCCTCTGCGCCCCCTGGGGGCGCAGAGGGTAGGGTGAGGTGAGGGAGGCCGCGACGCTCCTGTCTAGCGTAGGGAAGCCTACGTCACGCCGCCGGCTGGGCCGCCCTCTAGGGCTTCTTGGGCGGAAAGTCGAAGCTCGGCTCCGTCCGCCCTGCCGATCGGACTAGGACGCGCCGAGCGACTTGTAATAGATGATCGCGCCGCAAAGGCCGCCCAACGGCTTCAGGGCGTAATCCGGGATCACACCCGCCTTGATGTATCCGAGCTTCTCGTAGAACGGTCCTGCGCCGTCCTCGATCGCCGTGTCCAGAGTGAGCAATGTGCGGCCGCGGTCACGAGCGATACGCTCCGCCGCGAGCATCAGCGCGCGGCCGATCCCTTGACCGCGGCGGTGCACCCGGGTCATCAGCTTGGCGATCTCGCCGCGGTGCGGCTGGTTCTGAGGCGTGTCGAGGTGCAAGGTGACCGTGCCGGCGAGGTCGCCCTGCGCCATCGCTCCCAGCACCACGCGCTCGCCGGCTTCGGCGGCGGCAAGCGATTTCGTCCAGAAGGCCGCAGCGGCTTCCGGCGCCAGCGGATGCATGAAGCTGACCGAGGCGCCATTGGCAACGGCCTCAACCAGGGTTTGCGCCAACTGCGAAATGATGCCCGGCGCCCGCCGCAGGGCGACAATCTCATAATCAGCGGCGTCCATATCGCCTAAATCCCCCCGGGATCCAGCGGATGGAGCTCGAATCCCGCGCGGCGCGCGATGCGGCGAGCGGCTTCGGCGGGGGGCAGGGTCTTGTCCCAGCTCAAGGCGTCGAAGCGATAGCCGTTGATGCGGTCGGTCGCGGATGAGACCAGCCAGAGCAACGGCGGCACCATCTCGGCGGGCTCGACGAAGCGCGGCAGCTTGCCGGCGCGGCTCGCGGCACTCGCCTCGACCGCCATGCCCGGCGTGTGCGCGCCGGCGCCGGGGTTGAGGATGTTGACGGTGACGCCGGTGCCGGCGAGCTCCTGCGCCCAGATCTCCGTCGCCATCTCGAGCGCCGCCTTCGACGCGCCATAGGGGCCGGAGGTCGGCCGGTTCATGGTGTCGAGCTTGGTGGTGACGTTGATGATGCGGCCCCAGCCTTCCTTCACCATCAAGGGCGCCGCGCGCCGCGCCATCTGGTCGGCGGCGACATAGTTGGTATCCATGACGTTCTGCACGATATCGTCGCCGAGCTCCCAGAATTTCGGCTTCTCGGCGCAGCGGTAGAGATCCGGCCAGATATAGGTGAAGGTGAGGCCGGCGCTGTTCAGCAGGATATGGAGGCGACCGAACTTCTCGAGCGCCGCCGCGACGACGCGGTCGCATTCCGCCGGCCGGCGCAGGTCCGCCACCAGCGGCAGCAGGCGGTCGCCGAGATCGGTGCCGGCGATTTCGGCGCCGAGGCCCGCGGCGTCGGCCGCGATATGGCCCACCGCCAGCACGCTGTCGCCGCTCCCCGCCAAAGCCAGCGCCATGGCCCGGCCGAGGCCGCTCAAGCCGCCGGTGACAATCGCCACATGTCCGCCCATCGCTTCACCCCGGGGATCAATGATTGATTTCGGAATAGGGATAGCGCAGCTCGCCCGAGCGCAGCTCCGGCGGATAGAGAATGACCTGATGGCCGGGCTCGGTGAATTGCGCCATGCCGTGGCCGGAAATGTTCTGGTACTGGATGGTCAGGATGCGCGGGTTCGCCCATTCGCCGTCGGGCCCGAATTTGACGTCGCCGACGATGGTGCCGAAAGTCGATGTGTGCAGCTCGTCGGCGAGCTTGTCCTGGTCGAGGCTGCCCACCACCGTCACTGCCTGCTGCAGGATCTGCATCGTGGCATAGGTGAAGGGCGGCACGTAATAGCCCAAGGGATCGACCCCGGCGGCCCCGGCGCGCCCCTGGTATTTGGTGATGAACTCGTCGATCCCGGGAAAGCGCATGGTCGGCTCGTGCACGAAGAGCTCGTAGCAGACGATGCCGTTGAGCTGATCGCCGAGCTGCATCTTGATGGCGCCGGATTGGAGCCCCACCATCGGCCCGCCGAACATCCGCGCCTTCAACCCGAACTCGCCGGCGGCGCGCAGGAAGTTCGAGGTGTCGGCGGGATAGGATCCGAGCATGATCACATCCGGGTTGGAGGCGGCGATGGCACGGATGATCGGGGTGAAATCGACGGTATTGGGCGGGTATGTCCGGTCATAGACGGTCTCGAGGCCGAGCCGCTTGATGTGGCGCCGCGCGCCGTCGAGCGCGCCCTTGGCGAATTCCGCATCGGCGCCGACGATAGCCACGGTCCTGGGCTTGGGGTCCATCGACATCGCCGCCTCGAAGAAGCCGCGGGTCAGCGAATCCTTGCCATCGGGGCCGTAGGGCATGGTCTGGAAGTAGCGCTTGTAGTGGAAGGTCTCGTTCACCGCCAGCGCCAGCATCACCATGAACACCTTGTTGTGCTCGATGACCGTCGGCAAGGCGGGCGAGCTGATGTTGGTGCCGCTGGCCAGCAGCAGGTCGACGTGATCGACATCGAGCAGCTTGGCATAGATACCCGGCACCAGAGCGGGATTGCTTTGATCATCGTAATAGACGAGCTCGACCTTGCGGCCGAGCAGCCCGCCCTTGCTGTTGACGTCCTCCACCCAGATCTGCTCGGTAAGCAGCGCCTGCTTGCCATAGCCGGCGAGGCCGCCGGTGAGCTCGGCGGAGAAGCCGATCTTGATGGGATCGTCGGCGGCGGCAGCCGCACCAAGCGGCGCCAGCACCAGCAGCGGCGCGAGAAAAAGCGCCCGCCTCGTCCAACGATGACGCATGCCCGTCCTCCCTGTTATCGGCGTTTGCCGCCTCTCGCGGCATCGCCGGTTATGGCCGCATCGCGGTCGCTACCGGTCCCGCTTCGCGCAGCTTGGCGGCAAGATTGGCGAATTCGCACAGCAGCGGGCGCGTGTCGCGGGGGTCGATGATCTCCTCGACGCCGAAGGCTTCCGCGACGCGGAAGGGCGAGCGCACCCGGTTCAAGCGCTCCTCGATTTCTAACCTAAGTTTCTCGGGATCATCGGAAGCCTCGAGCTCGGCGCGATAGGCGGCCTCGATGCCGCCCTCCACCGGCAGCGAGCCCCAATCGCCCGATGGCCAGGCGTAGCGGTAATGGAGGCGCGCGTGATTGGTGTGCGCGGCGCCGGCAACGCCAAAAGCCTTGCGCACCAGGATCGAGCACCACGGCACCTTGGCCTGATAGATCGCGGCGAGCGCGCGCGCGCCGAAGCGAATGGTGCCGGCCTTCTCGGCCTCGAGGCCGATGACGAAGCCGGGGATGTCGACGAGATGCACCACCGGCAGATGGAAGGTGTTGGCGAGGTCGACGAAGCGCGTCACCTTCTGTGAGGCCTGCGCCGTCCAGCCGCCGCCATAGATGTAGGGGTCGCTCGCCAGCACCGCGACCGGCCAGCCATCGAGCCGCGCCAGGGCGGTGATCGCGGAGCCGCCGAACTTGCGGCCGATCTCGAAGAAGCTGTCGCGATCGACCACGGCGCGGGCGACGCGGCGCATGTCGTAGACCTTGCGCCGGTCGTGGGGCACCGCCTCGATCAGCCAGGGATCGCGGCGGCCCACCTCGTCGGTGATCTCCCCGCGCGCCGGCAGCTCGTAGACCGACGACGGCAGATAGGACAGGAACCGCCGCGCGCGCTGGAACGCCTCGTCCTCGCTCGCCACGACGTCATCGACGGCGCCGGCGCGCGCATGGATCTCGCTGCCGCCGAGTTCTTCCTTGGTTAGGGTCTGGCCGATGCGCGCCACCACCGGCGGCCCCGCGATGAACATCTGCGAGATGCCCTCGACCATCAGCGAGTAATGCGCCGTCACCAGCCGCGCCGCGCCCAGCCCGGCGACCGAGCCCAGCCCCAGCGCCACCACCGGCACGGTGCCCATATTGGCCACCACGAGATCCCAGGCCGGGTTTGCCGGCACATAGGTGCGCCCCTCGGTCTCGATGGTGCGGACGGAGCCGCCGCCGCCGGTGCCGTCGACCAGGCGGATGAGCGGCAGGCGCAGCTCCAGCGCCATCTGCTCGCCGATGATCTGCTTGCCGCGGATCGCGGCGTCGGCGGCGCCGCCGCGAACAGTGAAATCGTCGCCGCCCACCACTACCGGCCGCCCCTCGATGAGGCCGCGGCCGACGACGAAATTCGCCGCCATGAAGCTTTCCAGCGTGCCGTCAGGACGGTATCTGGCTTTGCCGGCGGTGGCGCCGATCTCGTGGAAGCTGCCGGGGTCGAGCAGCCGGGCGATGCGCTCGCGCACCGTCAGCTTGCCGCCGTCATGCTGGCGCTTGACCTTGTCGGCGCCGCCCATCTCCTGCGCCAGCGCCTCGCGGCGGCGCAGCTCCTCGATGTCCTCTTCCCAGCCCATCGCCCTCGTCTCCCCCGTCGGAAGATGCTAGCAGCCCGCCGCGGCCGCGGCCATCGCTCGCGCGCGCATCAACGCACCGGTTGGCGAGAGCGCCGCAGATGAGCGCAATTGCCGGGATGACCGAGCGTTTCCAGCGGTTTATAACCAGGGCGTTTATAGCGCTTGCTCGCCTCAGGCGCCCTGCGTCATGCTGCGGTTCTAGCCAAGATAGATGCACCCTTGCCGCATACCGGCGTCCTACCGACATCATTCGACATCGTATCCGACATCATGAAGTGACCGCACCCATGAACACCGCCTTCTCCCTGCGCCGGCTCACCGCCCAGGCCGCCGCCGCGGCCGCCCTGCTGTCGCTGATCGGTTGCAGCGGCGCACCGTCGGGCGGCTCGAGCGATGCCGATCTCGCCCTCATCCATCAGGTCATGGCCAAGGTGAAGTCGGCCTATGTCGAGCCGGTGAGCGACGATCAGCTCACCAAGGACAGCCTCAAAGGCATGCTCACCGGGCTTGATCCGCATTCCGACTATATGGATCAGGCCGAGTATGACGAGATGCTCTCGGACGCCCATGGCGAGTTCAGCGGCATCGGCGCCGAGCTCACGCGCGACGAGAGCCATCCCAAGATCCTGTCGCCGATCGACGACACGCCCTCGGCGCTGGCCGGCATCAAGCCCGGCGACGTGATCCTGCGCATCAATGGCGAGCCGACCGAGACGATGAGCCTCAAGGACGCGGTCGACAAGCTGCGCGGTCCCGCGGGCACCAAGGTTCGCCTCACCATCCTGCGCACCGGGCAAAAGCCGTTCGACGTCACCTTGACCCGCGCCGTGATCCGCGTCGCCTCGGTCAAATCGCATCTCGAGCCCGGCCAGATCGGCTATGTCCGGATCAGCACTTTCATGGAAAAGACCCAGAGCGAGCTGATCGACGCGCTCGACCGGATGCGGCGCGCGGCGGGCGGCCGGCTCGACGGGGTGGTGCTCGACCTGCGCAACGACCCCGGCGGGCTGCTCGACAGCGCCGTGAACGTCGCCGGCGACTTCCTCGACGGCGGCACCATCGTCTCCATCCATGGGCGATCCGGCCGGCGAGGATGAAAGCTTCGACGCGCGTCCCAGCGGCGACCGGCTGCACGGCGTGCCGGTGGTGGTGCTGATCAACAGCGCTTCGGCCTCCGCCTCGGAGATCGTCGCCGGCGCGCTGCAGGATCGCCACCGCGCCACCATCCTCGGCACGCGCAGCTTCGGCAAAGGCTCGGTGCAGACCATCATCCCGCTCGACGGCCACGGCGCGCTCCGCCTGACCACGGCGCGCTACTACACGCCGTCGGGCCGCTCGATCCAGGGCGAGGGGATCACGCCCGACCAAGTGATCCTGCCGCCCAAGGACGAGCAGGTGGTCGACGCCACCGCCGTCCATGAGAACGACCTGCATGGCGCGCTGAGGAACACCGGTCCGGAAGGCGGCGCCCAGCAAAGCACCGCCCTCACCCCGGCTGGGCAGCAGCAGATCGCAACCGACGACGTCGCCATCGATCCCGCGGTCATCGGCACGGCGAAAGACTATCAGCTCGCCGTCGCAGTGAAGCGCCTCAAGGAGATGGTGGCCCGCAGCGCGCCGGCGGGGCGGAGTTAGCTCCTCATAATCAGACAGGGCGAACTCGTCCAACGCTCGTCCGCCCCACCTCGCCCTCCCGCTACGCGGGTCCCTCCCTCTCCGCCCCGAGGGGCGGAGAGGGTTGGGGTGGGGCGACGAGACCTAAGCGAACGGCCGGTCGGTCCACCAGGGGAAGAAGGCGGGCATGTCCTGGCTCGGCCGCATGGTGAAGCGCGGCTTGCGTTTCTCCAGGAACGACGCGACACCCTCATAGGCGTCGGGCGAGCGGCCCATCACCTGGATGCCGCGCGAATCCACCTTGTGCGCCTCCATCGGATGGTCGGCGCCGAGCATGCGCCACAGCATCTGCCGCGCCAGCGCCACCGACACCGCCGAGGTGTTGTCGGCGATCTCGCGCGCCAACGCGCGCGCCGCCGGCAGCAGCTCCGCCAGCGGCAGCACCCGCTTCACGAGGCCGCCATCGCGCGCCTCCTCAGCATCGAAGACGCGGCCGCTCAGCACCCAGTCCAGCGCCTGCTGGATGCCGACGAGCCGCGGCAGGAACCAGCTGCTGCAGGCCTCGGGAACGACGCCGCGCCGGGTGAAGACGAAGCCGAAGCGGGCGCCATCGGCGGCGAGCCGGATGTCCATCGGCAATTGCATCGTGGCGCCGACGCCGACGGCGGGCCCGTTCACCGCGGCGATCACCGGCTTCTTGCATTCGAAGATGCGCAGGCTCACCGTGCCGCCGCCGTCGCGCCGCTGCTCATCGGCGGCGATGGCGCCGCGCGCGGCATAATCGAAGGTCTTGCCGCCGGCCGAGAGATCCGCGCCGGCACAGAAGGCGCGGCCGGCGCCGGTGACGATGACGGCGCGCACCGCGTCGTCACCATCGACCGCGTCGAAGGCGGCGATGAGCTCGAGCCGCATGGTGTTGGTGAAGGCGTTGAGCTTCTCCGGACGGTTCAAGGTGATGGTGGCGATGCCATCCTCGACGGCATAGAGAATCTGCTCGTACATGATCGTCCTTCCCCTCTGAGCGAAAGCCGGCCGGCACCATAGCGCGGGCTCCAGGAGCGAGACAGGCTCCTAGAATTGCGCATGCAGGCGCAGGGCAAAGATATGGACGGGGCCGCGCGCCTGGTTGAAGGCGGGGTTGGCGACGAACTGATAGTCGACGGTGACGGCGAGCGGGTCGACGACGCTGTAGGCGTAATAGGCTTCGATGATGCCTTCGGGCGCGTAGTCGAGGCTGCCATCGCCGGCGAGAATGCCGGTGCCGCCATTGGCGAAGAACAATTGCGCCGGCTTCGACAGGCCGTTGACCGCGCCGGCAAGGCCGATGATGTCCTTGGCGCGGTCCCACCGCGTGCCTTTGAGGCTGAGCCCCAGGCTGACACTCTCGTCGATATCGGTGAAGGCCCAGCCCTCGGTCTGGCCGTCATTCCAACTGAGCCGCGAAAAGAACGCCGAGATCGTCGGTCAGGCTCTGCTCGAGGTTGACCGCCCAGCCCGCCTTCCAGCTGTCGTGCCGCACCACCGCGATGTTCGCCGGCGTGCCGGTCGTCACCGCCAGATCGACCGCCTGCTGCAGATTGCCCATATCGGCCCGGTTGGCGAAAGCGAGGAAGCGCAGCGTGCCGGGCTCGCCCAGCCAGTGGTGCCGCGTCTCGAGCTCGGCGACGGTGCCGTAATGCTTCCAGAAGCGCCCGTCGAGATCGCGCTCATTGGCGATCTTGGGCTCGAGGAACCAGCCGCCGCGCAAGGCCCAGTCCTTCTGGTTGAGCTCGACGGCGAGGCCATCGGTGTAGCCCTTCTGATCGGCGGGATAGTCCCAGGCAGCCGCCTCCCAGAGGCTCCAGTTGAGGAAGGTGGTGCGGGGATCGTGGGCGTATTGATTGTCGTCGAAAATATCGGGGACGGCGAGCTTGCCGGCGGTGACGGTGACGCGGGCGATGTCGAGATTTTCGCCGAGCTGGTTCTGATCGGGGTCGAGGGCCTCCTGCTCGCCGCCAAGGCCGAAGGTCTGGCGCAGGAACAGCCGCGCCACATCGGGCTTCGGCGTATCGAAGCCGGCCTTCTGCGCCTCGCCGTTGGTAAAGCCGTCAACGCCCAGGGTGCGGTCGAGGCCGAAGCCCTGGTTGAACTCGGGATCGAAATAGAGCTCGCCGCCCTCCCAGGGCAGCCGCCGGCCGAGAAAGGCGGTGCCGCTGATGGTCTCGCGCACTTCGCCATGGGCCGGCAGGCTGTTGGGCCCTTCGACGGTCGACGGGAAGCCGGGATAGCCCTGCCCGACGACGGTCAGCTGGCCGTGGATGCTCCAATCCTCGGGCGCCGCATCGGCGGCGGCGGGCGCCGCAGGCGCCTCCGTCGGTGCAACCACCGGTGCGGCCGGCGTATCGGCATAGGCGGGTGCGCCGAGCACCAGCGCGATCAGCCCCAGCGCCCAGGTGCTGGTCTTTGTCATAACCCCCTCATCGCCTCTTCTTGGTCCCCCGGGCGAACGGCCGTGATAGTCGCGTTTCTAGCCGCTGAAAAAGTCAGTTCGATGACGCCGCCCGCGCCGATGACGGGGCGCGGCACGATGCCTCAACCGGGATCGAATGCGCAAGGCGAGAGGGAGCGGCGCCGGATTTTAGGGCGCCGATTCGGAGCCATTTGCGTCATGCCCGGGCTTGACCTGGTCCAAGCCCGGCCACGACGGGAAGAGAGGGACAGGCCTAGGGGTGGCCGCTGTCGTGCTCGGCCACGTCGGTGCGGTTCCACCAGCCGCCGCCCAGCGCCTGGAAGAGGGCGGCGGTGTCGGCGAAGCGGTTGGCCTGGGCCAGCACGAGGGCGATGCGCGCGGTCTGCTCGGTCTGTTCGGCGTTGAGCAGCGTGATGAAGCTGATGGCGCCGAGCTGCAGCTGGCGCTGGGCGATCTCGAGGCTCTCCGCCGCGGCGTGCTCGGAGGCCACGGCGGCTTTCAAGGCGTCGGCGTCGAATTGCAGCGCGCGCAGGCTGTCGGCGACGTTCTGGAAGGCGGTGACGACGGTGCTGCGATATTGCGCCGCCGCCTGGTCGAAGGCGGCGCGCGCCGCGCGCTCGCGGTGCAGCAAGGTGCCGCCGTCGAAGATCGGCTGCGTCAGGCTGCCGGCGATGCTCCAGAAGCCGGTGCCCGGAGTGAACAGCCGGTCGAGCTGCGCCGCCGTCGTCCCCGCCCCCGCCGTCAGCGTCAGGTTCGGCAGCCGGTTGGCGATGGCGACGCCGATCCCGGCGCTCGCCTGATGCAGGCTCGCCGACGCCGCCTGCATGTCGGGGCGCTGCTCCACCAGCCGCGCCGGCAGGCTCACCGGCAGCTCCTGCGGCAGCTCCAGTCCGGCGAGATCGAAGCGCTGCTCCACCTCCTCGCTCGGCAGCCGCCCGGCCAGCGCCGTCAAGAGATCGCGCTCCAGCGCCAATTGCTTTTGCAGCGGCGGCAGGTTGGCCTGCGCCTGCGCCAGCGCCGCCTCCTGCGCCACCACATCCGCCTCGGCGATCTGGCCCAGCGCGTTCTGCCGGCGCAGCAGGTCCAGCAGCTGGCTCTCCAGCCCGACGATCGCCTGCGTCGCCGCGATCTGGCCGCGCAGGCTCGCCTCCTGCACCGCCGCCGCCACCACATTCGAGGTCAAGGTCAGGTAGGTCGCCTCGAGCTGGTAGCGCTGCATCTCCGCCTGCGCCGCCAGCCCCTCCACCGTCCGCCGGTTGAGGCCGAACACGTCGGGCACGTAGGAGATGCTGAGCTGCGGCGTGTAGAGGTTGAAGTAGGGCGAGCCCGAGCTGAGCGTCGGCGCCAGCACCGCCGTCGGGTTCTTCTGCCGGCTCGCCGAGAAATTGCCCGAGACGCTCGGGTAATAGAACCCCTGCTGCGCCGCCACATTCTCCTGCGCCACCCGCAGCGCCGCCTGCGCCGCCTGCAGGTCGGGATTGGCTTTGAGCGCCTCGTCGACCAGCGTGCTCAGCGCCTCGGAATGGAAGAGCGCCCACCACTGCCCCGGGATGTCGAGGCCCTGAACGAAGCGCTGCGCCGCGCCGCCGGCGACATCGGCCGATGCCGTCTCGGCCGAGAGCGGCTCCCGCGTATAGCCCGTGACCTCCGGCGCCGGCGGCCGCTTGAAGTCGGGGCCGACCGCGCAGCCGGCGAGCAGCGCCAGGACAGGCAATCCCAGCACGCGCATGGTCATTCCGCCGGCTCCGGCAGCGGCTGCGCCTGGTCCGCCGCCGCCTCACGGCGCGAGAACAGCTCGATCAGCACCGGCAGCACGATCAGGATCAGGAACGGCGCCAGCAGGATGCCGCCCACCACCACCAGCGCCAGCGGCTTCTGCACCTGCGAGCCGATGCCGGTCGAGACCGCCGCCGGCAGCAGACCGACGCAGGCGACGATGCAGGTCATGACCACCGGCCGCATCTGCACCTCGCAGGCGCGCAGCACCGCCTCGCCGCGCTCGACCCCGGTGCTGATCACGCTGTTGTAGTAGGACAGCACGATGATCCCGTCCATCGCCGCGATGCCGAACAGCGCCACGAAGCCGATCGCCGCCGACACGCTGAACGGCGTCCCCGTCAGGTAGAGCGCGAAGATGCCGCCGATCAGCGCCATCGGGATCACGCTCGCCGCCAGCAGCGTGTCCGCCAGCGACGCGAAATTGATGTAGAGCAGAATGCCGATCAGGCAGATGCTCAGCGGCACCACCACCGCCAGGCGCTGCGCCGCCTCCTGCAGATTGCCGAACTCGCCCACCCATTCCAGCCGGTAGCCGCCGGGCAGCGGCACCTGCTCCGCCACCTTCTGCTGCGCCTCCAGCACCGCGCCGCCCAAATCGCGGTCGCGCACGCTGAACTTGATCGGGATGTAGCGCTCCTGCTGCTCGCGGTAGATGAAGGACGCCCCCGACACCAGGCTCACCCGCGCCACGTCGCTCAGCGGAATCTGCACGATGCCGGTGCCGTTCGGGTTCGGCGCTCCGATGGTGATGCGCCGGATGGCCTCGAGGCTCTGCCGGTATTCCGGCGCCAGCCGCACCATCATCGGGAAATGCCGGTCGCTGCCATCCTCGTAGAGGTCGCCCGCCGCCTGGCCGCCGATGGCCGCGGTCACCGTCGAATTGATGTCGCCCGGCGCCAGCCCATAGCGCGCCGCCCGGCCCCGGTCGATGTCGATCCGCACCGTCGGCTGGCCCAGCGAGTTCAGCACCGCGAGATCGGTGATCCCCGTCACCGTCGCCAGCACCGCCTTGATCTTCGCCGCCGTCGCCTCGAGCTGCTGCAGGTCATTGCCGAACAGCTTCACCGAATTCTCGCCTTTGACCCCCGACGCAGCCTCCTCGACATTGTCCTCGATATATTGCGAGAAGTTGAACTCCACCCCGGGGTACTTCTCCTCCAGCGCCGCGGTCATCTGCGCCGTGAGCTTGTCCTTGTCGACCCCGGCGGGCCAGCTGCCGAAGGGCTTCAGCGGCACGAAGAACTCGGCATTGAAGAAGCCGGTGGCGTCGGTGCCGTCATCCGGGCGGCCATGCTGCGAGATGACCGTCTGCACCTCGGGGAAGCTCTTGATGATCCGCCGCATGCCGTTCACCGGCCCGTCGCTCTCCTCCAGCGACACCGAGGGCGGCATCGTCGCCCGGATCCACAGATTGCCCTCCTCCAGCTTCGGCAGGAATTCCAGCCCGAGCGAGCGCGCCGCCAGCAGCGCCATCACCGCCAGCAGGGCGGCGCCGCCCAGCGTCAGGATGCGGTTCTGCAGCGCGAAGCCCAGCGCCGGCCGATAGACACGGCGCAAGCCGCGGACCAGAAAGGTCTCGGTCTCGCTCACGCGCTCCGGCAGCAGCAGCGCGCTCAGCGCCGGCGAGATGGTGAAGGTGGCGATGAGGCCGCCGGCGATGGCATAGGCATAGGTCTTGGCCATGGGGCCGAAGATATGGCCCTCGATGCCGGAGAGCGTGAACAGCGGCACGAAGCCCGCGATGATGATCGCCGCCGAGAAGAAGATCGAGCGGTTCACCTCGACGGCGGAATTGCCGATGACGGCGAATTTGCCGCGCAGACCCGCAGGCGGCCGCACGCGATGCATGACGGCGGAGCGGGCGAAGCGCTCCTTCGGATCCTGCGCCAGATGCCGGTAGATGTTCTCGACCATGATGACGGTGGCATCGACGACGAGGCCGAAATCGATCGCCCCCACCGACAGAAGATTGGCGGATTCGCCGCGCACCACCATGATCAGGATGGCGAAGAACAGCGCGAAGGGAATGGTCGTGGCGACGATGAGGGCGCTGCGCAGATTGCCCAGGAACAGCCACTGCAGCAGGAAGATCAGCACCACGCCGAACGCCATGTTGTGCAGCACGGTATGCGTCGTGACCGCGATCAGGTCGCTGCGGTCGTAGATCTTCTCGACGCGGACGCCGGGCGGCAGGATGCCGGAGGTGTTGATCTTCTCCACCTCGGCCTGGACGCGCTCGATCGTCGGCGTGCTTTGCTCGCCGCGGCGCATCAGCACGATCCCCTGCACGATGTCGTCGTCATCGTCCTGGCCGGCGATGCCGAGCCGCGGCTCGTTGCCGACGCTCACCGTGGCGATGTCGCCCAGCAGCACCGGCGAGCCGTTGGTCGAGGTCAGCATGGTGTTGCGGATGTCGTCCATGGAATGGACGAGGCCGATGCCGCGCACCACCGCCGCCTGCGGCCCGAAATTCACCGTCTGGCCGCCGACATTGATGTTGCTGTTGTTGAGCACCTGCAGCACCTGCGGCAGCGTCAGGCCGTAATCGATCAGCTTGTTCTGGTCGATGGTGACGTCGTAGGTCTTGGTCTTGCCGCCCCAGCCGGTGACGTCGATCACCCCCGGCACCGCCTTGAAGCGGCGCTCCAGGATCCAATCCTCGATCGTCTTCAAATCCATCACCGAGTAGCCGGGCGGACCCGCCACGCGGTAGCGGTAGATCTCGCCGATCGGGCTCTCCGGCGAGATCTGCGGCTGCGCGCCGTTCGGCAGCGGCGAGAGCTGCGACAGGCGGTTGATGACCCATTGCTCGGCCTGCTCATAGGTGAAGTCGTAGGTGAACTGCACCTTGACGTCGCTGAGGCCGAACAGCGAGATCGTCCGCACCGAGGTGATATGCGGGATGCCCGCCATCTGGATCTCGATCGGGATGGTGACGTAGCGCTCGATCTCCTCGGCGGACTGGCCGGTGCTTTGCGTCACGATGTCGACCAGCGGCGGCACCGGGTCGGGATAGGCCTCGATGTTGAGCCTGAGGAAGCTCATGATGCCGGCGACGAAGCAGCAGCACCAGCAGCACCACCATCAGGATCCGCTGCCGCAACGCGAAGATGACGATGGCGTTCATGATGTCCCGCCGCTCCGACGATTCAATCGCCCTGGGCGGCGCGGTCGATGAACAGCGTGCCCGAGGTAACGATCTGCTCGCCGGGCTCGATTCCGGCAAGCACCTCGACCATGCCGCCGCTGTCGACCCGGCCCGTGCGGATGCCGCGCAGCGCCACGGTGTGATCGGGGCGCGCGACCCAGACGCGCGCGGTGTCGCCCTCGTAGACGACGGCGCTCTGCGGCACACCCGGCGCGGTGCGATCGCCGCCGGTGATGATGCTGAAGCTCGCGAACATCTCCGGCTTCAGCGCCTCGCCGGGATTCTCGACCTCGGCGCGGACCGGCAGGCGGTGCGTGTTGGCATCGACCGCCGGCGCGACATAGGTGAGCTTCGCCTCGAAGATGCGGCCGGGATAGGCCAGCACCCGCACCTCGACCGGCGCCCCCACATGCATCAGCGGCGCGTCCGCCTCGCGCACATTGGCGACGAGCCAGACCTTGGAGAGATCGCCGATCGCGAAGACCGGATTGGCGGCACCGTTGGAGGCGCTGTTGATGTATTCGCCGAGCCCCACCTGGCGCTGGGTGACGGTGCCGCCGATCGGCGCCGCGACCACCGCCTCGGCATTCATCTGCCGCGCGTTCTCGAGCGCGCTGATGTCGGCGTCGCTCTTGCCGAGGATGCGCAGGCGGTTGCGCACGGCGGCGAGCGCGATCCCGGCGCTGCGGAAGTCGCTCTGGGCGCCGGCGAGATCGGCCTGGGCCTGCTGCCAATCCTTGAGCGCGCCGGCCTTGGCATCGTAGAGCGCGTGCTGCCGCTTCTCGTTGATCTCCGCCAGAGCGAGCTGCGAGCGCGATTTGTTGAGCGCGGCCGCGGCGGCGATGAGGTCGTTCTGCCCCTGCACGAACTCCGAAGCGGCAACCGCCATCAGCGGCGCGCCGCGCTCGACCCGGTCGCCGGCCTTGGCGAAGAGCTTGGTGACGCGGCCGCTATAGGGCGAGAAGACCGGCGTGGTCACATCATCGTCAAGCGCGATCTTGCCGTCCGCCACCCGCTC
>CAWBKF010000017.1:0-179873 GCA_963789275.1 uncultured Alphaproteobacteria bacterium
GGCGGCGACCGCCTGGACGATGGTAGGGCGCGGATCGGATAGTCAGAGCTAGTGTCGACACGTTCGATCGTGTCCACGAAGGTGCTGATGGACACGATCGCTAATGTCAGTGACCGATAGAAGCGGGGAAGCAGCCGGTGGCAGACCGCGCCGGCGTCGTCGGGTTTGGACGGAAGATGAGAAGCGGCGGATCGTGGCGGAGACATTCGCGCCGGGCGCTTCGGTGTCGATTGTCGCTCGGCGCCATGACCTCAATGCCAACATGCTGTTCACGTGGCGTCGTCAGCTCGGATCCACCCCCGTGACGGGCGACACGGTGGTGTTTGTGCCGGCCGCGATCGCGCCCGAGTTTGCATCGCCGGAAGTGTCGGCATCACGCTTGGTCGGCCGGATCGAGATCATCCTCGCCGGTGGTGATCGCGTGATCGTGGGCGCAGACGTCGATGCGGCGGCGTTGGCGCGCGTGGTGAAGGTTCTGTCGCGGCGATGATCCCGGTTCCCAGCGGCATGCGGATCTGGCTGGCGGTCGGCCATACGGACATGCGGCGCGGGATGAACAGCCTGGCGCTGTTGGTGCAAGAGGCGATGAAGCGCGATCCGCATGCCGGTGATCTCTACGTCTTCAGAGGGCGTCGCGGCAACCTGGTCAAGATCCTCTGGCACGATGGCGTCGGCATATCGCTCTATGCCAAGCGCCTCGATCACGGCCGGTTCATCTGGCCCTCGCCGGCGAACGGCGTGATCGCGATCTCGGCAGCGCAACTTGCCTACATGCTCGAGGGGATTGATTGGCGCAACCCGCGTCTCACCTGGCGACCGCAGAGCGCTGGCTGAGGCTGCAAAAAATGGCGCGTCGGTTCAGAAAAAGACGCCACAAGCGTCCGATTTTATGATTCCATTGCGGTCATGGAGACCGATCCCGCAGCCCTCCCGGACGATATCGAGACGCTGAAAGCGGCGCTGGTTGTCGCGCGCGCCGAAGTCGCGGCCGCCCGGGCGCAGCGCTCCGACGATCAAGCCCTGATCGCCCATCTGAAGCTGCAGATCGAGAAGCTCAACCGCGAGCGCCATGGCCAGCGCTCCGAGCGCACCGCGCGGCTTCTGGCTCAGTTGGAGCTGCAACTCGAAGAGTTGGAGGCATCGGCGACCGAGGACGAGTTCGCCGCCGAGCAGGCCGCCGCCGCGGCGACGAAGGTGGCGGCCTTCACCCGCAAGCGGCCGTCGCGCCAGCCCTTCCCCGACCATCTGCCACGAGAGCGGGTGGTCGTGCCGGCGCCGACATCCTGCGCCTGCTGCGGCAGCACGCGGCTGTCCAAGCTGGGCGAGGACGTCACCGAGACGCTCGACGTGATCCCGCGCCAGTGGAAAGTGATCCAGACGGTGCGGGAGAAGTTCAGCTGCCGCGACTGCGAGACCATCAGCCAACCGCCGGCACCGTTCCACGTCATTCCCCGCGGCTGGGCGGGCCCGAGCCTGCTGGCCATGATCCTGTTCGAGAAGTACGGGCAGCATCAGCCGCTGAACCGGCAGGCCGAGCGCTATGCCAGGGAAGGCGTGCCGCTCAGCCTGTCGACCCTGGCCGACCAGGTGGGCGCGTGCACGTCGGTGCTGATGCCGCTGTGGAAGCGGCTGGAGGCCCACGTCCTGGCCGGCGAACGCCTGCATGGCGACGACACTACCGTGCCGGTGCTCGCCAAGGGCAAGACCGACACGGGGCGATGTTGGACTTATGTCCGCGACGACCAGCCCTTCGGCGGTCCCGCGCCGCCGGCGGCAATCTTCCACTACTCGCGCGATCGCAGTGGCGCCCATCCTCAAGGCCACCTCGAGCGGTGGAGCGGGATCCTGCAGGCCGATGCCTATGGCGGCTACGAACAGCTCTACAGATCCGTCCGCTCTGCGGGTCCGATCCTCGAGGCTGCCTGCTGGGCGCACAGTCGGCGTAAATTCTTCGAGCTCGCCGACATCGCGGCCGCCGCCCGGCGCAAGGCCAGGGGCAAGACGCCTCAGGTGATCTCACCGCTAGCGCTCGAGGCGGTGCAGCGGATCGACGCGCTGTTCGCGATCGAGCGCGAGATCAACGGCTTGAGCGTCGAGGAGAGGCGCGTGGCGCGCCAACAGCGCAGCGCCCCGCTTGTCGCCGATCTCGAGACCTGGATGCAAGAGCAGCGCGCCCGGCTCTCGCCCGGCCACGAACTGGCCAAGGCGATGACCTACATGCTGAAGCGATGGGCCTCCTTCACCCGCTTCCTCGAAGACGGGCGGATCTGTCTCAGCAACAACGCCGCCGAGCGAGCGCTGCGCGGCATCGCCCTCGGACGCAAATCATGGCTCTTCGCCGGCTCCGACCGTGGCGGCCAGCGCGCCGCCTTCATGTACAGCCTCATCGTCACCGCCAAGATGAACGACGTCGATCCTCAGGCCTGGCTCGCCGAAATCCTGGCCCGCATCGCTGGACACCCCGCCAGCCGGCTGGACGAGCTGCTGCCGTGGAACTGGAAACCCCGGAGCGCCGCCGCGGCCTGACCATGGCGGCCATCACCCGCGTCTTCACCATCGGCCGCGTCGCCCAGATGCTGGGCGAGAACGAGGACTGGCTCTTCGACATCGCCAACGAGATGGAGCCGGAAGACGGTTGCCTGTGGATCTACGGCGACGGCGATCAAGAGATCCTGGCCTTCACCGACTTCGGTATCGAGAACCTCACCGCACTCGTGCAGATCCACAAGGCCGATCCGAGCATCATGCGCCGATACCGCGGAGAAGAGTAAGCGCGCCGCGGCGCTCACCGAATGCTTACTTCCCCGCCACGCCCGTGTGCATTGGCGAGCGGCTTGCGCGCCAAGGGCGTATCATTGATCGACGATATGGGAACCGGGCCCCGGTCGCTGTCTCGCGTCGTGCGAAGAGCGAACCGTCTTAGCCGCTCACGTCTCAAGCGGTAACCACATTCTACCCGAAGCCAATTCGTCAGCAATACGCTAGGTTCGACGACGACTGTTTGGCGACCACTATGTTTCGGGCAGTTTCGCCGTCACTCTGACGGCACACTAACACCCGCAACACCAAATTTATTCCGGGTCGACTAGATAGGCTTGCGATTCGTGAAGATGACAGTTCCGACGCCATTCTGCTCAGTGAAGTAGTCGCCCGCCAGGATAAGCTTCGGCTTAAGCTCGATCCTCACGATGGCAATCCCGCGGTAGGAAGGTCGTCTTTGCTGCTGGCCCTCCTTGGTGCGGTTCTCATATACATAGTAAAGTCTAAAAGATCGGAAGTCGGCATCCCGCTGCGGATAGACGATTAGGGTCTGCGACTCTGATTCGTCCGTCTCCAGCAGAAGGCGAACACGTAGCAAGCTCTGGTAAATTTGAAGCGTGGCTTCCTTTTGGCGGGCGACGCCGTCCCGATGGTAGCGGATGGTGCCGGTCCAAGTGCCTCCGAGATACGGGAAAATGTACTTCTGAGCCAATGGAACGTAGCGCCAGCCGACGAAAATGAGTATGGCAAGCGCAAAATCTATCGTCCCAAGCCATCGCAGAACGGTGATGGTTTGCTGTAGGAGACTGCCCGATCCCAGCCACCCGGCCGTGGTGGCGACGAGGACCACAATAGCGGTCGCGGCGAGCAATGCCCTTATGAGCGTCTGGAATGGCAAAAGGTGCAACATGTTGATAGCATGCACGGCAGATTGTAGAGGTCAATCAATAGAGTATGAGCACTTATCTAGACCACATCCTTCTAACGACGGCGGTGCCGGGCGTTTCTGCGCCATTGCTTTGCTGCTTCCATACCGGACCGGCGATGCCGCAAGAGTGTGGGCCAATGCGACGTGCACCGGCCCCGACCATAGGGCAGCCGTTTGACGGGAGCTTTTCCAAGTTGCTCACCGAGGTAACATTGGAAAATCCGTCCGTCCATGACGGTGCGGTAATGCTCGGCCGCCTCTCACCTGACGCTGGATTTAAAATAACGGGATGGTCGTACCGCCTGTTTCCACCCGACGCGTCCGTCATTACCGAACCGAACCGCGGATCGGCGTTCAACAGTTGCATCAATATGTCGGTCGTTCCGACCGTCGATTGCCTCTACCTTGCCAGCGCTCGCGGACTATGGAAGTTTTCCGCTGGACGCGCTGTGCGCCTGCGCTGAATAGCGTATCTCGCTTACAGGCCGCGAGTAGGAATCCGAAGGGTGTTGCAGACCGCGAGCGGAAGTAGTCGCCAGCGGTCCCAGCATGTTCGTGCTCGAAAGCGCGCAACTGAGCCAGCGACGGCGCCGGCCCCGGCACCGCTCCAGGACCGCCAGCGCCACCGCCGCTATCATGCCGCCTGTGCCGCCTGGGATCGTAAGGTTGACATTGGTCCCCGTGATGCTACTCGCGCCCCCTTTTGGCGCCGGGAGTGACGTTCGATCCTGTCCCCCAAGACCTGTGATGATTGTCAGAAGCTGACCGGGCGTAACTGGCACCGGATATAGAAGGCAAAAGATTGCCTTCACGCGATGGGGCTGCGTGCGGGCGACGTAATCTCAGTTCTCCCAATACCTCTTTAGCGCTGTCGTGAAGGTGTCGAAGTTCGAAACCGGCCAGGAAGTCGGCGAGCTATCGCGCAAGAGCCAGTGCATACGGTTCGCGCACACAAGCTTGTCTCGGTCGGCCGTGACGATGTGAGTGAAACAGTTGATCCAGGTCTGCTGGTATGTGCCGCCAAACTTGTCGTTCGGGACGTTGTAGAGCATGCCCTCGATGAAGTACGACGGCGCCACTCCATCGACGAGCAACCCTTTCCCGATCATCGCGTTTCGCATGTTCTTGAAGATGCGGACCATCGGCTTGAAGTAGCTCCCTGTGTTTTGGTGTTTCGTCGTGCAGTTGTCGGAATGCAGCTTGGGAAAATTCTCGATCAGCGAGCCACCGGCGGGGAAGAAGCACACTCCTTGCGCATAGCGCTGGTTCTGCCAGGACTTGAACTCATAGTAGCGCCGCAACTGGTACGCGATGAGCACGTCTACGTTTCTGCGCCCCGAGTTGCCCCCTGGGATATAGAGCGCCTTTTTGCCGATGTTCACGTTGTTGTAGAGCCGCATGATGTACCGCGTCGCGTCGTGCTTGAAGGCGGCGAAGTCGTACGTGGCGGCGGGCCCAGCGGCAGCGTCGTACGCGCGTTGGTCCTCTGGTGAAAGTCCGCTCAGGTCCTTGTAGAATGCACCGGTGTAGCAGAGGACAATGTCCACGTCGCTGTCGCCGTAGACGTTCGTGTCGTTCTTGTAGGAGCCCTGGAGGAAGACCTCTGTGGCCGTGAGCGGGTACGGCGCGCCCCCGCTGATCAGGTTGTCGCGGATGCGATTGTAAGTATCCGTGAACTGGGGCGTCCGCCCCTGGGACGCCCAGATGTCGAGCTGGCTTTCGGCTATCACCCGTGCCTCCTCAGGCCAGAAACTTCCGCAGGTCAACTTCCGCGTCGCGAGCGCAGTCCCGCCCGCGCTGCCAAAGCAGGCCGAGCTTCTCTAGGTCGACCTCGAGCATGTCCGTTGCCATGTCCGGCTGCGTGTACCTGGCGTGGATGCGGACGGTCTCGACCTCTCGGAACAGCACCTTGCGCAATTCGTCCATCGACTGCGAGCTGATCTCCATCGTCTTTTGGAGGAACACCATCGTGGGCAGTTTGCTTGCCCACTTCCTAAGGCTCCAGGCTGGGAGCTTCGGCGTCGGGTACTCGCCCACGCCGATGCTCACTACACGAACATCCCTCCGGGCCAGGCCGAGCGACTCGGTCGCGTCTACGATGGCATAGAGCGTTGGGTTGTTCGCAACAAAGCCACCGTCGCGCACCTCGATTTTCTCGCCGCGGCTCGTAGTCACGAACTTCTTCTTGAAGAACGGATAGGCCGAGCAGGACCCGACGACCGCGTCCCCGATCGTGCAGCCGAAGCCGGGCTCGAAGGTTGCCTTCCCGAGAAAGGCTTGCCTGCGGTTCGTCTTGAAAATGATGGGCCGCTCTTCTTTCCATCGCGTACCGACGATGCCCATATCCGTCTTGAACGCGTCGAACTTCAACTCCCTGAACACCTCCGCGGCGAGCGTCTCCAGAGCGGCCGTCTTTTGGCTCGGAAGCCAGCGCGCCATCACCGTGACGACGTGCTTCCGGTATAGCGCCTCGACTTCGTCCACGGACTGCCCGAGTCCGAGCAGCGCGGCGATAATGGCGCCGGTCGAGGTTCCGTAGATAAGGTCGAACTTTTCGCAGAGCCGGCATTCGGCGAGCGCCTCGATCTCCTTCAGCGCGCCAAGCGTGTAGAATCCCTTCGCACCTCCGCCGTCCAGACAAAGGACGCGAAAAAGTCTCGGGACAACAGAACTGATGCTCATCGTTCTCTCAACAAACCTGAGCGCAATGATACCTCTATCTACGGCCTTGATAACGATGGTTCGCAGATTGCCGGCAAGCGAGCAGTCACATTCCTCAGATGTAGTAGCTGTCGTTCATCTCGGAATCAGGGAAGAAACGCGTGGTTAATACGAGTATGGAATACTCCCCGCGTGGCATGGCTTCGATTCGATCAAGCGCCGCATTAACGCGCTGGCACTGTTCCCCCGAAAGGTAGAATCGCTTCTCATCGAGGAACCGACGTGCATCGTGGAAATTATCCGGAGTCGCTCTCTCGAGTTCTCTGACTTTGGCTTCGACGAGCTCTCGCGCAATGCGCGGTAGCAGCAACGGCAGAATATCGGTCGTCCCGTCTGCTGATTGGACCAAGGCCATGCGCGACGAAGCATTCGAATAAACGTAGCGTACAGCCGAGTTGAAACGGGAGCCACGGGACGGGGTGCAGCGTTCATTTGCTAGTCCGTCCAGTATGACACCTAAAGCATGGCACACCCCGAAAGGGTCAACGAGGACCGTCCCGTCAATCCTACTAACTCGACGCAGAAATTCTGTTGTCATCAGGGTTGGCTTGATGGCCATGCCCTGTCGTGAAAGACGCGCCGCCTCAGTAGTTGCGTCAGTAGCAATCATGATCATACTACCGTGCTGCTCGGCGGCCATGACTTCGAGGAGTTGCCACATCCGGTCGGCGTCGCTTTCGCTGGTTCCAGGGAACTGGCGAAGGAAGCTATCGTAGAACCTCGGTCGCGCGATCGGTTCCTGGGGAAGCCGAGCCTCTCCGAATGCAGTGCGCATCAGTGTGCGCTGGCCTAGCCGCAGGTTCCAACGGTAGTGGTCGATGAAGTCGATCCAAAATGCGTCCTGGGCAGAGGAATTATGCTGCGCGCAGAGGTCGCCGAGCCCCTCGATGGCATGTGCGTTCGCCACAAGGGCAAACTCTGGCGAGGACATTTGGAGAATCTTCCTCGCCCACCGTGCCTGCCTGAAAGCTACCGGAGTTGCTAAACGCAGCGAATAGACGACGGCGGGGTTATCCGGCGCTATCAGAAGCAAACGTCCCGTTCCTTTCGACCCCTCGTAGAGCAGGGAAGAGAGGCTCGTTGATGGACGCAAATAGGTCGACGAACGGGAACTCCTTGTCACGGAGAGAAAGGCTGATCGACCGCATAAACCTGTCGGCACAGCGTCGCACAATTTCAGGGGCGGAGCTGGAGTTCATGGGAAAGCCGCGGCCGGGATTGGGGCGTCCCATCTCTTCCGCAGCTTCCACGAGGACCTCAACCATGCATTCGGTGAGGAGGCCTTCGGACGTTTGATACCCATTCCAACCCTTGAGCACAGGGAGCCGCGGGTAGAGCTCAAAGATGTATGACGGAACTTGGATCACCGGTACAACATGATAGTCGAGTACAGGGCGCGCTGGGCCACAGAACGATACGACACCTGCCTCTGTATCGACTTTCGAGAGTGCCGCTCGGACCGATTTGCGCACACAGTCGCGCCAGATGTTCTCCGGCTTCTCCTGCATGGCGATCTCGTCGTTGGAATAGAACATTTTATGCCCGTCGTGCGTCTTGAATGCCTCCCCTATTGCCTGCGGAACGCCGTCGAAGATATTGAGTGTCCATTCGGCGTTTTCAGGTTCAATGCAGACGGGGTGCGGTCCCGACGTTCCAGGCCGACGAACGCCGACGAGCAGCGTCTTAACTTCCACCTCAATGTCCAATTGCGATAACACGGACTCTGCGCGAATCTTCAGTCCCCCACGCAAAGAATGCTGGAAGGGAAACATAAAGAGCGTGATGGCGTCGTTCATCTAGCAGTCCGGCTAACGCAGCGTCGAGGGCGCTCGCGTTGTTTGAGAAACGCGCCGACCACCACTGCCAAAATGTGGACCAGCATCATACTTCCCTGATTACAGGTATCGGACTGGAAATGGAAGAGTGGGGTGACGTCTGCTTTAGGGGCCGGCGGAAGTGTTGCAGTATCGCCGGCATGAGCGCGACACAGCCAATCAGAGGCGGACCCAACGTCCGTCTCTGTGAATCGCGGCCAAGCCGCTATAAGGCCGGTGGGTCGAGACCAGCCTTCCCCGGCGGTTGGGGCGAATGGCCGTTCGTGGCACATCGTGTCGTTTCGCAGCGCCACAGTAATCCGGCGGAGATCGCAGGCATAACGGACTTTCCCCCATCCCACTGGATGGTTATGAGTTTAAGGACGGGCGGTGGGGCTGATAGCCATCACGGCTTGGGCGTTCTGTGACTTCACCTCATCTCTTCCGTAGGATGGCCCTATGACAGCATGCACGCTGCTCCTATGCGCCTTGAGCGCGTCGGCGGTAAGAACGCCCGCATCCACGGCGGCCATCACCCAGCGCCGCGCAGCGGTCCAAAATGCGTTCCGGCACCCGACACGGCAAAAGCGCTGATGGCTTCCGCCGCTTCGACGGGCAACGAATGGCGTCCCGCACCAAGCGCAGACGCAGACGAGCGGTTCCGCCTGGATCATGGCGTAAGTGAACCCTTCTGGATCGCCCGGAAGGCCTCATCTAGCACCGCATAAAGGGCCGCCTCGACTGCGTGCTTGTCCTCGCGCTCGCCCTGCCGCACGAGCCCACGCGCGACCAGAGTATCGATTTCCTCGTTCTTGACCTCAATCGGAACGATAACCAGCCCTTCGCGGCGACGCCGCCGATATTCTCGATTGCGGGCGGTTGAGCCGGTGTCGCGGCGAGGGCCCGAGAAACCGGGTGTGGCTGCTTGATCTAATTGCATGCAGTGACTCCTTCGCTCAGTGTCATTATCAGGCGGCTCTCTGGTACGGCGAATTGAAGTCCTTGAATTCCTCGGCCGGGTAGACACTTCCGACAAGCCGGCCCTCAAGCCGCAGACGTGCAGTCGCTACAGCGATAGCCTTCTCGCTTGGGCCGTCATCATTCTCGCCTATCAGCGTCACCATGAAGGCCACCGGCGGCGGCGGCAGGATGATCGACCGCACCCCGCTCGTGTTCATCGCGGCCCAGCCGGCGACACCGAACTCTTGCATGTAGCTCGCCGTGCTCTCGATCCCTTCGCCGATAGCGAGCTCATCGACGGCTTCGGATAGGCGGATTGCACCGCCGGCTGGACAACCGAAGACCAATCGCTCATTCGGCAGATCACGACGCTTGTCGCTTCCGTCAGGAAGTAGATAGGTTGCGTGTACGCCGGCGAAGGAGCCATCTGGAGCTTCTATCATGGCTACCATTGCCGGGAGGCGGCGTGCCGGCGGCGCGCCAAGCTTGTCGTAGCCGTAGGGCACCGCCTCGCCGTATCGGATGACGGACGGGATGGGCAACCTCAATCCGCGCGCCTCCGTCCAATAGGCCTCGACGATGGTTCCGGCGGCATTGGCCGCCCCTTCCCAAATTCGGCGCGCGAAGGCGATGCGAAGCCCTTCCTCGTCGCTCACGGCGCGAGCGCGAGTCTCAGGTCGATCTGACGATGCGTACCTGCGCCGCTCGGGGTGCCGACTGGGTTGGCGGTCACGATATTCAGCCGCCGGCCACAGGTTCAACCGCTTCAAGGCGCTGATAATGTCCAGACGCTCGCAGCCGCTATAGCAGCTTACCAACGGCGCCCCGTTTTCGCCGTCGCGGACACGACAACTAGGATCCTTGTCGGGGTGGGCAGGGCACCGGATCATGCCGTATCCCTGCGGGCCGCCGTACCACTTCCCGCGGAGGCTCTGGACGATTTCTCGCGCCGGCGTCGTCATGCGGCGCCTCCGCCAGTTGCCAGATCCGCAAGGGGCGGCGGTTCATCCATGAAGTGCGGCCCGATCTTGCTCAGCCAAATGCCTGGCATCGTCTCGCTTCCGACATTCTGATAGATGGTGTATCGGCTTTCCTCCATTTCCAGCCAAGCACCAGGCTCGCCCTTCGGACGATGCAGCGTAAAATATTGATCGCACGCGAGCTTGAGCCCCTCACCGCTGCGGGTGTTACCCTCTTGGTTCACCTGCGCGGCAGTGAGGATCCACAGCCCCGTTGCCACCGCGGTATCCGCGAGCCATTGAGCCACTGCGCGCAGGTGTGCTTCCTCGGTCTCTTTCGACCCTCGGCCCTGAACCAACTGCCAATAGTCGAGTATGACCCCTCGAATACCTTGTAACCTGGCTCGCCCGATGATTCCCTTCAACGCGCCAAAGGAGATGCCCGGCGTGTGCTCGTACAAGGTGAAATTCCGGACGTTTACAACATACTCGGCCACGCGCTTCTCAAGGTCCGCCATATCTCTGGTGAGAAACTTGATTGCATTGAAGCGGCGATCGCGAGCGATGTTCCGTCGCTCGATCTGCTCAGCGGACATTTCGCAACAGATGAATAGATGCTTCACGCCAGCTCGATTGAGGTTGGCGCTGATGGTGCCCAGCAAGAGCGTCTTGCCAACCTTTTTTCGAGCGGCAATGCCGTAAAGCATGCTCGACATCAGTCCTCCCCCCATCGCCTCATCGAGTGGACGAAGTCCCGTTGGATAGATCGCGACCGATTTGTTCAGGCTCGCAAGAACGCGCTCGGCAACCTGTCGTTTTGACGTAGCCTGCTTGCCGACCGGGATCGTCGACAACGTGGTCTTGGCATCAGCTATGATCTCGTCGGCCGGCTTGGTCATGTTTCCAGCGCTTTCATGCAGTTCTGCGGCGACCTCGACAAGGCGACGTCTGGCGGCAAAATCTCGAAGCGTTCGAGCGCGCTCTCCCTCCGCAGTTCCGAACGCAGGCCGTGTGGGTAATGCCGCGATGTAGGACTTCATTTTCGGGAAAGCGGCAGCGAGGACATGAACCGAAGCGAGTTCCCCGCGGGTAATTATCTCGGTGGCCGTTTCCCACAGATCGCGATGCTCTCGCCGATAGAAATCGCCGGCCTTGATGGCGACGCGGTCAAACAAACCATTGTCGACCAGAAGTGCGCCAAGTAGCTCGCGCTCGACATCGACATCGGCGAGCGTCGTTTCTTCCGTTTCAGGGATGTCAGTCATATGCGGCCCTTGCTTCTGGAGTACCGGCTACAAGCGGCCGGCGTGGTTTGTCTGAGTGTGACGCTGCAGTGACGGGGATGGGCATCCCGCGGTCGAAGGCTATGCCCTCCTGTCGGATGACGAAGTTCTCGAAGCTCGACGCCGGATCGCTGTAAGCTCCGGCCTCGAACTTCTTGCGCCACCACGGGTCGGTCTTGAACTGCTCAACCAGAAGATTGAGCTTTGCCGCGACCCGCGGAACCTTGGTCGCTAGACGCTCGAGTTGATGGGGCGTCGGCTCGAAAGCGACGAAGACGCCTAGGTTGTTGGTCTTTGGCGCCGCCGCTCTCCGCTTCCTTTGGGACCCGGCTTTCTGTTTCTCCGATCCCTTGTCGTTCGACCCGGGGGCAAGGGTGTCACCGGGGGACATGGCTGCCCCCGGGTCCCGGGACATCTCTTTTCCAGTGGCGCTGTTCGCTGATGGATTGAGAATCACTAAGTCTCTGGGCGCTCCCTCTTCCCTTGGTTCTTCTTCCCTTGGTTTGGGGGACATGGCTGCCCCCGGGTCCGTGCTCTGGATGTCACCGGGTGACACGGGCGCCACCCCCTCACCCGGGGGCAATGGCGTCACCCGGTGACATGGTTGTCCCCCGGCAGCGGGCTCGTCGAGCACGGGCTCATAGGTATTCGTGGGACCAGATTTTCCTCCTGTGCCTTGCAGGACGCCTCTGCGGAAGTAGCCAAACGCTTCTAGATTCTTGGTCGCCCGCTTCGCTTGCCGATGGCTGACGAACGCCCTTGATCCGATCGTCTTGAGCGACGGATCGCATCGGCCAGTATCGCCGTTGTAGAAGCCCCACAGCAGCGCCCACGCCACTGCCTTATCCGCCGGGGTACAATGCGAATCGCGGGCTATGCGGTCGAAGAGTCGCATCCTTTCGAGGAGGTCAGCGGCCATGGGATCGCCGAGTCGGCCGGAGGCAAATGAAAGGGGATGTCGCGGCGCCGCTCATTGGACCCCACCCCTCACGATGAAGATGGGAAGAGGTGGGAACCGGTCACCGCCGGCAATGTGTAGATCGCATGGATCTATCTGAGCGAACTGCTCGGCGACATCCTCCACATCGAACTTTGCGTCGATCGAGCGGAGGTAACCGATCTCGTCGATTAGCTCGAAAACCGCGCGCTCGCCGTGCTCGAAGACCAAATGCACAGCGCGGCCGAGGCGTTGGCGTCGCCGTGTTTCGGCTCGGGCCATCGCGATGTCAACACGCGCACCGCGCAACGGCCGCCAATGGAGATGCGAGACGCCGTCGCGTCGGGCGATTTTTCGGCGACGTTTCCCGTTGTCTGCCGATGTTAGTTGGGGTATCACTCTGACACTCCGTGGCTGGAGCAATGTGCTGCGCGGGCGGTCCCTTTGGCGAGGGGCCGCTCGCTGCGTTTAGAGGTCAACCTCCGCTTCGCGCCGGAGAAGCAGCAGGTAGTCGACCGCATCCGGCGCAAGGATCGCGACGCGATCCGCGCATCTCACAATTCGCAGCCTCTTTGCTTTTACCTCGCGATCGAGAGCGCGCAAACTCAAAAAGGGCGCAACTTCTTCGATGAAGGTTTCTTTGTCATAGCTGGAGCGGCGCATCCCTCTGAGGATTTTTTCCTCGAGCGCGTCGGCGGCAGATGACGGAGTTTGGGTAGAGTTAGTCATACGCGCAGGCCTTTCTCACGCGGCGTCGCCCCATCCCCTCTGGATGCGGACTGCAGCATTGGTGTTGATCGCCTGTCAGAAGACACCCGGGGCACCCGGCATGTGACGGCGAAACTCGGCCCTGCGCGGACCTGTCTCTCCTATTACCGCCGCGGAGTCCGGCGCGCAATCCAAAAAGCGCAGGTGCTCGCACAGACGCGCTGCTTGGCGCCTTCGTCACTCCCTGACAGAAGGCCTCACCGTTGCCTCGCGAAGCCGAGCAAAAATATGGGCCGTCCGGACTTTGCAATTTGCGTTCTTCTCGATGATGGTCGTCAGCGCCACGACTTGCTCTAGATCGCTCGGACCGAGCCGCTCCCGCAACAGCGAGACAATTTCGTCGAGAGCTGCCGCAAACTCTTCGGTCTGGCGCGCCCGATCCTTTCGATGCTGCTCGGCCTCGCGCCTCCGTTCCTCACGATCAACGGCGCCGGGCCGTTGAGTGCGGTCGGATCGAGCTTTGACAGTCCTTATCCTCTCGCGGATCTCGTCCACGGTTGGATGCTGGCCGTGATCCAGACGTTGCAAAATTTCGATTTGAACTTGCCGGGGCGTCGATGGTGCGGAGAGAAGATATACGGCCGTCGGATCCAAATCGGTCACGTTGGCCGATTTCCCCTCAGCCCATTGCGCCGCCAGCATAAATCGACGCGCAGAGCGCTCGGACAAGCGGCATTCGGCGGCGAGCCATGACAAGAACAGGCCATGCCCGAGCTTGGCCTTCGCAGCGATCAATTCGCGGCCAATCTCGATAAGAAATTCGACAGACTTACGGCCCAGATCGCGAACGCGCGCCGCACCAGCAGCCAGCGCACGGGCGGCTTCGGGGTCGAGAGCGGTGTAGTCGAATGGGCGGACGTCGACGGCCTCAAGGCCGCCGTCCGGAGCCACGGGGCGCAGCGGCATGTTTCTCATTGCTCACCGCGCTCGGCGGCGGCAATCTGCTCCGCGATATACGCCCGGATCGAGGCGGTGGTGACCTTCCTTGATCGACCGTCGCGAAAGGATACGAGCCTACCGGTGTTTATAAGTTCGTAAAGCCGGGTCGTTCCACAGTCGAGCATTTTACATGCTCGCTTCGGCTTCACGGCGATAGGGACATCCGAGATCTCGGGCACCCGCATGTTATCGAGCGGGAGCTCGGTGCGAGAGATGGTGGCGTGCATGAGCGGTAGCCTCCGCAAGATGACGAAGGCCCCAGAATCAAGCAACCTGTGCAGAGCTGCACCCGGAAAACGTCAAAATTTTGCCCGCGGTCGTTTCCGCGCCGGTTTCTGCGGGCCGCAGCGTAGATCTGGTGCCCTCTGGCCAATCACTGGCGCTGCCCGGCTGCTGGCCGGAAGCGTTTTCAAGCGAATCACGCGATTGACCCTCGATGGCGCCTCATCAGGAGAGCCAAATCAACTCAGCCGTTGCCGACATTGTGAATTGGGCGCACCGCGCGCTCAACGTGGCCGATCAGGCCGGCATCCTTCGGCCGAGGAGTTTAATGCGGGTTCGGATGCGGGCCGCCACGATCGAGTAATTCGCCCGCGAGTTCGCGATTCCGCTTTCGGAAATTCCGGGCTGGCGGATCCGACGAAATCATCGCCGCGCGGGGTCCTGGGAAACTATAGCCGCCAACGTAAGAAGGGCGCCGCTGTGGCGCCCTTCCGTCATGCTGCGGCTCGGTTAGGCGGCAATCGGCATGGGTCGATAATTATACGGATCGCTGCCATCGATATCGATCATCTGGAACTGAGCGCTCGGCACACACCGCTTGGCCAGCTCGGCCAGTGGCACGTCGAGCTCGAGATCCAGCCGCTCCGAGGATAGGAGCCGGACGATCATTTCGGCAGTTTCGTCGATCGGCACCTCGCCGCGTTCCCAGCGGCCCACCGTCTGGTGGTCTTTCTTCACCACTTCGCCCAGCTCATGCTGGGTCAGCCCCATTTCGGTGCGCAGGAAGCGCAGCTCCTTCGGCGATATGCCGCGTGCATGCTTGACGATACAGTGGGCGATGAGCTTGTGCAGCCCTGTGATGTTTTGGATGCTGTACACCTCCTCGCCGGCATCATCGCGCGGAACCGTCATGTCGTGGATTACGACATTGTCCAGCCCGCATTCGGTGTACTTATAGTCCATTATTTTATCTCCAGCCGTAGAAGCCTAGTTCCGTTCATCCGCCCACATCACGGTTACGAGCTTGATCTCGCAAGATGCGAACGGGATGACGACGAGGCGGACCGTTCTTCCACCGGAATTTGGCGTCACGCATTCGATGCGATATTTCCAAGTTCCAGGTCGGGTAGCCTCTTCAGGTTCATCGTGAACAAAACCGTATTTCAGGACATGGAGTACATCACCCATAATCAGGTCGCGTTCGGCAAGGCGGTCCCTTGCGTGACCGGTCCAGTGCAGCTTTAGGCTGGGGCCGCATTTCCGCCGTATGAAGTCCGTGGCAGCCGCGGGCTTCATCGGGCCCATGGGCATTGAAGGTGCCTCGCCGTGTATCACCGTGATACATGTAGCCAGTGAACAAAGGGTTAGCAAGCGGGTTCCAGGGTCTGGCCCGAAATAGCCCCAGGTCGTCACTCAGCGTGACATTTTGGACACCTGCAAATGGGCCAGAACCGGGGGAACGACGCGATATGTAGACGCCCGGCAGCCCAAGCCGGAGGCCCGTCCGCTGGATGCCTAGACTGAGAGCCGCCGCGCGCGCCGGCCCGACCTGCTCCCCCGGTCCCATTCCGTACCGGGTATCGATAGTGACCATGGGCTGGTGCTCTGCCCGCGAAATCAACCCCCGAAGCAGCGCACGGCGCCGGCCGATGGCTTGACCGCTGCCGGCCAATTCGCCTGATCCTGGGGGCGTCGGGGGACGCCAGCCGGAGCGCCAGCATGCCCGACGTCGATACTCTCGCGCTCGATTCCGCGACGCCTTGACCCTCGGCACCGTCGGCCAGGCCGCGCGCAAAGGCCATCCGATCGATGTCGGAAGATGATCTCGCGTTCATGTGCGCGGCCGTCGCCGACCATCTGCGCCGCTACCGCTGGCGCCACGTATCGCCCCGAGCCCCGGCGGGCCGAGCGCGCCTTGGGCTAGGCAGCCGGGATTTTCAGGGCGAATGAAACGATCGAGCTGCGGTGCGGTTATCAGCAGATGATGCGTTTCAGCATCGGCCACGCCGCGACGACGAGCTGCAGAAAGAACCCCACGGTCAAAAGGATCACGCCCGCATTAAATCCTATGCGGTGCAGGCGATACCTGCGCTGATTGGCCAATTGCTGTTCAGGCGTGGCGTCGGCCGTCCATCTCATGACAGGCAATCCACCGGCCGTAACGTCGAGCGGCGGAGACGTGAAGATCACAAGCAACAAGCCGCCCACGAAATTCAGGAACAACCCAAAAAGATTGGCGATATCCGAGATCACGGATCACCCGTTATTTATCTTCGCGGCCACCAAATCCGCCTCGCGCAGCGCCCGCGCGTAGCCGGCCGCGTCGAGCCGGAGCTCGTCCAGCAGCACGGCAACCCGCTGCTTCCACATGCTATTTTTCATGCACCGCTCGTCGAGACGCATCAGGGCCTAGCGGCGGACCAGCTCCTGCCGCGGCGTCAAGCCCCGCATGAAAGCCTCAACCTCGGGGGAGCGCGGATCGTTCATTCCCGAGCCTCGAACTTCTCCTGGCCCATAATCCTATTTTAGTGGTGCCACGCCGAGGCCGTCGAACTTCTCGATATATCGATCCGCGCCGATGTGATCACGCACCGTCGGGACGGAGCTGTCCTTTGTCTTTCCGCTAGGCCGGGAATTCAGGTCAAACCGATACGTTGGTGATTTCGAGAATTTGCCCGAGTAGAGGTAGTGGAGACCCTGAGCGACGATCCCGCACGGGAAGACGTAGACATCGGGGTCGCGGTTGCGCGGGGTGAGATCTACGCAGCAAATGAACCGCTGCCGCTCTCTGATTTCGTCCCTCTCGGGGGTCGCATATTTCTTCTGCAGAGGCCACCGCCCGCTGCGGGAGGCGGAAGTCTTTACCTCTAGGAAAGCGACGTGTCCCGCCTTGTCGAAGACTAGGATGTCGTAGCCGATGGTCGTTCCCCATTGTAGGCTGACCGTATATCCGCGCCTCGTAAGTCGGGAAGCTACAAGGAATTCGCCGGCCAGTCTCGTCAGGTTCTTTCTTTCATTGGAAATCTTGCCGTTGCCGAACACGCAATCTCCTGCTACAGCTCGCGCACGCGGTACTAATGAACGCGTTCAAGTTTGGCCCCGCCCCCGCCGCAATCTGAATATCGGCGAAGGGGTAAGCTCCATCTCGGGCTTGAATTTCAACAGGATCTTCTGTTCGAGAATTTGCTGGGCGCACCATTGTTGCAAATCATACGTCTGATCAATGACGGATCCTGCAACCGCATCTCTTTTCGCTTCCATGAGTCCGGCACGCGCGCGCATATCGGCGACTTTCTGCCTGATCTCTTCAATGTAATCTGCGATTTCGTGGCTGAAGAAAAAGGGCGCATCGGCAGTTCCGCGAATGAACGCAAACATATGCTCTGGATCAAACCGCTGATCCTGGACGGCGCATTGAAGATAGGTTCGAGCTGCCTCATAGATTTTAAACCGTCTGTCGAACAGGTCATTCCTGAGCCGAATGTCCGCCAAGCGCTTCTGTTGCCACGCGATGGCAATACCAGCACCGGCGAGAGTCGGGGTCGCCAGAGCTTGCAGAATGCTCAAAATATAATTTAGCACGTCAACCCTTCGATCCTGCCAACGCGCGCGATGCACGATATTGGTGATGCCGCGCGGGGGTGGCAGACGGTAGCCCAGCGTTGCAGATGGCCTCCGATGCCGCGCGCACTCAGCCATACCGCTACCGGGTCCGCCCGCACAATCGCCATCCGGCGGCTCACTTTCTCTTCTTTTTCAGCAGATCAGGGAATTCCCGGCGCATGAAGTCATCAAACAGCGGGACAGTGAACTCAGTCTCCGCGTGTGCCGGGCTAAAGATCATGCCTTTGCTGATGAGCCCCGATCGAATAGGAGCAACCGTAGTTACGGCTGCGCCATAGACCTTGGCGATGTCGCCGGACCGATGAGCGCCGGCCCCGAGTTGCGCCATGGCGCGCATGTATCGCTTTTCCGTTGGGGTCGTGCGCTCGAGGCGCATGCGAAAGAAGCTCTGATCCAAGCGCCGAATTGCTTCCGGTTTTGCTGCAATGATGACATCGCGTTCGATCGGAGAGTGACGTGCAAGATTCCAAGCCACATATCCCCATTCCTGTAAAAAATAGGGATAGCCCTCGGTCTCGCGGAAAATCTCTTTCAGCGCATCGTCAGAGAATACCACGCCGGCATCGGCGGCCGGCTGCGCGATGGCCGCTCGAGCGTCGACTTCGGAAAGCGCCGCGACGCGCGGAAACTCGAATAAGCGCTCGGCATAGGATTTGGCGTCGCCCATCTTCGCAAGCACCTGCGGCAAACCCGCGCCAACGAGCAAAATAGGCAGTGTCTTCTGGTTCACCCGGTGCACGGCGGCGATGAGCGACGCGAGATCCTTTTCAGAGAGGTATTGTATTTCATCGATGATGAGGGCGATGGCGGTTTTCCGTGCTGCCGCAGCTTCGCCCACGGCAAGGAAAAGGTCGGGAAGATCAGCGGCGAGGTCGCCGCTGTCGGCGGTGCCGCGCTCGCTGTCGAAGTCGATCCCAACTTCGATATCGCCATATTGCACCTTGAACGCAGAGGCAAAACCCTTCAGCACCCGCATCCCTCGACGAACTACCTCCTGCACACCCTCGATCCTGTCCAGCTTGAACAGCACGCGTTTCAGGTGCGGGACCAAGACGGCGACGAGGGAGGCGTCCTCCTGAGCCTCGATGAATGCGCTTTCGTAATGGCGCTTGTCGGCTAGATCCTGAACCTTGTTCAGCACCACGGTTTTCCCCACGCCTCGCAGGCCGACGGCGACAAAGCTCTTCGCCGACTTACCTGTCTTCACCCTGGTGAGCGCCACGTCGGCGATGGCTACGATATCATCGCGACCGGCCATGAGCGGCGGTGGGGTTCCAGCGCCAGGTGCATAGGGATTAAGAGCCACGTCCATATGGTGTTTATACCGAGTTTACCTGGTTTCGCAATAAACTCGGTAAACTCTCGTTCTCCAAGCCGTTGGCCCCGCGGCAATCTGGCCGGCGAACTGACCCAGGCGGCAGCTTCAGGACGCCAGCCATGCCGTCAGCGCAACCGCTGATCGGTACTTGGCGACAGAATCAGGGATGGACCTGCAGATTGCAGACCGTGAACGGCCCGCTCGGCAGCGTCGCGCCGTTGGCCCAGAGATAGAGGAACCACGCCGCTATCGCCACCGGCGCATCGGCGAGGAATTTCCATTGCCCGCCGCTCTTGTCCAGGATGATCACCTCGGGGGCGCCCCCAAACTTGCCCGTACCAAAGGCCCCAGCACCATAAGCCGTGGTGACCGCCAGCACGTCATGGGCCGAAGCGATCGTATGCCACGGCCGCGTCAACTGGTGATGCCGGTAGGCATCCGCCACCGACCGCACCCGTTCTACCGAGCCTGTGCGCGGGCCGCCGCCCGCGCCCGGCCAGCGGCTCAACTCGGCGACGGTTTCGCGGACGCTGGCCATCGAAATGTTCAGATCGATGGCCGCGCGATCGACAAGCCCGTCGATCGCCAGTGCCAGGTGCGACGCCTCGCACCACGCATCCCATCCGGCATCCTCCCAGGCCGCCGGCTCCGGATCTGCTGCATGGGCCCGCGTCAACGCCGCCTCGGCCGCTTCGTATTTCGCAGCACCACGCAACACAACCCGCATCAGACGTTCAAGCGTGAGATTAATCATGCGCCCCGGAATTTTCACCGGCATCATGCACCGTCGGCCGCGCCGAAGCCAATCAGTCGGGACCGGCGAATTTTCTCACGGGAGAGCGCTCGGCCCAAGCCGATGAATTTCGATCATTTTCGATCACCATCGATCGTCAGGCGGCGCGGCGCGATGATTACGCCCAGATGATCGCGCCAACGCTTCCCTGTCTTGCGTCAAATACGCTCGCCGCATTCACACTGGGGCAAGTGCTCCAGGATGTATGATCGCAGCTTACACGTCTCCGAGACCCAAAAATTTCTAAAAATTGCGCGAACCCGTTGACCGAGGTTTTACGAACGATCGGCTTCAGCCCCACCCCCCTCGGGGGTCACCCCTTACGCTGCTGCTGGGCGAGCATCTGACGGTGCGATGATGGCTCGAGGCTGAGGGGCGACTCTCTCATGGATGACCATCGCTGACGCTGCAGGCATGCGCTTTCAAGGGAGCAGCTATGCCGTATTTATGCCGTATGATTTGTCTTATGAGGGAAGAAACGCGAATAAATATTTGAAATCATTGGCGTCCCCGACGGGATTCGAACCCGTGTTACCGCCGTGAAAGGGCGATGTCCTAGGCCTCTAGACGACGGGGACGTGGCGCCAGGGTCTACCGGCTCACGTCCGGCAAATCAAGCGGGACCGCCGCCCGGGGCGAAATGCTGCGCGACATAGGCGAGGATCTGCTCGAGGCAGGCCTCGAGCGGCTGCCGTGCCGTATCCACCACCAGCGAGGGCGCCGCCGGCGGCTCATAGGGCGCGGAGATGCCGGTGAAGTCGCCGATCTGGCCCGCCCGCGCCTTGCGGTAAAGCCCCTTGGGATCGCGCGCTTCGCAGGTCGCGAGATCGGCGCTGACATAGATCTCGTGGAAGGCCCCGGGGGGTGTCGCCGCGCGCGCGCGGGCGCGGTCGGCGCGATAGGGCGAGATGAAGGCGGTGATGCAGAGGAATCCCGCATCGGCAAAGAGCGCCGCCACCTCGCCGACGCGGCGGATGTTCTCGACGCGGTCGTCGGGTGAGAAGCCCAGATTGGCGTTGAGGCCGCTCCGGATATTGTCGCCATCGAGCACATAGACGGCGTAGCCCTTGCGGAAGAGATGCTGCTCCATCGCCATGGCGAGCGTCGATTTGCCGGCGCCGGAGAGCCCGGTGAACCACAGCACGCCGCCCTTGTGGCCAAAGCGCGCGGCGCGCGCATCCTGCGTCACCTTGTGCGACACCAAGGTCAGGTTCTCGTCCTTGCCGGTGGCGGTTCGGCGCTGATCGGCAATGCCGCGCAGCAGCACGAGGCCGCCGCCGACGGTGACGCCCTTGTCGCGCAGCACGAAGCGCCCGCTGCGCGGCAGCTTGCTGTGATCGTCGAGCGCCAGCAGCATCGGGCTGCGCAGCACGACCTCCGCCACTTGGTCGCGCTGCACCTCCGTCGCGCCGAGCGGCGCCAGGCTGTCGGTGTCGATGACGCGCTCGATGCGCTCCACCGTCACCGGCGCCTCGACCATGCCGAGCCGCAGGCGATATTCGCTCCCCATCACCAGCGGCGCGGCGCCAAGCCAGAACAGGGTCGCCCCGAACCGGTTGGCGATCAGCGGCGCGCTCTCGACATGGCTTGCCACCTCGCCGCGCTCGAGGAAGAGCGGCCGGTCGAGCGTCAATCCCACCGAGCGCCCCGCGCCGGCGTGATCCGGCGGCGGACCGGGCCAGGCTTCGAGGCTCTTCACCCGCGCCAGCTTGTTCGACGGCGAGAACAGCAGCGTGTCGCCCTGCTTCAGCCGGCCGGTCTCGATGCGGCCGACCAGGATGCGCTGATCCTCCTGGCGATAGATGTCCTGCAGTGGCAGGCGCAGCGGCGCCTCGTCGAGCGGCGGCGCCGCACCGAACGCGACCAGCGCCGCCACCAGCGTCGGCCCCTTGTGCCAGGCGAGGTTGGCACTGGCGCTGGAGAGATTGTCGCCGTGGCGCGCCGAGAGCGGCAGCACCACCCGCGGCTTGAGGCCAAGCTCGGCGAGGAACGCGCGCGCTTCGCGCTCCAGCGCGCGGAAACGCGCCTCGGCAAAGCCCACGAGGTCGAGCTTGTTGACGACGACGGCGATCTGCTCGAAGCCCAGGAGGCGCAGCAGATAGGCGTGCCGACGCGTCTGGTCCTTGAGCCCTTCGGCCGCGTCGATCACCAGGATCGCCGCATCGGCGCCGGCGGCGCCGCTCACCATGTTGGCGAGGAATTCGCGATGGCCCGGCGCGTCGATGATGACAAGGTCGCGCCCGCCCAGCGTGATCCAGAAGCGCGTGGTGTCGATGGTCACCGCCTGGTCGCGCTCGGCCTGCAGCGAATCCAGCGTGAACGACCATTCGAGCGGCACGCCGCGCCGCTCGCTGATCTTCTGCAGCTCCTCGACCTTGCCGCGCGGCAACGCGCCGGCTTCGTGCAGCAAGCGGCCGATCAGGGTGGATTTGCCGTGGTCGACATGGCCGACCACGACCAGCTTCAGCGGCGGTGCGCTCATCACATATAGCCCTGGGCGCGCAGCCGCTCGAAAGCGTCCTCGCTCTCGTGATCCATGGCGCGGCCGGCACGCTCGGGCTCGCGCGAGCTCTCGAGCTCGGCGATGATCTCGGCGATGCTGGACGCGGTGCTATCGATCGGGAAGGTGATGTCCTTTTCGCCGAGCGAGCGGAAGCGCTTGCCGTTGCGGGCGAAATAGAGCGGCACCACCGGCATGCCCTCGCGCTCGATGTAGCGCCAGACATCGAGCTCGGTCCAGGCGAGCAACGGATGGACGCGGATGTGGCCGCCCGGCGGCGGCTCGGCGTTGTACTGATCCCAGAACTCCGCCGGCTGGTGCTTGAAGTCCCAGCCGCCGCTGGCGTCGCGCGGGCTCATCACCCGCTCCTTGCCGCGGATCGCCTGCTCGTCGCGCCTGATGCCGAGCATCACGCCGCGGAATCCGCGCGCTGCGATGATGCGCTTCAGGCCCAGCGTCTTGCGCGCCGCGGCGCGCGATTTCGGCGGCAGCGACGGATCGGTCTCCTCCACCGACGGGCAGGGCGCATCGATATAGCTGAGGCTCCACTCCTTGATGATGCGGTCGCGGAAGGCATAGACCTCGGGAAATTCGTTGCCGGTATCGAGCAGGATCACAGGAAACGGCACCCGCCCGAAAAACGCCTTGCGCGCCAGCCACAGCAGCACGTTCGAATCCTTGCCGATCGACCACAGCATGCCGAGCGGCGTCAGCCGGTTCACAGCCTCGCGCAGGATGAAGATGGTCTGGGCTTCGAGATCGTCGAGACGGTCCAACGGAAAGTCCTTTTGGTCGAATACAAAACAGCGCCGGCCATCGCCTCGCACACCGGAGAATAGGAAACCGCCATGACCGGAGCAATGGTTGGCCACCCCGCTAGGCCGTGGCCCAAGCCGCGGGACGAGGGATTTAGCACCCCCGGACGCATTCCTCTATAACAGCCGCACCCTAATTTTTTCCTGCGAGGCCTGGAGATCATGCTGCTGTCCCCGGCCTCCGCGCCCGACACGCCGCTGCGGGCACACCACGTGCCCGGCGGCGCGCTGGTGCTGGCGGCGCTGGTGGCGCCGCCGCTGGCCGTCTTCGCCCCGCTCGGCCTCGCGCCGCTGCTGGCGCTCCTGGCGCTGGCACTGCTCGTCGCCGGCCGGCGCGACGCTCTCGCCGCCGCGCGGCCCCATGCTGGGATGTTCGCGCTGCTGGCGCTGCTCTCGGCCTGGGCGGCGGTGACGGCCCTGTGGTCGCCGGTGCCGCTGCACAGCCTCTTCGAGGCGCTGCGCTTCCTCGTCCTTGCCGCCGCCGGCGTGCTGGTGACGGGCGGTGTCGCGACACTCCCCGACCGGCAGGCGGCGCGCGCCTTCCAGGCGCTGCTTGTCGGCCTCGTTCTGGCGCTGCTGCTGCTGCAGCTCGAGCTTCACGCCCATCAGCCGATCGCGCGCCTCGTTGGCGGCCTTACGCCGAGCCAGCCGGTGCCGCTCGCGCGCTATGACCGCGGCCTCACCGTGCTGCTGTTGCTGGCCTGGCCGGCGGCGGCCGAGCTGGCGGTGCGCCGGCACTGGCTCGGCCTCGCGGTGCTGGCGCTCGCGGTCGGCGCGACCATCGGCGCCTTCTACAGCCACACCTGCATCCTCGCTTTCGCCATCGCGCTCCCCGTCTGCCTCGTCGCCTTGCGCCGGCCGCGCCTCGTCGCCCGCGCGCTCCTCGCCGGCGTGCTCGTCATCGCCTTCATCCTGCCGCCGGCCACGCCCGGCGGCGCCGGCATCGCACAGATCCACAACCTCGTGCCGCAACTGCCGCCCTCCGCCATCCATCGCCTCGCCATCTGGCGCTTCACCGCCGATCGGATCACCGAGCGGCCGCTGCTCGGCTGGGGCATGGATGCGGCGCGCGCGGTGCCGGGCGGCCAGACCCCGGTCGACGCGCTCTTCCCGGAGCTCGCGCCGACCCTGCCGCCGCTCGCCCAGGCCTTGCCGCTGCACCCGCATGACGCGGCGCTCCAGTGGCGGCTCGAGCTCGGCTTGCCCGGCACGCTGCTCGCGCTATTGCTGCTCGCGCTGATGCTGGAGCGGCTCGCCGGCCTGACGCCGCCTTGGCGCCGCGCGATGGCGCTGGGCTACGCCGCTGCCGCCCTCGCCCCGGCGCTGCTCAGCTTCGGCGCCTGGCAAGCCTGGTGGCTCTCGACCCTTTGGCTCGGCGCGGCGTTCATGGGCCGGATGGGGCGGGAGGGCTAAGGCGGTCCTTTGCCGCCTTGCCCTCACGCCACCTTGAGCGCCGCCACGTTGGAGATGGCAAGCGGGCGGCTGAGGCCTTTGAAGGTGAGCGGGCCGATCTCCCTCACATCCGCCGCCTCGGCGACGGCGGCGGCGATCCTCGAGGTGACCAGGATCTGGCCGTCCTTGGCGGCCTCGCACAGGCGCGCGGCGGTATTGATCACGGTCCCGATCGCGCTGTAATCGTAGCGCCCCTCGAAGCCGATCTGGCCGAGCGTCGCGAAGCCTTGCGCCACGCCAATGCCGAAGCCGATCTGATAATCGCGCCGCCGCCAGCTCTGCGCCAGGACGGCCACAGCGTCGCGCATGGCGACAGCAAGCCGCACCGCGCGCTCGGCCGGGTTTGCGCACGGCAGCGGGTCGTTGAAGAACACAATCAGGCCGTCGCCGACGAAGCGGTCGAGCGTGCCTTCGAAGGCCTGGATGAGCGGCACCAGCGCCGCATGATAATCATGCAGCAGCGCCATGACCTCTTCCGGCTCGGCGCTCTCGGCAAAGGCGGTGAAGCCGCGCAGGTCGCAGAACAGCACGGCGATGTCGCGGCGATGGCTCTCCAGAATGCGCTCGTTGCCCGAGGACAGGATCAGCTCGGCCAGCGGCGGCGCGAAGAACCGCTTGAGCCGGGCCATGCGCTCGATCTCGCCGAGCTGCGCCGCGACCCGCTCTTCGAGCGTCTTGTTCCAGACCGCAAGCTCGGCGGCTTGTGCCTGCACCTGCTCATGCGCGCGCATCAGCGCCGCGCGCGAGGCCTCGAGCTCGCGCTGCGCCTCGAGGAGCGCCGCATTGGCCGCTTCGAGCCGCCGGTTGAGCAGCGCCTCGCGCTCCTGCAGCAGCGTCATATCATAAGCTTTCTGCTGCACGCGCCGCGCCGCATCGCGCTCGGCGGTGACCTCGAGCAGCACCACCCAGACGGTGTCGGCGTCGCGATGGAAATGGAGGTCGGCGGCGCGGCCGCCGGCGAGCTCGACCGACGGCACGACGTAAGGTGTCTCGACCAGCGGCAGCAGCCCCTCGAGGAAGAACGCCTGCTCGACCGCCGGCTCGCCCAGGCGCAGCCCCGCGAGACCATAAGCCTCGAGATGCCCGCCGGCGCCGACCAGGGTCAGTCCGGCATCGACCTGCAGATAGGCCACCGCCCGCTGCTGATAGGTCAGCTCCTGCAACCGCTCGGCGACGCTCGCGGGCAGGCCTTCCACGGGCTCAGCGCGCGACGCGCAGAGCGAGGTCCCTGAACGCAGCCTCGACGCCTTCGCCGGTGCGCGCGCTGCTCGGCTGCACCGGGCAGCCCTCCTGCCGAAGGTCCTCCAGCTCGGCCTCTCCGACCGCCCATTGCTCGCTCAGGTCGTGCTTGTTCAGCAGCAGCACGAAGGGCAGCGGACCGCAATCCGCCTCGACGCGCCGGCGCAGCGACAGCGCCACGTCGAGGGTCGAGGGCCGCGTCCCGTCGGCCACCAGCACATATCCCGCGGATCCCCTGAGATAGCTCATGCGCAGCGACGAGATATCGTCCTCGCCCGCGAGGTCCCAGAGGATGAGGCTCACCGCCCGATCGACGAGATCGACGGTCTTCTTGTCGATCTTGACGCCGACCGTGGTGAGATAGGTCTCGGAGAAGACGCTCTCGACATAGCGCTTGACCAGGCTGGTCTTGCCTACCGAGAAGCCGCCGAGCATGCAGATCTTCTTTTGCAGCGTCGTGGTCATGGCTGCTCCTCGATCCCGACGGTGAAGGAAACCCGGCGGTTGGCCGAACGCGCGGTCTCGGAGAGCCCCTCCTCCACCGGCTCCAGCGGACCGGCGCCGCGCACCGTGAGCAGATCCGGATCGACGCCGCGCTTCTTGAGCAGCGCCCGCACCGCGTCGGCCCGCGCCAGGCTCAGCGACAGGTTGAGCACGCCGCGGCCGGTATCGTCGGAATGCCCGGTCAGCGTCACCCGCGTGATCACGCGTATGCTCGAGGACAAGGAGACGAGGTCGTTCACCTGCTTGGCCAGCTCATCGAGGACGGCGTCCTGGCCGGGAGCCGGCAACGGGTCGTTGGTGTTGAAATGGATCTCATGCGATTGTATCGCATCGCGCAGCTTGGCGATCACGCCCTCATCGACATTCCGCACCCGGGAAAGATCGAAGCCCGGCCCTCCCGCCGGCAACATCCGGGCAACGGCGCGCGCGCGCTCGATCCAGGTAGGCCGCGCCGATCCCCGCGCCACGATGCGATCGCCCTCGACCGCGAGGGTCACGCTCGACGGCGGATCGAGCGACGCCTGCAGCCGCTTCAACACGAAGCCGGGCTCGAGCCCCTGATAGGGAACCCAGCGGCTGACGACGCGCGCGGGATCGATGCCCGACTGACCCAGCAGCTGCAGCGGGTCGACCGCCAGCGGATCGCGCAGGCCCGCGACCAGGAATTTGTCGCCTTGGCGCGACGATCCGGTGACGACGATGCCGGGCTCGGCCTGAAGCGCCGCGACATAGCCGTCCCAGAGCCGTTGCTCGCCGGCGCGCAGCGCCTGCTCGGCCTGCAAGAGCTGCCGGTTCTGCCACCAGCGCACGCCCCCTGCCCCCGCCGCGCCAGCAGCACCAGGCCCACCAGCGCGACAAACCACGGGAAGCCGCGCCGCGTGGCGCGGGGCGCCCGCTGCCGCAGCGCTGCGCATTCGTTCAGATGCGCCTCGATATCGGCAAAGCCCGAGCTGTCGCCGTCGAAATTTTCCAGCGCCTGGCGCCGCTCCTCATGGATCCGCGCCAGCACGCCGCGCAGCGTGTCATGCAGCTCTTCCGGCGGGTTGCCCCGGATCACCGCCACCAGCGTCGCGAACGGCCCCGGCTCCGACCACAGCCTGAGCTCGCCCAGCCGCACCGTGTCGAGCCCCTGCTGCTCGGCGCCAGCGAAGGAGTCGCGCACGAAATCCTGGATCGCGACCAGCATCGACGATACCAGCTGCGGATCCTGGCTTGCCGCATCTTCGGCCGCGACATGCGAGATCAGCAGCCCGGTGTGACGATGGATCAGGAAGACATGCTCGACCTGATAGACGAGCGTGTGCTTGAGCACGACCTCGGCGAAGGAGATTCCGGTCCGCCAAGCCTCCCAACGCCATCTGAGCCCGCGCCAGGTGAGGCTGTGCTTCAGCGTCTCGTTGAGCGACTGGAAGGTGTTGTCGATGGTCTCGCCGATCGACTTGCGGATCGCCGGCACGATCAGCGGATAGAGGATGTTGACGAGCGTCCTGGGATCGCTGCGGATCGAGGTCTGCGTCGCCTTCTCCAGCGCCGGCGCCAGCACCTGGCCCAGCCGCCCGTCGCTCGATGCGTGCACGATCGCCGAGGGCAGGATGCGTCCGACCGCGGCGGCGAACTGCTCGGGGTCCTCCACCACCTCGCTCAGCCGCGACAGCACCTCGATCTCGCGGCCCACCAGCAGGGTGCGGATCTGATCGAGCCGCGGGTCGACTCGCGGCACGCCGATCGGCTGCGCGCGGATTGCCGGCTCGACATTGCGCGCGATCTCGGCCAGCAGGCCGGCCAACGCCTTGCGGTCGATCCCGGTCCCGGTCTGGCTCGAGCGCGGGCGAAGCAGCGCCTCGAGCGTCGCGGCAGCGGCTTTGCTCACGTCGCGGGGCGGATCAGCCGGCCGGCCAGCCGCGCATCGGCTCGGCGCCGCCCTTGCCGACGTTCTTTCCGCCCGAATCCTGGTTCAGGCATTTGGCCACCTCGACGAACAGCCCGGCGAGCAGGTTGCGATCGGTTTTGACGTTGCTCAGCTCCGCGAACATCTTCTCGATCGCGTGCTGCAGATCCTCGTTCTTGCGCTTGATCTCGTCGCGCAGCGACTGGGCTTCCTGGGTCAGGCGGTCGGCGTGATCGCGCTCGAGCTGGCTCAGCTGGTCAGAGATCGAGCGAAGACGCTTCTCCACCGTCTGATTATGCTCGCGCTGCGTGCGCTCGATCTCCTTGTCGGCGTCGGCGCGCAGGTCCTTTTCCTCGCGCAGCTGGGCGGCCAGCAATTCCACCTGCTTCTTCGCATTCGATTCGAACGCGCTGAGATTGCGCGCCGTCTCGGACTCGATGTCCTTGAAGCGCTGCAAAAACCGCTCCTCCAGCTTCGAGAAGCGGCGGTCGTAATCCTGCATCTGATTTCCGAACAGCAGATCGCGGATCTTGTCCACGCCCACGACTTCGTTGCCGGGCATCGGACCGTTGCCGATTTGCCCGACCGAAATGGGGTCGGATTGCTCAACCTCAGATTTAGGTGACTTCACGACCACGACCACCTCCCAGTTTAATCGGTTCAATGGTCTTGCCGTGTATTAGCGAGGCAACTATGACATCAGTTTGAACAAACTTACAAGGTCTCCTAAAGGGGATGCGCTCGACCTGAGCGCGCAGTGGCGCTTGCGCTGTGACATCGGTCACATCGGCCGAGACCGGGACGAAATTTGCCGGGAAGCGCCCGGTCCGCGCCGATGATGGCGCGCCTGGCGGCGCCGCAGCTCAGCCCTCTTTGCCGAGGGCTACGGCCCCGCGCCGGGCGGCGCGCAGCAAGTCGTTGATCGCCTTGCCGAGCTCGGCCGGGCGAAAGGGCTTGGCGATGAAGCCGCAGTGCAGCTCGCCGTTGAGCTCCAGGCAGGCGGGCGAGTATCCCGACATCAGCAGCACCGGCAGGTCGGCGCTCAGTTGCCGCACCGCGCGGGCAAGCTCGATGCCGCTCATGCCGCGCGGCATCACGAGATCGGTGAGCAGCAGGTCGATAATGCGCCGCCGCCGGACGATGTCGAGCGCGGCGCGGCCATGGCCGGCGGTGATCACCTGATAACCCAGCATCTCCAGCACCTCGGCGGTCGCCGAGCGCACTTCCTCGTTGTCCTCGACCAGCAGGATGGTGCCGGTACCGCTGCGGACCACGACGCTGTCACGCTCGTGCCCGGCGTGCTCGGCCGCTTCGGCCAGCGCCGGCAGGTAGAGCACGACGCTGGTGCCGCGGTGCCACGCGCTGTCGAACTGCACCGTGCCGGCCGATTGCTTGGCGAAGCCATAGACCATCGAGAGGCCGAGGCCGGAACCCTTGCCGACCTCCTTGGTGGTGAAGAACGGCTCGAAGGCACGCGACTGCACCTCTTGCGTCATGCCAGTGCCGCTGTCGGTGACCGAGAGCAGGACGTAATCGCCGCTCGCGAGCCCGCCGCAGCCGGCGCCGACCTTCGCCTGGCGCGTCGCAATCCGCAGCGTGCCGCCGCCCGGCATGGCATCGCGCGCATTGATGACGAGGTTGAGCACGGCGGTCTCGAACTGTGCGGGATCAATCAGGCAGGACGGCAGGTCCGGCGCAAGCGTCAGCGAGATATCGATCGCCTCGCCGACCGCGCGCTGGATGAGGACGCGCATCTCGGAGAGCAGCTCGTTGAGATTGACGAATTTCGGCTGCAGCACCTGGCGGCGCGAGAAAGCGAGCAACTGCTGCGTCAGCCGCGCGCCGCGCCCGGCCGAGCGCAAGGCGGTGGTGACCATCCGCCGCGTCCGCTCATCCGGCTCCTCGCTGGCCAGCACCATCTCCAGACTGCCGAAGATCGCGGTCAGGATGTTGTTGAAATCATGGGCGACGCCGCCGGTGAGCTCGCCGATCGCTTCCATCTTCTGCGCCTGGCGGAACGCCTCTTCGGCGGCGAGCCGCGCCTTGATCTCGGCGGTGACACGCTGCTCCAGCGTCTCGTTGAGGCGATAGAGCTCCTGCTCGGTCCGCCACCGGCCGATGGCGATCGCCGCCTGGCTGGCGCAAACGCCGATCAGCAGCCGTTGCGCCGCCGTGGGGAAGCCCGGCTGGCGCGAGCCCACCGCCAGCAGCGCCAGTTCGTCGCCGCCGACCGGCGCGAAGGCCACGCGCAGCCGGCCTTTGCCGAAGGGGTTGGGCACCGTCGCCGCGGTGGCCGGCGTCGGCTTGCCGAGCCAATCCGCCAGTGCCCGGCGCAACAGCGGCGTCGCCTCGCCGGCCTCGACCGCCGGCGCACGAGCCACCTCGATCGCCGGCGCATCACCGGGCAGCCGCAGCCAGAAATAGGCGAAATCGAGGCCGAGCATATCAGCCAGCACCTCGGTGACGCTTTCGGCGACTTCGCGCGCGTCGCAATGCGCCCAGACCGCCGGCAGCGTCGACACCGCCACTAGGTCGCGCAATGTGTGGCGCAGCTCGCCCGCGTCGCGTGACAGCGTTTGGGTCATGTCCGGCGCCGGCACCTGCGCCGCGCCACGCGCCGGCATCGCTTCGGTCTTCTGCTCGACGCTCACGCCGACCGCCCCGCGCGCGGTTCTGGCGCCTGGGGGCGCTGGCCTGGCGCCGCCTCGACGCACCGGGCCGAACGGCCTTGTTCGGTCATGAGGCCTCCCTGTTCCCGCATCGCACGCCCCGCCCCGGCCGGAAGCACGGCATCCGTTATTGGCATGTGGCATCGCCGACCGGCTTTTCTCAATGCGCCCAAAGGGGCAGCGGGGGGAACGCCGCCTCCCTCCGAAAGTTCAATCCGTGCCCCTCGGCCGGGCTGGGCCGCGACAGGAAAGTCGCCCGCCCCACGCGCGCGCAACCGTGACGCGCTGCAGCGGCGCCGCAGGATCGCCGCGCGTGATCTCAACCGGCGCCAACGCGCTCCAGCCGCTTGGCGCGCGCCTCGAGATCGTCGGCAGCCTGGGCGAGATCACTGGCAAGCTTTGGCTCATCCTCGCTCATCTGATCCTGCGCCAGCTTGCGCAGCGACGCCGCCCGCTCGCGCAACAGCCGCGCCGCCATCGGCCCCTTCATGGCACTGTCCCCTGCCTGGCGCGAGCGACCCGATGCCGCCCGTGTCAGCATTCCCTGATTTGCGAAATTAGCGCCAAAGCGGCAGGCTTCCAGTAGCCCTTTCGAGGGGCGCCGGGGACCGGGTCAAGATCGCGAAAAGGCCCGCTGCAGCGGGTCGCGCCGCGCGCGGCCGCCTTCAGCGCCGGAGGGCGGTGGCGTGCGTGCCGCCGAGCACCACGACTGTCGCGCGGCCGGTGTCGTCGAGATCGAGCAGCGATCGGCCGGCAGTGCCGGCGCTGTCGGCGGAAAGCGCCATCGCCGCCAGCGTCGCCAGCAACAGGCCCGCCACCAGCGCGGGGCGCGCCAGCCGTGCGGCATGGCGGAGCCCGGTCTTGCGTCGCACCCGCTCGAACCCCTCGATGGTGATTTCGAGCCGTCGCCGCTCGAGCTGCCAGATCGAGCGCTGATGCTCGTGCATAAGCTTGAGATCGGCGATGAGGCGCTGATGCTGCATGCCGGTCTGCGCGGCCGCCTGCTGCGCGGCCTCGGCCGCGGCAAGCGCCTCGGCGAATTGCGTCTCGAGCTGACGGATCTGCCCGTCCCAGGCTTGGCGCTCCTGCTCGCGCGCCTCGAGGATGCGCCGCAGCCATGCCATCACCCGGACCCGCTCGGTGGCGTCGCCGGCAGCCGCGGCCGGGCTCAGACTGTCCTGCTCGGCCCGGAGTGCCGCAACGAGTTGCATGATCCGCGCGACCGGCGGCTCGGCCGTGCCGCCGGCCTCGCCGCGCGGTTTGGCTGACGCCTTGCCGCGGCGCCGTGCCGCCCGCGCCACGCTCTCGCCGCCGCCGCTCTCGCCTGTCTCGGTATCGGGCACCATGCCCAAGAGCCTCTTCCTGTTCTTTGGGTTGATTATCCTTGTCCGTGGTTAATCATTGGTTGCTCGAGTTGAGCCGGAAGGCGGCCTGGTGTAGGGTCGGCGCCCTAAGAGCCCGGCTCTTCAGGCCGGAGAGAGGGACCCATGGCCGAGCTCGACGCATTCCGCGCAGAGACCCGTGCCTGGCTCGAGGCGAATTGTCCGCCGAGCATGCGCACGCCGATGCCCGACGACGAAATCGTCTGGGGCGGACGGAACGCCCGCTTCAAGAAGCCGGAAGCCAAGCTCTGGCTGGAGCGCATGGCGGCACGCGGCTGGACGGTGCCGACCTGGCCCAAGCAATATGGCGGCGGCGGCCTCGCGCCCGCCGAGGCGCGCCTCCTCGAGGAGGAGATGCGCCGGCTCAATTGCCGCTCGCCGCTGCAGAGCTTCGGCATCTGGATGCTGGGGCCGGTGCTGCTGCAATACGGCAGCGAAGCGCAGAAAGCGGCGCATCTGCCGCCGATCGCCCGCGGCGAGATCCGCTGGTGCCAGGGCTACAGCGAGCCCGAGGCCGGCTCCGACCTCGCCGGCCTCAAGACGCGCGCCGTGCCGCAAGGCGAGCATTTCCTCGTCAACGGCCACAAGATCTGGACGTCCTATGCCGATCTCGCCGATTGGATCTTCTGCCTGGTGCGCACCGACCCCATGGCGAAGAAGCATGACGGGATCAGCTTTCTGCTCATCGACATGAATGATCCCGGCATACGCACCCGGCCGATCCGGCTGATCAGCGGCGCCTCGCCCTTCTGCGAGACGTTCATCGAGAATGTCCGCGTGCCGCAGGAGAATCTCGTCGGCGGGCTCAACAATGGCTGGACCATCGCCAAGCAGCTGCTGGAGCACGAACGCAAGATGATCGCCTCGATCGGCGAGCGTCAGCGCGGCGCCGAGCGCTCGCTCGCCGAGCTCGCCAAGAGTTACGCCGGCGAGCGTGACGGCAAGGTCGCGGATGCGGTGCTGCGCGACGGCATCGCGCAATACGAGATCGACCAGCGCGCCTTCCGCCTCACCCAGCGCCGCGCCGCCGAGGAGGCGAAAGGCGGCGCGCCCGGCCCCGCTTCGGCCATGTTCAAATATTACGGCACCGAGCTCAACAAGCGGAAATTCGAGCTGCTGCTGCGCTGCCTCGGGACCCAGGCGCTGGGCTGGGAAGGCGACGGCTTCGCCGCCGACGAGAAGCGCATCACGCGCGAATGGCTGCGCTCCAAGGCGAACTCGATCGAGGGCGGCACCTCGGAGATCCAGCTCAACGTCATCGCCAAGCGTGTGCTTGGCCTGCCGGACTGAGACCATGGCGCTCACCCTCGACAGCGACACCACGCTGATCCGCGACACCGCGCTCGATTTCTTCGCCAAGCGCGCGCCGGTCAGCGCGCTGCGCAAGCTGCGCGATGACAAGGATGCGCTGGGCTTCTCCCTGCCGCTGTGGCGGCAGATGGCCGAGCTCGGCTGGGCCGGCATTCTCGTGCCGGAAGCCTATGGCGGCGCCGCGTTCGGCTGCCTCGGCCTGGGCCAGGTGATGGAGGCGGCGGGCCGCACGCTGGCCGCCAGCCCGCTCCTCGCCACCGCGCTGATCGGCGCCAGCGCGCTGGCGCTTGCCGGCAGCGAAGCGCAGAAGGCCGCGCATCTGCCCGCGCTCGCCAAGGGCCAGCGCCTGGTGGCGCTGGCGCTCGACGAAGGCGCGCACCATGCTCCCGCACGCCATCGCCGCCACCGCCCGCCGCAGCGGCGGCGGCTTCCGCCTCGACGGCGAGAAGCGCTTCGTGCTCGACGGCCACGTCGCCGATCTCGTCATTGTCGTGGCGCGCACCGCCGGCGCGCCCGGCGAGCGCCGCGGCATCACGCTCTTCCTCGTGCCCGCCGACGCCAAGGGGCTGACGCGCACGCGCACGGTCATGGTCGACAGCCGCAACGCCGCCGCTCTTCGCCTCGATGGCATCGAGCTTGGCGAAGAGTCGGTGCTGGGCGGGGTCGATGACGGCGCCGACCTCCTCGATCCCGTGCTCGACCGCGCCCGCGCCGGTCTCGCCGCCGAAATGCTCGGCAGCGCCGCCGCGGCGTTCGAGCGCACCGTCCTCTATCTCCAGGAGCGCAAGCAGTTCGGCGTGCCGATCGGCTCCTTCCAGGCGCTGAAGCACCGCGCGGCGGCGATGTTCTGCGAGATCGAGTTGACCCGCTCGGCGGTGACCGCGGCGCTCGCAGCGCTGGACGCCGGGAGCGACGATGCCGGCGCGCTCGCCTGCCTCGCCAAGGCCAAGGCCGGCGACGCCTTCTTCCTGGTTGGCAATGAGGGCGTGCAGATGCATGGCGGCATCGGCATGACCGACGAGCACGAGATCGGCTTCTTCCTGAAGCGCGCTCGGGTGGCGCAGGCGACGTTCGGCGACAGCGCCTTTCAGCGCGACCGCTACGCCTCCTTGATGGGCTATTAGAACACCGGGCCACGGCAGCGGCTGCCGGCAGCACCGGGCCGGGGGATTTGGTGCGTTTGGACCGATTTCCCGAGTTCATGCCCCGGTTTCATGATCATTTTCATGATCATTTTAGGTTTTAACCAAACCGAGCTTGCACAACTCGGTTAATTTTTCGTTAAATGCTCCACAGACCAGATTCCCTGGCCAGGAGCATGCATGCCCCTTTCCGCTTATGACGTCACCTCGGACGGGGCGGGAGCGGATGCGCTCGTTTGCGCGTTCGACGCCCAGTTCTGCATCCTCCCGGCCACCGACCCCGTCCTTGTCGACCAGGCCTTCGCCCTCCGCCATCAGGCCTATTGCGTCGAGAACCGCTATGAGGATCCTGCCCTGAATCCGGGCGGACGGGAGACCGACGGTTTCGATGCCCGCTCCCGCCACGCTCTTCTGTTTCGACGCGAGGACGGCGCGGCCCTCGGCACGGTTCGGCTGATCGGCCCCCGCTCGCCTGCCGCCCCTGACCTTCCCATTCACGACGCCTCTGCCGAACCGGACCTCCGCCCGCCGGCGCTCCCCGGGGCGACAACCGCCGAAGTCTCCCGCTTCACCCTGCCGAAGGGTGCTGCCGGACGGCGCCCGACGGACGGCATCCTGCCACGCCTCGGCCTGATGCAGGCGATCGTCCGCCTCAGCGCCGAGGCGGGACTCACCCACTGGTGCGCCCTGATGGAGCCATCGCTCCTCAAGCTGTTCGCCGCCTCCGGCATTCATCTCGAGCCGGTCGGCCCGATCATCGTCCATCACGGGCGCCGCCAACCCTGTCGCGCCTCTATCGACACCTTGCTGAGCCGCGTGCGCCTGGAGAATCCTGCCGCCTACGCGGTGCTCACCGACCGCGGCAGGCTGTGGGATCAGCTGCTGGCGCGCTGGGGCCGATCGGCGTGACCCAGGCGCCTCCGATCCCCATCGAAGTGAGCCGCGCCCCGCCGGCCGCGCCAGCCGCACCGGCCTTCTCGTACGACACCGCGTTTTCACGCAATCTCGGCTGGCTCACGGATTGGGAGCAGCGCTCGCTGCGGGCCCGGCGGGCGGCGATCGCCGGGCTTGGCGGGGTCGGCGGCGTCCACCTCCTGACGCTTGCCCGGCTCGGTATCGGCGCCTTCACCCTGGCGGACCCCGACAGTTACGATATGGTCAACCTCAACCGCCAGGTCGGCGCTACCATGGCGTCGATCGGGCGGCCGAAATGCGCGGTCATGGCCGAACTCGCCCGGGCGATCAATCCCGAGCTCGACCTCCGGCTTTTTCCGGCGGGCGTCACGGAAGAAACCATCGACGCCTTCCTCGCCGACGCCGACGTCTATGTCGATGGTCTCGATTTCTTCGCCCTCGACATCCGCCGCAAGGTTTTTGCCCGCTGCGCCCAGCTCGGCATCCCGGCCGTGACCGCTGCGCCGCTCGGCATGGGCGCCGCGTTCCTGGTCTTCCAGCCCGGCGGCATGACCTTCGAAGAGTATTTCCGCCTCGAGGGGCTGCCCGAGAAGCGGCAATACGTGCGCTTCCTCTTGGGACTCTCGCCCAAGGGCCTGCATCTTGGCTATCTCGCCGATCCCGCCCATGTCGATCTCGCCGGCCGGCGCGGACCGTCGACCAGCATGGCGGCCCAGCTCTGCGCCGGCGTCGCCGGGGCCGAGATCGTCAAGCTGCTGACCGGCCGCGGCCCCATCCACGCGGCCCCGTTCTACCATCAATTCGATGCCTATCGCGGCCGCTGGGTCAGAGGCCGACTTCGCTTCGGCGCCAACAACCCGCTGCACCGCGTCAAGCTGGCGATCGCCGAGCGCCTGTTCGCGAGGATGTCCCGACAAGCCGCGCCACCGGCGCAGCCGGGGCCCGCGGACGAGATCGGCCGCATCCTCGACGCCGCCCGCTGGACGCCGAGCGGCGACAATGTGCAGCCCTGGACGATCACGCCTGGCGCCGATGCCCTCGTCCTGCGCGTCCGCCTGGCAGCCGAGGGCGATCTCTACGACTACCGCGGCGGCGAGCCCAGCCTGCTTGCGGCCGGCATGTTCCTCGAAAGCCTGCGCGTGGCCGCGTCGGAATTCGGCCGCGCGGTGCTTTGGGAGCATCAAGGCCGCGAGCCCGACGGGCGCCTGCGGATCCGGGTCCGCCTGCCCAGGACCGCCGACATCCAACCCGATCCGCTGCGGCCGCATCTTTTCCTGCGCTCGGTGGATCGCCGTCCCTACCGCCCGGGCCGCCTCTCTGCGGCCCAAAAAGCGGCGCTCGAGGCGACGGTGGCGGACCGGCTGAGGATCGACTGGCAGGAGGACCTGCGTGATCGTTGGGGCTGGGCGAGGCTCGGCGCCAAGGCAACCGACATCCGCCTGAGAATTCCCGAGGCGTTCAGGATCCACCAACGGGTCATCGACTGGACACAGCGCTTCAGCACGGGCGGAATTCCGTCAGGCGCGGTCGGCCTCGACCGTCTTACGCTTCGCGTGATGCGCTGGGCATTCCAGCGACTGGTCGCGGATGAAGCGGCTCAATCGCCTGGTCGGCACTTTCGGCGCCGCGCTTCAGCTGGACCTGCTTCCGGGACTCTTCAGCTCGGCGTTTTTCGTCCTGCGCCTGAGCGACGCGCCGCTGATCAGCCCCGAAGACCGCGAGCGCGCCCTGCTGCAGGCCGGCGGCGCGCTCCAGCGCTTTTGGCTCACCGCCGATCGCCTCGGCTTGGCGCTGCAGCCCGCTATGGCGACGCTCATCTTCGCCGATTACGGCCGCCGCGGCGTCTATTTCACCGCCGATGGCGCTGCCCCGGCGCATGCGGAGGCGCTGGGCAAGGCAGTTGACGTCCGTCTCGATGGCCCGGCGCAAGGCACCGTTTTTCTCGGCCGGATCGGACGCAAGCCCCGTACCGCGCCGCGCGCCCGATCCGTCCGCAAGCCTCTCGCTGCGCTGGTCACACCGCCAGCAACCCCCGTGCGAAGCCCGTCACGCCCGGACGATGACGCGCCGAGCCGCACCGTGGGGTCGCCGGTTGAGCAGCCGGCCGTGCTGGAAGCGGCGCCGTAACCATCCTGCGGCCGCGAGGCCAGCTGAGGAGCCACAGCTCGGGATGCTCCTGGACCCGCGGGCTCAGCCGCTGGCGCGCGCGGCATCATCGAGGATGAGTTGCACCTCTTCGCGCCCCTGCCAGCTATCGGCGCGCAGATGCCCCGCGACATGGAAGCCGCTGCCCTGGCCGTGCAGCAGCGCCGGGCCGAGCTCGCCTTCGAGACAGCGGAACGCGATCGCCTTCAACCGCGTCGCGCCGCCGCCGTCACCGAGAATGCAGCGGACATGCTGGCCGCCGACGACATCGGCGCGCAGGATTCGCTGATTGGCCAGCGCGAAGCGCGGCTCGCTATTGCCGGCCCCGAAGGGGCCGAGCCGTTCGACCAGTTGCACCAGCTCCGGCGTCGCCGCGGCCGTGGCGAGGACGCCGTCGATGCCGAGCTCCGCCACCCGCGCCGCGGCGCCAAGCGCCGCCGCCGCGCGCTCGGCGAGGAAGTCGCGCAGCGCGCCGAGCCCGGCCACCGCGACAGTGAAGCCCGCCGCCATGGCATGGCCGCCGCCGTTCATCAGCAGCCCGGCCTGGCGCGCCGCGAGGATGGCGGGACCGAGCGCCAGGCCCGGAACCGACCGGCCCGAGCCCTTGCCGATGCCGTCGGCGACGGCGGTGACGCAGGCGGGACGGTTGTAGCGCTCCTTCAGGCGGCTGGCGACGATACCGATGACCCCGGGATGCCAGCCCTCGCCGGCGACGAAGAGCAGCGGTGCCGCAGGGTCGCCGCTCTCGACCTGGTCGATCGCCTGCGCCAGCACCCGCGCTTCGATCTCGCGCCGCTCGGCGTTGAGGGCGTGGAGCTGCAGCGCCAGCGCCCGCGTTTCGATGGCATCGTCGCTCGCCAGCAGCCGCGCGCCGAGATCCGCCTGTCCGACCCGTCCGCCGGCATTGACCCGCGGCCCCAGGATGAAGCCGGCGTGGTAGGCGTCGAGCCGCTGACCCAGCCCGGCCACATCGGCGAGCGCCGCAAGGCCAGGATTGCCACGGCGTTGCAGCACCTTCAGCCCCTGCGCCACCAGCGCGCGGTTGACGCCGGTGAGCGGCACCACGTCGCAGATCGTGCCAAGCGCCACCAGATCGAGCCAGTGCACGAGATCGGGCGCCGGCCGGTCGGCATACCAGCCGGCCTGGCGCAGCGCGCGGTTGAGCCCGACCAGCAGCAGGAAGGCGACGCCCACCGCCGCCAGCATGCCATGGGCGCTGGTCTCGTCGAGGCGGTTGGGATTGATGATGGCGAGCGCGCGCGGCAGCGCCGGCTCGGCGACGTGGTGATCGACGACGATGACATCGAGTCCGGCTTCGCCCGCGGCCGCGAGCGGGGCATGGGCGCCGGTGCCGCAATCGACGGTGATCGCCACCGCTACGCCTTGCGCCTTGAGCCGCAGCAGCGCCGGCGCGTTCGGGCCGTAGCCCTCGCGCTGGCGGTCGGGGATGTAGAGCCGGACGCGGCAGCCGATGGCGGCAAGGAAGCGCTGAATGAGCGCCGCCGAGGTCGCGCCGTCGACATCGTAGTCGCCGAAGACGGCGATGAGCTCGCCGCCGGTGATCGCGCGCACCAGCCGCGCCACCGCCACATCCATGTCCTTCAGATGCGAGGGGTCGGGCAGGAAGTCGCGCAAGGTCGGCGCCAGAAAGCGCTCCGCCGCCTCGACCTCGACGCCGCGCGCGGCCAGCAGCCGGCCGATGATCTCCGGCAGGTCGAGACGCTGCGCCAGCGCCAGGCCGGCACGGTCATCGGCGGCGCGCTGGCGCCAGCGCCGCCCGGAAAGCGAGCGCTCGACGCCGAGGAAAGCGGTGAAGCCATCGAGCATGGCGAGTAGCATCGCCGCCGCTACCGAGTTCGGGTCAATGGTGGATCGACGCGCCGCGCGCTCAGCGCGGCGCGTCGAACAGCGCCTTGCGCTCGAAATTGTGCTCCGCCTCGATCATGCGCACCGTGCCGGTCTTGGAGCGCATTACCATGGAATGCGTCACCGCGCCGCCGGCGAAGCGGCGCACGCCCTGCAGCATGGTGCCGCTGGTGACGCCGGTGGCGGCGAACATGACATCGCCCTTGGCGAGGTCGAGGAGCTGATACTTGCGGGCGAAATCCTTGATGCCGAAGCGTTGGGCGCGGCCGCGCTCGTCATCGTTGCGGAACAGCAGCCGGCCCTGCATGTAGCCGCCGATGCAGCGCAGGGCCGCGGCAGCGAGCACGCCTTCGGGCGCGCCGCCCGAGCCCATGTAGATATCGACGCCGCTCTGCGGCCGCGAAGTGGCGATGACGCCGCTGACATCGCCGTCGGAGATCAGCATGATGCGCGCGCCAGCCTCGCGCACCTTGGCGATGAGCTCGCTGTGGCGCGGCCGGTCGAGGATGCAGACGACGAGGTCCGAGACCTCCACCGCCTTCACCCGCGCGAGGTTCTTGAGGTTCTTCACCGGCGGCTCGTCGAGATCGACCACCTCGCCCAGACCACCGCCGATGGCAATCTTGTCCATATAGACGTCGGGCGCGTTGAGGAAGCCGCCGGCCTCGGCCATGGCGATGACCGCGAGCGCGTTGGCGCCGCCTTTGGCGGTGATGGTGGTGCCCTCGAGCGGGTCGAGCGCGATATCGATGCGCGGCCCGCCGCTGCCGACCTTCTCGCCGATATAGAGCATCGGCGCCTCGTCGCGCTCGCCCTCGCCGATGACCACGGTGCCCTCGATGGCGAGGCTGTTGAGCGCCTGGCGCATGGCATCGACCGCGGCCTGATCGGCCGCCTTCTCGTCGCCGCGGCCCATCAGCCGCGAGGCCGACAACGCCGCCGCCTCGGTGACACGCACCGCCTCCAGCGCCAGGTTGCGATCCATCGCTCCGCCTTCGGCCATGGTGACTCCTTCGGGTCTAGAGATTTTCGACGCGGATCATGCGCGTCGGCTCGAGCACGCTGCCGAGCTTGTCGATCCGTGCTAACGCGCGGCGCATCGCCGCTTCCTCGGTTTCATGCGTGGTCAGCACCACCGGCACCGCTTCGCCCGGCTTGCGGCCGCGCTGGATCATCTGCTCCATCGACACCTGCTCGTCACGCATCGCCGCGGCGATGTCGGCGATGACGCCGGGCCGGTCGACCACCATCAGGCGCACGTAATAGGCGCCGACATGGCGCGCCATCGGCGATGAAGGCCGGGCTTCGAGCGCGCTCGCCGGCAGGGTGAAGCTCGACGACCAGCGCCCGACGGCGATATCGAGCAGGTCCGCCACCACCGCCGAGGCGGTCGGCTGGGCGCCGGCGCCGCGGCCCTCGAGCATGACGCGGCCGACGAAGTCGCCTTCGACGACGACGGCGTTGAAGACGCCGTCGACACTGGCGATCGGGGTCGAGCGCGGCACCATGCAAGGGTGGACGCGCTGCTCGAGCCCGTCGCGGGTGAGCCGCGCCAGGCCCAGCAGCTTGATGCGATAGCCGAGCTCGGCAGCGAAATCGATGTCGAGGGCCGAGACGTGGCGGATGCCCTCGACATGGATGCCGGCGAAATCGACGGCGCTGCCGAAGGCGACCGCGGCCAGCACCGCGAGCTTGTGCGCGGCATCAACGCCATCGATATCGAAGCTCGGATCGGCCTCGGCATATCCAAGCTGCTGCGCCTCCTTCAGCACCTCGGCGAAGTCGCGCCCGGTCTCGCGCATGGTGGTCAGGATGTAATTGCAGGTGCCGTTGAGGATGCCATAGATGCGGGTCACATGGTTCGCGGCGAGCCCCTCGCGCAGCGCTTTGAGGATGGGAATGCCGCCGGCCACCGCCGCCTCGAACAGCAGCGCCACGCCACGCGCCTCGGCTTGCCGCGCGAGCGCGGTGCCGTGATGGGCGATCAGCGCCTTGTTGGCGGTCACGACGTGCTTGCCCGCGGCGATGGCGCCCGCCACGACCTCGCGGGCGACGCCGTCGCTGCCGCCGATCAATTCCACCACGACATCGACGTCGGGATCCCGCGCCAGCGCGGTTGCATCGGCGAGCCAGCGCACTGCCGAGAGATCGATACCGCGCGCGCGCGTCCGGTCGCGCGCCGCCACCGCAGTGATGACCAGCCGTCGTCCGGCCCGCGCCGCGAGCAGCTCGGCGTTCTCCTGCAACAGCTTGACCGTTCCGGCGCCAACCGTGCCCAGGCCGGCGATGGCGATCCCCAAGGGCGGTTTCACGAGTGGTTCCGGGCTCCTCCGGCCGCTATCGGCCCCTGGACTTGTAGCGCCGCCGCCGCCAAGTTGCGACTGTTTTATCCGTCCGCCGTCCGCCGCCAGGGCACGGGGCCGGCCGCCCAGCCGGCCACGATACCCGCCGCGCCAGGCGCCTCGATGGAGCCGGAAGGCACCGGTGGCGGCGCCGGCCAACTGCACTTGTTCGGGGTGATACGTGCTCGACCCGGCGCGGCACGGGTCGCCCTCGCCCGCTTCGGCGTGAGAAACAGGGCTCTGAGGTCCGCGAGCAACGGCAACCGACAGCCAACGCGTCGCCTTATCCCCCGCCCGCTCAATAGTCCAGCAGCACCTCCGCCTGGCCGGCGCCGAGGCCGCCCATGGCTTCCTCGGGCGCGGCTTGGACAGTGATGCGACCGGCCGGCACCCCTAGCTTGGCGAGTGCTTGCGCCACGGCATTGGCCCGGTCCAGCGCCACGCCGAAACTCTGCAGCTGATCGCGCGCCGCATCGGCGCCATAGCCCCGCCGGGCATAGCCGATGATGCGCAGCGAGCCGCCGCCCTGCTTCTGCAGCTTGGCGACTTCCGCCAGGCGCTGGTTGTCCTCGGCGCTGAGCACCGTGCCGTCACCGGCAAAGGCGATCTCCGCCGCCTGGAGCGTCATCGAGGGGGCGCGGCCATGCGGTGCGCGCATCACCGCCGGCTGGTCGCCCGGTGCGGCCGGCGCGATCGGGAGCGCGATCGGCAACGGCGCGACCGGCGCCGGTCGTGGCAAGGCGGCCTGCTGCTGCGGCCGCAGCCCGTCCGGCGCCGGCGGCGGCAGTGCCGGTGTCTCGCCCTGGGGCAGGCTGCGCACGCTGGGGCTGGCCAGCGATGATTCCTGCGGCGGCGCCTGCGAGCCTTTGACCGCCGGGCCGGGGCGGACACCGCCGGCAGCAGCCGGCGCGCCCTGGCCCGGCGTGCTGCCCTCCGCCGGCGCCGCAGCCTGGCTTGACGGCTGCGGCCTGTCCCGACGTTGAGGCCTGGCCTGGCGTTGCCGCCGGGCCGGACGCGTTGGCCTGCACGGGCGCCGCAGACTGGCCCGGCGCGGCGGTGGCCGCTTGCGCGTCCGCGGTTTGCTCCCCCGGCAGCGGCGGCACGGCGTGCCCCTGGCGAAGCTCCTCATCGCTGTAACGGGCATTGGTGCGGTCGGCGACCAGACCCTTCTGCAACGCCTCGAGGTCGACCGTGCTCATCGCCCGATCCGGCGGCGGCGGCACGGTGCCGAGATTGGGATAAGGCGCCTGCCCCCCGGCCTCGAGATTTTGCGCATTGCGCTGACTGGCGTCGGCGGCGTCATGTTTGGAGACCCCGCTGAGATCGCGATACCACTCTACGGGGTTGGCATAATCCGGGACCCACGAGCAACCGCAAAGCCCCCATCCCGCCAGCACCAGGACCGCCAAGGTTCCGGCATTGCTTGCTATTTTCGGCCGGCCCGACATCCTTGGTAAAACCATCACTCACGGCTCTCCTCTGGCGGGGCAGGGTGTTCTCCCCATATAGGGCGCTGCAATCGCCTGCCCGCTGGTGTATTAGAACGCCTCCCGCCCGTCATCAATAATCGGGCGGCGCGCGCTGCGGGCGGCGCAAGGAGCCAAGCAATGGCCGAGCCTACCCCTCCCGAGATCAAGCTCCCCGACCCCGTGCAATGGTCGCGCGACATTGCCGAGATCGCGGAGCGCAGCCAGCGCCTGGTGATGGAGTTCCTGGCGCGGCAGTCGGGCAACAATGCCGGCATGGCCGATCCCTTCAACGTCGCCAGCGCCTTCCTCGACATGACCAGCCGGATGATGGCTCATCCCGAGAAGCTGATGCAGGCGCAGATGTCGCTGTGGCAGGACTACCTGGCGCTATGGCAGCGCACCGCCGAGCGCTTCTGGAGCGGCAAGGCCGAGGAACCCATGGTAGAGCCGGCGCCCGGCGACCGGCGATTCAAGGACGCCGCCTGGAGCGACGGCACGCTCTTCGACTTCATCAAGCAGAGCTATCTCCTCACCGCGCGCTGGCTGCAGAGCATGGTCAAGGAGGTCGACGGGCTCGACGACAAGACCGCACGCAAAGTCGATTTCTACACAAGGCAATTCGTCGACGCGATGGCGCCTTCGAACTTCCTGCTCACCAACCCCGAGGTGCTGCGCGCCACCATCGAGACCGGCGGCGAGAATCTGGTCACCGGCCTGAAGCATGTGCTCGAGGATCTCGAGCGCGGCAAGGGCAAGCTGATGATCAAGATGACCGACATGGACGCCTTCAAGATCGGCGAGAACATCGCCGTCACGCCCGGCAAGGTCATCTATCAGAACGATCTGATGCAGCTCGTGCAATACGCGCCGACGACGAAGAAGGTCAAACGCCGGCCGCTGCTGATCATGCCGCCCTGGATCAACAAGTTCTACATCCTCGACCTCAGGCCCAGGAACTCCTTCATCAAATGGGCGGTCGACCAGGGCCATACCGTCTTCGTCGCCTCCTGGGTCAACCCGGACCAGCATCTCGCGCAGAAGACCTTCGAGGATTACATGATCGAGGGCCCGCTTGCCGCCCTCGATGCCATGGCGGCGGCCACCGGCGAGCGCGAGGCCAATGTCATCGGCTATTGCCTCGGCGGCACGCTGCTCGCCGCGACGCTTGGCTATATGGCGGTGAAGGGCGACGACCGCTTCAAGAGCGCGACCTATTTCGTCGCGCTTACCGATTTCGCCGAGCCGGGCGAGCTCTCCGTCTTCATCGACGAGGACCAGCTGCATTCGCTCGAGGAGCGCATGCGCGAGCACGGCTATCTCGAAGGCTCCGACATGGCGACGACCTTCAACATGCTGCGCGCCAACGATCTCATCTGGTCCTTCGTGGTCAACAACTACCTCATGGGCAAGGAGCCCTTCCCTTTCGACCTGCTCTACTGGAACAGCGACAGCACCCGCATGCCGGCGGCCATGCACAGCTTCTATCTGCGCAACATGTACCAGGACAACAAGCTCGTCGTTCCCGGCGGGATCTCGCTCTGCGGCGTGCCGATCGACCTCGGCAAGGTCGCCGTGCCGAGCTTCCTGCTGTCGACGCGCGAGGACCACATCGCGCCATGGAAATCGACCTATGCCGCGACGCAGATCTACAAGGGGCCAGTGAAGTTCGTCCTCGCCGCCTCCGGTCATATTGCCGGCGTCGTCAACCCGCCGGGCCAGGGCAAGTACGGCCACTGGCAGAACGCCAAGCTGCCGAAAAATCCCGAGGACTGGCTCAAGGGCGCCAAATACGACACTGATTCCTGGTGGCCTACCTGGGAGAAATGGATCGCCAAATATGCCGGCGGCGAAGTCCCCGCCCGCGAGCCCGGCGATGGCAAGCTGCAGCCGATCGAAGACGCGCCGGGCAGCTACGTGCGGGTGAAGGCCTAGGCAAACTCGCGCAGCGAGTTTGTCCGCGGCGGCGGCAGCGGTTGCGTCAGCAGCCGCGAAAGCCGCTCGGTTCAGAATACAGCGCCAACTCTCCCGCGGCCTAACTCGGCTGCGGCGGCGCCTCGTCGTCGGCCGCGCGCAGCCGCCGGATGCGCCGCTCCTTGAGGCGGCTCGGCTGCAGCTCGCCCGCCGCTTCGAGCACGGGATATGCGGCCGCGCAGATATGCGAGTGGATGCGCTTCAAGTCGCGCAATATGTCGAGATGCAGCGAGCTGGTCTCGATGCTCTCCGGCCGGCCCTCGCGCAGACGGGCGAGATGGTTCTCCGCCGCGGCGCGTTCGGCCTCGCGTACCGGCACCTTCTCCCGGATGAGCTGGCGCGCGATCTTGACGTCGCCCGACATGAAGACGCCGAGAGCGAGCTTGAGATTGTCGACGACGCGCTGATGAAAAGCCCGCAGCTCGGCCGCGCCTTCGGGTGAGAACTTGAGCCGGCGCTTGATCTTCTTCGTCGCGAGCTCCATCAGATTCTTGTCGATGATGTCGCCAATATGCTCGAGGTTGATGGAGAAGGAGATGATCTCCATCGCCCGATGCGCATCCTGCGGCTCGAGGCTGTTGCGCGTGATCTCGGTGACATAGAGCTTAATCGCTTCGTCGAGCTTGTCGACGGCATCGTCCATCCGCTCGATCTCGCTCACCAGCTTGCGGTCGTCGGTGATCAGCGCCGTCATGGTCTGACGCAGCATCGCCTCGACGAGGTCGCCGATATGCAGCACCTCGCGCGCGGCGCAGGTGAGCGCCACCGACGGCGTGTCGAGCGCGACCGGATCGAGATAAAGCGGACGGCCGGGATCGGCCGCCTCCATGCCGCTCCGGCAGCAGTCGCTCGAGCACCCAGGCGACGCCGTCGAGCGCCGGCAGGAACAGCACCGCGAGCCCGAGATTGAACAGGCTGTGGAAATCCGCCACCTGCCGCGGCGGGCTCGAGCTCCAGCCCCTGCAGCAGCCCGGCGATCGGTGTCAGGAACGGCAGCACCAGCAGGCAGCCGATGACGCGGATGGCGAGATTGCCGAAGGGCAGCCGGCGCGTCGCCGGGTTGGCGCCGGTGCCGCCTTCGAGCAGCGGGTTGATGGCGCTGCCGAGATTGGCGCCGAGCACCAGCGCCAGCGCCGCCACCGGCGTCAGGAAGTTCGAATAGGCGAGCGACATCACCATGACGACGACGGCGAGGCTGGAATGCGCCGCCCAGGCCAGCAGCGCGCCAATCAGCAGGTTGAGCACCGGCTCCCTCGTGACCGCCTGGAGCAGGCTGCGCACTGCCGGCGCGTTCTCCGCCGGCGCCAGCGAGCCCAACAGGATGTGCAGCGCCAGCAGCATCAAGCCAAGGCCGATCGCCACCCGGCCGAGATCGCGCGTGCGCGTCCGCGCGCCGCGGCGGAACGCGACGACGCCGAGGATCAGCAGTACCGGCGCGGCTGGGGAGATGTCGAAGGACAGCACCTGTGCAACCAGCGTCGTGCCGAGATTGGCGCCGAGCATGACGGCCAGCGCCGGCACCAGCGCCAGCATCCCGCTGGCGGCGAACGACGTCACCAGCAGCCCGGTGGCGGTGCTGCTCTGCAGCACGGTGGTGACGGTCACGCCGACGCCGAAGGCGCTGAAGCGGTTGCCGAGCGCCGCGCCGAGGAAGCGGCGCAGATCGGCGCCGAAGGCGCGCAGGATGCCGCTATGGACCATATGCATGCCCCACAGCAGCAGCGCCACGCCGCCGGTGAGGTCGAGAAGCACGATGTCGCCCGTGGTCGGTCCTCCGCCTGGAGAGGATGACGTTGCGATCGTCAAACGCTACGCCGCCGGGCCGGAATTTGGAAGACCGGATGCCGGCCGATCATGGACGGGCGGCCGGGATCACGCGCCGGTGCCGCGCGCCAGCCAGTGACGCACCCGTGCGGCGAGCCGAGCTGCGTCGATCGGTTTGACGATGAAGTCGTTGGCGCCGACGGCCTGGGCCCTGCGCACGTCGGCTTCCGTCTTGCACGCCGTCAGCAGCAGGATCGGCACGCCGGCCTGAGTCAGGTCGAGGCGCAGCCTGCGGCAAGTCTCGAACCCATCGAGCCCGCGCATCATCACGTCGAGGATGATCAGGCGCGGCGCGGTACTCCGGACGAGCTTCAACGCTTCCTCGCCGCTGGTCGCGCCGAAGAAGGTGAAGCCGGCGGCGTCGAGATGGGTCTGGAGCACGATCAGCTGGTCGATATCATCGTCGACTCCGAGGATGGCAACGCTTTCGGCTGCTCGGGTGGGCGGCATGTCCCGGGCTCAGGGCAGGGCGGGCGCCGGCGCGGGCGAGAGAAAGCGCCCCGCCACGGCGTCGAGGGAGGGACGCAGGATGTCTCGCAGCACGATCGCAAGCGTCCGCGCTCCCGCGACATCGCCCGCCCGGCAGGCGCGTTCGAGCGAGCGTCCCAGCGCTTCCATCCGGCCTGCGCCCATATTGCCCGAGCTGCTGCCGAGATCGTGCGCGTCGCGTTGCGCGGCGCCGAGATCGCCGGCGGCGATGGCGCAGTCGATGCGGTCGAGGCGCGCCGCGCTGGCGCTCAGCCAGGAGCGGACAAGCCCCTCGAAGGCCGACGGCGGCATGATGCGGGCGAGCTCGGCAAGCCGGCTCTCGTTGAGGATCGGCGGCTCCGCCTTCGTGGCGGCGCGGGCGCGGCGCGTCCGCGCCGGAGCGACGCCGGTCCAGCGCGCGACCGCCGCCAGCAGCTCGGCGCCATCGAACGGCTTCGAGACATAGTCGTTCATGCCGCCGGCGACATATTCCTGGCGCGCGCCGCTCATGGCATGGGCGGTGATCGCCACGATCGGCACCTTCGCCTTAACGCCGCCCATCGCGCGGATGCGCCGCGTCGCTTCGACGCCGTCGACCTGCGGCATCTGCACGTCCATGAGGAGCAGGTCGTAGGTGCCATGCTCGACCGCGGCGAGAGCGTCGAGGCCGTTATCGACGATCTCGACGATATAGCCGGCGCGCTCGAGGATCGCCCGGGTGACCATCTGGTTGGTGCGGTCGTCCTCCGCCACCAGCACGCGCGCGCGGCGACCGCTATCGGAGCCGGCGGCGGCGGCAGGCGGCGGGTCCGCCGGCGCCGGCAAGGCGACGGCGCGGCGCGGCGCGGACGAGGCGCAAGCTGACATGGAAACACGAGCCCTTGCCCTCTTCGCTCTCGACGCCGATCTCGCCGCCGAGCAGTTCGACGAGCTGGCGCGAAATGGCGAGCCCGAGGCCGGTGCCGCCGAAGCGGCGCGTGATCGAGCCGTCGGCCTGGCTGAATTTTTCGAACAGGCGCGCGCGCGACGCGACCGGGATGCCGATGCCGGTATCGATGACCTCGAGGCGCAGCTTCACGCCGGCCTCGCTCTCGCTCTCCCGCCGCAGCCGCACCCGCACCTCGCCCGCAGCGGTGAATTTGACGGCATTGCCGATGAGGTTGAGCAGCACTTGGCGCAGCCGCGTCGGATCACTGCGGAAGCGGCCCTGCGCTGCGGGATCGATATCCACGACCAGCCGCAGCCCCTTCTCCGCCGCGCGCGGCTGCAGCAGCGCCACCACGTCGCGGACAAGGCTGTCGAGGTCGAACTCGATGCTCTCGATCGTGACCCGGCCGGCCTCGAGCTTGGAGACATCGAGGATGTCATTGATGATGATGAGCAGCGCCTTCGCCGAGCTGTCGACCGCTTCGGCATAGACCCGCTGCGGCGCCTCCAGCGCGGTGGCGAGCAGCAGCCGGTTCATGCCGATGATGCCGTTCATCGGCGTGCGGATCTCGTGGCTCATATGCGCCAGGAAGTCGGTTTTGGCGCGAGCCGCGGCCTCGGCCGCATCGCGCGCCACGGCCACTTCCTCGGCGAGTCGCGTGGTCTCGAAGCGCAGGCGGATATTATCGACGAGCGAGCGGTTGAGCTCGCGGGCGGTGGCACCGACCGCCGCCAGGAAGACCGCGACCATGGCGCCGGTCGCCAGATAGGCGCTGCCGCCATGCAGCAGCAGCGCCGCGACGAGCGGCAGGCCCAGCGGCGCCAGGAAGGCATAGAGCGCCGGCAAATAGGCGGCCAGAGCAGCGACGCCGCCCGCCGCCATGCCGGCCATCACCATCACGGTGAAGCAGTGGTAAAGCGGGTCGTTGGTCAGCGGGATCACCGCGGCAAGCGCGCCCCAGGACACTCCCGCCGACAGCGCGCCGACGGTGAACCAACGGCCCCAGCTCCCGGCCTTGGCGCCGTCCGGCCGGCGCGCCCAATAGGCCCGCCAGAGCAGCGCGCGGCCGGCCGTGCCCAGCGCCAGCGCCAGCGCCCAGCCGAGCAGCAACGGCCGCGGCAAGGCCGGCCACAGCACGGCGACGCAGAACGCGCCGTTGACTAGCGAAGCCAGCAACGCCAGCGGCGTCTTGAAGACGACGCGTATCTCCTCGGAGCGGATATCTTGCCGATCCAGCATTGCCAGGGCTTGTCCTGCCGCCGTCGCACGGTTGCGCGTAGCGCGATTTTCTCCCACGGCGCTTAAGGCTTGCTTACGCGGCGCGGATCTTCGGCGGCGGACATGACCTGCGTCGCGGCTGCGCAGGTGGCGCCCGCGGCCTGCTTGACCCCGTCGATGGTCTCGGCGACCGCTTGGGTGGCGCGCGCCGCCTCCCACGTGTTGCGCACGATCTCCTGCGTCGCCGCCCGGTTCGGGTCCGCCGAGCAATGTGCCGGGTGGTGAGTACGCCGGCTATGTCAGCGGCCGTCCGCGATACCCTACATCGCGCGCACGTTCAGGAGGAACTGGTCAACCCGCTCGCCCAGATCGGACGCTTGCTTCGAGAGCGACTGCGCGCCCGTGAGGACGCTGGCAGAATTGCGACCGGTGTCTGCGGCGGATTGTGTGACGCCACCGATATTCTGGGACACTTCCCGGGTCGCCGCGGACTGCTCCTCGATCGCACTCGATATCGACGTGCTGATTTCACTGACCTGCGATATGACTTTCGCAATTTCGCCAATGGCCCCGGCCGTGCTCTGACTTGCGTCCCGGATGCCTTTTATCTGCGTTTCGATTTCTTCGGTCGCCTTCGCCGTCTGGTTGGCGAGCGACTTGACCTCGTTCGCGACGACGGCAAATCCCCTGCCGGCTTCTCCCGCCCGGGCCGCTTCGATGGTGGCATTGAGTGCCAGCAAGTTCGTTTGGCTGGCGATATCGGTGATCAACTTGCTGACATCGCCGATCTTCGCCGCGGCGTTGACCAGATTGCCGACCATCGTCTCGGATTTTTGGGTCTCCGCCACGGCGACACCGATGACCCGGGTTGCCTCGGTGATCTGACGGGAAATCTCGGTGACCGAAGCCGACAGCTCCTCCGACGCCGCCGCCACGGTCGACGACTGCTTGTCGGTTTCTTCGGCCGCCGCGGCCAGCGATTGAGCCGTCGACTCCATCGTGTTCGCCGCTGACGAGACAGAGTTCACCAATGCTTTCACGCCGCTCTCGAAGTCTTTGGCGAGATCGGCGTTCTGCTGCTTGCGCTTGGAAAGATCGGTGGCAAATTTGACCACTTTGCAGAGCTTGCCGTTGAGATCGCGAACCGGATTGTATGATGCCTCGATCCAGACCTCCTTGCCGCCTTTGCCGATCCGCTTGTACTGCGCAGCCTGGTATTCGCCCCGATTGAGCTTTTCCCAGAACTGGCGATATTCGGCGCTGTTCTTATAGTCGGGCTCGACGAACAGGCTGTGATGTTTGCCTTTGATTTCCTCGAGCTTGTAGCCCAGCAGGTTCAGGAAATTTTCGTTGGCAGTGATCACGGTTCCGTCCAAGTTGAACTCGATGACGGCCTGCGATCGGCCAATCGCCTCGACCTTCCCGAAAAGATCGGCGAATATCGCCTTCGCGTTGGAGACATCGGTGGCGAATTTCACGACCTTGTAGGGTCGCCCCCGGCGGTTGAGAATGGGATTATACGTTGCTTCTATCCAGACTTCCCTGCCGCCTTTTCCGATGCGCTTGTACTGGGCGGCCTGGTATTCGCCGCGATTGAGCTTTTCCCAGAACTGCCGGTATTCGGCGCTATCCTTCTCGGCGGGCTCGACGAACATGCTGTGATGTCGGCCTTTGACCTCCTCCAGCTTGTAGCCCAAGGCCTTCAGAAAATTCTCGTTGGCGGTGATGATCGTACCGTCCAACTTGAATTCGATAATCGCTTGAGACTTGTCCAGAGCGGCCAGGACCGCGGCGTTGTCGCCGCCAATGCGGAAAATCGACATGCTTAACCTCCTATGGGATTGCTTCGCGCGTGCAGCGCGTCCGTCCGAGAGCAAGCGCGGAACCAAAGCCGGTTCTTGGTGGCGGCCGCGAGATGAGGCTCAGCGATTCCAATGAGATACGAAGCCTGCCCCGTATTTGTCCGAAGGCAGGGTAGGGCATTTGTCTTAAAAGATAGACAATTTGGGTAGAAAAATATGGTCGATGACACCCCTCTTGCGGGTACGCTCACCCAAATTACGGTGGCGCCGCCGCGGACAGCTTGTGGCTCCGGCAGGGTGCGTACGCGGCGCTCACGCCGCGCGGATCTTCTCGAGGAAGCGGTTGACCTCGCCGCGTAACATCTCGGACTGGCGACCGAGCTGCTCGGCCGAGGCCAGCACCTGCCCCGCCGCCTGGCCGGTCTCGCCGGCCGCGCGGTTGACCCCGGCGATATTCGCCGAAACCTGCTCGGTGCCCTTGGCCGCCTGTTGCGTGTTGCGCGCGATCTCCTGCGTCGCCGCCCCCTGCTCCTCCACCGCGCTGGCGATCGCCGCCGAGATCTCGTTGATCCGGCCGATGGTGCCGCCGATCCCCTGGATCGCCGTCACCGCCTCGGCGGTCACCGTCTGGATCGAGCCGATCTGCGCCGCGATGTCCTCGGTCGCCTTCGCCGTCTGGGTTGGCCAGGGACTTGACCTCGCTCGCCACCACCGCGAAGCCCTTGCCGGCATCGCCGGCGCGCGCCGCCTCGATCGTCGCGTTGAGCGCCAGCAGGTTGGTCTGCGAGGCGATGTCCTGGATGAGCTGCACCACCTGGCCGATCTTCTGCGCCGCATCGGCCAGCGTGTTGACCGTGGCGTTGGTGCGCTGCGCGTCGTCCACCGCCTGCTTGGCGATCTGCGAGGCCTGCGTCACCTGCCGGCTGATCTCGCTGATCGAACTCGACATCTCCTCCGCCGAGGCGAGCCACCGTCTGCACATTGGCCGAGGTTTGCTTCCGAGGCCGAGGCGACGGTACCGGCCTGGCGCTGCGTCTCCTCCGCCGTCGCCGACATGCTGGTGGCCGTAGAGCGCATCTCGGTCGCGGCCGAGCCCAGCGTCTCCAGCGCATCGCGCACCGCGCGGTCGAACTCGCCGATATAGCCTTCGATCGCCTTCTGCCGCTGTTCCTTATGCACCTGCTCGGCACGCTGCTCTGCTGCCAGCGCGTCGGCCTTCACCATGTTCTCCTTGAACACGCCGACGGCCTTCGCCATGCCGCCGATCTCGTCCTTGTTGTCCTGTGCCGGAATGGCGGCGGATTTGTCGCCCGCTGCGAGCTTTTGCATGGCCGCGGTCATGCTCGTCACGGGATTGGCGATGCTGCGCCCGATCAGATAGGCCAGAGCGCCGCCGAGCAGCACCGCCACCACCGCGAGGCCGCCTTGCAGCGTGATCGTGCTGGACACGGTTTGGGTGGCATCGCGCTGCGTGCCCGCGAAATCCGAATCGAGGGTCTTCTGCGCCGTGGCGCCGGCTACCTCGATCTGCTGGAACTGCGGCGCCATCGTCTTCTCATAGAGCTCGTTCGCCTGCAGGATCGCGTCCGAGGCGTCGCCGAAATTCGTGGCATAGGCGGCGAGCGACGCCTTGACCGCCGCAATCACCTCTTGCACGCTGGCTGCGGCGGCGTTTTTTTCCAACACGGCGATGGCCGCGCTGGCTTTTGTCGGCATTCGTTTTGAACGTCGCCGGCCCCTTCGGGTCGTGGGTGGCGAGGAAGCGCCAATTGGCGATGCGAACGAGGAGAACGGAGGTCTCGACATCCGTTACTTGCACCCTGAGGCTGAGGTCGCTCTGGGCGCGCGCCGCCTCCACCAGTTTCCCCGTCGCCGCCGTCAGCTCGTCGCCGCCGCTGAACAGCTTGGTGCGCGCAGCCGCGTACTTCTTGCCGAGGCCGGTGAGCTTGTCGAAATTCTGCTTGGTTGCAGCGATGGTCGCCGACGCTTCGCCATAAATCCGGCGCCGCTCGTCGGAAACCGTCATCTTTGTCGCTTCAGCCAGCAGTTCAATCGCTTTCGCCTGATCGGCATCGAATTCAGCAATGGCCGCTTCGTCCTGACTGGTCTGGAATTTAAGCGCATCCCGCCGCATCCGCTCGGCGATGTGCTGCACAGTGAGGTTGCGACCGCTGTTGCCGGCGATCCCGACGAAGCGGGTGACTTGCCGGTTGATGTCGCTGAGCTGGAAGACGCCGAACACAGCCACCGCCGCGGCAATCATCACCAGCGCGCCAAAGCCGGTATAGATCCTGGTCTTGATCTTATAGTCGCTGAAACGCACTGCCATTCTCCTCGCGCATGCCCGGCGCTTCCGCCGCTGCGAGCCGCTATCGACGGCTCCGCATCGTTGTTTTTGACCGCCCCGTATATCTCCCTATCCCGGTCGCGATCATGGGGCGGTAAGCGCCCGCTGAGCGATTTCCAAATGAAATGGGGAGCCCGGCGTGGTTTTTCGTCGTCACCAAGCTAAGGCATATCTCTTAAAAGTTAGACAATTTGGCTAGAAAAATGACCGAGCCGGTACCCGTAAGTGGCGAACGTGCCGACGCGGAACGGCGGTCATGCGCCGCTGAGGATTAGACTAGACTAGTGTCCGTCCACAAACTCTAAGCCATTGAAAATAGCTGGTGAATCGCGATTTATCGCGAGTCAAGCCCGGCGGTTTCGGCTATGCTTTGGACGCATACCACTGAATCCGAAGCAAAACCCGAAACCACCGGAGCCCGACAATGCGTCAGGAACGCATCATCCAGGCCACTATATTTGATGTCTTCGCGCAGCACGAGATCGGCCGCGATCTGAAAGCCATCTCGCAGTGGCTCGACGAGCACCGCGTGCTGCTGCGTTTGGTGATTGGCGATCTGCGCCGGCACGGGATCCAGGAGACGGGACGGCACGGCCTGCCGGCAGAAGCGGTGTTGCGCAGTGCGCTGCTCAAGCAATACCGGCAACTGAGCTACGAGGAGCTGGCGTTTCACCTGGAAGATTCGGCGTCGTTTCGCGCCTTTGCCCGGCTGCCCTTGGCGTGGTCGCCGAAGAAGTCGGTGCTGCACAAGACCATCAGCGCGATCAGCGCGGCGAGCTGGGAGGCGATCAATCGGGCTGTGGTGAGCGGCGCGCGCAAGGAGAAGCTGGAAGGTGGGGTGATGGTCCGCATCGACAGCACGGTGACCGAGGCGCTGATGCACGCGCCCACCGACAGCTCTCTGCTGTGGGATGGGGTGCGCGTGATGGTGCGCCTGCTGAAGCAGGCGAGCGCGCTGCCTGGCGCACCGGCGATCGTCTGGCGCAATCACCGCCGATTGGCCAAGAAGCGCGCCCTCGCCATCCAGCACAGCCGCGGCAAAGAACAGAAGGCAAGGCTGTACCGGGAGCTGATCGCGGCCACCCGCGCCAGCGTGATCGCGCTCCAGCGCGCCGTCGAGCGCCTCGCCTCATGCGCCGCGCTCGAAGCCGAACTCTGGCGCGGCCAAGTCAGGCATTATCTGCCCTTGATCGAGCGCGTCATCGTCCAGGCCGAGCGCCGCGTCCTCGCCGGCGAGGCGGTGCCGGCCGGCGAGAAGCTGGTCAGCCTGTTCGAGACGCACGCCGATATCATCGTCAAGGGCGGCCGCGATGTGCACTACGGCCACAAGCTCAACCTCGCCACCGGCCGCAGCGGCTTGATCCTCGATGTCGTCGTCGAGGCCGGCAATCCGGCGGATGCCGAGCGCTTCCTCCCCATGCTCGAGCGCCACATCGCGCGCCATGGCACGCCGCCGCGACAGACGGCCAGCGACGGCGGCTACGCCAGCCTCGACAATCTGAGCCAGGCAAAGGCCCTGGGCGTGCACGATGTCGCCTTCCACAAGAAGCGCGGCCTCTCGATCGAGACCATGGTCAAGAGCCGCTGGGTGTACCGCAAGCTGAGAAACTTCCGGGCCGGTATCGAGGCCAACATCTCTTGCCTGAAGCGGGCCTTTGGTCTCGCGCGCTGCACCTGGCGCGGGCTCGCTCACTTCAAGGCCTATGTCTGGTCATCGGTCGTCGCCTACAACCTCGCCCTCTGCGCAAGACTGTCCACGGCCTGAGCCGCGGCCACCGGCACCGGCACCGACGGCGCCACCGCGGCGCCGCTTCGTCGCGCGCCGTTCTGCTCGCAGAACTCGTATTCCTCGTCATGCCCTGGCGATCTGCCGTTCCCGGATGCATCCGGCGTCCGAGATCGACGGCACACCAGCCCTCGGCAACCTGCGGATATACGCCCGCACGCGCAAAAATACCGGTTTATGGACGGACACTAGACTAGGTTCTTGTGCCGGCGCCGAGCCGCCCGCAACGGCATATCAGGGCATGTCAATACTGCTCCACGCCTGCGTAATCGTGCCGAAACGGCGTGCGCCCGGCGATGGTGCGGAGTGCTCGGGTCGAACAATGCGTTGCGATTTCCTCGGTCGCCTCGCCGTCCGGTGGGCGAGCGATTGACCTCGTTCATCGCGACATGCAGCGGCGCGCTGCTCAGGTCGAATAGTCGGCGAAGGACACCGTGCCGGCGCGGGCGCGGTAGTCGGTCTTGACGTTGACCAGCGCCACCATGCCGTCATCGACCCGCTTCTGCGCCCGCTCCAGCGCCGGCCGGATCTGCTCGGCGCGCTCGACATACTCGCCATAGCAGCCGAGCGTCTCCGCCATCTTGTCGAAGCGGGTGTAGCCGAGGTCGCGGCCGGGCTTGTCATGCTTGGGATCGGCGGTCCAGCCACCGTTGAGGCTCACCACCACCAGCACCGGGATGCGGTGGCGCACCGCGGTGTCGAGCTCCATCGCGTTGAGGCCGAAGGAGCCGTCGCCATGGACGACGATCACCTGCGTGTCGGGCTTGGCGATCTTGGCGCCGAGGCCGAAGGGCAGTCCCACCCCCATCGTGCCGAAGGGCCCGGAATTGAGGCGATGGCCCGGCGCAAAGGTCGGCATCGACTGGCGGCCGAAATTGAGGATCTCCTGCCCGTCGACCACCAGGATGGCGTCGCGGCGCATGAAGTTCTTGATCTCCTCGCACAGCCGCAGCGGATGGATCGGCTCATCCTCGCTCGCTTTGTTGGCGCCGGCGGCCATGCGCTTCGACGCTTCGCCATCGGCCAGCTTGCGCCGCCACGGGCCGAAGCGCTCAGCATCGACCCGACCCTTGCTCGCCGCCAGCAATTGTTGGAGCACCATCTTGCAGTCGCCGACGATCGGGATATCGACGCGGCGCGGCGCGGTGGCGATCTCATCGGCGTCGATGTCGATGCGGGCGATGGTGGCGCCGGCGGCAAAGCGCGGCGGCGCGGCGTGGTTGATGATGTAGTTCATGCGCGTGCCGACGACCAGAATGAGATCGGCCTCCTTGAAGGCCGAGGAGCGCATCGCGAGGAAGGAATAGGGGTGATCGTCGGGCAGCACGCCGCGGCCTTGCGGCGTGGTGTAGAACGGCACGCCGGTCTGTTCGACCAGCGCCTGCAGCTCTTCCCAGGCCTGCGACCAGATGACGCCGCTGCCGGAGAGGATGATCGGTTGGCGCGCCTTGGCGAGCGCGTCGACCAGCGCCTCCACCTGCTTGGGCTCGCCCAGCGGGCGCGCGTTCAGCAGCTTCCGGCCGCTGAGGCGCCAATCGACCTGGTCCTCGTCGATCTTGGCGTAGAGGATGTCACCGGGGAAATCGAGATAGACCGGGCCCGGCTTGCCGCTCATCGCCTTCTGGAAGGCGGCGTTCACCTGCTCGGGTACGCGCTTCAGATTGTAGACGCGGTCGGCCCATTTGGTGCAAGGCTTCATGATCGCGAGCTGGTCGATCTCCTGGAACACCTGGCGGCCGAACTGGCCGATCGGGCTCGAGCCGCCGATCGCCACCACCGGCGCGCAATCGATCAGCGCATTGGCGATGCCGGTGGTGAGGTTGATGACGCCGGGGCCGCTCGCCGCCATGCAGACGCTCGGCCGCTGCAGCAGCCGGCTATAGGCATGGCCCATCATCGCCGCCGCCTGCTCGTGGCGCACATCCAGCGGCCGGATGCCTTCCTTGATGCAGGACGCCTCCGCCAGCAGCATCGGCCCGCCCATGATGAAGAACAGGATGTCCGTGCCCTCGTTCTTAAGCGACCGCGCCAGGATCTCCGAACCCGTAAGCTCCGCCATCGTGCTTCCTCCCGTCAGATCACGCCGTCTTGCCGCAGCGTCGCTATCTCTTCGGCGCTCAAGCCCAGCCAGTCGCCGAGCACTGCCGCGTTATGCTCGCCGAGCAGCGGCGCCGGCGCCACCGGCAGCGTGCCGCCGCCATGGCGCACCGGCCAGGCCGGCATCTTGAAATCGCCGCATTGGCCATGCCGCATCACCTGCATGATGCCGCGCCGCTCGAAATCGGGATCGTTCTGCAGCTCGAGCGTGTCGAGCACCGCGCCCGCCGGCACGCCGACCGCGCTGATGAGCCGCATCGCCTCGTGCTTGTCGTGCTGGCGCGTCCAGGCGGCGACGAGGGCATCGACCTCTTCCTCGTGCTCGGCGCGCGCCTGCACCGTCTCGAAGCGGGGGTCGCCGATGAGCTCGGCGCGGCCGATCACCTCGAGAAGGCGGCGCCAATGCGCGGGGTTGGCGCGGCTGGTGTAGATGTAGACGTAATCGTTGGGCCCGCCGGGCTTGCAGGGATAGACGCCGCTCGGCGCGGTCTTGCCGGAGAGCAGCTTGGAGCCGTTGCGCTGCGCCGGCTGGCCGGTGGTGGCGGTGGCGGCAAAGGCGACGCGGATGTATTGCAGCATCGCGTCCTGCATGGCGAGCTCGAGCCGCTCGCCCTCGCCCGTCGTCTTGCGCCGGTAGAGCGCGCCCAGGATGCTGATCGCCAGCAGCATGCCGGTGCCGGTATCGCCCAGCGTCGTCCCCGGCTTGATCGGCGGCCCATCCGGCTCGCCGGTAATGCTCATCAGCCCGCCCGCCGCCTGCGCGATCATGTCGAAGGCAAGGCCGCGCTCGAAGGGGCTGCCGGTGCCGAAGCCTTTGACCTGCGCATAGACGATGCCGGGATTGAGCGCGCGCACCGCCTCATAGCCGAGGCCCAGGCGCTCCATCGCGCCCGGCGCGAAATTCTCGACGAAGACATCGGCACGCCGCGCCATGTCCTTGACCAGCGCCAGCCCCTTGGGTGATTTCAGATCGATCGTCACCGATTTCTTGTTGGCGTTGAACAGCAGGAAGTACCAGCTGTCCTGACCCGGCCGGCCGCGGAAGGAGGAGCGGCCGGGGTCGCCGCCCTGGGGGTTCTCGACCTTGACCACCTCGGCGCCGAGCCAGGCGAGCGCCTCGGTGCAGGACGGACCCGCCTCGAACTGCGTGAGATCGAGCACCCGGACGCCGCCGAGATAGCTCGCTATCGCTGGGTTTGCGCCCATCGCTGGCTGTTCCTCCCGTCCGGGCCAATTGTCGGCCTCTCGCTATGGTGGGAAGCGTGCCATGGGACGGGTCCGGGGGTCTAGCCGTACCGCACATGGCTGGACTGCGCCGCCGGTATCGCTGCACCAACGCGACAAACCTCAGGAAGCGAGCACCGCCTCCAGCCCGCTGGCTTCGGGCAATCCCAGCATCAGGTTGAGGTTCTGCACCGCGGCGCCCGACGCGCCCTTGCCGAGATTGTCCAGCAAGGCGACGAGACGCGCCTGGCCCAGCTCATCCGATCCGAAAACATAAAGCCGCATGCGGTTGGTGCCGTTGAGGCCTTCGGGATCGAGGGTTTTGAGCGCTGCGGCCGCCTCGGGCGACGCGACCTCGACGAAGCGCTCGCCCCGATAAGCCTGCTCGAGCGCCGCCTGGAGGTCCCTGAGCTTGGGCCGGGTCGGCAGCGCCCGCAGCTGCAGCGGCACCTCGACGATCATGCCCTGGGCATAACGGCCGACCGCGGGGGCGAAGAGCGGGGCGGAGGCGAGCCCGGTATGGCGGTACATCTCGGGGACGTGCTTGTGCGCCAGCGTCAGCCCATAGAGGCGATAGGGCACCTTGGTGTAGCCGGGCGAGTGGTCGTCCTCGAACTCGGCGATCATGCTCCTGCCGCCGCCGCTATAGCCCGATATGGCGTTGGTTGTGACCGGCCATTCGCGCGGCAGCAGCCCCGCCTCCACCAGCGGCCGCACCAGGGCGATGAAGCCGGTGGGATAGCAGCCGGGGTTCGACACCCGGCGCGAGCCCGCAATGGCAGCGCGCTGCGCCGGCGCCATTTCCGGAAATCCATAGACCCAGCCCGGCTCGGTGCGATGCGCGGTGGAGGCGTCGATCACCCGCACCGAGTTGCTGTCGATGAGGCCCACCGCCTGGCGCGCCGCCTCGTCGGGAAGGCAGAGGATCACGAGATCGGCGCTGTTGAGGAGCTCGCGCCGCGCCAATTCGTCCTTGCGCCGCGCCGGCTCGATCGAGACCAATTCGAGGTCGCGCCGCTCCCTGAGCCGCCGGTGGATCTGCAAGCCGGTGGTGCCGGCTTCGCCGTCGATGAATACTTTTGCCGCCATCTCGACCTCCGGGGATCCCGGGACAAGAGAAAGGGCGCTTCGGCTGGTACCGAAGCGCCCTCGCGAAACCAACCTTCGCGTAGCTCAGCGCTTCGAGAACTGAAAGCTGCGTCGGGCCTTGGCCTTGCCGTATTTCTTGCGCTCGACGACGCGGCTGTCGCGCGTCAGGAAGCCCTGCGCCTTGAGCACCGGCCTGAGCTCCGGCTCGTAATAGGTCAGCGCCTTGCTGATGCCGTGGCGCACCGCGCCCGCCTGGCCGGAAAGGCCGCCGCCGTTCACCGTGCAGATGACGTCGTACTGGCCGAGGCGGTTGGCGACCACGAAGGGCTGGTTGAGCAGCATGCGCAGCACCGGCCGGGCGAAATAGATGGGGCTGTCGCGGTCATTGACCGTGATCTTGCCGCTGCCGGGCTTGATCCAGACGCGCGCCACCGCGTTCTTGCGCTTGCCGGTGGCATAGGCGCGGCCTTGCGCGTCGAGCTTGGGCTTCGCCTCGATCGAAGCGGCGGGCTGCCCGGCTTGGGCGCCTTGCAACGCCTCGCGCAAGCCGCCCAGGGATTGCTGCAGATCGGCCATGGTCACGCCCTCTTGTTCTTGCGGTTCATCGCGGCCACGTCGAGCGGCTGCGGCTGCTGCGCCTCATGCGGATGGGTCGGGCCCTTGTAGATCTTGAGATGGCTCATGATGCGCCGGCCGAGCGGCCCACGCGGCACCATCCGCTCCACCGCCTTCTGCAGCACGCGCTCGGGATGCTTGCCCTCGAGGATCGAGCCCTTGCTGCGCTCCTTGAGGCCGCCGGGAAACCCAGTATACCAGCGCAGCACGCTGTCGGCGCGCTTGTTGCCCGTGAGCACCACCTTCTCGGCATTGACGACGACGACATGGTCGCCGTCATCCATATGCGGCGTGTAGCTCGCCTTGTGCTTGCCGCGCAGCCGGCCGGCGATGATCACCGCGAGCCGGCCCAGCACCAGCCCCTCGGCATCGATCAGCAGCCACTTCTTGTCGATCTCGGTCGGTTTGGCGGAATAGGTTTTCATGACGCCCTTGACCTCTGCAAGCGGCGCAGTATGCCGAGAAACCGTCATCCGTCAAGCGCAGAAATCCGCGGCCGGCAGCCCTTTGTCGAATGCGGTATTATAATACCGCAGTTGCGTCGGCGGGCGGCGGCAGGGAATAAGTGGCGGTGACATGCGCCACCATCGCGCTGCCCTCGGCCGAGAACAGCTCGACCACGCCGACCGCAAGCCGCCGTCCGAGCTTGACCAGCCGGGCATGGGCGATGACGTCGGCGGGCGGCGGCAGGCGCAGGAAATTGATGGTGAGGCTGGTGGTCACCGCCTGCTCGAGCGGCCCCGCTGCCGCCATCACCGCGCCATAAACCGCAATGTCGGCGAGCGCCATCAGCAGCGGCCCGCCGATGGTGCCGCCGGGCCGCAGGAAGTCGCCCTTATACGGCATGCGCAGGATGGTGCGCTCGCGGTCAAGGGCCACCACCTCCGGCGCGAGCACCTGCGCGAAACGGCAGCTTCTCGCGCACGATCGTCTCGAACTCCGCCACCGTGATCCGCGTCATCACCTCGCCTCCTGATCGGACGCAGCGTCGCCGATCCCCGGAAGCGGCGCAAGCGCTCCGGGCGTCCCCTGAAAACCTCCGCCGCATCTGATACGCTGCGCCATGAGGGGCGTGCGATTTACAATTAAAGAGAGAGAGGTCGCGATGGGCGAGCGGGCGGCGATAGAAGCGATAATGGGGATTCCAATCGCACTGCTGTTGTTCGCAGGCACGGCTGTCGCGCAGGAGGACGAAGACAAGGACCACGCCGCGATCTTTGAAATCGGGGCTGCGGGTGAACGGGGATTGAAAGATGGAACCTCGAGTTTCGGCCCCGCCGTCGCGGCGGAGGTCACTCCGATCGAGAACTGGCTGGAACTCGAATTCGGCGTCACCCCTCTCTTCGGCGGTGGTCGAACGGAATGGGATACGGACCTCCTCTTCAAGAAGCCGTTTCGCTTGTCGGAAACGGTGGAGTTCATGGCTGGCGTCGGCCCGGAATGGGTGCATACGAGCGGCCGCGGGAATTCGATAAGCGCCGAGGCCGCGCTCGACTTCATGTTCTGGCCAGGGCCGAGCCGACAGTATGGTTGGTACCTGGAGCCGAGCTATGGCTACAACTTCGCCAGGGGACACGACCAATCGCTGGGCGTGACGGTGGGGCTGCTCATCGCGTTCCCATAGCTAGCGGGATACCGGGGGCGCCTCGCCGATGCGATAAAGCTTCATCCGATCGCCCGGGGCCGCGCCTCACTCGTGCGTGCTGCCGGCGAGCAGCCAGAGCTGCGCCAGGTCGCGCACACCGTCGGCGCCGGTGACCGCGCCGAGGCTCGCCTGGGCCTTGTCCTTCTGCCCCGCCTGGAGATAGGCCACGCCGAGATGGAGCTGGGCGTCTTCGGGATGCTTGAGGCCACCCTTCTGCAGACCCTTCTGATAGGCGGCGATGGCGTCGTCGTAGCGGCCGTAACTGGCATCGGCCTCGCCCAGCTTGACCCAGGGCAGGCCGTCGCGGGCGGCGTCCGCTTCATGCGCGAGCTGCGGCAGGGTCTTGACGTCCTCGGCCGATTGCTTCGCCGCCAGGGCGGCAAGCCGCTGCTGGCGGTCGGCGCCCGCGCCCTTGCCCAGCACGCCCGCGGCGTAGCCCTTGTCGAGCAGCGCCTTGGCGTCGCCGGGCAGCCCCGCCTGCAAGGCGAGCTGCGCCGCCTCCATATACTGGTCCTGCGTCTCCAGCGTATCGGTGGCGGCCATCAGCCGGTCGAGATCGAGCGTCAGCCGGTCGGCGAAACCCGGCTGCCGCTGCACCGAGGCCAGCAGGTCGCGCCAGTATTCCCTCTTCGGGTAACTCCCCACCAGCCGCATCAGCGCGTCGCGATATCCGGCGTCGTTCTTCTGCTTGTACTCGCTGCTCACCAGCAGCTGCAGCAGCGTCTCGCCGGTCTTGCGCCCGGCGCGCTGATCCCGCTGCGCCAGCTCCCGGCTGGTCCGCGCCGCGTTGGCGAAGTCGTTCTGCAGGTAATAGGCTTGCGCCATGAGGAGGCGCGGTCCGTCCCCGCTGCCGCCCTCCTTGTAATAGCGCTCGCCATAGGCGACGACGCCGGCGTAGTTCTTGGCCTGGTAGGAGAGCTGCACCAGCGTCTCCACTCGCTTCAGCGCTTCGGCCGGCGGCAGGATGCCGGTCGCCAGCACCGCGTCCAGCGCCTTGATCGTGCCGGGATAGTCGCCGGTCTCAAGCGCGACCACCGCGCGCGTCGCCTCGATGACATAGGTCTCATAGGAGGTCTTGGCCGGCACCGCGTCGGCTTCCTGCAGCTTCGCCAGCGCTTCCTTGTAGCGCTTCTGCTTCAGCAGCTGCTCCGCAGCCTGCACGGGCTTGCCGACCTGCTCGCGCGCGGTCAGCTTCTCTTCCGCCGCGACGGCGCGCGCGTCCGGTCGCGCGCCGAGCGGCGCGAGCAGCGCCGCCAGCAGCAGCGCGCGGAGGATCAGGCTTTGGCGCATCGCTCGACCAATCATTCCATGAACTGCTCGTTGCCGACGATCCCGATCTTGACCACGCCCAGGCGCTGGCTCTCGGCCAGCACCATGGCGACGTAAGCGTACTTGACCAGCTTGTTGGGAGCGAGATGGATCTCGGGCTGCGGGTCCTGCTGCGCCGCCTGGCGCAGATAGCGCTCGAGCGTGGCGCGGTCCGGCAGCACCGTGCCGTTCCACGAGATCGTGCCGTCGAAATCGATGTCGAGATCGACCACCGCCGGCTGTACCAGCGCCGGCGGCGGATTGCCCTGCGGCATGTCGAGCTTCACCGCATGCGTCTGCACCGGAATGGTGATGATCAGCATGACCAGCAGCACCAGCATCACGTCGATGAGCGGCGTGGTGTTGATGTCGATCATCACCTCGTCCTCGCCGCCGGGCTTGCCGAGATTCATCGCCATGGCGAAAGGCTCCGTCGGAGCGCGCGCCGATCGGTCATGGCGTCACCGGGGCGTCGCGCTGCGGCTCCGTGATGAACGCCACCTTGGCGATGCCGGCGCGCTGGCAGGCGACGACGACGCGGCCGACGAACTCGTAGCGCGCATCCTTGTCGGCGCGGATATGCACTTCGGGCTGCGGCTGCTCCGTCGCGCGCGCCTCGAGTTTGGCGAGCAGCGCCGTGGTATCCGCGAGCTTGGCGTCGTTCCAGAACAGGCCGCCCTCCTTGTCGATGGCGATGATGATGTTCTGCGGCCGCGTCTGGGTCGGCTGGTTCTTCTCGTTGGGCAGCGCCACCGGCACGCTGTGCGTCACCACCGGAATGGTGATGAGAAAAATGATCAGCAGCACCAGCATAATATCGACCAGCGGCGTGGTGTTGATCGACGACAGCAGCGCGTCATCGTCATCGCCGCCGCCGGGGCCAAGCCCGATCGCCATGCTCAGGCGCTCCGCGCGGCCGGCCGCGCCGGCGCGCGCACGCCGCCGATCAGCAGCGCATGCAGATCGGCTGCGAAGCTGCGCACCCGGTCGAGGGCGAGCTTGTTGCGGCGGACAAGCCAGTTGTATCCCAGCACCGCCGGCACCGCGACGGCGAGACCCATCGCCGTCATGATCAGCGCCTCGCCCACCGGTCCCGCCACCTTGTCAATGCTCGCCTGCCCCGCGATGCCGATCGCCGTCAGCGCGTGGTAGATACCCCACACCGTGCCGAAGAGGCCGACGAAAGGCGCCGTCGAGCCAACCGTGGCGAGGAACGCGAGGCCCCCCTGCATGCGGTTGCCGACCGCGTCCACCGAGCGCTGCAGCGACATGGTGATCCAGCTGTGCAGATCGATCTGCTCGGTAAGCGTGCCCTCGTGATGCTCGGTCGCGCGCAGCCCATCCTCGACCAGCTGGCGGAAGGCGCTGCGCTGGCTCAGCGCCTTGGCGCCGTCGCGCACACTCGCCGCGGTCCAGAAGCCGCGATTGACTTCGCTCGCCTGGCGCAGCAGCACCGTCTGCTCGATCAGCTTGGTGATCAGGATGTACCAGGTGCCCATCGACATCACGACCAGCGCGATCAGCGTGCCGCGCGCCACCCAGTCGCCATTAGCCCACAGCGCCGAAAGCCCGTAGGGATTCTCGACGATCTCCTGCGTCGCGGCACCGGCGGCCGGCGCGGGTGCGGCGGCGGCGCTGTTGTCCGCGGGCGCCGGCGCGGCAGCGGCCGGGGAGGCGGGCTCAGGCGCGGCGGCCGGCGGCGCGGGCTCGGCGCGGCGGCCGGCGGCGCGGGCTCGGGCGCGGTAGCCGCTGGCGGCGGGGCGGAGGGCGCAGTCTGCGCCAGCGCGCCTGGGGCGAGCGTCGCGGCAAGCAACGCCGCGGCGAGGCCGGCGGCGAGAAATCGGCGTCTGCGGGCGAGGATCGGATCGATCGCGTGCATGAAGGACATAGGCTTACCTGAGCTTCCAATTGAATTTGAAGGTGTACCACATCTGCTGCGGCTTGCCGTCGACGGTGCCGGGCAGAAAGCGGTAGTTGCTCTTGACCCCATCGAGCGCCGCCTGGTCGAGGCGATCATAGCCGCTGGACTGCAGCAGCTTCGACCCGATGACCTTGCCGTCGACATCGACCAGCACCTGGAGCACGACCGAGCCCTGCTCGCCCAGCCGGCGCGAGGTCGGCGGATAGTCGGGCTCCCGGCTGTGGCTCGCATCGATCTTCGGCATCACCTGCACCGGCTGGGCCGCGCGCGCCACGGGCGGCGGCGCCTCGATAGGCTTCACCGGCGTCACCACGGTAATCGCCGTGCTCTTAGGCGGCGGTGGCGGCGGCTTCTCGATCTGGATCTCCGGCGGCGGCACGAAGGCCGGCGGCGGCGGCGCGAGCTGCAGCGGCGGTGGCGGCGGCGGCGGCGGCGTCTCGGGCTTTTGCGCGGCGATGATCTCGGTTTCGATCGGCGCACGGATGATATCGACCGCACGATGCGCGAGCCCGGTGACCAGCGCATAGATCACGGCGATATGCAGCAGGATGACGAAGCCGATGCCGATCAGCCTTGTGCCCGGTGATTGATAGGACGACACCGCCATCAGAACTCCTTGGTGATGCCGGCAAAGACGCTGCGCCGGGGCCCATAGGCCGGGGCGAAGACGCCGATCCCGGTCTGGCTGCGCAGCAGATAGGTCTCGTCGAAGAGATTGATGATGTCGGCGCGCACCGTGATCGGCCCGCCCGGCGCGTTTTCGAAGCGGTGCGAAATGCCGAGATTGATCTGCTCGTAGGACGGCACGGTGCCGCCATTGATGGGGCCGTCGCTGCGCGTCGTGCGCAAGCCGGAACCCGCGATAATGTCGACGCTGTAGCGCGTGCCGAGCCAGAGATAGGACACGCCGCCCGAGGCAACCAACAGCTCGCTGTGGTCGGTGTTGATCGGCGTGTCGGCGGCAGCTGGCGAGATCGGCGGCCGTGAAATTGAATTGCGCGGAGATGAGCTGCTCTGCCTTCTGCTGGGCGATGGCGAGGTTGCCATAATAGGAGAACGGCCCGTTATCGTAGGTGGTGGTCAGCTCGACGCCCTTGTTGATGCCCATGCGGTAGTTGAACGGCGTCAGCAGCACCGGCGCGCCGAACTGGCCTTCGTCGATAAGGTCGTGGGCATATTTGTAATAGGCGTCGACCCCGGCCTTGAAGCCCGGGAGCAGATCCTGGGTGAGGCCGATATCGAAATAATGCGAGCGCTCGGGCTTGATCGGCGAATTCGTCCGTCACCGATCCCGGCGGAAACGCCGAGGTGTTGACGAAGTGCGAGGTCGTCTCCGTCGACACCAGCTCGAAGGAGGGCGGGCTGAAATAGTTGGCATAGCCGGCATGGACGGCGGTCGAGGGCGTCGCCTGCCAGACGGCGTTGATGCGCGGGCTGAGCTGGTTGCCCATGACATAGGTATTGACCTCGTCGAACCGAGCCGCCGTAATTGAGCGTCACGGTCGGCGTCACTTTCCATTCGTCCTGAAGGTAGGCACTGTATGTCCAGCCGGTCTTTTCCGTATTGTCGACGATGCTGATCCGGCGTCGGGCTGAGGGCGACCGGTCGCGGGATCGACCACCGGCAGAACGGAGGAATTGGTGTCGGCCTGGACCTTCTCGCCAGTCAGCAGCAGGCCGGCGCGCAGCGTGTGCGTGGCCGAGAGCTTGTAGCTGCCATCCGCCTGCACGCCGTTGGCGAAGCTGGTGCGCTCCGTGTCTTGTGCGATGCCATTGAAGGCGATATCGCCGAGCGCATCGGGATGGAAATGCGCCGTGCTGTATTTGGTGAAGGCGGAGACCTGATAATTAAGATCCTGCTCGGAGCGCAGATAGGAGAGCACCAGCGAACTGACTGGTCTCGGTCTGGCGCTCGTCGATATTGCGGAGTTGAAGCCCGAGAGCGGCGGTGCCGCTGATCGTGCCGTTCGTCGTCGTGACGGTGGTCGGCTGGCCCGGATTGTTCGGGATCTGGAACTGGCCGTCGAAGTCGCCGGCGATCGCGCGCACCTTGCTCGAGGGGTCGATGATCTTGTCGAGATAGGCGAAGGCGTGGATCTGGTCGGTGTCGTCGTGGATGGCGTTGTATTTCGACGTCACGGCGTCGATGCCGTGATCGTTTTGCAGGAAATCGCCGGAAACGTAGAAATTGTAGCCATCGGCCGAGGCGCCATAGTCCAGGCTCGGATGCACTGTGCCGTAGCTGCCGCCATACATGTCGACGGTGCCGCCCTGGGTGAACAGCCCGCTCTTCGACTGGATGTCGACGATGCCGGTGGTGCGCAGGCCATATTCCGCGGGCAAGGCGCCGGTGATGAGCTCCATCGAATTTGCAAAGCGCGGGCTCAGCCCCTGGCCGAAGAAGCTCACCCCTTCCGGCAGGATGATGCCGTCGATGCGGTACTGCACGCCGAGATGCTCGTTGCGGATATGAATGGCGCCGTTGGCGAGGTTGTCCTGGTCGACGCCCGGCGCCTGCAGCAGCACCTGGTTGAGCGGGTTGTCGACGCCGCCGGGCTGGTTCTCGATCGACTGGCGCGACAGCGAATAGGTGGAGGCGCCGAGCTGCGGCTCGATGCCGAGGCGCGCCTGCTCCAGGCGCTGCGCGGTGACCGTGATCTCCTCGACCGGCGCAGCGGCAGCCGCTGGCGCAGCCGCGGCGGGCGCGACGGCGGCAAGGTGGAGATCGGCGGTGGCGCCGCTCTCGGCGGCGACCGTGACCGCGGCGCTCGCCGCCGCGAATCCGGGCTTGCTCGGCGTTCACGGAATAGCGGCCCGGCGCCACGCCGGTAAAGCGGTAGGTGCCGCTGTTGTCGCTCGCCGCGGTGCCGACGACGCGGCCGTCGGGCGCCAGCAGCTTGAGCTGCACCCCCGCCAACGCCTGCCCGCCGGCGGCGCGGGCGATACCTTCGACCGTGCCGGCGGCCGGCGCGGCGAGCGCAGCGCCGGCGGTCAGGGCGGCAACCCCGACGGTGGCGGCCATGGCGACAAGAAAACGACGGTGGAAAACGTAGGCGGCTCGGGCAGCGGCGCTGCGGCGCTCCATAAAAAAATCTCCGTCCCCAGGGATCGACAATCGCGTCCTGCGTGCGCGCAGGACGACAAGGCTGAATCGGCGGTCGATCTCAGGCCAGGGGGGGAGCGCGGGTGCGGAAGAGAAGATAGGGCGCCGAAACGAGCTGCAGCGCCGCCGAGCGGCAGCGGCGCCGCGGCCATCGCCTCGATCGGCATGATCGGTGACGGGATGTTCGGCAGCGCTGCGCTGCCCGCGACATAGAGGCTGAAGCACAGGGAGCAGTCGTCATGCGCGGGCGCGCATGGCTGTTCGTTGCCGGTGCCGCCCGCCCCGCCCATTCCGGCGGTGACCGACGTCTCGGCGCGATGGCCGGCGAGGAAGCCCAGATCCTCGGGATGGAAATGGCCGGCAGCGACGACGAGCTGCAGCAGCAGCGTCGCCATGGCGAACCAGGAGCCCCATCGCCGCCCCGGCCGCGTCACCGCTCGTCTCACGCCGCGTTCTGCGCGCATGCACCCCTCTATGGCCGGAAGCATAATGTTACTTTATAACATCACGCAAGCCGCAACTTTGCCGTTGAACCCCGGGCACGGGGTGCTTCAATGCGGGCGCGGCGCCGCAAGCCGGAGCGAAAGGAGATCGCCATGAACGCTAACGAGCCGGTGCTGCTGCGCCGTGACGAGGACGGGATCGCCTGGCTGACGCTCAACCGCCCGGCGCAGCGCAACGCGCTGTCCTCGGCAATGCTGACGGCGCTGCAGGGTGAGATCGATGCCCTTGCCCGCGACCGCAAGACCAAGGTGGTGGTGATCGCCGGCAGCGGCCCCGGCTTCTGCGCCGGGCACGATCTGCGCGAGATGCGCGCCAATCCCGGCCGCCAGGCCTATGAGGCGGTCTTCGCCCATTCCTCGCGGCTGATGATCGCCCTCACCAAGCTGCCGCAGCCGGTGATCGCCCGCGTCCACGGCATCGCCGCCGCGGCCGGCTGCCAGCTCGTCGCCAGCTGCGACCTGGTGGTGGCATCGAGTGCCGCGCGCTTTGCCGTCAACGGCGTCAATCTCGGGCTCTTCTGCTCGACGCCGATGGTGGCGCTGACGCGCGCTGTCGGGCGCAAGGCGGCGATGGAGATGCTGATGACCGGCGACCTCGTCGAGGCCGAGCACGCCAAGGCGATCGGCCTGGTCAACCGCGTCGTGCCGCCCGACCAACTCGACGCCGAAGTTGACGGCGCTGGCACACCAGATCGCGGCCAAGCTCACGCTTGCCGTGACCATCGGCAAGGAGGCGTTCTACCGCCAGGCCGAGCTTGGACTCGAGGCCGCCTACGCCTACACCACGGAGGTCATGGCGAAGAACATGGCGGCGCGCGACACCGAGGAAGGGGTCGATGCCTTCCTCGAGAAGCGCCCGCCGAACTGGCCGCAGGACTGAACCGGGCATGGACCACGACGCCTATAGCGACGATTATCTGCGCGGCATCCTGAAGCGCGTGCGCACCATCGCCATGGTCGGCGCCAGCGAGCATTGGAACCGGCCGTCCTATTTCGCGATGAAATACCTCCAGGACAAAGGCTACCGCGTCATCCCGGTCAATCCGCAGGCGAAGGGCGGCGAAATCCTCGGCGAGACGGTCTACAGCGATCTCGCCGCGGTGCCCGAGCCGATCGACATGGTCGACATCTTCCGCCGCGCCGATGCCGTGCCGGGGATCGTCGACCAGGCCATCGCCAAGGGCGCCAAGGTGGTGTGGATGCAGTTAGGGGTGCGCGACGACGCGGCCGCGGCCAAGGCCGAGGCGGCGGGCCTCGCGGTAGTGATGAACCGCTGTCCCAAGATCGAATATTCCCGGCTCCATGGCGAGCTCGCCTGGAGCGGCGTCAATACCGGGATAATCTCCAGCAAGCGCAGGAAGCTCTGACATGGCCGAGACGCCGCGGACCCCCGGTTTCGAGACGCTGGCCATCCATGCCGGGGCCTCGCCCGATCCCGCCACCGGCGCGCGCAGCACGCCGATCTACCAGACCACCGCCTATGTCTTCGACGATGTCGACCACGCCGCCTCGCTGTTCAACCTGCAGACCTATGGCTACATCTATTCCCGCCTCACCAACCCCACCGTCTCGGTGCTGGAGGAGCGCGTCGCCACGCTCGAGGGCGGCCGCGGCGCCGTCGCCGTGGCATCCGGCCATGCGGCGCAGATGCTCGCCTTCTTCTCCTTCATGGAGCCCGGCGACCAGTTCCTCGCCTCGAGCAAGCTCTATGGCGGCTCGATCACCCAGTTCGGCCGCAGCTTCAAGAAATTCGGCTGGGACTGCGTGTTCGTCGACGCCGATGATCCCGAGAATTTCCGCCGCGCGATCACGCCCCGCTGCAAGGCGATCTTCGTCGAGAGCCTGTCGAACCCGGCCGGCGTCATCGTCGATCTCGAGGCCATCGCCGCCATCGCCCATGAGGCGGGGCTGCTCTTCATCGTCGACAACACCATGGCGTCACCCTATCTCTGCCGGCCGATGCGCTGGGGCGCCGACCTCGTCGTCCATTCCACCACCAAGTTCCTCTCCGGCCACGGCAACGCCATGGGCGGCATCGTCGTCGACAGCGGCCGCTTCGACTGGTCGCAGAACGACAAATTCAAGGCGCTGACCGAGCCGGAGCCCGCCTACCATGGGTTGCGCTTCTACGAGACCTTCGGCGATCTCGCGCTGACCGTGCACGGGCATGCGGTGGGCTTGCGCGATCTCGGCGCCACGATGGCGCCGCTCAACGCCTTCCTCACCATCACCGGCATCGAGACCCTGCCGCTGCGCATGGAGCGGCACGTGCTGAATGCGCAGGTGGTGGCCGAGCATCTGGCATCCCATCCGGCCGTTTCCTGGGTCGCCTATGCCGGCTTGCCGCAGAGCAAGTACCACACGCTGGCGCGCAAATACCTGGCCCAAGGCGCGGGCTCGGTCTTCACCTTCGGCGTCAAGGGCGGCTACGCCGCCGGGGTGGCGCTGGTCGAGGCGGTCGAGCTGTTCTCGCATCTCGCCAATGTCGGCGACACCCGCTCGCTGATCATCCACCCCGCCTCGACCACCCACCGCCAGCTCACCACCGAGCAGCAGGTCGCCGCCGGCGCCGGTCCGGATGTGGTGCGGCTCTCCATCGGCATCGAGAGCGTCGCCGACATCATCGCCGATCTCGACCAGGCACTGGCCAAGGCGATGCACACATAAGAAGAGGGGAGGAGCTGGACATGCCTCAATCCGCCGCCGCGTTCCTGGAGGCGCGCGACTTCCTGCTGCGCCACCGCGAGGATTACGCTGCCGCCTATGCCGGCTTCCGCTGGCCGCGCCTCGACCGCTTCAACTGGGCGCTCGATCATTTCGACGCGCTGGCGGCGGGCAATGACCGGCCGGCGCTGTGGCTCGTCAATGAGGGCGGCGCCGAGCAGACGCTCACCTTCGCCGCGCTTAAAGAGCGCAGCGACCGCGTCGCCAATCACCTGCGCGCGCTCGGCATCCGCCGCGGCGACCGCATCCTGCTGATGCTCGGCAATGTCGTGCCGCTCTGGGAATGCATGCTGGCGGCGATGAAACTCGGCGCGATCATCGTGCCGGCGACGACGCTGCTCACCCGCAACGATCTCGCCGACCGCTTCGCCCGCGGCCGCATCCGCCACGTCGTCACCGGCGCCGACAATGCCGCGAAATTCGCCGAGCTTCCCGGCGATTACACGCGCCTCGCGGTCGGTGGCGCCGCGCCGGGTTGGCGGCGCTACGAGGATGCCTATGACGCGCCCACCGCTTTCGCCGCCGAGGGCGAGACCAAGGCCAGCGACCCGCTGCTGCTCTATTTCACCTCGGGCACTACGGCCAAGCCCAAGCTCGTGCTGCACAGCCATCAGAGCTATCCCGTCGGCCATCTCTCGACCATGTACTGGCTCGGCCTCGAGCCCGGCGACATTCATCTCAACATCTCGTCGCCGGGCTGGGCGAAGCACGCCTGGAGCTGCTTCTTCGCGCCGTGGAATGCCGGCGCCACGGTGTTCATGGTCAACCAGCCGCGCTTCGACGCCAAGGCGCTGCTCGACGCCATCGAGCGCTGCGGCGTCACCACCTTCTGCGCGCCGCCCACCGTTTGGCGCATGCTGATCCAGGAGGATCTCGGCGCCTGGAAGATGCGCTTCAAGCAACTCATCGGCGCCGGCGAGCCGCTCAATCCCGAAGTCATCGAGCGCGTTCGATCCGCCTGGGGCCTCACCATCCGCGACGGCTACGGCCAGACCGAGACCACGGCGCAGGTCGGCAACTCGCCTGGCCAGCCCGTGAAGCCGGGGGCCATGGGACGGCCGCTGCCGGGCTATCGCGTGGCGCTCCTCGACGCCCAGGATGCGGAGCAGAGCGAGGGCGAGATCTGCCTGCTGCTCGATCCCCGCCCCACCGGGCTGATGCAGGGCTATCAGAATGACGACGGCACGATCGCGCCCATCGCCGGGCCGGTCTACCGCACCGGCGATGTCGCGATGCGCGACGCGGAGGGCTATCTCACCTATGTCGGCCGCGCCGACGATGTGTTCAAAGCCTCCGACTACCGCATCAGCCCGTTCGAGCTCGAAAGCGCGCTGATCGAGCATGCCGCCGTCGCCGAGGCCGCCATCGTCCCCTCGCCCGACCCGTTGCGCCTTGCCGTGCCCAAAGCGTTCATCGCGCTGGCGCCGGGACACGCGCCCACCCGCGACACCGCGCTGTCGATCTTCCGCCACCTGCGCGACAACCTCTCGCCGTTCAAGCGCGTGCGGCGCCTCGAATTCGCGCCGCTGCCCAAGACCATCTCCGGCAAGATCCGCCGCGTCGAGCTGCGCCGCGGCGAGGCGGCGCAGCGCGCCGAGGACCGGCGATCACCGCTCGAATTCTGGGAAGAGGACTTTCCGGAGCTACGGTAGGCGCTTATTTCCGCTGCATCAGCCGTACCGCGCCACCTCGACCAGGTTCCCGTCGGGATCCCTGAAATAGACTGACGTCATCGGCCCGAGCGCCCCGTGGCGCGGCACGGGCCCCAGCTCCACCGCCACGCCGCATTCCCCAAGATGGGCCAGCACCGCGTCGATCGGCGCCTCGGTGATGAGGCAGAAATCGCCGCCGCCGACAGTCGGGTGCGTCGCCTTCGGCTCGAACTCCTTGCCGGCGACATGGAGGTTGATCTTCTGCCGGCCGAACGTCACCGCGGTGGGGCCGCGCCCTTGCGGCGGCGGCACGATGCGCGCACCGAGCACGCGCTCGTAGAAACGCAAGCTCGCCTCGAGGTCGCTGACCGTCAGCACGAGATGGTCGAGGCGGTCGATGACGAAGCTCATTCGGCAGGCGCCGCCGCGGCGGCCGCTGGCACGCGCTCGCCGTCCCGCGGCAGGAATACGCCGGCAGCGACGATGGTGGCGGCAAGCGCGCCGAGCACCAGGAAGAGCCAGGCGAAATCGCCGGTGCGGTCATAAATGAAGGCGACCAGCGGCAGGCCCAACGCGCTCACCCCGAGGGACAGCATGAATTTGGCGCCGAAGGCGGTGGCGCGCCAGCGGCCCGGCGTGTAGCGCACCAGCAGCGCGTTCTCCGCCGGCGTCGACAGCGACATCAGCGAGAACACCACCGTGGTCATAGCGAAGAGCGGCAGCTCGAAGAGATGCAGCGACAGCAGCAGCGCCGGCACCGCCAGCAGCCAGCTCGCGACATAAACCCACTTCAAAGAGTAGCGATCGGCCAGCCAGCCGCCGATCAGCGGGATGAACATGCCCTCGGCGAAGACCAGGCTGGCAAAGCCGCCGGCGCCAAGCGTGCCGCCTTGGGTCAGGTCGGTGAGCCGCTGCTCGAACAGCTTGGGCAGCGCCACGGTCATCGACTGATAGATGATGCCGGCCGCCAGCATGGTGACCGAGAGCGCGAAGAAGGCGCGCATGACGTCGCCGCGCGCCGGCTCGGGCTGCGGCTTGAGGTCGGTCCTTGCCGCCACCACCGTCCCGCGCCGCACCAGCACCGCGAGCGCCAGCCCGAGCGCCAGCGTCACCGCGCCGGGCACGATGAAGGCGGCGCGCCAGTCGATCCATTGCGTCAGCGCGCCCGCCGTCGCTGGCGCGATGCCGACGCCGATGCTGCCGAAAATGCCGTTCCAGCCGAGGATGCGGCCGCGGTTTTCGGCGTTGCGCACCAGCCAGGCGATGCCGACGGGATGATAGATCGAGCCGAAGAGCCCGATGAGCCCGAGGCCGATGCCGATGCCGAGCGGTCCGTTGGCAAGCCCGGTGGCGATCGCCGCAAGCCCGCTGCCGACATAGAACAGCACCATCATCCGCTCGGCGCTCCAGCGGTCGCCAAGGATACCCGCGGGCAAGGCGCCGGCGCCATAGAGCACGGTGCCCGGCAGCGACAGCAGCATCAGCTCGCCATAGCTGAGGGCGAAGCGCTTCTCCAGCGCCAGCACCACCGTCGGATAGAGCAGCATCAGGAGATGCGTCGCCACATGCCCGGCATTGGCGAAGGCGAGGGCGAGACGGGCCGAGCTTTTGGTCATTCGGTTCTCCGGCGAAAGGAGCGCGCTGAACCTGCCATGTCAGCCGCCATCCGACAATCCGTCGCTTTCCGCCACAGGGCTCCCATGCGTCTCCTGCGCCACCCAATCGAGGAAGGCCTGATGTCCGGCGACCACCGGCAGCGCCTCGATACAGGGGCAGTCATAGGAATGGAGTTCCCTGACCCGTTCCGTCAGCGCCTCGAGCCGGTCATCGGTGGTCTTCAGGATCAGCACCGCCTCTTCCGCCTCGGCCACCCGCCCCTGCCACCAATAGATCGAGTGCATGCCGGCGATGATATTGGCGCAGGCCGCCAGCCGCGCCTCGACCACAGCGCGGCCGATGCGGTCTGCCTCGGCGGCGTCGCCGGCGGTGACATAGACGAACATCACATCCACGAGCCGCCTCCCGAGTCTTAGCGCTTGGCCTCGGCGCGCTCCCCGCTTACCATCGACCAGCAGCGAAGTCGAGGGAGGGAGGCCCGCGATGAACGGGTTCCGTGTCAGCCGCAAGCCCGTGCCGAGCCCGGTGCAACGCGCGTGGCTGCAGCGTGGCCTCGACCAGCCCGGGGGCAAGCTGCCGCTCTTCGACCGCTTTGGCCAGCAGATCGATCCCCGCACCGTCGAAGCCTGCATCCAGCAAGGCTGGGCGCAACCCTGGTTCGCCAACCCGCTCAAGCCGGACTGGCTCGTCTGCAAGCTCACCGCGCCGGGCCGCGCCGCCGTCGCGCGGACGCGGACGGTACGCCTGGCGCCGGTCCCCGAGCCGAGGCCGGTGCTGGTGAAGCCGATCGCCTGAGGCGGAAGCCGGGCCCGTCGCCGCATCCGTCTCGCACAGCCGCGCTCGGCGACGCCGCACGTTTGCCGTCGGCAAGGAAGTCAGCTGCGGCGCTGCCGGAACGCGGCACCGTCCTGCATCATCCTGATCGCCAAAGCTCCGAGCTAAGCTCCAGAATTCAACGAATTCGGCGTTCGAGAATTTGGTCGGGCATGTCAGATTCGAACTGACGACCCCCAGCACCCCATGCTGGTGCGCTACCAGGCTGCGCTAATGCCCGACCGTGGGCGGGACTATAGTAACTGGCCTGCGCCTCCGCAACGCCTCGCCTGCAGGTGTGCTGCTACCGCTGACAGTTCTTCAGGAGATCGCGGAGCTCCTGCAATTCGCGCTTCAGCTCGAGCAATGTGGCACGCGGGCTCGCCTCCTTGCTCTCCTTGCTGCGCAGCGGCGCCGGTGCGGGCGCCGCTGCGGGAGCACGCGGCAGCGCGCCCTCGCCCTTCAATGCGCCTTCGCGCATCAGCTTCTGGACGCCCTTGATGGTGTAGCCCTGATCGTAGAGGCATTGCCGGATGCGGCGCAGCAGCACGACATCATCCGGGCGGTAATAGCGCCTGCCGCCGGCGCGCTTCAGCGGCTTCACTTGCGGAAAGCGCGATTCCCAGAAGCGCAGCACATGTTGCGGCACTTCAAGTTCCTGCGCCACCTCGCTGATGGTGCGGAAAGCTTCAGCCGATTTTGCGTGCCGACGCGGGGAGCGGTCGGTCCCCGCCACGGGTGGTCCGTCGAAGAGCTCGGGCATGATCAGGCCTGACGCGTGCCGAGGGTGGCGCCGTCCCTGCTCAGCGCCGTGTTGATCTGGTCCTTGAGCACATGCGACGCCCGGAAGACCAACACGCGGCGCGGGTTGATCGGGACTTCCTTCCCGGTCTTGGGATTGCGGCCGATGCGCTTGCCCTTGCGCCGCACGGCGAAGCTGCCAAAGGAGGAAATCTTGACCATCTCCCCCCGCGACAGGGCGGTTGAAATCTCGTTGAGCACCGTCTCCACCAGCTCGGCCGATTCGTTGCGCGACAGGCCGACCTCCTGGTACACGGCCTCGCTCAGCTGCGCGCGCGTCACCGTCTGCCCCGCCATGGGTATTTTCCTCCCTGCGTGGGAACGTTAGACCCGAGTGGGAAATGCGTCAATTACAGACGGTTAAACGAGGAAGCTTATCCTGTGGATAGATTCGCGATCATTAACCTTTGCGCGCGGCTACCAGCGCGCGAGCGCCGCGCCCCAGGTAAGGCCGCCGCCCATTGCCTCCATCAGCACGAGCTGGCCGGGCTTGATGCGGCCGTCGCCGGCCGCTTCGGCCAGTGCCAGCGGCACCGAGGCGGCGGAGGTATTGGCGTGGCGATCGATGGTGATCACCACCTTTTCCGGCGGCAGGCCGAGCTTCTTGCCCATGCTGTCGATGATGCGGCGGTTGGCCTGATGCGGCACCAGCCAGTCGAGATCCCTGGCGGTGAGCCGGTTGGCGGCGAGCGCCTCGTCGACCACCTCCGCGAGGCGGTGCACCGCGTGGCGGAACACCTCCTTGCCTTGCATGCGCAGGACGCCGGTGGTGCCGGTGGAAGACGGGCCGCCATCGACATAGAGGATGTTGTAATGCGCGCCGTCGGAATGGAGATGGGTCGAGAGCACGCCGCGCTCCTGCACCCCGCCGCCCTCGTCGCGATGCGCCGCCAGCACCACCGCGCCGGCGCCGTCGCCGAACAGCACGCAGGTCGCCCGGTCCTCCCAGTCGAGGATGCGCGAGAAGGTCTCGGCGCCGATCACCAGCGCGCGCCGCGCCTGGCCGCTGCGGATGAAATTGTCCGCGGTGGCGAGCGCATAGATGAAGCCCGAGCACACCGCCTGGACGTCGAAGGCGCAGCCACGGGTCATGCCGAGCCGGGCCTGCACCTTGGTGGCGGTCGCCGGGAAGGTGCTGTCGGGGGTCGCCGTCGCCAGCACGATGAGGTCGATCTCGGCGCCGGTGAGGCCGGCCTGGTCGAGCGCGCGCGTCGCCGCGTGGAACGCCAGATCCGACGTGAGCTCGCCGGGCGCCGCGATATGACGCTGGCGGATGCCGGTGCGCTGCACGATCCACGCGTCCGAGGTCTCGAGCCGCGCCGCCAGCTCGGCATTGGTGACGATGCGCTCCGGCAGATAGCCGCCGCAACCGACAACGTGGGACCGGAAGCTCATCTCTCTCAGAGAGCCGGCGTCTGCAGTGCCGCCAGGCTTGCCACGCCGCTGCGGATCTTGTCCAGGAAGCGGTTGACGCGCATGTCGACCGCAACGCCGATGGCGTTGGCGAAGCCGAGCGCGTCGGAGCCGCCATGGCTCTTCACCGCGATGCCCTGCAGACCCAGAAAGACGGCGCCGTTGTAGCGCCTGGGATCGAGCCGCTCGCGCAGCTTCTTGAGCGAGGCGGCGGCAAAGAGGTAGCCGATGCGCGTGGTCAGCGAATGCCTGAAGGCCGCGCGCAGGAATTCCGAATACATTCGCGCCGTGCCCTCCGCCGTCTTCACCGCGATGTTGCCGGTGAAGCCGTCGGTCACCACCACGTCGACGGTGCCGGCGGCGATGTCGTCGCCCTCGATGAAGCCGTGAAAGCGCAGCGGCGCGTCAGGGCCGCGCAGCCGCGCCGCCGCCGCCCGCACCTCGTCGTGCCCCTTGAGATCCTCCGAGCCGATGTTGAGGATGCCGACGGTCGGTTGCAGCAATCCCAGCACGGTGCGGGCGAAGACGTCGCCCATCAGCGCGAATTGCACGAGGTTGTCGGCATCGCACTCGACATTGGCGCCGAGATCGAGCATCACGCTCTCGCCGCGCTGCGTCGGGAAGAACGAGGCCATCGCCGGCCGGTCGATGCCGGGCAGCGTCTTCAGCGCGAATTTCGCCATCGCCATCAGCGCGCCGGTATTGCCGGCCGAGACGACGCAATCAGCCTCGCCCTCCGCCACGGCATCGATGGCAAGCCGCATGCTCGACCGCCGCCCGGTGCGCAGCGCCACCGACGGCTTGGCGTCGCCGGAGATGCTCTCATCGGTGTGATGAATGGTGGCGCGCGCGCCGAGCCGCGGCAGCTTGGCGAGCAACGGCTTGATGCGATCCTCGGCGCCGAAGAACTGGAACTGCGCCTGCGGAAAGCGCTGCAGCGCGATGCTCGCCCCCTTCACCACCATATCGGGAGCGCGGTCGCCCCCCATGGCGTCGAGCGCGATGGTAACCGTGCCGCTCAACGGCGCCGCGTCCGGCCCGGACGGCTCACGCCGTCTCGGCCGCGGTCGCCACCACCTCGCGGCCGTCGTAATGGCCGCAGGCGCCGCAGACATGGTGCGGGCGCTTCATCTCGCCGCAATTCGAGCATTCGACATAGCTCGGCACCGTCAAGGCGTGGTGGGCGCGGCGCATGTTGCGACGCGACTTCGAGGTCTTCTTCTTCGGAACTGCCATAGGAATCTACCCGCAAAAGCCCGGTGGGGCGGAAGCCGCGAGTAAGTACCCAAAAACCCGCTGACTGGCAACCTTATTGCCATTCCTTAACATCCGCTAATCCTTTTCCTTCCAACGCGCCAGCGCCGCGAAAGGCGAGGCCGCCGCCGGCGCCGGCGCGTCTTCCGGCCCCGACAGGCCAGGGGCGCGCGGAAACGGGTCGAGCACCAGCGAGAGCTGCTGCGCCACCGCCTCGCCGATATCGATGATCCCGTCCTCGACCGGCTCGACCAGCTCGGTCGTCCCGCTCAGCACCACCTCGCGCTCCGCATCCTGCCCTTCGCCATAAAGCAGGGTGAAACCCTCCGTCACCCGGCTCGGCAGCTTCTCCAGGCTGACGACGCATTCCTGCACCACATCGGCCGAGAGCTCCGCGCTGAGCCGCACCAGCCCGCCTCCCAGCCGCGCCAGCCTGACCCGCGCCTCGAGCCGCTCCAGCGCCGGGAGCGCGAAGCGCTCGGCCAGCGCCGCGCGCTCGCCGGACTCGGCGGCGATTTCGAACACCGTCTCGCCGGAGGCCGGCCGATCGAGCGTCACGGGCCGGGAGAACTCCATCATCCCTCCTCCTCCAGCGCGGCGAAACCGATCTCGCCCGCCACCAGCGCCGATGCCGGCTGCGCCTCGAGCGCCGCCGCCTGCCGCATCACATAGGCCGCCGCCTGCGCCAGCAGCATCTCGCTCGGCGCCGTGGTGCCATAGAGATTGCGCCGCAGCGCTGCGGCGAGCGCGGCCGGGTCCGCCAGCCCCTTCTCATAGGCGGCGATGCGGCCATAGAAGCCGGTCGCCATCTCCTTGACCCGGCGGCCGACGCCGAGATCGCCCACCCCCATCTCGCGCAACGCGCGGTCGAGATCGGCGAACATGGCGTCGAACAGCGCCTGGGCGAAGTCCGCCGTCGCCGCATGCTCGCGCTTCAGCCGGTTGAGCACGAGAAAAGCATGCAGCGCCAGCAGCTCGAAGCGCCCGTCGAGCGTGTCCGGCACGCCCCAGCCGGTATAGAAAAGCGGCTCGCGCGCGCGCGCGACGATGCGCCCATAGGCGCCATGGACCGCGGCGCGCCGCGGATTTGGCCGGAACAGCGATGCCAGCATGTCGATCCTCTCCCGCGCTCGCGGCCGGCGCCGGAGCGGTTGACAGGCGCGGCTCCGGGGGTGCAGGTTTGCGGCGAAATAGGTGTCCTGTGCCGGCTTGTCAATCGGGCCGGCCGCGCACCGCCCCAAACCCGCCGGAGCCATGACGCATCGAAACCGTCTCCTTGCCGCTGCAATCCTGGCGCTCGGCCTCGCCGGCTGCAGCGTGCCGGTCGATCCCCGCGGCAATTTGCCCACCCCTGAGCTGCTGAGCCAGATCAAGCCCGGCGTCACCGACAAGGCGACGGTGACGCGCATTCTCGGCTCGCCGTCGAGCGTCGCCGAATTCGACGCCAACACCTGGTACTACATCAGCCAGAAGACCAAGGCCGTGGCGTTCTTCAAGCCCGAGCTCGTCGATCAGGAGGTCGTCGCCATCGATTTCGACAAGGACGGGATGGTGCGCGACATCCGTCGCCGCGGCATGGACGACCGCGTGGCCGTGGCGCCCAACCCCAACGCCACCCCGGCGCCGGGCCGCGAATTCACCTTCTGGGAGCAGCTCGTCGGCAATTTCGGCCGGTTCAGCGGCAATTCACCCACCGGCGCCACCACCGGCGGCGGCATGGGACACTGAGGCGCGGCGGCAGGCGACCCCGGAGGTCGCCTGCCTTTGCGCTCAATGCAGCGCCGCGAGGATCGCCAACAGCAGGATCGCCACGATGTTGGTGATCTTGATCATCGGATTGACCGCCGGGCCGGCGGTGTCCTTGTAGGGATCGCCGACGGTGTCGCCGGTTACCGCCGCCTTGTGCGCGTCCGAACCCTTGCCGCCGTGATGGCCTTCCTCGATGTACTTCTTGGCATTGTCCCAGGCGCCGCCGCCCGAGGTCATCGAGATCGCGACGAAGAGCCCGGTGACGATGGTGCCGAGCAGCATCGCGCCCAGCGCGCTGAACGCTGCCCCTTGGCCGCCGATGGCGTCGATGACGAAATAGAGCACCACCGGCGCCAGCACCGGCAGCAGCGAGGGCACGATCATCTCCTTGATCGCCGCCCGCGTCAGCAGGTCGACGGCGCGGCTGTAATCGGGCTTCGCCGTGCCCTCCATGATGCCCTTGATCTCCTTGAACTGGCGGCGGACCTCGATCACCACCGAGCCGGCGGCGCGGCCGACCGCGGTCATGCCCATGGCGGCGAAGAGATAGGGCAGCAGGCCGCCGATCAGCAGCCCGACGACGACGTAGGGGCTCTGCAGCACGAAGCTGACCGGCACGTTCGGGAAATAGTAGGTGAGGTCGTTGGTGTAGGCGGCGAACAGCACCAGCGAGGCGAGGCCGGCCGAGCCGATGGCATAGCCCTTGGTCACCGCCTTGGTGGTGTTGCCGACGGCGTCGAGCGCGTCGGTGGTCTTGCGCACATCCTTCGGCAGATCCGCCATCTCGGCGATGCCGCCGGCATTGTCGGTGACGGGGCCATAGGCGTCGAGCGCCACGATCATGCCGGCCAGCGCCAGCATCGTGGTCGCCGCCACGGCGATGCCGAACAATCCCGCGATGAGATAGGCCGCGATGATGCCGGCGCAGATGACCAGCACCGGCAGCGCGGTCGATTCCATCGACACCGCCAGGCCCTGGATGACGTTGGTGCCGTGGCCGGTGATCGAGGCTTGCGCCACGCTGCGCACCGGGCGGTACTCGGTCGAGGTGTAGTATTCCGTGATCCAGACCAGCAGGCCCGTGACCAGCAGGCCTACGATGGAGCAGCCGAAAAGGCCCGCCCCGGTCGTGCTGGCGACGCCGCCCTTCATCGTCACCACCGTGTCGAATCCGACGAGGTGGTAGAAGACGCCGGCGATAAGCGCCGCCGAGAGCACGCCCGAGACGATCAGCCCCTTATAGAGCGCGGCCATGATCCCGCCGCCGGCGCCGAGGCGCACGAAGTAAGTGCCGATCACCGAGGCGAGGATGCACACGGAGCCGATGACCAGCGGCAGCAGCATCATCGTCGAGCGCATCGGCTCGTCGAAGAAGATGTTGGCGAGCAGCATGGTGGCGACGATGGTGACGGCATAGGTCTCGAACAGATCGGCCGCCATGCCGGCGCAATCGCCGACATTGTCGCCGACATTGTCGGCGATGACGGCGGGGTTGCGCGGGTCGTCCTCGGGGATGCCGGCCTCGACCTTGCCGACGAGGTCGGCGCCGACATCGGCGCCCTTGGTGAAGATGCCGCCGCCCAGCCGCGCGAAGATCGAGATCAGCGAGGCGCCGAAGGAGAGCGCCACCAGCGCTTCGAGGATGCCGCGGGTGTCGCCCGCCGGCAGCGACCAGCGCAGGAAGAAGTAGTAGAGGGAGACGCCGAGCAGGCCCAATCCGACCACCAGCATGCCGGTGACCGCGCCCGCCTTGAAGGCGACGGCGAGGCCCGCGGCCAGGCCCTGGCGCGACGCCTGCGCCGTGCGCACATTGGCGCGCACCGAGACGTTCATGCCGATATAGCCGGCAGCGCCCGACAGCACCGAGCCCACCAGGAAGCCCACGGCGCTGCGCCAGCCCAGGCAGGCCAGCAGGATCAGGAAGATGATGATCCCGACGATGGCGATGGTGCGGTATTGACGGTTGAGATAGGCCTTGGCACCCACCTGCACGGCGGCGGAGATCTCCTGCATCCGCGCCGTGCCGGCATCGGCGGCGAGCACTTGGCGGCTCGTCCACCAGCCATAGAGCAGCGCCAGCACGCCACCGGCGACGACGACCACATAGGCATTCATCGTTCGAACCCTTCGGTTATTCGTTTGTGAAGTCTCGTCCCCCGACGAAAAGCGCGCGGAACATGCCAGAAGACCGGGGCCGAGGCAACCCGGAGAAGCGCCGGGCCGCGGGGCCGGTCCCGCCCCTCTACTCGCTGCCGCCCGTCACCGCCAGCCCCTGCGCCCGCCAACGCAGCATGCCGCCGGCCAGATTCGCCACTTTGGTGAAGCCGGCGCGCTGCAGGATCACCGTCGCCTGGGCCGAGCGCCCGCCCGCCCGGCACACCGTCACGATCGGCCGCTCCGGCGATACCCGCCCCGCCTCCTCCTTGAGCCGGCCCAGCGGCAGCAGCAACGCGCCCGGGATGTGCCCGAGCGGCCCCGTGAACTCCTCGGGCTCGCGGACATCGAGGATTTGCAGCTCCTTCAGATGCTCCTCCACCCATTGCGGCTCGATCTCCCAGAAGCCGGCAAAGGTGAAGGCGAGCGGTCCCCAGCCCGGCTCGGCCGCTGCCGGCGCGCTGTGCTCGGGCCGGCCGCAGCGCTGATTGGCGGGAACCGCGATCGCCATCTGCTTGGGATGCGGCAATCCCAGATGCTCCATATAGCCGGCGAAATCATCCTCGCTGAGAGCGCCGCCGAGGCGCGGATTGAGGCGCCGCTCCTCGCCGACGCTGGTGACCGTGACGCCGCGATAGTCATGCGCGGGATAGAGCAGGCAGCCCTCCGGCAAGGTGAAGAGCTGCTGATGCACGGCGCGGTACATCGCGCGCGCGTCGCCGCCCTGGAAGTCGGTCCTGCCGCAGCCGCGCACCAGCAGGCAATCGCCGGTGAACGCCATGCTCTCATCGTCGAGCACATAGCTGACGCAGCCCGCCGTGTGCCCCGGCGTCGCGCGCACCGCGAGAAAGCGGCCGCCGAAACCCACGCGGTCGCCGTGCCGGAGATAGCGGTCGGCGCCCGCGGCGCCGCTCTCGGCGCCGAGCGCGATGGCGCTGCCGAGCCGCTGCTTCAGCACCCAGGCGGCGGTGACGTGATCGGCATGCACATGCGTCTCGAGCGTCCAGCACAGCCTCAGCCCGAGCTCGGCGATCAGCGCCGCGTCGCGCTGCATCTGCTCGAACACGGGATCGATCAGCACCGCCTCGCCGCCATCGCCATCCGCCAGCAGATAGGTGTAGGTCGAGGATTGCAGATCGACGAGCTGACGGAAGATCAGCATGGCCGCCCTCTCCGCGCCGGGGACTCGCGCCAGTATGGCACAGAAGGGCGCGGCCCGCTTAGCGCTCCTGCTCGACCAGCTGGCGGATGAGGATGGCGTGCACCACGCCCGCGCCGAGCACGCGGTCGGCGGCCGCCTGCAGCCGGCGCTTGATCAGCGCCTCGTTGACGATACGGGCGTCGCCGCTGCGCCAGCCATAGATGCGGTAGAGCTCGGTGATGAAGGCGTCGGTGATCTCGCGCGCCTTCTTCTTCACCTCGCTCTGGCGATGGCCTTCGGCAAGCTCGAGCGTCAGCAGCACGCCGACCTGGCGGGTGACGTTGTTGCCCTCCAGCACCGGCAGCTCGATCGGCGCGATGTTGTAGAAGTCGGGGACCCCGGGCAGCAGCGGCTTCTCAGACTGGTCGTGCGCACCCTGTTCGCCCGCGCCGCCGCCCTCGGGCTCGGCCGCCGCGGCCGGCAGCGCCGCCAGCGCCGCCAGCGCGCCGAGGAGCGCGCGGCGCCGCCAGGGCAACGGCTTGGGCGAGCGATCGGGTGTCGCGCCCCGCGCCGTCCCCGCGCAAGCGGGGACCCAGCGCGAGCGACGCGTGGTTGCTCCTGGGCCCCGGCTTTCGCCGGGGCGGCGCAGTTTCCACGGGTTCCTCTTGTCCGTGTCTCCGTGGTCCATATCCTGCCCAGCAGCCTGACGATTGCTGTGCCCCCGCTAGGAGGGCGCGGCCCTACTGCAGCACAAGACGGTTAAGAATTAGAAATGGCGGTAGCCGCCCTGGGCGAGCGCCAGCGGCGCGCCGTCGCGGTCGAGGACGCGGACGCCGCTCCCCGGCTCGATGCGACCGATCGCCGTGACCGGCACGCCGGTCTCGCGCGCCAGCGCCGCGATCGCCGCCGCCGCGCCCTCCGGCGCGCTGAACAGCAGCTCGTAATCATCGCCGCCGGCGAGCGCCGCCTCGAGCCAGCGGCGCTCGCCGCTCACCGCCGGCTGTGCCGCCGCCGAGAGCGGCAGCAGCGCCGCTTCCACCACCGCGCCGACGCCGGAGGCGGTGCAGAGATGGCCGAGATCGGCGACGAGCCCGTCGGAAACGTCGAGCATGGCATGGACGACAGCGGCGAGACGCTGCCCCAGCGCGAGCCGCGGCTGCGGCAGGTGATAGCGATCGACCAGGAAGGCGCGGGCTGCCGCATCTTCCAGGGCAAGCGTGCCGCGGAGCACGGCGAGCCCCAGCGCGGCATCGCCGAGCGTGCCGCTGACGAAGACGAGATCGCCGGGCTTCGCGGTGCTCCGCAGCACCGCGCGTCCGCGCGCGACCCGGCCGATCAGCGTTGCCGAGAGCGTGATCGGCCCGTCGATCGCGCTCATATCGCCGCCGAGCAGCCCGATGCCGTAGCGCGCCTGGTCCCCGGCAAGGCCGGCGGCGAAGCCTTCGAGCCAGTCCTCGCCGAGCCGGCGCGGCAGCGCCGTTACCAGCAGGTAGAAAAGCGGCGTGGCGCCCTTGGCGGCGAGGTCGCTGAGATTGACCCGCAGCAGCTTCTGCGCCACCGCCGCGGGCGGCGTCTCGGGCAGGAAATCGACGCCTTCGACGATGGCATCGGTCTTGAGCACGTATTGCTCGCCGGGGGGCCCGTCAATCAGCGCGACATCGTCGACAAGGCCCAGCGCGCCCGGCGCCGCCAGCGGCGCGAAGAAGCGCGCGATGCGCTCGAACTCACCGAGCGGGGGGGCCGCCGCCACGTCTTCCATCCTCGAGATCGCCCGGCCGCAGCACATGCGCCAGCCGGTCGAGCACGCCATTGACCAGCCCCGGCTCCTTGCCGGCATAGAAGGCATGCGCGAGGTCGAGATACTCGCTGATGGCGACCCGCGCCGGCACGTCGAGCCGCGCCAGCAGCTCGTAGGCGCCGGCGCGCAGGATGGCGCGCAGCACCGTCTCCAGCCGCTCCAGCGGCCAGTCCGGCGTCAGCACGCCGGAAATCGCGCTGTCGAGCTCGGCCTGGCGCTCGGTCGTGCCGGTGACGATGTCGGCAAAGAGCGCGGGATCGGCCTCGCCATACTGCTCGCCGTCGATCTCGCGGCCGAGACGGTGGCGCAGGAATTCGGCGATCACCGTCTCCGGCGCGGCGGCGGAAAGGTCGATCTGGTAGAGCGCCTGCACCGCGGCGAGGCGGGCGACGCTGCGCTTGCGCAGGCCTGCGGCGCGCGGGACAGGGGGAACGGTCGGGACGGGCGGCTCGGCGCTCATCGGACGCCAAGCCCGAAATGGCGCTTCAGCTCGATCATGGCGAGGCAGGCATTGGCCGCCTCCCCGCCCTTGTTCTTCTTGTCGGTGCGCGCGCGCGCCAGCGCCTGCGCCTCGTTCTCGACGGTCAGGATGCCGAAGCCGATGGCGAGGCCGTGCTGCAGCGCCAGCTGCTGCAGCCCGCCGGCGCTTTCGCCGCAGACATAATCATAATGCGTGGTCTCGCCGCGGATGACGCAGCCCAGCGCGAGATAGCCGTCGAAGCGCGCCTCGCGCGCGCCCCGCGCCTGCGCCTCGACCGCGAAGCGGATCGCCGCCGGGATCTCGAACGCGCCCGGCACGGTGAAGCGCTCATAGCTGGCGCCGGCGGCGTCGAGCGCGGCGATGGCGCCTTTGGCCAGCTCGTCGGAGATATGCGCGTAATAGCGCGCCTCGACGATCATGATATGCGGTGTCTCGGCCATGTCAGCTCGCCCGCCCGCCGGGCCGCTCGATCGGCCGCTGGCCGACGACCGCCAGCCCGTAGCCTTCGAGACCGACGATGGTGCGCTCGGTATTGGACAGCAGGATCATGTCGCGCACGCCGAGATCGAGCAGGATCTGCGCGCCGACGCCGTAATTGCGCAGCTCGGCGCCGCCGACCCGCTTGCTCTCCAGCAGGCCCGGCATGCGGTCGGAAAGGTTGTTCGATACCGGCTCGCGGATCAGCACGATGACGCCGCGGCCTTCACGCCCGATCGCCTCCATCGCCCCTTGCAGCAAGCCGCCGCGATTGCCCTTGTCGTGGCCGAGCACGTCCTCGAGCACGTTCATGGCATGCATGCGCACCAGCACCGGCTCGGGCGTGGCGATGTCGCCCTTGACCAGCGCGATATGCTCGACATTGCTGACCTTGTTGGCGTAGACCTGCATCTTGAAATCGCCGCCGAAGCGCGAATGGAACGGCGTCTCGAGCTTGCGCTCGACGATGCGGTCGTGGCGCCGGCGATAGGCGATGAGATCGGCGATGGTGGCGATCTTGAGCCCGTGGCGCTGGGCAAAGCCGATAAGCTCGGGCCGGCGCGCCATGGTGCCGTCGTCATTCATGATCTCGCAGATGACGCCGGACGGGTTGAGCCCGGCCAGCCGCGCGATGTCGACCGCCGCCTCGGTATGGCCGGTGCGCACCAGCACGCCGCCGTCGCGCGCCATCAGCGGGAAGATGTGGCCGGGGGTGACGATGTCTTGCGATCCCTTGCTCGCGTCGATGGCGACCGCGATGGTGCGCGCGCGGTCGGGCGCGGAGATGCCGGTGGTCACCCCCTCGCGCGCCTCGATCGACACGGTGAAGGCGGTCTGCAGGCGCGACGCGTTGACCTGCGGCATCAGCGGCAATCCCAGCTGCTCGACGCGCTGGCGGGCGAGCGCGAGGCAGATCAGGCCGCGGCCGTGCTTGGCCATGAAGTTGATCGAATCCGGCGTCGCCATCTGCGCCGGGATGACGATGTCGCCCTCATTCTCGCGACCCTCGTCATCGACCAGGATGAACATGCGCCCGTTGCGCGCATCCTCGATGATATCCTCGATCGGCGAGACGACCTCGACGAAGCTCATGCGATATCCTTTCCGAGCAGCCTTGCGACATAGCGCGCGAGCACGTCGATCTCGAGATTGACGCGGTCGCCGGGCTGGGCCGAGCCGAGCGTGGTCTTTGCCTGGGTATGCGGGATGATGTTGACGCCGAAGCGCCGGTCCTCGACCTCGTTCACCGTCAAGGACACGCCGTCGAGCGCCACCGAGCCCTTGGACGCGATCGCCTTGGCGAAGGGCGCCGGCACCTCGATGACGAGGCGCAGGCTGTCGCCCTCGGGCCGGCGCGCGACGATCTCCGCCACCGCGTCGACATGACCCGACAGGATGTGGCCGCCGAGCTCGTCGCCGAGCTTCAGCGCGCGCTCGAGATTGATCGAAGTGCCCTCGCGCCAGCGCCCGAGCGTGGTGCGGGCAAGCGTCTCGGCCGAGGCCTGCACCGCGAACCACCCCTCGCCGGTTCCGGTCACGGTGAGACAGGCGCCGGCGCAGGCGATCGAGGCGCCGAGCGCGATTTCGCCGGTATCGTAGGTGGTGGCGATGGTGAAGCCGGTATCGCCCCCCGGCGTCACCGCGCGCACCCGCCCGACATCGCTGATGATGCCCGTGAACATGGCGGCTAAGGTAGAGCTTCCGCCCGCCGCTGTCACGGTGGGCGGCGAGCGCAGGCGCCCGTCCGATCGTCCGCAAGGGGCGCCTCACCGCGCATGACGGGGTTGCACCGGCGACATGCGCGGTGTTAACCACTGCTGCGACGCGTTTGTGCCGGCCACCCTATAATACCGACGCGCCTCTGCGCTTATATCGAGATCACGGTGACCGATGCGTTCTCCTCCAGCCCATGTCCTGATCGTCGGCGCAGGCGCCGCGGGCCTCATGGCCGGCCGCGAGCTCGCGCGCGCCGGCAAACGTGTCACCATCCTCGAGGCGCGAGACGCGCTGCGGCGGACGCATCTGGTCGCTGCCGGCCGAGGAATTCGGCTATCCCGCGGAGGGCGGTGCCGAATTCGTCCATGGCGCGGCGCCGGTGACCCGCGGCTTGCTGCGCGCGGCGCATCTGTCGCTCGCGCCCATGGGGGGTACGCGATGGAGCGCGCGCAACGGTCCGCTCGCGCCCGACGAAGCTCCTGCGCCGCACGCGGGCCGGCTGCACCAGGCGCTGGCGGCGTTGAAGACCGATCTGCCGATCGCCGAATTCCTGGAGACGCGCTTTGCCGGTCCGCAATACCAGGAGCTGCGGCGGTCGATCACGCGGATGGTCGAAGGCTACGACGCGGCCGATCCGAGCCGCGCCAGCACCTTCGCGCTGCGCGACGAATGGATGGACCGCGGCCTTGATCAACAAGGGCGGGTCGCGCAGGGTTATGGCGCGCTGATCGAGTTTCTCGCTCGCGGAATGCCGCCGCCACGGCGCCGCGATCCAGCTCGGCGCCGCGGTGGCGGCGATCGATTCGGACGGCGGAGCGGTCACCGCGCGCTGCCATGATGGCAGCATCCTCGCGGCCGATGCCGCGATCCTTGCCGTGCCGCTTCCCCTCTTCGCCGAGATCGCCCTGCCCGCGGCCGCGCGCGAGAAGGCGGCGGCCGGTGCCGATATCGGCTTCGGCAATGTCGTCAAGATCCTGCTGCGCTTTGCGACACCCTGGTGGGCCGGCCAGGGCGGGCGGGATTTCGCGGATCTGTCGTTCCTCTTTGCCAACACCAAGGTGCCGACCTGGTGGACCCAGCACCCGGCGGCATGTCCGGTGCTGACCGGCTGGTTCGCGGGGCCCAAGGCCGATACGGTAGCCCAGCTCACGGAGAGCGAGCTGGTCGAGATGGGGCTCGCCTCGCTTGCCGAGATTTTCGATCTCTCGCGGGATCGCGTGCGCCACGAGCTCGTCGCGGCACGTGCGATCAACTGGGGCACCGACCCCTTCGCGCGCGGCGCTTATTCCTACGCCACGCCCAAGACGCGCGAGGCGCAGTCGGCGCTGGGAAAACCCGATGGCAGCGGCGTGTTCTTCTCCGGCGAGGCGCTCTATGCCGGCCCCGATATGGGCACGGTCGAGGCGGCGCTGGCCAGCGGATTGGCGACGGCGCGGACCATCCTGGCGGCAGGGTCATAGACCCGCCTCACCGCCGCCGCAGCGTCTCCAGCACATCCTCGCCCACCGCCTCGAGCGACAGCCGCTCGAAGCGCGGCGCCTCGGCGAGATGCCCGAGGCCGAATCCCGCCACCGGCGGGAATGCCGTCGCCGCCGATCAGCGCCGGCGCATGGAACCAGGCGAGGCGGTCGACCAGCCCGGCGCGCAGCAGCACCGCCGCCAGCGTCGAGCCGCCTTCCACCAGTACCCGCGTCAGCCCGCGCCGGCCGAGCTCGCTGAACGCTGCCGCGATATCGACCATATGATCCGGCGTCGCCGGCGCCTCGATCAGCTCGACACCGCAGCCGAGCAGCGCCTGGCGCCGGGGCGCGTCGCCATGCGGCAGCGTGATGAACCAGGTCGGCACCTGTCGCGCCTCGGCAACGACGCGCGCGGTGAGCGGCACGGTGAGCCGGCTGTCGAGCACGATGCGCACCGGGCTGCGCTGGTCGAGCCCGGGCAGCCGGCAGGTCAGCAGCGGGTCGTCGGTGATCACCGTGTTGCTGCCGATCAGCACCGCGTCATGGCTCGCGCGCAGCAGATGCGCGCGCTCGCGCGCGAGCTCGCCGGTGATCCACCGGCTCTCGCCGGTCGAGGTAGCGAGCTGACCGTCAAGCGTGGTGGCGAGCTTGAGCGTGACCAGCGGCCGTCCCTGGCGCAGCCGCAGGAAGAAGCCGGCATTGACCTCTTCCGCCGCCGCCGCCGCAAGCCCGAGCTCCACCGCGATGCCGGCATCCCGCAGCCGCGCGATGCCCTGGCCCGAGACGCGCGGATCGGGGTCCTCGATCGGCATCACCACGCGCGCGACGCCCGCGGCGATGAGCGCGTCGGTGCAGGGCGGCGTCCTGCCCCAATGGCAGCACGGCTCCAGGCTGACATAGGCGGTGGCGCCCTGCGCCTCGGCGCCGGCGCGCTCCAGCGCCTCGGTCTCGCCATGCGGCCGCCCGCCCGGCTGGGTCCAGCCGCGGCCGACCACACGCCCATCCCTGACCAGCACGCAGCCCACCGCCGGGTTGGGCCAGACCGACCCCAGCCCGCGCCGCGCCAGCGCCAGCGCCGCCTGCATATGGCCGAGATCGTCCATCGGCGGTTATCGCCTAATCATCGCCATCGACCGTGTTGCCGATGCGGCCGATGAACTCGCCGAAATCCTTGGCCTCGCGGAAATTGCGATAGACCGAGGCGAAGCGCACATAGGCCACCTGGTCGAGCGACGACAGCGCCTCCATCACCAGCTCGCCGATGAGGTCGCTGGGAATGTCGGTCTCGCCGGAGCTCTCGAGCTGGCGGACGATCGAGTTGATCACCCGCTCCACCCGCTCGGGCTCGACCGGGCGCTTGCGCAGCGATACATGGATCGAGCGCGCCAGCTTGTCGCGGTCGAAGGGCTCGCGCTGGCCACCTTTCTTGACGACGGTGAGCTCGCGCAGCTGCACGCGCTCGAAGGTGGTGAAGCGCGCGGCGCAATTCGGACAGAGCCGCCGCCGGCGGATCGCGGCGCGGTCGTCGGTCGGCCGCGAATCCTTGACCTGGGTATCCTCCGAGCCGCAAAACGGACAACGCATGCCTTAATCCTCCCCCTGCACTCCCGCGGGCGCTAGCGCGGATAGATCGGGAAGCGGGCGCACAGCGCGCTCACCTTGCGCCGCACCGCCGCCTCGACTGCCTGATTGTCGTCGCCCCCAGCCGCGAGCCCGTCGAGCACTTCTGCGATCATCGCCCCGGTCTGGCGGAACTCGCGCTCGCCGAAACCGCGCGTCGTCGCCGCCGGGCTGCCGAGCCGGATGCCGGAAGTCACCGCCGGCTTCTCGGGATCGAACGGGATGCCGTTCTTGTTGCAGGTGATGCCGGCGCGCTCCAGCGCCGCCTCGGCGAGCTTGCCGGTGAGCCGCTTCGGCCGGAGATCGACGAGCATGAGATGCGAATCCGTGCCGCCGGAGACGATGGCGAGGCCGGCTTCGACCAGGCTCGCCGCCAGCACGCGCGCATTCTCCAGCACGGCGCGGGCATAGGCCTTGAAATCAGGCCGGAGCGCCTCACCCAGCGCGACCGCCTTGGCGGCGACGACATGCTCGAGCGGGCCACCCTGCAGCCCCGGGAACACGGCGCTGTTGATCTTCTTGCCGAGCTCCTCGTCATTGCTCAGCACCATGCCCCCGCGCGGCCCGCGCAGCGTCTTGTGCGTCGTCGTCGTCACCACATGCGCGTGCGGCAGCGGGCTCGGATAGACCCCAGCCGCCACCAGCCCGGCGAAATGCGCCATGTCGACCATCAGCACCGCGCCGATCTCGTCGGCGATGCGGCGGAAGCGGGCGAAGTCGATGATGCGGCCATAGGCGGAGCCGCCGGCAATGATCAGCTTCGGCCGTTCGGCACGCGCGATGCGCTCAACCGCCTCGTAGTCGATGAGGCCGCTGTCGCGATCGACGCCGTAGAACACCGGATGGAACCATTTGCCGGAAAGGTTCACGGGCGAGCCATGCGTCAGATGGCCGCCGGCGGCGAGATCCATGCCGAGGAAGGTGTCGCCCGGCTTGAGGCAGGTGAGGAACGCCGCCTGATTCGCCTGCGCGCCGGAATGTGGCTGGACATTGGCGAAGGCGCAACCGAACAGCGCCTTGGCGCGGTCGATGGCGAGCTGCTCGACCTGGTCGATGAACTCGCAGCCGCCGTAATACCGCCGTCCGGGATAGCCTTCGGCGTATTTGTTGGTGAGCACCGAGCCCTGCGCCTCGAGCACCGCGCGCGAGACGATGTTCTCCGACGCGATCAGCTCGATCTGATCCTGCTGGCGGTGCAGCTCGCGACCGATCGCGGCGGCGATCTCGGGATCGCTCTCGGCAAGGGTGGCCGAGAAAAAGCCGGGGGCAAGAGTGAGAGGGGCGGCGGTGCTGCGGGAGGACATGACGCGGACCTGGCTGGAGGGAGACGGGGACGGGCGGTCAGGAGAGCTTGGCGACGCGGCGCGCATGGCGGCCGCCGTCGAAGCCGGTGGTGAAGAAAGTCTTGAGGCAGTCCTTGGCGAGCTCGGGACCGAGCAGCCGGCCGCCGAGCACCAGCACGTTGGCATCGTTATGTTGGCGCGCCAGCCGCGCCGTCAAGCCGTCATGCACCAGCGCGCCGCGCAGCGCGCGATGGCGGTTGATGGCGATCGACATGCCGATGCCGGTGCCGCAGATCAGCACCCCGCGCTGCGCCCGCCGGCCCTCGATCGCCGCCGCCAGCGCCTCGGCCATGTCGGGATAGTCGACCGCCTCGCCGCTGCTCGCGCCGAGATCGAGCACCTCGAAGCCGAGCGCGCGCAGCTCCGGCATCAGGAGGCTCTTCAGCTCGAAGCCGCCATGATCGGCGGCGATGGCAACCGTTTCTGACATGGGCATCGACGGGAACAAAATTGCGCTGTGATCCTACCAGATGTCGCGGTCGCATGCCAGCCGCCTACCATCTATCGGATCATTCTCGTCTTTCTGCTGTCATTTCCCCGCCGACGGGAAATGGACAACCTCCGTGCGCCGACTAAAACGCGGCTCGAGCTCCCAAAATCTTTACCAGTGCAGCAGCGATATTGCCATTTCATCTTGACGTTGCTCGATCTCTCGCGGAAATCTCGATTTTTCCTAATGTTCATTATTCTCTGGCCAAGTGGTTGTGATTGACAGGTGAAATTCCGCCTGCAATCATGCCGGCGAATTCTCACTCTTGATTGAGGGGCTTCGGTAATGGCGGAGCAAACACCGAATAAGGTGGCCGACGAAGAGTTGCTGCGCATGACAGCCGATGTCGTCGCCGCTTACGTCAGCAACAACGCGCTACCCACTGCACAGCTCGGCGACGTCATCGGCGCCGTCTACCTTTCGCTGAAGGCGCTCGAGGGCAAGGGCGGGGAGGCGAAACTGGAGCCGCTGCGACCCGCCGTGCCGGTGCGCAAATCGATCACGCCCGACTATCTCGTCTGCCTCGAGGACGGCAAGAAGCTGAAGATGCTGAAGCGGCATCTGCGCTCGACCTACAATTTGACGCCGGACGAGTACCGCCAGAAATGGAGCCTGCCGGCGGATTATCCCATGGTGGCGCCGAACTACGCGCTGCAGCGCTCGGCGTTCGCCAAGAAGATCGGCCTCGGCCGCGGCACCGGCACCGGGCGCCAGGCGGGAAAGCGCGCCGCCGCCACCAAGAAATAACCCCGTCAGGCGCTGGCGAAGCGGCCGCGGTCATGCGGTGCGATGAAATCCAGCGCCGGCCCGCCAGGCACGATGCGCGTCGGGTTGATCGCCGGCATGCTGATGTAATAGTGGCGCTTGATGTGATCCATGTTCACGGTCGCGGCCACGCCCGGCACCTGGTAGAGCTCGCGCAGATAGTTGGACAGGTTGGGATAGTCGACAATCCGGCGCAGATTGCATTTGAAGTGGCTGTAATAGACCGCATCGAAGCGCAGGATGGTGGTGAACAATCGCCAATCGGCCTCGGTCAGCCGGTCGCCGACGAGGTAGCGCTGGCGCGACAGCCGATCCTCGAGAGCGTCGAGCGTGGCGAAGAGATCGTGGAAGGCCTCGTCATAGGCCGCCTGCCGCGTCGCGAAGCCGGCACGGTAGACGCCGGCATTGACGCCGTTGAAGACCAGCTCGTTGACGCGGTCGATCTCGCCGCTGAGATCCGCCGGATAATAATCGCGGCCTTCGTTGGTGAAGGCGGCGAAGGCGGAGTTGAACATCCGCATGATCTCCGGCGATTCATTGTTGACGATCGTGCGCCGCTTCTTGTCCCACAGCACCGGCACCGAGACGCGGCCGCTGTAGCGCGGATCAGCCAATAGATAGATCTCGCCCAGCCGCGCCTTGCCGTTGACGGTGTCGGGGACCGCGCCGGGGCCGTCGCCGAACTCCCAGCCCTCCTCGCCCATCACCGGCTCCACCACCGACATCGAGATGACATCCTCGAGGCGCTTCAGCACGCGCATGATCACCGGGCGGTGCGCCCAGGGGCAGGCGAGCGAGACATAGAGGTGGTAGCGGCCGCGCTCGGCGGGAAATCCGCCCTCACCCGAGGGGCCGGGGCTGCCATCGGGCGTGACCCAGCTGCGAAAGCGCGGCGCCGTGAAGCGGAAATCGCCGCCGGCACCGGTCTCGTGCCATTGGCTGCGCCAGACGCCGTCGACGAAGTATCCATGTGCCATTGCGCTGCTCCTTGCGCCGCCCGCTCAGGGTGCTGGCGACAGGATAGCATTACCGGCGCATCCCTTGGCGATCTCCCGGCGCGAGGCCCAGCTCCCGACCGCTTCGGGCCGACCGGGCGATTGGGGTTTTCACCCTAGGCGGCGGCGCCCCGCGCGGCTAGTCTTGCCCCTTGCTCGACCCCATCCTCGCATCAGGAGCCTCGCCGGTGTCCTCGATTGCCGTCAACGCTGCATCGCCTGTCACGCCCCGCCTGCCGGCGCCGGATCTGGCGGCGCTGGCGCATATCCCCGGCGACGACGGCGCGCCCATCGTCGGCGACACCTTCAAGTTCCTTGCCGACCCCTTGGGTACCGTGCAGGACATGGCGGGCCGCTACGGCCTCATCCACCGCACCCGCGTCTTCGGCATCCGCTCGATCTCGCTGCTCGGGCCCGAGGGCATCGGCCTCGTGCTGTTCGACCAGGCGAAGCTCTTCTCCTCGGCGGAGGGCTGGGAGCCGTTTCTCGGCAGGCTCTTTCCGCGCGGCCTGATGCTGCTCGATTTCGACGAGCACCGGCTGCACCGCCGCGCGCTCTCGGTCGCGTTCAAATCCGGGCCGCTCAAATCCTACCTCGCCGCGCTCGATGCCGGCATCGCCGCCCGCCTCGCCGAGTGGCGGCAGGGGCGGCCCGAGTTCCTCTTCTATCCCGCGATCAAGCAGCTCACCCTCGATCTCGCCACCACGTCCTTTCTCGGCGAGGCGACCGGCCCCGAGGTCGAGGGCATGAAGCACGCCTTCATCGCCATGGTCGCCGCCGCGACCGGCATCATCCGCTCGCCGCTGCCGGGCACGGCAATGCGGCGCGGCGTCCTCGGCCGCCGGCATATCGTGGACTATTTTACCCGCCAGGCGCCGCTCCGGCGCGAGCGCGGCGGCGAGGACATCTTCTCGCAGCTCTGCCGCACGACGCATGAGGACGGCTCGCTGATGACCGTCCAGGACATCGCCGATCATATGAGCTTCCTGATGATGGCGGCGCATGACACGCTGACCTCATCGCTCTCCGCCTTCGTCTATTTTCTCGCGGCATATCCCGATTGGCAGCGGAAGCTGCGCGAGGAGGCGCTGGGGCTCGGGCTCGCGCCAGGCGAGCCGCTGCCCTTCGAGCGCCTCGACGAGCTCAGCCTCATCGAGATGGCGTTCAAGGAGGCGATGCGGCTCATCCCGCCGGTGATCTCGCTGCCGCGCCGGGCGATGCGCGGCTTCGAGTTCGGCGGCTATCGCATCCCCGCGGGCGCGCGCGTCAACACCAGCATCGTCTTCACCCATCACCTGCCCGAGATCTGGCCGGAGCCCGAGCGCTTCGATCCCCTGCGCTTCACCGAGGAGAATTCGCGCGGCCGGCACAAATTCGCCTATGCCCCCTTCGGCGGCGGCGCGCATATGTGCCTGGGCCTCCACTTCGCCTACATGCAGGCGAAATGCTTCGCCTACAATCTCCTGACCACCGCCAGCGTCTCGATCGCTCCCGGCTATCGGCCGAAATGGCAGATGACGCCGATCCCCAAGCCGCGCGACGGCTTGCGCGTCACGCTCGGCCCGCGCCCTTGACCGAGCGTCTGGTCAGACGGCGCTGCGCGCGCGCCAGCCGCGCGGCGTCACGCCGAACAGCGCCCGAAATCGGCGGTTGAAGGTCGAGAGATCGGCGAAGCCGGCATCGAAGGCGATGGTCGAGACCGGCAGCGTCGTCGCCCGCAGCCGCGCCGCCGCGCGCCGCATCCGCGTCGCCAGCACCAGCTCATAGGGCGTGACCCCGGCGACGCGCCGGAAGCTGCGCAGGAAATGGTACTTGCTCATCGCCGCCGCGGCGGCGAGCTCGGCAAGACCGAGCGGCTCCTCGGAATGCTCCTCGATATGGCGCAGCGCGGCGCTGATCCGCCGCTGGTCGCGCGGCGATGGCGGGGCGGCCTTGTCGGCGCCGGCGAGCGCCGCCAGCACCTGCTCCGCCAGCCGCAACGCCGTCTCTTCCGGCGCGCCGCCACCCTGCGCCAGCGTCTCGATCTCGGCCAGCGGCGCCGTCAGCCGGCGCATCGCCGGCAGCATCGCCGTCGCAAAGCGGAAGCGGTGCGAGCCGGTCACCCCGGCGGCAATCTCGGCAAAGCTCTCGGGCGCGAAATGAAAGGCGATGCAGCGGTCGCCGGTGCCGTGATCATGCCCGCATTCGAAACAGCTGCCGGCATTGCCCAGCAGCCAGGCGCCGGGATAGAGCAGCGCCTCGCCGGCGGAGCAGCGATAGCGGAACGAGCCCTGGACCACCGCGGCGATCGTGACCTGCTCGTGCTGCTCCTCGAAGGGCCGGTCGGCGGGCCCGGCATGACAGACATGCTCGCTGATGCACCAATCCTCGCCGCGCGCCAGCACGCGCGCGATCGGCGGCCCCGCAGGTTCTTGACGATGATCTCCAGTCACCAATCCCATGCGTCGAGAATAGCAATTCTCTCCAGGCGCCGAACCGGCGGCGCCGGTGAAGCCGTGCTCAGCCGCGCGGCGCCGTGCCGATCAGCGTCGCGAGGATGGTGGCGTTGGCTTTGCTCTTGTTGCGCCAGGCATGGCGCGTGCCGTTCTGGACGACGATGTCGTGCGCCTTCAGGTGGAGCTCCTTGCCGTCATCGAGCTCGAGCCAGATCTCACCGTCGAGCACCACGACGTAATCGACCGTATCGGTGCGGTGCATGCCGGGGTTGTCCGGCTCCATCCGCTCGACGATGCCCGGCAGATGCCGCAGGCGCTCGCTCGCCGCGGCCGCCGCGTCGAAGCCCGGCGCCCGCATCACCGCGTCGGGTGGAAAGCTCACCACGACCAGGCGCGTGCCGCCGGGCTCGGGATGGAGCGTCCGCGCGAACGGCGTCGGATCGCCCTCGCCAGGCGCCGTCGGATAGGGCGGCGTCGACCAGACCAGCGCCTGGAAGAAGCCCGCGGGATGGGCGAACTCGCGCGCCACGGGCGGCGCCCCGTCGGCGACGAAGACCGCCTTGCCGCGCGCATCATGGCCGGTGACCACTCGTCTCACCTTCATCGCTTCCTCCTTCAGATCTCGATCCCTTAGAGCTTTAGAGCCTGTTTCGGAAATGGGATGGGTCTGCGACATCGTCATTTGTCGTCGGGCTAGGAGCGAGGAGCGCGGCGATGCGGTAGCATCGTGAGCGACGAGCGACGACGTCCCGGCGGCAAATGACAATGTCCCTCCGGGTTGGACAAGGATGGGGCGCTGCCGCGTCGCGCGGCCTTGACGATGCTTCCAGCATCGCCCGCGGCCACGCTCCTAACATCGCCCCATCCTTGTCCAACGCAGATCCATCCCATTTCCGAAACAGGCTCTTACGGCAGGATGACGAAATTGGTGAAGCCGCCCTCGCGGTTCGGAATGCCGGCGAGCGCCTGGTTGATGTCGGCGAGGGCGAAGCGGCGGTGCTCGAAGACCCCGAGATCGAGCGTGCCGGCGCGCGCCATCTCCGCCATGGCCTGGCCCTCGCCCGGCGTGAACCAGTTGCTGCCGATGAAGGCGATCTGCTCGTCCATCATCCAATGCACATCCATCGGCACGGTCTCGCCCATGCCGCCGATATTGACATAGCGGCCGCCGCGCCGGAGCGCATAGATCGCATCGACCATGCTGGCGGCGGGAGCGCCGGGACCGAGGCAGTCGACGGCGATGTCGGCGCCGAGACCCCCGGTCGCTGCCCGTACCCGGTCCGCGATCTTCTCCTCGCCCAGCGCCAGCACCTCGATCCGGTCGGGCGCCAGCGCCTTGACCCGCTCCAGCAGGTCGCGCCGCCTGCCGGTGCCGAAGAGCCGCGTCACCCCCCGCCCCAGCGCGATCAGCGCCGCGCCGAGGCCGAGCGTGCCGCTGATGCCGTTGATCAGCACGCTGTCGCCGGGTCCGGCGCCGGCCTTGCGCAGCGCCGCGTAGGCGGTGCCGAGATAGCCGAACCGCGCCGCCTGCTCGAAGCTGACGCTGTCCGGCAGCCGCACCAGATTGTGCTGCGGCGCCGTGAGATATTCGCCTAGGCCGCCATAGGGATAGGCGTCGAACTGGCGCTGCGCGTTCGGACCGAAGCCGAAATAGCCCTGAAAGGTGAAGTCGCGGCAATTCATCGGATCATTGTCGCGGCAGGCGCGGCAGGCGCCGCAGGTGAGGCCGGGATTGACGTAGACCCGGTCGCCCGGAGCGAAATGCTGCACCAGCGCGCCGGCACCGGCGACCACGCCGGCGGCATCGAGGCCGAAGATCGCCGGCAGGCGCGGCAGCGGCAGCTCCGGAAACCAGCGCTGCCAATTGGCGAGCACGTTGCCGAGATTGGGCACGATGCCGCAGGCCCTGACCTGGACCAGGACATCGGTCGAGCGCGGCTCCGGCACCGGCAGCCGCTCGAGCACCATCGGCTGGCCGACTTCATGCAGCCGCGCCGCGAGCATGGTTTTCATTCAGCGTCTCCCCGGCAACGGATCAAATCGTCGGCAGCATTGCCCAAGCCGCAGCGCGGGACGATGAGTCGAGAGCGGCGGCGATGAAGCGCACGCCCTCGAGCCCCGCCGCGACATCCGGCACGAGGAGCGAGGCCGGATCCGCGGGCCGGCCGTCGCGATGCGCCGCGATCTGCTCCGCCAGATCGGAATAAAGCTGCGCGAAGGCTTCAAGATAGCCTTCGGGATGTCCCGCCGGAAGGCGGCTCGCATGGGCAGCGGTGGCGTCGGCGCCCGCGCCGGCGCGGCGGATGAGTCGCGGCGGCTCGCCGAGCGGCGACAGCTTCAGATGGTTCGGCTCTTCCTGGCGCCATTCGAGCCCCGCACGCTCGCCATAGACCCGCAACCGGAGATTGTTGTCGTTGCCGGGAGCGACCTGGCTCGCCCATAGCATCCCGCGCGCGCCGCCGGAGAAGCGCAGCAGCATGTGGACATTGTCGTCGAGGCGGCGTCCGGGCACGAAGGTGCCGAGATCGGCGGCGACCGCCTCGCAGCTGAGGCCGGTGACGAAGGCGGCGATGTTGTAGGCGTGCGTACCGATATCGCCGAGGCAGCCGGCAGGCCCGCTTTGCGCGGGGTCGGTCCGCCACGCCGCCTGCTTCTGACCGGTGGTCTCCAGCGCCGTGGTCAGCCAGTCCTGGGCGTACTCAACCTGCACGACGCGCAGGCGGCCGAGCTCGCCGGCGGCGACCATGGCGCGCGCCTGCCGCACCAAGGGATGTCCCGTGTAATTGTGCGTAAGGCCGAAGACCAGCCCGGTGCGCCGCACGGTTTCGGCAAGGTCCAGCGCATCCGCGACGGTGGTCGTCAGCGGCTTGTCGCAGATGACGTGGATGCCCGCCTCGAGGAATGTCCTGGCCGGCGCATGATGGAGGTGGTTCGGGGTGACGATCGCGACGGCGTCGATCCGATCCCGCCGCGCCGCTTCCGCCGCCGCCATCGCCGCGTAGCTGCCATAGGCGCGGTCGGGCGCGATGCCGAGCTCGATGGCGAATGACCGTCCGCGCTCCGGGTCGGAGGAGAGCGCGCCGGCCACGAGCTCGTAGCGGTCGTCGAGCCGCGCCGCGATGCGGTGCACCGCCCCGATGAACGCGCCGGGGCCGCCGCCGACCATGCCGAGCCGGATGCGGCGTCGAGGCTGAGGTTGCGCCACGGGCGCTCTCCCGCGTCAGGTCAGGCCCAGGAGCCGGCGGTTCGCCGACTGGTCGACACCGGAGCTGGCGAAATCGTCAAACGCCCGCCCGGCCGCCTGGATGATGTGTCGGGCAATGAACGGCGCGCCTTCGGCGGCCCCTTGCTCGCTGCTCTTGATGCAGCATTCCCATTCGAGCACCGCCCAGCCCGCGAAGTCGTGTTGCGTCAGCCGGGAGAAGATGCCGGTGAAATCGACCTGCCCATCGCCGAGAGAGCGAAATCGCCCTGCCCGATCGACCCAGGATTGGAAGCCGCCATAGACGCCCTGGCGCCCGGTGGGATTGAACTCCGCGTCCTTGACGTGAAACACTTTGATGCGGCTGTGATAGAGGTCGATATAGGCGAGATAGTCGAGTTGCTGCAGCAGGAAATGACTGGGGTCGAACAGGATGTTGCAGCGCCGGTGACCGCCGACGCGATCGAGGAACATCTCGAAGCTCACGCCGTCATGCAGATCCTCGCCCGGGTGAATCTCGAAAGCGAGATCGACACCGACCGCGTCAAAGGCATCGAGGATCGGCCGCCAGCGCTTCGCGAGCTCGTCGAACGCCATCTCCACCAGCCCCGGAGGACGCTGCGGCCAAGGGTAGAGATAGGGCCAGGCGAGCGCGCCCGAAAACGTCGCATGCGCCTGGAGCCCGAGATTGGCCGAAGCCTTGGCTGCCAGCAGCAGTTGATCGACCGCCCAGGCCTGACGCTTCGCCGGATTGTTGCGCACCGCTTCCGGCGCGAAGCCGTCAAAGGCCAGGTCGTAAGCCGGATGCACCGCCACGAGCTGGCCTTGCAGATGGGTCGACAGCTCCGTCGGCTGCAGCCCGTGCTCTGCCAGGATGCCGCGGACCTCGTCGCAATAGGTCTTGCTGTCCGCCGCGCGCCGCAGATCGAACAGCCGGGTCTCCCAGCTCGGTATCTGCACGCCTTTGTAGCCGTGTCCTGCCGCCCAGCGGGCGATGCCGTCGAGGGTGTTGAACGGCGCGCTGTCGCCGACGAATTGCGCCAGGAATATCGCCGGTCCCTTGATCGTCTTCATGGCGTGCGGAGCCTCCCGGAGTGCCGGCAGCGTCTTCGGCGCCGCCTGCTTTGACTATACGGGATATGCCGATACGGCGTAACATCCGCGCAACAAGAAGGTCTCTGGAGGAAAGCCATGGCAAGGACGCTGTTTCGCAACGTGACGGTCTGGGACGGCAGCGGCGCGGCACCGTTCCCCGGCGACGTGCTCGTTGAGGGCAATCGCATCCGCACGGTGGCGCGCAAGACCGGCGAGATGCCGGGCGACGGCGCGCTACAGATCGACGGCAACGGCATGACGCTGATGCCAGGCCTGGTCGAAGGCCATGCTCACCTTTCCTTCGGCGGCGCGCAGAAGAACAGCGATCTCGGCGATATTCCGCCGGAAGAGCACACGCTGCTGACGATGCGCAATGCCAAGACGCTGCTCGACCATGGCTTCACCAGCGCCTATAGCGCCGCCAGCGCGAAAATGCGCCTCGACGTGGTCATCCGCAACGAGATCAACGCCGGCCGGCTGCCGGGGCCGCGGTTGCGTGCGGCGGGTCCGGAGCTCACGGTCACCGCCGGGCTCGGCGACGAGAACCGGTTGCATATGCTGCGCGACAGCTTCGCCCTCGTGGTCGATGGCCCCGAGGAAATCGCCAAGGCCGCGCGCATCTGCATCCGCGAAGGCGCGGACAACATCAAGATCAACATCTCCGGCGACGATTTCGTGCCCGCGGCCAAGGGCGGGATGACCGTCATGCGCGAGGTCGAGGTGCGGAGCGCGGTCGAAATCGCCCACAGCTTCGGCAAGCGGGTCAACTCGCATTCGCGCTCGTCCAATTCCGTCAAGCGCGCGGTGGAGTGCGGCGTCGATGTGATCTATCACTGTGAATCCGCCGATACCGAGGCGCTCGATCTGCTCGAAGCTGCCCGCGACCGGATCTTCGTCGGCCCCGCCATCGGCCTCATCTACAACACCCTCCACGAAGCGGAGGCGTTCGGCATCACCAGGCAGGTCGCGCATGATCTCGGCATGCATCGCGTCATCGACAGCAGCCAGCGGACCTATGCCGAGATGCGCAAGCGCGGCATTCCCGTGGTCATCGGCGGCGATTACGGCTTTGCCTGGGTTCCGCAAGGGACCAATGCGCGGGACATCGCGCATTTCGTCAATCTCTTCGGCTACAGCCCGAGCGAGGCGCTGCAATGCGCAACGCGCGTCGGCGGCGCGCTCATGGGCCTGGGCCAGGAGCTCGGCCTCGTCAGGGAAGGCTATCTGGCCGATCTCCTGCTGGTGGCCGGCGATCCGCTCAAGGATGTGACGCTCCTCGAGCACGAAAAAAATCTGCTCGTCATCATGCAGGAGGGTCGCCTCTACAAGGACGCGACCGCCTCGCTGCAGCGTGGCGCCGTCGCCGCCGAGTGACCGCGATCGCCCGGCCGATGCGGTCAAGCCGCATCGGCCGGGCGGCGGGCATCCCTACTTGCCGCCCCAGCGCTGCGGATAGTTCGGCATGTCCTCGCAGCCGCACATGGCGTAATGCAGCGGCGGCAGCTTGGGGTTGACGTATTTGGCGAGATTGGCCTGGGTGATGGCGGGGTCGGGAAGATCCCAGACGGGTCCCGGCACCGGCTCACCCTTCAGGACATCGAGCGCGGCAATGATCGCCGTTCGCCACTGGTAGGTGGGATAAGTCGGCGCGATCGCCGTCAATTTCGCGCTCTGCCATTTTTGCAGGAAGTCCTGCTGGTCCTCGCCGTTGATCACCGGATACTTCTTCCCGGCATCCTCGAAGGCTTCGATTGCCGCCGTGCTGGTCGCCCCCGCATCCATCCAGACGGCATCGATCTGGCCATAGCGCGCGATGTAGTCGGAGACGATCGATTTCGTCTTGGCGCGGTCGCCATCGGTGAATTCGGCGCCGAGAACCTTGATCCCCTTCTCGTCGAAGATGTGCTTGGCGGCGGCCCAGCGCGTCTCGAGGACGTCGACGCCGGGGAGAATGCGCAGCGCCACCACCTTCGCCCCGGCCGGGACGTTGGCCGCGATGAATTCCGCGCCGACGATGCCGAAGGCGTAGCCGCCGATCGGCACGATATGGGTCACGGGGCAATTCGTCAGCACGCCGCGGTCGAAGGTGATGACCGGCACCTTCTGGCAGGCCTGCTCGATCGCCGGAGTAAGGGCGGCGGTGGTGTTCGGCGACACGATCAGGATGTCGCAGCGCTCGCCCGACAGCATCGAGTTTATGTCGGAGATCTGCTTGTCATCCTTGCTCTCGGCATCGGCGACGATGAACTGCGCGATATCCGCCTTGTGCAGACCGACCTCCGCCTGCATCGTGGTGAACCCCACCACCCGCCAGGGATTGCCGACGCCGGCGTTGGAAAAGCAGAGGCGATAGGGGCCCGGCTTCTTGTATTTGGCCGTATCGATCATCCCGCCGTCGAGATGTTGCTCCCAGGGTTTGCCCGCGGGGCCTTGCGGCGCCATCTTCATCAGTTCGCGCTGATGGGCGAATTCCTTGGGGTCGTCGAAGCTTTGCGCGAGGGCCGGCGCCGCGGTGATGATGAGGGCCGCAGCCATCAGAGCATGTCTTGCGAGCATTGGCGTGTCCTTCCCGTGTTGTTGCCGTCCGGGCTTGCCGCCCGTCCGCCGCTGGATCGACCTCAATTTCCCCATCCTTGCCGCCGCATGCTGTAGGCCGCAGCGGCGATCAGGATGAGGCCCTGCACGGCATCGCGTAGCGGCTTCGGCAGGCCGAGCAGGTTGAGCAGGGTAAAGAGCGCTGTCAGCGTGAAGGCGCCGGACACGGCGCCCGGAACGGTGCCGCGGCCGCCGAGCAATTGCGCCCCGCCGAGCACGGTGGCGGCGATCGATTGCAGCTCGAAGCCGTCGCCGGCATCCGTCGACACCCCGGAGAAGCCGCCGAGCAAGATGCCGGCGGTGACGGCGCTCAACGCCGACAGGATGAAGGCGAGGATCCGGACGGCGCGCACCGGGACCCCGGCCAGCGCCGCGGCGCGCGCATTGTCGCCGACGACCAGGGCAAGGCGGCCGAAATTGGTGCGATGGAGCAGCCACGCAAAAATCGCGACGATGATGATGAGCACCACGACCGCGAGCGGCAGCACGTCGATCACCGGCAGATCATGCAGGGAGAGCCGGCCGAATTGGCGGAAATTGTCGGGCAGATAGCCTTGCGGCGAGCCGCCGGACCAGGCCATCGCGATGCCCTTCAGCGACAGCAGCGCGCCGAGGGTGGCAATGATCGACGGCACCTTGAGGAAGGTCACGACCAGGCCGTTGACCAGCCCGGCGGCGAGCCCGATACCGTACATGACGGCGATCACCCACCAGGTCTTGCCGGGATCGTTGTCGATGAGCAACGCACTGCCCATCACCGTCAGCGTCATCAGCGAGCCCACCGACAGGTCGAAGCCGCCGACGACGATGACGAACAGCTGCCCCGTCGCCACCACCGCCAGAGGCGCGCCCCGCCGCAGGAAGTTCATGAAGCCCGCCGGCTCCAGAATGCTCGGCGTCATGAACGCGATCAGCACGAACAGCGCCAGCAGTATCAGGTAGGAGGGGTTGATGCGCCCGAGCAGCGGGAGCGAGCGAGCGAGCGGCGCTTTCGCGGCCACCGTCATGCCACATACCCCGTGCTGCGCCAGGCATAGGCGGCGACCGCCGCGACCACGATGACGCCGCGCAGCACTTGCTTCACATAGGCGTCGACGCCGGCCATGGTGAAGATCGCGTCGAGGCAGCCGAACAGGATGACGCCGGCGATGGTGCCCCAGACGCCGCCCTTCCCCCCGGCCAGCACCGTGCCGCCGATGACCACCACCGCAATCGATTCGAGGTCATAGACACCATCCCGTCCGATCCAGGGGGCGCCCGAACGCAACCGGCTGGCGAGATAGAGGCCGGCGGCGCCGGCGCCCAAGCTGCACAGCGTATGCGCCATGACGATGACGCGCTCGGTCTTGATGCCGGCCAGCCTGGCGCCGTCGAGGCTCCCGCCGGTGGCGTAGACATGGGCGCCGAAGCGGGTTCGGCTCAGCGTCAGCCAGCCGAGCCCGGCCAGCACGAACAGGAACAGCACCGAGAGCGGCAGCGGCCCGATCGTGCCATAGGCCAGTATCTGGAAGGCCACCGGCACGGAGCCGGCAAAATTGTTGAAGCTGGCGCTGAGAATGCCCTGCAGGACGAGGCCGGTGCCCAGCGTGGCAATCAGCGCGTTGACCCCAAGCCTGGTCACCAGCAGACCGTTGACGATGCCGACCAAGGCAGCCAGGCCCAGCACGAGCGCGGATGCCGGCAGCATCATGTGGGGATCGCCCTGCATCAGCCAAGAGGCCATCACCGCCGCAACGCTCACCAGCGTCGCGACGGAGAGGTCGATCGAGCCCACCAGGATCGCCAGCGTCTGGCCGAGTGCGACGAGGCCGAGGGCGACGGTGCGCTGCAGCACTCCGATCAAGCCCTGGAGCGAGATCTGCCCCGCCTGATCGGTCGCGAGCGCGGCAACGCAATAGGCCGCCAGCGACGCCGCGACGATGATCAAGGGCGCAAGCGTCACCGGTCGGGGAATGCTGCGCCGGACCGCGAATACCGGAACGTCCGTCATCGGCCTGCCGCTCCAGCCCCGGCCGCGGCGGCGTCCGCCCCCGCCAGATGGCCGGTCGCGAGCGCCATGACCTCCTCCTCGCTGGCCCCCGCCGGGAGATGGCCGACGATCCCGCCGCCATGCATGATGACCAGCCGGTCGGCGATGCCGATGGCTTCCGGCAGGTCCGAGCTGATCACCAGCACCCCCTTGCCATCATCCGCATAGCGGCGCAACAAATGGTAGATCGCCATCTTGGCGGCGACGTCGATGCCCCGCGTCGGCTCGGCGCAGAGCAGGATCGACGGCGACAGAGCCAGCCACCGCGCCAGCACGGTCTTCTGCTGATTGCCGCCGGAGAGCAGCCTGATCGGTTGCTCATAGCTGGCGGCGCGCACGTCGATCTCGCGCAGCACCTCTTCCATGCCGCGTCCGCGCGGCCGGGCGGAGGTCGGCGGCGCCAAGAGGGGCTCGAGACCGCGCAGGGCCAGCAAGGCGTTCTCGATCACCGATTGATGCAGCGCCAGGCCGTCGGCCTTGCGGTCGTCGGAGACGTAGCCGATGCCGGCGCGGATCGCCTGTTGCGCCGACGCCGGGCGGCAGGTCCGCCCGTTCACGCTCATCGCGCCACGGGTGAAGGGCGCCGCGCCGAAAAGCGCGCGCGCCAGCTCCCCCTTGCCCGAGCCCTCGAGCCCGACCACGACGACGATCTCGCCGGCATGAACGTCGAGATCGATCCCGTCGACGGCATCGTTGCCGCCGCCGCGGACGGACAGGACCGGCGGCCCTGCCGGTGCCGGCCGGTGCGGCGGGTAATAGTCCCTGATCTCGCGCCCGACCATCATCCTGACGATTTCGGCGACGGCGAGCTGATCGCGCCGGCCGGCACCGACGCGCCGACCGTCCTTGAGCACGGTGATTGCGTCCGCGATGGCGAAGACCTGCGGCATGCGGTGCGAGACGAAGACGATCGCCACCCCGTCGGCGCGCAGCTGGCGGACAAGGGCGAACAGGCGCTCGGTCTCGGCATCGTCGAGCGCCGCGGTCGGCTCGTCCATGACCAGAATGCGCGTGTTGTGGATGAGCGCCTTGGCGATCTCGACGATCTGCTGCTCCGCGATCGCGAGGCCGCGGACAGGTCGATCGGCGGCGATCGTCGCGCCGAGGCGGCGCAGCCGCTGCTCTGCTCCCGCGAGCATCGCCGCGCGGTCGAGCATGCCCCAGCGCCCCGGCTCCATGCCGAGGAAGATGTTCTCCGCCACGCTGCGGTCGGGCAGCAGGCTGAGCTCCTGGTGGATGATGCTGATGCCGAGGCGGCGCGCCTCGATCGGGTGGTGAAATCGGACGGCGACCCCGTCGATGCGGATCTCGCCCGCCTCCGGCTGGTAGACGCCGCCGAGTATCTTCATCAAGGTGGATTTGCCGGCGCCGTTCTCGCCGCACAGCGCGTGGATTTCGCCCGCGGCGCAGGAGAAGCTGACATCGTCGAGCGCGACCACGCCGGGAAAGCTGCGGCGGATGCCGCGCATCTCCAAGCGGGGCGCCGCCCCGGTCATGCCGATGTCCGCGCGAGCTCGCCCCGGATCAGTCCAATGCTCTCGCGGATCAGCGTCGGCAGGTCCGGGAAGAGGTCGCGCCACACCCGCGTCGCCGCGGCGAGCTCGGGCACGGCGCGTCCGAAGGCCTCCACGGTGAGCCAGCCGTCATAGCCGCTCGCCTTGATCGCGTCGAAGACGGCGCGCCAGGGGATGTGGCCGCGGCCCGGAATCCCGCGATCATTTTCCGAGATGTGGATATGGGTGATCTCGCCGGCATACCGGCCGATGCCGGCGATGGGATCGCGCTCCTCGATATTGGCGTGGAAGCTGTCATACATGAAGGAGAAGTTGCGATGACCGACGCGGCGCCGCAGGCTCGATCCCTGCTCCAGGGTGTTGAGCACGTAGCATTCGAAGCGGTTGAGCGGCTCGACCGCGAGGCGCACGCCCGCCGCCTCGGCGTATCCTGCCGCGTCGCGCAAGGTGTCGGCCGCATGTGCGAGCTCGTCCTCCGTCGGGCCGTTGCCGGTGAACACCCCGAGCGGCGCATAGTAGGGTCCGGCCATCACGGAGCCGCCCAGTGCATGGATGCAATCGATCGCCCAGCGCAGCCGGTCGCGGGCGCGGGCGCGCGATGCCGGATCGGGGCTCACTGGATTGTGCTCGACATCGGGGATGATGGTCACTGCGGTCCGCGCCAGGCCGAGATCGTCGAGCACCCCGCGAGCGCCCGGTAGTCGCCGGGCCTCCCGGAAAACACCGGGATCTCGACGCCGTCATAGCCGGCGTCCTTGATCCGCTTCAGCGTCGCGTGGTCGCCGGGCCCGATGAATCCGCCGACGACGAGCAGGTTCAGGCCGATCTTCACCCGCGCCTCTCCCCGAATTGACGTTATTCTTGGCGAAACTGTGGCAGCTTGCTCGCGGCAGAGTCAATGCCACGCTCGTCCCGCTGTGCGCCGTGCTTGCTTGCACCTATCCGCTGTTCGGCGCGCCCGCCCAGCCGCGCATCAGCCGCGCCGTGGCGTCGTCCGCGGGGAAGAAGCATTCGATGCGGATCTCCTGCAGGGTCACGTCATGCGCCGTGCCCAGCGTGGCGATGGTGGTGAAGAGGCGGAGCGCCGTCTCGCCCTTGCGGAAATGCAGCGTCAGCACCGGCGCCCGCGGCTCCGCCGGCGGCATCGCCTGCGACAGCGCCGGCAACCCGGGATAGGCCAGCAGCCGGCGTAGCAGCGCCGCCGTCTCCGCCGTGCCGTCGGCGATCGCGTCGGCCTGCACGCCGCGCAGCAGGTAGAGCGCGACCTCGTCCCAATTGACGATGAGCGGTTTCAGCGCCTGCGGCGCCACCAGCGCCTCGGCGAGGTTGACCGGCCCCGCCGGCACCGCGCCCAGCAGGAAGGCGACGAGGCGCAAGGCGCCGTCATTGGCGCGCAGCAGGGTCCAGCGGCGGTCGACCACGAAGGCGGGAAAGGGCTCCTGCTGCGCCAGCATGTGGTCGAGCGCGGCGTTGATCTTGGCGAGCTCCGGCGCCGCCAGATCGCTCTCGCGCCAGGCCGGGGCGAAGCCCGCGGCGAGCAGCAGCGCGTTCTGCTGGCGCAGCGGCAGGTCGAGCGCCGCCGCCAGCCGCAGCACCATCTCGCGGCTGGCGCCGGTGCGGCCGGATTCGAGAAAGCTGACATGGCGCTGCGACGTGTCGGCGGCGCCGGCGAGGTCAAGCTGCGACAGCCCGCGCCTCGCGCGCCACCAGCGCAGCCGCTCGCCGAAGCCGGTTCCCGCCTCGGTCACTTCTTCTCCAGCACCATCTGCGTCTGCGTCACCAGCGCCACCAGCCTGCCTTCCGCGGTGGTGATCCGGGTCTGCCACACCATGGTGCGCCGCCCGCGATGGACCGGCGTGGTCTCACCCAGCACCACGCTCCCCGCCGGCGCGGGACTCACGAAATTGGTCTTGGATTCGATCGTCGTGGTGCCGGCGCCCTCGGGCAGGTTGAGTACCGTGGCGGCGGCGCCCAGCGTGTCGGCGAACGCCATGATGGCGCCGCCATGCAGTACCGCCGGCCGCGTGCAGAGATCGTCCCGCACCGCCAGCTCCGCCGTCACCTTGTCCTTGCCGGCGTCGGTGTAGCGGATGCCGAGCAGCTCGGCGAAAGGCAGCGGCGTCTGGCGCAAGCCGTTCGAGGTCGTCCATGGGGTCCTCCCCGGCTTGTTTCGCCCCAGTCTGCCGCGCCGCCGCGCTGGGAACAATTACCTGGGAAGTAATAAGGAACAGCCACCGCCCGTGATCACACCCACCTCGCGGCCAGTTGCTCAGGGTTCTTGACCCGGATGCAGCGCCGCTCGCCCGCCGCGGGATCGAGGCCGGCGAGGAACGCCCATGCCTCCCGCGTCCACCGGGCATCGCTGAGCGCGTGATGGCGGGCGCCCTTCTGGGGCGGCAAAGCGGGGTTTCCCAGCTCGATCGCCCATTGCTCGATGTCCAGGCAAAGTTGCGGAAACCGGAACGGCCGCTCGTTCATGTCGCCGAACAGCCAGCTGAAGACCACCCAGTCATAGGCCGGGAAATATCCCCAGAAGACCGGTTGCGCGTCGCCATCGAGGAACCGGCGCACGGCATAGCCGATCTCCTCGCGCGCCATGCCCCTGCCGTCGAGTTGCGGGCGCACGGTCTCGAGCGTCCACCGGCTGGCCTTCGACCAATCGACCTCGCTGCTCTCGGCATAGAACTCCCGGCCATCCTCGGCAACCAGCGCGACGCTGATGAGATCGATCGTGTAGGGCTGCTCGACGAATTCGGTGTCGATCCAGTATTTCATCCGGCCCCTTCCGTCGGCTGGGGAAACCCCGCCTAGCGCTGAGTTCCTCGCGCTTGCCGTCATGCCAGTCATAGACGACGTAGTCCGGCCCGACGACATCGCCCTTGGCGTCGAAGCCCACGGTGCCGATGATGGTGTCAAATTTATTGGCATGCAGCGCCTTCGAGACCGCGTCGAGCTTCTCCGACTTCGCCAGCGCCACCGCCTCGGCATAGACCTGCATCGCCGCATAGGTGAAGAGCGTATAGCCCTCGGGCTCGTAGCCCTGGTCGCGGAACTCCTTCACCGCCGCTTGCGCCGTCGGCAGCTTGCGCGGCTCCGGCGCAAACGTCATGAGCGAGCCCTCCCCGGCCGGGCCGGTGATGGTCCAGAATTCGTCGGTGGCAAGCGCGTCGCCCGCCAGCAGCGGCGCTGTGAGCCCCTGCTCGCGCGCCTGGCGCACCAGCAGGCCGGCCTCGGTGTGGTAGCCGCCGAGATAGATGAGGGCGATATTCGCCTGCTTCATCTTGCTGATCAGCGCCGAGAAATCCTTGTCGTCGGCGTTGGTCGCCTCATACATCGCCTCCTGCATGCCGGCGGCGTTCATCGCTTTCTTGGTCTCGTCGGCAAGGCCTTTGCCGTAGGGGGATTTATCGTTCAGGATCGCCACCTTCTTGCCTTTGTAGTGCTCGACGATGTACTGGCCGGCGACGCGGCCTTGCGCATCGTCGCGGCCGCAGATGCGGAAGACGTTGTTCCAGCCCTTCTTGGCGGCATCGTCGGTGAGCGCGGGGTTGGTCGAGGCCGGCGTGATCTCGAGCACGCCATTCTCGGCATAGACCGAGGAGGCCGGGATCGACGAGCCCGAGCAGTAATGCCCGTCGACGAACAGCACGCCGTCATTGGCCATCTGATTGGCGACGGTCACCGCCTGCTTGGGATCGCAGGCATCGTCGCCGACCCGGAGCGCGAGCCTGCGGCCCATGACGCCGCCCTTGGCGTTGATGTCCTTCACCGCCATCTCGGCGCCGCGCCGCATCTGCTCGCCGAAGGCGGCATATTGCCCGGTGATCGGCCCCACGACCGCCACCTTGAGGTCGTCCGCCCAGGCCGGCGCTCCGGCCAGAGCCGCCGCGGCCATCGTCAGTGCCAGAATTTTCCGCATGACAGTGTGTGCTCCCGGTCCCTCGCCCGAGTTGAGTTTAGCAGGCGAGTGGACCGCCCGTCATCGGCCTCGCGTGATGGCGCAGCGTCTCAGCCCGGCGGCGCTTGCCGCCTCTCCCGCCACGACAGCGGCCCCGCGCGCTCATAGAGCCAGGGATATTGGCGCAGCATCAGCCGCGCCAGGGTCCGCCGGCGGGCCGCCAGCATCAGCAGCAGCAGGATCACCACCGCCAGCCCATAGCCGCTCGCCGACAGCAGCTCGCCGCCGAAGAGGGCATAGAGCAGGAAACGGTCGCCGAGCCCGAGCAGCAGCGCGTAAGGCAGCGTCTTGCCAGGCCGGGCGCCAGGAGAGCGCCAGGGCGCGGCCGGTGGCGAGCGCCGCGGCGCCGAACAGCACCACGGTCAGGCCGAGGAAGCTCCCGACGGAAGCGCCGAGCAACGCCGCCGCCATCATCGCCCGCCTTCGAGATAGGCCGCGCGCACCTCGGGATTGGCCAGCAGCTCGCCGCCGCTGCCCGACAAGGTGATGCGGCCGGTCTGCATGACATAGCCGCGATGCGCGAGCTTCAGCGCGTGGAACGCGTTCTGCTCGACCAGCAGCACCGTCACCTTCTGCCGCTCGTTGATCTCGCGGATGACCTCGAAGATCTGCTTGACGATGAGCGGCGCCAGCCCCAGCGACGGCTCATCGAGCAGCAGCAGGCGCGGCCGGCTCATCAGCGCGCGGGCGATCGCCAGCATCTGCTGCTCGCCGCCCGACAGCGTGCCGCCGCGCTGCGCCCGGCGCCGCTCCAGCACTGGGAAGAGCGCGAAGACGCGGCCGAGATCGGCGGCGAAATCGCCGCGCCCGGCGGTAGTGGCGCCGACCTGCAGATTCTCCAGCACGGTCATACGGGGAAAGATGCGGCGGCCTTCCGGCGCATGCGCGATGCCGCGGCGCATGATGGCGTGGGTGGGCAGATGCGTCACCTCTTCGCCGGCGAAGCGGATCCGTCCGTCGGCCGCCCGCGGCCGGCCGCAGATGGTCATCAGCAGCGTCGACTTGCCGGCGCCATTGGCGCCGATCAGCGCCACGATCTCGCCCTCTGCGATCTCGACATCGACACCCTTCAGCGCCTCGACGGTGCCGTAGAAGCTGTGGAGTTCCGGCGATCTCGAGCAGCGCCATCGCTCAGTTCCCGCCCTCGAGGTCGCGGGCGATCTCGGGTGGGAGGTCCTCGCTCTCCTCCTCGCCGAGATAGGCCTTGATCACGGTGGGATCGCGGCGCACCGCGTCGGGCGTTCCCGCGGCGATCTTGCGGCCGTAATCGAGCACGACGACATGGTCGGAGATGCGCATCACCACGCTCATGTCGTGCTCGATCAGCAGCACGCCGATGCCGTGCTCGGCGCGGATCCCCAGCAGCAGCGCGTTGAGCTCGGCCGATTCATGCGCGTTGAGCCCGGCGGCGGGCTCGTCGAGGCAAAGGAGCGCCGGCCCGGTGCACATCGCGCGCGCGATCTCGAGCCGCCGCTGCGCGCCATAGGGCAGGCTGCCGGCGGGATCGTCGGCGCGCTCGACGAAGCCGATGCGCTCAAGCCAACGCCGCGCCGTCGCCACCGCTTGCGCCTCGGCGCGGCGGAACTGCGGCAGGCCCAGGAGGCCGCCGATGCTCCAGAGGCTGGCGCGCATCAGCGGCGCGTGCTGCGCCACCAGCAGATTCTCCAGCACGCTCATGCCGGCGAAGAGACGGATGTTCTGGAAGGTGCGGGCGACACCGGCGTCGCGCGCGATGCGGAAGCCGTCGAGCCGCTCGAGCAGAAAGTCGCGCGCGCCGCGATGCAGCGTCAGCCTGCCGGTGCTGGCGCGGTAGAAGCCGGTGAGGCAGTTGAACACCGTCGTCTTGCCGGCGCCGTTGGGGCCGATGATGGCGGTGATCTCGCCGGCGCGCGCCGCAAACGAGAGATCGTCGACCGCGACGAGGCCGTCGAAGCGCATCGAGAGATGCTCGACCTCGAGCAGCGCCGGGCTCACCGCGCCGCCCCGCGCCCGGCGGCAAGGCTGAGGCTCGGCGCGCGCTGCGCCATCAGTCCGCGCGGCCGCCACACCATGATCGCGACCATCGCCGCGCCGAAGAGCAGCATGCGGAACTCGGCCAAGGCGCGGCCGAGCTCCGGGAGGCAGACCAGCACCACCGCCGCCAGCACGACGCCGAGCTGGCTGCCCATGCCGCCGAGCACGACGATCGCCAGGATGGTGGCGCTTTCCATGAAAGTGAAGCTCTCGGGGCTGATGAAGCCCTGGCGGGTCGCGAAGAAGGCGCCGGCGACGCCGCCCAGCATGGCGCCCAGCGAGAAGGCGGAGAGTTTCACCATGGTCGGGTTGATGCCGAGTGCGCGGCAGGCGATCTCGTCCTCGCGCAGCGCCTCCCAGGCGCGGCCGATCGGCAGGCGCCGCAAGCGCAAGGTGACGGCGTTGGTGACCAGCGCCAGCCCCAGGATGACGTAATAGAGGAAGACGATGCGCTGCCCCGGGCTGAACGGGATATGGAAGAAATCGGCGAAGGTGGTGCCGCCCGGCGGCGCGCGGCGCTCGAAGACGAGGCCGAAGAAGCTCGGCCGCGGCACGTCGCCGATGCCCGCAGGACCATTCGTCACCGGGACCCAGTTGAGCAGCACCAGCCGGACGATCTCGCCGAAGCCCAGCGTCACGATGGCGAGGTAGTCGCCGCGCAGCCGCAGCACCGGAAAGCCCAGCGCCAGCCCGAACGACGCCGCGAGCAGCCCCGCCAGCGGCAGACATAGCCAGAAGGAGAGGCCAAGCCCCTGCGCCAGCAGCGCGAAGGAATAGGCGCCGACGGCATAGAAGGCGACATAGCCGAGATCGAGCAGCCCGGCGAGCCCGACCACCACGTTGAGGCCCCAGCCGAGCATCACATATGTCGCCACCGTGGTGGCGACGTCGACGACGCGGCGCGAGCCGAAGGGCAGGAACGGCAGCGCCACGGCAAAAGCCACGCCGAGTGCCGAGAGCCAGAAGAGCTGGCGCCGGTCGGGTGCCGGCACGCGCCAGCGCGGCAGCGCCGGTAGCCGGTCGCGCGCCAGCGCCAGCAGCAGCCTGCCGATGAAGACCGCGGCCACCGCCAGCGCCACCCAGGAGAAGCGGGTGCGGATGCCGAGCGCGGCGTTGGTCTCGACCGCCTGAAATCCCACCAGCGGCACCGCCAGCACCAAGGCCAGCGCCGCCGCCAGCACCGCCTCTTTGAGCTCTCCCCGCCAGACGCCGCGCCGCGCCGGCACCGCGCGCGTCATCACACCTTCTCCACCTCCGGCCGGCCGAGCAGGCCGCTCGGGCGGAAGATCAGCACCAGCACGAGGATGACGAAGACCGCGACGTCCTTGTACTCGATCGAGAAATAGGCCGACCAGAACGCCTCGATGAGGCCGATCAGCAGCCCCCCCAGCATCGCGCCGGGCAGCGAGCCGATGCCGCCGAGCACCGCCGCGGTGAAGGCCTTGATGCCGGCGAGGAAGCCGATGAAGAAGTCGATGACGCCGTAATAGAGCGTCACCATCAGCCCCGCCACCGCGGCCAGCGCGGCGCCGATGATGAAAGCGGTGGAGATGGTGCGGTCGACATCGATGCCGAGCAGCGCCGCCATGGTCATGTCCTGCTCGCAGGCGCGCTGCGCCCGGCCCAAGGGGGTCGCGGCGATGAACAGGGTGAACCCCGCCATCAGCGCCGTGGTCAGCAGCAGGATGAAGATCTGCAGCCAGCTCACCTCGACGCTGAAGCCGCCGCTTTGCATCAGGGTGAAGCCGCCCTGCACCACCGGCGGCAGCGCCTTGACCCGCGCGCCTTGCAGCAGCTGCACATAATTCTGCAGGAAGATCGACATGCCGATGGCCGAGATCAGCGGCGCGAGGCGGAAGGAGTGGCGCAGCGGCCGATAGGCCAGCCGCTCCACCGTCCAGCCATAGGCGGCGGTGAACAGCATCGTCGACAGCAGCACCACCAGCAGCGCCAGCGGCACATAGCTCACCCCCACCACCCCCAGCACCAGGAAGGTGATCAGCGCCACGAAGGCGCCGATCATATAGATCTCGCCATGGGCGAAATTGATCATGCCGATGATGCCGTAGACCATGGTGTAGCCGATGGCGATGAGCCCGTAGATCGAGCCGAGCGTCAGGCCATTGATCAGCTGCTGCAGGAAATACGCCATGCGCCGCCCAAGGTAGGCGCAGTGCCGGCGCGACGCAACGCGTCGTCGCCGGCGGGCGCCAGCGGTTGCTCTGGCAACCGCGAAAGCCCGGCGCAACGCGCAGCGTTGTCGCCGGCGGGCGCCAGCGGTTGCTCTGGCAACCGCGAAAGCCCCGGCGCAACGCGCAGCGTTGTCGCCGGCGGGCGCCAGCGGTTGCTCTGGCAACCGCGAAAGCCCCGGCGCAACGCGCAGCGTCGTCGCCGGCGGGCGCCAGCGGTTGCTCTGGCAACCGCGAAAGCCCCGGCGCAACGCGCAGCGTCGTCACCGGCGGGCGCCAGCGGTTGCTCTGGCAACCGCGAAAGCCCCGGCGCAACGCGCAGCGTCGTCGCCGGCGGGCGCCAGCGGTTGCTCTGGCAACCGCGAAAGCCCGCACCCCAGCGGGCAATTCGCCGGCGGCCGCCTAGAGCCGCAACTCCCAGAATTCCCCCACAAGCTCCTGCCCGAAGCTCCGATGCGGCTCCTCGCGAATCCGGCGGAAGCCCGCCCGCTCATAGATCCGGCGCGCCGGCACCAGCATGCTCTGCGTCCACAATTGCACCTTGCGATAGCCGGCATCACGCGCAAAGCGCACGCATTCCTCGACCAGCCGCGCGCCGAGTCCGGTTCCCCGCGCCGCGCGCTCGACCAGCAGCAGCCGCAGCTTCGCCACGCGCGGCGAGTGCTTCACCAGGAAGACCGAGCCCAGCCGCTCGCCGTCGCGCTCGGCAATCCAGCAGCGCTCGCGCGCGGGATCGAACCGCCGGATGAAGCCCGCGATGATCTCCGCCACCAGCGCCTCGAAGCTCTCGTCCCAGCCGAATTCCTCGGCATAGACCGCGCCGTGCCGCGACACCACCCAGCCCATATCGCCCGGACAATGCGGCCGCAGCCGGTAGGGCGCCGCCGCCCCGGCCTCGGAGCCGAGCAGCCGCTCGATGCCGCGCATCGCCTCGACGAGGCGCGCCTGGTCGGTTGCGCCAAGCGGCGCCAGCAGCGCCGCCACCTCGTCGCGCGAGCGCCGATTGAGCGTGGCAAAGGCCGCGCTCCCCGCCTCGGTCAAGGCCAGGAAGCTTTGCCTGCCGTCCTCGGCCGAGCGGGTGCGGGCGATGAGGCGCTGCTTCTCGAAGCGCCGCAGGATGCGGCTGACATAGCCGGCATCGAGGCCGAGATCGCGGCAGAGCGCGCTCGCCGTGGCCCTCTCGCGCTGCGCCAGCTCATAAAGCAGGCGCGCCTCGGTGAGCGAGAACGGGCTCGCCAGCAGGCCCTCCTGCAGCACGCCGATCTTCTGCGTGTAGAAGCGGTTGAACCCGCGCACCGCATCGACCCGCGCCGCTATCTCGGCCATGCCGCGCACCTCCGCGGATAGGCTCGGCTATATACTTGACGCAGTCAAGTATCTCTCGCGGTCGCCTCATGCCGCCGCTTGGCGATGACGTAATCGAGCTTGCGTCGCGCCAGCCGCTTCAGCGCGGTGGCGCTCGCCGCGACGGTGCCGACGATCGAGACCTCGATGCCGGTGGCGGCGTCCACCGCCGTCACCTTCACCGAGCCGCCGATGCGGATGAACTCGAAGATCACCTCGCGCCTGCCGCTCACCCGACCATTCCTTCCCTCGCGCCGGTCAGCATAACCGCAATCGCCGCCGCGCGGGAGGGTTGCCCGTCGACGGGTTTCGCCCTATGAGGGGTGCCTCAGCAGGGAGACGGCGATGAGCGTGTTGCGTCCGGTGAACCCGCCGGGCTGGGCCCGGCCCAAAGGCTATTCCAACGGCGTCGTCGGCCGCGGCACGCTGGTTTTCATCGCCGGCCAGATCGGCTGGAACGCCCAGGAGCAGTTCGAGAGCGACGATTTCGTGGCGCAAGTGCGCCAGGCGCTGGCCAACACGGTGGAGGTGCTGGCCGCGGCCGGCGCCAGGCCCGAGCATGTCGCGCGCATGACCTGGTACGTGCTCGACAAAAAGGAGTATGTCGCGCGCATCGCCGAGATCGGCGCGGCCTATCGCGACCTGATGGGCCGGACCTTTCCGGCCATGACACTGGTCCAGGTCTCCGCCCTGGTCGCCGACCGCGCGCGCGTCGAGATCGAATTCGACCGCGATCATTCCCGACGCCTGAGACCCAGAGGAGGCGCCGATGACCCCGCAACCCGCCCGCCAGCCGGCGCCCAAGAGCGCCAAGCCGGTCTTCGACTGGCAGGACCCGCTGCTGCTCGAGGACGAGCTTTCCGAGGATGAGCGCATGGTGCGGGACGCCGCCCGCGCCTACGCCCAGGACAAGCTCATGCCGCGCGTCAAAAGCGCCTTCCGCGAGGAGCGCTTCGACCGCGAGATCATGAGCGAGATGGGCGCGCTCGGCCTGCTCGGGCCCGACCATCGACGGCTATGGCTGCACCAATGTGGGCTATGTCTGCTACGGCCTCATCGCCCGCGAGGTCGAGCGCGTCGACAGCGGCTACCGCTCGGCGATGTCGGTGCAATCCTCGCTGGTGATGTACCCGATCTATGCCTTCGGCACCGAGGCGCAGCGGCAGAAATACCTGCCGAAGCTCGCCACCGGCGAGCATATCGGCTGCTTCGGCCTGACCGAGCCCGATCACGGCTCCGATGCCGGCGGCATGAAGAGCCGCGCCCGCAAGGTCGATGGCGGCTTCCTGCTCAAGGGCGCCAAGATGTGGATCTCCAATTCGCCCGTCGCCGACACCATGGTGGTCTGGGCCAAGACCGAGGATGAGGGCATTCGCGGCTTCATCCTCGAGCGCGGCATGAAGGGGCTTGTCGACCCCCAAGATCGAAGGCAAGTTCTCGCTGCGCGCCTCGGTCACCGGCGAGATCGTGATGGAGGACGTGTTCGTGCCCTCCGAGAATTTGCTGCCCGGGGTGAGCGGCCTCAAGGGCCCGTTCTCCTGCCTCAACAACGCGCGCTACGGCATCGCCTGGGGCGCGTTGGGCGCCGCCGAGTTCTGCTGGCAGGCGGCGCGCGACTACACCTTGAGCCGCACCGCCTTCGGCAAGCCGCTCGCCGGGACCCAGCTCATTCAGAAGAAGCTCGCCGACATGCAGACCGAGATCACCATCGGGCTGCACTCCTGCCTGCGCCTCGGCCGGCTCATGGACGAGCACCGCGCGACGCCCGAGATGGTATCGATGCTGAAGCGCAATTCCTGCGGCAAGGCGCTCGACATCGCGCGCATGGCGCGCGACATGCATGGCGGCAACGGCATCGTCGACGAGTATCACGTCATCCGCCACGTGCTCAATCTCGAGACCGTCAACACCTATGAAGGGCACGCACGACATCCACGCCCTCATCCTCGGCCGCGCGCAGACGGGCATCGCGGCGTTCTAGACGGCGCACGACCGCCATCGCGGCATCAACCCGATGTGATGACCGCCTCGTCCTTAGGAGGCCGCGTTACCGGCCGTCTCGAAGGACGCACGGCCGCCTTGCAGCCGCCCCTACCCCGCGTGCCGGCGGATGAACTCCCGCATCGCCGCGATTGCCGGGCCGGCATAGGGCGCGTCGGGATTGCCGGTCATGAAGCCGTGCTTGCCGCCGGGATAGAGCACCAGCTCCGCCTCCCCGCCCGCCCGCCGCCAGGCCTCGACCAGCCCGCGCGCCGTCTCGGTCGGGACCCATTCATCGGCGTCGCCCTGGAACAGCAGCGCCGGCGGCAGATGCACCTTCTCGCCGCGCGCCAGGATCGCCGGCGGGCTGCCGTCGCTCATCGCGGCCTCGTTGCCCCAGAAGGCGTCGTGATTGCCGACCAGCTCCGCGTTGCCGGCCTTCCTGGCAAGGCCGTAGCGCAGCAGCGGGTCGAGCACACCCCAGCCGGAGATCACGAACGCCACCCGGGCATCGACCGCCGGCGCGTCTGCCAGCGGCAGCGCCGCGTAGCGCGGATCGTCCGGTCGCATCGCCGCCAGCAGCGCCTGGTGCCCGCCGCTCGAGGTGCCGAAGAGCCCGACCCGCTCGGGCCGGCCGCCATACGCGGGCGCGCGCCTTGAGCCAGCGCGTCGCCAGATTGATGTCGGCGAGCGAGGCGGGGTAGCCCGCCTCGGGCGGCATGCGGAAATCGACGGCGGCGACCACGACCCCGCTCAGCGCCAGCGCCTTGGCGATGTAGTCATTGTCAGTGCGGTCCTTGTTGACCCAGGCGCCGCCATGGATCTGCAGCAGCGCCGGGAACGGCCCGGCGCCGCTCGGCCGGTAGAGCCGCGCCAGCAGCGCACGCCCGCCCTGGCGCTGATACTCGACATCCTCGATCGCGACCTCGTGCCGGGCCGCGTCTGGCGAGCGCGATCGCCATCTCACTCCTCCCTCGACGCTGCTGCTTCAGTCTAGCAAGCCTCGGGGCAAGCGTCGCGCCCGCATCGGCCGTCGGCGGCCGTCAGATCGAAGCGCAGATGAAAACGCCGCGCCGGCAGGAGCCGGCGCGGCGCCGAATGTGGTGTTTGGCGGCCTCAGGCGGCCGGGGTGAACTGCACGGCGCGGGCGCCGAGCTCCACCGTCGTGGTCCAGAAGCGGTCGAGCCGGCGCAGCGCGGCGAAGGCTGCGGTCAAATCCTGCTCGGTGAGCGGACCCTTGGACAGCGCCTCGACATGGCGCTCATGCATCTTGACGACCTTCTGGCGGAGCGCCTGGCCCTTCTCGGAAAGCCGAACCCGTACCGAGCGGCGGTCATGTGCCGAGCGCTCTTGCACGAGATAGTCGGCCTCGACCATCTTCTTGACGTTGTAGGAGACGTTCGAGCCGAGATAGCAGCCCCGGAGCGTCAACTCGCCGACCGTCATCTCGAGGTCGCCGATGTTGAACAGGATCATGGCCTGCACGTTGTTGATGTCGTGCACTCCCTGTGTGTCGAGCTCGAGCTTGACCACTTCCAGGAATTGGCGGTGCAGGCGCTCGATGAGCGCGATGACGTCGAGATAAGCGGTCTGCATGCTACCCTCGCTACGCCCGGCGAGCTGGTGCGGGCACGCATTGAAGGTAAATGTCGGGGGTTAATTTATCATTTAAGCAAGATCGCCCCGCCCGCCCTCCGGCAGCGGCGCGGGGCCGCCCGAAAAACCGCGGAAAACCGCGGTAAATTCGCCATCGCGGCCGGCGCCCCCGGCTACCGCCCGCCGCCGCGGATCAGCTTGAAGATGGCCGAGAAATCCTTCGCCCCGGCGCCGCTATTGGCCAGCATCTGGAAGAGCGACGCCGCCTCGGCGCCGAGCGGCGTGACGGCGCCCGCGGCCTGCGCCGCCTGCTGCGCCAGCTTCAGATCCTTCAGCATCATGTCGGCGGTGAAGCCCGCCTGGTAGTCGCGGTTGGACGGCGCCGCCGGCACCGGCCCCGGCGCCGGGCAATAGTTGGTCATCGCCCAGCACTGGCCCGAGGATTTGGCGCTGATGTCGAACAGCTTCTGCCAGTCGAGGCCGAGCTTCTCGGCCAGCGCGAAGCCCTCTGACACCGCGATCATGCTGATGCCGAGGATCATGTTGTTGCAGATCTTCGCCGCCTGGCCGTTCCCCGCCGGGCCGGCATGGACGATGGTCTTGCCCATCGCCTGCAGCACCGGCAGCGCCCGGGCGAAGCCGGCCTCGCTGCCGCCCACCATGAAGGTCAGCGTGCCTGCCGCGGCGCCGCCGACGCCGCCCGAGACCGGCGCGTCGAGCATGTCGAAGCCGCGCTCGGCGGCTGCCTTGTTGACGGAGCGCGCGCTCTCGACATCGATGGTGGAGCAGTCGATCAGCAGCGCGCCCTTCCTGGCCGCCGCCAGCACGCCGCCCTCCCCGGCATAGACCTGGCGCACCTGCGGCCCCGCCGGCAGCATGGTGATGACGATCTCCGCCTCGGCGACGGCGGCGCCGGCGCTCGCCGCGACGCTGCCGCCCGCCTTGGCGAGCGCTTCCAGCAGCGGCGCCGCCAGGTCGAAGCCGGCCACCCGATGCCCCGCCTTGAGCAGATTGGCGGCCATCGGCCCGCCCATATTGCCCAGCCCGATGAAGCCGATCTTCATGCTGCTCCTCCCTTCTTGCGCCTCAGGTAAAGCGCAGCTCGCGCTCGCCCAGGCTTGCGAAATATCCCGCCACCTCGGCCGCGCTCACCTCGGCCAGCGAGGCATGCTGCCAGCGCGGCGCGCTGTCCTTGTCGACCAGCAGCGCGCGGATGCCCTCGAAGAAATCGTGCCCCTGCATGACATGCTGCGTCATGCGGTATTCCAGCGCCAGCGCCGCCTCGATCTCCATGCCGGATCCGAGCTCGAGCTGATGGAAAGGTGATCTTGAGGCTCAAGGGCGAGGCGCGCTCGATCTGCGCCAGCGCTTCCTTGGCCCAGGCCGCCTCCTCGCGCCCGAGCGCGGCCACGATCTCCTCGACCGAAGAACCGGCAAAGCAGCGATCGATGTCGCCCTGCAGCGCCGGCAGGGTGGCGGGGCCTGGATCATCGGCCAGGCGCGCGATCGCGGCATCGACCAGCGACCGCGCCTCCCCCGCCCGCCAGTCGAGCCCCGCCAGCGCCGCGGTGAGCTCGCCGATCCGCGCATGCGGCACATAATGCGTGGCGATGCCGCAATAGAGCGCGTCGGCGGCGCGGATGCGCGTGCCGGTCAGCGCCAGGTAGCGGCCGAGTTGGCCGGGGCAGCGGGTGAGGAAGCGGCTTGCGCCGACATCGGGGAAGAGCCCGATATGCACCTCCGGCATGGCGAAGAGCGACCGCTCGGTCACCACCCGGTGCGAGCCGTTGATCGAGATGCCGCAGCCGCCGCCCATGGTGATGCCATCGCACAGCGCCACGTAAGGCTTGGGGAAGCGGTGGACGCGCTGGATCAGGCAGTATTCCTCGCGGAAGAAATCCGCCTTGTAGTCGCCCGCGCCGGCAGGCTGGCGGCGCGCCTCGTAGATCGCCCGGACATCACCGCCGGCGCAGAACGCGCGGTCGCCGGCGCCGCGCACCGCCAGCGCGTGGATACGGGGATCGCCGCCCCAGGTGACGAGCTGCGGATCGAACACGCGGTACATCGCCAGCGACAGCGTGTTGAGCGCCTTGGGGCGGTTGAGCGTGATGAGGCCAAGCCCGCCCTGGCGCTCCAGCACTATCTCGTCGGTTGCGGTCATGATCCTCGCTTGGCGTCGGCGAGCAGGCGGCGGGCGATGATGACGCGCATGATCTCGTTGGTGCCTTCGAGGATCTGATGCACGCGTACGTCGCGCAGATAGCGTTCGATGGGGAAATCCTTCAAATAGCCGTAGCCGCCATGAAGCTGGAGCGCCTCGTTGCAGACGGCAAAGCCGGCATCGGTGGCAAAGCGCTTGGCCATGGCGCAATGCATCACCGCCTCGGGATCGCCGGCATCCAAACTGGCGGCGGCGCGCCACACCATGAGCCGCGCCGCCTCGAGCTCGGTTGCCATGTCGGCGAGGCGGAATTGCAGCGCCTGGAACTCGGCGAGCTTGCGGCCGAATTGCGAGCGCTCGCCGAGATAGGCCTGGGTCGCCTCGAGTGACGCGCGGGCGCCGCCGAGCGAGCAGGCGGAGATGTTGAGCCGGCCGCCATCGAGCCCCATCATCGCGATCTTGAAGCCGTCGCCCTCCTCGCCCAGGCGGTTGGCCACTGGCACGCGGCAATTCTCGAACATCACCATGGCGGTCGGCTGGCTGTTCCAGCCAAGCTTCTTCTCCTTCTTGCCGAAGGAGAGGCCGGGCGTGCCCTTCTCGACGACGAGGCAGGAGATGCCTTTCGCCCCCTCGCCGCCGGTGCGCAGCATGCAGACGTAGATGTCGCTGGAACCGCCGCCGGAGATGAAGGCCTTGGCGCCGTCGACGATATAGTGGTCGCCGTGCGCGCACCGCCCGCGTCTTGAGCGCCGCCGCATCCGACCCCGCCCCCGGCTCGGTCAGGCAGTAGCTGGCGAAATGCTCCATGCTGGCAAGCGTCGGCAGGAAGCGCCGGCGCTGCGCCTCGCTGCCGAAGCGGTCGATCATCCACGCCGCCATGTTGTGGATCGAGAGATAGGCCGATGTCGAGACGCAGCCGGTGGCGAGCTCCTCGAAGATCAGCGCCGCGTCGAGCCGCGTGAGGCCCGAGCCGCCCATGGCCTCGCCGACATAGATCCCGGCAAAGCCCAGCGCCGCCGCCTGGCGCAGCGCGTCGACCGGGAAGATACACTCCTCATCCCAGCGCGCCGCATAGGGCCGGAACTCGCGCTCGGCGAAATCCCGCGCCGTCTCCCGGATCGCCCGTTGCTCTTCGGTGAGGGTGAAATCCATGCGCGGGGGATGATAGTCGCGCATGCGCGCTTGCGTCGAGCGGCAGCAAGCCCCAGGCATAAAGTTTTTGCTATTGATTCTTAATTGCGCTTGTGCTGCCTAGCTCCGGCACGAGCATGCTGCGCTGAGCGCGTCAGTCCGCGGCCGGCAGGGGAAACTCGACGAGCGCCTCGCCGCGCGCGATCTGCTCGCCGCGCTGATTGCGAATCTGGATATCGAGGCTGAGCCAGCGGCCCCGGTTCGTGGTCTTTTCCGCCGCGACCACGCCCAACGGCTGGATGCTGTCGCCCGGCCGCACCGGGGCGAGCCAGCGCGTCTCGAGCCGGCGATGGATGCCGCCCCTGGGATAAAGCCAATCGGTCAGCATGCGGGTGATCAGGCCGAAATTGGTCATCCCGTGCATGATCACGCCGCCGAACTCGGTCTTGCCGAAACGGCCGCGCATGAACTCGTCGTCGAGATGCAGGGGATTGTAATCGAGCGAGCCATCGCAGAATTCACGAATGGTCTCGCGGGTCACGGAAAAGCGCGGCCCTTCGATGGTATCGCCCAGCTGCGGCACGTCGACGGCAGAGGTCATGGAATGCTCCCTAGATCGGCCGGATGGTCCAGCCGCGGCCGGAACAGATGACCTGGTTCGCTTGATTGAAGAATACATTGTCGTGGATCACGAACAGCCGATCCTTCTTGATGAATTTGTCGAGCGCGCGCGCCTGCAGGATGATCGTGTCGCCGGGACGCGCGGGAAGATTGTAGCTCCAGGACTGGCCCGCGTTGATCGTACCGGGGCTGCGCATCCAATCATCCATCGGGGTACAGGCGAACATGAGCAGGATATGGATCGACGGTGGCGCGATGATGCCTTTCCACGGCGTCGTCCGTGCGTAGGCTTCGTCGAAATAGAGCGGATTCAGATCGCCGACCGAGCGGCAGTATCTCTGAATCGCCTCCAGGGTCAGGACATAGGGGACGGTCGCGCGCGGCTCGCCCGGGATGATGTCGTCCCATGTCTTGCGCCGCTCGGCATCCTCCCAGAAATCGGTCCCGCTCTCGGCTGACGTCATTGACATTTCCCCTGCTGGAACGCCCACTCGCCGCGCATTGCCTGCTGCTCTTCGCTAAGGGTGAAATCCATGTGCTGCGGGTGATAGCGGCGTTCGGCTCACGTCGCGCCTACTCCGCCGCCCGTCCCTTCTCCTTCTTCTTCTCTTCGCGCTCCGCCTTGTGCTTGGCGAACATCGCCTGCGCTGCCGCCTGGCTCATCGCCGTCAGCTCCTGATTATGCGCCGTCGTCCACTCCAGCGATTGCATGCGATGCGCGTTGGCCTTGCGGAAATGCGGCACCACATAGCGCGCATAGAGCTCGTAGGATTTCTTCGTGCTTTCCCAATTGGCCCAGTTATGCGCGAGCTGCAAGAAGGCGCCGAACTCGCCCTGCTTGGCATGGAGCCGGTCGAGCTGCTTGATCGCGTCCTCCGGGCGTGCCGACGACGATGGCGCCGGCGGCGATCAGGATGTCGAGCGGGTCGCCCTTGGGCAGCGCGGCAAAGCGCGCCGGGTTGATCCGCTGGAAATAATCGAACCACTGGTAGAAGCCGAAATTGGCGTTGCGGCGCGCCTCCTCGCGCGTCTCGGCGATGTGCATCGGCGCCGACCAGGCGCAGCCGCGTCGGATCCATCTTGCGGCCGTGCTCGGCGGCGATCTCCTGTCGCCGTGTTCCAATTGACCGCCAGCGCGTCGAAGCCGTCGGGCTGGGTGGCGGCAACGCAGAGCATGCCGAGATCGTGGGTGCCGGCGGCGCGCCCGCCGGACGGCGTCACCGTGCTGGCGACGCAGACCTCGGGATAGGGCCTGGTATAGGGCAGCAGATGCAGCTTCGCCTCTTTGAGCGTGTACCAGTCGGTGGTCTCGGTCACGCTCTCGCCGCGGAAGAGCCGCAGGATGACGGCGAGCGCCTGCATCATGCGGTCGCGCTGCTGCATCGGATCGATGCCGAGCATCATCGCGTCCGAGGTCAGGAGGCCTGGCCCGGCGCCGAACATGACCCGCCCCATGGTCATGTGGTCGAGCTGGATGATGCGGTTGGCGGTCATCAGCGGGTTGTGATAGGGCAGCGACACCACGCCGGTGCCGAGCCGGATGCGCTTCGTGCGCTCGGCGGCGGCGGCGATGAACAGCTCGGGCGAGGAGATGATCTCGAACCCCGCCGAGTGATGCTCGCCGATCCACGCCTCCTCATAGCCCAGCCGGTCGAGCCATTCGACCAGCTCGAGGTCGCGGCGGATGGCCAGCGTCGGGTCCTCGTCGGTCGGGTGGAACGGCGCCAGGAAGATGCCGCTGCGCAGAATTGGATCGGCCATGAGCTGTGCTCTCCCGTTTGCCTTCTTCATGCGGGGACCGGCGCCCCGGGGCCGCATTCTGCCCATGATCGCCTCCACCGACAACTGCAACGATATCGTCGTGGTTGGAGGAGGCTGGCGCAAATTCCCCTGCCGATCGGCGCGCCGATGAACGTCCGCGGCAACCTTTCCGGAATAGTCCGGCGCCGGCCAAGCGCCGCAAGCGATTGCGACATCACATGTGGTGTGTCTGGGAACCGAACATGCTCGTGGCGTTTACGACCATCAAGGGCCGAGAATTCGGACCATCCGCAGCATATCGAATAAAGCGGTTTCGTGACGGCGGCCCTTCCATCAAGCGGACAGGAGCTGACGATGTCTCAACCGGAACGCGTTGACATGCTCATCCTCGGCAGCGGAGAAGCCGGCAAGTTTCTCGCGTGGCACATGGGCAATTCGGGGCATCGCACCGCCGTCGTCGAGCGCAAGCTGATCGGCGGCTCCTGTCCGAACACTAACTGCCTTCCCAGCAAGAACGAGATCTGGAGCGCGAAAGTCGCCGATCTCGTTCACCACGCCGATCGCTTCGGAGCGGTGACCGGTTCGGTCGCCATCGACATGAAGAAAGTGCTGGCGCGCAAGCGCGCCATGGTCGACGGGCTCATCGCCATGCATCTCGACCGCTACAAGGCCAGCGGTGCCGAGCTGATCATGGGCACCGGGCGGTTTATTGCGCCGAAGACCATCGAGGCAAGGTTGAACGACGGCGGCCTGCGCGTGCTGACCGGCGATCGCGTGGTCCTCAATCTCGGAACGCATGCGATGATCCCAAGCATTCCGGGCCTTGCGGCGGCAAACCCGCTCAGCAATGTCGAGCTGCTCGAGCTCGATCGCCTGCCCGATCACCTGATCGTGCTCGGCGGCGGCTATGTCGGCCTGGAAATGGCGCAAGCCTATCGCCGCTTCGGCAGCCGGGTCACGATCATCGAGGCGGGACCGCAGCTCGCCGGCCGCGAAGACCCCGACGTCGCGGCCGCGATCCTGGAAATGCTGAGCGAGGAAGGCGTCGCGGTGCATCTCGGCGCCGAGGTGCTCGGCGTGGAGGGTCGGTCCGGCGAAGCCATCAGCCTCCACCTGCGCACGACGGCAGGCGACAAGACCCTTGATGGCAGCGACATCCTGGTCGCGGCCGGCCGCGCGCCCAACACTAGCGGGCATCGGGCTCGATCTCGCCGGCGTCGCGCTCGACAGCCGCGGCTATGTCGCCGTCAATGACCGTCTCGAGACGAGCGCGCCCAACGTCTGGGCGGTCGGCGAATGCGCCGGCAGCCCGCAATTCACCCACGTATCATTAGATGATTTTCGCGTTGTCCGGGACAATCTGAGCGGCGGTGATCGGACCACGCGTGACCGGCTGATCCCTTACTGCATGTTCACCGACCCGCCGCTCGCGCGCGTCGGCTTGAGCGAAGGCGAGGCACGGCGCCGCGGCGCCGCCGTGCGCGTTGCGCGACTGCCGATCGCCGCGTGCTGCGATCGCGGACGATCTCGGAGACGCGCGGCTTCATGAAGGCGCTGGTCGAGACGGAGGGCGATCGCATTCTGGGCTTCGCCATGATCGGTCCCGAGGCCGGTGAAGTCATGGCCATGGTCCAGACTGCGATGCTGGCGGGCATGCCCTACACAGGCTTGCGCGACGCCATCATCGCGCACCCGACCATGGCGGAGGGGCTCGGTGCGCTGTTCTCGAATGTTCCGGACCGCTAGCGGAGGCGCTGTCATCAAACCAAGATGGAAATCCTCTAGTCTTGCCTCCGCCTCCCGCAACGGCTCACGCGTTCCATCCATGCGCCTCCTCCTGGTAACCGACAGCCACCTGGCGCCCAGCGCGCCGCCCTGCACCGGCAATTGGCGCGCCGCCAAGGCCTTCGCGCAGGGCGCCGGCGCCGATCTCACCATCCATCTCGGCGACATCACGCTGGACGGCACCGAGGATCCGACGCAGCACGATTGGGCGCTGGCCGAGAGCGCCGACTGGCCGTCGGCGCTGCGCTTCCTGCCCGGCAATCATGACATCGGCGACAACCCGCCCGGGCCGGGCGTCCCGGCAAAGCAGCCCCTGCGGCTCGACCAGCTCGACGCCTATCGCCGCGCCTATGGCAGCGACTACTGGGCCATCGACGCCGCTCCGTGGCGGCTGATCGGCCTCGACGCGCAGCTTTTCGCCAGCGACACCGCGGCGGAATCCCAGCAATGGGCGTGGCTGGGCGCGCGGCTCGCCGAGGCGCGGGGGCGGCCGCTGGCGCTGCTGCTGCACAAGCCGCTCTATCTCGACGATCCCGCCGATGCCACGCCGCATATCCGCTACGTGCCGCTGGCGTCGCGCCGGCGCCTCCTGGAGCTCCTCGCTCCCTGCAACCTGCGCCTCGTGCTCAGCGGCCACGCGCATCAATATCTCGACCGCGTGCTGAACGGCGTCCGCCACATCTGGCTGCCCTCCACCGCCTTCATCCTTCCCGACGCGATGCAGGAGCGCATCGGCGAGAAGCGCGTCGGATTGGGCGTGCTCGATCTCGCGGCCGACGGCTTTCACTTCGCGCTGGCGGCGCCCGACGGCATGGCGCAGCATGATCTCTCCGACCCGGCTTTCGACGCCGTGCGCAAGCCGCGCTGAGCCCCGCCCGCCCGCGCGATTGTCAGCGCCGCCGCCCGCGCCTATCATCCGCCTCGACCGATTCCGCCGTCGAGGCCGCCCGTGACCCGCCCGCCCGTTCAACCGCTCGGCGCCTATCCCCGCCTTCGCCTCCGCCGCAACCGGCGGGACGACTGGTCGCGCCGGCTCACCGCCGAGCACCGGCTGAGCGCCGCCGACCTCATCTGGCCGGTCTTCGTCCATGACGAGCCGGCGGCGCGCACGCCGATCGCCTCCATGCCGGGGGTCGACCGTCTCTCGATCCCGGCGCTGGTCGATGCCGCCGGCGCGGCGCAGGAGCTGGGCATTCCGCTCATCGCGATCTTCCCGGCAACCCCCGCCCAGCGGAAAAGCCCGGAGGGCGAGGAGGCGGTCAACCCCGAGAACCTCGTCTGCCGCGCCGTGCGCGCGGTGAAACAGGCGCTGCCGCAGATCGGCCTGCTCTGCGACGTGGCGCTTGGACCCCTTCACCACCCATGGCCATGACGGCGTGCTGCGCCAGGGCGATGTGCACAATGACGAGACGGTGGCGATCCTCTGCCGCCAGGCGCTGGTGCAGGCCGAGGCGGGCTGCGACGTCATCGCCCCCTCGGACATGATGGATGGCCGCGTCGGCGCCATCCGCGACGCGCTCGACGCAAAGGGCTTCGAGCATGTGCGCATCATGTCCTATGCGGCGAAATACGCCTCCGCCTTCTACGGCCCCTTCCGCGACGCCATCGGCTCCAAATCCTCGCTCGGCAAGGCCGACAAGCGCAGCTACCAGATGGACCCCGCCAACAGCGACGAGGCGCTGCGCGAGGTCGCGCTCGACCTCGCCGAGGGCGCCGACATGGTGATGGTGAAGCCGGGCCTGCCCTATCTCGACGTCATCCGCCGCGTCAAGGACCGCTTCGGCGCGCCGACCTACGCCTACCAGGTGAGCGGCGAGTATTCGATGCTGATGGGCGCGGTCGAGCGCGGCTGGCTCGATCCCTCGGTCATGCTGGAGACCCTGATCGGCTTCAAGCGCGCCGGCGCCGACGGCGTGCTGACCTACGCGGCCGTCGACGCCGCGAGGCGCCTCAAGGCCGGGTGACCTCCAAGTTTTCAGTTATCAGTTCTCAGTTATCAGTAGGAGACGGACTGAAAACTGAAGACTGAAAACTGATAACTCCTATCAAGCCAAAAACCGCTCGATACACCGATCGTGCCAGGCGATGCGATGGCCGCGGCCAAGGAATCCCACGTGGCCACCCTGGCGCGACAGCAGCGGCACCAGCCGGGGATTTCGCCGCCAGTCGTGGGTGATATAGGCGGTGGGCGGGATCCAGGGATCGTCGAGCGCGTGGATCACCAGCGTCGGGACCGCGATGGCGTCGAGAAAGCGCCGGGCGGCATTGCGCTCGTAATAGTCCTCGGCGCCGGGAAAGCCGTTGCGCGGCGCGCTGAAGCCGTGGTCGAAGGCCCAGATGCTGGAGGCGCCGGCGATGACGGCGCGCTCGCCGGCGCTGAGCTCGGCACCAGGCGCCACGGCCTCGCGCTTCATCTGGCGTAGCAGGTAGTTCTGGTAAAGCGCGTTGCGCATTCGCATAAGTCGGCGCGAGGCATCGGCGAGATCGAGCGGCGACGAGACCGCGACCGCGGCCTTGACCATCGCCGCCGCACCGTGCTCGCCGAGATATTTGAGCAGCATGTTGGCGCCAAGCGAATAGCCGATGGCGACCACCCCGGTCAAGTGGTGAGCGCCGCCGGCAACGCCGCCAGCGCCGCGGCGAAATCCTCGCTCCGCCCGGCATGGTATTGAAAGCGGCAGAGCGGCCGCGACGGCCCGGCGCCGCGCAGATTGAGCCGCAGCACCGGAAAGCCCAGCGTCAGCAGATGCGCCGCCGTGTTGAGCAGATAGAAGCTGTCCTCCGTGCCGGTGAGCCCATGCACCAGCACCGCCAGCGGCCGCCCGGCAGCCGGCGCCAGCGGCCGGTTCAGCACCGCCAGCAGCACATCGCCGCTGCCGTCGTTGATCGCTAGGCGCAGCCGCTCCGCGGGATAGCCGTCGAGCCGGGCATGGCGGGTCACGAGGACGTTGCGCAGCGTCTGCAGATCGCCCCCCCACCACGGCGCCCGCGGCGCGAAGGGCGGAAACTCCGGTTCCGTCCGCGCCGCGACCGGGCGCCTCAGCTCGAGCGTATCCATGTCAGCTCGTGCTTGTTGTGGTGAAGGTGCAGGAGGCGGGAGCCGGGGATGGCGGCGAAGCGGCGGGCGGTCTCATGGTCGGTCGGTCCCTGGAACTTGAGGGTACAGACGAAGCGCCGGCATGTCCCCGCCGCCAGCCAGCGCTCCACCAGAGCGAGAAGACGGGCGGGATAACAGACAACGTCGGAGAACAGCCAATCTATCCCGCCAATTTCGAGGGGGTCCAGGGCGAAGGCGCTCTGCTGGCGGAACTCGATCCCGGGCAAGGCCGCGATGCGGGGATCGAGCGGCGCCTTGTCGACGCTGATGACCCGTGCCCCCAATTGTTGCAGTACCCAGCTCCAGCCGCCGGGGCTGCTGCCGAGATCGAGACAGGTCTCGCCCGGCCCGGGCTTCTCGCCCAGCCGCGTCAACGCCTCCCAGAGCTTGAGATAGGCCCGGCTGGGCGGCGCCGTCCGGTCCTCGACGAAGCGCACCTCGCCATTGGGAAAGGGGCTGGAGCAGCGCGCGCTGGCGAGCAGCGTCCCGGGATCGAGCAGCGTCCAGGAGCCGAGCGGCGCCGCCGGCGCCGGCGCGCCGAAAACCAGGGGCTTGGCCGAGACCACCGGCAGGCGATCGGCGATCAGCGCGGCGCGGCGGTGATGCGCGTGGGAATAAAGCACCCAGTTGCGCTGGATCGCTCGAAGCTGGCGGGCGGCATCGGCGATCGAGACGATCGGCAGGCGCTGCGGCGCGTGCCAGAGATTGGCTACCCAGGCGGCCGGGCGCGGCGGCCCCGCCGCCAGCACCAGCCGCCCATGCACCGCGCTCACCCCCGGGCCGAGCTCGACGAGGAGATCCTCGACAAAGCCCTCGGGCGCGAGATAGCCGGTGACCTCCTCTTCAGCCAAAGAGGAAATCGCGCACCGCCGCGATCTGGTCCTGCGCCATCAGCGCCGGCGCGTGGCCGATGCCGGGGAATTCGATCAGCCGCGCCTTGGGGCCGCGCCGGGTCATGGCCTGCGCGTCCTCGGGGCGCAGCAGATCGGATTGCGCGCCGCGCAGCACCAGGGTCGGGCAGGTGATGGCGTCCCATTGCGCCCAGAGATCGATATCCTCGGCCGGCGTGTCGCGGAAGGCGTCGCCGATATGCGGGTCATAGGCGAAGCCCAGAGCTGCCGTCGGGCTTGCGCCGCGCGCTGATGGCGGCGAGATGGCGCCACTGCGCGTCGCTCAGCGGGCCGAAGGCGCGCGGCGATCTGGCGCAGCGCCGCCTCGAGCGCGGCGGCGTCGGCAAAGCTCGGATCGCGCCCGACATAGCTGCCGATGCGCGCCAGCCCCTCCTTGGCGATCAGCGGGCCGATATCGTTCACCACCAGCCGCCGGATCGGCGCCCCCGGCTGCGCCGCCAGCAGCATGCCGGTGAGCCCGCCCATCGAGGTGCCGACCCAGTCGACCGTCTCGACATCGAGCCGGGCGATCAGCGCCGCCATGTCGGCGAGATAGAGCGGATAGCCGTAATCGCCGGGCTCTTTCAGCCACGCGCTTTGGCCGCGGCCGGGAAAATCGGGGCAGATGACGCGCACTTCGGCCGACAGCGCTTCCGCCAGCGCGTCGAAATCGCGGCCGTTGCGGGTGAGCCCGTGGACGCACAGCACGGTGCGCGCGCCCGGCGGCCCCGGCCACTCCCAATAGGCGAGCTGGTGGAAGCCGTGCGGCCCGAGACAGGCGAGGCGGCGAGGGACCATGGACATCGAGCGACATCCCCGTGTTAGCTCGCGACCATTGCCCAACCTGCCGGAGGGATCAAGCCCGCCATGGAAGAGATCAGCATCGGTCCGCCCGCAGCGCGCGATTACGCCGAGTGGCGCCGGCTCTACGAGGGCTACGCCACCTTCTACAAGATGCCGATGAGCGACGCGATCGCCGGCACGGTCTGGGGCTGGCTGCTCGATCCCGCGCATCAGCTCGAGGCGCTGCTCGCCCGGACCGGCGACGGCCGCGTCGTCGGGCTCGCCCATTTCCGCCCGATGCCGCGTCCCCTGACCGGAACCACCGCGGGATTCCTTGACGATCTCTTCGTCGATCCCGGCCTGCGCGGCCAGCGCGTCGCCGACCGGCTGCTGGCGGCGATGGCCGAGGTGGCGCGCGGCCGCGGCTGGACGATCATCCGCTGGCTCACCGGCGACAACAACTACCGCGCGCGCGGGGTCTACGACCGGGTTGCGACGCGGACCGCCTGGATCACCTATCAAATGGATCTTTCACCGCGCAAATGAACTTTTGCCGGACTTCGCCGTTGGTCGCCGATCGGGTCGCCTTGCGCGATCGCGAAAAGCAGGATCGGGGAAGCCCGCTTTATGATCACCGAGATTCCGCTCGCCTGCCCGCATTGCCGCCAGACGACGGTTAAACCGGTATCCTGGGTGCAACAGAACACCTTCTTCACCTGCGAGGCCTGCGGCACGCCGGCGATGATCGACAAGGATCGCTGCACCGAGATGGTGGCGCGGCTGGAGATGCAGCAGCGCTCCTGAGGCCGATTGCCGCGCCGGGCGGTCTGCGCTAAGAGGCTGGACTGCGCCGATTTACAGGCAGGGTTCAGCAGCAATGGCCGCCTCGGGGCCGCTCGCCGGCATCACCGTCATCGATCTCTCGCGCATCCTCGCGGGACCCTATTGCACCTTGCTCATGGCCGAGCTCGGCGCCCGCGTCATCAAGGTCGAGCCCCCCGGCAAGGGCGACGACGCCCGCGAATACGGCCCCTTCATCAAGGGCAAGTCGACCTATTTCTCCTCGGTCAACCGCGGCAAGGAATTGATCGCGCTCGACCTCAAGGCCGCCGGCCGACAAGCGCATCTTCGAGGCGCTGCTCGCCAAGGCCGATGTCATCGTCGAGAATTTCCGGCCGGGCACGATGGAGAAGCTGGGCTATGGCTGGGAGAGCCTGCACACCCGCTATCCCCGGCTGATCTACGCCGCCGCTTCCGGCTTCGGCCATACCGGGCCCTACGCGCATTACCCCGCCTATGACATGGTGGTGCAGGGCCTCGGCGGCATCATGAGCATCACCGGCCATCCCGGCCAGCCGCCGGTGCGCATCGGCATGTCGATCGGCGACATCGGCGCCGGGCTCTACACCACCATCGCGGTCAACGCCGCCCTCCTCCACCGCGAGAAGACCGGCGAGGCGACCAAGGTCGACATCGCCATGTTCGACTGCCAGCTGGCGCTGCTCGAGAACGCCATCATGCGCTACACCGTGACCGGCGAGGTGCCGGGCCCGCTCGGCGCGCGCCACCCCTCGATCACCCCTTTCGAGGCTTTTTCCACCGCCGATGGCGCGATGATCATCGCCGCCGGCAATGACGCGCTCTATCTTGAAATTGTGCGATGCGCTCGGCCGCCCCGACCTCGCCGACGGCGCCGCAATACGCGACCAACGACAGCCGCAACCGCAACCAGGCGGCGCTCAAATCCGAGATCGAGGCCGCGCTCAAGAAAAAGCCGACCGCCGCCTGGATCGAGCTCATCGGGCGCGCCGGCATTCCCTGCGGCCCCATCAACTCCGTGGCGCAGGCGTTGGCCCATCCGCAGGTCGAGGCGCGCAACATGCTGGTGACGGTCGAGGACCCCGTCTCCGGCACCTTGAAGCTCGCCGGCAATCCGCTGAAGCTCTCCGCCTTCCCCGACCCACCCACCCGCTCCCCCGCCCCGGCCCTCGACGCCGACCGCGCCAAGCTGCTCAAGGAGCTCGGGATCGAGGGGTAAGGTCGAGGGGGCTGAGAATGCCCCTCTCCGCCTTGAAGGACAGAGAACGACTTTGTGCTGGGGCGGTGGCCACCGAATGCCGCAGCCACCGGGCTCCAGGGGGTAGCAGGCGCCGCCGCGGGGTGTGTATAACGTGGCGGAAGCTTGCGCGCGCCCCGGCGGAGCGGCGGCGGCGCGCGACCGGACGCGAAGGAGAGGAAAAAGATGCTGCAGAATCGGCTTGAGCCCGTGCTCGATCCGCGCGCTTTGGCGCGCGAGCTCTCCAACAAGCTGCTGATCGACGGCGCGCTGGTGCCGGCGGTGACCGGCCGTTCCTTCCCGGTGGTCAACCCCGCCACTCAGGAACAGATCGCCACCGCCGCGGAGGGCACCGCGCCCGATGTCGATGTCGCGGTCAAGGCGGCGCGCCAGGCGCAGCGTGGCTGGGCGAAGCTCGGCGGGCGCGAGCGCGGCCGCCTGGTCTATGAGTGCGGCAAGCTACTCAATGACCATGTCGAGGAGATCGCGCGGCTGATCACGCTGGAGACCGGCAAGGCGATCCGCACCGAGAGCCGGGTCGAGGCGGGCGTCTTCGCCGATGTGCTGATCTTCTACGGCGGCCTCGGCTCCGAGTTGAAGGGCGAGAGCGTGCCGTTCAAGCCAGGGATGCTTACCATCACCCAGCGCGAGCCGATCGGCGTCGTCGGCGCCATCATCCCGTGGAACGTGCCGCTGCTGCTGATGGCGCTCAAGATCGCGCCGGCGCTGGTCGCGGGCAACGCCGTGGTGGTGAAATCGGCCGAGGAGGCGCCGCTCGCGGTGCTGCGCGCCTGCCAGATCATGAACCAGGTGCTGCCGCCCGGCATCCTCAACATCCTTTCCGGCGACGGGCCCGGCTGCGGCGCGCCGCTGGTCGAGCACAAGGGCGTCGGCAAAGTGACCTTCACCGGCTCGGTCGAGACCGGCAAGCTGGTCTACCGCATGGCCGCCGACAAGCTCATCCCGGTCACGCTGGAATTGGGCGGCAAGAGCCCGATGATCGTCATGGGCGATGCCGATCTCGACAAGGCGGTGGACGGCGCGGTGATCGGCATGCGCTTCACCCGCCAGGGCCAGAGCTGCACCGCGGCGAGCCGCATCTTCGTCCATGACAGCATCCACGACGCCTTCGTCGCCAAGCTCAAGGCCAAGGTCGACGCGATGAAGATGGGCGATCCCTTGGATGAGGCGACCGATATCGGCACCATCATCTCGCAGCAGCAATTCGACAAGGTGCGGGGATACATCAAGCTCGGCGAGGAGACGGCGGGCGCCACGGCGCTGCGCTGCTCGGCCATGCCCGCCGACCAGAAGCTCGCTCGGGGATATTACGTCCAGCCGGTGATCTTCACCGGCATCGCCAATGACAACCGGCTCTGCCGCGAGGAGATCTTCGGGCCCGTCACCTGCATCCTCAAATTCAAGGACTACGAGGACGCCATCCGCCAGGCGAACGACACCGAATACGGGCTTGCCGCCACCATCTGGACGCGCGACCTCAAGACCGCGCTCGACGCCACCCAGCGGCTCGAGGCCGGGCTCGTCCAGGTCAACCAGAACCTGGTGGTGCAGGCCAACATGTCCTATGGCGGCATCAAGAATTCCGGCCTCGGCAAGGAAGCCTCGCTCGAATCCATGCTCGAGCATTTCACCCAGAAGAAGACCATCATCCTGAATCTCGGTTGATCGCCTTCCGGCGCGGGCGGAGCGGCGGCATGGTGAGGCTGATCATCCGCATGCTGCTGCTGGCCCCGCTGATCCTCATCGCCGGCGGCCTGCTCTGGCTGCGCTCCTCGCTGCCGGTCAGCGACGGCCGCCTGGTGGTGGCGGGGCTCGCCGCCGAGGCGAGCATCGCCCGCGACGCCCACGGCATTCCCACCATCCGCGCGGCGAGCGAGGCCGACGCCGATTTCGCCATGGGTTTCGTTCATGCCGAGGATCGGCTCTTCCAGATGGATCTGATGCGCCGCGCCGGCGCCGGCCGCTTGTCCGAATGGTTCGGCGCGCGCAGCCTCGGCATCGACCGCTTCATGCGCACCATCGGCCTCTACCGCGCCGCCCAGCAGCAATATGCGCTGGTGTCGCCGCAGGCGCGCGCGGCGCTCGACGCCTATGCCGCCGGCGTCAACGCCTATCTCGCTCATCGCCGCGGCGCGCTGCCGGCGGAATATTATATGCTCAACGCCGCGCCGGAGCCGTGGCGGCCCGCCGACACGCTGGTCTGGGGCAAGCTGATGGCGCTGCAACTCGCCGGCAATTTCCGCCGCGAGCTGCTGCATGCGCGGCTTGCGCAGCGCCTCTCGCCGGCGGATTTGCAGCTGCTCTATCCGCCCTATCCCAAGGATGCGCCGGTGACGCTGGGCGAGGCCGGCCCCTTGCTCAAGGATCTGCCGCTCGCCGAGATCGAGCACAGCCTGCCGGACTTGGTCGGCCCCGCCTTCGCCTCCAACAACTGGGTGGTCGACGGCGCCCACAGCGTCTCCGGCAAGCCGCTGCTCGCCAATGATCCGCATCTCGGCCTCTCCGCCCCCAGCGTCTGGTACCTCGTGCGCGTCGAGATCCCCGGCCTGACGCTGTCCGGCGTCACCGCGCCGGGCGAGCCGGCGATCGTCCTCGGCCACAATCAGCGCATCGCCTGGGGCTTCACCAATACCGAGAGCGATGTCGAGGATCTCTTCGTCGAGCGCGTCGATCCCGCCGACCCGACCCACTACCTCGCCCCCGGCGGCAGCGAGCCCTTCATCACCCGCGCCGAGACCATCCTGGTGCGCGGCGCCGAGCCGGTGACCCTCGCGCTGCGCGAGACGCGGCACGGGCCGGTGATCTCCGATCTCGGCGGCGCCTATGCCGAGCCGGCCGCCGCCGGCACCGTGCTGGCGCTGCAGGCGACGTTCCTTGCCGGCGAGGACCGCACCCCCGACGCGCTGCGCGCGGTCAACCGCGCCGCCAATTGGGACGAGTTCCGCGCCGCGCTCAGGGATTTCGTCGCACCCGAGCAGAACATGGTCTATGCCGATATCGACGGCAATATCGGCTTCATCGCGCCCGGCCGCGTGCCGATCCGCGCCAAGGGCGATGGCTGGTTGCCGGCGCCGGGCTGGAGTGGCGAGTACGACTGGACCGGCTACATTCCCTTCGAGCAGCTGCCCAGCGCCTTCAACCCGCCCAGCGGCCGGTTCATCACCGCCAATAACAAGATCATCCCCGACGATTATCCCTACGCGCTGGGCCGCGGCTGGGACCTGCCCTACCGCGCCCAGCGCATCGCAGCATTGCTCGACGCGGCGCCGCGGCAATCGCCGGCCGCCTCGGCCGCGATCCAAGCCGACACACTGTCGCTCATGGCCAAGGAACTGCTGCCGCTGATGCTCGCGACCGTACCGGGCTCGAAGCCCGCCGCCGACGCGCTCGACCGGCTGCGCGTCTGGGACGGCCGCATGGAGCGCGACCAGGTGGCGCCGCTGCTGTTCGCCGCCTGGATGCGCGAGCTCAACCGCACGCTCTTCGCCGACCGGCTCGGCGCCGCCTTCGACGATTACTGGGGAATGCATCCCGATGTCGTGCGCGAGGTGCTGACCGGGCATGCCGAATGGTGCGACGACCCCGCGACGCCGAAAGTGGAGAGCTGCGCTGATCAGCTCGCCGCCTCGCTGGAGCGCGCGCTCGAGCAGCTGCGCCAGCGCTACGGCGCCGATATCGAGCAATGGCGCTGGGGCGTGCCGCACCACGCGGAGTTCGCCAACCGCTTCTGGGCGGCGATCCCGGTGCTGGGCACCTATTTCGCCACGGCGATCCCGGCCAATGGCGGCTACGACACGATCGACCGCGGCGCCACGCCGCTCGCCAGCCCCGGCGATCCCTATGCCGATGTGCTCGGCCCCAGCCTGCGCATGATCGTCGACATGGCCGATCCCGAGGGCGCCCGCTTCATGATCTCGCCGGGCGAGTCCGGCAACGTGCTGTCGCCGCATTATGGCGACCTCATGGCGAGCTGGCGCGACCACGCCTATGTCACGCTCGGCGGCGATCCCGTCGGCGGCACGCTTGTGCTGGCCCCGCGATGAGCTTCGCCGTCGCGCTCGCCGATATCCGCGCCGCGGCCGCCGCCATCGGCGACGCGGTGCTGCGCACGCCGTCGGTGGCGGCGCCGGCGCTGGCGGAGCTTGCCGGCGCCGCATCAGTGGTGCTCAAGCTCGAGACGCTGCACCCCACCGGCTCCTTCAAGGAGCGCGGCGCGCTCAACAAGCTCCTGAGCCTCGATGCCGATCAGCGCCACGCCGGTGTCATCGCCATGTCCGCCGGCAACCATGCCCAGGGCGTCGCCTGCCACGCCCGCCGCCTCGGCATCCCCGCCACCATCGTCATGCCCGCCGACACGCCCTTCACCAAGGTCGAGCGCACCGAGGCCTACGGCGCGCGCGTGGTGCTGCGCGGCGCGAGCCTCGTCGAGGCGCGGCACGCCGCCGACGCGCTCGCCCGCGACGAGGGGTTGACCCTCATCCACCCCTATGACGATGCCGCCATCATCGCCGGCCAGGGCACCATCGCGCTCGAGCTGCTCGCCGACCATCCCGAGCTCGACGCGCTGATCGTGCCGGTCGGCGGCGGCGGCCTCGTCGCCGGCATTGCCGTCGCCGCCAAGGCGCTGAAGCCCGGCATCGCCATCTTCGGCGTGCAGGCCGCGCTCTATGCCGCGATGGCGCAAGCGCTTGGCCGCGGCGGCGCGCCCGCCGGCGGCACCACGCTCGCCGAAGGCATCGCCGTGATGGAGCCCGGCCGGCTCACCCGGCCGATCGTCGCTTCGCTGGTCGATGACATCCTGCTCGCCGACGAGACCGCGCTGGAGCGCGCCGTGGCGAGCCTGCTCGATATCGAGAAGCTCGTCGTCGAGGGCGCGGGCGCAGCACCGCTGGCGGCGCTGCTGGGCAATGCCGGGCGCTTTGCCGGACGGCGCGTCGGCCTGGTGCTCTCCGGTGGCAACATCGACGCGCGCCTCCTCGCCTCGATCCTGCAGCGCCAGCTGGTGCGCGCCGGCCGGCTGGTACGGCTGCGCATCGAGATCTCCGACCAGCCGGGCGCGCTCGCCAAGATCGCCGCATATCATCGGCGAGAGCGGCGGCAACATCGTCGAGATCTATCACCAGCGCCTGTTCCAGGACGTGCCGGTGAAGCTCGCCGAAGTCGACGCCGTGCTCGAGACCCGCAACCCCCGCCATGTCGGCGCGCTTGTCGCGGCCCTCGGCGCCGCGGGCTTTCCCGCCCGCCTGCTGTCGAGCAGCGCGCTGGAAGGCAGCTAGGGGCCGCGCGATTCCAAGCGCCTTGACGCTTGTCTCGCCGAGCCTCATTCCTCGCGTCCGCAGCGCCGACCGTTTATGGCGTTGCGCCTTTTCGGTGAGTGAGGCAAGATCAACGTCCGTTATCCGACATGGAGGCGTCGGGTTTCCGCCGGAGCGGGGCCCGCGCATTCAACCGCGGAGCGGACGATCGAACGCTTTCCTGGAAAGCCATGGCACCTGCAAGGGAAGTGCCGACACGGTTTGATCTGGATCGATATGGCTCGGCTCTCTCCATCGCACGTTGCATAGGTTGCGGCTGTCCTGGCGACGAAAGGGGGACGACATGAATCATTGGACATTCGGCGCGGAGCGCGGAGTCGCCTCGAACGCTCATATTTTGCAGCCCGAGGAATGATGTGGTCGACGACACGGGCCGGCCTCGGCCTGCTCACGACGGCGCTGCTCGGTCTGCTCGCGGCAGGCGCCGCTGCTCAGGACAGCAGTGCTCCGCCGGCGCCCAGCACCGGCTTCTATATCGGCGGCGGCGTCGGCGCCAATTTCCAGGAGGGGAACCGCTTCCGCGGCGGCGGCGGCGACAGCAACACGACCTATGATCCCGGCTTCGTCGGGCTCCTCAATTTCGGCTATGGGCTCGGCAACGGGCTGCGCCTGGAGCTCGAGCCCGCCTGGCGCCAGAACGATGCGGACCGGATCGAGCGGCGTCAGCGGCCATGGCGGCACCGATATCGGCTCGCTCATGGTCAACGGCCTCTACGACTTCGATACGCCGATGCTGCATGGCTGGCAGCCACATCTCGGCGCCGGCGTCGGCGCCGCGCGCGTGCACAACCACACCGCCTCGGCCAATACGCCGGTGGTCGATGGCAACGACACCGTGCCCGCCTTCCAGGCCATCGCCGGCGTTGATTACCCCGTGACGCCGGCGCTCAAGCTCGGCGTCGACTACCGCTATTTCCTCGCCCATGACACGTCCTTCCATAACGCCGCCACCGGCGCCTCGGTCAGGGGCGGCGACTTCAACGACCACGCCATCCTCGTGACCTTCCGCTACCAGTTCGGCGCGGCCCCGGCGCCGCATCCCGAGCCCGCCGCCGCCGTGACGCCGCCGCCGGCACCGCCCGCGACGCCGCCCGCCGCCACCACGCAGCAATACAACGTCTATTTCGATTGGAACAAATCGCTCCTGACGGCCGATGCGCGCAAGATCATCGACCGGGTGGCGAGCCAGGTGAAGAGCGACGGCAGCCGCGTGGCGATCACCGGCAAGGCCGATCTCTCCGGCACGGATGCTTACAACATGGCGCTTTCGCATCGCCGCGCCGACGCCGTGCGTCAGGCGCTGCAGTCCGACGGCGTTCCGGCCGAGCGCATCGCGGAGCACTGGGTTGGCATGCGCGAGCCGCCGGTGCCGACCGCTGCCGGCGTGCGCGAGCCGCGCAACCGTGTGGTGGAGATCGTCCTCCCCTGACGCGTGGCGCTCGGCCAAATCAGGCGGTGCGTCGGGCAGCGGATCATTGCCGGCGCGCGGTTGACGAGATAAATGCCGATGCCGACGAGGACCGGTTGAAACGTTGTCTCTCCGGTTCCGTCGCGTCGATGCCGATATCCGGCTGTCCAGCCGAGCCGGCCAATGGACCATTGGCAAACCGGCCGCAGCGCGCGAGGCCGCTGTGGTGCCTTACGTTTTGCCGACGCGGCCTTTGCGCCTTGCTCGACCTCCGAGCAATCGATCGAACTCCCTCTTGGAGATGCCGTAGCACTCGCACGAGCGACGCTCCAGGCCGCGGCGATCGAGGATCGTGACGGTGCCGCGTCTGTAGCGGATGAGGCCGGCCCGCTGCAGACCGCCCGCCGCCGCCGAGACGCCCGTCCGCTGCACCCCCAGCATCATGGCGAGGAACTCCTGGGTGAGCAGGAACTCATCCGAATGCATGCGGTCATGCGTCATCAACAGCCAGCGGCAACAGCGCTGCTGTATGGAATGGAACTGATTGCACGCGGCCGACTGTGCGACCTGGTTGAAGAACGCGTGCGCATAGTGAAGCATCACCCGTCGCAGCGAGGCGCTGCGCGCCAGCTCCTTCTCGAACAGCGTCGCTTTCATTCTCAAGCCGGTGCCGGGAACCTGGACGTAGACGCTGGTGGGTGCCCGGTCGTCGCCCAACAGGAGGGGCAGCCCCACCATGCCCTCGTTGCCGATCGTTCCGACTTCTGCCGCTGCGCCGTTCCTCATGGTATTCACCAGGGAGCCGACCCCGGTGTCGATGAAATAGACAAATCCGAGCGGCTTGTGCGCGCGATAAAGCGATTGCCGGTACGCCAGCGGAATCGGAAGAAGATGCGGGCGAAGCCGGGCGTAATCCGCAGCCGGCAGCAAACCGAGCAATCGATTGGCGGGCGTCTGCGCAGCCTTGCGGCCAACCGCCATCTCGCTGCTCCTCTGGGTCACGATCGAACGGGATCACGATTGCGGCGCCGATCGGCGACCACCGCCCCGCCGCCGTTCCATACGAAGCTTCGCGGCTCAGCCGGACTTCTTCGGCCGCGACGGGCGACGGCGACGAAACACGTCATCCGCCGTCTTCTTCTGCGCGTCCGACAGCGAGGCGTAGAGCGGCTCGAAGGCGGCGGTGAGCTTCTTCACGCCCGCCGCATGGGCGTCGGCGATTGCCTCGTAGGAGTGCAAATCGTCGATCGCGGTCATGGTCTTCGCCTTGGCCACGCGCTCGGCCACCAGCGTGCTGGTCGTCTGGGCGTTGTCACGCATCGCCGCAGCGACAGCTTGCCATTGCGGCTCCTGCGCCGGCGAGATCTGCAAGGCGTCGTGGAGCGATTTGATGCGCGCCTCGACGGTGGCCGGCGAAGCCTTTGCCGCCGGCGCCTGCGCCATCGCTGCCGAGGGAAGCGTGAACAGGACCGCGCCGAGAAGCGTCGCCGCGGCAAGGGCGCTGCTGAGTCGAGAGTTGAAATGAAGCATCATATGAATCTCGCTCCGTTAGTTTCCGTCAGATGCACTTCTTCTCCGGCGGTCAGCGATGTCCGCCGCCACCGCCATGTCCGCCACCGCCATGTCCGCCGCCGCCACCGCCACGTCTCGCCGCCGCCGCCGCGTCCCCCGCCGCCGATACCGAGCCCGATGCCGATGCCCAACCCGCCGACGATAAGAGGCGGCGCATAGACTGGCGGCGCGACCTCATAGACCGGCGGGGGATAGGCAGGCGCCGCGTCGGGATAGCACTGTCCGTCGGAAGCATAATAGTACCCAACCGGGCAAACCGGCGCCTGCGCCTTGGCAGGCCATGCTCCGCCCCCCGTCACGAGCGCGAGGGCGACGAGGCTTGGCAGGAAGGGCGTCCGCATGTGATGGGCTCCTGCAGCGAGAAATCGATGGAAAATCTGCTCACGCATCGAGCGGATCGGCACAAGGGCTTACCGAGATAACCGGCTCCAGCCGCCGGCTTCTCGATTGCCGGTACCGCCCATCGCGTCTTCAGCGAGAATTTCGTGTCGCCGAGCGTCATCGACGGCGCTCACCGGCCGACTATCCGCGCAGGCTGCGCCCTTTTGGCCGTCGCGGCAAGGTCAATGTCTTGTATCGGACATTTCAGTAATAAGTCGGCTCGACAGTAACCACATTCCGGTCGGCACGGCGCGATATCGCGTATAGTGTTGATTGTTGGCGGCCGCGGGTTTCCCGGCGCCGCCAGTCGAGGGAGGCGTTCCCTCTGATGGGAGCGTGCTCCCGCTCCGCACGGTGGAAAGGACGCCATGCCGACGCCAGCGGAATTGCGCGATGCATCTCGATTGGCCAGGCAGGCCGCACGGGCGGCTTCCACTCCGGGTCTCAAGCGCCAGATGGCTAATGAGGCGCTGGCCTTGGCCCAGCTCGCCGAGAAGATCGAGCGCGAGGCAGCAGCGACGGCGACCTCGCCAACGTAACGTCCGGTATCAGACATAATTGATCTTCGTCAATGTGACTTGGCCCATTCCGTAGCACGCGGGCGCCTCAACAATCGGCATCTTGCCCCTACCGGAAGGAGTGAAGTCGCTGATATCCGCTCCAGGCCTTCTGCAGCCGCTCGCGGCAATCGGCCGAGTTTGCCGCCATCCAGCCGGTGACGATGTGGCGCACCGTCGCGATCACCCGCTTGTCGGCGGCGCGACGCGGCTTGAGGCCGTCGATCAGCGCCTGTCCCGCACGCACGTCAACGATGGTGCCGATCAGGTCCTGCATGTGTGAGAGTTGCGCCACATGGCGCGTGACGCGCTTTTTCCGGTAGAGATCGCCGAAGAATTCGATCGCATAGCGCAGCTTCTTGATGTTCTTGCGAAATTCATGCAGCTCCTCGACCGTCATGACGGCGAGCCGGTCCGCCGCGTCGTGCAGCTTGCGCGCCCGTTTCTGCAGCCGCCGCGCCGCGAATTTTCGCAGCGGGCGCCCCGTCCATTTAGTCCCGGATCCCTCGACATCGTCGAGCAGCCGGCGCATGCGATCATGGATGGCCGCGTAGCGCCGGCTTGCAACCGCACGTTCGAGCTGGTCATAGGCCCGCTCGCGCGCATTGGCGCAAAGCGCCGTGAAATCGCGAACGCCTTCGTCCTCGGCGAGCCGCCCTTTCAGCCGGAAGGCGTTCTCGCCATTGAACACGTCCCAATCGCGGCACCGCCCGAGCACGCCTTGCAGCCAGCACAGCTCCGCGCGCAGAGCCCGGACCTTCCGCGGGTCGAGAGCGGGCTTGAAGGTGGTGAAGACCGAGCGCAGCCGCCGCACGCCGACGCGCATCTTGTGCAATGCCTCGGCATCGCGCCCTAGCGCGCCGGCCTTGTGCTTGGCGATCTGCACCAGGCACCGGCTGGCGATCTGGCGGAACGCCTCGCCCGTCCTCTCGCCGGCGGCGAGCTTTGCCACGACACCTCCTCATGGCCGCCCGGCCAACGAGCGCTCACGCAGGGACCACCGGGAACGGCCCGCTTCATCCGCTTGGCCACCGGCGCCATCGCGATCTCACCATATCTGTCCGCTCTTCAAACATCACGCCCGGCGGCTGGTTCGCACCGGGCGAGCTGGCGGCGACGGGCGATCAGCGCGCGCCGCGGCCCACGCGCTGCGCGCGGCACAAGGTGGGCTGGCGCCGGTCCGCGGCCTCGCGATGGGTCGTCCCGATGCGGTGCCCGGGCCAGGGCCGCGCGTATGGCGGAATCCGCGGCCTCGGCGCCCGGCGCTCTTGCGGCCGGCTCTCCAATAGCTTCGGCTCTTCGCTGAGCATCGGCGATCCACTTCCACCGAGCCATGCCAAGGCAAACGCGCGCCACAGCGATCGCACAGCAAACCTCCTGTCGACGTCTCATAGGGTCTGCGCACCCTACCGCCGGCACGTGACCGCGCGGTGACGCTCCCTCGCCGGCCTGACGGCCGCACCGGCCGCCCCCGTCTCTGCGCTCGATCACCGGTGAAATATCGTGCATGCTCACCTATGCTTTGCGGAGGGGGATGGGGGATGAAGGCTGAGCCGGGATCGCTGATCGATCAGATGACGCTGGTGCACGGGCCGCGCGAGCTGTTGAAGCGCTACTTCCTGATCGTCGACGAGGCGCTCCGGGCGCGGGGCATCAGGCTCAGGCTGCGCACCGATTTCGAGCAGCTGGTCGAGATCAATCATCAGCATCGCGACAGCTGGCCGGCCTTCATCCCGATGTTCGATCCCGCCCACGCCACGCTGCGCATCGACGATTCCTTCTGGATCGAGGCGCTCGACCGAGACCGGCTGCCCGGTTGCGACCCACGCCGGACGCCTTTACGACTGGGACGCCACCACGCTGGAGGCTGAGCTGACCTCGCTCAGGGCCTTCTTCCGCGACCCGCGGCCGCATCTGGCGAACGGTGATTCCATCACCGTCCAGGCCGCGGCGGCGAGAGGTATTCGCGGCCGCGTCATGGGCGGCGGCGCCGTCTGGGTGCGGCCCGACCACCGCGGCAAGGGCCTCGCCACGCTGGTGCCGAAAGTGTCGCGCGCCTACGCGCTGACCCGTTGGAACATCCTCGGCGGCTGGGCGGTGATGGAGCCGCGCATCCGCGACCAGGGGCTGGCGCGGCGGCACGGCTTCAGCGAGGAGGAGATGATCGTGTTCCGCCTAAAGGCCTGGCGCGATCACCTGCCGATGCTGCTGCTCTGGATCGCCCGGGAGGAGGCCTTCGCCCATATCGCCGCCGTCGTCGACAGCGGCACGATCGCGGAGGCGGCCGAGCCCGACAGCGCGGTGGCGCGCCTCGGCTAGACCGGGTTTCGAGCAGACCGAATCCCCGTCCTCCTTTTCCCCGCTTTCGCGCTACGGCATGCACACATCCGGAAAAGCGCTGCACCTTCCGTTACTTATTCCGCCGTCCCCGCGAAAGCGGGGACCAGGGAAGCGCCCCGCTCACTGCATTTGCGGGCCCTGGATGCCCGCTTTCGCGGGCAAGGCGATTGTTGAGGAGCGCGTTGCTGCAAGATGTGTGCATGCCGTAGCGCGCAAGCGGGGACCCAGGCAACCGACGTGTGGTTGCCTCTGGGCCCCCGCTTTCGCGGGGGCAGCCTCGCGGGACGTGCGGGCAAAGCTCCGATAATCGCGTGTCTAGAGCTTTTGCAATCGCGCGCGTCCAGAGCTTTTTATGAAATTACTATCAATGTCTTATGCGTCTTCATTTATGTTTTACCTGACCACAGTAAAAACGCCCTGCATGGAATGGCGTGAGGCAGGTTTTGGCAGTCGACTACCACACTGATCCGGTCCTCGCAGCGGCTCTCGCCTATTGGCGCCGCCGGCGGGCGGCGCGCGCGATGCCGCGGCGGCGCGACATCGACCCGACGGAGATACCGAGGCTCCTGCCCCATCTGCAGCTCATCGAGGTGCGCGACGGCGGCGCGCGCTTCCGCTACCGGCTGGTCGGCACGGCGCTGGTCGCGGCGTACGGCCAGGAATACACCGGCAGGTACCTCGACGAACTCTTTACCGGCGAGCGGCTTGCCTATGCGACCGAGGTCTACGGGGCGGTCTGTACCGGGCAGCGCGCGGTATTCCTGCGCAACCGCTACGGCACCACCCGCGACCTGCAGATGGTCGCGAACCGGCTTTACATGCCGCTCTCCGATGACGGGCGCTCGGTCAATCTCCTTCTCGGCGCGCTGACCTTCGAATGGGGCCGCGGCGTCACCGCCGGCATGATGATGGGCGCACGCCTCGACCCTGCTTCCACAGCGATCGAGATCGTCGACGACGCCGAACCCGCGGCGCTGCTGGCCTGATCGCCGCCTCCCGCCCGGTGACGGAAGACGGGGTCGCAAGCGACGTCTCCATGAGATGCCCGGATATCCCGGTTCCGATCAGCGAACATTCACCCGCCTGTTCGCGCGAAAAGTTGGTTGTGCCAGTGCCTCGCCGGCTGAACTATTGCGGGTAATCGCCGGACGGCGCGCGGCTCTCGCGCCGATCCGTCGCCAACCACAAAATCGATGGGGAGGCACGATGCTTGATGCAACTCAAGATTTCGACGCCGTCGTGATCGGCGCAGGCTTTTCCGGCATCCACATGCTGAAGGCGCTGCGGACCAGGCTCGGCCTGAAGGTGCGGGTCTTCGAGGCCGGCGAGACCGTTGGCGGCACTTGGTACTGGAACCGCTATCCCGGCGCGCGCTGCGATTCCGACGCCTACATCTATTGCTTCACCTGGGACAAGCAGCTGCTGCAAGAGTGGGAATGGTCCGAACGCTATCCCGAGCAGCCCGAAATCCTGCGCTACCTCGAGCATGTCGCCGAACGCCACGATTTGAAGCGCGACATGCAATTCAACACGCGCGTGACCGGCGCCGAGTTCGACGAGACCGCCAAGCTGTGGCGGGTCCGCACCGACAAGGGCGACGAGGTCACCGCGCGCTACCTCATCGCGGCGGTGGGCAGCCTCTCGGCGACGAATGTCCCACAGTTCAAAGGCCTGGAGAAATTCCGCGGACGGTGGTTCCATACCAGCCGCTTCCCGCAGGCCGGCGTCGACTTCACGGGCAAGCGCGTGGCGGTGGTCGGCACCGGCGCCACCGCGGTGCAGGCCATTCCCGAAATCGCGCAGCAGGCAAAGCAGGTCATCGTTTTCCAGCGCACCGCCAATTACTGCGTGCCGGCGCGCAACGGCAAGGTGGACCCCGAGCTGGTCAAGGCGCGAAAGGCGGATTATGACGGCATCGTCAAACGCATTCGCGAGTCCTTCTTCGGTCAGGAGCATTATTTCATTCCAAAATCGGCGCTGAACGTCACCGCCGAGGAGCGCGAGCGCGAATTCGACCGGATGTGGGACGCCGGCGGCTTCGCCTTCTGGCTCGCCAACTACCAGGACATGTTCTTCAGCAAGGAGGCCAACGACCTCTGCGCCGACTACATCAAGCGCAAGATCCGCAGCACCGTGAAAGATCCGGCGGTCGCCGAAAAGCTCATCCCAAAGGGCTATGCCTACGGCACCAAGCGCCAGCCGCTCGACACCAACTACTACGAGACCTTCAACAAGGACAATGTGCTGCTGGTCGACGCCAAGACCGACGGCGCGATCGAGGAGATCACGGAAAAAGGCATCCGGGCCGGCGGCAAGGAATACGAAGTCGACATCATCGTCTTCGCCACCGGCTTCGACGCCATGACCGGCCCGCTGAAGGCGCTGAACGTGAAGGGTCGCGGCGGCCGCACGCTCGACGAGGAATGGAAGGAGGGACCGCGCAGCTATCTCGGCATCTCGATCGCCGGATTCCCGAATTTCTTCACCATCACCGGCCCGCAAAGCCCCTCGGTGCTGTCGAACATGCCGGTGTCGATCGAGCAGCATGTGGAATGGATCACCGACTGCATCGACGCCATGCGCCAGGCCGGAAAGACCACCATCGAGGCGACGCCCGAGGCGCAGGATCAATGGGTCGGCCATGTCAATGAGGTCGTCAACGCGACGCTCATGACCAGCGCCAATTCCTGGTACATGAGCGCCAACATCCCCGGCAAGCCGCGCGCCTTCCTACCCTATCTGGGACCGGAGGGGGTCGGCGGCTACCGGAAGAAATGCGACGATATCGCCGCCAAGAACTACGAGGGCTTCGAATTGGCGTAGTCGACGGCGGAAAAGAAACGCTGCGAGGGCGGGGTGAACGTCAGCGACGTCGCCCCGCCCGTCATAAAACCGGGAGGAGACGATGATCAACAATGCTTACTACAGCCAGGATGTGCACGGCCCCTATACGCTGCACGACATCGGCGACCTCGCCTTGGAAGAAGGCGGCACGATCCGCGGCTGCAAGCTCGCCTGCGCCACCTTCGGCACGCTCGACGCCGCCCGCGGCAACGCCATCCTCGTGCCGACCTGGTACTCCGGCACCAACAAGATCATCGAGCAGGTGTTCATCGGCAAGGGCCGCGCGCTCGATCCCGACAAGTACTTCATCATCATTGTCAATCAGATCGGCAGCGGGCTCTCCACCTCGCCGCATAACACGCCGGCGCCGGCCGGCATGGGAAATTTCCCGCATGTGCGCATCGGCGACGATGTGCGGGCGCAGCACAAGCTGGTGACCGAGATCTTCGGCCTGAGGAGCCTCGCCCTTGTCGTCGGCGGCTCCATGGGCGCGCAGCAGACCTATGAGTGGGCGGTGCGCTATCCCGACATGGTGAAGCGCGCCGCACCCATCGCCGGCACCGCGAGAAACACGCTGCATGATTTCCTTTTCGCCGAGACGCTGGTCGATGCCATCACCTCCGACCCCGGTTTCAACAAGGGCTTCTACACCTCCTCGGCCGATGTGCGCGAAGGCCTGCTGCGCCATGCCAAGATGTGGGCGGTGATGGGCTGGAGCACCGAGTTCTACCAGGAGAACCGGCACAAGGCGCTGGGCTTTTCCTCGCTCGAGGATTTCATCATCAACTTCATGAATGGCTATTTCGCCGTGATGGATCCGAACGATCTGCTGTGCATGGCCTGGAAATGGCAGCGCGGCGATGTCAGCCGCCACACCGGCGGCGATTTGCGCGCGGCGCTCGGCCGAATCAAGGCCAAGACCTTCGTGATGCCGATGTCGTCGGACATGTTCTTCCCGCCGAGCGATTGCCAGGTGGAATGGCGGCTCATCCCCGACGCCGAGTTCCGGCCGATCAAGACCATCGACGGGCATCTCGCGCTGTTCGGCGCCGATCCCGGCGCCATCGGCCAGATCGACAAGAACCTCGGCGACTTGCTGGCGGCGCGGCTGTGAGGTCACGGCGCCGAAGGTAGGGCGCGGCAGCGCGCCTACCCGGCATTTACGGCCCGCGAGACCCGGCGCTAGACTGCGGACCGGTCGGCACGACCGGCGTCCGGCGCTGTCCCGCGAGCATGAGGAACAATGAACCCCAGACATTCGGTATCCTGCCTATGCTGCGGCCATGGGCTGCGCGGCGCCTGGGATCGGCGCCGTTTCCTGCTGGCCGCCGGGGGCGGCATCGCAGTGCTGGCGCTGCCGCCACGTCCGGCCTTCGCCCAGAGCGTACCGACCATCGCCTATGACTCCGTTCCCGACCCGCTGCACCTGCCGCGCGACGTCTATTTCGGCGAGGTCTCGGGGGTCGCGGTCAACTCCCGGGGCCATGTCTTCGCGCTCTCGCGCGGCAATACCGCCGGCCCCGCCTATGCCGCGGCCGCGACCCAGCTCCTCGAATTCGGCCCCGATGGAAGGTTCATCCGCGAGATCGGGCGCCACCTCTATGCCTGGTCGTTCGCGCACACCGTCAAGATCGACCGGCACGACAACATCTGGGTGACCGACAAGGGCTCGGACATGGTGATCAAATTCACCCCCGAGGGCCGCGTCGCCATGGTGTTCGGCCGCAAGCAGGAGGCGTCGGACGAGGACACCGCTCCGCTGAAGCATCCGAACCCGCCGCTGCCGGCCGAGGACGGCCGCTTCCGTCAGGTCACCGACGTGGCCTGGGATGCCGCCGACAACACCTATATCAGCGACGGCTACATCAACTCGCGCGTTGCCAAGGTCGACAAGGACGGCAACTGGCTGAAATCCTGGGGCGAGCGCGGCACCGGCCCCGGCCAGTTCCACACGCCGCACAGCATCGCGGTCGATGCCCAGGGCCGCGTCTATGTCGCCGATCGCAGCAACCGGCGCATCCAGGTGTTTGACGGCGAAGGCAAGTTCCTGCGCCAGTTCACCATCGACGTGCCGGTGCCGCCCGACGCGCGGCCGGCGATCGGCAACATGCCCAACGAAGCGGCGATCGCCGCCGGCACGTTGGCGCCGGGTTCTCCTTGGGCAATCTGCATCTCGCCGCCGCCGAACCAGGTGCTCTACAGCTCCGACGCCTTTCCCGGCCGCATCTACAAGCTGACGCTCGAGGGCAAGCTGCTCGGCATGCTCGGCCGATCCGGCAAGCAGCTGAAGCAGTTCGGCTGGATCCACCAGATGGCCTGTCCCGCGGAAAACCAGCTCTATGTCGCGGAGCTGCTGAACTGGCGCGTGCAGAAGCTGGTGCTGCACGCCTAGCGGCGCTTCGGCCTGGCCGCTTTGACCGGGCGGCACGATGGATGGCGATGGCCTTGGCCCCGGCCTCGGCCAGGGATAAGCTCCGGCCAGGCGACAAGCCCGCCGCCCCGACCATCGGGTCGCCCGGCAAACCAGGAAGGAGCCAGATGATCCAGCTTCATCGCTTGACCTCGCTCGTGGTCGTGGCGCTCGCGCTGGCGGGCGCGGGCCCGGCCCTGGCGCAGAAGACCTACGGCCCGGGGGTCAGCGATACCGAGATCAGGATCGGCAATACCGCGCCCTATAGCGGTCCGGCGTCGGCCTACGGCACCTCGGCGACCTCGGAGCTCGCCTATTTCGCCATGCTCAACGAGCAGGGCGGCGTGAACGGCCGCAAGATCAAGATGATCAGTCTCGATGACGGCTACAGCCCGCCCAAGACGGTGGAGCAGATGCGCCGTCTGGTCGAGAGCGACGGCGTGCTGCTGATCCTCAATCCCATCGGCACGCCGGGCAATGCCGCCGTCTACAGATACCTCAACCAGATGAAGGTGCCGCATCTCTTCGTCGGCTCCGGCGCCAGCAGGTTCAACGATCCCGAGCACTTTCCCTGGACCGTGGGCTGGACGCCGCATTACGTATCGGAAGGCAGGATCTATGCGCGCTACCTGCTGACGGTGAAGCCGGATGCCCGGATCGCGATCCTGTCGCAGGACGACGATCTCGGGAAGGACTACGTCCTGGGATTCAAGGAAGGGCTCGGCGACAGGGCGGCGAAGATGATCGTGCAGGAGACGACCTACGAAGTCGCCGACCCCACCGTCGATTCGCAGATCGTGTCGCTCCAGGGGTCTGGCGCCGATGTGTTCTTCAATGTGGCGACGCCCAAATTCTCCGCCCAGGCCATCCGCCGCGCCTACGACATCGGCTGGCATCCGCTGCAATTCGTCATCAGCGTCGGCTCGTCGATCGCCGGCGCGATCAGGCCCGCGGGGTTCGAGCGCGCCAAAGGCGTGATCTCCGCCGCCTACCAGAAGGATCCGCACGACCCGCAATGGCAGGACGATCCCGGCTTCAAGGCATGGGACGCCTGGATGGACAAATACAACCCGCAGGTCGACAAGAGCGACTATTACGCGGTCTACGGCTACAACATCGGCCAGGCGCTGGCCGAGCTGCTGCGGCGCTGCGGCGACGATCTCACGCGCGAGAACGTGATAAAAGAGGCGTCCCATCTCGATATGGCGCTGCCGATGCTGTTGCCCGGCATTCGCCTCAAGACCAGCCCCGGGGATCTGCGCGCGATCAACCAGATGCGGCTCGTGCGCTTCGACGGCGAGCGCTGGGTGCTGTTCGGCGACGTGATCGGAGGCTTTTAGAAAACAACAGGGAGGCGAGCATGAGCAGGGCGCGTGACCGCGAGGAATTGACCCGGGTCGGGCCGGGCACGCTGATGGGCGAGTTCATGCGGCAATATTGGATCCCGGCCGCGTTGTCCTCGGAGCTCGCCGTCGACGGCGATCCCATGCGCCTCCTGCTGCTCGGCGAGAAGCTCATCGCCTTCCGCGACAGCGCCGGACAGGTGGGGGTGATGGATCAGCGCTGTCCCCATCGCTGCGCGTCGCTGTTCCTCGGCCGCAACGAGGAGCACGGCCTCCGCTGCATCTATCATGGCTGGAAGTTCAACACCGCCGGCGATTGCGTCGACATGCCAAGCGTGCCGGCCGAGCAGGACTTCAAGGCCAAGGTCAAGGCCAGGGCCTATCGCACCGCCGAGCGCAACGGCCTGATCTGGGTCTATATGGGCGCGCGGCAGGAGGCGCCGCCGCTGCCGGCGATCGAGGCGGCGCTGCTGCCCGCTTCGGACATGGTCCAGCACTTCGTGCAGCGGCGCTGCAACTGGCTGCAGGCGCTCGAAGGCGAGATCGACACCGCGCATTTCGGCTTCCTCCATATGGGGAGCGTCGCCGCCGAGGATCTCGATCCCGACGACATGCTGCGCTACACGGTGATGAACCGCGCCCCCGACTATCACGTCGCCGACGCGGCCTGGGGCACGACCTATGCCGCCTACCGGCCGGCGGATCCGGGACAGAGCTATTGGCGCGTCGCCAATTTCATGTTTCCGTTCTGGACCCAGACGCCCGCCGGCGCCTTCCCGACCCATGTCGGCGCGCGCGCCTGGGTCCCGATGGACGACGAGCACACCATGTTCGTGCACCTGCATTGGAAGGCGGCATCGCCATCGGTTCCCACCGTGAGGCGCGACGGCACGGTGCCGCTCTATCTGACCCGGACGCATGACTACCTGCCGAACGACACCAGCTGGCACGGCCGCTGGCGGCTCAGCGCCAATGAGGACAATGACTGGCAGATCGACCGCGCGGCGCAGCGCGCGGGCAAGAGCTTCACCGGCATCGGCAACATCCATCTCCAGGACCAGGCGGTGACCGAGAGCATGGGCGCGATCATCGACCATGAGCTCGAGCATCTCGGCCCTTCCGACCGCATGATCACCCTCACCCGCCGCCGGCTGCTGCAGGCGGCGCGCGCCTGGTCCGCCGGCGGCGCCGCGCCACCGGGGGTCGACGACCCCGCGCTCTACCTCAAAGCGCGCAGCGGCTATTTCCTCAGCGCCGAGGGCATCGACTGGCGCGAGGCCTATGCGCAGCAGGTCGCGGCGGCAGCGCGTCCGGTGCCGCTGCCGCAGGCGGCGGAGTAAGAGACCCGTCCAGGGGCCTACCGTCCGGCCGCCAGCATCGGCGGCCGTCCGCGCGTCAAGTCGATTTCCGCCGCCGAGGGCGGGACGGCGAGGACCATGACTTCGCCGCGCGCCCGCAGCGGGGTCTTGCACACGAGGCTGCCGGCGGCGTCGCGGACGGCCTCCAGTAGAACGCCGGCGCCGACGCTCGCCCGCTGTTCCGGCAGCACGCGCTCGAGGAAGCCGGCGCGAGCGGCTTCGTCCGGGATCTCCAAGGCCAGCGCGCTGAAGATCTCATCGAGGCTGTGCGCCGACTGCGCCGCGCGCCGGACCGCATGCTCGGCATAGGGTCCGATGTGGCGCGCAAGCTCGTTCCTGGCGCGGTGAAGCGCCACGCTGGGTATCAGTCGTTGCGTCGCGCTTGCGGGAGAGGACGCCGTCGGTCTGATACGGCGTCTCGACATCGCGGGCGACCATCGCCTCGCCCGCGAGCAGGAGAAACCGCCACCCTTCGCTCCAGAGCGGCAGCGTCAGCCGCTCGCCGGGCGCGAAGAGCAGCACCTGGCTGCTTGTCGCCAGCGCCAGCGCCGCCTCCGCCGAAGCGAGGCCGGGCCAGGGCGGATCGAGCCCGCGCAGGATCCGCGCCAGCTCCGCCGGCGTGTGCCATGCCGCCATCCCGCCCGGGCCGGATGCTTCCGCCGGCTCGCCGGGCTGCCAGAGGCGTTCGCGCTGAAAGACATACCACAGCCGGCGCAGCACTTCGCTCTCGAGCTCCACCATGTCGCGATAGCGACGCACGCCGCAACGGATGCGATAGCGCAGGCTGGCGCCGCTGCCGGCGTAGTCGACGGGCGAGACCGCGATCGGCTGGGCCGCATCGACCGCCGCGAAATCGCTGACCAGCTCGGCCGCGAGATCGCTGATGCGCTGGGGCGGCACGCCGAACGGCGCCTCGAACAGGATCTCGGCACGGATCGGCGCATTGTGCGGCAGGATCTGGAGCGTGTCGTCGGCAAGCCGCGCATTGGGAATGCTGACGATGCTGCCGTCGGCGCGGCGGCCGAGCACGCGGCGCCAGCTCAATTGCTCCACGCGGATGACCTGGCCGCCGAGCACGATGCCGTCATCGACGCGCGGCAGTCGGTCGATATGCAGGTTGACGCCCGCGATCATGCTGCCGAGCATCGGCTGCATCGCGAAGGCGATCGCGGCCGAGACGATGGCGGAGGTGGTGAGCACCGCTCCGAGATTGACGTCGAAGAGGCGCAGCGCCGCGACCGAAGCCGCAAACGTCAGCAGCGCATAGACCAGCACGCGCTGCAGCCCGGTCGGCGATGCCGCCGCCTCCCGGGACGCCGCGAGGCCGAGGATCAGCGTCGCGCCGCAGGTCACGAACAGGAACGAGGTGGCGGCGATCGCCGCCGCCTCGATGACGAGGCGGACCGAAGCCACGCCGAAGACCGGATCCTTGCCGGTGGTGGCGAAGAAGAACCACAGCAGAAGGGTGACCAGCGTCACGACCAGGAAGAAGAAGAAGCGCGGGCCCGGCGGCGTTTTCTTGCTCACGGCGATGCGTCCCCGTCACCCTTGACGCGGTTCAGCTCCGCCAGGGCCTTCGTCATGCTGAGGCGCATGCGTTCGATGGCATCGGCAAGGTGCTGGAACTCACCGATGCCGGCCTTCGGCACGGGCACGTCGCTGCTGGCGGAATGGCTGGCCGCATCGGCGGCACGGCTCAGCAGCCGCAGCGGACGCACCACCATGGTCTCGAGCGAGTAGGTGAGCGCGAAATAGCAGATGGCGAACAACAGGAGGAGGCCGCCTGCAAGCAATCCGACCAGCTCCAGCGTGCCGCTGAGCTCCTGCGTAAGCGGGACCGTGAGAAGCTGAACGCCGATGATCTCGCCGAGCGTCCAGCCGAAGCCGTGGTCCCGGCCGTATTTCGCCAGCATCGCCGCCGGCGCGCGCTCCGGCTCGCTGTGGCAGACCAGGCATTGCGCATCGGTGATGTGGATGGGCCGGGCGAGGTAGAAGAGTTTCTGCTCGCCGGTGTCGTAGACGCCGCTCAGCTCGGAAAGAGCCCGGTCGTCGCGGAAGCGGCGGATGAGCTCGACATCGAAGGGCGTGGCGCTGTCGTTCAGGCTGGTGGGACTGAGCGCCGGCTCGCGATAGGTATAGGCGCTGGCCATGCCCGTCACCGAGCGGAAGATGGTCTGGGCGGCGTAGGACGGCACCGACTCCTCGTGGAACGACCCGGCGGGGAGTTGCGCCAGGAGCGGAACGGTATGGACGTTGGTGTAGTCTCGGATGCCGAGCGCGGATCCGAGCAGGATGCGCGCTTCCTGCTCGGCCTGCCGCATGGCCCGGTCACGCAGCAGCAGATAGAAGCCGCCGGAGCCAGCGAACAGCGCCACCACGAAAACCGAAAGCAGGATGCGCTGAATAAGTCCCTGGAGACTTGGCCCGTCCATGAGTTGCTGCCCACTCTTGACGTCGCCGGGGCCGGGTAAGCGTTTTCCCTTCCGGGTGAATGCCTTACCAACTCGTCGCAGCGGAGTCGAGTTGATTAGCTGACGCCCGGGCGCAGCCTATGGGCGTGTCGTCGCGGCCGGTCGCTCGCGCGGGCGGCCTCGCCTTTGTCGTGCCGCCGGCAGAAGCTATAACGCTCTGGGTCTCGCTGGGGGGACATCATGTCGGGAAAGAGGGTGCGCCGACGCGTCATCGCGGCGTGCGCGATGCTATCGGCCGCTTCCGGTTGCAGCGTGGTCGACGAGTTCTCGGGTCGGGCGGTGCAATACAATCTCGAAGCCGAGCAATCGCAGGATCAGACCATCCTCCTCAACGTCATTCGCGCCAGCAAGCGTCGCCCGCTCGAGTTCACCAGCCTGCAATCCGTTTCGGGGACCGCCAGCGTTAGCGGCAGCGGCAATTTGGCGGTTCCCTTCGGCCACCTGCGGTCGAGTGCAAACTCCCTGTCGCTGACAGATACGGTCAGCGGCGGCCCCACCTTCAGCGTCGCGATCCTCGACACGCAGGAATTCTTCCAAGGGATACTGAAGCCGATTCCGCTGCAGATCGTGGATTTCTACGTGCAGGAGCGCTACCCGCGACCGATGCTGTTCAACATGTTGATCGACAGGATCGTGATCAGGCAGGAGGACCCCGCCACCGGACGCAGCACGGTCCTGGTGCTGCCGAACTACGCCGGCAACGACAGCGAGCTCGACGGCTTCCGCTTCGTGATGAACTATCTGCTCGATCTCGGCCTGAGCACGCAGGCGAGGGACAAGGCGACGAGCTACGGTCCGGCCTTGACCGCGGCGGAGGCTAGTCACCTCGACATGATCGCCGGGGCGGCGGCCGCGGGGCTCCAGGTCAAGGCCGTGACCTGGTGCGACCTCACCGAGGAGGAGCGGCGCAATGCGATCCTCCGCTTCGGCTTCCGCGGCACGCCCGATCTCGACGCCACGCTCAAGCGGACGCTGGCCGGCATCAAGGCGGCCTGCGCCGCGCCGGGCAAGTTGGCGCAAGCGGCGGTGAGCGCCGTAAACGGCGAGCCGCTTGTCTTGTATCGCGTGCAGAAATCGGAAAAGAGCTTCGAGTTCTGCTTCGCGCCTTGGACGCTGGCGAATGCCGGCGCGCCGCAAGCCGGCGCCGTCGCACAAGCGACGGCCGAGGCGGAGACCGTGGCGGATGCCAGGAAGAGCGTTGCGACCAGCGGACTGGCCTGCGGCAAGGGGCCGCTCGCGCCCGAAGCCGGGCCGGGCTCGGACACGGGAACCGAGGCACAGCCGCGATCGCCGGGGCTGAGACTGGACCTGGACATGTGGGCGGGCCTGCGGCAAAAGCTCGCCGAGTTGCAGAAGCGATCAGGCGACCGGTTCGACGCCGCGCGACCGCTGACCTTCGAGCTTGCGCCGCGCACGACCGAGGGCGTGATCTACTATCTGGGCGAAGTGGTGCGGCGGCAGACCGAAGCCGAATTCGGTCAACCCGAGCGCCGGGTCATGATCCCTTACGGCCCGCCGAACCGGCTGATCCCTCTCGATGCCTGCGACCCGGCCGCCGTGAAGCCCGATGACGATAAGTACCATTGCGAGCCGCTCTTCGTCGTCGATACCGCCGGCGGTTCCGGCGCTTTCGTCTCGGTGACCTATGACGGCGCGCACTACGCGATCCCGAGCGACCGGAGGGAAGCAGGTCGCACCTACCAGGTGCTCGACATGGTGACGCAGCTCCTCGGCCTCAACAAATCCGCCAAGGATCTTCCCGCCACCAGCATCTTCACCCTCATCAGCCCGCCCTGACCGCGATCGCCCCGCTCCCCCTCGGTCCGGGCCGTGATCCGCCATAATGTCGTAGGCGGCGTCCGCGCACCTTTAGTACCGCGAGATCTACTATCCCGGCCCGGCACCGACTTCGGCGCCAGGGCGGCGGAGCCTCGCGATCCGCGCGGGACCGGGACGTCGCAGCCAACGGAAATCTGCCCTACCCGGCAACTCGTTCGAGGAGATCGCGCACCAGCCCTTCCAGCAGGTCGAGCTTGTAGCCGGTCATCGGCAGCGGCGTGGCGCCGGTGACCGCCTGCTGAGCGATCTTCGCGATGGTCGACGCAGTGGCGGGCGCGCCTTGACCTGCCGCCTCGGCGGCGGACAGTCGCAGCGGCACCGGCGCGACGCCGCCGGCGGCGAGGCGAAGAAACTGGAACGTCCCGCCCGAGACCACCGCGCGCGCGACGAGCTCGACCAGCGGCCATTCGGCATAGCTTCGGCTGATGGCGCGTCGGTAGAGCGCCCGCTCGTTCTGAAGCGGCGCCGGCAGCGCGATGCTCTCGATGACCTCGCCGGGCAGAAGCGCGTTGTCGCTGCTGCCGGCGGAGCCATCGCCGAGCAGCTCCGGGATCGAGAGCGCCCGTCTTCGATCGGTGGTGACGAGCCCGTCATACGCCAGCAGGGCCGCCGCCATCGTCGAGGGATGCGGCGCGACGCAAGGCCCGAGATCGAACGCGACGCCGTAGAGATGATTGCCTTCGCGGGCCGGACAATCGGCGCCGCCCTTCTTCAGGCAGGCGAGATGCGGATTGCGGTAGTACCAGCAGCGTGAGCGCTGCGCGAGATTGCCGCCAAGCGTCGCGACATGCCGCACTTCGGGCGTGGCCAGCCCGCCGGCGGCGGCGGCGAGACCGGGATAGGCTGCGGCGATGCGCTCGTCCCGCGCGATCGCGGCGATCGTCGCAAAAGCGCCGATGCGCCCGGCGCCATCGGCGCCCCAGCTGATGCCGGTCATCCCGGCCGACGGCGTCAGCTCGCTCAGCGGTCCCGTCGACACGCCGCTGCGCCGGCGCTCGGAGAGATCCGTGCCGCCGGCGCGCAGTTCGCCGCCGCGTACGGCCATCATGGTCGTGACGCTCATGCCGCATTCCTCCGCTTCAGCAGGGGGAGAAGCCGGTCGGGCCGGAGCGGAATCTCATAGGGACGCACGCCGGTCGCGTGGCGGATGGCATTGGCGATCGCCGCCGCGGTCGGCACCGTCGCCACTTCGCCGATGCCGACGCTGCCGCCGCCGACATGACCAAAGCCGCCTTCATCGAAATGCACTTCGATCATCGGCGTATCGGCGATGCCGGGAATGCGATAATCCTCGAACCCGCCGGTGAGGATGTCGCCGCTGCGCGGGTCGACCTCGCGCCCTTCGTAGAGCGCGTAGCCGATGCCCTGGATGATCGAGCCGGCCGCCTGGCTGCGGGCGAGCTCGTAAGCGGCGATCTTGCCGACGGCAAGGCCGGTATGGACGTTGAGCACCCGGACATGGCCGAGCCAGGTGTCGACCTCGACCTCGATCACCTGCACCGAGCTCGGCGTGCCGGCGCCGACGGCGATGTTCTGGAACCGCCGCATCATCCAGCCGAACACCCTTCCCATGATCCCCGCCTGCGTCAGCGGCGAGACGATCCCCGGCGCGGTGCGCTTGTCGTCTTCGCCGCGCTTGGCCGAGATGCGCAGATCGGGCGACGCGGCGATGAGATCCCGCCAGGGGGCGTTGGAGCCGGGCGCCGGCATCCCCCCGGCGCGGCGCTCGATCTCGGCCTTGAGCTGCTGCAGGGCCGCCAACAGCGGCGGCACGATCGAAGCCGTGGTCCGGCTGCCGCCCGAGGCCGGCCCTTCCGGCAATCTCGAATCGCCGATGCGCACCGCGATCTCGTGGGGATCGAGCCCGAATTCGCCGGCAACGGTGTTGGCGATCACGGTGCGGCTGCCGGTGCCCATGTCCTGCACCGCGACGCTGGCGACGACGCGGTGGTTTTCGATCGCCACGTCGACCGTCGAGCCGGGCTGCCAGAGATAGAGCCAATAGCCCGCCGCCACGCCGACGCCGCGCCGATAGCGGCCGGTCCCGGACCGCAGCGCCGCGGCGTTGCGCCAGAGATCGAGCCCCGCCGCCCAATCATAGAGCCGATGCCGGTTGGGGTTGGGATCCCATCGCTTGCGCAGCGCGATCGGATCGAGCGCGAGCCGAAGCGCCGCCTCGTCGATCGCCTGCTCCAGCGCGAACGCCATCGGCGGGCCGCCGGGACCGCGGAACGGCGAGCCCGGCGGCAGGTTGCTGACGACGTCGAAATCCGCGAGATGCTTGGCCTCGGCGGGGTAGATCAGCCGCGCCAGCCCGGCGATGGTCGAGCTCACCGCCGCCCCGGTATCGCCATAGGCGTCGAGCGAAAGCGCCTTCAGCGCGCCGTCGCGCGTCGGCAGCAGCGACAGCTTGATTTCGGCCGCCGGGCGATATCCCGTGACCGACAGCTCCTCATGCCCGCCGAAGGTCACGCGCACGGGCGCCTTGGCCGCGCGCGCGAGCGCGATGGCGGCGATCGTCTCCATGCCGAGGCCGCCCTTGGAGCCGAAGCCGCCGCCGACATGCTCGGCGAGCACGCGCACCTTGCCATGGTCCAGCTTGAACTTCTTGGCGATCAGCTCCTTCACATGCGCCACCGACTGCGTCGAGATGTGGACCGTGAGCTGGTCGTCCTCGAAGCGCGCCACCGCGACATGCGGCTCGAGGCAGGCATGCGACTGCGCCCCCGTGCGGAAAATGCCCTCGACCAGCAGCGGATCCTGTGCCGCGCGCGCCGCCGCGACCCAGTCCGCGCGCCTTCTTCGCCTTGTGCGAGAAGGCCGACGAGGGGCCGTGAATGTTCCGCTTCCATGGCGCCGGCCCGCCGACGCCCTCCGACACGTCGCCGGGGTGCTTCCTGAGGCCGGTGAAGACGACCGCGGCCTCGGGCCGGCGCGCGGCGTCGAGGCCGATGACCGATGGCAGGGTCTCGCTGACGATCTCGATGGCGGCAAGAGCGGCGAGAGCCGTCTTCCGGTCCGTCGCCGCGACCGCGGCGATCGGCGCGCCGACGAAGCGGACGGTCTTGTCCGGGCCGAGCAGCGTGACGGCCGCCTTGACGCCGGGAATGGCCAGCGCCGGCGCGAGATCGATGGCGAGGATGCGGGCATGGGCGCTGCGCGCACGCAGCACGGCGCCCTCGAGCTGGCCGTCGTGACGGATGTCGAGCGTGTATTTGGCGGCGCCCGTCACCTTCGCCTCGGCCTCGATGCGCGGCGCCGGGACGGCGTCGCCGTCGAAGCGCCCGGCGCAGGCCTCGGCCACGGCGCGCAGGATGTTGGCATAGGCGCTGCAGCGGCAGAGATGGCCCGATAAGGCGGCGGCGACCTCCTGGCGCGACGGCGCCGCCGCCCCGTTCGCCTTGCGCCAGGAATCGTGGAAGGACGTGGCCGCGACGATGAAGCCCGGCGTGCAGAAGCCGCATTGCAAGGCGTCGAGCGCCATGAACGCCTTCTGCACGGGATGGAGCCGCGGCGCGCCGATCCCTTCCACCGTGGTGACGGATTTGCCTGCGACCGCGCGCGCCGGCATCAGGCAGCTCGCCACCGGGACGCCGTCGAGCAGCACGGTGCAGGCGCCGCAGACGCCGGCGCCGCAGACGAGCTTCGTGCCGGTCAGCCTCAGCGTGTCGCGCAGCAAATCGACCAGCATGGCGTCGGCATCGTCGGGCAGGGTTTCAACGCGGCCGTTGATCGTGGCTGTTCTGGCGGCCTCACTCATCGGCGACCTCCTTCGGCTGCGGCGCGCGATCGGCGCGGGGGAGATTTGCGATCGTGCGCGGCTCTTGCGGCTCTTGCCAGGCTTCGCCGCCGGAACGGGTTTGGCCGGCGCCCGGGGGTCGATGGCGCCGGCGACGATCAGCCGGACCATCTGGCCGAGATCGTCGAGGGCGCGCGCGTCGAGGCGGAGATCGCTGAACCCCCGGATTGCCAGCCGCAGACAGTGCGCGAGATCGAGCGCGGTCATTTCCCGGCGCAGCCTGAGGCCTTGCGCGGCCAGGACGCGATCGATGGTCTCGACATGGAGCCCGATATTGTTCTCGACGAAGCTCTGAGTGAGGTCGCGGGTTTGAAGCAGCCGCTCGGAAAGCAGCTCCTCGGCCTGCGACGTCTCCTCGAGGCACTCGATGACAAAGCGGAAGCGAGCGTCGATCTGCGCCGCGAGAATCTCCGCGAGCTCGTGGCCGGCGGCTTCGCTCTCGCGGCCCGCTTCGACTTCGGCGCAGTAGGCGCCCTGGTGCAGCGCCTCGACGGCCGCCCGAAACAGCGCTTCCTTGCTCTTGAAATGATGATAGACGGCCTGCCGCGTCAGCCCGGCTTGCTGGGCGACCTGGTCCATGGAAGCGCGCCGGAATCCGAACTGGGCGAAGATTTCCATGGCCGCTTCCAGAATGCGTTCCCGCGTGGCCATTGGACAGTTTTGACAAATATCGCAGATTTGTCAAGAACAGGGTTCGGAGGCCGGCGCGCAACGCGCAGAGGGTTGTTGCGCGACGCGGGCTTTGGCGCGAGGATAAGAAAAGACGCGGCCGGGACAGCGGGCTAAGGTACCGCCGCGCGCATAGGGGGAGGTCCCGGCGCGCCCAAGGAGAACAAGGCGACCAGGGAGGGCGAATCGTGCACAGAGGATTACGCCTGATGATCGGCGCGGCGCTGGTGCTCGCCGCCGGCGCGGCCAAGGCCGACACTCTTAAAATCGGCGTGCTCAGCGATTTCAGCGGCCCCTATGCCGATGTGATCGGCGAGGGCTCGGTGGTCGGGCGCGAAGCTCGCCGCCGAGGATATGGGCGGCAATGTCCTGGGCATGCCGATCGAGATCATCCAGGCCGACACCCAGAACAAGCCCGACCAGGCTTCGGCGATCGCGCGCAAATGGTACGAGAACGAGGGCGTCGACGTCATCATCGGCGGCAGTTCCTCGGCCGCCGGCTTGGCGATCCAGGAGGTGGCGCGGGAAAAGCAGCGCGTCTTCCTGATCACCGACAGCGCGTCCTCCGACTTCACCGGCAAGGCGTGCTCGCCCTTCGGCATTCATTTCAGCTACGACACCTATGCCCTCGCCAACGGCACGGCACTGGCGATGGTGAAGCAGGGCGGCAAGAGCTGGTTCTTCCTCACTGTGGACTACGCTTTCGGCTATGCGCTGCAGCGCGACGCGGCGAAGTTCGTCGAGGCGGCGGGCGGCAAAGTGCTGGGGGAAGTGCGGCATCCGCTCAACGCCAATGACTTCAGCTCCTACCTGCTGCAGGCGCAGCAGTCGAAGGCGGACGTCATCGGCCTCGCCAATGCCAGCACCGATACGGTCAATGCGATCAAGTCGGCAGGCGAATTCGGCATCGTCGAGGGTGGGCAGAAGCTCGCGGCCCTGCTGATGCACATCACCGATGTCGAGGCGCTCGGCCTCAAATCGGCGCATGGGCTGGTGCTGACCGAGTCCTTCTACTGGGACCTCAACGACAAGACGCGCGCCTGGACCAAGCGCTTCATGGCGCTGCACAACAAGCCGCCGACAATGACCCAGGCCGGTGCCTATGCCGGGGTGCTGCACTATCTGAAGGCAGTGAAGGAGACGGGCGGCAAGGACGCGACGGCCGTGGTGGCCAAGATGAAAGCGACGCCGGTCAACGACATGTACAACGACAACGTCCAGATCCGACCCGACGGGCGCGTGCTGCATACGATGTACCTGATGCAGGTGAAGTCGCCGGAGCAATCGAAATATCCGCACGACGACTATATCGTGCTCGCGAAGACGCCTGGGGCCGAGGCCTACCGGCCGATGTCGCAAGGCGGCTGCCCGCTGGTGTCGGCGCAGAAATAGCCGGCGCCTCATGTCCCTCTCCGCGCTTGCTACGCTCGCGCGTCTACAGGATGAGGCATTTTCACATCGGCGCTCGGCACCGATGGGGCCAGCATAGCGTCGCGGCGCGCCATCATTTGCTGCAGTCGGTCAGGTCACTGTCGCTGATGGAGAAGGCGTAGGGCTTGCCGGACTTGACGTCGACATTCCTCACCACGCAGACCCGCCCCTTCTTGTCGGCGAGCTTCACGTCGTAGCGCCCCGGCGCGATATCCCTAAGAGTGAGGCGCTCATCGGCGTCGACGGCGCCGTCGGGATCGTTCGCGCACTGGTCCGGTCCCCACTGCGTCGTGCCTGCCGGCGCCAGATAAAGCCTCGTGATGGTGAAGGAGGTCGTGTTCCAGAAGCGCATCCGATCCGCCGCGACCGCCGCGGCAGCGAGCGCCAGGAAAGCGAAGGACATGGCCGTAATGATGCGCATCTTTTCTCGCTCCCAACGCTGCAGGCTACCGGCGGCGGGCGGCGCGGGCCGGGACCTTACGAGATCTCGGCGCCAGGCTCCACGCAGCTGGCCCGGCGTGCCGGCACGTAGTCGATGAAGAACTCGGTGGGCTCGTCCGCGGTGACGAAGAGGCCGTCGACGCGCGGCAAGGGCTTTGTCTTCGCCGTCTTCAGCGCGTCCAGGATCTCTCCCTGGACGGGCTCCGGCGCATCCTCCAGCGCCACCGGCTTCGACAAGAAGAGCTGCACCTTGACATGTCGGTGCGGACCATCGAGGTCGAGGACATCCGAGCAGTGCTGCCCGTAGCGCTGCACCAGCAGCTTCACCGCGTCCGCCGTGGTGACACCGGCCGTATGCGCCTGCCGCAGCGTCGCCTCGGGAAGGACCAGCAGGATGCCGGTCCCGTCGAGCGTTATCGCCGGCCCACCAGTCCCGGCGACGTCGTCGCCGAACGCGTTCTCCAACCAATCGGCCTGGGCTGGCGCCGCGACCAGCATCGTTGCGGCAAGATAGGCAAGAGAGGTTGCGAGTTCTCAGCATTGGCCTCTTCCGTCGCAAGGTGATTTGGCTATTCTCCTCGGAGCTTTCCGACCGTCAACTCGATTGCTGCGTAATACCGAATTGCCTTTGCTAGATCCTCCGCCCCGTCCCCGCCCAGAACGGCTCGCGCAGCTTGCGCTTCATGATCTTGCCGGAATCCTCGCGCGGCAGCCCCGCCTCGAAGCGCATCACCCGCGGCACTTTGAAATCCGCCAGCCGCTGGCGCAGGAAGGAAGCGACCTCGGCCTGGCTGAGCCGTGCCTGGCGCTCGGGCTCGATATAGGCGCAGAGCGTCTCGCCGAACTCCGCATCGGGAATGCCGAAGACGGCGCAATCATGGACGCCCGGCATGGCGAGCAGCGCCGCCTCGATCTCGGCGGGATAGATGTTGACGCCGCCGGAGATCACCATGTCGCGCTTGCGGTCGCACAGGAAGAGATAGCCGTCCTGGTCGAGATATCCGACATCGCCGACCGAGACGAGGCCGTCGCGCGCCATCTCGCGGCGCTTCTCGTCGAGGCCGTGATAGGTGAAGTCGGGCCAGCCTTCCATCCAGAGATAGATCTCGCCGATCTCGCCCGGCGGCAGCTCGCGTCCCTCGGCATCATAGATCCGCACGATGCCGCCGGGGCGTGGCCGCCCGACCGTGCCGGGTTTCGCCAGCGCCTCTTCGGCGGTGTGGAAGGTCACGCCGCCGGTCTCGGTCGCGCCGTAATATTCGACGATGACCGGCCCCCACCACTCGATCATCTGCCGCTTGACGTCGGCGGGGCACGGCGCCGCCGCATGCACCACCCATTCCAGCGACGACAGATCATAGCGCCGCTTGACCTCCTCCGGCAGGCGCAGCAACCGCACGAACATGGTCGGCACCATGTGGAGATGGGTGATGCGGTAGCGCTCGATGAAGCGCAGCAGCTCCTCCGCCTCGAAGCGCGGCTGCAGGATGGCGAGGCCGCCGTCGCGCACCGCGTAGAGGCCAAAGAAATTCGGCGCCGAGTGATAGAGCGGGCCGGTGATGACGGTGCGCATCACCTTGCCGGGGACGATGCCCATGACGTCGCGCGCGAGCTGTCCCATCGCCTGCGCCGATCCCGCGCTCATGACCCGCCGCACCCCCTTGGGATTGCCGGTGGTGCCCGAGGTGTAGATCATGCTGGAGAGCCCGCCGGGCGGCGCCTCGGGCAGCGGCGCAAAGCCCTCGAGCCATTCATCCCAGCGCGCCAGTCCCGCCGGCACCCGACAGTCTTCGACGGCGATGCCATAGGCGCTCGCTATCTCCGGCGGCGTCGGCACCACGAAGAGCGGCACGCCCGGCGGGGTCGCCGGCGCCACCAGCGGCAGCAGGTCGGCATGGGTCACCACCGCCTTGGCGCCGCAATCGCGCAGCACATAGGCGATCTCCGGCGGCTTGCCGTGCCAGTTCACCGGTACGCTATAGGCGCCGAGCCGCTGCGCCGCATAGCTCGCCTCGAAGAAGGGAAAATCATTGCGCAGCACCACGCCGATGGCGTCGCCTGCCGCGACGCCGAGCCCGGCCAGCCCGCGCGCCGCCCGCGCCGCGCGCTCCATCACCGTCTCGCGCGTCATTTCCCGCTCGCCGCTGATAACGCGGCCGACCGCGATCTCCGTCATCGCCTTCCTCCCGGTATTCTTTTTTCTTCGCCCAGAGCTTAACGCGCTGTCCGCCGCTTCTCCACAACCATCAGGGCCCGCCCACCCGGCTTCCGGGCGGCCCTGGCGTGCTGCTATGGTTCCGCCGGCCCGCTACCGACCGGACTAACACACGAAGGAGGAGGCGCCCGTGAGGCCATCTTCTGGAAGTCTCATCGCCGCCGGCGCGATCGCGCTGTCGCTCTGCGGTGCCGCTGCCATGGCACGCGCCACCGAGGTTTTTTCGCTGCGCTCCCCGGCCTTCGAGGATAACGGCGTGCTCGCGACGAAATTCGCCGGCAACGAGAGGTCGAACCCGAATTGCATCGGCGACAATGTCTCGCCGCCGCTCACCTGGTCCAACCCGCCCGACGGCACCAGGAGCTTCGCCCTGGTGGTGACCGACCCCGAAGGCCGCGGCGGCCTCGGCGTGGTGCATTGGGTCGCCTATGGCATCGCGCCGACGGTGACCGGCTTTGCCGAGGGCGAGGTGAGCAAGCCCTCGGACAAATTCATCGGCGGCAAGAGCACGCTCGGCCGCGCGACCTATTTTGGCCCCTGCCCGACCCCCGGCGACTGGCACCATTATACCTTTACGCTGATCGCCACCGATCTCGATCCCCAGGCGCTGCAGCCGGGGCTGAGCCGCGACGAGCTCTTCGCGGCGCTCTCCGGCCACACCAAGCGGGCCGCCGGCCTTGTCGGCCGCTTCCGCCATCAGTGACGGTCGGGTCCGCACTATCGGCCAAAGAGATAGCGAAGGATTTCCATGCTGTTGTCCCGCGCTCCGGTATCGGCGGAGGGCGGCGGAACGACGATGTAAAGCAGTACCAAGATGAGGAAGACGGCGATCATCAGCCCGGCAATGATCGCCCATCGCTCTCTCCAGCTATCGGGACCACGCGGTGCGTCGTCGGGATCGGCGCGCAACGGCGATCCGCGACGGCCAGCATAGGCAGCGGAATCCGCTTGCCGCGGGCGAAATCCTGGCACCGGCATTCTGCTCACGACACCCATTGGGGCGCCCCTCTTGCTTGAGTGCGAGATGCTCAGAGTGTGCGTCGCGCTCCCGCCCTCGACCTTGACCCAGGTCAATCCCCAGCTGAACTCCAGGAGCCGTGGCGCCTCGCAGGTCGCGATGCGCCCGCGCCGCCAGAAACTTAAGCATCTGCCAAACTAATTCTTGACGGCTTCGCTCGCCAAGGCATACTTAGGCATATGCTTAACCAACAAGCCGAACTCGACCTCGTGTTCCAGGCGCTCGCCGATCCCGGCCGGCGGGCGATGGTGGAGCGGCTGAGCCGCGGCCCGGCCTCGGTCAGCGAGCTCGCCCGGCCGCTCGCCATGTCGATGCCGGCGGTGATGCAGCATCTGCGGATGCTGGAGGCGAGCGGCCTCGTCCGCTCCGAGAAATCCGGGCGGGTGCGCACCTGCCGCATCGAGCCGCGGCGCTGAGCCGGGCCGAGCAATGGATCAACGCGCGCCGCGCCGTCTGGGAGCGCCGGCTCGACCGGCTCGGCGACCATCTCGACCGATCCGCCAACGACCCCGAACGACAGGAGCAAGCCATGACCGAGCGATCCGCGACGCATGCCACCTTTACCGTCGAGCGGATCTACGACGCCGCCCCTGCCCGCGTCTTCGCCGCCTGGTCGACGAAGGAGGCCAAGGCGCGCTGGTTCGCCGGCGGCGAGGAATGGACTGAGATCGAGCGCGCGCTCGATTTCCGCATCGGCGGCAGCGAGCATGCCAGCGGCGCCTGGCGCAACGGCACCGTCACGCGCTTCGACAGCCGCTATCACGACATCGTGCCGAACGAGCGCATCGTCTATGCCTACGACATGCATCTCGGCGAGAAGCATATCTCCGTCTCCCTGGCCACGGTGGAGTTCAAGCCCGCCGGCACCGGCACGCGCCTCATCCTCACCGAGCAGGGCGTGTTCCTCGACGGCTACGACGATGCCGGCGCGCGCGAGCAGGGCACCGGCGTGCTGCTCGACCGGCTCGCGGCGGCGCTGAAACGCTAAGCGTCGCTCAGAACATCGCGCAATACGCCGCGGATAGTTCGATCCGGTTGTTTTCCGGAGACGTCCCGGCTAAGCCGCGATGTCCGAAGCGGCGGCATTTGCGCGAAAGGTCGATCGTGAAGATTTGCATTGTCGGCGCCGGCGCGATCGGCGGTCTCATCGGCACGCTGCTCGCCGCTGCCGGCGAGACCGAGGTGAGCGCGCTGGCCCGCGGCGCGACCTTGCAGGCGCTCAGCGCCGAGGGCTGGCGGCTCAGCCAGGGCGGCCGCCTGATCCGCGGCCCCGTCCGCGCCGCTGCCGATCCCGCCGAGCTCGGCCCTCAGGATCTCGTGATCATCGCCGTCAAGGCGCCCGCCATGGCAGCGGTGGCGCGCGGCATCGCGCCGCTGCTCGGCCCCGCCACCATGGTGCTGCCGGCGATGAACGGCGTGCCGTGGTGGTTCGGCGACGGAATGGCGGTGCTCGGCGCGGCGCCGCTCGACAGCGTCGATCCCGGCGGCGCCATCGCCGGCGCGATCGCGCTCGGCCGCGTCATCGGCTGCGTCGTCCACGCCAGCGCCGCGACGTCCGAGCCTGGGCTGGTGCTGCACAAGATGGGCAACGGCCTCATCATCGGCGAGCCCGGCGGCGCGGTGTCCGCGCGTCTCGGCGCGTTGCGCGATCTCTTCGTCCGCGCCGGCTTCGCGGTGACGCTGTCATCACATATTCGTCGCGACATCTGGTACAAGCTCTGGGGCAATCTCACCATCAACCCGGTCTCGGCGATCACCGGCGCCACGGCCGACCGCATTCTCGACGATCCCCTGGTGCGCGGCTTCTGCTCGGCAGTGATGAGCGAGGCGGCGGCGATCGGCGCCCGCATCGGCTGCGCCGTTGACCAGACACCGGAAGCGCGCCACCGCGTCACACGCGAGCTCGGCGCCTTCAAATCCTCGATGCTGCAGGATGCCGAGCGTGGCCGGCCCATCGAGCTCGACGCCATCGTCGCCGCAGTGCGCGAGATCGGCGAGCGCGTCGGCATCGCCACGCCCTGCACCGATGCGCTGCTCGGTCTCGCCCGCCTCCACGGCCGCGTCCACGGCCTCTATCCCGAAGCAATGGCGAGCAACGTCGTTAATTCGCGTTAAGGGATGCACCCCCTCCGGACGAGAACCGCGCTAAATTTTGCCACATAAACTCTATACGCTCGCGCGCCATACTCGCCGCCGCAGTCACCGGAGCGGATATGCAAAGCATTCTCTTTGTCGATGACGATGCAGCCATGCGCGACCTCGTGCGCCGCGTGCTCGAGCGCCAAGATTTTTTTGTCCAGGCGGTGCCGACGGCGGAAGTGGCGCTGATGCTGCTGGCGGAACAGATCCATTTCGATCTGCTGATCACCGACATCGTCATGCCCGGAGGCATGAACGGCTTCGAGCTCGCCGATCGCGCCAAGGCGATGCAGCCGCGGCTGCGCATCATCTATCTCACCGGTTATGTCAACCTGCCGCGGCGGCGCCTCGCGGAGCTGCGCGGCAAGCTCGTCGCCAAGCCGGTGAAGCCGGGCACGCTCGAGCGCGAAGTGCGCAGCATGCTCGCCGCTTGAGCGGCGCGCGCGGCGAAAAAACGCCGCGGGCATATCCCCCGATCATCCCAGCCTCCCGCGGCGGCCTTGCTCCTCTCCCACCCGACGGCGTAGGAAGAGGGCGGCGGCGGGAGAAGCGTCATGGCGGTCTATCGCAATATCCTCGAATCCATCGGTAACACGCCGCTGGTGGAGCTTACGCGCTTCGATACCGGCCCATGCCGGCTCTTCGTCAAGCTCGAGAACCAGAACCCCGCCGGCTCGATCAAGGACCGCATCGGGCTGTCGCTGATCGAAGCCGCCGAGCGCGACGGCAAGATCGGCCCCGGCGGCACGCTGATCGAGGCCACCGCCGGCAATACCGGTCTCGGCCTGGCGCTGGTCGCGGCGCAGAAGGGCTACCGGCTCATCCTCGTCATCCCGGACAAGATGAGCCAGGAGAAGGTGTTGCACCTCAAAGCCTTGGGCGCCGAGATCCGGATCACCCGCTCGGATGTCGGCAAGGGCCATCCCGATTATTACCAGGACATGGCGGAGCGGCTCGCGGGCGAGATGGGCGCCTTCTATGTCAACCAGTTCGCCAATCCCGCCAATCCGCTGGCGCATGAGACCACGACGGGGCCGGAGATCTGGCAGCAGATGGCGCATCAGCTCGACGCGGTGGTGGTCGGCGTCGGCTCCGGCGGCACGCTCACCGGGCTCGCGCGCTTCTTCGCCCGCGTCGGTCCCGAGATCGAGATGGTGCTCGCCGATCCCCAGGGCTCGATCCTGGCGCCGCTGGTCGAGACCGGGCGCAAGGTCGAGGCCGGCTCCTGGCTCATCGAGGGCATCGGCGAGGATTTCGTGCCGCCGATTTGCGAGCTCGACCGCGTGCGCCGCGCCTATGCCGTCAGCGACGCCGAGAGCTTCGCCGCGGCGCGCGAGCTGCTGCGGCGCGAGGGCATCCTCGGCGGCTCCTCGACCGGGACCTTGCTTGCGGCGGCGCTGCGCTATTGCCGCGAGCAGACATCGCCAAAGCGCGTCGTCACGCTTGGTGTGCGACAGCGGCAACAAGTATCTCTCGAAGATGTACAATGATTTCTGGATGTTCGATCAAGGCCTGCTGGCGCGCCCGACGCAAGGCGATCTCACCGACCTGATCGCGCGCCGCCATGCCGAGGGCAGCGTCGTCACCGTCACGCCCGAGGACACGCTTGCCACCGTGCATCGCCGCATGAAGCTCTACGAGGTGTCGCAGCTGCCGGTGATCGAGAACGAGAAGCTCGTCGGCATCATCGACGAAAGTGATCTGCTGGTGGCGCTGACCAGCGATCCCGAGGCCTTCGCCGAGCCGGTGCGCCGCGCCATGGTGACGAAGCTCGAGACCATCGCGCCGGACGCGCCGGTCGATGCGCTGCTGCCGATCTTCGCCAAGGACCATGTCGCGGTGGTGGAGCGCGACGGCAAATTCATCGGCCTCATCACCCGCATCGACTTCATCAACCATCTGCGCCGCCGGCTGCGCTAGGTCCGAGGATACCGCTCATGGCCCAGAAGAAAAAGAACCGGCGCGGCTTCTCCACCCGCGGCATCCATGCCGGCCAGGAGCCCGATCCCACGACCGGCGCCATCATGACGCCGATCTACGCCACCTCGACCTACGTCCAGTCGAGCCCCGGCGTGCACAAGGGCTACGAGTACTCGCGCACGCAGAACCCGACGCGCATGGCTTACGAGCGCTGCATCGCCGATCTCGAGAGCGGCACGCGCGGCTTCGCCTTCGCCTCGGGCATGGCGGCGACAGCGACCGTGCTCGAGCTGCTGGATCACGGCGCGCATGTGGTGGCGTCCGATGATCTCTACGGCGGGACCTATCGCCTCTTCACCCGCGTGCGCGAGCGCTCGGCCGGGCTGGCCGTCAGCTATGTCGACCTCAGCGACATCGGCGCGCTGGCGGCGGCGATCCGGCCCGAGACGCGGATGATCTGGATCGAGACGCCGTCGAACCCGATGCTGAAGCTGGTCGATCTCGCCGCGGTCGCCGCTCTCGGCCGCGCGCGCGGCGTCCTCACCGTCGCCGACAACACCTTCGCCAGCCCCTATGTGCAGCGGCCGCTGGAGCTGGGCTTCGACATCGTCATGCATTCCGCGACCAAGTACCTGAACGGCCATTCCGACATGGTGGGCGGCATCCTCGTGGTCGGCGACGACGCCGAGCTCGCCGACCGCCTCGCCTTCCTGCACAACGCGGTGGGCGCGGTGGCCGGCCCCTTCGACAGCTTCCTCGCGCTGCGCGGCCTCAAGACGCTGGCGCTGCGCATGGAGCGCCACTGCGCCAACGCGCTCGCTGTCGCCGAGCATCTCGCCCGCCATCCCAAGGTCGCGCGCGTGCATTATCCCGGCCTTCCCGGCCATCCGCAGCACGATCTGGCGCGCCGCCAGATGCAGGCCTATGGCGGCATGGTGACGATCGACCTCGCCGGCGACCTCGCCGACGCGCGGCGCTTCCTCGAGCGGGTCGAGATCTTCGCGCTGGCCGAGAGCCTGGGCGGCGTCGAGAGCCTGATCGAGCATCCCGCCATCATGACCCACGCCTCGCTGCCGCCGGCGACGCGCCAGGCGCTCGGCATCAGCGACACGCTGGTCCGACTTTCGGTCGGCATCGAGGATATCGACGATCTCATCGCCGATCTCGACCAGGCGCTGGGCTGACCGCGGGGGCAGGCGCGGCGGAACGGGACGGGAACATATCGTTCCGGCAAGGGAATCTTAACGTAAATCCGCGACCTTGGGCGCCGCTAGCAAAGGCCGGCTGCCCGTCATGTTCTTCATCATCGGATCGGTCGTCGTCATCGCCAGCGTCATCGGTGGCTACGTCCTCAACGACGGGCATCTGGTGGTGCTGTTCCAGCCGTTCGAGGTGCTGATCATCGTCGGCGCCGCGCTCGGCGCCTTCATCACCTCGAACCGCAAGCCGGTGCTGAGCCGGGGCGGGCGCGGCGGTGACCGGGCTGCTCAAGGCCGAGCGCTACGACAAGGAATCCTATCTGGAGCTGCTGAGCCTGCTCTACTCGATCTTCAAGCTGGCCAAGACCAAAGGCGCGCTGGCGCTCGAGCAGCATGTCGAGAACCCCGCCGAAAGCTCGCTCTTCCAGCGCTTCCCCAAATTCTCCGCCGACCATCACGCGATGGTATTCGTCTGCGACTATCTCCGCCTCCTCACCCTCGGCACCGACAACCATCACGAGATGGAGACGCTGATGGACGAGGACATCGAGACGCACCACGAGGAGCACGCGGCGATCGTCGGCGCCATGAACGCCATGGCCGACGGGCTGCCGGCGCTCGGCATCGTCGCGGCCGTGCTGGGCGTCATCCACACCATGGGCTCGATCACCGAGCCGCCGGCGGTGCTCGGCCATCTCATCGGCGGCGCGCTCGTCGGCACCTTCATGGGCGTGCTGCTCTCCTACGGCTTCGTCGCCCCGATCGCCGCCGCGATCAAGGGCCGCGGCGAGGCCGAACAGCGCTATTTCCTCTGCATCAAATCCGCCATCCTCGCCTACATGCAGGGCTACGCGCCCTCAGTCGCGGTGGAGTTCGCGCGCAAATCGCTCAATACCGATGTCCGGCCGACCTTCTACGAGGTCGAGGAAGCGGTCGAAGCGCTTCCCGCCGCGAGCTGATCAGGCACGGCCATGGCAAAGCCATCGCAAGTCCCGGTCATCATCAAGAAGGTCAAGGGCGGCGGCGCGCATCCGCATCACGGCGGCGCCTGGAAGGTCGCCTATGCCGATTTCGTCACCGCGATGATGGCGTTCTTTCTGCTGCTCTGGCTGCTCAACGTCACCACCGACGTGCAGAAGCGCGGCATCGCCGATTATTTCGAGCCGACGGTCGCCTCGAACTCGCAAAGCGGCGCCGGCGGCGTGCTCGGCGGCCAGACCATCGGCCAGCCCGGCGCGCAGGCGCTGCCGACCTCGTTGCCCTCGCTCGCCATCAACCGCCCGGCGCTGCGCCAGCCGAGCGAGGGCGAGGAAGGCAATGAGGGCGGCGGCCCCGGCCACGACACCGACAGCACCGATGCCGGCGCGCCCCGCACCGACCAGAAGGACGATGCCGACCAGCAGAGCAAGCGGCTCTCGACCGAGGATCTCGACCATCAGGTCTCCGGGCGCGAGGCCAAGCGCTTTGCCGCCGCCGAATTCACCCTGCACCAGGCCGTCGAGCAGCTCCCCGAGCTCAAGGGGCTGGCCGACAACCTGATCATCGATGAGACCCCGGACGGGCTGCGCATCCAGCTCGTCGACCTGGAGAAGCAGCCGATGTTCGCGCTGGGCTCGGCCGAGCTGGTCGATCCCGCCAAGAAGCTGCTCAAGGTCATCACCCAGGTGGTGCAGCGCCTGCCCAACCAGGTGAGCATCACCGGGCATACCGATGCCGTGGCCTATCCCGGCGGCCACCGCTACACCAACTGGGAGCTGTCGGCCGACCGCGCCAATGCCACAAGGCGCGAGTTCACCGCCGATGGCATCCCCGAGGCCCGCTTCGCCCGGGTCACCGGCGTCGCCGATCGCGACCCGCTGGTGCCGGACGATCCCACCGCGTCGCGCAACCGCCGCATCAGCATCGTCCTGCTGCGCCAGGCCAAGGAGCCGCCGCCGGCCCAGGCGGCTGAGGCGCCGCCGCCGGCCCAGGCGCCCCCCCAGCTGCTCCCGCGTTAGGCCCTAAGCTGCCACTGGCGCGACCCCGGCGATCTCGGTCATACTCGGGACGGACACTGCGTTTCCTCATCAAGCGGCAGCCAAGGACGGGACGATGCCGGAGGGCAATGGTCGCATAACGCCGCGGCGGTCGGCGCAGCCGGCGCCGGCGCACGCGTCCGAGCCGCTCTCCATTCCGCCGCAGCATTTCTATCGCACCGCGGCGCTGCCCTGCCCCTATATTCCGGGACAGGTCGAGCGCAAGCTGATCACCGAGCTCGCCGGGCAGGAAGCGATGGAGTTCTACAACACGCTCTCCCGCGCGGGATTCCGCCGCAGCCACCATTTGGCGTACCGGCCGGCCTGCACGCAATGCCAGGCCTGCGTGCCGGTGCGCATCCCCGTCGCCGAGTTCGCGCCCTCGCGCTCGCTGCGCCGCATCCAGAAGAGCAACGCCGATCTCGTCATCCGCGTCACCCGGCCGCACGCGACGCTTGAGCAGTTCCGCCTCTTCGCCCGCTATCAGCGCTCGCGCCACAGCGACAGCGACATGGCGTCGATGACCTTCGGCGATTTCCGCGCCATGATGGAGGACAGCCCGGTGACGAGCCGCGTCATCGAGCTGCGCGATCCCGCCGGGGCATTTCTCGGCGCCTGCCTGCTCGACGTGCTCGATGACGGCCTCTCCGCCGTCTACAGCTTCTTCGATCCCGAGCAGCGCCGGCGCAGCCTCGGCACGTTGCTGGTGCTGGCGCTGATCGAGGCGGCGCGCGGGCGCGAGCTGCCTTACGCCTATCTCGGCTACTGGATCGCCGAGAGCCGCAAAATGGCCTACAAGGCCCGCTTCCGCCCCCTCGAAGGCCTCGCCACCACCGGCTGGCGAAAGTTGTAGCGCCAGCGCAACGCGCAGCGTTGTCGCTGGCGGGCGCCAGCGGTTGCTCTTGCAACCGCGAGAGCCCGCTCCGTCCGGGCTAGCCTAAAACACCTGCGTCTCGCAAGCGCAACGCGCAGCGTTGTCGCCGGCGGGCGCCAGCGGTTGCTCTTGCAACCGCGAGAGCCCGCTCCGTCCGGGCTAGCCTAAAACACCTGTGTCTCGCCCGGCGTCATGACGATAACCTTGGTCTTGGTCCGGCCGAGCGCCGCCTTGTACTCCTCGGGCGTGCCTTTGAGCTGCGGGATCGTGCCGTAATGCACCGGGATGGCGTATCTCGGATGGATCATCTTGGTCGCCAGCGCCGCCTCCTTGGGGTCCATGACGAAATGGCCGCCGATCGGCACCAGGATCAGATCGGGCTTGTAGTAGTCGGCGATCAGCTTCATGTCCGAGAACACGGTGGTGTCGCCGAGATGATAGATGGTGAAGCCGTTCTCCAGCTTGATGATGAATCCCACCGGCTCGCCGCCGGAATGCACCTCGCGCTTCTTGGTCTCGGGATTGACATAGACGAATTCCGAGGAATGGTCGGCATGCACTTCGCTGATGGCGATGCCGGGCCCCAGCGGCGTGATGGTGCCGCCCTTGTTCATCCGCGGCGCTTCCTCGGGCGTCAGGATGCCGAGCTCGACGAAGGTATCGGCGAGCCCCGCCGGCCCCCACATCTGCACGTGGTTCTTCTTGACGATCGCCGGCGCGTCGCCGACATGGTCGCCATGCCCGTGGCTGACCAGCACCAGGTCGATCTTGCCGAGCTTGTCGAGATCCTTCCACTCCGCCGGCGTCTTGGGGTTCTGCAGGATCCAGGGATCGATCATGATGGTCTTGCCGCCGGGCGTGGTCAGGCGGAAGGCCGACTGGCCGAGCCAGAGCAGATGCACCTTGCCGTCCTGCGCCTCGGCCGGCACGGCAAGCCCGAGCGCGCAGAAGAGCGCGAGCGCCAGGCCCGCAAAACGTGACACCATGATGAACCCCTCCCCTAAGATGCGCCTTGCGGCCGTCGGCGGCATTATTCGCCACGGCGCGGCGCGGCAGTCAACCGCTACGCTTCCCCGCGCTGCCGCGGAGTGCTAGGAGCGGCACGGAACCCAGGAGGCGATCCCTTGACCGAAGAGCTGCTCTACGAACTCCGCGACGGCATAGCCCGCATCACCTTCAACCGGCCGCAGGCGCGCAACGCGCTGACCTTCGCCATGTATGAGCGGCTGGCCGAGATCTGCGCCGCCGCCAACCAGGACCGCTCGATCCGCGCCATGATCATCACCGGCGCCGGCGACAAGGCCTTTGCCGCCGGCACCGACATCTCGCAGTTCCGCGCCTTCAAGACGCCGCAGGACGCGCTCGACTACGAGGCGCGCATCGACCGCGTCGTGGGATCGGTCGAGGAATGCCGCGTGCCGATCATCGCCGCGATCTCCGGCGCCTGCACCGGCGGCGGCGCCGGCATCGCCGCCGCCTGCGATCTGCGCATCGCCGCCGGCAACGCCCGCTTCGGCTTCCCGATCGCGCGCACGCTCGGCAACTGCCTCTCGATGAGCAACCTGTCGCGGCTCGCCGCCCTGGTGGGCTTCGCCCGCGCCAAGGAGATCATCCTCACCGCGCGTCTCGTCGAGGCGCCGGAGGCGCTGGCGGTGGGCCTCGTCAGCGAGGTCGTCGCCGATCACGCAGCGCTGCTGGCCCGCGCCGAGGCGCTGGCGACGCAGCTCTGCGGTCAGGCGCCGCTCACCATGCAGGCGACCAAGGAGGCGCTGCGGCGGCTCCGCCCCAAGCTCGCCGCCGAGGAGGGCCGCGATCTCATCCTGATGTGCTACATGAGCGCCGATTTCCGCGAAGGCATGGACGCCTTCCTAAACAAACGCCCGCCGCAGTGGAAGGGCCAGTAGCGACGCCGAAGGCGTCGCTACTGGCGGGCTCAGCGCAACGCGCAGCGTTGTCGCTGGCGGGCGCCAGCGGTTGCGCTTGCAACCGCGAAAGCCCGCACCGTGCGGACTAGCCGTTCGATCGCGGGCCGACGGCGCGCCGATATCTCTTTTCCTCGTCATGGCCGGGCTCGACTAGGTC
>CAWBKF010000018.1:0-332759 GCA_963789275.1 uncultured Alphaproteobacteria bacterium
GCCTGAGCCTTCGATCGCCAAACCGGATGAAGTCAAGGTTCGCATCATACGGGTGGGCATTTGCGGCACCGACCGGGAAGAGGTATCCGGCGGCCGTGCTCAGGCGCCCGATGGCCAGACCGAACTCGTCATCGGGCACGAAATGTTCGGCCAGGTGGTGAGTATCGGCTCAGCCGTCACTCGCGTGAAGGCCGGCGATTTCGCGGTGTTCACGGTGCGGCGGGGATGCGGAGAATGCGCCTGCTGCCTGATGAATCGCGCGGACATGTGTCAGACCGGAAGGTATCGCGAGAGGGGCATCCGCGGAATGGACGGATACCAAACGGAATTCGCAGTAGATCAAGAGCAATACATCGTGCGGGTACCGAACGAACTGGAGCCGGTCGGGGTTTTGATGGAACCGCTTTCCGTGGTTGAAAAAGCGATCGATGAGACCCTGCGCGTGCAGACGGTGCGTTGCCCCGACGCCGCCACGACGCCCGACTGGTTCCATGGACGCCGCTGTCTGATTGCCGGACTAGGACCTGTGGGCCTGCTGGCTGCCATGGTCCTGCGCTTGCGAGGCGGCGAGGTTTACGGTCTGGACGTGGTCGATGCGAACACCGCGCGCCCAAAATGGTTGTGCGGTATCGGCGGGTGCTATGTTGACGGCCGCCAGGTGCCGGCCGACGAGGTGGAGAAGAAGATCGGTGCGATGGATTTAATCCTGGACGCCAGTGGAATCGCCGAACTGGAGTTCAATCTGCTGGATGCACTGGGCCTGAATGGGATTTATGTGCTCACCGGCATTCCCGGTGGCGACCGGCCGCTCCAGATTTCCGGCGCCGAACTCGTGAGGCAACTGGTGTTGGACAACCAGGTCATGCTGGGCAGCGTGAACGCTGCGCGCGGACATTTCCAAATGGCAGCCGACGATCTGGCACAGGCCCATCTGCGTTGGGGCGCGCAAATCGTAGGATTGATCACCAATCGGTACCCGTGGGATCAATTTGCAGGACTTATGGATCAGCATCACGCCGAGGCTATTAAGGAGGTCATCGAGTGGGCGCCACAGCCTCACTAAGCTCGGGATACAACGATTCTGGCGCCGGTCGACGCCATCATTGGCGGCAAGACGGTCGCAGTTGGTAAGCAGGTGGAAGCCATAGATTTTCAGGATGCGCTCTGGTGGCGCAGCGCCTCACCCCAGGCTTCCGATTGCGGCCTGAATCATCCTCAGCAACGGCGTCGGGTAGATTCCCAGCCAGACAAGGATCACCGTGAGAGCGGCCAGAAGCAGCGTTGCAGCCGGCGCCCGCCGTGGGATCGGTTCGTGAGCCCGATCGCTGGCGGCCGGCTGCTGATACAACGCTACTACAATCCGCAAATAGTAGAACAGGCCGATGGCGCTGGTGATCGCCAGAATCAGGATCAGCGCCCAGGCTCCCACGGAGGCGCCGGCGGCAACAATATAGAACTTGCCGAGAAAACCGGCGGTCAGAGGTATGCCTGCTAAGGAAAGAAGCATGGCAGTGAACACCAGGGCGAGCGCGGGACGCCGCCAGAACAGCCCCCGGTAGTCATCGATGAGATCCGCATCTCTCCCGCGCTCGGAAAGCGTCGTAACGACACCGAAAGCGCCCAGGGTCATTACAAAGTAGGCCACCAGATAGAATGCGGCGGCGCTCGCACCCATGGGGCCGCCGACTTGAAAAGCCACCAGCAGATATCCCATGTGCGCGATGGATGAATACGCCAGGATACGCTTCACGTTGTTCTGCAACAGCGCCAGCAGATTGCCCGCAAACATGGAAGCGACGGCTATGATCGAGAACGCCAAAACGACCGGCGCGAAGCTGTGCGTCCCCGATTGATGGAAGTAGCGCAGCAGCAGAGCGAACATGCCGCCTTTCGAAACCGTTGCGACGAAGGCTGTCACCGGCGCCGGAGCACCCTCATAAACGTCCGGCGTCCACATGTGGAAAGGTACGAGCGCCAGTTTGAAGCCGATGCCGGTGACGATCAGGGCCACACCGGGCAGCAGCAGCGTCAGATCTAAAGCGCCTCGACTGGTCAGTAATTGCGCGATGCGGGCGAACTCCATGGTTCCGAGGCCGGCGTAGATGAGGGCAATTCCAAACAGAAGGAAGGCGGCCGATGCCGCGGCCAAAACCAGGTACTTGATCCCGGCTTCCACCGGAAGCGCGCGGCCGTGCAGGTAGGAAATGAGCGCATAGAGCGCCACACTGAGGATTTCGAGCCCGAGAAACAACGATGCGAAGTGGGTGCTGGCCGCCAGGACCATCGCGCCAAGCGTGGCCACCAGGATTAAAATGTAGAACTCCTCGCGGTTGCCCTCGCGCGCGGCCAAATAGCCGTAGGCGAGCAAGGCCACGGCAAAACTGGCCGCGACGATTAATCCCATAAAGAAGAGCGCGTAACTGTCGATGATGAGCAGCGCCGTGACCGGGCGAAGAGGAACGAAGAAAAGCGAGCAGAAGGCCCCCGCCAGGCCCAGAAGTGTGAGCGCAAGAGCAAGTGCATGGCTACGGCGCACTGCGGCGGCTAACATAATCACGACCGCGGAAGTCGCGGCGACCAAAAGAAGAGGTAAGAGGGCGAACAGGTCACTGGCAATCACGACTCATCTCCAGATTGCGGGAAATTGGTTTACAGCCTGTGTAAACAGGCGGAACACGGGTTGCGGGTAAAGGCCCAACCAGAGCAGTAAAGCCATCATCGCGCTCAGCAAGACTCCTTCGCGAACGGCCAGGTCCGGCAGTTGCCATGCATGGCTGTTGGGCCCTTGAAACACTCGCTGTACAAACCGGAGCGCGTAGAAGGTCGCGGCCAGAACACCGATCGCGGCCACGGCAGCCATGGCGACGTTCACCTGGTAAGTTCCCATCAGAACCAGGAATTCACCGATGAAGTCGCCCAGCCCAGGAAGTCCTAGAGAGGCCAGAGCGAAGAATAGAGCAGCGCCACTCAATCGGGGCACGGTAGCCCACAGGCCGCCCATGCTATCCATCTCGCGCGTGTGCATGCGCTGCTGCAAGGCTCCAACCAAAATGAAAAGCGCTCCGGTGCTGATCCCGTGACAGAGCATCGTCATCAACGCACCCTGGAGCGCCAATGCGTTGGCGGCGAAAATTCCCAGCAGCACGAACCCGAGGTGGCTGATGCTGGTATAGGCCACCAGGCGCTTCAGATCGGTCTGTCCAAAAGAGAGGACGGCGCCATATAGAATCCCCGCCACTGCCAGAGTCATTGCCACGGGAGCGAACTCCCGGGCAGCGCCGGGAAATAGCGGAAGAACGAAGCGAATCAAGCCGTAGGCGCCCGTCTTGAGGAGCAGTCCGGCCAGGATGACGCTGCCTGCCGTGGGCGCCTGAGTATGCGCATCCGCCAGCCAGGTATGGAACGGGATCATCGGGAGTTTGACCGCGAACGCGATGAAGAATCCCAGCATGATCCACAGGGCCGCAGGGGGAGTGAGCGGCGTGTGCAGCAGATCCGCGTACTCAAACGTGTAGACGCCCGTGCTGCGGTAATGGGCAAAATAGAGCGCCAGGATCGCGATCAACATCAGCAGGCCGCTCAACTGCGTAAAAAGAAAAAACTTTACCGCGGCGTATACGCGTCGTTCATGGCCCCAGATGGCGATTAGAAAATACATCGGGACCAGCATCAACTCCCAGGCGAAATAGAAGAGGAACAAGTCGAGGGCGAGAAAGACGGCGATGATGCCTGCCAGAATCCACAAAAGATTGAAATGAAAAAAACCAACACCGGTGGTGATTTCGGTCCAGGACGCGAGCACCGACGCGATCCCCAGGAACAATGTCAGCAGTACCAGCAGAAGACTGAGACCGTCCATTGCCAGGTGAAAGTGAATTCCAAACTGCGGAATCCAGTTCCAGTCCACCTGTTCAAACCAGTTGTTCAAGCCGGTGACATTGACTTTCAAGTGGCGACCCCACAGGCTCAGCGCCAGAGCGAAGTCGATGCAGACGGCGGCTAGCGAAATCCAACGGCACAGCAGCGGACTTAAGCGTGAGGCTAACCAGGCAACCAGTCCGCCGGCGAGAAGGACGACGATCAGCCAGAGGAGGATCATAAGAACAGCACCACCGCAATGAAGACTACGGATCCACCGGCGATGCCGGCGGCGTACCAGCGCAGTCGCCCGTTTTCGGTGCGCCTGAGCACGCTCCAGGCGAACTCGTTCAGCCGGGCCACGCCCGTGTAGAAACCATCGACGAAATCGCTTTTGTCGACACGCGCGAACCATACCAGAGGCTGAACGAATAGCCGGTCATAGAGCCAATCCATGCCCCAATCCGAGAACCAGAAAGCGGTGCAGCGCGTCACCGGCCGTACTGGAAGCCAGCGCCTCTGTGTACGATCTCTTGCGCAGGAAGAAGATATAGGCCATGTAGACGCCGAACAGAACCACCAATCCCGCGATTACTTCGGAAGTAAGATCGGTAATCGGGATCGCGTGCGTCCCTTCGCTCCAGGGCAGGGCTGTTTCGAGGAATTGCCCGAACGGCGTTTTCACGTATCCGGCGACGATCGAGAGCAAGGCCAGTATGAAACAGGGGGCTTGCATCGCGAGGCCGGGCCTCTTAGTCACCTCGGTATGCGCTTCCCCGAAGAAGACCACGAAGATCATCCGGAATGTATATAAGGCGGTCAACAGAACGCCGATGAGCGCCACCGTCCAGAATGCCGGCGAGCCATTGCCTGCGCTCCAGGCGCCCCAGATGATCCAATCCTTGCTGAAAGCGCCGGCGGTGACCAGAGGCAATCCGGCGAGGGAACATCCCGCGATCACGAACGTCCAGAATGCAAAGGGAAGACGCGTACGTAATCCGCCCATCCGGAAGATGTTGTGCTCGTCATCCATGGCGTTGATGATGATGCCCGCCGCAAGAAACAGCAGCGCCTTAAAGAACGCATGCGTCATGAAATGGAAGATGGCGGCGGGCCATGCTCCCACGCCCAGTGCTAGAAACATGTAACCGATCTGACTCATGGTGGAGTAGGCCAGTACGCGTTTGAGGTCCCATTGCGTAAGCGCGCTGAAGCCGGCGATGAGCAGAGTCGCCGCGCCGACTACCGCGACGGCGGACTGCGCCAAGGGGGCGAGCGAGTACAACACGTGCATGCGGGCAATCAGGTAAACGCCGGCCGTCACCATGGTAGCCGCATGGATCAAGGCGCTTACGGGAGTAGGTCCAGCCATGGCATCCGGAAGCCACGTCTGTAAGGGCAACTGCGCCGACTTGCCAACGGCGCCACCCAGCAGCAGAAGCGCGGCTGCCACGGCGGCGGACGATCCAACCTGCCAGTGTAGCGGCGCACGCTGCATGAGGTCCTGAATCCGCAGCGTGCCCAGGTGATGAAATAGCAGGAACAACCCGATCGCCATGGCGGTATCGCCGACGCGGGTTACGATGAACGCTTTGCGGCCGGCCCGGCCGTTGGCCGGATCCCGATACCAGAAGCCGATCAGCAAATAACTGCACAGGCCCACGCCCTCCCATCCCAGATACAGCAGCAATAAATTGTCCGCGAGGAGCAGGGTTAGCATCGACGCGACGAACAGGTTCATGTAGGCGAAGAAACGGCTGTAACCCTCATCGTCGATCATGAACTCGGTTGAATACAGGTGGATGAGGAAGCTCACGAAGGCCACTACCACCGTCATGATGAGTGAGAGCGGGTCAAAATAGAAGGCGATTTCCGGATGAAGCCCGCCGACGTCGAACCATGTCCACAGAACCTGCGTGTAAGAGTTGGCCACGGGCGGAACGCTCAGGAACGCTATCGCTACGAGCAGCGAAACCACCGCGGACGCCCGCAGTCGCACTGACCGCAATCCATGCCACCAATTTTCGTGGAACGGGGAGCACAGCCAGTGCGAGCGCACTCACAAACGGAATCGCGGGAATCAAGCAGAGGAGGTCAAGCATGCTCAATCTCTCATATCGCTTATAGCGTCGGCATCCAGCGTAGGGTGGTGACGATAGAGCCGGAGGACTAACGCCAAGCCCACGGCAACCTCCGACGCCGCCATGGCCAGGATGAAGAGAAACATGATCTGGCCGTCAGGCTGGCCCCACCGTGACCCTGCCGCCACGAAGGCGACGCCTGTGCCGTTCAGCATGATCTCGATGGACATCAGAATGAAAATCAGGTTACGGCGCATCAGGAGTCCGGCCAACCCCAGCGCGAACAAGACTCCCGCCAGAACGAGCGCGTGACCCATCGGAATTCCTGTCATAGCGAACCTCTGCTTTCTCGGATATGGGCCGGCCCAGGTGGTAAGCCCCCACCACGGCGCCCAGTAACAACATGGAAGCCAATTCGACACCGATCAGGTAAGTGCCGTATAGGGCGAGTCCCACCTGTTTCGGCTCCAGCACGCCGCCGCCGGACCCCGGCAATCCAGGCAACGTGGCGCGTGCCGTCAAATACACCACTTCTACAATCAGGAGCGCGGAAAGGACCGCCGGACCCACCCAAATCTTTCCCTGTAGCAATTGCCGTTCGCTTTCGACGGCGCGCCTTCCCAGGTTCAGCATCATCACCACAAAAACAAAAAGGACCATGATCGCGCCGGCATAGATAATCACTTCCAGCGCGGCCACCAGCGGCGCTCCCATGGTAAAAAAGACCACGGCCACGGCCAGAAGAGAGACAATCAGATACAACAACGCATGCACGGCATTTAGCCGGGTAATGGCCAGCACCGTCGAAATGATGGCCACGGCTCCAGCAATGTAGAAAGCAGCTTCCATAAACTTATGGCAGCAGGCTGCGCAGATCCACAGGACGGGCCTCGTTCTCCGCCTCGCCCTTGTCCTTGCCGCCGATCTTTTCTCCGCAAACGCGCCAGTAGTTGTAGCCGGGATACTTGCCGGGGCCGTCAATCATCAGGTCCTCCTTTTCATACACCAGGCTCTGGCGATTGTATTCGCCCATCTCGAAATCCGGCGTTAGCTGAATCGCATACGTCGGACAGGCGTCTTCACAATATCCGCAGAAAATGCAGCGCGAGAAGTTGATTCGGAAAAACTCGGGATAGCGGCGCTCGTTCTTGTCCTCGGTCGCCTGGAGAGCGATGCAGTCCACCGGACACACGACCGCGCACAAGTGGCAGGCAACACATCGCTCGCCGCCGTCCGGATCTCGCGAAAGAATGATACGTCCCCTGGTACGCGGAGCCAGATAGGCCTTTTCTTCGGGGTACTGGATGGTAACCCGTTTATGGAAAGTGTGCAGAAGCACGTGCCAAATCGTTCTGATTAAGCTCCACATTTCAGTCCGCCTCTCTCACTTCCACGCAACCACGATGGCGCCGGTTACCAGCAGATTGACCAGCGCCAGTGGAAGCATCGTTTTCCATCCCCAGGTCATGAGCTGATCGAAACGAAGCCTGGGAAGCGACGCCCGCAGCAGAATAAAAAAGCAGATGAAGGCAAACATCTTGATCAGGAACCACACGATCGGAGGCAGCCACGGACCCAGCCAGCCACCGAAAAATAACACCGTAATCATGGATGAGATCAGGATGAGGCCGAGGTATTCGCCTACGAAGAACATGCCGAACTTCATGCCGGAGTACTCGGAATGAAAGCCGGCAACGAGCTCGGCCTCCGCCTCCGGGAGGTCGAAAGGCAACCGCCGCGCCTCGGCCACGCCCGCGATGAGAAACAAGACGAAACCGAGGAATTGGGGAACCACGAACCATAACTTTCTTTGCGCCTCGACAATGGCAGTCAGGCGGAAGGAACCGGCAAGCAGCACCACCCCCATCAGCGACAGGCTCATGAAAACTTCGTAGCTGATCATCTGCGCGGCGGCGCGCAGCCCTCCGAGCAGAGAGTATTTGCTGTCCGATGCCCATCCCGCCAGCACAATGCTATAGACACCGAGCGAAGACATCCCCAGAAAAAACAGCAGGGCGATGTTGAGATCCACGACGATGATGCCGGGAGCGAACGGCACCACGGCGAGCGACAACAGCACCGTCACCATGACGATCATCGGAGCGATCACGAAAACAGTCTTGTCCGCGAACGGCGGGATCCAGTCTTCCTTAGTGAAGATCTTGATCATGTCCGCGACCACTTGCAGCAGGCCGAACGGCCCTACGCGATTTGGCCCATAACGGTCCTGCCAGAGTGCCAGAAGCCGGCGTTCCACCCAGATCAGCATGGCCGCGAGACTGAGCGCCACGATCAGGATTCCTGCAATCGCCGCGATGGGGTAAGGGCTCGTCATGATACTCGCAAGATCCGGCTCCAGGCCGGAAACGCCGCTCCATCCGCTGGACGTCAAGCCGGCCGGGATTCCCGCAATCCCCGCTGGCAGATCCGGCAACACCTTCAGCGGCAGACGAAGCTTTTCACCGCCAAGTTCGATCTCAACTTCTCCGGCCGGCTCTCCCACCGGAGGCCGGCAGCGTCCGCGGCGTTGACGGCCAGGTACGGACCGGGAGCCAGCGAAGCGACCGCCGGCGCCTGGAGGCTCAACTCCTCCGAACCGAAAATGTGTTCGATCGGGACGATCAGCCACTCCCCTTCCCGCCGCGCGAAAGGCGCCGGGACTTCGGTAAAGTATGTTCCGCCCTGTTTCGGCTCGAACAAGCGAACCCCTGGATCGCCACCCCTGAGCGGACCTCCAATCTCGCTTTGAAACTTGTTGACTGCCTGAATGGAATTCCAACCCGGAGACCAGAAGAACGGCTGCAGTGCGCCCGGTGGCTGGTTAGGACTGCCCTCCATCGAATAGGCCAGCGAGGAGTCCGGGTCATCGGGCGGTTTGGGCTCGACCACGCTGATATTGGCGTGTATGGAAGTAAGCCCGCTATAGCGATGGGACTCGCGCGGAATCTTCGCGCCCGCCATACGGAATTTCGAGGACGGGGCGGCCGCGACAGCGGGAGCCATCTGCGGAAGCGCCTCCGCCATGGCCGCAAGAGCATCATCCAGCGTAGACCACGCCGGGTCGGCCAGCCAGCGCCAACTCTCCCGCACATCCCCCTCTTGCGCGAACACCGAAAAGAATCGTTGCGCACGCCCTTCGCTGCTTACCAGCGTGCCGTCGGATTCCGCGAACGTGCCGGCCGGAAGAAGCAGTTCGGCCTTCGCCGTGGTCTGGTTCGCCAGGTGATCGAGCACCACGAGATGCTCCGCCGATTCCAACAGCATGTCCGCCTGTTTCGCCGGCATCCGGCGGTAGAGATCATTTTCCAGGACGATCAAGGTGCCGATTTCGGCCGGGCCACTGCTGGCGAGTTCGCAAGCCTCGCTGAGGGGACGGGCTTCCATGAGCGCCAGACCGACGCTGTTGCACTCGGGCGCGATCAAACTCAGCGCGGCGGGACGGCCGGCATCGCACAAGGCCTTCGCCACGTTCGCCGCGGATTGAATCACGGACTCGCTTCGGCAACTGAATCCCGAAATTACCAGAGGCCGCTTCGCGCTCTTCAAAGCGCCGGCAATGATCCGAGCCAGTTCCCCGATCTCCGCGGGCAAATCCGAAACCTCGGGCGCTTTCGGGTCGACCTCATGAGCGACGGTGAAGCCCAGCCGAGCTACATCCTCCGGCGCCGCCCGGTAAGTTCGTGTGGCAACGTCATCGAGGCGAGTGGCGCCCGGGGCGGCGATGAAGAGCGGACCCTTGGCATCCTGTACCGCTTCGCGCACGGCGCTGTCCATCCAGGATGGGATATGAAGCTTGTCTGCTATTTCGAGTGGTTGTTGGAGCACGGACTGGCGCAGGCTGAGCGCCATCCTGGGCGCCGAATTGGTGACATCTTCGCCAAGAATCAGCACCGCATCGGACAGCTCGATGTCATGGAGGGACGGCGAACGGGCCGGCCCTGTTTGCAGAATATCCACCATCGCCGTAATGAATCGCGACTGATCGCCGGCAACGCCTGCAAAAAAGCGCTCCTTCCCCACCAGCCTGCGTAGTGCGAAGTTGGCCTCAAGCGACGCCCTCGGCGAACCGATGCCGATCGCCTTGCCCGAGACGAGAGATTTCAGTTTCCGCTCCGCTTCATGCGCGGATATGGGCTTCCCGTTCAGCCGCGCCGCACGGATTCTGAGTTCGCTATTCACGAATTCGTAGCCGAAGCGGCCGCGGTCGCAAAGGAAATAGCCGTTCACCGCGCTGTTGAATCGCGTCAGGACCCGGCGCAGCAACCCATAGCGCCCGCCAGCGCTGATGTTGCAACCGGCGGAGCAGTGGACGCATATCGAGGGAGCCATTTCCAGGTCCCACTTGCGCGTGTAGTGACGCCGCAGCGTGGCATCCGTAAAAACGCCCGTGGGGCAGATTTCCACCAGGTTGCCCGCAAACTCGTTTTCCAGAACTCCGTCTTCGCTGCGGCCGAAGTAAACGGCGTTCTTGATGCCGAACACGTTCAGATCGTCCCCTCCGGCGTATTCGCGATAGAACCGCACGCAGCGGTAGCACTGGATACAGCGGTTCATCTCGTGGTACACGAAAGGGCCGAGGTATTGGTTGCGAAATGTGCGCTTCTCGAACCGCGTGCGCCGGTAGTCGTGGCCGGTCATGACCGTCATATCCTGGAGATGACATTCGCCGCCTACGTCGCATACCGGGCAGTCGTGCGGATGGTTCAGCATCATGCCCTCGACGATGGCCGCGCGGAAAGCCACAGCCTCCGGGTCGTGAATGGAAATCCGCGTCTCCTCTTTGGCCGGGGTCATACACGCCATCACGATTTTTCCCTGGGTGTCCTTTTCGTCCTTGAACTCTTTGACGGCGCATTGGCGGCACGCGCCCACCGAACCCAGAGCGGCGTGCCAACAGAAGTACGGCAGGTCGAATCCCAGCGAGAGACATGCGTGCAGCAGATTCTGCCGGGGGTCCGCCTGGTAGGGCTTCCCGTCGATATAGATGGTTCCCATCGGGTTCGGTTCGTTACTTTCGGAAAGAACAGCGTTCCTCGCGGATGTGGCGCTCGAAATCCTCGCGGAAATACTTCAGCGCGCTTTGCAAAGGCTCCGCCGCTCCCGGCGCCAGCGCGCAAAACGTGTGCCCTGTCCCCCAAAATTTCGTCTGAAACTGCAACTTCTCCAAGTCCCCGGACTTTCCCTGGCCGTCCTCCATCGCTCGCAGAATATGGTCTGCCCAATTGAGGCCGCTCCAACACGGCGTGCACCAGCCGCAGGATTCCTGGGCAAAAAAGTGAATCAGGTTGGCAGTCATGCCTACCGGACACGTCTGGTCGTCGAGAACGATCATGGTGCCGGTCCCCAGGCGACTGCCCACTTTCGCCACTTCGGTGAAATCCATAGGCACATCGAGATGCTGCTCCACTAGAAAATCGGTGGAGGCGCCCCCGGGCAGAAGTCCACGGAAGCGCAGCCCGTCGCGCATCCCACCCGCGTATTCTTCAAAGATCTCGCGCAGAGGAGTGCCCATCGGGAGTTCCCACAGCCCGGGCCGCTTCACTTTGCCGCTGGCGCCATAGAGCTTGGTCCCGGCATCTTTCGTGCGGCTCAAACCTTGGAACCACTGCGCGCCGTGTTCAATGATGTGGGGCAGGTTCGCGAGGGTCTCGACATTGTTCACGATGGTCGGCTTGCCCCAGAGTCCCGACACCTGCGGGAATGGCGGTTTCGCGCGCGGGTTGGCGCGCTTGCCTTCCAGTGCGTTGAGCAGTCCCGTCTCCTCGCCGCACATGTATCGCCCCGCGCTGACGTGCAGATACATCTCCAGCCCGTACCCCGAGTTCAGGATGTTCTTGCCCAGGTATCCGGCCGTGTAAGCCTCGGCGATCGCCCGCGCGAGCCGTCTCTTGCGATAACTTGTACTCGCCGCGGATGAAGATGTAGGCCACGTCCGCCTGGTTGGCGTAGCCCGCCAGAATCAGTCCATCGACCAGTTGGTGGGGGTTCCCTTCCATCAGGTAACGATCCTTGAAGGTTCCTGGCTCCATCTCGTCGGCATTGGCGATCACGTACTTGGGCCGCGGGGCGTCCGTGCCCATCGGAGTGAAGCTCCACTTGACGCCGGTCGGGAAGCCGGCGCCGCCGCGGCCTCGCAAGCCGGAATTCTTGACTTCCTCCTGAACCTGCTGGGGCGTCATATTGCCAAGGGCCTTGCGGAGCCCTCGATACCCGCCCGCGCGCTCATAACCGGTGAGGTCGAGCGCCTGACCATCGGCCGGAATGTCTTTGGTCAGCGGCTTCTCGACCGTCATGCCTATTTGCACTCCTGCAAGAGACTGTCGATTTGGCCGGATCGAGATTTCCATGAAGATTGTTGTCCAGGATCAGGGCCGGCGCCTGTTCGCACGCCCCCAGACACACGATAGGCAGCAGGGTGAACCGGTTGTCCGCCGTGGTTTCCCCGAACCCGATCCCCAGGCGTCCGGCCAGGTGCTCGCGCATGCGGTCATAGCCCATGATCCAGCAGCTTACGCTATCGCAGAGCATGATCACGTGCCGCCCAACCGGCTTGCGTCGAAAAACACTGCAGTTCCTACTACTTATTCCGCCGTCCCCGCGAAAGCGGGGACCCAGAGGAAGCGCCCCGCTCACTGCATTTGCGGGCCCTGGATGCCCGCTTTCGCGGGCAAGGCGATCGTTGAGGAGCGCGTTGCTACAAGATGTGTGCATGCCGTAGCGCTTGCGCGGGGACGGCGGCGGTTGGGTGGGGCGTGGAAAGCGCGTCACCGGTCTCGCCTTCTCCGTGACCTCGTCGATCCGCTTCGCGGCTCGACCTCCGTGGTGAATCTCACATGCGATTGCCCCGGGGCGGAGAGGGAGGATTCGTGGTGCTAGAAGGCTGGCTTTCCGTGCGGCGACGCGCTAGAAAGCGCGCCTCCAACCCATCCGCCAGAGCGCCATGACCACCGTCCTTCTCGTCATCCATCTCCTGCTCGCCGTAGCATTGATCGGCGTCATCCTGCTGCAGAAAAGCGAGGGCGGCGCCCTCGGCATGGGCGGCGGCGGCATGTCGGGATTCATGAGCGGGCGGTCCACCGCCAATCTGCTGACGCGCATGACGGCGGTGCTGGCGGCGGGCTTCTTCATCACCAGCATGGGGCTGGCCTATCTCGCCGGCAACCGGCAGCCGGCGACCGACACGCTGCTCCAGTCGCCGCCGAGCCAGAGCCAGCCGGCGCCGACACCGGCCCAGCCGGCACCAACACCGACACCCGCCCCGGTCGCGCCGGCCCCGGGCGGCGCGCCGCTGGCGAAGTAGCGGGCACTTTTCCGCAACTCGCGGGGAATCGCCGCCAATCGCCGGTTTCGCGCCGCGGGCGGCGCCCGCCGCGCGGCTTTTTCCCGCGTCGCCGCCGGGCGCGCGCCGGCGAAACCCCAGCAATTCCGCCACTGCCGCGCAGTGCCGACGCTTTCAGTTGTATGGCGCCCCCTGGTCACTTAGATTGAAGGTCCATGACGCGGTTCATCTTCATTACCGGCGGCGTGGTTTCCTCCCTTGGCAAAGGTCTTTCGGCGGCGGCGCTCGGCGCGCTGCTGCAGGCGCGCGGCTTCACGGTGCGGCTGCGCAAGCTCGATCCCTATCTCAATGTCGATCCCGGGACGATGAGCCCCTACCAGCATGGCGAGGTCTACGTCACCGATGACGGCGCCGAGACCGACCTCGATCTCGGCCATTACGAGCGCTACACCGGCGTCGCGGCGCGGCGCAGCGACAGCGTCACCACCGGCCGGGTCTATTCGACGGTGATCGGCCGCGAGCGCCGCGGCGAATATCTCGGCGCCACGGTGCAGGTCATCCCGCACGTCACCGACGCGATCAAGGAGTTCATCCAGGCCGATCTCGACGGCAGCGAGGATTTCGTGCTGTGCGAGATCGGCGGCACCGTCGGCGACATCGAGAGCCTGCCCTTCCTCGAGGCGATCCGCCAGCTCGGCAACGAGCTCGGCCGCGAGCGCACGATGTTCGTGCATCTGACCCTGGTGCCCTACATCCCGTCGGCCGGCGAGCTGAAGACCAAGCCGACGCAGCATTCGGTGAAGGAGCTGCTCGGCCTCGGCATCCAGCCGGACATCCTGCTCTGCCGCTCCGACCGGCCGATCCCGGAAAGCCAGCGCAAGAAGATCGCGCTCTTCTGCAATGTCCGCGACAGCCGCGTCATTCCCGCGCTCGACGTCGACACCATCTATGACGTGCCGAACGCCTATCACCTGCAGGGCTTCGACCGCGAGGTCTGCAGCCATTTCGGCATCACCCAGGCCGAGCCCGATCTCGGGCGCTGGCAGGAGATCGTCACCCGCATCCGCCGCCCCGAAGGCGAGGTCACCATCGCCGTCGTCGGCAAGTACACGCATCTCCTCGACAGCTACAAATCGCTGGCCGAGGCGCTGAGCCATGGCGGCATCGCCAATCACGTCCGGGTCAAGCTCGACTGGCTCGACAGCGAGATCTTCGAGCAAGGCGACACGGTGCAGCATCTCGAGGCGGTGCACGGCATCCTGGTTCCCGGCGGCTTCGGCGAGCGCGGCGCCGAAGGCAAGATCCAGGCGGCGCGCTTCGCGCGCGAGCGCCAGGTGCCTTATTTCGGCATCTGCTTCGGCATGCAGATGGCGGTGATCGAGGCGGCGCGCAACCTCGCCGGGCTCAAAGGCGCGGGCTCGACCGAGTTCGGCCCGTGCGAGCATCCGGTGGTGGGCCTGATGACCGAATGGATGCGCGGCAACATGCTGGAGAAGCGCCAGCGCGGCGGCGATCTCGGCGGCACGATGCGGCTCGGGCGCCTATCAGGCGCAGCTGACGCCGGGCAGCCGCGTCAGCGCGATCTATGGCGGCGCCACCACCATCAGCGAGCGCCACCGCCACCGCTACGAGGTCAACATCCACTACAAGGGCAAGCTCGAGGATGCCGGCCTGGTCTTTTCCGGCATGTCGCCGGATGGCGAGCTGCCGGAGATCGTCGAGATCCCGGACCATCCCTGGTTCATCGGCGTGCAGTATCACCCCGAGCTCAAATCCAAGCCCTTCGAGCCGCACCCGCTCTTCACCTCTTTCATCAAGGCCGCGCTCGATCAGTCGCGGTTGGTGTAGCCATGAAAGCGCCGCGCCCCGTCCATATCGGCAACCTCACGCTCGGCAATGACCGGCCGATGACGCTCATCGCCGGGCCGTGCGCGCTGGAGAGCCGCGGCCACGCGCTGGAGATGAGCCACGCGCTCGACGGAGATCACCGGCAAGCTCGGGCTCGGCCTCATCTACAAGACCTCCTTCGACAAGGCGAACCGCACCTCGATCGACGGCGCGCGCGGCTTGGGCCTCAAGGCAAGCCTCCCGATCCTCGCCGAGGTGCGCGAGACCTATGGCTGCCCGGTGCTGACCGACGTGCACACGGCCGAGCAATGCGCCGTGGTCGCCGAAGCCGTCGACGTGCTGCAGATCCCGGCCTTTCTCTGCCGCCAGACCGATCTGCTGCTGGCGGCGGCCGCGACCGGCCGCGCGATCAACATCAAGAAGGGCCAGTTCCTGGCGCCCTGGGACATGAAGAACGTGGCGAAGAAGGTCGCCGGCGCCGGCAACGACAAGATCCTGCTGTGCGAGCGCGGCGTCTCCTTCGGCTACAACACGCTGGTCAACGACATGCGGGCGCTGCCGATCCTGGCCGAGACGGGATATCCCGTGGTGTTCGACGCCACACACTCGGTGCAGCAGCCGGGCGGGCGCGGCGACGCCACCGGCGGCGAGCGCCGCTTCGTGCCGGCGCTGGCGCGCGCGGCGGTCGCGATCGGCGTCGCCGCGGTGTTCATGGAGACGCATCAGGACCCCGACAACGCGCCGTCCGACGGCCCCAACATGGTGCGGCTCCAGGACATGCCGGCGCTGCTCGAGACGCTCATGGCCTTCGACCGGCTGGCCAAGGTGACGCCGCTCGCGAGCTGAGCGGCTTGCCTCGCCCGGCGCTGCGGGCTATCTCCGGGCTGCCGCGCAGCCCCTCCCCCCTTGAGGGGGAGGTCGGCAGCGCGTTAGCGATGCCGGGAGGGGGGTGGCCCCAGAGCTCCACGGTACGCGATTCTATCGTTGACGCCCGTCGCACGCACCCCCCACCTGCCCGAGGCTTTCAGCCTCGGGCACCCTCCCCCTCAAGGGGGGAGGGGCTGGAGATCAGGAACCGCAGCGTTTTTCGGGAGACCTCATGAGCGCCATCACCGATATTCACGGCCGCGAGATCCTCGACAGCCGCGGCAACCCTACGGTCGAGGTGGAAGTGAGCCTCGAGAGCGGCGCCATCGGCCGCGCCGCGGTGCCGTCGGGGGCATCGACCGGCGCGCATGAGGCGGTGGAGCTGCGCGACGGCGATGCCAAGCGCTATGGCGGCAAGGGCGTGCGGCGCGCGGTGGAGGCGGTGAACGGCGAGATCTTCGATGCGCTGTCGGGGGTCGAGGCCGAGGAGCAGGAGGCGCTCGACACGCTGCTGATCGAGCTCGACGGCACCGAGAACAAGTCGCGGCTTGGCGCCAACGCCATTCTCGGCGTCAGCCTCGCCGCGGCCAAGGCGATGGCGGCCGAGCTCGGCGAGCCGCTCTTCCGCTATGTCGGCGGCACGCATGCGCGAACCTTGCCGGTGCCGCAGATGAACATCATCAATGGCGGCGTCCATGCCGACAATCCCATCGACATCCAGGAATTCATGATCATGCCGGTGGCGGCGCCCACCGTCGCCGATGCCATCCGCATGGGCTCCGAGGTGTTCCATGCGCTGCGGAAGCAGCTCAAAGACGCCGGCCACAACACCAATGTCGGCGATGAGGGCGGCTTCGCGCCCAACCTCGCCTCGGCCGACGAGGCGCTCGCCTTCATCAGCCGCGCGATCACCGCGGCGGGCTACAAGCCCGGCGCGGATGTGATGCTGGCGCTCGATCCCGCCGCCAGCGAGTTCTACAAGGGCGGCAAATACGTGCTCGCCGGCGAGGGCAAGACGCTCGATGCCGCGGGCATGGTGCGCTACTACGAGGACCTCGCCCAGCGCTATCCCATCGTCTCGATCGAGGATGGCATGGCCGAGGATGATGCCGAGGGGTGGCGCGCGATCACCGAGGCGCTGGGCGGGAAGCTGCAGCTGGTCGGCGACGATCTCTTCGTCACCAACCCCAAGCGGCTGGCCGACGGCATCGCCCATGGTCTCGCCAATTCGATCCTGATCAAGGTCAACCAGATCGGGACCTTGAGCGAGACGCTCGAGGCGGTCGAGGTGGCGCATCGCGCCGGCTACACCGCGGTGATGTCGCATCGCTCGGGCGAGACCGAGGATGCGACCATCGCCGATCTCGCGGTCGCGACCAATTGCGGCCAGATCAAGACGGGATCGCTGTCGCGCTCCGACCGCCTCGCCAAATACAACCAGCTCATCCGCATCGAGGAGAAGCTCGGCGCCGCCGCGCGCTATGCCGGGAAGAGCGTGCTGCGGCGGGGATAGCGGGAGGCTGCAAATCGGCCGCATGACCGCCGAGCGCTACACTCTCCTCGCCGATGCCGTGCTCGGCGTCCATCTCCTGGTCATCCTGTTCAACCTCTTCGGCTTGGTCGTTATCCCCTTGGGCGGCTGGCGGGGCTGGCGGTTCGTGCGCGTCTTCTGGTGGCGCGCGCTGCATGTGGCGGTCCTGGCGCTGGTGGCGCTGCAGGCGCTGCTGCAGCAGGTCTGCTTCCTCACCCTCTGGCAAGGCGCGCTGCTGCGCCAGGCGGGGCAGGCGGCCTCGGACGCGCCGCTCATCGCGCGGGCGGTGCACCGGCTGATCTTCTGGCCGCTGCCGCTCTGGGTCTTCGCGGTGATCTATGTCGCGGTCTGCCTCTATGTGCTGCTGCTGTGGTGGCTCGTGCCGCCGCGACTTCCGGGCCGCGACGAAGCTGCGACAAAGTGACTCGGGGAGGCCGCGCGCAACTCGCGGTGATTGACGGCGCGACTCGGCGTGATTCTCTGACGGCCGTGTCGATTGTCCGCGAAATACGCCGGCGTGCGCGACTGATCATCGGGCCCATCCTGGGGATCAGCCTGGTCTGCTATTTCGCCTATCACCTGGTGCAGGGCGATCGCGGGCTGCTGGCCTGGATGCGCCTCAACCAGCAGGTCCGCGAGGCCAAGACGACCCTTGCCAGCGTCGAGGCCGAGCGGTCGACGCTCGAGCGGCGGGTCGATCTGCTGCGGCCCGACCATCTCGACCGCGACATGCTCGACGAGCGCGCGCGCAGCCAGCTCAACCTGGTCGGGCCGCACGAGATCGTCATCTTCAACACGCCGGCGGGGCAGTAGGCGCGCCGCCTGCCGCCCCCGCGCACCCGCGTCAGAACTCCGAGACCAGCGTCAGCTGCGGCACCAGCACCTTGCCCTTGGTCTCGGGGCCGATCAGCAGCGCCACGACGAAGACCAGCGCCGCGCCCGAGGTCGAGATCAGCATCGGCAGCGCGAAGCCCAGCGGCTGGCCGGCGGCGAGCAGCGCCAGCACCGGTCCGGTAAACCCGGCCCAGATCGCGCCCTGGTGATAGCAGAAGCCCGCGGCGGTGGCGCGCACCTCGGTCGGGAAGCGCTCGGCGAGATAGCTCGGATTCTGGCCGTAGATCGCGCCGAGAAACACGCCCTGCAGGATGAAGGCGGCGCACAGCACCGTATAGGAGGCGGTGAAGAGGTAGAACGGCGTGATGAAGAGACCGATCGCCGCCGGGATGATCATCGCCCAGCGCCGGCCGATCCGGTCCGCGACCCAGCCCCAGAAGCCGCTGGCCAGGAAGGCCACGAGATTGGCGAGCGCGATCGGCATCGCGATCATCGCCGCGCCGAGATGCAGATCCTTCTGCAGGTGCGTCGCGAACATGCCATAGACCGAGTAGTAGACGACGAAGCTGCTCGCCATCCAGAGGCAGGCGGTGAGCGTGTTGCCCAGCAGCCGCCGGCGGAAGATGTCGAGGAGCGGCGCGCGGAACTCCTGCTTCTGCTCGCGCTGCAAGCGGCGGTTCTCGACCCAGACCGCGGGCTCCTTGACATATTTCCGGATCCACACGACGGCGAGCGCCGGCAGGATGCCGAGCATGAGCAGGCCGCGCCAGCCGATCTGGTCATAGAGCAGGCCATAGGCCGCGCTCGAGAGCAGGAAGCCGATGCTCCAGGAGCCCTGCAGCACGCCGCTCATGAAGCCCCGCGAGCGGGCGGGCCAGGATTCCATGGCGAGCGCCGCGCCGGCCGGCCATTCCGCCCCCATGCCGATGCCGAGCAGCGCGCGGAACAGGAAGAGCAGTAAAAAGCTGGGGGCGAGGCCGGCGGCGAAGTTGCAGACCGAGTACCAGAGGATCGAGATCATCAGCGGCTTCTTGCGGCCGATGCGGTCGGCAAGCCAGCCGGAGCCGATCGCGCCGAAGAGGCGCAGCCACAGCGTGATGGTGAAGACCGCGGTGACCGCGACCAAGGGCACGCCGAAGGATTGGGCGATCGGCACCATGATCAGCAGGAAGATCGTGAAGTCGAAGGCGTCGAGCGTCCAGCCCAGCCAGGCCGCCACCCAGGCCAGCCATTGGTCCTTCGTGGGCTCTTTCCACCAGGGAATTTGATCGCCTGCGGTCGCGGATACGGTCATTTGTTTTGTCCTCCCTTGCTGAAGTCCTCCCGGGACCGTGGTGTCGCGTTCAGGAACGGGCGCAAACGCCCGCGACGCGTCGCGGGCGGGCAGCCCTTATGGTTTCTTGTCGTCGGCCTGCTCTTTTGCGCTCGTTGCGCGGTCGGCGCGCAATTTGGGCAGGCGCTCCCAGCATCCGCCGCAACACCGCGGCGGTGCAATTTAAATTTTGCTCAGTGCGCGCCGCAGCCCGCGGCGGGCCGGAGCCGGGCACTCGGCGCATCGGCGCGGGCGACCATCCGCCCAATCGGCCGCGACCACGGATGATCCACCATTTCAACCCCATTAATCAGAATTCGGTTAAGTTTCATTTCGCATTGCAAAACAATAATTTAACCGAGTAATCGGCTTGCATTCGAGGGGAACGGGGGGCATCTTACCGGCAACGCTCAACGCCCTGCCGCCGCCGGCGCGCCGGGCTCCTGCCGACAAGGGGTGGCTCCATGGCGATGGCGAAGCGCAAGCCGAGATCGGCGAAGCTCGAGGAGCCCGAAGTATCGGCCGCGGAGCTGCTCACCCTCTATCGCGACATGCTGCTCATCCGCCGCTTCGAGGAGAAGGCGGGGCAGATGTACGGCATGGGCCTGATCGGCGGCTTCTGCCATCTCTATATCGGCGAGGAGGCGGTCGTGGTCGGCGTGCTCGCCGCCGCCGAGGAGGGCGACAGCATCATCACCTCCTATCGGGACCACGGCCATATGCTGGCGACCGGCATGGACCCCAAGGGGGTCATGGCCGAGCTCACCGGGCGGCGCGGCGGCTATTCGCGCGGCAAAGGCGGCTCGATGCACATGTTCTCGCTCGAGAAGAATTTCTTCGGCGGGCACGGCATCGTCGGCGCCCAGGTGCCGATCGGCACCGGCCTCGGCTTCGCCCACAAATACCGCGACAACGGCAAGGTCAGCATCACCTTCCTCGGCGACGGCGCGATGAATCAGGGCCAGGTCTATGAGAGCTTCAACATGGCGGCGCTGTGGAAGCTGCCGGTGGTCTATGTCATCGAGAACAACAAATACGGCATGGGCACCTCGATCACCCGCAGCTCGGCCTCCCATGACCTGGTGAGCCGCGGCGCGCCCTTCGAGATCCCCGGCCATTCCGTCGACGGCATGAACGTCGTCGCGGTGCGCGAGGCCGCGGCCGACGCGATGGAGCATGCGCGCTCGGGCAAGGGCCCCTACATCCTGGAGATGCTGACCTACCGCTATCGCGGCCATTCCATGTCCGATCCCGCGAAATACCGCAGCAAGGACGAAGTGAGCCGCATGCGCCAGGAGCACGACCCGATCGACCAGGTGAAGAAGCGCCTGATCGATGGCGGCATGGCGGATGAGGCGCGGCTCAAGGAGATCGACAAGGAGATCAAGGACATCATCACCGCCGCCGCGGATTTCGCGCAGCAGAGCCCGGAGCCCGATCCGGCGGAGCTGTGGACCGACGTCTACGGCGAGGCCTAAGGAGCCTGTCTGGGACATGGGATGGGTCTGCGTTGCACGAGGATGGGGCGATGTTAGGAGCGTGGCCGCAGGCGATGCTGGAAGCATCGTCAAGGCCGCGCGACGCGGCAGCGCCCCATCCTCGTGCAACCCTCCGGGACATCGTCATTCCGCGCCTGGCGTCGTCCCTCGTCGCTCACGATGCGCTTCGGCATCGCTTCGCTCCTCGCTCCTAGCCAGACACGAAATGACGATGTCGCAGACCCGTCCCATGTCCCAGACAGGCTCCTAACATGCCGATCGAAGTGCTGATGCCGGCGCTGTCGCCGACCATGACCGAAGGCAAGATCGCCAAGTGGCTCAAGAAGCCGGGCGACGCCGTCAAGGCCGGCGACATCCTCGCCGAGATCGAGACCGACAAGGCGACGATGGAGATGGAGGCGGCCGATGAAGGCACCTTCGCCAAGATCCTGGTTCCCGAAGGCAGCGAGAACGTCGCCGTCAACCTGCCGATCGCGCTGATCGCCGGCGAAGGCGAGGACGCCGGCGCGGTCGCCAAGAGCGACGCCAAGCCCGCGCCGCGGCCCTCGACCCCGGCGCAAGCGGCGCCGGCGGGAGAGGTCGCCGAGGCGAAGCCGCCGAAGGCGGCTTCGCGCCCCGCCGCCGAGCCCAAGCGCCTGCCCGCCGGCGAGGAGAGGGAATATGCCGGCCCCACCGCGACGCTCACCGTGCGCGAGGCGCTGCGCGACGCCATGGCCGAGGAGATGCGGCGCGACGAGAACGTCTTCCTCATGGGCGAGGAGGTGGCGGAGTATCAGGGCGCCTACAAGGTGAGCCAGGGCCTGCTGCAGGAATTCGGCGCGCGCCGCGTCATCGACACGCCGATCTCCGAGCATTCGATCGCCGGCATCGGCGTCGGCGCGGCTTTTGCGGGGCTCCGGCCGATCGTCGAGTTCATGACCTGGAACTTCGCCATGCAGGCGATGGACCAGATCATCAACTCCGCCGCCAAGACGCGCTACATGTCCGGCGGGCAGATGCATTGCCCCATCGTCTTCCGCGGCCCCAACGGCGCCGCCGCCCGCGTCGCGGCGCAGCACTCGCAGGACTATACGAGCTGGTACGCGCATGTGCCGGGGCTGAAGGTGGTGGCGCCCTATACCGCCGCCGACCACAAGGGCCTGCTCAAATCGGCGATCCGCGATCCCAACCCGGTGATCTTCCTCGAGAACGAGCTGGTCTATGGCCACAGCTTCGAGGTGCCGACCGAGGGCGAGCATCTGGTGCCGCTCGGCCGCGCGCGCGTCGCGCGGGCCGGCGACGGCGTCACCATCCTCGCCTTCTCGCGCATGGTGCAGGTGGCGCTCGACGCGGCCGAGAAGCTCGCGGCAGAGGGCATCTCGGCCGAGGTGATCGATTTGCGCACGCTGCGCCCGCTCGATGTCGAGAGCATCGTCGCCTCGGTGAAGAAGACCAACCGCCTGGTCTCGCTCGAGGAAGGCTGGAGCTTTGCCGGCATCGGCGCCGAGATCGCGGCGCTGGTCATGGAGCAGGCCTTCGACCATCTCGACGCGCCGGTGAAGCGGGTGACGGGCAAGGACGTGCCGCTGCCCTACGCCGCCAATCTCGAGCGCCTGGCGCTGCCGCAGGCCGACGAGGTGGTCGAAGCGGCGAAAGCCGTGAGCTATCGCTGAGCGGGGATTGATCAATGCCGATTGAACTGCTGATGCCGGCGCTGTCGCCGACCATGACCGAGGGCAACCTCGCGAAATGGCACAAGAAGGTCGGCGATGCCGTAAAGGCGGGCGACGTCATCGCCGAGATCGAGACCGACAAGGCGACGATGGAATTCGAGGCGGCGGATGACGGTACGCTCGGGCGGATCCTGGTGCCCGAAGGCACCGAAGGGGTCAAGGTCAACCAGCCGATCGCGCTGCTGCTGGAGGAGGGCGAAGACAAGGCCGCGCTCGACCGGCCCGGCGTCGCGGCCGCGGCGAAACCAGCGGCGGCGCCGCCGCCGATGCCGGAAGCCGCCGCGAGCCCGGCGCCGCCAGCGCCGCAAGCCGCGCCCGCCGTCGCGCCGGCGGCCGCCGCGCCAGCGCCGGCGCGCGGCAACGGCCATGCCGAGGCGGGACGCGTCTTCGCCAGCCCCTTGGCGCGGCGCATGGCGGAGCAGGCCGGGCTCGACCTCGCCCGGCTCACCGGCTCGGGCCCGCATGGCCGCATCGTCAAGCACGACATCGATGCGGCGCTGGCCAAAGGTCCCTCGGCGCCGCGCCGCCGCGGCGCGCGCACCGTCTCCGCCAGTCGGCGCCGGGCGCGCCGCTGTCGCTGCCCAGTTACAGCCGCGACCAGGTGGTGGCGCTGGCCGGCAATCCCGCGTTCAAGGAGCTGGCGATCACCGGCATGCGCCGCGTCATCGCGCGGCGCATGGTGGAAGCGAAGCTCACCATTCCGCATTACTATCTCACCGTCGATTGCGAGATCGACGCGCTGCTGCGCATGCGCAAGGAGATCAACGAGGCGGCCGAGCTCAAGCTCTCGGTCAATGATTTCGTCATCAAGGCCGCAGCCCTCACCTTGAAGAAGGTGCCGGCGGTCAATGCGTCGTGGAGCGAGGACGCCATCCTGCGCTGGGAGACCGCCGACATCGCGGTGGCGGTCGCGATCGATGAGGGCTTGATCACGCCGATCATCAAGGCGGCCGAGAGCAAGGGGCTGCAGCAGATCTCGGCCGAGATGCGCGATCTCGGCACGCGGGCGCGGGCGGGCAAGCTCAAGCTGCAGGAATTCCAGGGCGGCACCTTCTCGATCTCCAATCTCGGCATGTTCGGCATCAAGGATTTCACCGCGGTGATCAATCCGCCGCACAGCGCCATCCTCGCCATCGGCGTCGGCGAGCAGCGCCCGGTGGTGAAGAACGGCGCGCTGGCGGTGGCGACGGTGATGAGCTGCACGCTGGCCTGCGACCACCGCGTCGTCGACGGCGCCGTCGGCGCGCAATGGATCCAGGCCTTCAAGAAGATCATCGAAGCGCCGGGCATGCTGGCGCTGTAGAGCAAATTCCGAGTCTGCGGCTCCCCCCACCCCGACCCTCCCCCTCAAGGGCGGAGAGGGGGTCAGCTCAGAGTGACATGAGACAGATGCCCGACACTTCCTTCGACATCATCATTCTCGGCGGCGGGCCCGGCGGCTATGTCGCGGCGATCCGGGCGGCGCAACTCGGCATGAAGACGGCGGTGGTGGAGCGCGAGCATCTTGGCGGCATCTGCCTCAACTGGGGCTGCATCCCGACCAAGGCGCTGCTGCGCAGCTCCGAGATCAATCACCTGCTGCACAATCTCGACGCCTATGGCTTTGCCGCCAAGGACATCACGTTTGACGCCAAGAAGGTCGTGGAGCGCTCGCGCAAGGTGGCAAAGCAGCTCTCCAACGGCGTCGGCTACCTGATGAAGAAGCACAAGATCACCGTCATCGACGGCGAGGGCACGCTGCTCGGCAAGGGGCGCCTCGCGGTCGCCAAGGACGGCAAGCCCGTGGGGAGTTTCGCCGCCAAGCACATCGTCATCGCCACCGGCGCGCGGGCGCGCTCGCTGCCGGGGCTCGAGCCCGACGGCAAACTGGTCTGGACCTACAAGGAGGCGATGGTGCCGCCGGCGATGCCGAAATCGGTGCTGGTCATCGGCTCCGGCGCGATCGGCATCGAGTTCGCGAGCTTCTATCGCGACATGGGCGCCGAGGTGACGGTGGTCGAGGTGCTCGACCGCGTGCTGCCGGCCGAGGACGAGGAGATCTCGGCGTTTGCGCGCAAGGCCTTCGAGAAGCAGGGCATGAAGATCCACACCTCGACCCTGGTGAAGGAGCTCAAGAAGGGCGCCGATGCCGTGACCGCGACGCTGGCGGCCGGCGACAAGACCAGCCAGGTGACGGCCGAGCGCGTGGTGCTTGCCATCGGCATCACCGGCAATGTCGAGAGCATCGGCCTCGACAAGACCAAGGTGCGCGCCGAGAAGGGCCATATCCTGGTCAATGAATGGCTCGAGACCGACGAGCCCGGGATCTATGCCATCGGCGACGTCGTGGGGCCGCCCTGGCTCGCGCACAAGGCGATGCATGAGGGCGTGATCTGCGTCGAGCGCATCGCCGGGCTCAACACCGTCCATCCGCTCGACGTGCGCAACATCCCCGGCTGCACCTATTGCCGGCCGCAGGTGGCGAGCGTCGGGCTTACCGAGCGCAAGGCGAAGGAGGCGGGCTACCAGGTTCGGGTCGGCCGCTTCCCCTTCATCGGCAACGGCAAGGCGATCGCGCTGGGCGAGCCCGAAGGGCTGGTGAAGACGGTGTTCGACGCCAAGACCGGCGAGCTCCTCGGCGCCCATATGATCGGCGCCGAGGTGACCGAGCTCATCCAGGGCTATGCCATCGCCAAGACGCTGGAGACCACCGAGCAGGAGCTGATGCGCACCATCTTCCCGCATCCCACCCTCTCCGAGATGATGCATGAGAGCGTGCTTGACGCTTACGGCCAGGTCCTCCACATCTAGCGGAGATTCAGCAGGCTGCGATGAGCGAGCCCCCTCTGCGACATCCCGAGAAGGCGCATAAGCCGGACAATCCGATCCAGCGCAAGCCGGCGTGGATCCGCGTCAAGGCGCCGACCTCGCCCGAATACCATGCGACGCGCCTGCTCATGCGCGAGCTGAGGCTCAACACCGTCTGCGAAGAGGCGGCCTGCCCCAATATCGGCGAGTGCTGGAAGCAGAAGCATGCGACGGTGATGATCCTGGGCAGCGTCTGCACCCGCGCCTGCAGCTTCTGCAACGTGGCGACGGGCCGGCCCGACCAGCTCGACCCGCACGAGCCGCAGCATGTCGCCGAGGCGGTGGCGCGCCTCGGCCTCGCCCATGTGGTGGTGACCTCGGTCGACCGCGACGATCTCGATGATGGCGGCGCCGGGCATTTCGTGCGCACCATCGCGGCGATCCGCGCGCTGGCGCCGGCGACGACGATCGAGGTGCTGACGCCGGACTTCCTCAAGAAGGAGGGCGCGATCGAGGCGGTGGTGGCGGCGCGCCCCGACATCTACAACCACAATCTCGAGACGGTGCCGCGGCTCTACGCCGAAGTCCGGCCGGGCGCGCGCTATTTCCATTCCTTGCGCCTCCTGGACCGCGTCAAGGAGCTCGATCCCAGGATGTTCACCAAATCCGGCATGATGGTCGGGCTCGGCGAGGACAAGGGCGAAGTGCTGCAGGTGATGGACGATCTGCGCGCCGCCGGCGTCGATTTCCTCACCATCGGCCAATATCTCCAGCCGACGCCCAAGCATCACGCGGTCGCGCGCTTCGTGCCGCCCGAGGAGTTCGAGACCTACCGCGCTCTCGCCTTCGGCAAGGGCTTCCTCATGGTCTCGGCCTCACCCTTGACGCGCTCCTCCTATTTCGCCGGCGAGGATTTCGCCAAGCTGCGCACCGCCCGCGCCGAGAAGCTCGCGGCGATCTCGTGAAGCGACTCTATCGCTTGGTCTCGATGCCCCAACGGTCATCCAAATCTAGCGCAGCATTTGCACGGTCGATGAAGGTAATCACCACGGAGACACGGAGGACACGGAGAAGAAGAAGTGAGTCTTTCTCACGGCGGCGTCCTAAGCGAGCGCATTATCAAGATGGCGATCGACGTGCATCGACAGCTCGGGCGGGGATTGCTCGAATCGGCGTACGAGGAATGCTTGTGCTACGAGCTGGAACAGGGTGCGATCGCCTATGCGCGCCAAGTGCCGCTTGCCGTCGTGTACAAGACGGTCCGCCTCGATTGCGGCTATCGGATGGACATCGTGGCCGAGGGAGAGCTTCTTATCGAGGTCAAGGCGGTCGAGCGGCTGATGCCGATCCACGAGGCCCAGATTCTGACCTATCTCCGCTTGAGCGGCGTCAAAGTAGGCCTGCTGATGAATTTCAACAGCGTCACGCTCAAAGACGGACTGCGTCGCTTCGTGCTCTGAGCCAACCGTCTCTTCTCCGTGACCTCCGTGCCTCCGTGGTGAACCTGAATACCACGCAGCCAGTCGGGTCTTTGGAAGCGATGTCGGATTTGGGCCCTTAGCGGGATGCCCACGCATGCCGAGCAGCGGTTGCTCCCCTATACGCCGGAGCAGCTCTTCGATCTCGTCGCCGATGTCGAGCGCTATCCCGAGTTCCTGCCGTGGTGCCTGGGCGCGCGCATCCGCGAGCGGACGCCGACGACGATCACCGCCGATCTGCTGATCGGCTTCAAGATGGTGCGCGAGCGCTTCACCTCGCGCGTCGTCCTCGACCGGCCGTGCCGCATCGATGTCAGCTACACCGAGGGGCCGTTCCGCTATCTGAGCAACCACTGGGATTTCATCACCCGGCCCGGCGGCCAGTGCCTGATCGATTTCCATGTCGATTTCGAATTCCGCTCGCGCATGCTGCAGAAGATCATCGAGCTCTTGTTCAACGAAGCGGTGAAGCGCATGGTCGGCGCCTTCGAAACCCGCGCGCGCCAGCTCTATGGCCCGCCGGGCGCCGCCGGAGCGGCGGCGAAGCCGGTCTAGCCGGACACACGGGCCGGCTTGACAGTCGGTCAACGCTGTTGTTGACTGTCAATCATGACATTGACCGTTGCCGCCGCCGCTCCGCAAGATCCTCCGCCGCATCGCTCGACCGGGTCTTCGCCGCGCTCGCCGATCCCGTGCGCCGCGCCATCCTCGGCCGGCTCGACGGCGCCGAGCTGCTGGTCTCGGAGCTGGCGGCGCCCTTCGACATCTCGCTGCAAGCGGTGTCGCGCCACATCCAGGTGCTGGTGCGCGCCGGCCTCGTGAAGCAGGAGCGCAGCGGCCGCGTCAGCCGCTGCCGGCTCGATGCCGGGCCGATCCTCGAGGCGGCGCAGTGGGTCAATCGCTACAGCAAGTACTGGCAGGCGCAATTCGACACGCTGGCCGCTTGGCTCGACCAGATCGAGCGCGGCAAGGCGCGCAAAGCGCGCGCGCGCCGCCGCCCGGCGCGGCGCAAGACCTAGCAACCCGAGGGAGGAGCGGTCATGGGCTATCGCGAAACCGCAAAGCGCCTGGCGCAATACCGCGGCGAGATCACGGAGCTGCGCCGCAAGATGCGCGCGCTGCAGCAATCGGTCGAGCCCGAGGAGGTGGCGGAATACGCTTTCGCCACGCGCGACGGCAAGGTGGCGCTGGCGCAGCTCTTCGGCGACAAGGACAGCCTCTTCGTCATCCACAACATGGGCGCGGGCTGCCCCTATTGCACGCTGTGGGCCGACGGCTTCAACGGCGTGCTGGCGCATCTGGAGAACCGCGCCGCCTTCGTCGTGGCATCGCCCGACGCGCCGGAGACGCAGGAGAAGTTCAAGGCGGCGCGCGGCTGGCGTTTCCGCATGGTGTCGCACGGCGACACCAGCTTCGCCGCCGATATGGGCTATCGCAGCGAGCAGGGCTGGCTGCCGGGCGTCTCGGTCTTCAAGCGGCAGGACGGCAAGGTCCTGCGTGTCGGCGACACCAGCTTCGGTCCCGGCGACGATTTCTGCTCGTTGTGGCATTTCCTCGATCTGCTGCCCGAGGGCGCCGCCACCTGGCGGCCGCGCTTCAATTACGCCTGAGGTGACGCGCGTGGCCTTCCGCTTCACGCTCACCGCGACGATCCCGGCGCCGCCCAAGGCGGTCTACGACGCCTGGCTCGACAGCCGGTCGCATGGCGCGATGACCGGCGCCAAAGCCAAGGCATCGGCGAAGAAGGGCGCGGCCTTCACCGCCTGGGACGGCTACATCACCGGCCGCAACCTCGTGCTCGAGCCCGGACGGCGCATCGTCCAGTCCTGGCGCACCACCGCCTTTGCCGAGGCCGATCCCGATTCCGAGATCGAGCTGCTGCTGGCGCCGGCCAAGACCGGCACCAGGCTCACCTTGCGGCACCGCAACATTCCCGACGGCCATACCGGCTATCGCGATGGCTGGAAGGATTATTACTTCGCGCCGATGAAGGCCTATTTCGCCAAGCGCGGCTAGTCTAGCCCGGCTGCGATCGCATGGTGGCCGGCGTCCTTCACACCCGCGCATGCGGGCCATCGCCCGATGGTCGCGATTTTCGTCAATTTGTTTCGAGTGCCTTAATCCATCTGCGGTAGAGAGGACCATCGACATCGCCATGCCGAGCAGAGCTGGGTGGGTCCTTATGCAATCAAGATCGATCGCGACCCGGATCATCAGCGCGGTTCTGCTCCTCGCCGCACTCGCCCTTGGGCTCTCGGCCTTCGGGGTCTGGACGATCAGAGGCTTCCAGGACCAGGTGAAGCGCCTGGACGGGGCCGATGCGCGTGCGCTCTATGCCGAGCAGGCCAATGGCCTCGTGACCGCGGTGGTCATGGAAGCGCGCGGCGTCTACATGTCGCCCGGCAGCGCGGAGGCGGAAAAGTTCAACAAGCCGCTGCTGGTCGATCTCGATGCGCTCAAGGGCGTGATGCAGAAATGGCATGACGAGATCCGGCCGAGCGACATGGCGATGTTCGCCAAGGCCGCCGACAGCGTGCAGCAGTTCATCACCTTCCGCACCGAGCTCGTGCGGCTCGCGCGCGAGGATACCACCGCCGCCGCGCGGCTCTTCGGCGACAACAGCGCCAATCGCGACGTTCGCAAGGCCCTCAATCGGAGTCTCGAGGAGCTCGCGGCCGCCAATCGCGAGCATCTGCATGTGCTGCATGAAGACATCGTTCACGCGGCACTGGTCGCGCGTTGGACGCTGATCGGCGCGGCGCTCGGCGGCACCATCCTGTTCGTGGCGGCGGCGCTGCTCATGGTGATCAAGGGCGTCACCCGTCCTTTGCGTGACATGACAACGGCGATGACGCGGCTCGGCGAAAGGCGACCACAGCGCCGACGTTCCCGGCGGCGCCAGAGCCGATGAAATCGGCGCGATGTCGCGCGCGGTGCAGGTGTTCAAGGAGAATGCGATCGAGAAGCAGCGGCTGGAAGAAGCGCAAAGCCCTCGAGCAGGCGGCCCGGAGGCTGCGGCACGAGGAGATGAGCCAGCTCATCGGCTTCTTCGGCCGCAGCGTGAGCGGCGTCTTCCACTCGCTCTCCACCAGCTCCGCCGCGATGTCGCGGACGTCGAGCGCGCTCGAGCAGGCGTCGAAGGCCACCGCCCGCCAGGCGGCTGACGTCGCCGGCGAAGTGCAGCAGACCGCTTCCACCATCCAGGCGGTGGCGGCGGCGTCGCAGGAGCTTTCCGCCTCGATCGAGGGCATCGGCCGCCAGGCCGGCGATTCCGCCCGCGGCTCGACGGCGGCGATGCAGCGGGCGGATGAGGTGGTCGCCAAGGTCGAGGATCTTCGGCAGGCGGCGGAGCAGATCGGCGCGGTGGTGCAGCTGATCAACAGCATCGCGGGGCAGACGAACCTGCTGGCGCTCAACGCCACCATCGAAGCGGCGCGCGCCGGCGAGGCCGGTCGGGGCTTTGCCGTAGTGGCCGGCGAGGTCAAGGCGCTGGCCAACCAGACGGCCCAGGCGACGCAGGATATCGCCCGCCAGGTCACGTCAATTCAAGCCGCGAGCAACGGTGCGGCGGAGGCGATCCAGGGCATCTCCGGCGCAATCCGCGGCGTCAACGACATCGCCGTGGCGATCGCCGGCGCGGTCGAGCAGCAAAGCGCCGCCACGCAGGAGATCGGACGCAGCATCGAACAGGTGACCGCCAGCACCGCCAACGTCGCCAGCAACATGGCGCAGGTTCAGGGCGCGGTGAGCGGCACCGGCAGCGATGCCGCCGAGGTCGGGAGCGTGTCCTCGGCGCTCGCGGTCGAGGCCGGGGTGCTGAGCGCCGAAGTTCGCGAGTTCCTGGCGGCGCTGCAGGAACTGAGCGAGAATCGCCAGTTGAGCGCGATCGATACCGACCTGCCGGCCACCGCCGCGGCCGGCGGTCAGACGGTTGCGGGCCGGGTGCTCAAGCTGTCCCCGGGCATGGCGCTGTTCGCGGGGCCGCTGCCCGAAATCGCCGCCGGCACGCTGGTGGAGCTCAGCATCGACACTCTGGACAAGCCGTTGCGCGGCCGGTTCGTCGAGCGCAGCGCCGGCGGCTAGCGAGATCCAGCTGCTGCTCAACCACGACCATCTGAATTTCATGGAGCGCGCGATGATGCGCCTCGCCGCTGCCTGACGCCGTCCGGGACCGCCTGGGCGGCGCGGCGCGGGAAACATCGGACAATCGCGGCGGTGCCTGCTATGATAGATCATCTCTAGTGCAGACATTTCGCGCGTCACGGTACCGGCCGTGGCGGCGCGGGAAAGCCAATCATGACGCCTCACAAATTCAAGACCGGCCAGACGGTGACGCTGATACCCAATCGCTCCTACGCCACGCCGTCCGGGCGCTTCGAGATCGTCCGCCCGATGCCGGCCGAGCACGGCCGCTACCAGTACCGCCTCCGCTCGATCGCCGATGGGCATGAGCGGGTAGCGCAGGAGAGCGAGCTGGAATAGCCGGGGATGTCGATCACCCCCGCCATCGGCCTGGCGCGCCAGGTCAACCGCGCCGTGGTGACGGCGACGCTCGCCTTCGGCGGGGCAGGGCTGGTGGCGCTGGCGCTGCTCACGCTGTGGGTCCGCGGCGGCGGTGCAACGGCGAGCCTGGTCTATGGCCTGTCGCTGCTCGCCTGCGCGCTGTGCTCCTTCCTCTACAACATGCTGGAGCAGGCGCGGCGGCGCGCGCTGCTGCGCTGGCTCGACCATGCCGCGATCTTCCTGCTCATCGCCGGCACCTACACGCCGTTCGCCGCCGCCGCCGGCCTCAGCGGTCCCTTCGGCGGCAGCCTGCTTGCCTGGGTCTGGTCGCTGGCGGCAATCGGCATCGGCTTGAAGCTGGTGCTGCCGCGGGCGCATGACCGCGCCTTCGTTGCGGTCTACCTCGCGCTGGGCTGGATTTTCCTGTCGGCCGGCGCGCAGGTGATCCGCGCCATCCCGGCGCTGCCGCTGTTGCTGCTCGGCGCGGGCGGGCTCGCCTATACCATCGGCGCGATCATCTATGCGCGCGATATCGGCCGCTGGACCGATCCGGTATGGCATTGCTGCGTGCTCGCCGGCATCGTCACGCACTTCTTTGCCGTCGTCTCCTACCGCATCGCCTAAGGCTTACGCAGTCTTCTGCTCGACCAGGCCCAGCTCCTTCACCATGTGCTCGCGCATGAGGAATTTCTGCACCTTGCCGGTCACCGTCATCGGGAAAGCGTCGGTGAATTTGATGTAGCGCGGGATCTTGTAATGCGCGATCTGGCCTTTGCAGAAGGCCTGGATCTCCTCCGCGGTGGCGCTCTCGCCGGGCTTCAGCATGATCCAGGCGCACAGCTCCTCGCCGTATTTGGGATCGGGCAGCCCCACCACCTGTACCGCCGCCACCTTGGGATGGCGGAAGAGGAATTCCTCGATCTCGCGGGGATAGACGTTCTCGCCGCCGCGGATCACCATGTCCTTGATGCGGCCGACGATGTTGCAATAGCCCTCGGCATCGAGCGTGGCGAGGTCGCCGGTATGCATCCAGCCGGCGCGGTCGATCGCCTCCGCCGTCCGCTCTGGATCGCCCCAATAGCCCAGCATCACCGAATATCCGCGGGTGCAGAGCTCGCCCGCCACGCCCGGCGGCACGATGCGGCCCTCGCCGTCGACGATCTTGACCTCGACATGGGGATGGACGCGCCCCACCGTGCCGACGCGCCGCTCGAGCGGGATCATCGGCCGAGGTCTGCGTGCTCACCGGGCTGGTCTCGGTCATGCCATAGGCGATCGTCACCTCCGACATGTGCATCTCGCTGACGCAGCGCTTCATCACCTCGATCGGGCAGGGCGAGCCCGCCATGATGCCGGTGCGCAGCGAGGTCAGGTCGAAGCGCTTGAACTCGGGATGGCCGAGCTCGGCGATGAACATGGTGGGGACGCCGTAGAGGCCGGTGCAGCGCTCGGCCTCGACCGCCTCGAGCGCGGCCAGCGGCTCGAAGCCCTCCGAGGGATAGACCATCGCCGCGCCATGGGTGATGCAGGCGAGATTGCCCAGCACCATGCCGAAGCAGTGATAGAGCGGCACCGGGATGCAGATGCGGTCGCGCTCGGTGAGCTTCTGCGCCTCGCCGATGAAGAAGCCGTTGTTGAGGATGTTGTGATGGGTGAGGGTGGCGCCCTTGGGCGCGCCGGTGGTGCCGCTGGTGAACTGGATGTTGATGGGGTCGTCGAATTGCAGCTTCGGCGCCAACACCTCCAGCGCCGCATGGTGGCGCTCGCCGCCGGCATCGAGCACATCCTCGAAGCGGAAGAAACCGCGCTTCTCGTCGCTGCCGATGCGGATCAGCGCCTGGAGCGTCGGCAGGCGCTTCGCTTGGAGGCGCCCCGGCGCGCTGCGGTCGATCTCGGGCGCGAGCTCGCGCAACATGCCGACATAATCCGAGGTCTTGAAACGATCTGCGGTGACCAGCGCCTTGCAGCCGACCTTGTTGAGGGCGTAGTCGAGCTCGGAGAGGCGATAGGCCGGGTTGATGTTGACCAGGATGAGCCCGGCCTTGGCGGTGGCGAATTGCGTCACCGCCCATTCGGAATTGTTCGGCGACCAGATGCCGACGCGATCGCCCGGCTCCAGCCCCAGCGCCAGCAGCCCCGCGGCAAAGGCATCGACCCGCCGCTTCAGCTCGGCATAGCTCCAGCGGATGTCCTGATGCCGCACGACGAGCGCGTCGCGCCCGCTCCAGCGCACCGCCGCCTGGTCGAAATAGGCCCCGATGGTGGCGCCGATCAGCGGCACGTCGGAAGTGCCGTGGACATAGCTTTGCGTCAGACCCGCCATGACGTCCTCCCAGAGGTTTTGCGGTATCCTAGCGGATTAGCTGTCAGCTATCAGCTGATCAGCTGTCAGCTCTCAGCTCGGTTGTCAGTTATCAGTCGTCAGTTGTCAGTTACGGGCGCTGCTGACGGCTGAAAGCTGATAGCTGACGGCTTCTTCAGATCCGCCGCCCCGTTCCCTGCCAATAGGGGTCGCGCAGCCGCCGCTTGAAGATCTTGCCGCTGTCCTCGCGCGGCAGGCTCGGAGCGAATTCGACGAGGTGGGGCACCTTGTAGGAGGCAAGCCGCGCGCGGACGAAGTCGCGCACCGCTTCGGCATCGAGCGCAGCGTCGGGAAGCGGCTCGATATGCGCCGCCAGCGCCTCGCCGAACTCGGCGTCGGGAATGCCGAAGACGGCGCAATCGGCGACGCCCGGCATGGTCAGCAGCACCGCCTCGATCTCGGCAGGATAGATGTTGACGCCGCCCGAGATCACCATGTCGGAGCGCCGGTCGCAGACGAAGAGATAGCCCTCGCCATCGACATACCCGACATCGCCCAGCGCCGCGAGGCCGCCGCGGTCGATGGCGCGCCGCGCCGCGTCATTGTTGACATAGGTGAAATCGGGCAGCGCCGCCTGGCGGCAGGCAATCGTGCCGATGGTGCCGGGCGGAACCTGTTGGCCCTCCTCATCGAGGATCCGGATCTCTGCGCCGGGCAGCGGCCTGCCCGCGGTGCCGGGCCGCGCCAGCGCGTCGGCCGATGTGGCCAGCGTGATCAGGCTGGTCTCGCTCGAGGCGTAGGTCTCGGTGATCACCGGCCCCCACCACTCGATCATCGCCCGCTTGATCTCGGGCGGGCAGGGCGAGCCGGTGCTGGCGACGCATTTGAGCGAGCTCAGATCATGGCGCCGGCGCACTGCCTCCGGCAGCTGCAGGAGGCGCACATACATGGTCGGCACGAGATAGAGGTGGGTGAGGCGGTGGCGCTCGATATCGGCGAGCAGCAGGGCCGCGTCGAAGCGCGGCGGCACCACGACGAGCTCGCCCTGGACGAGGCTGTTGAGGCCATGGACATAGGGCGCGCTGTGATAGAGCGGCGCCGCCACCGCCGTGCGCATGCCGGGCTCGACGCCGAGGCCGAGCCGCATCATCAGGGCGCTCGCCGCCACTTGCTCCGGCGCCAGCGGCGCGCGGCGGATGCCTTTGGGCCGGCCGGTGGTCCCCGACGAATAGGGCATGTGCTGCACCACCGGCCGCGGCGGCCCGGCATAGGCCGGCGCCGAGGCGATGAAGCTCTCCCATTCCGGCAGGCCTGCTGGCGCGCGGCACTGCTCGGGAGTGAGCGCGAAAGCGCGGCGGAGCGGCGCCCCGGGCTCGACCGCGATGATGGCGATGGTCTCCGGTATGGTGCTTTCGATCTGCGGCAGCAGGTCGGTGTGGATGATCAGGGCCTGGGCGCCGCTGTCGCGCAGGATGTAGCCGGCTTCGTCCGCCTTGAAATGCCAGTTGACCGGCACCGCGTAGCTGCCGGCGCGGCGCAGCGCCAGCATCGCCTCGAGCGCGGCGATGTCGTTGCGCAGCATCAGCGCCACCACCGCGCCGGCGCCGATGCCGATGCGGTCGAGCGCGCTCACCGCGCTGAGCGCCCGCTCCTCGACCGCGTCACCGCTCAGCGCGCGCTCGCCGGCGATGATGGCCGCGACCATGGTCTCAGCCTCCGGCGGCGGCGAGCAGCAGCTCGAGCGCGCGCTCGGTCGCGGCGCGCCGCACCGCGGCGCGGTCGCCGGGGAAGACATGGCTTTCGGTCGCGGTCTTGCCGCGTCGGGCCGTGCCGAACCAGACCAATCCCACCGGCTTCGTCGCGCTGCCGCCGCCGGGACCGGCGATGCCGGTGACGGAGACCGCGAGATCGACCGGCGAGAAGGCGAGCGCGCCGGCCGCCATCGCCGCCGCCACCTCCGGGCTCACCGCGCCGTGTTCGGCGATGAGGGCCATCGGCACGCCGAGCAGCGCGCTCTTGGCCGCGTTCGAATAGGTCACGAAGCCGCGCTCGACCACGTCGGAGGAGCCCGCGATGTCGGTGAGCGCCGCCGCCACCATGCCGCCGGTGCAGGATTCCGCGGTGGCGAGCGTGAGGCCCTTGCTGCGGCAGGCGGCGAGCACGGCCTCGGCCAGGCGATGGAGCGGCGTCTCAGCCAATCGGCTTGCCCAGGATGAGCAGCAGCAGCAGGAGCGCGGTCGCGGCATAGAAGGCGGCGACGACGTCGTCCGCCATGATGCCGAAGCCGCCATGGACGTTGCGATCGATCCAGCGCGCCGGCCACGGCTTGACGATGTCGCAGAGGCGGAACAGCAGGAAGCCAGCGACATAGGCCAGCGCGTCCGGCGGCGTGATCGCCAAGCGTCAGCCATTGTCCCACGACCTCGTCGACCACCACCGAGCCCGGATCCTGGATGCCGCTGACGCGCGCGACGCGATGCGCCGCCCACCAGCCGATGAAGAACACCACCGCGGCGGCGATCAGCAGCGCGCGGGCGCCGAAGAGCCCGGCGATCGCCCAGGCGAAGGGCAGCGCCGCCAGCGAGCCCCAGGTGCCGGGAACCCACGGCAGCCGTCCCGCGCCGAACCAGGTCGCGATGAGCGTTGCCGGATGGAAATGCTGGGGCTCCACGGGCGGCGCTGCGGTCATGGCGCGAGCGGCAGCCGCAGGGTCGCGATCGCTTGCGCCGCAATGCCCTCGCCGCGGCCGGCGAAGCCCAGCCCTTCGGTGGTGGTCGCCTTGACGCTGACGCGGCGCGGGTCGAGCGCCAGGATCTCGGCGATGCGCGCCACCATGGCGGCGCGATGCGGGCCGATCCTGGGCCGCTCGCAGATCAGGGTGACGTCGACATGGGCGATGCTGCCGCCGGCGGCGCCGACGAGGCCGGCGGCGTGGCTCAGGAAGCGGTGGGACGGCGCGCCGCGCCATTGCGGATCGCCGGGCGGGAAATGCTGGCCGATATCGCCGGCGCCGAGCGCGCCCAAGATCGCGTCGGTGAGCGCGTGGAGGCCGACATCGGCATCGGAATGCCCGATGAGCCCGCGCTCATGCGCGAGCTCGATGCCGCAGAGCCAGAGGCGGTCGCCGGGGCCGAAGGCGTGGACGTCGAAGCCCTGGCCGGTGCGGATGTCGGCCGGCTGCGCCGCCAGCAGGCGCTCGGCCTGGTGCAGGTCGTCCGCCGTCGTCACTTTGAAGTTCGCCTCGTTGCCGGCGACGAGGCGCACGGCAAGCCCGGCGCGCTCGGCGACCGCGGCGTCGTCGGAGAGGTCGCTGCCGGCGGCGGCGCGATGGGCTTCGAGGATCTGCCGGTAATGGAAGCCCTGCGGCGTCTGCGCGCGCCAGAGCTGGGCGCGGTCGAGGGTCTCGACGATGCGGCCCTCGGCGCCGCGCTTCACCGTGTCCTTGAGCGTCAGCGCCGGAATGGCGCCCGGCGCCTCGGCCAGCGCCTCGAGCACGCGGTCGATGGTGGCGCGGTCGAGGAACGGCCGCGCCCCGTCATGGATCAGTACGCGCTCGGGCGTCAACCCGGCGAGGCTCTCGAGGCCGAGCCGCACCGAGTCCTGCCGCGCCGCGCCGCCCGCCACCGGCGGCAGCAGGTCGAGGCCCCGGGAAGCTGCGTCATAGGGCGCGGCATCGTCGGGGTTGAAGACGACGCGCACCGCGTCGATGCCGGGATGGCGCGCCAGCGTCTCGAGGCTGTAGCGCAGCACCGGCCGCCCGGCGAGCGGCAGATATTGCTTGGGCAGCGGCCCGCCCAGCCTGGTGCCGCGCCCCGCCGCCACCACGAGCGCGATGCAGGAAGCCATGGCGCAAAGTAGATCAGGGCGGGGCGCTTGCCAAGGCGAGGCCGGCATGGCTATCTCCGGTCCCATGACGGGCATCGCGCTCAATATCGCGGCGCTGCTGGCGCTGGTGCCGGCGGCGGCGCTCTCGTTTCAGCGCCGCGGCGGTCCCGGCGCGCTGTTCTACGCGCTGCTGGCGCTGGGCGCTGCTCGGCCCCGGCCTCTGGGTGGTGGCGCAGGCGGGCGGCGCATGGCGCACCGGCTTCGCCATGTCGCTGTGGGTGACCATCGCCGCCACCATGGCGCTCTTCCTGGCGCTGTCGCTGGCGACGCGCCATGCCTGGCAGCTCGCGCCGCTGCTGCTGCCCTATCTGCTGCTGCTGGCGCTGATCGCCGTGGTCTGGGAGCACGCGCCGGAGCGGCCGGTGCTCGGCGACGTGCCGGCGGGCTGGCTCGACGCGCATATCATCTTCGCCGTCGCGACTTATGGTCTCCTCACCATCGCCGCCGTCGCCGGCTTTGCCGTCTTTCTCCAGGAGCGCGGCCTCAAGGCGAAGCGCCCGACCGCGCTGACGCGGCTGCTGCCGCCGATGGCGGTGAGCGAGACGCTGGAGCTGCGTCTCCTGGCGGCGGCCGAGGCGGTGCTGGCGCTGGGGCTGCTCAGCGGCATGGCGGCGGAGCATTTCCTCGGCGGCGGGCTGTTGCGGCTCGATCACAAGACGCTGTTCTCGCTCGCCGCCTTCGCGGTGATCGGCATCTTGCTGCTGGCGCGCTATCGCCAAGGCATTCGCGGACGGCGCGTGACGCGGTTGGCGCTCCTTGCCTGGCTGCTGCTCACCCTCGCCTATCCCGGCGTGAAATTCGTCACCGATGTGCTGTTAGGGTAGAAATTCTCTTTTCTCATCAATAGATTGGAGAGCAGCTCGGATTTTTGTTGCACTGCCGCATGAGGGGACTATCATGTGCCCAATTATTAAGCAAGCGCGGTGCATGCCCAGGAAATGAGCATCGATCTCGGCCCTCTCCGTCTGGACGATCCCGTCATTCTCGCGCCGATGTCAGGCGTGACGGATCTGCCGTTCCGCCGGCTGGTGAAGCGGCACGGGGCGGGGCTTGTCGTTTCCGAGATGATCGCCAGCGAGGCGATGATCCGCGAGACGCGTCAGTCGCTGACGATGGCGGCGAACTGCGCCGAGGAGCAGCCGATGGCGGTGCAGCTCGCCGGCTGCGAGCCGCAGGTGATGGCCGAGGCGGCGCGGCTCAACGCCGATCGCGGCGCGGCGCTCATCGACATCAATTTCGGCTGTCCCGTGAAGAAGGTGGTGAGCGGGCATGCCGGCTCGGCGCTGATGCGCGACGAGGCGCATGCCGGGCGCATCCTCGAGGCGGTGGTGAAGGCGGTGCCTCTGCCGGTAACGCTGAAGATGCGCACCGGCTGGGACGCGGAGAGCCGCAACGCGCCGCGGCTCGCGCGCATCGCCGAGGAATGCGGCATCCGCATGATCACCATCCACGGCCGCACCCGCTGCCAGTTCTATGAGGGCAGCGCCGATTGGCGCTTCATCCGCGAGGTGAAGGCGGCGGTAAAGCTGCCGGTCATCGCCAATGGCGACATTCTCTCGCTCGAGGATGCGCGGGACGCGCTGGCGCAGTCCGGCGCCGACGGGCTGATGATCGGCCGCGGCAGCTATGGCCGGCCCTGGTTCGTCAACCAGGTGATCCGCTATCTCCGGACCGGCGAGCGCCTGCCCGATCCGCCCTTGGCCGAGCAGCTTCAGACGGTCCTGGCGCATTACCGCGACATGCTGGCGCATTACGGCACGAGCGTCGGCAGCCGCATCGCGCGCAAGCACATCGGCTGGTACTCGAAGGGCCTGCCGGGCTCGGCCGAGTTCCGCGCCGCGGTCAACCGCAGCGATGACACCGGCGCGGTGGCGGCGATGATCCGAGCCTTCTACGAGCCGCTCGTCGAGCGGCAGGCGGCGTGACATGAGCAAGGCCAGCGTGGCGACCAAGCGCGGCAGCCCCTGGAGCGCGCCCGTCGACGCGACCGCGGTGCTGGCGGCGCTGCCGGACCCGGTGCTGGTGGTCGACGCCGTCGGCGCGCTGATCTATGCCAATGCCGCCGCCGAGCAGTTCTTCGACACCAGCGCCGCGACATTGCTCGGGACCCGGCTGAACGAGCTGCTGCCGCCGGACAGCCCGGTCTTCGCCCTCATCGACAATGTCCGCGCCAGCGGCCACAGCGTCTCGGAATATGGCGTCGGCCTCGACACGCCGCGGCTCGGCGTCCACGTCGTGACGGTGCAGGCGACGCCGATCGCCGAGAGCCGCGCCGAGGTGGTGGTGACCTTGCAGGAGCGCTCCATCGCCCACAAGATCGACCGCCAGCTCACCCACCGCAACGCCGCGCGCTCGGTGACGGCGATGGCGGCGATGCTGGCGCATGAGGTGAAGAACCCGCTCTCCGGCATCCGCGGCGCGGCGCAGCTCCTCGAGGAGAGCGCCAGCGCCAGCGACCGCGAGCTGACCCGCCTCATCTGCGACGAGAGCGACCGCATCTGCGCGCTGGTCGACCGCATGGAGGTGTTCTCCGACCAGCGGCCGATCGAGCGCGGCCCCGTCAACATCCATGAGGTGCTGGAGCGGGTGCGGCTGGTGGCGCAGACCGGCTTCGCCCGCCATGTGCGCTTCGTCGAGGAGTACGATCCCTCGCTGCCGCCGGTGCATGGCAACCGCGACCTGCTGATCCAGGTGTTCCTCAACCTGGTCAAGAACGCCGCCGAGGCGGTGCCGGCGCAGGGCGGCGAGATCCAGATCACCACGGCCTATCAGCACGGCGTGCGCCTCGCGGTGGCCGGCAGCGACACCCGCATCCACCTGCCGCTGGTGATCTCGATCAGCGACAATGGCGAGGGCATTCCCGAGGAGCTCGGCCAGCATCTCTTCGATCCCTTCGTCACCACCAAGCATAACGGCACCGGCCTCGGCCTGGCGCTCGTCGCCAAGGTGATCGGCGATCACGGCGGCATCATCGAATTCGACAGCCAGCCGCGGCGCACCGTGTTCCGCGTCTGCCTGCCGATGGTGCCGCGGGTTACGGGGCCGGCGAAATGAACGCTTCCACCATCCTCATCGCCGATGACGACCGCGCCATCCGCACCGTGCTGAGCCAGGCGCTGGGCCGGATGGGGCACGACGTCCGCACCACCGGCAACGCCGCGACCTTGTGGCGCTGGGTGTCGGATGGCGAGGGCGACCTCGTCATCACCGATGTGGTGATGCCCGACGAGAACGGGCTCGACCTCATCCCGCGCATCAAGAAGCTCCGGCCGGAGCTGCGCATCATCGTGATGAGCGCGCAGAACACGCTGCTGACCGCGGTCAAGGCGACCGAGCGCGGCGCCTTCGAATATCTGCCCAAGCCCTTCGACCTGCGCGAGCTGGTCAATGTCGTCGAGCGCGCGCTCACCGCGCCCAACGCGCTGGTGGCGGCGCCGGGCGAAGCCGACCAGGCGGACGAGCAGCTGCCGCTGATCGGCCGCTCGCCGGCGATGCAGGAGATCTATCGCGTGCTGGCGCGGCTGATGGGCACCGATCTCACGGTGATGATCACCGGCGAGAGCGGCACCGGCAAGGAGCTGGTGGCGCGCGCGCTGCACGATTACGGCAAGCGCCGCAACGGGCCCTTCGTCGCCATCAACATGGCGGCGATCCCGCGCGAGCTGATCGAGAGCGAGCTGTTCGGCCATGAGAAGGGCTCCTTCACCGGCGCCACCGCGCGCGGCGTCGGCCGCTTCGAGCAGGCGCAGGGCGGCACGCTCTTCCTCGACGAGATCGGCGACATGCCGCTCGAGGCGCAGACCCGCCTGCTGCGGGTGCTGCAGCAGGGCGAGTACACCGCCGTCGGCGGCCGCACGCCGATCCGCGCCGATGTCCGCATCATCGCCGCCACCCATCGCGATCTGCGCCAGCTCATCCGCCAGGGTCTCTTCCGCGAGGATCTCTTCTATCGCCTCAACGTCGTGCCGATCCGGCTGCCGCCGCTGCGCGAGCGCGCCGAGGACATCCCGGCGCTGGTGCGGCATTTCTTCGGCCTGGCGCATAGCGAGGGGCTGCCGATGAAATCGCTCGACCAGGGGGCGATGGAGCGGCTCAAGGGCCATCGCTGGCCGGGCAATGTGCGCGAGCTGGAGAATCTCGTGCGGCGGCTGGCCGCGCTCTATTCGCAGGAGGTGATCGGCATCGACGCGGTCGAGGCCGAGCTCGCCGAGGCGTCGCCGCCGCAGCAGGCGGCGGATCCGCCGGCCAATGAGGGGCTGGGCGGTGCCGCCGAGCGGCATTTGCGCGACTATTTCGCGGCGCATAAGGGCGGGCTGCCGCCGGCCGGGCTCTATGACCGGGTGCTGCGCGAGGTCGAGCGGCCGCTGATCCTGCTGACGCTGGGGGCGACGCGCGGCAACCAGCTCAAGGCGGCGCAGCTCCTCGGCCTCAACCGCAATACGCTGCGCAAGAAGATCCGCGAGCTCGACATCGACGTCGCGCGCAGCCTGAAGTAACACACCCCTTCGGTTAGATCAGGAAGGGAATGAACGCCTTCACCCGGCGGCGATAGGCCGGATAGGCCGCGGGAAATCCCTGCGCGAGCAGCTTTTCCTCCTGGCGCGACTTGACGACGAGACCCCAAGCGCAAAACGCGGCCACGCCATAGGCGATCGCCGTCCCGACCGTGAGCGCGGCGCCGAGCAGGCCGAGAAGCACGCCCGAATAGAGCGGGTGCCGTACCCAGCGGTAAGGGCCGCGCTCGATCAACTCGTGGTGCTGCTTGAGCGCGACCAGATCGCTCCAATTCCGCCCCAGGGCGCGGCGCGAGACAATGACCAGCAGCAGGCCCGCGGCGCAGATCACGAGGCCGGCCGCGCCGGCCAGCGGCTCCGGCGGTGTCGCGGGCCAGGTCCGTCCGAGGCCGGCAGGCAGGTAGATCGCCGCGAACATCGCCACAACGCCGACAAGCTTGAGGAGGCGGAACGACGGGGGCTGCGCCTGGACGCGGACGCTACGATCGGCGGTTCGTGCTCCCGCGGCAAGGTAGAGAAAGCATAGAAGCCAGAGGATGGCCGTCGTCCAGGCATCAAGCGACAGCATCATGACGCCTTCCGGTAGAACGGCTGTCGGTCTGGGAACTGACGGGACGATCCCAACCAGCCTGCCATGGCCATGTTATCGCCTCGCCACATGCCGCACAAATTGGACATCGCTGCCGCGCGCGGCCTAAAATGCCGCCGCGCAACGGTAGCGTGCGAGGAATTGGGCGCCAACGCGGATGAGCGTATCGCGGGAGCTGATGCTCTGGGCCGGACGGGTAGGGCTGGTCCGCAAGGCCGCCTTCGCGCTGGCGGGCGCGGCGCTGGCTTCGGCGGTCGCCTCATATCTGGCGCTGCGGGGATTGCCGCCGTTTGCCGCCCGCCGACCGCCCTCGATGGACCAGCTCTTCCTGCTGCTCAACCTGGTGCTGGTGCTGCCGCTCTGCGCCATCGTCGTCTGGCGCGTGGTGCAGGTCTGGACCGAGCGGCGCCGCGGCCTCGCGGGCTCGCGCCTCCATGTCCGGCTCGTCATCCTGTTCAGCGTCGTGGCGGTGATCCCGACCATCGTGGTCGCGGTCTTCTCCTACATGCTGTTCAATTTCGGCGTGCAGGCCTGGTTCAGCGAGCGCGTCCGCACCGCGCTCTCGGGCTCGCTGGCGGTAGCGGAGGCCTATCTCCACGAGCACCAGCAGACCATCCGCGCCGATGTCGTCAGCATGGCGAACGACCTCGACCGCGACGCGGCCTTGCTCAGCGTCAATCCGCAGCGCCTCAACCAGGTGGTGGCGGCGCAGGCGGCGCTGCGCTCGCTCACCGAGGCGGTGGTGTTCGACCGCGACGGCAGGCCCCTGGCGCGCGCCGGCTTCAGCCTGTCGCTGACGCTCGAGCCGGTGCCGGACTGGGCGATGCGCCAGGCGGACAGCGGCGACGTCGCGGTGATGACCAGCGACAATGACGACCGGGTGCGGGCGCTGATGCGGCTGCCGGCCTTCGGCGCGGTCTATCTCTATGTCGGCCGCTTCGTCGACCCCACCGTGCTGAGCCATATGGAGCAGACGCAGCGCGCCGCCGCGCAGTATGAGCGCATGGAGGGCGAACGCTCCTCCTTCCAGGTCGCGTTCTCGCTGCTGTTCCTCGCCGTCGGCGTGCTGCTGTTTACCGGCGCGGTCTGGGTCGGCCTCAGCCTCGCCACCAAGCTCGCCCGACCTATAAGCTCGCTGGTGATCGCCGCCGAGCAGGTGCGCTCGGGCGATCTCGCGGCGCGCGTGCCGGAAGGCGGCGACGACGCCGAGTTCGGCTCGCTGTCGCGCGCCTTCAACCGCATGACGCATCAGCTCCAGGCGCAGCAGAGCGAGCTGATCGAGGCCAACCGCCAGCTCGACCAGCGCCGGCGCTTCACCGAGACGGTGCTCTCCGGCGTCTCCGCCGGCGTCATCGGCCTCGATCAGCAGGGCCGCGTCAACCTGCCGAACCGCTCCGCCTCGCTGCTGCTCGGCACCGATCTCGACCAGTCGATCGGCCAGGATCTCGCCGAGGCGGTGCCGGAGATGGCGGTGCTGTTCGACGAGGCGAGCCGGCGCCCGGAACGGCTGGCGCAATCGCAGGTGCAGGTGGTGCGCCGCGGCCGCGCCCAGACGCTGCTGGTGCGCATTGCCGCCGAGCGCGCCGAGGGCGAGGTGAGGGGCTATGTCGTGACCTTCGACGACATCACCGAGCTGCTCTCGGCGCAGCGCAAGGCCGCCTGGGCCGATGTGGCGCGGCGCATCGCGCATGAGATCAAGAACCCGCTGACCCCGATCCAGCTCTCGGCCGAGCGGCTGAAGCGCAAATACGCCAAGGACATCCGCAACGACCCCGAGACTTTCACCATCTGCACCGACACCATCATCCGCCATGTCGGCGATATCGGCCGCATGGTCGACGAGTTCTCCGCCTTCGCGCGCATGCCGACGCCGGTGATCCGCGACGAGGATCTCGTCGACATCGTGCGCCAGGCGGTGTTCCTGCAGCGCACCTCGACGCCGGAGATCCGCTTCACGCTCGACATTCCCGCGACGGCGCGGCTGCCCTGCGATGCGCGCCAGGTGAGCCAGGCGCTGGTCAATTTGCTCAAGAACGCCGCGGAATCGATCCATGCGCGCGACGCCGATCTGCCGCCGGGCGAGATCGCCGTGCGGCTCACCGAGGCGGCGGGCCAGACCGCGCTCATCGTCGAGGACAATGGCCGGGGATTGCCGCAGGAGGGCCGCGAGCGCCTGGCCGAGCCCTATGTGACGACGCGCGCCAAGGGCACCGGGCTCGGCCTCGCCATCGTCAAGAAGATCATGGAGGATCACGGCGGCGAGCTGCTGCTCGAAGACCGCGAAGGCGGTGGCGCCAGGGTGATGCTCGTCTTCCATCGCGGCGATCCCCGGGCCGCAGCGCCGCGGGATGAGGACAGCGCTGTCGTGGCCGAGAGGACCGCCGCCCATGGCGCATGACATCCTCGTCGTCGACGACGAAGCCGATATCCGCATGCTGATGTGCGGCATCCTCAGGGATGAGGGCTATGAGACGCGCGAGGCCGGCAACAGCGCCCAGGCGCTCGCCGCCATCCGCTCGCGCCAGCCGACGCTGGTGGTGCTCGACATCTGGCTGCAGGGCAGCGAGCTCGACGGGCTGGAGATCCTCAAGATCATCCGCCGCGAGCTGCCGAGCCTGCCGGTGGTGATGATCAGCGGCCACGGCACCATCGAGACGGCGGTGGCGGCGATCAAGATCGGCGCCTATGAGTTCATCGAGAAGCCGTTCAAATCCGACCGGCTGCTGCTGGTCGCCGAGCGCGCCATCGAGGCGGCGCGGCTCCGGCGCGAGAACGAGGAGCTGAAGCTGCGCGTCGGCGGCGACGAGGATCTCGTCGGCGTGTCGCACGCCATCAACCAGCTGCGCCAGCAGGTCGAGCGCGCCGCGCCCACCGGCAGCCGCATCCTGATCTCCGGCCCGCCCGGCTCGGGCAAGGAGGTGGTGGCGCGCCAGCTCCATCTGCGCTCGCGCCGCGCGCGGGGGCCGCTGGTGGCGCTCAATTGCGCCACCATGCGGCCGGAACGGCTCGAGGCCGAGCTCTTCGGCACCGAGGCCCGCGCCGAGGCGCCGGACAGCCCGCGCAAGGTCGGCACCTTCGAGCAGGCGCATGGCGGCACCCTCTTCCTCGACGAGGTCGCCGACATGCCGCTGGAGACCCAGGGCAAGATCGTGCGGGCGCTGCAGGAGCAGACCTTCGAGCGCGTCGGCGGCGGCCGGGTCGAGGTCGATGTGCGGGTGATCGCATCGACCAACCGCGACCTCGCGCTCGAGATCGCCGCCGGGCGCTTCCGCGAGGATCTCTATTACCGCCTCGCGGTGGTGCCGCTGCGCGTGCCGGCGCTGCACGAGCGGCGCGAGGATATCCCGCTCCTGGCGCGGCATTTCATGCAACGCTCGGCCGAGAGCGCGCGGCTCAGCCCGCGCGAGTTCGGCGAGGACGCGATGGCGGCGCTGCAGGCCTATGAATGGCCGGGCAATGCGCGCCAGCTGCGCAACGTCGTCGACTGGCTGCTGATCATGGCGCCGGGCGAGGCCAAGGAGCCGATCCGCGCCGACATGCTGCCGGCGGAGATCGGCTCGATCGCGCCGGCGGTGGTGAAATGGGACAAGGGCGGCGAGATCATGGCGCTGCCGCTGCGCGACGCGCGCGAGATGTTCGAGCGCGAGTATCTGCTGGCGCAGGTGACGCGCTTCGGCGGCAACATCTCGCGCACCGCCGCCTTCGTCGGCATGGAGCGCTCGGCGCTCCACCGCAAGCTGAAATCGCTCGGCGTCTTCAACGCCGACCGCCCGGCCAAGCTCGGCACCTGATGGCGGCGGTCGCCACGGCGAGCGCGGCCTACGAGACCTGGATGCGCAAGCGTATCGCCGTGGTCGAGCGCGATCTCGCGCTGAAGCACGCCCGCATGGCCGAGGCGCCGTTCTTCTTCCTGCGCGCCACATTCTACCGCTGGGTCACGCTGTGGCAGGAGGCCTGCCCGGATCTCGCGAAGACGCCGAAGCTGCTGGCGGTGGGCGATCTCCATGTCGAGAATTTCGGCACCTGGCGCGATGCCGAGGGGCGGCTCGTCTGGGGCGTCAATGATTTCGACGAGGCCTTCGCCATGCCCTACGCGATCGACCTCGTGCGGCTTGCCACCAGCGCGCTGCTGGCGCTGCGCCATGAGCGTGTGCGGCTCAGCGCCGAGGAAGCGAGCGCCGCGGTGCTGAGCGGCTACAGCGACACGATCGGCCTGGCCGGTGGCCGGCCCTTCGTGCTCGAGGAGGAGCATCCGAACCTGCGCGCCCTGGCGCTGGGCGAGGAGCGCGATGCCGGGCGCTTCTGGGCGAAGCTCAACGCGGCGCGGACGGCGAAGGCACCGCATCTGGTGCGGAAGCTGCTGCGCAAGGCGATGCCGGAGGTGGAGGGCAGGTCGCGCATCGCGCACCGCGTCGCCGGCCTCGGCAGCCTCGGCCGCCCGCGCTACGTGGCGCTCGGCGCCTGCCAATGGCGGCATGGTGGCGCGCGAGGCGAAGGCGATCCTGCCCTCGGCCTATGCCTGGGCGAACGGCATCGAGGCCGAGCGCTATTACTGCGGCACGCTGGCGGCGGCTTCGATCCGCTCGCCCGATCCGTTCTACGCCGCGCGCAAGGGCTGGATCCTGCGCCGCCTCGGGCCCGCATTGCTCGGCGATCGAGCTCGGCGATTTTCCCAAGCGCCGCGCGCATCTCGTGATACTGAGGGCGATGGGGCGCGAGACCGCCAATGTGCATCTCGGCAGCCCCGACGCGCTCGCCGCGATCCGCCGCGACCTGAAGCGCCGCGGCAAGAACTGGCTGCACGAAGCGGCGATCCGCATGGCCGAGGTGACGCTGGCGGATTGGCGCGCGTGGCGACGGGCGCGGGGGTGAGCTCGGAGCATATCGCCTCTCGTCCTGAGCGCCACGCTAGCGGTTTTGCAGATCCTTCCAGCGCTTCAGCAGCAGGTGCTGCTGTTCCGGGATTCGCTCAGCCGTTACGTCGACAGCGTCAATGCGATCCGTCCGGAAATGACGAAAGTCTTGCCTGAGTTCGCACCAAGCGACGATGATGCGCACCTCCTCCATATAGGCAATGAAGATCGGCCAGATTGTCCGGCTTGAGGTGCGTCCATCGCCATCCTTGTACATGATGGCAATCTTGAAGCGATCGCGCACAGCCCGTCGCACAGTCGCCACGTCGAACGATTCCTGGGCGATCGGCCTCATCGAGATTGGCTTCAGGTTGGCGTCCAGCAGGACCGGACGCAGTCGCTGCGGGATTGATTGGGCAATCTTGGCAATGAGATCACGGGCGCCACGGGCCAGGGCGGGATCACCTCGCTTTGCGACCCATGCCGCCCCCAGGACTGCCGCTTCAAGTTCGTCCGGAGTGAGCATGAGCGGCGGCATGTCATAGCCATCGTCGAGGACATATCCGGTGCCGGCCTCGCCTCTTACCGGAACGCGCTGGGCGATCAGCTCAGCCATGTCGCGATAAAGCGAGCGAAGGGAGATGCCGAGCTCGTCCGCCAGTTCGCGCCCGGTAACCGGCTTTCGCTTCGCCCGAAGAATCTGGATGATCTGAAAAAGGCGTTCAGTGCGGCGCATGGCTGTTTCTACTACTGCCAGACTGCTGACACAATGGTGTCAGCAGCAGCCGATTAATGTCTCCACATCGGACGATTTCACGGGAGGCATCGACAATGGAACGAAACGGCGGCTGCGCTTGTGGGGCGATCCGGTTCAAGGTCACGGCAGCCTTTCTGGGCATTGGCGCTTGCCATTGCACTGATTGCCAGAAGGCGTCTGGCGGCGGGCCCAACTACGTCGCGCTAACTCCAGCGTCTGCACTTGCGGTGACCAAGGGGCAAGCGAAGGTATATCACAGCAAGGGTGATAGCGGCGCGGACGTAAGCAGGGCCTTCTGCCCGGACTGCGGGACGCCCTTGTGGAGCATCCCGGCCCACGAACCCTTCATCCCGGTAAAGCTGGGCGCGCTCGACGATTATTCCGATCTCTCGCCGGGAATGCACATCTATGTAGCGTCTGCGCCGCGCTGGCATGCGATCCCGCAGGATCTTCCTGCTTTCGCCAAAATGCCGCCCCCATTGCCATCCAGGCCTTGAGGCGCAGATAGCAGCGATCATTCCGAGCAGTCGTGGCCGCTTTCAGACAATGCAAACTGGAAGCGGCCCGTCGCCACCACAAACCGTGCGTCGCTCGGTGCCTGCATCCGAGAAAACAGGATCGCTGCATGCGAGCAAGACGGTGACGTTCGAGCCCACCAATTCAGCGAATATTGGACCGGCGACCTCTCGCTCGATCCAGTCTCGGTTTTAACGTCTGTAAATGGCACGAAGCTGCGGTACCAGGACACGCACGGCCTGGTCCGCAGTCGAAGAGCGGCCATGCCGCCGACGCTGGGGCACCGCCGCCCTCGAACCATCTGCCACATTGGGCAAGCCGGTCCGGTCGTCGCCAATGACCAATTTCGGCCCCTTCACAGGGTGTGATAGTCCTGCCGTTATTCGGTGCTCGGCTTGGGACGCATGAAGCGGCGCGAATTTCTTGACTTGCTCGGCCGTGCGGCCGAGTGGCCGCCGGCGCGCTTGCCGCTATGAGGTGCCTAACTGCTAATGAGGTGCTAACGTCCGGCGACCAGATCACCGTGCCTTGAGGGTCGATGGTCTACAGCAATCTCAACGCACTTACAGCAATCCACGAGGAGTGATTCTTACGAATCTCGGTAGGATGTTCACCTCAGGAGCAAAGACATATCGGATGCGCGCCACATCCTTCGCGGTACTATTGCTCCTATCGTATATTTTCGCGGTAGTTGCTACGCGGGCCGTTGAGGAAGACACCGGCCTCGGTCCACCGCCCGCGCTGGCGCCGGGGCAGGCACCGCCCTTGCCCAGGCCGGGCCCGCTAGCCGAGCCCCGTTCATCAACTCAGGTCGGCTTCCCCACGGTCTTGACCAAGTATGTCATCTCGCCGTCGACGCTCAGACCTGGCAGAGTCGCATTGGGTCAGAAGCTGTTCTTCGAGCCTCGGCTCTCAGGCGACGGCACGGTCGCCTGCGCCACCTGCCACGATCCGGCGCGGGCCTTCACCGACGGCAGGCCCGTGTCAGTCGGCATCCATGGCCGCGTCGGCCAACGCAACGCCCCAACCGTGTTGAATGCGCTCTATAACAAGACGCAGTTCTGGGACGGCCGGGTCAGCACGCTGGAGCAACAGGCGGCACTGCCGATCACGAATCCCTTCGAGATGGGCTCGGCCAGCATCGGCGATGCGGTGTCCAGGATCGCCGACGACAAGGATTACCAGCCCCTATTCATGCAGGCCTTCGGCCGAGCCGTGAACGAGCAGGATATGCTGAGCGCCATTGCCGCGTACGAACGCACCCTGGCTTCCTTCGATGCTCCCTTCGACCATTTCATCGCCGGAGACGCCAACGCCATCAGCAACTCGGCCAAGCGCGGCTGGGAGTTGTTCAACGGCAAGGCCCGTTGCCACCTCTGTCACGCGTTGACGGACAATCAGCCGGATACGACCCTCTTCATGGATAACGATTTTCACAACATTGGCATCGGCATCCTCCGGCATCACGTAGCACCCTTGGCGCAACAGGCTGAGCGCGAGCTGGCGCATGGACATCTGGCGGCTATCGACAGCGCGGCGATCACGAGCGAGATGTCGGTCCTCGGACGCTTCCTCGTTACGAACGAGCAGGGTGATATCGCGTCGTTCAAGACGCCGGACCTGCGAAATGTCCTCGTGACCGGCCCTTACTTCCATGATGGGTCGATGCAAACACTTTGGGATGTCATGGATCATTACAACAAGGGTGATGGAATCGCTAACCCCTGGCTCGACCAGGACATGCAGCCGTTGGCGCTGACGGAGCCGGAGATCGATGACGTCGTGGCGTTTCTTGCCGCACTGACAAGTCCGCAATACAAGGTAATCGGTGATCAGGAGTATGCACGCCAACTCGCTCTATCCAAAGTGAGCCGCCCTCAGCGGGATACGGCGCGGGCTTTCGGCCCGAAGCCGAAGCAGCCAGAGCCGCCGCCGTTCTAAGTGTTATTCGCCCAGATTGCCGTAACCTTGCGATCTGAGCTGAGCCACGGCGCAAGGGTCCGCTCGTGGCACGAAGCGGCGTGATTTCCAGCCCGGTGATCGGATTTTGAGTACACGACCCAGCCGAGCTGACCCACTCTACCGCTGCACCCTCCCGCACCAGGGCTCACGGTGCGCCCTGCTGCTACGCCCCCCAGCCCACCAGCAGCACCGACTGCGGCGAGTGTCGTCGATCTTCTTGAGCACGCGAACGACCTTCTGCCGCTCCGCCATCAGGCCCACCTTGTTGTGGAGCCGCCCGGCGGTGTCGATCAGCAGCGCGTCGGCAACCAGCCGCCGCCGCGGCGTCCTTCTCCGCGCGCAGCTACGGCGGCGTCGACGCGGCGTGAGCGTCCTGTCCCGCGCCCTCCGCCCGCGCTTGATCACCGCCGTCCCTGTAGTCCAGCGGACCGAACGGCAGCACGCCATCCTCGGACGGCAGATCCGCGGCGCTCCAGCCCCCTCCCACTGCGCGGATGAGGGTCACCGCCGCCTGCAGACGACTCGCCTGCACCTGGACTTCAACGATGCGGGCGGTCAGCGCCGTTTCCTGCGCCACCACGACATCGAGATAGTTGGTCAGGCCACCGACGTAGAGTTGCAGGCTCAGAGCCTGGGCCTTCTCGGCCGCCGCAACCGCGGTTGCTTGCTGTTGTGTCTGCTCCTGCAGCTGCCGGGTCAAGGCCAGGCCGTCCTCGACGTCCTGGAATGCCCGCAGCACCGTCGAACGATAGCTGTCGCGCGCCTGTGCATACTGGGACCAACTGCGCTGCAGCTCGGCGCGCCGGAGGCCGCCCTCGAAAAGCGGCAGCACGGCGCCGGCGCCGATCGTCCACAGGGAGTTTGGCAGGCTTGCCAGATTGACCCCGCTATCCTGGAAGCCGGCGGCGCCGCTGAGGGTGATGTTCGGGTAGAAGGCGGCGCGCGAGACGCCAATCCCGGCGTTTGCCGCTGCCATCTGCCGCTCGGCGCCGGCGACGTCCGGCCGGCGCTCGAGCAGTTGGGAGGGCAGCCCTACCGGCACGGCCGGGGCGGCGAGCCCCAACTCATCCGCAACAGCGATCGAGAAGCTGCTCGGGTTGGCGCCCACAAGGACGGCGATGGCGTGCTCGAGCAAGGCACGACTGGCGAGAGTGCTGCTCCGCAGTGCCTGCGTCGACGCCAGCTGTGCTTGGGAGCGCGCCACGTCGAGAGCCGACGCGATGCGGCCCTGAAGGCGTTGCCGCGTGATCTCGACCGCGTTCTCGTAGTAGGCGATCGCTGCGCGGTAGACCGCCTCCTGCGTATCAAGGCCGCGCAAGGCGATGTAGTCGCTTGCCAATTCGGCCTGCAGACTGAGCCTCGCGGAGGCCAGCGACGCGGCGCTGGCCTGGGCGAGACGCTCCTGGAGGCGCGTGCCGTTGCGGATCGCGCTCCAGAAATCGGGCTCCCAAGACGCCGTCGCCTGGATCACGTTGCTGGGTTCCTCGAGCGGCGCTGTGCTGTTCGGACTGCGATAGAGCCTGTGCCGCGATTCCCTGTTGTCCGAAAGCAGCCCGTTGGCACCGACTTGCGGGAACAGTTGGGAGCGCGCCTCGGCGGCAAGGTCGCGGGCCTGGGTGTACTGCTCGGCCAGCGCGGCCAGGTCGGGATTGTCCGCTGCCAGTTGCTGCTCGAGCTGGTTCAGAAAGGCGTCGCCGAACTGCTCCCACCATCGACCGCGTAGCAGCGTGTCCCGTGGATGGGCGATGGTGAAAGGCGCGGATCCCTTGTAGTCGGCGGGCAGGACGTAGTGCGGCGGCACGTAATCCGGGGCGAGATCGCAGCTGCAGAGGCCGATCAGCGCCGCCAACGCAAGGCTGGCGGGACATCGTGCGGCAAGGCCCAGGTTGCGCGCCTTCATGGCCAGGTTTCCGGTGGCTGGCTTCGACCCGCTCAGGGCGCGGCCCGGGCCGCGCTGCGGACCGGAGAGGCGGCGGTCGCGCCGGGTGAGGTCGTCGTGAGCGGTGGCGCCTGCTGCGGCGGGACGTCGGGCTTGCCGCTTGACTCTGCCTGATAGCCCTCGACCGGTTGCACGATCTTGACCTGCTGACCGTCAAGCAAGCCGAGCGACGGATTGCCGACGACCTTGTCGGTCGCCTTCAGCCCAGAGACGATCTGGACATCGGTATTGAGATTGCGTCCCAAGGCGACGTCCCGCAGGTGTACCCGGTTCTCTCCGTCCAGGACCGCCACCTGCATTCCCTGAGCACGGAACAACAGCGCCTGCTCGGGTAGGATCAATATGTTCGGGTCGCTGGGAAAGTCGAAGTGGACGCTCGCGTAGGTGCCTGGCCACAGGTCCCCCTTGGGATTGTCGACGGTAAATTCCGTGACGATGGTGCGTGTTGGCGTGTTGACGGCATTTGCCGTGGTCAGGAACTGTGCCGGGATCGGATTGCCCGGATTCTGCGGCAGCGTCAGCGTCGCGCTCAGGCCCGGTTTGAGGGTGTCTGCGTAATCCTGCGGCACGGACACGAAAACTCGCATCCGATGAATGTCTGCAACGCTGAACAGCGCGGTCGAGGCGGTGCGGACCGTCGAATCCCCGCCCATGGCGTTGACGTAGTCGCCGACATTGGTGCGCCGGGCGGTCACGACGCCATCGAACGGCGCGACCAGATTCTTGAACGCGACCATCGCCTGAAATTGCGCGACAGTCTGTTCGGCGGCGGCTACCTCAGCTTTCTGCTCGGCGGCGTCCGCCGCCTTCACGTCGACATCCTGTTGCGCCACCGCCTGCGTCCCCGCGAGCGCAGCCCAGCGTCTGGCGGTGGTGACGGCCAGCTTGTAACGGGTCTGTGCCACCGCGAGCTTCGCCTTGGAGGCTGCAAACTGTGCATCGAGGCTGGGCGTGTCGATGGTTGCCAGGACATCGCCAGCCTTTACCCGCGCGCCGTAATCCCTAAACCAGTGGGCCACATAGCCGGTGACCTGGGCATAGATCGGCGCCTCGTACCAGGCATCGATGTTGCCCGGCAGGGTCAGCGTGCGGTGCGGCGGCCCTGGCCTGGGCGACACCACCTGGACGCGGGGGATCGCGGCATCGTCCGCCTCCTGCTTCAGGCTCGCGACCGTATCGCTGCGCGACCAGATGCCGAAGGCGACGAGCGCTGCGGCCACCACGACGCCGACGAGCGCCACCATACGGCCCCGATATCCGGGTGCCGCCATTGCCGCGTTGTTGTTGCTCATACGGGCTCTCCCTCATGGGCCGGCCTGTGCTTGCTCGACTTGCCTCCATGCAGAATGGCGAAGACGCACGGCACGAACACCAAGGTCGTGACCGTTGCGACAAGCAGGCCGCCGATCACCGCGCGGCCGAGCGGGGCGTTCTGGGTATTGCTGAACGACATCGGCAGCATGCCGACGATCATGGCGAGCGCGGTCATCAGGACGGGCCGGATGCGCGCATATCCCGCCTCGATCGCCGCCCGCACCGAGTCGCCGTGCTCGTCGAGACGCTCCCGCGCGAAGGCAACCACAAGGATGGTGTTGGCGGTCGCCGTTCCCATGCACATGATCGCCCCGGTCAGGGCGGGAACCGACAGCGTCGTGTGCGTCAGGAACAGGGTCCAGGCGATACCGCCCAACGCTGCGGGCAGCGCCGTGATGATAATGAAGGGGTCGAGCCAGGACTGGAAGTTGACGACGATCACCAGGTAGATCAGCAGGATCGAGAGCGCCAGTCCGGCGAGCAACTCGACATAGGCGGCGTGCATGGTTGCCGATTGGCCCCGGACGGTGACGGTCGCGCCGCGCGGCAGGCTTGGCTCCATGTCCTTGATGATCCGCGCGACCTCGTCGCTGACCGCGCCAAGATCGCGCACCGCGACGTTGGCATAGATGTCGATCACCGGCAGGATCGCGTAGTGCGAGACCAGACCCGGCGTACCCGTCTGCTGGATTCGCGAAACGCCGCCGACGATCTGCGGTTGGACATTGCTCGGGTTATCATCGCCCATGTCGATCGGAATGGTTTCGAGGTCGTTGATGCTGGTCAACTGGCTCTGCGGCGTCTGGACGTTGACCAGATGCGAGATGCCGTTCGAGGTGTCGAGCCAGTAGGTTGGTGCGACCTGGCCGCTTCCCGACAGGGTAGTGAGGGCGCTGCCGGCGATGTCCGCCTCCGTCAGTCCGGTCCCCAGCGCGAAGGTGCGCCGGGACTGGAGCAGTAGGGTCGGCTGGCCCATGACCTGCTGGATGCGGACGTCGACGATGCCGGCAATCTGCTTCAGTCGCGCCGCCAGCGTGGTGGCGTAGGCGAAATTGGTATCGAGATCGCGGCCACCGACCTGAACGTCGATCGGCGAGGGCAGGCCGAAATTCAGGATCTTCGCGGTGATGTCGCCCGGCAGGAAGCTGAAATCAGTGCCGGGAAAGCGTTCCGTCAGGCCCGCCCGCAGGACCCGGCGATAGCTGTCGACGGGAGCGGCCTGATTGTCGAGCGAGATCGTGATGTCGCAATCCTGGGCGCCGACGGTGCCGGTGTTGCTGTAGGCCTGATTGATGCCGCTGATCGGCAGACCGCAGTTCACCAGGGTGCCCACCACGTGGCCGGGCAGGAGATCGCGGATCTGCTGCTCCGCCAGCACCGCGATCTTGCCCGCTTCCTCGATCCGCGTGCCGACGGGCGCGCGCATATGCAGATCGATCTCGCCCGATTTGATGCCAGGGAAGAAATCCTCGCCGACGAAGATCAGCAACAGCAGCGACGCCAGGGCGCCCCCGACGTAGAGCGCCACGAACCGCCAGCGGCGTGCCGCAAGCCCGACGAGCGCCGCGCGGTAGTGGTCGCGGAACCTGCTGAAGCCGGCCTCGAATCCGGCCTGGAACCGGGTGAAGATGCCCGGGCGCTTCGTCCGCTGCGCGGGGTTGTCGCGGGCCGCCATTTGGCCGCGCAGTAGCCAAGCCGCCATGGTCGGCGTCAATGTGCGCGACAGGATGAACGAGGCGATCATCGCGAAGATGATGGCCTCCGCGAGAGGCAGGAACAGGTAGCCGGCAACGCCGCCGAGCTCGAACAGCGGCAGCCAGACGATACAAATGCACAGGGTGGAGACGAAGGTCGGCACGACGATCTGGTTTGCCGCGTCGACGATTGACGCCTCCAGCCCTTTGTGTTTGCCGTCCGCGCCTGCGTCCTCCAGGTGGGTGTTGATGTTCTCGATCATGACCGTTGCGTCGTCGACGAGGATGCCGACGGCGAGTGCGAGACCGCCCAGTGTCATGACGTTGATCGTCTGGCCAAGCCAGGACAGCATCAGGATCGAGCTCAGGATGGAGAGCGGGATGGAGGTGGCGACGATCAGCGTCGAGCGCCAGCTGCCGACGAACAGCAGGACGGTGATGCCGGCAAGGAACGCGGCGATCACCATCTCCTGCGCCACGTCATCGATCGAGGCGCGTACGAAGCTGGATGCGTCGTTGAGCGGCGTAATCGTGATGCCGGCTGGCAGCGTCTTGAGCAATTCGGGAAGCGTTGCCCTGACGCCGCTGACCACCGCCAAGGTGGAGGCATCGCCGGTCTTGAGGATCTGCAGCAGGATGGATTGCTGCCCTTTCACCAGCACGACATTCTGCTGCGGCGGACCGCCGCGATGGACGAAGGCCACGTCCCGCAAGTAGATCACGGCGTTGCCGACCTGCTTGAGCGGAAGGTTGTTGAAGGCGTCGATGGCGAGCGGCGACGCGTTTGTCGCCACCATGTAATCGATGGCGCCGATCTTCTGATCCCCGGCCGGCAGCACGATGTTCTGAGTTGCGAGTGCGCCGACCCACGTCGGTGGCCGACAGCCCGTGCTCCAGCAGCTGGGTCTGGTCGAGATCGACCTCGACATCCTGCGGTTCGCCGCCGTAGGGCCCCGGTATGGCCACACCCGGAACCGACACCAGCGCGGGCCGGATCAGATTGGACGCCACGTTGTAGATGTCGGAGGGGGTCATGTTGTCCGCGGCGATCTGCAGGTCCAGCACCGGCACGGAGGACGCGTCGAACACCAGCACCTGCGGTGGCGTAATTCCTGCCGGAAGCTGCTTGATCACGGTCTGGGAGGTGGCGGTGACCTGCGCCTGCGCGGCCGCCACGTCCGTTCCCGGCTGGAAGTAGATCTTGACGATGCCGTAGCCGTAAAGCGACTGGCTCTCGATGTGCTCGATGTTGCCGACCGTCGTGGTCAGGGCCCGCTCGTAGTAATAGACGACCCGGCCGGACATGTCGGATGGCAAGAGCCCGTTGTAGGTCCAGACCGCCGCTACGACCGGGACCTTGATGGGAGGAAACACGTCGGTGGGGGTCTTGAACACGGCCATCCCGCCGAACAGCAGGATCAGCATTGCGAGCACGACGAAGGTATAGGGCCGCTTCAGAGCGACGAGGACGATGGCGTTCATCCTGACCCCGCGACCCGTTCGTTCATGCTCACTGTCTGCATCCTGCTCGCTCCCGTTGCGTCATCAGGTCTGGCGGTGACATCCGGTGAGTTCGGGTGCTCCTATCGGCGAGAGGAGACGTGCGCCGGGAGACCGAAGCAGCACGACTGCGCGGGGGCGGCTGGCAAATCGCTCAGTCCGTTCATTGTGACGAAGTCATGAATGGCCCCGAGATAGCGGACCGCGGTAGCGGTGTCCCGCCGGACAAGGCAAGTTCTCAGCATACGCCTTTCCCTCATCGCGGAGTATGTCGTTCTCACACTTCTCCCGCTTCAGAAACGCCAATCTCGCGCGCTCGTCCGCCGCAAACCGTGCGTCGCTTGGTGCCAGTCTCGGTTCGAACCTGTGCTAATGGCACCAAGCGGCGGTAGATCGAACATCGGCCTTGGATCGATAGCCAACATTGGAACGGCCGAAAGACCAGCCGTCAACCGCCTCGTCTTTTGCCTCGCCGCCCCCTATAGTGCCGGCCTCTCATCCCGCATCTTGTTGTCTTGCACCCCCATGTCACGCATCGCCTATGTCAATGGCCGGTATCTCCCGCATAAGCGGGCGAGCGTCCATGTCGAGGATCGCGGCTTCCAATTCGCCGATGCCGCCTATGAGGTGATCGCCGCCCGCGCAGGCCGGCTGGTCGACCAGGCCATGCATCTCGCACGCCTCCACCGCTCGCTGGCCGCGCTCAAGATATCGCCGCCGATGAGCGATGCCGCGCTCGGCACGGTGATGCGCGAGGTGCTGCGGCGGAACGGCATCGCCGAAGGGTTCCTCTACCTGCAGGTGACGCGCGGCAGCGCGCCGCGCGATTTTGCCTTCCCCAAGCGCGCCGAGCCCGGGCTGGTGATGACCGCGCGCCGCCATCGCGGTCCCGCCGCGAAGCTGATCGAGGAGGGGGTCGGCGTCATCACGCTGGCCGACATCCGCTGGGCGCGGCCCGATATCAAGAGCGTGTCGCTGCTGCCCAACGCGCTCGGCAAGCAGCAGGCGAAGGAGGCCGGCGCCTATGAGGCCTGGCAGGTCGATCGCGACGGCAATGTCACCGAAGGCACCTCGAGCAATGCCTGGATCGTGACGTCCACCGGCGAGGTGGTGACGCGCCAGGCCGATGCCGGCATCCTCAACGGCGTGACGCGCCTCGGCCTCATCGGGTTGCTGCAGCGCGAGGGCCTGCGCCTCGTCGAGCGGCCGTTCAGCGTCGCCGAGGCCAAGGCGGCGCGCGAGGCCTTCCTCACCAGCACCACCAATTTCGTGCTGCCGGTGGTGTCGATCGACGGCGCGCCGATCGGCAACGGCCATCCCGGCTCGATCACCCGCCAGCTGCGCGAGGCCTATGACGCCTATGTCGCGGCGCAGAGTGCCGCGCCATGAATGAGGCGCCGGCGCGCCCGCGCGCGCTGCTGTTCGACTGGGACAACACACTGGTCGACAGCTGGGACACGATCCACGAGGCGCTGACCGTCACCTTCACGGCGATGGGGCATCGAGCCCTGGACGCTGCGGGAGACCAAGCTGCGCGTCGCCAAGAGCCTGCGCGACAGCTTCCCGGCGCTGTTCGGCGCGCGCTGGGAAGAGGCGCGCCAGCGCTATCTCGACGCCTTCGTCGCCATCCACCTGGCGCGGCTCAAAGCGCTCGACGGCGCCGTCGAGATGCTGACGCAGCTGACGCGCGCGAAATTCATCTCGCCGTGGTCAGCAACAAGACTGGTGCGGTGCTGCGGCGCGAGGCCGAGCATCTCGGCTGGACGCACGTATTTCCAGCACCTCGTCGGCGCCGGCGATGCCGCGCTCGACAAGCCGCATGCGGCGCCGATGCTGCTGGCGCTGGAGGGCAGCGGCATCGCCTGCGATGAGGCCTGGTATGTCGGCGACACCGCGCTCGACATGGAATGCGCGCGCAATGCCGGCTGCCTCGGCGTGCTGCTGGGGGCGCGCGCGCTCGATGATGAGACCTTCGCGCGCTTTCCACCCGACCTCCACTTTCCGGGTTGCGCGGCGCTCGCCCGCCATATCAGGGGGTTGTGATTTCCTCGCCGCCACCAATTTGTTATAAATCCAGGCGAGCGTATGATGCTGTACCCCCGTCGCGGGGTATTGCGCCCCAGGCTCCGACCGACCTTAAGAACTGAAGAAGGGGAACCCCCATGTCGTCGGATAAGTCGCAAAATGTTCAGGACGTGTTTCTCAATCACGTTCGGAAGAACAAGACGCCAGTCACAGTATTCCTCGTGAACGGCGTCAAGCTCCAGGGGATCATCACCTGGTTTGATAATTTCTGTGTCTTGCTGCGGCGGGATGCACATTCACAGCTCGTGTACAAGCACGCAATTTCGACTGTAATGCCGGCGCAACCGATCCAGCTCTTCGAGCCCGGAAAAGAGGGCGAAGAAGTCTGACCGGATGACGGCGCCAGCGCGGGACGGCCACAGCGTCTCGACCGGGCGCTGCCTGGTGCTGCATCCGGTCCTGCGGCTCGCGCCCAGCGCCCGGGAGGAGCACGCGCGCTCGCCCGAGGCGCGGCTCGACGAGGCGGTAGGGCTCGCCCGCGCCATCAAGCTCGACATCGTCGCCGCCGAGATCGTGCGCGTGACGCGCTGGCGGCCGGCGACGCTCATTGGCAGCGGCGCGGTCGAAGCGTTCGCCGCGGTCATCCGCGACAGCGAGATCGCGGTCGCCGTGCTCGACGCGACGGTGACGCCGGTGCAGCAGCGCAATCTCGAACGCCAGTGGAAATGCAAGGTCATCGACCGGACCGGCCTCATCCTCGAGATCTTCGGCGCCAGGGCGCGCACGCGGGAAGGCCAGCTCCAGGTCGAGCTTGCCGCGCTCTCCTATCAGCGCTCGCGGCTGGTGCGCTCGTGGACGCATCTCGAGCGCCAGCGCGGCGGCTTCGGCTTCCTCGGCGGCCCCGGCGAGAGCCAACTCGAGATCGACCGCCGCCTCATCGGCGAGCGCATCGCCAAGCTGAAGCGCGAGCTCGAGGATGTGAAGCGCACCCGGGCCCTCCATCGCGGCGCGAGGAAGCGCGTGCCGTATCCGGTGGTGGCGCTGGTGGGCTACACCAATGCCGGCAAATCGACGCTGTTCAACCGGCTGACCCGCGCCGCGGTGATCGCTGAGGACAAGCTCTTCGCCACGCTCGACCCGACCATGCGCCGCCTGCCGCTGCCGTCGGGGCGCCAGGCCATCCTGTCGGACACGGTGGGCTTCGTCTCGGATCTGCCGACCCATCTCGTCGCCGCCTTCCGCGCCACGCTCGAGGAGGTCACCGAGGCCGATCTCGTGGTCCATGTGCGCGACGTCCATCACGCCGACAGCGACGCGCAGCGCGACGACGTGCTCGGCGTGCTCGGCGATCTCGGCCTTGGCGAGATGGTGGAGGAGGGGCTGATCGAGGCGCTCAACAAGATCGACCTGCTCGACCCCGAGCGCCGCGCCGTGCTGCGCAACCAGTCGCTGCGCAATCACGACGCGGTGCCGATCTCGGCCGCGACCGGCGAGGGCTGCGACCTCCTGGTCGAGCTGTTCGACCGGCGGATGGAGAGCGACCGGCGGCTCGTCCATCTCGACCTGCCGGTGAGCGACGGCGCCGGGCTCGCCTGGCTCTATCAGCATGGCGAAGTGGTGAGCCGGCGCGACGATGAGCACGAAGCTCATGTCGAGGTGCGGCTCAGCGAGGCCGATCTCGGCAAGTTCCGGAGCCGGCGCGCGGTCAATTGACCCGCCGGCGGCGGCTTACTTCTTCGCCATCATCGCGTTGATCTCGGCGAACGGCACGGCGTCTTGTGCAAACGAGAAGGTGCCGTGCTCCCTGATCTCGCGCGCCGCGCGCAGGAACTCGCCGAACGCCGCGCGCGCCAGCAGCGAGCCGACGCTGATGCGCTTGACGCCAGCATCCGCCAGCTCCGCCACGGTGAAGAGCCGCATGCCGGCGATGACGTTGACGGGCCTGGTCACCGCGGCGCAAACGGCGCGGATCGCGTCCAGCGAAGGCAGGCCCGGCGCGTAGAGCACGTCGGCGCCGGCCTTTTCGAAGGCTTTGAGCCGCTTGATCGTGTCATCGAGATCGGCCCGCCCATGCAGGAAATTCTCGGCGCGCGCGGTGAGCGTGAAGGGGAAGGGCAGGGCGCGGGCGGCGGCGACGGCGGCGGCGACGCGCTCCACCGCGAGGCTGAACTCATGGATCGGCTGCTTGCGCATCGCCGGTGGTGTCCTCGACCGAACCGCCGACCAGCCCCGCCGCGCCGGCCTGGCGGATGGTCTCGGCGACGATGTCGGGCGCATTGCCGAAGCAATTCTCCAGATCGGCCGAGACCGGCAGCGCGCTGGCGGCGACGATGCTGCGCGCATGCGCCAGCATCTCGTCGCGCGTGGTCGGGCCCGGCCCGTCGGGGCGGCCGATCGAGAAGGCGAAGCCGGCACTGGTCGTCGCCAGCGCCTCGAAACCCAGCTGATCGAGGAGGCGCGCCGAGCCGGGGTCCCACGGGTTGGGGATGACGAAGGTGCCCGGCCGCTGGTGGAGCGCCTGGAAGCGCCGCGCTTTTTCCGCTTGATCGATCGGCCATGGGATTACTCCTCTGCGTCAGCCGGGATCGGCGCCATTGCCGGCCGCGGCATCCTCCCCGAAAGAGAACGTCTCGGTCTCGCGATAAAGCGCGTGGCGGCCGCTCTCGAGATGCATGAGATGCGTCGCCCGGCCGATCTTGACGTCGCGCTTCATCGCCGCCGCGGTCAGCGCGTCGAACAGCCAACGCGCATCCTCGTCGCGGCACATACTGTCCCATGCGCCGCGGATGATCGCCACCGGCGCGCGGATCAAGGCGGGATCATAGGCGAGTTCGCCCGCCCAGGCGTCGAAAATGTCCTGGAACGCGCCGCTCGGCACTTTCACCGCCGGCGGCGAGCGGGTGCGACTTCTGGGATCGGCGTCGAGATAGGCCTCGCCCCAGTCGCGAAAATGCCGCTCCAGCAGCACCGGTTTCTCGCCCGCCGGCACATCGGCGGTGAAGCGCTGCCATTGATCCCCAAGCGAAATGAGCCGCCAGGCCGGCAGAGGCGTGCGCCCGCCGGCGGGCACGCGCCGGGCGATCGGCGCGAAGAAGACGAGGCGGTCGACCAGCTCCGGGCAGCGTCCGGCAAGCCGTCCGGCGACGATGCTGCCCCAGGAATGCGCGATGAGCGAGAGCCGCGTCACGCCATGGCGTGCGGCAATGAAGCGGATCGCCGCCTCGAGCTGGCGGCTTGCGGCTTCGGCGCGCCCGAGCGGGGGATGCGCGTCCGCCGGCTCCGCCATTTCGGGATAGGGATCGGAGAAGGCGCCGAAGCCGTGGAAATCGAGGCCCCAGCAGTGGAAGCCGGCGCGGCACAGCGCGTCGCGCCAGGAGTGCCCGTCGAAGCGATGGGCGATCGAGAGCGCCGAGGGGAAGGTGCCGCCATGGACATAGAGCACGACCTTGCGGCTCGGCGCTTGCGGCGCGAGATGGCGCAAGAACAACGAAAGGCCATGATGCGGGCTCGGCAGGCGGACATGCTCTTCGCAGGGATCGAGCTTCGGCGCGCGGTCGTGCAATGGGGAGGTCATGGCGGCTCCGATGGGGTTGTCGATATCCCTGAACATGGGCGCCGCGCTTGGCCGCGTCCGCCTCTGTCACTACGGCCGCGGTCGAAGCAATTACGCTGCGCGCCTTGCCCAGAGCAGCCGGTCGAGCTGGCCCGCCAGCGCCGGGCTCACGCCGGTCATCGGCAGCCGCAGCTCGGGCGAGGCGATGAGGCCGGCGCGCCACAGCCAATGCTTGAGCGGCGCCGGGTTGGGCTCGGCGAAGAGCAGGCGGACGAGATCGACGAGCGCGCTCCAGCGCCGAGCGCCCCAGCGACGTCGCCCGCCAGCAGCGCCGCACGCAGCGCGGCAAAGGCGGCGGGATCGATATGCGCGGCGGCGAGGACTGCCGCCATCGGCGCCGTGAGCGAGTGCGCCATAGAACAGCGCATCCTCGCCGGTGAGCACGGCGAAGCCGGCAGGGCGGCGGCGCAGCAGGTCGAAGCTCTGCGCCGCATCGGCCGAGCAATCCTTGATGCCGATGATCGCGGGCAGCTCGGCGAGCCGCAGCAGCGTCTCATTGCCGAGGTTGACGCCGGTGCGGTAGGGGATGTTGTAGAGGATGATCGGCTTTGCCGAGGCAGCGGCGAGTGCTGCGAAATGCCGGCGCAGCCCCTCCTGCGAGGGCCGCGTGTAGTAGGGGCAGGCGATGAGGTATCCCGCGATCGGCCAGTCGGATGTGGCGTCGAGCCGGCGCTGCAGCGCGCGCGTGTCGCTGCCGGAGAGGCCGAGATAGATCGGCCGGTCGCGGCCCAGCGCGCTCGCGGCAATGCCGACCAGCCGCCCGGTCTCCTCGGCGTCGAGCACGAGGCCTTCGCCGGTGGTCGCGGCGAGGACGAAGCCGTCGAGCGGCGCCGCGCTATAATGCGCGCAGAGCCGCGCGAGCGAGCTCTCATCGAGCGCGCCATCGCGGAACGGCGTGATCAGCGGCAGATAGATGCCGGCGAGCGGCGCCGGTTCGGGTGAAGTCGTGTCCATGCGATGCTCCTGTGCTGCGGGCGGCAGCCGGGCAGGGCGGAGCCGGACATGCGAAGGCCCCGTCCGAAACCGGCGGGGCCCTGGGTTGGTGCTATGCGCGCAGGCTCAGCGCAAGCGACGATCCCCGGTCCCGCTGGGTCCGGACTTTCGATCGACGATGAGCACGATGCGACGCACGACGGCGATCCTCGGCGCACACAGGGTCGGTGTCAACCGGATTGACCGCGCGCGGGGGAAGAGCGGGCAAGAATTTATCAAACGTGCCAAGGCCATCGCGCGAGATTTTCACGCAATATATTGATTGCGTGAGCACGGTGCATACAAGCTGTTGCGTCTTTGGTGCGGTTGCGATCTAATTCTTAAGATGCAACGGGGAGCAGCGATGGCCTCCGATCGTGACGGTGCAGGGATTGCGACGCAAATCCGGCTGCCGGGTCTGGGAGCTGACGAGATCGAGCCGCCGCTGGAGGCGGACAAGCGGAAGGTCTATGTCGGCCGATTGCGCGCGGCTCTGGCAGAGCGCGCGGAAGCGGCGGCGGCGATCGCGGAGGAAGGGCTGCGTGCCTGTCCGGGCGATGCGGAGCTGTTGCTGCTGGCGGCGCTCGCCGCGCTGATGACGGGGCTTCCTGTCCGGGCGCAAGCCTTTCTCAAGCGGTTTCACAAGCGCTACGAGCCGGTCAGGGACACCACTCTGCTCAGCGCCATCGCGCTGCAGCAGCAAGGCAAGATAAGCCTGGCGTGGGGCCTGCTGGAGCAAAACTATCTGACGACGCCGTGGGCGGCGATGAGCTGCTTTGTCGGCTGCCCGGAAATGGCAGACTGGCTGCGCGAGTGGTTCGCGCGAACCGAGCGCGAGCACAAGCGCGTGCGCAAGGTCGCGGCGCGACCGCGGAGCATGCCCAAGCGCGCCCCGCCGCGCTCGTCTCCGCCGGCGCCCGCGCCGGCAGCGGCGGCGCCGTTGCCGCGATTACCGCGACTCGACACCGGGATCGAGATGCAGTTCGAGTTCGTCAATCCGCAGGCGCTGCTGACCGAGGGAGATAGCGCCGACCCCGAATGGTTTCGTCTGCGTGCGGAGCTGGAGCAGCTCGGGCTGCTGCAGGGCTTCGACGAGTTGCTATGCCTGCCGGGGCTGCGCGGCGTCGAGGCGCATTGGTATCAGATCGAGACCGTGCGCAAGGTGCTGAAGGAGTTCCGCGGCCGCGTCCTGCTCGCCGACGAGGTCGGGCTGGGCAAGACCATCGAAGCCGGCATGGTGGTCAAGGAATACATGCTGCGCGGGATGGCGGAGCGGCTGCTGATCCTGACGCCGGCTGCGCTGGTCGGGCAATGGCGCGATGAGATGGCCGCCAAGTTCGGCATCGATTGCGCGACCGGCCACGATGCGCTGCTGCGCGAGGATCCCGCTCGGTTCTGGGCACAGCCCCGCATCATCGCCTCGATCGCCGCCGCGCGCCGCAAGGAGCATGCGGCGCTGTTGGCCGGCATGTCCTACGACGTGGTGGTCGTGGACGAGGCGCATCACATCCGCGATCCCGCAAGCGCCGGCTATCGCCTGGTCGATCGCCTGCAAAAGCGGTTCCTGCTGCTGTTGTCGGCAACCCCGGTGCAGAATGGCCTGCTCGAGCTCTACCATCTCCTGACGCTGCTGCAGCCTGGCATCTTCAAGACGCAAAAGGAGTTCAGGGCGGCCTATGTCACGCCCGGCAAGCCGCGCGAACCGGTGAATTCCGATCGGCTGCGCGACCTTATGCGCGGCGTCATGGTGCGCAACACGCGGGCGCTCGCCGGGCTGAGCCTGCCGGCGAGGCACGCCTCCACCTCACGCGCGCAGCCGAGCGAGGCCGAGGCGCGATGCTATAGGGAGCTGACGGCGCTGGCGCGGGAGCTCGGCGCGGACGGGCGGCACAGGCTGTCGCTCCAGCACCTGCTCGGGGCTGCGGGATCGTCACCGGCCGCAGCCGCCGCGGCGATCGCGAGGTTCGCCGCGCGCCAGCCGCGGGACGAGCGTTGGCGCACTTGCAGGAGCGCTACGAGGCGATCACCGCCGGCGCGAAGCAGGCCGCGCTGTGCACGCTGCTGGCGCGCAATCCCGGCGAGAAGAAGATGGTTTTCGTCCACCACCGCGATAGCCTCGATCATCTCGCGGAGCTGTTGCAGCGGAGCGGCATCGCGCTGGCGCGGTGCGACGGCAGCATGACCGGCCCGGAAAAGGATGCCGCGGTCGAGGCCTTCCGCGACGGCGTATCGGTGCTGCTGTGCGGCGAGTCCGGCGGCGAGGGGCGCAATCTGCAGTTCTGCAATACGCTCATCAATTTCGACATCCCGTGGAATCCGATGGCCATCGAGCAGCGCATCGGCCGGATCGACCGGATCGGCCAGACGCGGGAGGTCTTCATCTTCAACCTGGTGACGAGCGGCACGATCGAGGATGAGGTCCTGCGCATTCTCGACGAGAAGATCAACATGTTCGAGCTGGTGGTCGGCGAGGTCGGCGCCATCCTCGGCGAGATCGACGAGGAGAAGGACTTCTCGACGCTTGTGCTCGAGGCCTGGCTGCAGAGCACGACCGACGCGCCGCAACTTGCCTTCGCGGCGTTGGAGGAGCGGTTGACCGCGGCGCGCCGCGCTTATGACGACGTGAAGCAGCTCGACGACGCGCTGTTCGGCGACGGGCTGGAGACGGCCTGAGATGAACCGGCTCCAGGCCTTCGCCGCCGATCTGCTCGGGCGCGAAGGGGCGCTCGTCGAGCCGATCGAGCCCGACGGGCTCGACGTGCTCGCGCCGCCGCACGTGCAAAAGGCGATGGGCATTCCCGACCTCTGCCGTCTCGGTTTCGGAGGTACGCTGCCGCAGGGAGCGCAGCGGGTCGGCATCGAGGCCGATTGGCTGGAACGCTTCGCCCGCACGATCGGCGAGCGCGGAAAGTGGCTGCGACGCGTGCTGCATCCGGCCAATCCTCCGCTAGCCGGCGTCGAGCGCATGCTGGACCACGAACTGGCGCTCCCCAATGCGACCTATCGGCTGCGCGGCGTGAGCGCGGCTTGGACGCGCTACATGATTTTCGATTTCCGCTTCACCGCGCTGTCCGACGAGAAGCGCGAGGGGGTGCTGAAGCTCGGCGTCAATGCCGCGACCGGAGCGGTGCTGGACGGCGTGCTGGAAAAGCTGTTGTCGCGCCTGGACACGGAGGCGGAGGCAAGCCTGCCGGATGGCGCAGATCTCCCGCTTCCGTGGGATCGGCGGCGCACCCTCGATGTCGTGAACCGGGCGTTGCGCTCGCGGCTCGAGCGCCAGATCGCACCTTTCGCCGCGAGCTTGCAGCGGCGCCTGGCGCGCGACCAGACGCGCCTGCACGATTATCACGAGCGGCTGTTCCAAGACGCCGCCCGCCGCCTGGTGGCGCTGCCCGAGGGCGATGACAGGCGCCAGCGCGAGCGGCAGCGCGCCGAGGCGATCCAGCGTGAATACCGCGCCCGGCTCGACGATCTCGGCCGCAAATACGCGCTCAGGGTCACGGCGCAATGGGTGCAGACGCTCGAGCTTGTCATGCCGGTGCAGCGGCTCGAGCTGCTTATCCGACGGCGCAAGGGCGAGCGCGCCGTTCACATGGATTGGAACCCGCTGGCCCGCCGGTTGGAGCCGCTGCCTTGCGTGTTCAGCCACGCCGCCGATCGTGTCCGCCTGGTGTGCGACGACGCGTTGCACATCGTCGGCCCCGCCGGCCTCGCCGCCTGTGCCGGCTGCGGCAAAGCTTATTGCCGCGTCTGCCATCCCCAATGTTGTGTGAAATGCCGGCATGTCGAGGCGCCGGCGATGGCGTCGAGCCAGCCAGGGTTGCCACCCTTGGAATCCCCGCTAGCATGGCGCGTAAATCCGCGGGAGGCGATGATGAAGCTGGCGTTCCTGGGACTGGGCGTGATGGGCTATCCGATGGCGGGGCATCTCGCCAAGGCGGGCCATCAGCTCACCGTCTATAACCGCACCGCCGCCAAGGCGGCGGAGTGGGCGAAGGAATATGGCGGCGCACATCGCCCGACGCCGGCCGCGGCGGCGGAGGGCGCCGAGATCGTCTTCTGCTGCGTCGGCAATGACGATGATGTGCGCGCGGTGCTCGCGGGAGCGGACGGCGCCTTCGCCGGCATGACGCGCGGCGCCATCCTCGCCGATCACACCACCGCCTCGGCCGAGGTGGCGCGCGAGATGGCGGCGCTGGCGCAGCAGAAGGGGTTGGGCTTCCTCGACGCGCCGGTGTCGGGCGGCCAGGCGGGCGCGGTTAATGGCAAGCTCACCATCATGGTCGGCGGCGCGCCGTCGGTGTTCGCCAAGGCGCAGCCGGTGATGGCGCATTATGGCCGCGCGGTGACGTTGATGGGCCCGGCCGGCAACGGCCAGCTCACCAAGATGGTGAACCAGATCTGCATCGCAGGCTTGGTGCAGGCGCTCTCCGAAGGGCTCAATTTCGCGATGCGCGCCGGGCTCGATCCCAAGCTCGTGGTCGAGACCATTTCCAAGGGCGCGGCGCAATCCTGGCAAATGGAGAACCGCGCGCACACCATGGTCGACGGCAAGTTCGATTTCGGTTTTGCCGTCGACTGGATGCGCAAGGACCTCGCCATCTGCCTCGCCGAGGCGCGGCGCAACCAGGCGGCGCTGCCGGTGACGGCGCTGGTCGATCAGTTCTATCAGCGCGTCCAGGAGCGCGGCGGCAAGCGCTGGGACACGTCGAGCCTGATCCAGCTGCTGGCCAATCCGTAAGACGCACGCCAGACGAGGTGCGACCGCCTCAGCGGGGATGGATCGGCGCGGCGCTCCCTATGACCGGGGGTAGACTAGGTTTTCAGCCGGTGATGAATGTCCAGCGAGCCTAAGCGCGTGCTTTCGCGGATCCAAGCCAAATGGCTTTCCTGGCTGACGCTGGCTGCCGGCGCCGCCATGTGCGTCATGGCCGTCCTGTTGTCCTGACCTCTCCCCATCGGCATTGCCACCCGGCGCCTCGCCCGGCATGCTCGCGCGTCGAGAGCGGGCAGGGGGAAGGTCGTGCAGCAGGGACGGGAACTGGCCGGCAAGGTGGCGCTGGTCACCGGCGGGTCGCGCAATATCGGCCGCGCCATCGCGCTGGACCTCGCGGCCGGCGGCGCCGCGGTGGTGGTGAACACCCGGCGCTCGCGCGAGGCGGCAGAATCCGTGGCGCGGGAGATCGAGGCGGCGGGGGGCACGGCGATGGCGGCGCTCGCCGATGTCACCGATGAGGCGGCGGTGGCGGCGATGGTCGAGCGCAGCGTCGAGCGCTTCGGCCGGCTCGACATCCTCGTCAACAATGCGGCGCTCCGGCCGGCACAGAAGCTCGAGGCGCTGAGCCTTGCCGATTACCGCGCCGTACTCGCGCTGATCCTCGAGGCGCCTTTCCTCTGCGCCAAGGCGGCGCTGCCGCATCTGCGCCGCGGCGGCGAGGGCGCCATCATCAGCATCGGCGGCATGACCGGCCATGTCGGCGGCGCCGATCGCGTGCATGTCGCCGCCGGCAAGGCAGGGCTGGTCGGCCTCACCAAGGGCCTCGCCCGCGAACTCGCCTCCGATCGCATCACCGCCAATTGCGTCGTCCCCGGGCTCATCGACACGCCGCGCAGCCACACGCCGTCGGCGCATGCGGCCAACCCGGCGCTGCTCGGACGCCTCGGCACCGTCGCCGAGATCGCCGCCATGGTGCGCTATCTCGCGGGGCCGGCGGCGCGCTTCATCACCGGCCAGACGATCCACGTCAACGGCGGCGCCTATATGCCATGAAACGCCGCCGCGGCCGGCGGTGCTCAGTGCCGATTTCGCCCGCCGGGGAGCCCGGGCGCGGCCTCTGCGGGAGCCGGCGGAGAAACCGCCAATTATAATTCAAATTCAATATAGTGCAGGTTGATCCGCAGCCCCGGCATGATGCGGTTTCCGCGGGCCTGGCGGGCCCCGGCGAAATGACAAAGGTTTAACTTGGCTCGCCGCTCGCGCCGCGCAGTAATGGCGTCAGCGGCTCTGCCGCACCGCCCGCTCAACCCCCTTGGCGGGCGAAGACCCCTGGGTCAGCCCCGCCTGCATCCCTTTTCCTCCAAAGCTGCAGGCGGGGCGCCTCGGCGGGCAGTTACCGCCGCCGAGAGCCCCTCCTTTTGCGAATTCCTGCCTCTCCGGCGGCGGCGTTGCGGCGCCGGCGTGGGCGACGATAGAGTGGCGCCCAGCCAAGGGGATGAACCAGACATGCCGAGCCCGCTGTTCACGCCGATCGCGCTCAGCCAATTGACGCTGGCCAACCGCATCGTGGTCTCGCCGATGTGCCAGTACAGCGCCGAGGACGGCAGCGCCAATGACTGGCATCTGCTGCATCTGGGCTCGCTGGCGCTGGGCGGCGCCGGGCTGTTGATGATCGAGGCCACCGCGGTCGAGGCGGCGGGGCGCATCACGCTCGGCTGCCTCGGGCTCTACAGCGACGCCAACGAGGCGGCGCTGGCGCGGGTCATCGCCGCCTGCCGCCGTTTCGGCAACACGCCGCTCGGCATCCAGCTCGCCCATGCCGGCCGCAAGGGCTCGGCGACGGTGCCGTGGCAGGGCATCCGCGCGCTCGCTCCGGCGGAAGGCGCCTGGCAGACCCTGGCGCCTTCGGCGCTGGCGCTCGATGACGGCTGGCCCGCGCCGGCGGCGCTGGAGGCGGCGACGCTCGATCGCCTGGCCGAGAGCTTCGTCGCAGCGACGCGGCGCGCGGCGCGGCTCGGCCTCGACCTGGTCGAGCTGCATTGCGCCCATGGCTATCTCCTGCACGAATTCCTGTCGCCCATCGCCAACCGCCGCACCGATGCCTATGGCGGCAGCCTGGAGAACCGCATGCGCCTGCCGCTGCGCATCGCCGCGGCGGTGCGCGCCGCTTGGCCCGCGGAGAGGCCGCTGGGCGCGCGCATCACCGGCACCGACTGGCTCGAAGGCGGGTTCGGCATCGAGGATGCGGTGGTCTTCGCGCGCGCGATGAAAGCCGCGGGCTGCGATTACGTCTGCGTCTCGAGCGGCGGCATCGTCCCCAAGGCGCCGATCCCGGTCGGCCCGGGCTATCAGCTGGGACTCGCCGAGCGGGTGCGGCGTGATACCGGCATCACCACCCGCGCGGTGGGGCTCGTCGCCGAGCCGCGCCAGGCCGAAGCGGTCGTCGCGTCGGGCCAGGCCGATCTGGTGGCGATGGCGCGGGCCTTTCTCGACGATCCCCATTGGGTGTGGCATGCCGCCGAGGCGCTCGGCGCCAAGGCCGCCATGCCGCCGCAATATGAGCGCTCGCGCGCCGATCTCTGGCCCGGCGCGCGCCTTGCCCGGCCGCGGCGCGAAGCGGCGGAATAGCCGCTTACATTCCGCCACCGCCACCCCGCCGCCGCCGAACCGCATCGTATCCGCCGGGTGGTAGAGGGCGGACGGGGTAGCGGCGTCGCCCGGGTTTTGGCGACAGGCGGCCAGGAGCAAGGCCGGCAGCATCAGCAGCAGGATCGCGGCGAGTTCGCATGGAGGGCCTCCATCCCGAGAGCGACAACGACGCTCGATGATGCCTCGCCCGCGGCCGCGGCTCCATGCACGGTAGCGTGACCGCGGCGCCGCGCCGGCACAGAAAAACCGCCGCCGCAGGGGTCTGCGGCGGCGGGTGAGAGGTGGGGTCGATCCTTAGATGCCGGAGGAGCCTGATCCGCCCCAGCTCGATCCCGGCGGCTTCGGCGGCGACGGCGGCGTGGTTTCCGGCGGCTTCGGCGGGGTATGCGAGCTGCCATGCGTCATCGGCGCGGGTGCGGGCGGCGCCGGCGGCTTCGGCGGCGGCGGCGGAACCGGGCGGGGCGCAGGTGCCGCGGCGGTGACCGGCGGGCGCGGTGGCGGGGCGGGCGGCGGTGCCGGACGGGGCGGCGGAGGCGCCGCCGGCCGCGCGGCCGCGAGCGGCGCGGGGGTGGGCTTCGGCGCCGGCGTCGCCACCGCGACCTTCTTCGGCGCCGTCTTCTTTTTCGCGACCTTTTTCGCGACTTTCTTCGGTGCGGCTTTGCGCGCCTTCTTCGGCGCGGCCTTCTTCTTCGCGGCGCTCGTGCGCTTGGCGGCGGTCTTGCGCTTCGCCGTCTTGCCCTTGCGGGCGCCGGCGCGCGCCGCGGCGCTGCGCCGCTTCACCGGTTTCTTCGCCTTGCTGCTCTTAGACCGCTTCGACTTCGATTTAGATCCTGTTCGCGCCATCAAAAACCCCCCTGTATAGAGGTTAATTCATTGATCGCGCCTAGCATGCAAGATAAGCGCGCCTTCGTAAAGCACTAGCGACAGGGATCGCGGCGCAACGCAGTGAATTTTTCCGCATAAGATCGCAAAAATCCCATTCTGTTTCCGCAACAGATGCAGTGCGGCCCGCGCCGCGCTGCATCTGTCTACGTACGCCTGTGCGCTGCAACAGACAATCGCATCGCTTGGCAGCGCCACTGTTGGAAGCCAATCGCTCCGGTCGTGCCGTCGCGACCATGCTCAAGCTTTACTGCGTGACGTCGTAGGTCGCCCAGTAGCTGGTCTGAACATTGGCCTGGACCGAGAAGCCCACGCCGGGTGGCAAGTAGACTGGGAAGGGCAGATTGCCGGCAGCGGCTGCATTGGGATTAAAGAGCTCGTAAATCACGTAGCCGTCTGGAGCGGTCAAGATGTTCGCGACTTCGGCTGCTGATGTCTGAAAGACCGTGGTTGTCAGCGTCGCGCCATGTACGTTGGCCGACGGCTCCAGAACAGTGATGGTTGCGCCCGCGCTGATCGGCCCGCCGGCATGAGTTGACCCAAGAATGACCGCCTCTCCCGCGTGCGCGCCTGCGGCGAGCAGGACAGATGCGGCCGATAGAAAGCAAAATTGAAGGAGCTTCATTTGCCTACCTCTGGCTGGTTCGCCGATTAATTTAGCCAGAGGCGAGAGCACCCTGTCAACGGTTGTGGCGCGAGTTTGCTACCTAGAAAATGGTGAGCCCGATGGGATTCGAACCCATGACCCCTTGATTAAAAGTCAAGTGCTCTACCGGCTGAGCTACGGGCTCGAGGAGAGGACCGCGGACAATAGGCATCGCCCGTGCGGGGGTCAACCGCGCAGGCCACGCTCGAGTTACCCCGGCAAATATCCCGCGAATTGCTTTTCCACCGCTTTGGGGTCGGCGGCCAAGCCCTGGGCGACTCCGGCTGCCATGTCGCCGGGATAGACCTCCTCGACGCCTTGCTCGAGCGCCGCGAGCGCCGCCGCCGCGACCTCGGCCGGCGGGAGCTTCGGCGGCGGGAAGTCGCGCGACATGTCGGTATCGACCGCGCCGGGCATCACCGCGATCACCTGCGTGCCCTGCTTGGCAAGCTCGGCGCGCACCCCCTGGGTCAGGCTGAGGCTGGCCGCCTTGGAGGCGCAGAGCGAGCCCATCAGCGGCAGGTTCACCCGCGACAGGATCGACAGCATGTTGATGATGGCGCCGCCGCCATTGGCGCTCAGCACCGGCGCAAAGGCCCGGCACATGGCGAGCGTGCCGAAATAATTCGTCTCCATCTCCGCCCGCGCGGCGGCGAGATCCGGCGCCGCCAGGAGGCCGCGGAGCTGGTTGATGCCGGCATTGTTGATCAGCAGGCTGACATCGCCGCAGCGCCTGGCCGCGGCGGCGACCGCGGCGGCATCGGTGATATCGAGCGCCAGCACCTCGACCTTGCCGGGATGCGCCTTGGCGAGATCGGCAAGCGCGTCGACGCGCCGCGCGGTGGCGTAGACCTTGCGCGCGCCCCCCGCCAGCAGCGCCGCGACATAGGCGGTGCCGATGCCGCGATTGGCGCCGGTGACCAACGCGGTGCAGCCTGCGATTTTCATGCCTGGTCCCCCTCTGTCGTCCTGTGGATCGGCCTCGTCGACGCTGACCCGCTCGATCCAGCCGGGATCGACGATAGGCAAGGGCACGGCGTCAAGCAATGCGCGCGTATAGGCGGCGCGCGGCGCGGCGAAAATCTCGGCGGTGGCGCCGGCCTCGACGACGCTGCCATGCGCCAGCACCAGCACGCGCTCGCACAGCACCCGCACCACCGAGAGATCGTGGCTGATGAAGATCAGCGAGATGCCGAGATCGCCGCGCAGATCGCGCAGCAGCGTCAGGATCTGCGCCTGGGACGAGGCATCGAGGCCGGAGACGATCTCGTCGGCCACCACCAGCGCCGGCTCGAGCGCGATCGCGCGGGCGATGCCGACGCGCTGGCGCTGGCCGCCGGAGAGCTCGTGCGGATAGCGCAGGCCGAGCGCCGGCGGCAGCCCCACCCGCTCGAGCAGCGCCGACGCGCGCTGCCGTCCGGCGCGGCGGTCGCCGATGCGGCCGAAGGCGAGCAGCGGCTGGGCGATGCTGTCGGCGACGCGCCGGCGCGGGTTCAGCGCCGAGAGCGGGTCCTGGAAGATCATCTGGAAGCGGGCGCGCAGCGGCCGGAGCGCCGCCTCGCCGAGCGCGGTGATGTCGCGGCCCTCGAAGCGGATCGAGCCGGCGGTCGGCCGCAGCAGGCGAAGCAGCGTGCGGCCGAGCGAGGTCTTGCCCGAGCCGCTCTCGCCGACCACCGCCACCGCCTCGCCGCGGCCGATGTCGAGATCGATGCCGCGCAGGATATCGATCAGCGGCGCGCGCCGGAACGGCCGCTGCGCGGCGCGGTTGGGCAGCGACAGGCCGAGGCCGCGCACCTCAAGCATGGCGGCGCCGCGCTGCATCATAGGCCGCCGCCTCGGCGAGGAGGCGCTCGGTCAGACGCCGCCGGCACCGGCACCAGCGCCTCGGCCGGCCGGTCGTAGCGTGGCGTCGCGGCGAAGAGCGCCTTGGTGTAGTCGTGGCGCGGCCGGGCGAAGACCTCGGCGACATCCGCCGCCTCGACGATGCGCCCGGCATGCATGACGGCGACGCGGTCGCAGATCTTGGCGACGACGCCGAGATCATGGGTGATGAACAGCAGCGCGGTGCCGGCGGTCGATTGCAGCTCCTTCACCAGCCGCAGGATCTGGCGCTGCACGGTGACGTCGAGCGCCGTGGTCGGCTCGTCGGCGACGATGAGCTGCGGCCGGCAGGCAAACGCGATGGCGATCAGCACACGCTGGCGCATGCCGCCGGAGAGCTCGTGCGGATACTGGCGCAGCACGCGCTCGGGCTCGCGGATATGGACGGCGGCGAGCAAAGCCAAGGCGCGCTCGCGCGCCGCTCCGTGATCGAGGCCGAGGTGGAAGCAGATCACGTCCAGCATCTGCCGCCCGATGCGCATCACCGGGTTGAGCGCGCTCATCGGGTCCTGCGGGATGAGTGCCATGCCGCGGCCGAGCAGCGCGCGGCGATCTTCGGCGCCGAGATGAGCGATGTCGCGGCCGGCAAAGCGGATGGCGCCGCCGCTGATCCGCGCGCGCTCCGGCTGGAGGCCCAGTACCGCCTTCCCCACCATGGTCTTGCCGGCGCCGCTCTCGCCGACGAGGCCCAGCACCGTGCCGGCGGCGAGCGTCAGGCTGACGCCGCGCAGGATCGGCACCGCGCGGCCGCGACCGGCGAGCTCGAGCGTGAGATCCTCGATCTCCAGCAGCGCGCTCATCGCCGCAGCACCGGATCGAGGGTCTCGCGCAGCCCGTCGCCGAGCGCGTTGAACCCCAGCACGGTGACGATGATGCACAGCATCGGCAGCGCCATCATCCACCAGGCCTGGTTGATGTAGAGGCGGCCCTCCTGGATGAGCCCGCCCCAGGTGGGCGCGTCCGAGGAGACGCTGAGCCCGACGAAGCTGAGGATCGCCTCGACGATGACGGCGATGCCCATCTCCAGGCTGAACAGCACGAGCAGCGTCGGCACCAGGTTGGGCAGGATCTCGGTGCCGAGCACGCGCGCGCGGCCGAGGCCGATGGTCACGGCGGCGGCGACGTAATCCTGCTCGCGCTGCACCAGCACCTCGGCGCGGACGATGCGGCAAAAGCGCGTCCAATCGACGAAGATGATGGCGAGGATGACCGCCTTGAGGCCGGCGCCGACCACCGCCGCCAGCACCACCGACAGCAGCACCGGCGGGAACGACATCCAGACATCGACCAGCCGCGAGATCACGGCATCGACGGGGCCGCGGAAATAGCCCGCGAGCAGGCCGAGCGCGGTGCCGAGCAGGCCGGCGAGGCTGGCCGCGACCACCGCGACCGTGAGCGCCACGCGCGCGCCATAGATCAGGCGCGAGAGGATGTCGCGGCCGAGGCTGTCGGTGCCGAGAAGGAAGCTCGGATCGGCGCCGTCGCGCCAGAAGGGCGGCTGGAAGGAGGACAGCAGGTTCTGCTCCAAGGGATCATGCGGCGCGATGAGCGGCGCCGCGAGCGCCAGCACGATCAGCAGCAGCAGCACGAAGCCGCCGAAGCGTACCCGCCGGTTGCGCCAGGGCGGCGGCGCCCCGCGCTCAGCCATGCCGCACGCGCGGGTTCAGCAGCACATAGGTCATGTCGATCATCAGGTTGAGCGCGATGAACAGCACCGCGAAGGTGAGCACGACACCCTGGATCAGCGGCAGGTCGCGATCGACCACCGCGCCGATGGCGAGGTTGCCGATGCCGGGATAGCTGAAGATGCGCTCGACCAGCACCGTGCCGCCGAGCAGGAAGGTGAACTGCACGCCGCTCAGCGTCACCGTCGGCACCAGCGCGTTCAGCAGCGCCTCGCGCAAGATGATGCGCGCCTTGCCGAAACCGCGGGCCCGCGCCATCAGGATATAGTCCTGGCCCATCACCTCGCCGAGCGCGCTTTTGAGGATGCGCGCCAGCGCCGCGGTCAGCGGCAGCGCCAGCGCCACCGCCGGCAGCAGCAGATGCGCCAGCAGCGATCCCATGACCGCGAACTGGCCGCGCAGCAGGCTCTCGGCGAGATAGAATTCGGTGTGGAAGTCGGTCTCGAGCCGCGGATCGAGCCGGCCGGAGATCGGCAGCACCGGCAGCAGCACGCCGAGGCCGAGGATGAACAGCAGGCCCCAGAGGAAATCCGGGATCGCCATGGCGAGGCCGGAGATGCCGTCGACCAGCGTCTCGGGCCAGCGCCCGCGCCAATAGACGGCGGCGACGCCGAGCAGCAGGCCGAGCGTCGTCGCCAACGCCAGCGCCGCCAGCGCCAGCTCGAGCGTCGCCGGGAAGCGGCCGAGGATCAGCTCCAGCACCGGCTGGCGCAGGCTGATCGAGGTGCCGAAGCGGCCATGCAGCATGTCGCCGAACCAGCGCAGCATCTGCACCAGGATGGGCTGGTCGAGGCCGTAAAGCGCGCGCAGCCTCGCGATGTCCTCCTCATGCGCGCCCGGGGGGATCATCATCGAGATGGGATCGCCGGGCACGACGCGCAGCAGGACAAACACGACGATGGCGATTCCGAGCAAGGTCGGGATCGCCATCAGCAGCCGCCGGATCAGATAGGCGAACGACACCGCGACCGATCCGCAAGCGGTGAAAGGCGCGCCGGCCGGGCCGGGATCGCCGGCCGCGGCCGTCGCATCCGGCGCGTCATGTCCCCGTGATGGTCTGCGGCAAGATGAAGCCGGCGACGTACGGCGTGACCTTGAGGCCCTTGCGGTAGACGATCGGCTGCACGTATTGCAGCAGCGGGATCACCAGCCCGTGCACGGCGATGTAGCGGTCGACCGCCTTCCAGCCGGCGATGCGCTTGGCCTCGTCCTTCTCGCCCCAGAGCGGTCCGATCATGGCGTCGACATCGGCGGTCTTCCAGGCCGAATGCGGCGACGGCCCGAACATGGCGAAGCCGGTCGAGGTCGAGGGATCGCCGATCGAGTTGCCCCAATTGTAGAAGGCGGCCGGCGCCAGCTTGTGCTGCGCGCGCAGCTCGAAATGCTTGGCGATCTCGTAGACCTCGATGTCGGCCTCGGCGCCGATGCGCCGCCACATGCCGACGATCGCCTGGATCATCTCGTAATCCTTGGGCTTGAAGCCGCGCGTCGTCTGGATGGTGAACTTGGCGGGCTTCTGCGGCGAGTAGCCGGCCTCGGCCATCAGCTTCTTCGCCTTCTCGAGGTCGTAGCCGACCTTGATGCTGGGGTCGAAGGCGGCATATTGCGGCGCCTCGAGCGTGTCGATCGGCACGCCATAGCCGCGCAGCAGCTTGGCGACGATCGCCTTCTTGTCGATGGCATGATGGAGCGCCAGCCGCAGCTTCTCGTCGAGCATCGGCTCCTTGTTGGTGATGAAGATCATGGCGATGTCGGAGACCGGCGTGGTCACGCCGGCGAGCCCGGGCTTCTGCCGCAGCCGGTCGTATTCCTCGTAGGGGATCTCGAGCGTGAGGTCGGAGGAGCCGCTCTCCACCTCGGCGACGCGGCTGGTGGGGTCGGTGACGAATTTGAAGATGACGTTCTCGAAGGCGGGCTTGGGGCCCCAGTATTTCGGGAAAGCCTTGAGACGCACGAAGGAGTTGCGGTCGAATTCCTCGACCATGTACGGGCCCGAGCCGATCGGGTGCTTCTCGAAGCCTTCCGCGCCGGCCTTCTCATAGGCTTTCTGCGGCAGGACATAGCCGGTGAGGAACGCCATCCATTTGAACAGCACCGGCTCGAATTCCTTGACGTCGGCGGTGACGGTCATGCCGTCGACCCTGAAATTGCCGATCTTCGACCAGACGAACTGGATGGGATTGCCGCTCTTCTCGTCGCCGGCGCGCTGCAGCGACCAGACCACGTCCGCGGCCGTCACCGGCGTGCCGTCATGCCAGAACGCGCCGTCGCGCACGGTCATCGAGATCTTGGTCTTGTCGTCGTTCCAGCCCCATTTGGTCAGCAGCCCCGGCTTGAAGCCGAGGTTCGGGGTCTGGTCGACATACTGGTCGAAGACGGTCTTGTAGATCGACTGGATGGTCGGGTTCACCGCCGACAGGCCGACCGTCGGGTCCCACGACGGAAGATTCACATTGTAAGCGATCGTAAGCGTCTTCGCGCTTTGCGCCAGCGCGGCGCCGGGTCGCCAGAGACTGGCCAGCGGCGCCGCGGCCGCGCTCGCCCCTAGCCCGTGAAGGATAGAACGACGGGAAAAGATCGGCATGGTGATGGTCCCCCTCCGGAAATTCGACTGGCGCGAGATCGGCTCGGCCGGGAATCGAGACCTTAAACGAGCTTCGCCGCCGCCGCTACTGTTGCGCCGCAGCAAAATGCATTGTCCGCCCATAAAACCGGGGAAAAACGCCGTGGCGCCTGACGGCCTGCACCGCGGGCGATCGGGCCTCCGACTGTCACAATGAGCCGTTGCGGCGTCGCGCGCCGAGGCCCCAGGTTGAATTCGTCCCGTGTCAATAATGGCGCAGATGCATACAAGACTAATCAGGCCGGAATTCGATATCCGCGTGATCTCGGCCAATGCCCGGCGACCGCGCCTGTGCCTAAATCAGGTTACAAGATTTTACACAAAGTCATTCCCAGTACATCAGGGAGTTACATGCATCGCTTATGGTCTGGCTTGGGAACGGACGGCTCGTTCGCGACAACAACAACGAGGGAATGACCGATGAGCAATTTTGGCAGCCTTCTCGAGCACGAGATTCCGCGTCTGCGCCGGTATGCACGAGCGCTCACCCGTGATGCCACCCGCGCCGACGATCTGGTCCAGAGCTGTCTGTTGCGCGCCTTGGCCAAATCGCATCTTTGGCAGCCCGGCACCGATCTGCGCGCCTGGCTCTTCACCATTCTCCACAATCAGCATGTCAATGACGTCCGCCGTGCGGTGCGCGAAGGCATCAACATTCCGGTCGAGGACATGGCACCGCTCCTGACCGTGCCGTCGACGCAGGGCGCGGCGCTGCAGCTGCGCGACCTCGACCGCGCCATGGCCAAGCTGCCGGAGGAGCAGTGCCAGGTGCTGCTCCTCGTCGGCCTCGAGGGCATGCGCTACGAGGAGGTGGCGGCGGTGCTCGACGTGCCGGTCGGCACCGTGCGCTCGCGGCTGTCGCGCGGCCGCGACATGCTGCGTCATCTGCTGGACATGAAGAGCCGCCCCGAGCGGGTCCGGTTGGAGGAAGCAGGAGGAGGCAGAGCCGAAGGCCGCCGCCTAAAGCGGCTGCAAGCCCGGCAGCAGCGTCGAGGCCGATGGCGTCGACGGGCTGCCGATCAGCTTGATGGCGGAGAGCGCGAAGAGGTTGAGCATCGCCGCCATCGGCGAGGCGAGCTGGCGGCCGTCGAAGGTGAGGCCGCGGATCAGCGCCGGGACGTCCGATCCGCCGCCGAGCGCCGCGATCGGGCCGGGCCCGGCGCTGGCGGCGAGCTCGGTTGCCTGCTGCCCGATCTTGCTCGCGAAGGATTGGTAGATCTGCGCCACGCTGAGCGGGTGGCCGCCGGCGTCATAAAAGGCGGCGCGATTGGCGGCCGCCGCCTCGGGCAGGAGGGCTGCGCCGGGGGTCGCACCGCCGCTCGCCACCGCCTTGAGGAAGGTGGTGGCGCCGCCGGCGCCGAGGAAATGCGCCATGTAGAGATCGGCATTGCCCGCCGGGCGGCCCAGCGCCTGCTCGAGCTCGGTCTTGTTCTGCCGCGCATATTCCGCCGCCAGCGCGGAGGAGAGGCGGGGATCTTTGCGCAGGTCGAGGATCTGCTGGCGCGTCGCGGGATCGGCAACGCTCGCCCGGCCGCTGGCGTCGCTGGTGACCTGCTGCGCCAGCGCGCCGACGCCGTATTTGGCGCCGAAGCGCTGCACCAGGCCGAGCCAGGTGCTGTCGATGAACTGGTAGAGGCCGGTGGCGCTGCTGCCGCTCGCCTTGGCGTCGGCCTGGAAGCCGCTCTCCTGCTGCGCCTGCGCCATCAGCAGTCCGAAATCGACATTGGTCGCGCGCGCGGCCTGGCGGATGCTGCTCACCACGACCGAGGTGGCGCCGGACGGCAGGGTCGGCAAGGGGTTGTTGGGCGCGGTCATGGCGCTCCCGGGCTTCTCTTCCTGCGCTGACGCTAGACGATAATGGTTAAGCGGTGGTAAGCGCCGCCTGATCGCCCGTCAACTTACGCGCACATATTATTTTCGAAACATAATCAAAGTAGATGGTTAGAGAAAATTAACCTTAATCGTAGATTCTCAAGTATTCGCTGGCGTGATGTCCAATAAATGACACAGGCAAGCACATTAGATCTGGCCGGGGAATTGCTCTAGGTGTCGAATTTTTTCTCAAGGATGGGATGATGAATCAGCACAGGAACGATGTGCAGAAAGCGCTCCACGCCTGCCGCGGCGCCTTCGGCGTCATCATGGCGTTCAGCCTTGCCATCAATTTGCTGACGCTGGCCTCGCCGCTTTACATGATGCAGGTCTTCGACCGTGTCCTGACGAGTCGCAGCGGCGACACGCTGCTGATGCTCACCCTGATTACCGTGCTGGCGCTGGCGGTGCTGGCGCTGATCGACGCGATCCGCTCCCAGATGCTGGTGCGGGTCGGCAATTGGCTCGACGACCGGCTCGGGCCGACCGTGTTCTCGGGCGCCCTCAAGGCGGCCTTGCGCGCCGATCCCGGGCGCGCGGCCCAGGGCCTGCGCGACCTCGCCACGGTGCGGGGGTTCATCACCGGGCCGGGCGTGACGCCACTGCTCGACGCGCCCTGGGCGCCGATCTTCATCATCGCGCTGTTCCTGCTTCATCCCGTGCTCGGCGTCATCGGCTTGGGCGGCGCCCTGCTGCTGATCAGCCTGGCGCTGATCAACGAGTACATCACCCGTCAGCCGCTGGGCGAGGCCAACAAGGCGTCGTCCAAGACGCATCAGCGCGCCGAGGCGGCCATGCGCAACGCCGAGGTGATTCGCGCCATGGGCATGGCCGAGGGCGTGCTGCGGCTGTGGCGGCGCGAGAATGCTGGCGCGCGCGAGGCCAGCCGAGTCGCGGGAACGCGCGGCGCAACGGTCCATGCGGTGTCGAAATTCTCGCGGCTTTTCGTGCAGACCGGGATCCTCGGCGCCGGCGCCTGGCTGGTGATCCAGCACGAGGCGTCGCCGGGCGCGATGTTCGCCAGCATGTTCCTGCTCGGGCGCGCGCTGGCGCCGGTCGAGACCGCGATCGGCACCTGGAAGTCGCTGGTCGCGGCGCGGCTCGCCCGCCGCCGGCTCGGCGAGCTCGTCGACGTGCTGCCCGACGAGGAGCCCGGCATGGAGCTGCCGCGGCCCCAGGGCGAGCTCGTCGTCGAGCGCCTGGTCTTCGTGCCGCCCGGGGGCGACGAGCCGACGCTGCGCGGCGTCTCCTTCGAGCTCACGCCCGGCGAAGTGCTCGGCATCATCGGCCCCTCGGCCGCGGGCAAGTCGACGCTGGCGCGGCTGATCGCCGGTACCTGGACGCCGACCGCCGGCAAGGTGCGGCTCGACGGCGCCGACATCTCGGTCTGGCACGAGTCCCGCGGCTCGCACCATATCGGCTACCTGCCGCAGGATATCGAGCTCTTCTCCGGCTCGGTGCGCGACAACATCGCGCGCCTCGGCGAGGCGGGCCCTGCCGCCGTCATCGAGGCGGCGAAGCTCGTGGGGCTGCATGAGAGCATCATGCGCCTGCCGCGCGGCTACAACAGCGAGATCGGCGATGCCGGGATCAAGATCTCCGGCGGCCAGCGCCAGCGCATCGCCCTTGCCCGGGCGGTCTTCGGCCGGCCGCGCCTCGTCGTGCTCGACGAGCCCAATGCCAGCCTCGACCACGAGGGCGAAGAGGCGCTGCACAACGCTCTGGCGGCGCTCAAGGAGATGGGCACGACGATCGTCATGATCGCCCATCGCCCGAGCGTGCTCGGACTCGCCGACAAGCTGCTGGTGCTGCGCCATGGCAGTGTCGAGGCCTATGGCAGCCGCGCCGAGGTCATCGCCAAGCTCAATGCCGGGCGGCCCCGGGCCGTGCCGATGCACAAGCCGGCGCAACCGCAACCGGAACCGCAACAACAGACCGCCTGAGGGAGAGGAGCATGAGCATGATGACCGCGATCACCCTTCTCCCGGATCATCCGCCGGCTCCGCCGACACCGCTCGCGCGCATGCGCGAGCTGGTGCTGGCGGGGACGGCGCTGGTCGGCATCTTCGTCATCGGCGCCGGGACCTGGGCGGCTTTCGCGCCGCTGCAGAGCGCTGCCGTCGCCCCCGGCACGGTGGCGCCGGCCTCCCACCGCAAGACCGTGCAGCATCTCGAGGGCGGCATCATCGCGCAGATCCTGGTGCATGACGGCGACGAGGTGACCGCCGGCCAGACGCTGGTCCGGCTCGACGATACCAAGGCGCGCACCACCCTTCTGGCGCTCACCGCGCAGGTCGCAGACCTCCGGGCGCGCGAAGCGCGCCTCCTCGCCGAGCGCGACGGCGCCAGCGCGATCGACTTTCCCGCCGATCTCCTGGCCCAGCGCAGCGACCCCACGATCGACGCCGCGATCGGCGGCCAGCAGAAGATCTTCGAGACGCGGCACTCGATGCTCGACAGCAAGGCCGCCGCGATCCGCGAGCGGATCAACGAGGTCCATCAGGAGATCGCCGGCTATCAGGCGGAGCTCGACGCGCTGGGAAGGCGCGGCGCGCTGCTGCAGGAGGAGATCACCAGCGTCGAGGAGCTGGTCGGCAAGGGGCTTGAGCGCCGGCCGCACCTGTTCGAGCTGAAGCGCAACCTGGCGGAAATCCAAGGGCGCAGCGGCGACACGGCGGCGCAGATGGCCAAGGCGCGGCAGACCATCGCCGAATCCGAGGGCGACCTCCTCGGCCTGCAGAACGACCGGCAGAAGGACATCGCCGACGATATGCGCGACACGGAAAAGAAACTGCACGAGCTGCAGGAGCAGGCGCAGGCCGCCGCCGACGTGCTGGCGCGCACCGAGATCAAGGCGCCGGAGAACGGCACGGTCACCGATCTGCGCGTGCATACGACGGGCGGCGTCATCGCCGCCGGCGAGGCGGTGCTCGATCTCGTGCCCGACGCCGACCGGCTGGTGGTCGAGGCCGAGGTGCGGCCGGAGGATATCGACCGCGTGCATGCGGGGTTGCCGGCACAGGTGCGGCTGCTGCCGTACCGCCAGCGGCGCACGCCGTCGATTGACGCCACGGTGATCTACGTCGCCGCCGACCGGGTCCTCGACAAGCACACCAACCAGCCCTATTTCGTCGCCAAAGTGCGCGTCGACGAGAAGGAGCTCGCGGCGCTCGGCGACGAGGTCAAGATGGTGCCGGGCATGCCGAGCCAGGTGATGATCGAGACCGGCGAGACGACGGTGGCGGCCTATGCGCTGTCGCCGATCTTCGACAGCTTCCACCGCGCTTTCACCGAGAAGTAGGCGATCCCGGCAGCGGGGCGGCGGTTCGCCGCTGCCCCGCCGGCGTCTATGCCAGGCCGCGCCGCGGCGCCAGCGCGCGCTCCTCGAGGCGGATGCGCCAGGCGAGCAGCGCCGCATTCAACAGCGAGAAGACCAGGGCGATCCGCCAGGCGCCGAACACCAGCGGCAGCACCGCGATCTCGCCGGCGACCACGGCGTAATTGGGGTGGCGCAGCGCGCGATAGGGGCCGCGCCGCACCAGGCGCTCCTGCGGCAGGGTGATGACGCGCGTCGTCCAATAGGGGCCGAGGCTGGCCATCACCCACAGCCGCAGCGCCTGGAGCGCCAGGAACAGCGCCAGGAACGGCCACGAGACCGGCGTGCCCGCCGGCACCAGCAGCAGCAGCGAGACCAGCCAGGCGGCGTGCAGCAGCGCGAAAAGCGGGTAGTGGCGCTGTCCGATCTCGATGCCGCCGCGCCGCTTCAGCGCGGCTTCGTTGCTCCGGCCGTAGATCAGCTCCGCGACGCGCTGCGCCGCCACCAAGGCGACGATGATGAAGACCGCGCTCACGCCGCCCGCATGAGCTGGAAGGCCGCGGTGAAGCCGGGGCCGAGCGAGGTGAGCAGCATCTGGCCGCGGCGTCGCGCGGCAAGCGCCCGCTCGAGCACGAAGAGGACGGTCACCGCCGACATGTTGCCGTAGTCGCGCAGCACGGCGCGTCCCTCGACAAGCGCGCCCTCGCCGATACGGAACGCCTCCTCGAGCGCGCTCAGCACCTTGGCGCCGCCGGGATGACAGATGAAATGCTCGATATCGGCGAGCGCCAGCCGATGCAGCGACAGGAACTCGCTGACGACATCGCGCATGTGCCGGCGCACCAGGCCGGGAATGTCGCGCGAGAACACCGCCTTGAGGCCGTCCTCGGCCACGTCCCAGCCCATGATGCCGAGCGAGTCCGGCCAGGTGTATTCGCCGGCGCCGCCGAGTGCGGGACCGTCGCCGTCGCACGATATCACCGCCGCCGCGGCGCCGTCGCCGAACAGCGCGGTGGCAACCACGTTGCTCTTCGACACGTCGTTCTTGCGGAAGGAGAGGGCGCACAGCTCCACCACCAGCAGCAGCACACGCGTGCCGGGCGCGGCGCGGGCGAGGTCGGCGGCGCGCGCCAAGCCGATCACGCCGCCGGCGCAGCCCAGCCCGAAGACGGGCAGGCGGCGGACGTCGCGGCGCAGGCCGAGCCGGCCGATCAGCCGGGCATCGAGGCCGGGCGTGGCGATCCCGGTGGTCGACACCGCCACCACCGTGTCGATGGCATCCGGCGTCGTGCCGGCGCGGTCCAGCGCGTCGCGCGCCGCCCGCTCGAGCAGCGCCGTCGCATGCTCGAGATAGAGGGCGTTGCGCTCGGTCCAGCCATGCGGGTGCTCGTACCAGTCGAGCGGCACGCAGGAATAGCGGCGCTCGATGCCGGCATTGGCGAATACGGGCATGAGCCGCTCGACATCGGCGGAGGCGGTTTCGGCGAAAAGGTGTTGCGCGCGGAGCGCCACCTCTGCCTGCCCGAGCGTATAGGCCGGAACGGCCGTCGCAAGGGCGGCGAGGCGGGGAAGGGTGGGGGTCACTGGCGAAGGGCTCCGGTCATCGCTAAGGTACCAGCCTGCAAACGCAGACGGAGAGCAAGCGTCCGCTCAGCCAGCACACTGCCGGAGAATCGATGGTCGAGGGAGTCACATCCGCGCGAGTGGCGCTTTCTGGTGCTATCCGCCAACGGCATCCCGGCGGCCTTGGACCCTGCATCCCGCTGCTCGGCAAGGCGCAAACCCATGTCATGTGGCATAAAGTCGCCCCTGTCCCGGTTACGCGCCGCACGATGATCCGCCCGCGGCTTTGCCCCCGCTGAGACAGGAAAACCCACCCTTGTCATCGCCCGCCGATCCTCCGCCGCCCCGCAAGCTGCCGCGCAACCGCCTCGTCGAGCGCCTGCGCGGATATTTCTTCGCCGGCATCCTGGTCACCGGCCCGATCCTGCTGACCGTCTATCTCACCTGGCTGTTCATCGATCTCATCGACGGCGCGATGCGCTGGCTGCTCCCCGACCGCTACAACCCCGCGACATACTTGCATGTGCCGGGCGTCGGCCTCGTCCTTGGCATCGTCGCGCTGACCCTGATCGGCGCAGCGACGGCGAATTATGTCGGGCGGATCTTCCTGCGGCTCTCGGAGCGCGTGCTGGCGCGCATGCCGGTGATCCGCGGCGTCTATGGAGCGGTGAAGCAGATCTTCGAGACGGTGCTGGCGAAGCAATCCAACACCTTTCGCGAGGCGGTGCTGGTCGAGTTTCCGCGCAAGGGCATGTGGACCATCGGCTTCATCACCGCGCGCACCGAAGGCGAGGTGCGCGATCTCTCGGGCCCCGACCCCGTCAGCGTCTATGTGCCGACGACGCCCAACCCGACCTCGGGCTATCTGGTCTTCGTGCCGCGCAGCGACGTCGTCGTGCTGTCGATGACGGTCGAGGAGGCGATCAAGATGGTGATCTCGACCGGCATCGTCACGCCGCCCGATCGGCGCCCGGCCGCGGTGGAGGAGATCACGCTGCAGCAGCGCGCGGGGCACTGAGCGCGCCTCACCCCGAGCGCAGATATCTCACCGCCTGGTCGCGCTGGAACAGGTAGAGCAGCGTGCGCAGCGCCTGGCCGCGCGGGCTCTCTAGGCCGGGGTCGCGGCTGAGCGCGAGGCGGGCGTCGTCGCGCGCCACGGCGAGCAGATCGGCATGGACCGCGAGATCGGCCAGCCGCAGCTCCGGCATGCCGCTCTGGCGCGTCCCCAGCACTTCGCCCGCGCCGCGCAGGCGCAGATCCTCCTCGGCGATGCGGAAACCGTCATCGCTCTCGCGCAGGATCTTGAGCCGCGCCTTGGCGGTTTCGCCGAGCGGCTGGGCATAGAGCAGCAGGCAGGCGGAAGGCTGGTCGCCGCGCCCGATGCGGCCGCGCAGCTGGTGCAGCTGGGCGAGGCCGAAACGCTCGGCATGCTCCACCACCATCACCGTCGCCTCCGGCACGTCGACGCCGACCTCGACCACCGTCGTCGCCACCAGCAGGTCGATGGCGCCGGTGGCGAAGCCCTCCATGACGCGGTCCTTCTCCGCGCCCTTCAAGCGGCCATGGACGAGGCCGACGCGCTCGCCGAACAGCTGCCGCAGCTGGGCAGCGCGCTCGTCGGCGGCGGCGAGGTCGACCAGCTCCGATTCCTCGACCAGCGGGCAGATCCAGTAGATCTTGGCGCCGCCCTCGAGCGCGCGCCGGGCGGCGTCGATCACCTCGTCGAGGCGATCGAGCGGCAAGGTGCGTGTCGTCACCGGCTGGCGCCCCGCCGGCTTCTCGGTCAGCCGCGAGGCGTCGAGATCGCCATAGGAGGTCAGCATCAGGCTGCGCGGGATCGGCGTCGCGGTCATCACCAGGATATCGACGCCGCTGCCCTTGCCGGACAGCGCGATGCGCTGCTCGACACCGAAGCGATGCTGCTCGTCGATGACCGCAAGCGCCAGATCCTTGAAGACGACATCCTCCTGGAAGAGCGCATGGGTGCCTACGGCGATACCGATGCTGCCGGCGGCGAGCCGTTCCAGCAGGGCGTCGCGCGTGCGTCCCTTCTCGCGTCCGGTGAGCAGCGCGATCTCGACGCCCGAGGACGCGGCGAGCCTGCCGAGCGTGGCGAAATGCTGCCGCGCCAGGATCTCGGTCGGCGCCATCAGCGCCGCCTGCGCCCCGGCCTCGACCGCATCGAGCATGGCGAGCAGCGCCACGACGGTCTTGCCGCTGCCGACATCGCCCTGCAGCAGCCGCAGCATGCGGGCGGGCGAGGCCATGTCGCCGGCGATCTCGGCGAGCGCCTGGCGCTGCGCGGCGGTGAGCGAGAAAGGCAGCGCGGCCAGCACCTTGCGCCGGAGCTTGCCGGCCGGCTTGAGGCTGCGGCCGGGCAGCCGCTTGGTGTGCGCGCGCACCAACGCGATGGCGAGCTGATTGGCGAGCAGCTCGTCATAGGCAAGGCGCTGGCGCGCCGGCGTCTCGGGCAGCAGCTCGGCCGGACCGGCCGGAGCATGCGCGGCGGCGAGCGCCTGCGCCCAGCCCGGCCAATGGCGCTGCTGCAGCAGGCTCGGCTCCTGCCATTCCGGCAGCCTGGGCAGGCGGGCGAGCGCGGCGTCGACGGCTTTCTGCACGGTGCGCAGCGGCAGGCCGGCGGTTAGGCCATAGACCGGCTCGTTCGGCTTCATCCGCGCGAACTCCTCGGGCGCCAGCACATGGTCGGGATGGGTGATCTGGATCTCGTTGTTGAAATGCTCGACCCGGCCGCTCACCCAGCGCGTGGTGCCGACCGGCAGCAGCTTCTCCAGCCAGTCGCCTTTGACATGGAAGTAGACCAGATGGAGGAAGCCGGTCTCGTCGCGGCAGCGCACGCGATAGGGCTGGCGCGGATTGCGCGGCGCCAGATGCGCCTCCACCTGCAGCTTGATCGTGGCGATGGCGCCTTGGGGCGCTTCCATGATCCTGGGCGTGAAGCTGCGGTCGATGATGCCCTCGGGCAGGTGCCAGAGCAGATCGACCACCGCCGGGCCGGTCAGGCGCTCCAGCAACTTGGCAAAGCGCGGCCCGACGCCCGGCAGGGCGGTGACCGGAGCGAACAGGGGAAAGAGGATCTCGGGGCGCACGGGATGGGCTGCGGAGGAGCATGATTTCACGGCTGCACGGCCATCCGTGCGTCCTTCGAGACGCCCGCTTCACGGGCTCCTCAGGATGAGGAAAGATCGAGACAGGCATCGAACGAAAATGCCTGGATCAACCCTTCCTCATCCTGAGGAGCGGCGCGAAGCGTCGCGTCTCGAAGGACGCACGGGCGGCCTTGCAGCCCGTCGCCCAACTATACACAAAACTGCAAGCCAGCCCATCGGCGAGGGCAAGCTGACGCCGCAGCGAAAATTTTCTATACCCTTGCCATGGGCGACGCGCTGGACATCCGCCGCAAGCGCCTGCTGTTCCGCAGCTGGCACCGCGGCACGAAGGAGACCGACCTGCTGCTGGGCTCGTTCGCCGAGCGGCACCTCGCGGATATGAGCGAGGCCCAACTCGAGCGCTACGAGGCGCTGCTGGAGGAGGACGACGCGGTGCTCTTCGACTGGATCACCGGCCGTGCCGCGCCGCCGCCCAAGCATGAGGGCGAGGTGCTGGCGCTGCTGCGCGCCTTCCGCTTCCGGCCGAGGTCGGCATGAGCGCGCTCGAGCGCTTCTTCACGGCGGCGGCGGCGCCCGCCGGTCGGCTCACCGTCTCCGGCGCGCCGGAGGGACACGACGCCTATCTGCTCGGCGGCATCGTGGCGCATGGCGCGGCGGCGAGCCTGATGCATATCTGCCGCGATGACGGACGCATGGCGCGCAGCGCCGAGGCGCTCGCCTTCTTCCATCCCGGCATCGAGGTGATCACGCTGCCGGCCTGGGACTGCCTGCCTTACGACCGCGTCTCGCCCAATGCCGAGATCATGAGCCGGCGCATCGACGCGCTGACGCGGCTTGCGGCGCCCGCCGGCGAGCGGCGCGTGGTGCTGACGACGGTGAACGCCGTCATCCAGCGCGTGCCGCCGCGCCAGCTCTTCCGCGACCGCGTCCTGACGCTCGGCCGCGGCGGCCGCATGCCGCTCGACCGGCTGATCGGTTTCCTCGCCCGCAACGGCTATTCGCGAACCGATACGGTGCGCGAAGCCGGCGAGTTCGCGGTGCGCGGCGGCATCGTCGATCTCTTTCCCTCCGGCGCGCGCGGCGCCGGTGCGGCTCGATTTCTTCGGCGATACGCTGGAGAACATCCGCAGCTTCGATGCGCTGACGCAGCGCTCCACCGGCACGCTCGAGGCGGTGGTCCTCAAGCCGGTCAACGAAGTGCTGCTCGACGACACGGCGATCCAGCGCTTCCGCACGCGCTATCGCGAGCAGTTCGGCACCGTGGCCGATGACGATCCGCTCTATGACGCGATCAGCGCCGGGCGGCGCTATATCGGCATGGAGCACTGGTTGCCGCTCTATTACGAGAGCCTCGAGACGGTGTTCGACTATCTGCCCGAGGCGGCGGTGACGCTCGATTATCAGGCCGAGGACGTGCGCAACGACCGCCTCGCGACCATCGCCGACTATTATGCCGCGCGCCAGGAGGGGTTGCGCGCCCGGGGGGCGGCGCCGGTCTATCGCGCGGTGCGGCCCGAGCAGCTTTATCTCGACGACCGGGAGTGGGGGGGCGCGCTTGCCCGCCGCCGCACGGCGGCGTTCACCCCCTTCACCGTGCCTTCCGGTACGCCGCTCACCGTCCAGGCCGGCGCCAGCCCCGGCCCCGATTTCGCCGCCGCGCGCGCCAATCCCAAGCTCAATCTGTTCGACGCCGTGCGCGACCATGTCGAAACCGAGCAGCGCGCCGGCCGCCGCACGCTCATCCTCGCCTACAGCGCCGGCTCCGCCGATCGCCTCAAGGCGGTCCTGTTGGAGCGTGGCCTCGACACGCTGGGCCCGGTCGCGAGCTGGGACGCGTTCCTCGCCGGTCCCGCAAGCCGCGTCGGCCTTGCCGTGCTCGGCCTCGAGCACGGCTATGTCGTGGATCATGTCGCCGTGATCACCGAGCAGGACATTCTCGGCGACCGTCTGGCGCGTCCGGCCAAGCGCCGCGCCAATTTCGACCAGTTCATCGCCGAGGTGGCGGCGCTGCAGCCCGGCGACCTCGTGGTTCATGTCGAGCACGGCATCGGCCGCTATGACGGCCTCGTCACGCTCGAAGTCGCCGGCGCGCCGCATGACTGCTTGCGCGTGCTCTATGCCGAGGGCGCCAAGCTCTTCGTGCCAGTCGAGAACATCGAGGTGCTGTCGCGCTATGGCTCGGAGGAGAGCGAGGTCCAGCTCGACCGGCTCGGCGGCGCCGCGTGGCAGTCGCGCAAGGCGCGCGTCAAGCAGCGCATCAAGGACATCGCCGGCCAGCTCATCGCCGTGGCCGCCGAGCGCCAGCTCAAGAACGGCGAGACGATGCCGGCGCCGGAAGGGCTCTATGAAGAGTTCGCCGCGCGCTTTCCCTATCCCGAGACCGAGGACCAGCAGAAGGCGATCCTCGACACGCTCACCGACATGGCGTCGGGGCGTCCGATGGACCGGCTCATCTGCGGCGATGTCGGCTTCGGCAAGACCGAAGTGGCGCTGCGCGCCGCCTTCGTCGCCGCCATGAGCGGAACGCAGGTCGCCGTCGTCGTGCCGACGACGCTGCTGGCGCGCCAGCACTACCGCACCTTCGTCCAGCGCTTCCAAGGATTGCCGGTGCGCATCGCGCAGCTCTCGCGCCTGGTCTCGCCGCGCGAAGCGGCGCAGATCAAGAAGGATCTCGCCGAGAGCCGCATCGAGATCGTCATCGGCACCCATGCGCTGCTGGGCAAGGGCGTCAAGCTGCGCCATCTCGGCCTGCTGGTGATCGACGAGGAGCAGCATTTCGGCGTGGCGCAGAAGGAGCGGCTGAAGCAGCTCAAGGCCAATGTGCATGTGCTGACGCTGACGGCGACGCCGATCCCGCGCACCTTGCAGCTGGCGCTCGCCGGCGTGCGCGAGATGAGCATCATCGCGACGCCGCCGGTCGATCGCCTGGCGGTGCGCACCTTCGTCATGCCGTGGGACGGCGTCGTGCTGCGCGAGGCGATCCTGCGCGAGCGGCATCGCGGCGGCCAGATCTTCTATGTCGCGCCGCGCATCAGCGATCTCGGCGAGGTGGCCGAGCAGCTCCAGGAGCTGGTGCCCGAGATCAAGGTGGCGGTGGCGCATGGCAAGATGGCGGCGAGCGAGCTCGAGGCGGTGATGGCCGCCTTCGACGATCACAGCTACGATATGCTGCTCTCCACCAACATCATCGAGAGCGGCCTCGACATCCCCAGCGCCAATACGCTCATCATCCATCGCGCCGACCGGTTCGGCCTGGCGCAGCTCTATCAGCTGCGCGGCCGCATCGGCCGCAGCAAGCTGCGCGCCTACGCCTATCTCACGCTGCCGCAAGGCAAGAGCCTGACCCCCACCGCGCAGCGCCGGCTCGAGGTGATGCAGACGCTCGACCAGCTCGGCGCCGGGTTCACGCTGGCGAGCCACGATCTCGACATCCGCGGCGCCGGCAATCTGCTCGGCGAGGAGCAGTCCGGCCATATCCGCGAAGTCGGCGTCGAGCTCTATCAGCACATGCTGGAGGAGGCGATCGCCACCACCCGCAGCGGCGTCGGCGAGCTCGGCGACGCGCCGGAGGAATGGACGCCGCAGATCACGCTGGGCACGCCGGTGCTGATCCCCGAGACCTACGTCGGCGACCTCAATGTCCGGCTCGGCCTCTATCGCCGCATCGTCGCCCTGGTCGACCGGCGCGAGATCGAGGCCTTCGCCGCCGAGCTGATCGACCGCTTCGGCGCCTTGCCGCAGGAGGTCGACAACCTGCTGGAGATCATCGCCATCAAGCGGCTGTGCCGGGACGCCGGGATCGAGAAGCTCGAGGCCGGGCCCAAAGGCGCAGTGCTCGCCTTCCGTCACGAGCGTTTCGCCAACCCGGCGGGGCTGGTGGATTTCCTGCAGCGCCATGCCGGCACCGCCAAGCTGCGCACGGATCAGCGCCTCGTCATCATGCGCGACTGGGAGGACACCCGCGACCGGCTGCGCGGCGTCAACGCGCTGCTGCGGAATCTCGCCGACATCGCCGCGGCGCCGCCGCCGCCGGCAGCGCGATCGACGCCGCCACCCCGCGCGCCGGCGGCACCGCCCAGCGCCGCCAGAAAAGTGCGCTAACCGCTCGGCTGGCCGCCATTCTGCACGAGGTCGAACACCGGCAGGAAGAACTCCGGCTCCTGCGCGCCCGAAACGGCGTATTGCCGCTCGAAGATGAAGCACGGCACCGCGTTGATGCCGAGGCGGCGCGCGCTGCGATCCTCGGCGAGCACCTGCTCGAGCTCGGCCGGGCTTGCGAGCCACGCGCCGGCCTCGGCGGCGTCGAGCCCGACGCCGCCGGCGATCTCCGCCAGCACCGCGCGGTCGCCGATGTCGCGCCCGTCGACGAAATAGCCACGGAACAGCGCCTCCACCATCCGCTCGGCGCTGCCGGCAGCGGCGGCGTAGCGCAACAGGCGATGGGCGTCGCGCGTGTTGGGGGTGCGGCGGATGCGGTCGAAGGCAAAGGGAATGTCGACCGTGGCGCCGGCCTCGGTGACGTTGGCATAGATCCGGTCGGCATGGGTGTTGCCGCCGAATTTCGCGGCGAGATAGGCTTGGCGCTCGACCCCCTCGGGCGGCAGGTCCGGGTTGAGCTGGAACGGCCGCCAGGTGATCTCCGCCTCGATCTCCGGGCGCAAGGCGAGCGCCTTCTCCAGCCGGCGCTTGCCGATGTAGCACCAGGGGCAGACCACGTCGGAGACGATATCGATATGCATGGGCTCGGGCCTCGTGGGCGCGCAGGGATCACCTGTCATAGCATGCCCGCGTGCTTGACGCTCGCTCCCGCGACGACAAGGATGGCGCGGGCCGGGGCAGGGGGAGGCGGGTAGGCAGCATGGCGGTGTTCAATCTGGCCGGTCGCGTGGCGTTGGTGACCGGGGCGTCGGCCGGTCTCGGCCGGCATTTCGCCGCGGTGCTGGCCGGCGCCGGCGCGGCGGTGGCGCTGGCGGCGCGCCGGCGCGAGAAGCTCGACGAGGCCGTGCGCGAGATCGTCGCGTCGGGTGGGCGGGCGGCGGCGGTGGCCTGCGATGTCGCCGACGCCCAGAGCGTGCACGCGGCCGCCGACGCGGCGGAGGCGGCGCTCGGCCCCGTCGACATCCTCGTCAACAATGCCGGCATCGCCATCTCCAAGCCGATGCTGGAGCACAGCGAGGCGGAGTGGGACCAAGTGGTCGACACCAACCTCAAAGGCGCCTGGCTGCTGTCGCGCGAGCTGGCCGCGCGCTGGGTCGCGGCCGGCCGCGGCGGCCGCATCGTCAACATCGCCTCGCTGCTGGCGCTGCGCACGATCCGGCATGTGCCGAGCTATTGCGCGGCCAAGGCGGGGCTGGTGCATCTCACCCACACCATGGCGATGGAGCTGGCGCGCAAGGGCATCACCGTCAATGCCATCGCGCCCGGCTATTTCGAGACCGACATGAATCGCGGCTTCCTGCGCAGCGAGGTCGGCCAGGCGCTGATCGCGCGCATCCCGATGGCGCGCTCGGGCGAGGCGCGCGATCTCGACGGCGCGCTGCTGCTGCTGGTCTCGGACGCCGGCGCCTATATCACCGGCGCGGTGCTGCCGGTCGATGGCGGCCATGCCGTGGCGAGCGTGTGAACCGGGCCGCGCTCGAGCGTTATCTCGCCGCGGCCACCGGCGCGCGCTCGGTCGCGATCGACGCGCTCTTCCGCCTGCCGGGTGGCGCGGTGCAGGAGAACTGGCGCGTCGACCTCCGACTGGACGGCGGCACTCTCGCCGGCAGCAGGCGGCTGGTGCTGCGCACCGATGCCGCGACCCGGCTCGGCCTCGGCCTCGACCGCGCCGCCGAGTTCCAGGTGCTGCGCGCCGTCCACGCTGCCGGCCTCTCGGTGCCGCAGCCGCTGCTGCTGTGCGAGGATATCGGCGTCATCGGCCGGCCGTTCTTTCTCACGGCCTTCGTCGCCGGCGCGGCGGAGGGAGCGCGCATCGTCGCGGGCGAGCTCGGCGGCGAACGCGCGGCGCTGATCGCGCGGCTGGCGCAGGAGCTGGCGCTGCTGCATGCGATCCGGCCGCCGCTGGTCCGGGCTTGGCTCGCTGGCGCCGCCGCCCGCCGATGCCGCGCAGGCGCGGCTCGAGGAATGCGCGCGCCTCCTCGCCGGCGACGGCGCGCCGCATCCGGTGGCGGAGTGGGGGCTGCGCTGGCTCATCCGCCACGCTCCGGCGCCGGTGGCGCCGGTGCTCTGCCATGGCGATTTCCGCACCGGCAATTTTCTCGCCGACGCGCAGGGCTTCACCGCGCTGCTCGATTGGGAGTTCGCCGGCTGGAGCGATCCCGACGAGGATCTCGGCTGGTTCTGTCTCGGCCCCTGGCGCTTCGGCGCTTATCGCCGCGAAGCCGGCGGCATCGCCGCGCGCGCCGCGTTCTATCGCGCCTATGAGGCGGCGTCGGGCCGCGCCGTCGCGGCCCAGCGCGTGCGCTGGTGGGAGGTGATGGCGGCGCTGCGCTGGCTGGTCATCGCGCTGCGCCAGCGCGACCGCTGTCTCGTCGGCGGCGAGCGCTCGCTCGATCTCGCGCTGACCGGCCGCCGCCCGGCGGAATGCGAGATCGAGATCCTGAAGCTGACCGAGGCGGCGTGATGCGCGATCCGCCAGATGCCGAGTTCCTGGTCGCGCTCGCGCGCGAGGCCGAGGCGCGCGCCGACAGCCCCGATCTCGTCGCCCGCGCCGACGCCATCGCCGAGCGCGAGCGCGCCGCCGGCGATGCCGCCGTCGAGCGCGTCCGCCGGGCGCTGGCCGAACGCTATGGCGAGGGCGGGATCGGGTGCCTGATGCGCCGGCTCGCCGCCGAGATCCGCGCCGGCGCCGGCGCCGAGCCCGGCGCCGAGCGCACGGCGCTGCGCCGCCTGCTCTGGGCGATAACGGTGGAGAAGCTCGCCGAGAGCAACCCCGACTACCTTGCGGCCGCCGATGGCGGCTGAGGCGGCCGGCGGCACGCCAACTCGCCTTCGCCGTGAGGCTGTGTTAGGCTTCCGCGCGGGAGAATGCGTGGGATACAGCCGGCGAGGGATGCGGATGAGAGCTGAGGAAAAGGGGAGCGTCCGTCGCGGATCGGGCGCCGCGATCGCGGTGGCGTGCATCGCCGCCGTGTTACTGCTCGGCGGCTGCGCCGGCAGGCACGCCCAGTCGGATGCGTCGCAGACGCAGCAAGCGCAGCAGCAGGGGCTCGACCGGGCGCGCGGCCTGTGCCGCGATTTCGGGTACGCGCCGGGGACGACGGAGTTCGCGCGCTGCGCTCAGTCGGAATATGACCGGGCGTGGCAGGGAGTGCCGTCACAGGCCGCGGCGCCGCCGCAGGTCGTGGTGCCGACGCCGGTGGTGACGCCGCAAGTGGCGCAGCCGCCGGTACCGCAAGCGGCACCGCCGCAACCCGCGCCGCAGGCCGGAAATGACAGTGACGATTGGCTAATCAATTGGATGAGGGGGCCGCCGGTGTGCCGGACTGCCGCCTGTACGGCCTGGTGAGCGGGACAGAGCGCGAACCGGTCGACGGCTCGTGAGCGGCCGCTGACGGCCGGAGCTAGACGTCCCAGAAGGGATCGGCGCGGCGAAAGGTGCGGGCGCAGGCGGGAAAGCGCTCGCGGCAGGTGGCGATCTCGCGCGCCATCCAGCCGGCCAGCAGATGCTGCGCCGGCGGCGGTGGCGGCAGCGTGCTCATCAGCGCATCGCCGACCCGCGCGTCGTTCATCCTGCCCATGAGATCCTGCAGCTGGACGAGCCGTTCGAGATAATTCTCGGCGCGAGTCTCGTCGAACAAAGATTTCAATAATTCAATGGGATAACGGAGTTTTTTCACGCGAATTCGGAGCTGGTGGAAGCTCTGGGCGTCGGCGAGATCGGCGTGCTTGATGCGCTTGCGCAGCTTGTGGTGCCGTTGATCGAGCAGGCCCGCGGCATAGTCGCGCAGCGGCATCGCCCAGATCTCCGTCCGGCCCGGCGCCGGCCGGCGCAGCCAGGGCAAGTCGGCGACGGCCTGCTCGATGACTACGAGGCTGCTTTTGAGCGTATCGCCGGGCGGCAGCGCCGCGCGCCGCGCCCTGCGCGCCAGCCGCTCGAGCGCGGCGAGCGCCATCTCCTCCGGCATCGCCGCGCGCAGCGGCGCCACGCTGTAGGTGAGGAACACGTCCCATTCCCGGGCGCGGCCATAGCGCTGCGCTACCGCGCCGAGCCGGTCGCCGAGCGCGCGGCGCTCGCGCTCGGGGAAGGCGTGATCGAAGGCGGAGAGGATCGAGCGCAGCCGCCGGAGCCCGACGCGGAAGCGGTGGATCGCCTCGGCGGTGGGGTAGCGGGCGCCGCTGGCGCGCCGGTGCAGTGCGCCGAGCGCGCCGGCGAGCATCTCCTGCAGGCCATCACCGACGGCGAGATCGGTGGTGAGCTCCGGGGCTGCGCTGGGGCGGGTCGACGCGTCCATGGCGCGGCTTCAGGCGGCATCGTCCGGCGCGTTCCCGCCGGACCGTCCTGCGTTGGCAGAAGCGCGGTCGTCGCCGCGCCTAGCCGCCCGCGGCCACGCCAAGCGCCGCCATGCCAGCCGCCGCGGGCTTCGCGACCGGCTGCCGCTCCGAGACCACCATGCTGCCCTCCCAGAGGCAGAGTCTTACCGGGACACCCCTCGTTTAGGCAAGGCGGGAGCGGGGGATCAGCATTTGACGCGGGTGGCCCGGCGCTTGCACTCTCAGGCAGCGCAGCGGCGAGGAAATGCATGAAACCGGAGATCGTGCTCACCATCCCGATCTATGCCACGGCGGTCGAGCAGCTCGACCAGCTTTTCACCGTGCATCGCCTGTGGCAGGCGAAGGATCGCGTGGCTTTCTTCCGCGAGATCCGGGATCGCGTCCATGCGATCGCCACCGGCGGCGGCTTCCGCATCGACGGGGCGCTGATGGACGGGCTGCCCAAGACCGAGATCATCTCGACCATGAGCATCGGCGTCGACCATATCGATCTCGCCGCCGCCAAAGCAGCGCGGCATCGCCGTCACCAACACGCCCGATGTGCTCACCGACGATGTCGCGGATATCGGCATGGCGCTGGTGTTGGCGGTGGCGCGGCGGCTCGTCACCGGCGACCGCTATGTGCGCGAGGGCAAATGGCTCAAGGCCAATCTGCCTCTCACCACCAAGGTCGGCGGCGCAAGCATGGGCATCTTGGGGCTCGGCCGCATCGGTCTTGCCATCGCCAAGCGCGCCGAGGCGTTCGGCATGAAGATCGTCTATCACGGGCCGCGCGCCAAGCCGGGCGTGGCCTACCGTTATTACCCCGATCTCGCTGAGATGGCGCGTGACGTCGACTATCTCATGGTGAGCTGTCCCGGCGGCGCCGAGACGCACAACCTCGTCAGTGCCGCGGTGCTGGCGGCGCTGGGCAAAACAGGCGTGGTGATCAACATCGCCCGCGGCTCGGTGATCGACGAGGCGGCGATGGTGAGGATGCTGCAGGACGGGAGCCTGGGCGGCGCCGGGCTCGACGTCTTCGTCGAGGAGCCGCGTGTGCCGGAGCCACTGTTTCAGCTGGAGAACGTGGTGCTGCAGCCGCATGTCGGCAGCGCCACCCACGCCACCCGCGCGGCCATGGGCCAGCTCGTCGTCGACAATCTGGCGGCGCATTTCGCCGGCAAGCCGCTGCTCACCCGCGTGGTGTGAGCTCCCGCGGGGCTAGAACTTCTCCTCGCCGCGCTGGCGCAGCGCGTCGGGAAAATCGCGGTAGAGCGCGAAATTCGCGTCGGTCACCATTGAATTCACGGAAAAATGCAGCCCCTCGACCGGCTCGCCCCGCGCCGCGGCGCGGGCGAAGGCGGCATCGAGCTGGGCGAGATCGACGACCTCGATCATGATGTGGAAGTCGCCGAGCTCGCGCGGCGCGAGCCCGAGCTTGCGCCGCGTCAGGCGCCAGCCGGCGATCAGCCCTGCTCTTTGAGATGGTCGAGATAGCGGCCGAGCCGCTCGCTGAACTCAGTGTCGCGCAACCCGGGCTTCAGATTGCACCAGACGTGATAGATGTCCATGGCGATGCTCCTGCGCCGCTCGCGCCGGTGCGGCCGCCGCCACCCCCCTCACAAAGCAAAGCGGCGCCGGGAAACCCGGCGCCGCCAAGGATATCAGAACGTCGTCGCGTCGATATCAGAACGGGAAGGAGACGCTCAGGTGATAGAACGAAGCGTTGAAGGTGTTCTCCGCCTGGACGCCGAACAGCGCTTTGAAGTCGACTTCGGCCGGGCCGAAGTTGTAGCCGACGAGCGGACCAACCAGCACGTGCTCGATCTTGCCGCCGCCCGCCGCGCTGGACGGGGCGCCGAAGCCGGAGTCGTTGCTGATCTGCTGCGTGTAGTTGCCGCCGATACCGACGTTCCACTTGCCGATGTTCTTCGACGCGGTCAGGTCGAGGTAGAACACGGTGCCGCTCTGATAGTCCGTATCCGTATCCTTGGTGTTGATGTCGAATACGGCCTTCGCGGTGAAATCCCAGCCATTGTCGAGATAGCTCACGGCGACGTCGGGCTCGAAAGTCCAGAAGTCGTTGGCAATGCCCACGGATTTCCGGCCGCCGGTGACCGCGATGGTCTGCGTATCGCCGTCATTGGCATAGATGCCGACACCGGTCGAGACGAAGAAGGGATGGAAGTTCCAGGACAGCTGGATCGGGACGATGATCGTATTGAACATGCCGCTCTGGATCGAGGAGCCGCCGCCGACCTGGGTCAGGTTGAGGTTCTGCTGGGAATAGGGCTCAATCAGCACCGCCGCGTAGGTCGCGCCGAGGATGTTGATGCCCGGGGCCCACAGGACCGAGGGGATGTTCAGATAGGCCGTGACGTTCGCGGGAAGGTTGTTGCCGCTGTTGTTTCTCAGGCCGCCGGTGATGATGACGTTGTCATCGGCGAAGTAGAAGCCGGGAGGCGGCAGTGCGCCGACCGGCGTGCCGACGGAAACGCCCGGCAGATACGGTGAGTTGCCTTCCAGCGCGAGAGCCTGGCCGGCCCACCCGGCAGCGGCGACCACACCGGCGGTCGCCACGATCTTAACGAGTTTTGACGTCATTGTTAGCACCCCACCTTGCGTTAGTTCCGGCCGAGCGTTTCGTTCGACCTTGGGTCAAATTCACCGCGCTAAACATCCGCCATACCCGCGCGGCGAGGCAAGCCTGGGCTGGGATTTCCGCTTTGATTCCCGTAGTGTGTGACCGAATTACAACAATTTTTGTGCGGCGCGGCAAAACAGCCGGAGACGGGATATCATCCGGGGAGGGGACGGGCCGAATTACACCCGCATTCAGCGACAGCCGGCCGGCCGAGCCGGCCTAATCCGGGGGCTGGAGCGGGAAGCCGGAGGCAGGATCGCGGCGGCGGCGGACAAGCCGGGCCGAGAGGTAGGCGGCGGTGTCGTCGCGGCATCGCGGAAGAACTTGCGCGCCGCCGCTGCCGAGCGGTGATAGAAGAAGCGTCGCTCGCCCGCTTCATCGGTGCGGATTTCCGAAACTTAGGGATCGTCGCCGAGCGCGGTTACATCGTCGACCGCGAGTCGGTCGGACAGGTTGAGGCGCGCGAGATAGAGCGCGGTGTTGAAGCTGTCGCCAGGATAGGCGAGATCGAGCAGCGCTGCGTCGCGATGCCGCAGTTCCAGCATGCATTCGCCGATCGCCGCCAGTCGCCTCATCTTCGCCTCTTGCGACGCGTCCCGGTTGCTCTACTCTCCCGCCCGCGGCCCGGCGTCAAGGCGGAATCAGCCTCATGCACGAGATCTTTCAAGGCACCTCGGTCATCGCCATCGTCACCGTGACGCGCGCCGCCGATGCGGTGCCGCTTGCCGCGGCGCTGCTGCGCGGGGGTTTGCGTGTCATCGAGGTGACCTTGCGCACGCCGGAGGCCACCGCCGCCATCCGCGACATCGCGCGCCGGCTGCCCGATGCCGTGGTTGGGGCCGGCACGGTGCTGACCGGCGCCGACGTGACCCGCGCGGTCGAGGCCGGCGCGCGCTTCCTGGTGAGCCCGGGACTGACCCCCGATCTCGTCGCCGCCGGGCTCGCGAGCGATCTGCCCTACCTGCCCGGCGCGGTGACGCCGTCGGAGATCATCGCCGCGCGCGAGCGCGGCTTCTCGCTGCTCAAATTCTTCCCCGCCGCGGCCTCGGGCGGCACCGAGGCGCTGCGCCAGTTGGCGCCGGTCTTTCCCGGCATCGCCTTCTGCCCGACGGGTGGGGTCAATGGCGAGACCGCCTCGGCTTATCTCGCGCTGCCCAACGTGCCGCTGGTGGGCGGCAGCTGGATGGCGCCGGAAGCGGCGATCTCCGGCGGCGACTGGGCCGGCATCGAGGCTGGCGCGCGCCAGGCGGCGCGGCTGTCGCGGCGCCTTCAATCCGCGAGCTTATAGCCATTGTTGCGCAGGCAGGAGCGGCCGTTTCTAGAGAAACCAGGAATTGAGCCGTTTCCCGAGCGTACTGGGCGCACAAACGCCGGGAAATGCGGCTCTTCTCGAAGCGTCGCTTCTTTTCATAACGTTGCGGAGCGTTGCCTCTTGTAGCGTTCAGGTTGATGCGTTATGTTCCCCAGGATGTCCCCAGGGGAGCACCTGAAAATGCCGACCGCTTCTGAAACCGACACCGGTTACCGCGTCCTCGAGCACACCGAGACGGTAGAGCTGACAAAGCGTCTTCTCAGCTCCACGGCCGCAGCGCCAGGCGAGCGGCGTACCTATCGGGACACCGAGATTGCCGGCCTTGAGCTGCGCGTGAGCGGGCCAGGGGAGCGCCGCAGGAGCGGGCTCAAGGTGTGGACGCTCAAATACCGCTGCAGCGGCGTCCAGAAGCGCATGACCATCGGGCAACACCCTCCGCTCGGACTGGCGAGTGCGCGCCGCTTGGCCGCCGTGGCCAAGGCTATGGCGGCCCGCGGCGAGGATCCGCAGCTCGCCCGTGACCAGAAGGCCGGCGACCGCCAGCGCCGACGAGAGATGCTGGCCGCCCGGCTGACGGTCAAGGAGATGTTGCTCGACTATGCCAACAGGGGGATCGGGGGCGAGGCGGAGACGCACAAGCGGGCCGTCAAGCGCTGGTTCACCGAGTACGTCATTCCCTTCACGCCAAAAGGCCGTGAGCGCCGCCTGGGCGACATCTTCGTTGACGAGGTGAAGCCGGCGGACATCAAGGCTGCAGTGGACAAGGTCGCGTCAACGAAGGGGACCACGGCCAACCGGCTGCTCTCTTCGCTCAAGAGCGCCTGGACGTGGGCGATGGTCCCGCATGGGGATTATGTCCGAGTCAACGTGGCTGCGCCGGTGAAGCCGCCCTATGACGAGGGCGGCAATGCCGGCCGGGCGCTCGATCGCGACGAGCTGGCGCCCATCTGGAAAGCGTCGGGGCGCCTGCCGGCGTCGTTCAGGGATGCATTCCGGATCCTGTTGCTGACCGGCCAGCGCCGTGAGGAAGTAAGCGAGCTGCGGCTATCGGCGATCAACCTCGAAACTGGCGTGTGGAAGCAAGCGGCATGGGAGAATAAAGCGGGGCGCCGCCACCATCTCACGCTCCCGGCGACCGCGCTGGCGATCCTCCGGCGGATAGCCAGCGAGCAAGCCGCGCGCATGAAAACCGATGACCGCTTTTTCGTCCAGGAGAACGGCAGCGGTATCGTGACGGGCTGGTCCGCCTACATGAAGAAGATGAAGGCATGGGCTGACGAAGAGGCGCAGGCCAAGCTGCATCCTTGGAAGCTGCACTCGCTGCGCCACACGGTGCGTACCGGCCTGTCAGTCTGCAAAATCCCCGAGCACGTCGCCGAGCTGGTGCTGAATCATGCCATCGAGGACAAGCTGGCGAAGCGCTACGGGCATGAAGCTTTTCTCGACGATATCGCCGAGGCGCTGGCGAAGTGGGAGCGGTGGCTGTTGGCGATCGTCGGCCGTCAACTCAGTTGAAAACCCCTGCCGAGCCAAAGGAACGGAAGCCCTCAATCTTCGTTTACACATCTGCCACATGAGCCAGATGTGACAGATGCGACCGATGCGGAGGCAAGATGGCGCGGATTCAGGTAATCCACGAAACGACGCTCGACGATGATTTCAAAGAGTGGCGGCTCTTTCTGCAATGGGGCCGCTACATCTATGACGATGGGACGAGTGAATGCGGATACAGGTTCATCTACCGCAAGCCCGGAAACAGACACCTCCAGGCAGCGCGCGGCGGAGCCCGCATACCCGACATCGAGACCGCTCGAAAACTACTTGGTCAGGCTGAAACCGAAGGCTGGGGCGAACTAAGCGGATAGCTGCTCCAGCAGCGCGGCATCATCATCATCATTCTTCCGGCGGCTAGGCCTTTCCCAGCGCCGTGATCCGATACACGGTCCGCCGCCCGCCGCATCGGGGGCACGGGACGGGCGGCATCCGTATACACGTCGCATCGGCTCCGCGCTCCGCGATGAGCTTGTCGAGGTCGATGTCGAATAGCGCGACGACCCGCCGTCCGGCGGGGATGTCCTTGCGGTAAGGGGCGGCGCAGTCGTTGCACCAACCGAAAAGGCTGCGGCCATACCGCTGGAGGTAGCCGAGGGTATCGATGTCGATACGGGTGTTGTCGGGCATAGCGGCCTCCGACTGCTGATGTCCCCCGACGCAAGCGCGTCGGAAGTACCTGCCCCTTTACGTTGCAGAATTCTTGCTTCCGGTATAACAATCGCGAGAACGAGTGACGACCGAAAGCGCTACCACGCGCGCCTGGCGTAGCTAGACGGAGTGGGGAAGATGCCGCCTAAGATTAGTCCGCAGACCAAAACAATCCGTGTCCGTGACCACCAGCCACTCGGCGATCTCATTCAGGGCATTCAAGACTACGAGCATGCTCATCCGGGGCGCCGACTTGAAATCACGGTGGTAGATGGGACGCCCGCGGTGGTGATACCGACCGAAGACGCTGTTATCTGGAAACTCACAAACGGATGGAACGCCGAATAAAGTCCCGCCGGGGAGGAACATTGTGCCAAAGCCGCCACTGGAAAACTCCTCCGCAGCAGCGGACATCTCAGGCGCTCGAAACGACATACGTAAGCTGGCCGATGCGATTACCGGTGCGTTCAAGACCGCCACCGCCGACGGACACCCCGCTCTCCGCGCCGAGTATCGGGCCAAGGCAGAGGCGCGGATGGATCGTTATCTCGCCGCCCTGGCGGCGGCGCCTGGAACCCTAGGCTGGACGGCTGACGAGATCGACAAGAACAAGGCCGCCTTGCGACACGGCTTGAACGATGATCGGCGCGGCAAAGCAGAACCCGCGCAGCAAGTCTATTACGCGGCGGTCGGTCGGCTCAGCGAACTACGCCCCGTTGATAAATAGCCCACATCGTTCTCGAAGCAGAGAAGCCCCGCCAGGGATGCTCGGCAGAGCTTCTCGCCGTCGTGATCTATATGATCTAGACGCCGCGCCGAAGGCGACGGGCTTCCTCGCGTATTTCCTTGGCGTACCGAATGCGGCCGATTTCATCGTGAAGCTCGTCTAGCGCGAGCGCCTGTTCAATGCCGGGGCCTAGCAAAACAATTTCGTCGAGCTTGTTGCCGATGTGGGCCGCGTCGTCCGGGGAAAGGTGCATGGTTCTCTCCTGCCGCTCGGGGATGATCAACCGGCGGTAGCGGGAGAGTGTTTCAATGGACGCCGAAAGGCAACACAAAAATGACACTTGTGCCCATTTCTCTAGGACATCTCTAGCGCGTTCTCGCACTTGAAGATGTCAACGATTTCTCTGGCCGCTGCGCCCAAGCTGATTTCAGCGCTTTTTGCTGTATCTGATTTTGAGTAGCTCCAAAGGCGTGCGGATTTGGCGCGGTTATGTTCCATGTGAAATGATTGTTGACGCTGCTGGCAAGGCCGCCGTTCTGCACCTGATTTTTCGGGATGACCCGCTCGCCCTTCTGCAGAATTGCGGCCTGCTCGTCGGGCATCAAACCGCTGTGATAGCGCGGCGCGCCGAGCCACACGCTGGGATCGATACCGCGGATGATGTGGCTGAAGTCGCGACCGACGATACCGCCGCCGTGCATGGCGATCTCACCGCCGGCAAACATATCCGCGTAGCTGGTCCCGCTGCTCGCGAGTGCACCGCTCGTTGCGCTGGAGCCGCCGAGAAGACTTGCGTAGCTGTTGGCGCCCGTCATGTCCCCACCAGCGCCGCCCAGGCCTCCCACGACAACTACACTGCCGGCGGTCACGGTCATGGCCGCGGTCTGCACGGTCTGCGAAAGGCTCGATGCTGCAGAGGTGGCCGCTGACGTTGGCGAGCTTCCATTGCCAATGCCTAATTTCTGCATGATCCACTGGAAGCCTTCGCCGATAAGGCCGAATTGATTGCTGTCGCTTGAGCCTGAGCTTGCGCCGCCTTGGCCGGGGAGCAACCCGCCTAGTACTCCGTTGCCGCTGGTGTTGCCCGGCGCGGCAAAGCTGAACGTGCTCTGCCCGGCGGTGTTCTGCCCGATCGCGTTTTTAAGGAGATTCGAAAGCGGGTCCGTGACGAAGGCTTTCGTCCCGGCCGCATCGAGGCTTGACAGGATGCTTTCGCCCGCGCTCTGGAGACCGCCTTTCTTGCCGGCTCCGGCAGCGAGCTTCCCCGGCGCCGTGGCGAGCGCGTCGACAAACGAATTGATTTCGGAATTAAACTGCTGCTGCGCCTGAGTCGCTTGCTGCAAGGCAGTCTGCGCCTGAGTGAGCGCCGTCGCCTGCGCCTGGATGTCGGCCGCGCTCAGATTGCCGCCGCTGGCGCGGTTCTGCTTCGTCAGCGTGTCGACGTTCTGCGCTTGCATCATGTCCATCGGACTGGCGCCGCTCTGCAGGAGATCATACTGGTTGGTTGTGTCGGTTAACGTTTGCATCGTGTTCGCGGTGATGCGCGCGCCTTGCGTCGCCGGCCGGATGTTGTCGAACTGCTTTTTATAGTCGTCGAGCTTCGTGACGACGCCACCAATGGAGGCTCCGAGCTTCTTGCTCTCGTCGCCGCCCTCGCTGAGCGCCTGAGCGAAATCCTGGAGCTGCTTGACGATGAGATCGATGCCGGTATCCATGTGAGCGTTCGCGACACCGCCTGACGTGTCGCCGCTCTGGAAGGCCGTCATCTGCCGTTGCATTTCCGAGATTTGCAGCGGCAGGCGCTTGATCATCGCGGCGGCTTCGCCCATCGGAGCGGCGGCGGAGCTGCGCAGCATCGATTGCGTCGGCTCGTCGGAGTAGTCGAGTTGCGTATTCTCGTCGTCGCCGTACAGCAGCGCCGGGTTCATGGGGTTCGCATTGCGCGCGCGCCGGCGAGCGCCGGCAAGCAATGACGCGGCCCCGCCCTGGCCGGCGAGCAGCGCCGTGATCTGCGATATGAGCGCGCTGGTCTGCTGGCCCTCGGCATATTGCGATCGGTTGGACTGTTCCTCATATCCGGCATCAAGCGAGCGCGTGCGCTGGCGGATGTACTCCGAGCGGTCGCCAGGGCTCATAGCGCCGGTTGCGATCATCTGATCGGCAGTGGCGCCGTATTCGTCGAGCGATGCTTGGTAAGGGCCGCTCGCCGCGCCGGCAGCGCGTGCGCTCGCGATGTTCGCTTGCTTCGTCAGTTCATTCACCGGGCCTTGCGCGTTGAACACGCCATCGGTGAGCTTCGCAAAGGCTTGGTCAAGCTGTTCAGTGGTGATGCCGAGCTTTTGCTGGTTTTCGAGCAAGAGCTGATAGGCGTCAGTTGCACCCGCGGCGCCGGCCGGCCCGTGGATGCCGATCCCGCCGAGCGCACTACCGTAGCCGGGTTGCCCCTCTACACCGTAGGCGTGATAGTTCATCGGAGGGGGCGTGCCGGCGTCCAGCGCTTGCGGATTGGCCGAGCCGGGATGCGTCAGCGGCTCGCCGTATGTCGTTCCGGTGTAGGGATCCGTCCAGCCTTGAACGCCGCTGGTCTGCGGCGAGCCCGGGGCGCTCCCGCCAAGCGCGTATGCGCGCAATCCCTGCCACGCCGTCGAGATGCCGGCGCCGATGCCGCCGGTGCGGTACGCTTCAAGCGCCGTCGTCATATCGGTGCCAAGCATGGCCCGCTGGGCCGGGCTGAGCATGGACGCGATAGGCGTCTGCTGGCGCGTCGTCTCGATCTGCCTGTTCACCTCGTCGCGGCGCAACTGAGCGGCGCGCTCGGCGGCAGCATTCGCCTCTTGCTGCTGCAGATTGAATTGCTCAAGGGCGGTCGGCGCGGTCGCGCGCGAATAGGGATCGTTCGCCAAGTCGCCGACACCGAACTGCTGGGCAATGGCGTTGCGGCCGGGACCAGCTTGCATGTGCTGGAGCGCGGTAACGACCTGACGCGCAATCTCGGTGGGATCCCCGCTAGTAGCTATGCCAAGTTGTCCAAGAGTACTGCGTCCGGCTATGTCGCTAGCGCTGCTGCCGCTCAGGATGCTGGATATCGTGCCGAAAGCGGTGTTGCTCTGTCCTGGAGACGCACCGAGCGTAGCAAACGACTGCTGCATCGTAGCTAGCTGTGAGCCGGTAGTGCCCAACGTCATCGCCAGTGTCGATAGACTGCGCTGTGCGTTGATCGCGCCATCGCTCATGAACTGGAATGCATCACGGCCGTACAGGCTCAGAGACCGCAGGCTGTCGCCCACCTTTTCAGTGATTGATAGCTGCGCTTCCATCCCGTCGTTCGCGAGCTTGATGGCGCCGGAGGCAGCTTCGTACACACCGACTAATGCAGCGGCGCCGGTCGCGAGCTTGGCAAGCGTCGTGACGTAACTGGAAGTTTTCGAGTTGATATCGTCGAGTGTGCGGCCGTGCTCGGACAGGAGGCGGTTAGTCTGTTCTTGAGCCGCCGCGAGCTGCTGAATCGCGCGCGTCACATCCTGCGACGAATGAGCGAAGTCTTGCAGCGACCCCTTTGCGCGGTCTACTCCCGAAGTGTCAACCGTGATGCCGAGTGCGGCCAAGTCAGCCATGAAAATTCTCCCTAAGCCGTGCGAGGCGGCTCGTCATCGTCGCCGGCCGCAACATCGAAGTGCATCTCGCGCCGGCCGTCAGCATGTTCGATCAAAACATTGCCATAGAGCGGCCCCGTCGCGTCGCCGCCGGCATCTGGCACAATCCAGTCCGAGGCATCGGGCGTTACACCGCGGCGCCGATCTCTCAGGGCGGCTCGCCAGCACAGGCGCGCCATGTGCGGGCTGTCGGCGCCGTAGAGGCTCAAGACCGCAACGCCTTGCTCGATACGATCCATGAGCGCCCGGAGTGCGACACAGCCCGCGTTGTCGCGCTGGAGTGCCAGCTCGTCGAATATTGCCGTCACCATTGCATGGCAGCTCTCAAGCCCGGCCGCCACGATATCGAAATCAAGGGCTACGTCCGGCTCAAGGATCCAGGCGAAGGCAATCATGGCCTGCCCCGCAGCTTCCAAATCTTCCATGGTCTCGGCGCCGATGAATTTCCCTCTTGAGAACGCAAGCCAAAAGGCGGGATCGGCGAGCTGCGCGGGCGTGCTCATGACAGACTCTCAATGATGATCGCCACGATCGGGTCAAGGTCGGTGTCGATCGGCATACGGGTGCGGCGATCGGGGAAATCGAATAATGCTACCAGTCCCGTTTCTTCCAGCTCAAAGCCTGCGAAGGTCGCACGCTCGCCCTCCTGCGCCCAAGCGGCAGCGGAGAGCATATCGATAAGGTCGAGCACGGCTTGGCGCGGATCCGGCTCCGGCATCGCCATCAGCTCGGCGATAAGTGCGTCTTCATCTGCATTGTCGAGCGGCATGATCAGCCCACCGCGATCAAGAAGCTTGCGGCGATCAGCACAAGCATGGCGCCGGCCAGCGGGCCGCTGATGTTGCAGGGAAGGGATCGACGGCGGCTCATCGGAACAGCGCGTTGATCTGCAGGATGGTGCCTCCCGCGTAGGTTCCAACGGTCGTGATCTTCGTCCGCCAGAAACCGCCCAAGATGCCATCGGTCGACGTGTTCGCGCTCAGAGCACCGTCGCTATGCGCAACGGCTGTCGTCTTCGGCGTGAGCGATGACAGATTGTAGAAGGCGATGAGGCTCGCAGTCGTCGCCTCGAAATTCGCCACGTCCTGCCACTCGGTGTCGTCGAGCGAGGTTTGCACCCAGCAATTCATGCTGGTGCCGCCGCTGCCGTAGCTGAAAATGCACTCCAGCGTGACGCTCTGGAATTTCGGAGGCGTGTAGACCGGCCCGAGATAGGCGGTCAACGCAGTGGTGATTGTGAGCGGCTGTAGAAGGATCATGACACGTTGCCTCGCTGAAACGTCGCCGCGATGGGCGGGTGCCGGACGGGAGCGCTCGGTACGCGCGAGGCGGTCAGAGCGGCATGAGTGGCCGCGAGCGCGCGTGACGTGATTGGGCTGTTGACGATATGGCTCGGATGAATCTGCGCGTAGGTCGTGACGCGCGCCGGCTTCACGCCGGTACCGGTCATCGCCTGCGTCGTGTGGCTTGTCCGCACTTCAACGCCACCGTTTGCGAGCGGGCTGGCACCCTCAAATTTCGTCGAGCCGATGACGTGCTTGATCTGGCCGGCGAGTTGCGATGCCTTGGCATGAGCGGCCGCGACGAGCGCGCGTATAGCGGGACGAATGCCGCCGGCAGCACGAGCGCCGTCTGCCGCCGCGGTCTCAATGCTGGAGCCGGAGCTGGTCCACTTGCCTGACGAATCTCTGGCTTCTCCCGAAACGTCATGGCCCTTGCTGTAGAGCGCTACGCGACCGCGCTTCCTGTTCATCCGCGTCCGGAAGTGACCGCCGCGATCGGCTATGGCAGCGCTCGTCTGCAGTGCCAAGGTTGGGCGCTTCCGCGACGTGGCGACGTAGGACTTCAAGAACTCAAGCGCGTCGTTCTGGTTCATGCCCAACTCCAAAAATAATCCGGCGACCCCGGAGCCTTTCAGCTCGACGGGGCGCCGGTCCCGTGCCGAGCGGGACCGAATAGGGGCGGCTGGCGATGGTTCGGACACCGCCAGCCTTGCGCCGCAGGGCCAGGAGGGAAGGGAAGTCCATCCCCGCCAGCTTGTCCCGGCGCGTTCAGTTCATTTGCAGTCGCCGAGCTTCCCGATCTTCTTGAGCCGGGCCGCGGCATCGGGGCACGCGGCATAGGCCTTGCCGATCGCGGCGCTCCTGGGCATGGGGCCACGCTTCGCGAGCAAGCTGCGGTCGTCGGCATGGCGCTTCTGGATATCGTCGGCGGCGCGGGAGATCGTGGAAAGATCCTCGCGAACCATACGACTTTCGCCGTCCTCGCCCAGGTTCCGGAAATCGGTGTTGGCGTCTCCCCCGCCATCAGCATCGTAGGAGCGCGGCCCGGAATAGATGCCGTCGCGCGCCTCAGCGTCGGCCGAGCGCGGCGCGTAGAAGCGATTGGACGCGGCAAGCGCGTCGCCATCTTGATCCACGTCGCCGGCATCTTCGTTCGCCGTCGAATTATCCGGGTCGCTGCCATCGTCATCGAAGCCGGGACCGCCGACCGTGCCATCACCGGCACGACCTTTGGCGACGTTGCCGGTTGCGGAATGCGCGAAGTGGCCGAGCGACTTCAAGGCTCGATAGAGATCGGGATTCCGCTCGCAAGCTTTCGCGAATCCCTGAGCGGCGGTGAGACCCTCCGCCGCGGCAATCGACTTCGCAAGCTCTTCAAGCTGCGCGCCGGCCTTGCGCACGATGCGATTGGTCTCATGTTCCCTCTTCTTGAGGAGCTTGTGCTGGTGCTTCACCTGTGCGTGTGCCATGGCAATAATCCCCTGTTCCTGCTCGCTCACCGGCTGTCCGCCCGTGACCCGCTTGGCGTAATCGATCAGCGTCTCGCCCTTGGAGGCTGGCTCGGCCTGACAGCGCATGACCATTTTGGTGATTGCCGCCGGATCGATCTGATTGAAGATTGCGACAAGTTCTTCATTCGAGGCGCTGCCGTCGTGGAGTGCTCCAGCATCGCGCGCCTTTTCAATCACCGCGTCCGTCACCAAGCCGACCGATCCGAGCTGCACAAGTTCGTCAAATGCGGCGCGGGCCTCGGGCGTCATGCTCTTCGCGATCTCTTCGAAATCGTTGGTCATCGTCTTCTCCACTGGCGTTCGCATGCCGCTTCCGCCGATGCTCAATTCCGCAAGGCCCGATGCCTCTACCATCCGGAGCACGTGGGCGTCGTCCACCCGGACCTTGATGATCCAGCATTCGCGGCCGTCCGGCAGATCGATGCCCAGTCCTTTAGCCACATCGGCGTCGACCACAAGCGACTGCACGACCTTCCCCGCGGCGAGATCCTTGCCGGTCGTGGGGTCCATGAGGTGCAGTGCGCCGGAGTTCCGGCTGTTCTGCATGAAATCGTCTGCTGCTTTCTGCAGCTCATCGACAGGAACGTGATCGCCCTGCAAGTCGAAGTACGGCTGGCCGTTGATCGTGCTGGTAACGGCGATCCCCCAGAACGTCTTGTTGGGCATGTCGACGTGAGACTTGCTCAGGCGGACGCGCGTCGCGCCCGGAGCGCGCTTGCGCAAGAAGATGCGCGAGCCTTCTTGCGCGCCCTTGTCGACGGCATCAACGGAGCGGATTTTCATCCTGCGGAGGACGCTGCGTTTCGAAAAAAGACTGCTCATAGGTTCCTCGTCAGGTCATCAACTCGGCGATGCCGGGCTCGGCCGCGACGGCGACCAGCGGCGCCTTGAGGCAAACGATCCGGCGCGACGCGACCAGCGCGGCCCGATTTTGCGGCCGCCAAGCGAGCACGGTTGCGGGGGGCAGGAAGGTGCCGGCGCCGTAGGTCTGTCCGCCCGTTGTGATCTGGCGCAGCACGATCGCGCCGTGTTCTCCCAGGGATGCGTCGGCGGTGGATGCAGCAGACGGCGACGGCGCGGTGTCGGCGCCGAGGGCGCACGGCATGCGGCTGTTGCGAAGAGCCGCGAGCGCCGCCGCATCGGCGGCAAGCGCCGGGCTGTAGGTCGTCGGGGGCAGTCTCACGACTTTTTCTCCCGCAGCAGCGCGGCGATCACGGAAGCAAGCGAGTGCCGCGCCATCTCGGCAAAGCTCGCGCGCTTCGCCGAGGAAACGTAGTCGGTGCCAAGCAAACGCTTGGCGGCATCGCCGGCATACGCAACCGCGAAGCCTAGGCGGGTTTCAGAAACGAGCAACTCGAATCCGGGCACGTGGAAGCCAAGGCCGCGATAGGTGCTGCTGCCGATCTCACGGGCGACGCGCAGATACTTGTCGGCGGCGGTGTTCAGGCCGGCAAGGGCCTTGTCGATATCCTCGGCGGCGGCGACGGCTTCGGCGGCCAGCCCTTGAGCCTCGCCGATCAGGCTGTCACGGTGCTCGGCTTCCGCCTCTGCAACTGTGGTTGCGAGCTGCGCCTGCGCGCGGGCGATATCGTCGGCGAGATCGGCAATCTCATCCTCGAGATCGATGCGGTCATTCTTGTTCTGCTTCGCGCGCGCCGCTGCCGTCTGACTCGTACCGGAGCGCTTGAGACGCCGCAGCTCGGCGCCGCTCTGCTGCAGGTCGAAGAGCTTCTTGCGATCTTCGACGCGGCGCGCTTCCAAGTCGGCGATGAGCTGTTGCGCGGCCGCAATCGCCGGAGAGGTGAGCGCGGGCGCCGCGGACCTGGGAACGAATGCCGGCGTGGCGGGCACGGCGCGGAACTTGCGCTCGGCGACGTGCTTGGCGACGGCATCGGCGGTACGCTCGGCCGGGGATCGTGTGTCGCCCTCGGCCGCAGGGGGCGGCAGGGTGCGCGAGCGGGCCTTCTCTTCGACCTCAAGCGCGGCGTCGCGGGCGTTGTGACGCAGGAGGCCGGCCGCTGTAGCGCCGTCGAGCGCACCGGACGCGGCAAGGGCTTCGATCTCTTCGGCGGAAAGGACGCGGGTTTCGTTCGGCATAGGAAATGTGCTCCGGAGTGGCGCGGCGAAAAATCGATCGGCTCAGGGAAGCTGATCAGCAAGAATACCACGACGCGGGGATACCCTGTTCCGCGGGTACTACTCCCCGGCTCCGCTCTGGTGCTCAGAAGCGCCGACGCTGCAGTGTGATCCTGGCATCGGGTGGACCGCTGCGGCGCCGGAGCCTGACTCGCCCTCCCAGCACGCTCTGCACACGGCGCCGGAGTGCTTTCAGCGACGAGCTGGAGTGGCATATGGGATGCGGGTTAGAGCTGGAGCTGCTGTAGGCATGAACTGGCGGAAACCCGTCAGTCGACTGCAAGAGCGCAATGAGCGTGTCGTCGGCGAGGCGATAGTTAGCCCAACACAACTATTCTGCGGCTCTTAGGTCTGTTAGTCGAGACTAACAGTTGCAATAGTCAACTAATAGCCGGATACACGCATATGGGGGTTCGCACAAAATAGTTGACTATGCTGCAACCGATTGGGATTGCTGGATAATGTGGCCGCGACATGCTGGGCGGCCGGATAGAGCTAACAGAGGTAGGGCGATCTGTGATCGAGCTATACGTTGTGGCCGCACCGGCATTTCATATCAATTAGTTGTGGGGAGATGAAGCCGGAGGGTCCGGATTTCGGCCGATTTCTGTTCCCGTAACAATGATTATTGACGGCTCGATAGTTCAAGAAAGCTTTGTCTAATCGGCGTTTCGTGCATGTCGGGCTGGTGGTTGGCTCGCACAATATGTCACCTGGGGACCACCCGGGTATCAAGTTCTGGCCAGCTCGATACGCGCTCATAGCGCGATACGGGCGATCTGGCGCTTGCGGTCGAGCTGGCCGGCGGGACGGGCCTCATTTGCAGTTCCCGAATCACCCTCGCCAGATCGCCCTACCAGCTCACCACAAGCTGCTGAGCCGCCGTGGCGCGCGGGTCGTGATAGCAGACAACAGCGCCGCGGCAGGGATCGTTGGTGATGCATGGGTTTGGCTGCTGTCTCTCAACCGAATTGGCCCTCGCGTAGTCGCTTGGACACTTGGACACTACCTATATAACTATATGAAATACCTTGTGAATATCGTGGCCAATGCATTTGGCCACTTTGGACATTTGGACACTTGGGAAGTGGCCAGTGGCCAAGCTTGGACACTTGCTTTACGCCAGTCGTAACAAGGGCTTAGCACCAAGTGTCCATGTGTCCATGAGAGTACGCGCGCGAGGCTTCTACGCCAGCGGCTTGAAATCCGCCGCGTCGTCGCGCGACCATGAATGGCCTTCCTTGGCCCGGACGAGTTTCAGCTTCAAGGTTTCCTTGGCTCGCCGAACGGTACGCCAGGCACGCCCTTCCTCTTCGGCTAGCTCCTTTAGCTTGGCGACGGTCATCGATCCGCCGGCCTCATCCAGCCTCTTTAGGAGCCACACGCGAGCATCCCCACTCTTGTCGCCATCGGCGCGCGCCAGGCGCGACACGATATCCTCGGCACGCCCTTCTAGGGCTGTGAGCCATCTCACGCGCTGTGCCGGCTGCACGGTCGGATAGCCAATGACAGGCACCTGTTCCAGCGCATAAAGGAAACCGCCGCCATCCGGCCCGAGGTTGCTTTTCCCCCGCACGAGCATTCGATCCTCGCCGGCCTCCTTCCGTGCCGTCGCCATGACGACGCGAGCGGCAGCGCCATATGCCAGGGAGCCCGCCACGCGGGTGAGAATGCTGCCGTCGCCGTTCTTGCGGAAATGAGTGATGCCGAGGACGGCGCACTCGCAAGTCTCGGCCAGCGCCACCAGCGGTCCAAGCCCGCGGCGCACATCATTGCCGGCGTTACCATCGCCTGATATCGCTGACACGACTGGATCTATGACGACAAGCGCAAGATCGGGGATCGATTGCGCTTTCGCGATCAGAGCGCCCATGTCGACTGCAGGATCGAATGCGCGTACCTTTCCCGCGCTCGTCACATCGCCAGCGAAGTGCAACTTAGCTCGAACGCCACCAGCCGCGATGAAGCGCGGCAGCAAAGTGTCTTTGATGCTGTCCTCTCCGGACCAAATCAAAATACTGCCAGACTCGGCATGGGAGCCATCGGGCAAAGTTCCTCCACGGGTAATCGTGGCGGCGAGCGATATCGCAACTGTCGTCTTGCCGTCGCCGGCCGTGCCGCATATGAGATGCAGCTTTCCTTTCGCCAAATATCCGTGCCACAGCCAACGGACGGCTTCCGGCTCGATCGCGTCGCCGCGGATAAGAGTCACTACCGCAGAAGCCGCCGATTCGCGTCGAACACCCCGCTGCTGATTCAAAGGCTCGATAAGGTCGCGCGCCGCGGCCGCGAGCTACGTTGTTGCATGTGTCTGCGCCTGCCGGGCGGCGGCTTTGCGAGCATCGATGATTTTGTTTCCGCCATCTGCCAGGCCAACCATCTGAGCCGCGTTTAGCAGCTTCTGCAACTGCCGGCCCCCGTCATTGTCGGAAAAAACTTTCCCCGCGGATTTCCCCGGGTCGACTGCTTCCGCTACCGCGACCATAAGCTGGTAGCCGACAGCTCCGCTGTTCAGCGCGAGCCTATAGGCGTTGACGCAAACCTCTTGCTCGCGTTCGGTCAGCTCGGAGAACTTCCGCTTGTCCTTGGCGCCGTCGAGGACGCGCTGCAGGATATCCGGTGCGGGTGCCGGGATTGCATCGGTCGGAGAAAGTGCTATTTTAGACATGGCTCAGTTCCTCAGAAACTTGGGTCCATGCGGCTGGCGGGTGGCACCGCGCAGTTTCGCTGTCCTCGATCAAGAGATGTTGGGCGTCGCCTTTGGCTGGGCGGCGCCCATCTCTTTTGAGGGCTCGTCTAGGATATCACGCCTGGAACTTGAGCATTCCTTGCCGCAAAGTTCCGCCAGCGCTGCACGACCGCTGCGCGATAGGTCGGATCATCTTTCATCCGTCTCCGATGGTAGCGTCTGTTGTATCTGAGACGCGCTTGGCGCTGCGCTGGCGTCTCCGCCGCACGCTTGGCCCGGCCTCGAGCAACTTCCTCCTCGCGATGCTTCGCGTAGTAGCGCGCGTTTTTCCGGGAGACTTTCGCCTTGCGCTCAGCCTCGGCGCGCGCCCGCTCTGCCTTCTCGGCTCGGTCGCGATCCTCGGCGCCAGGGTCGACACCGCGAGCCGCGAGCCGTGCCGCGATTGGGCCATCACTACGCCACAGCGGCTCGCCGGCTCGCACCATATCGGCTGGCGGAAGCTTGGCCGCTCGATAGCTTGCGAGAACTGCGCGCTCGGGTCTGCCAGTCGCAACTGCGATCGCGGCGACAGTCAGCCATCGCACGCCCGAAAATGGGTGATCATCCTCGGCAGCGGTACTGCGCGCCGTCGCCTTCGCGGCGGTCGCGTTAAATCGGTGCGGCCCGCTCATGGCGTCGGCGCCTGCGCGGCGCATTTGCGTCGGCGCTGGCGCTCTGCTGTCGCCGGCGCCGTCATGCCGTGCTGTTTGGCAAGATCGCGAGCCGCGGCCGCGCTGCGAATATGCTCGGCGATCTCCCGGTGAAGCCAGAGACTGCGATTGGAGCCCGGGAGTCTAAATCGGCGCGGGAACAGGCCGTCCCGCTCCAGGCGCAGAAGGGCGGCATTGGAAGTGGTTATGCCGAGTTGGGCGAGGCCGTGGTGATCTAAGACAAGCGGAGTGGCGAGGGGAGGGTTTGTCGAAATGTGCGCGACCATGGGCGTTCCCCGAAATCGGGGTGATCCCTGGTCGCGACACGACCATCGTCAACTCACCGTCCACATCGTCCTGGGAAACGGAATAGAGGACTAGCGGCGTTGGCCCGTTCTAGGCCTACGCTGCAGACGAGCCTACGCCTTGATGGCCAACGAAACAATACAAGGAGCTACAGGGGTGAGGGCTGGCGCCCGATACCCAACAGTTCCCCTACAGCGGACAGAAAATTTCTATGCCGATAATTATACTTATTTATCAATTAGTTAATAGAGTATATCCGTTGTTGCGCAGGCACTGGTCGACCATCTGCTTCTCGTCCTGGGGCCCGTTGACCTGAGTTGCCCCGGCCGCGGTGCCGACGGCGAGGCCGGAGAGCGCGCCGTAGCTCTCGCCGAGGCCGATGCTGCCGCCGGCGACTGCGCCGCCTACCGCGCCGAGCGCAGTGCCCATGCCGGCGCCCACCAGCGCACCGGCCAGGATCGGCCCATAGCGGTCACGTTCTGCAACTTTTTTGCAGTCGCGCAGATCCGTCTCGTAGCGCGCCGCGTCGATACCGGCGAGATCGACCGCGGGCCGGTAAGGGCTCCCCGGCGCGCAGCCGGCGGCAAGCGCGCAGAGCAGCAGCGGGGTGATCGGGCGCATGGCGGCGATACTCTGCCGGCGGCGGCCGCTCGTCAATCGCTGGGACCGGCGCTCAATAGGTGGCGCGGCCGCCGGAGAGATCGAAGACGCCCCCCGTGCTGAAGGAGCATTCCTCCGAGGCGAGCCAGGCGATCATCGCCGCGATCTCCTCGGCCGCGCCGAAGCGGGCCATCGGGATCTTCGACAGCATGTAGTCGATATGCTGTTGCGTCATCTGCGCGAACATCTCGGTCTTGACCGCGGCGGGGGTGACGCAATTGACCCGGATGCCGGTGCGCGCCAGCTCCTTGCCCAGCGATTTCGTCAGCGCGATCACGCCGGCCTTCGCCGCGGAATAGGCCGAGGCGTTGGGATTGCCTTCCTTGCCGGCGATCGAGGCGATGGCGACGATGCGGCCGTAATCGCGCTGCTGCATGCCCGGCACCACGGCGCGGCAGCACAGGAAGACGCCGGTGAGGTCGATGTCGATCACCTTGCGCCAGGCCTCGGCCGGGTATTGCGCGACGGTGGTGTTGGGGCCGGTGATGCCGGCGCTGGCGACGAGGATGTCGACGGGACCGAGGCGGCGCTCGGTCTCCGCCAGCGCCGCGGCGATTGAGTGCTCGTCGGTGACGTCGACGGTGCAGCCGATGGCGCCCTCGAGCCGCGCCGCCGCCGGCCCGGCGCCGTCGAGGTCCCACAGCGCCGGCTTCGCGCCGCAGGCGCGGAAGCGCTCGGCGCAGGCATAGCCGATGCCGCGGGCGCCGCCGGTGATGACGGCGACACGGTTCCTGAGGTCGATCTGGTTCATCTCTCCTCCCGTAGCTTGTCGCCGCGGCGCCCGGCTTTGTAAGATGGCGGGAACGCGCCGCGGCGGGCCATTCGACAAGGCCGAGGGTCCCGCCGTCAACCCGCGATCGCGACCATGGAGGGAATCATGCCGGACGACGCCGGAAAGAAGCCGTTGCGCAGCACCCACTGGTTCGGCCATCCCGACCGCGATGGCTTCGCGCACCGCTCGTGGATGCGCAACCAGGGCTTGCCGTCCCACCTCTTCGACGGCAGGCCGGTGATCGGCATCTGCAACACCTGGTCGGAGCTCACGCCCTGCAATGCGCATTTCCGCCGCATCGCCGAGCATGTGAAGCGCGGCGTCTATGAGATGGGCGGGTTTCCCGTCGAATTTCCGGTGATGAGCCTGGGCGAGACCCTGATGCGCCCCACCACCATGCTGTTCCGCAACCTCGTCAGCATGGATGTCGAGGAATCGATCCGCGCCAATCCGCTCGACGGCGTCGTGCTGCTCACCGGCTGCGACAAGACGACACCGGCGCTGATGATGGGGGCGGCGAGCTGCGACCTGCCGACGCTCGTCGTCTCCGGCGGCCCCATGCTCAACGGCAAGTTCCGCGGCACCGATATCGGCTCCGGCACCAATGTCTGGTCGATGAGCGAGGATGTCCGCGCCGGCAACATGTCGCTCGCCGATTTCATGGATGCCGAGGCCTGCATGTCGCGCTCGGCCGGGCATTGCATGACCATGGGCACCGCCTCCACCATGGCGAGCATGGTCGAGGCGCTCGGCATGGGGCTGCCGACCAACGCCGCCATCCCCGCCGTCGACAGCCGCCGCTATGTGCTGGCGCACATGGCCGGCCGGCGCATCGTCGAGATGGTGCGCGAGGATCTCCGCATGTCGAAGGTGCTGACGCGCGAGGCCTTCGAGAACGCCATCCGCATCAACGGCGCGATCGGCGGCTCGACCAACGCGGTGGTGCATCTGCTGGCGCTCGCCGGCCGCATCGGCGTGGAGCTCAAGCTCGAGGATTGGGACAAGCTCGGCCACGACATTCCGCTGCTGGTCAATCTGATGCCGTCGGGCCAGTTCCTGATGGAGGATTTCTATTACGCCGGCGGCCTGCCGGCGGTGATCCGCGAGCTCGGCGATCTCCTCCATCGCGATGCGCTCACCGTCAACGGCCGCACCATGGGCGAGAACACCGCCGAGGCGCCCTGCTACAACCGCGAGGTCATCGCCGCGCTGGCATCGCCGTTCAAGCCGCGGGCCGGCATCGCCGTGCTGCGGGGCAATCTCTGTCCCGATGGCGCCGTGCTCAAGCCCTCGGCGGCGACGCCGAAGCTGATGCAGCATCGCGGCCGCGCCGTGGTGTTCGAGAGCATCGAGCATTTCAAGGAGCGCGTCGACGCGCCCGATCTCGCCATCGACGAGACTTCGGTGATGGTGCTGAAAGGCGCCGGGCCCAAGGGGTATCCGGGGTTCCCCGAGGTCGGCAACATGCCGATCCCGCAAAAGCTGCTGAAGCGCGGCATCACCGACGTCGTGCGTATCTCCGACGCGCGCATGAGCGGCACCGCTTATGGCACGGTGGTGCTGCATGTCTCGCCCGAGGCGGCGCAGGGCGGGCCGCTGGCGCTGGTGCGCGACGGCGACATGATCGAGCTCGACGTCGAGAAGCGGCGGCTCCATCTCGACATCGCCGAGGCCGAGATGACCAGGCGCCGCCAGGCGTGGAAGCCGGCCCCCGACGCCTATGATCGCGGCTACGCCAAGCTCTATGTCGACCATGTCATGCAGGCGCATCAGGGCGCCGATCTCGACTTCCTGGTCGGCAAGAGCGGCGCCAAGGTGGCGCGGGAATCGCATTGAGCGGCGGTTTCGCCGGCACGGCATAGGGCAGGCTACAAGCGCGGCGCCGGACAGGACCGGCGACACTGTCGGGGCGCTGCGCGAGCGGTCGCGCCGAGGCGCCCGGTCGCCGGGATGCGAGATGGCGGCGCTTGCAATATCTCGCCGCCTCGCCATGCTGCGGGCGGTTCCGAGGACGGCGTAGAAGACCGCCCGGAGGCGAGGAGGCTGCCGGATGGCGTCGGTCGAAATCCGCGAGGTGCGGAAATCCTTCGGGCCCGTGGATGTCATCCAGGGTGTTTCCATCGCTATCGGCGATGAGGAGTTCGTCGCCCTGGTCGGGCCGTCCGGTTGCGGCAAGACGACGCTGCTGCGGATGATCGCCGGGCTCGAGCACATCACCGGCGGCGAGATCGCCATCGGCGGCCGGGTGGTGAACCAGCTGCCGCCGAAAGAGCGCGACATCGCCATGGTCTTCCAGAACTACGCGCTCTATCCGCATATGACGGTGCGCGACAACATGGCTTTCAGCCTGAAGCTGCGCCGGGCGGAGCAGGCGGTGATCGACGCGCGCGTCAACCAGGCGGCGGAGATCCTGGGGCTCGGCCAGCTCCTCGAGCGCTACCCGCGGCAGCTCTCCGGCGGCCAGCGCCAGCGCGTCGCCATGGGCCGCGCCATCGTCCGCGACCCGCAGGTCTTCCTGTTCGACGAGCCGCTCTCCAACCTCGACGCCAAGCTGCGGGTGCAGATGCGCACCGAGATCAAGTCGCTGCATCAGCGGCTGCGCACCACCTCGGTCTATGTAACGCATGACCAGGTCGAGGCCATGACCATGGCCGACCGCATCGTCGTCATGCATGACGGCAAGGTCGAGCAGATCGGCACGCCGCTCGAGCTCTACGATCACCCCGCCAACCTGTTCGTCGCGGGCTTCATCGGCTCGCCGGCGATGAATTTCATCCCGGGCGTGCTGCAGCGCAACGGCGGCGAGGCCTGGGTGGCGACGCCGGATGGCGGCCGGCTGCCGGCGCCGCCCAATGGCGGCGGCGAGCACGGGCAGCGGATCGTCTATGGCGCCCGGCCCGAGCATCTCGACATCGCCGGCGAGGGCGGCGTGCCGGCGACGGTGCGGGTGGTCGAGCCGACCGGCGCCGACACCTTCGTCTATGCCGAGCTGGCCGGGACGCAGCTCTGCGCCGTCTTCGGCGAGCGCCATGTCTTCCGGCCCGGCGAGACCATCCGCCTGCAGCCGCGGCTCGATTCCGTGCACTTGTTTGACGCGGAAAGCGGCAAGAAACTACACTGAAACCGACAAAGCGCGGACATCGCGCAACGCCCCGGGAGGAGCAACTCATGAGCGACGTCAGCAGACGCGACATCCTCAAGGCCGGCGTGTCGGTGACCGCGATGGCGGGGACGGGTCTGATCTCGGCCCCCGCGGCGCGGGCCGAGATGATCTGGAAGGGCCAGCCCGAGAAGAATGCGTCGCTGCGCGTGCTGCGCTGGAAGCAGTTCGTCCAGGGTGACATCGACAACTGGATGGAGACGACCAAGAAGTTCACGCAGCAGACCGGCATCCAGGTGCGCGTCGACACCGAGAGCTGGGAGGATATCCGGCCGAAAGCGGCGGTCGCCGCCAATGTTGGCGCCGGCCCGGATCTCATCATCGGCACTAATGACGACCCGCATAAATTCCCGGACAAGCTGGTGGAGCTGACCGACCTCGCCGATTACCTCGGCGCCAAATATGGCGGCTGGTACGATGTCTGCCGGCGCTACGGCATGCGCGACAACAAATGGATCGCGCTGCCGCAGGGCGGGCCGGGGGGCTGCCTCAACTATCGCATCGGCGCGCTGCAGAAGGCCGGCTTCGAGGAGTTCCCGAAGACCACCGCGGACTTCCTCAAGCTGTGCCAGAACCTCAAGAAGAACGGCACGCCGCCGGGCTTCGCGCTCGGCCACGCGACGGGCGACGCCAATGGCTGGACGCACTGGCTGGTCTGGTCGCATGGCGGCAAGATGGTCGACGACAAGAACAACGTCGTCATCGACGGGCCCGAGACCATCGCCGCGCTGGACTATGCCAAGGAGCTCTACGCGACGTTCATCCCGGGCACGCTCTCCTGGCAGGACCCGAGCAACAACAAGGCGTTCCTTGCCGGCGATATCAGCCTCACCAACAACGGCATCTCGATCTACACCGTGGCGAAGACCTCGAAGGACGAGGCGCTGCAGGCGATCGCCAAGGACATGGATCACGCCAAGCAATGGCCGGTCGGCCCGGTCGGCAGGCGCACGGAATTCCAACTGATGCTGCAGGCCTACGCCTTCAAATACACGAAGTTTCCCAATGCGGTGAAGGAGTATCTTCGCTTCATGTGGGAGAAGGAGCAGTACGAGCCGTGGCAGGCGGCGTCGAACGGCTATATCACCCAGCCGCTCAGGGCCTATGAAGACAACCCGATCTGGACGGCCGACCCGAAGAACACGCCCTTCCGCGACGTGCTCGCGGGCGCGCTCGACAATGGCTATTCCGGCCAGCTCGGCGCCGCCTCGGCGGCAGTGATCGGCGATTTCATCCTGGTCGACATGGTCGCCGAGGCCGCCACTGGCTCGCGCACGCCGAAGGAGGCGGTAGCGCGCGCCGCCGAGCGGGCGAAGCGCTATTACCAGTCGTGAGGGATCGGCGACACTGCGGGACGCGCCGGCGATCCCGCGGTCGCCCTGCAGAAAGGCATGCCGTGACCCGCCAGACCGGCCGCTGACCGCGCATGGCGGTCCAGACCCAAACCACGCTGCAAGCCGCCGCGCGGCCCCGGCGCTGGCGGCTCGACGACAGCCGCGCGCTGCTGGGGCTGGTCTTCATGCTGCCGGCCGCGGTGGTGCTGCTCGTCTTCCTGACCTATCCGCTGGCGCTGGGGCTGTGGCTTGGCCTCACCAACCGGAACATCGGCGGCGCCGGGCATTTCGTCGGGCTCGCCAATTTCCGCTCGCTGCTCGACGACAGCGTGTTCTGGCTCGTGGTGTTCAACACCGTGCTCTATACGGTGGTGGCGAGCGTTGTGAAGTTCGGCCTGGGGCTCTATCTGGCGCTGCTGCTCAACCACAAGCTGCCGTTCAAGTCGATCATTCGCGCCTTCGTGCTGCTGCCCTTCGTCGTGCCGACGGTGCTGTCGGCGATCGCCTTCTGGTGGCTCTATGATTCGCAGTTCTCGATCATCTCCTGGGTGCTGGTGAAGCTGGGCTTCATCCACAGCTACATCGATTTCCTCGGCGATCCCTGGAACGCGCGCTGGTCGCTGATCGCCGCCAATGTCTGGCGCGGCATCCCGTTCGTGGCGATCACGCTGCTGGCGGGGCTGCAGACCATCCCGCCCTCGCTCTATGAGGCGGCGACCCTCGACGGCGCCAGCCCCTGGCAGAATTTCCGCTACATCACCTTTCCGATGCTGACGCCGATCATCGCCGTGGTGATGACCTTCTCGGTGCTGATGACCTTCACCGATTTCCAGCTCGTCTACGCCATCACCAAGGGCGGGCCGCTGAACGCGACGCATCTGATGGCGACGCTCTCCTTCCAGCGCGCCATCACCGGCGGCCAGCTCGGCGAGGGCGCGGCGATCGCCGATGCGATGATCCCGTTCCTGCTCGCCGCCATCCTGTTCAGCTATTTCGGCCTGCAGCGGCGCAAATGGCAGGCGGGGGGACGCGACTGATGGCGAAGGCGCAACAGGAAGGCATGGAATACCTGTCGTCGCTGCCGCGCCGGCTGGTGACGGTCTACATGCCGCTCGCCATCATGCTGTTCGTGCTGCTCTTCCCGTTCTATTGGATGGCGACGACGACCTTCAAGCCGGATGCCGAGCTCTACGACTATGCCAAATACAACCCCTTCTGGGTCGCGCATCCGACCCTGGAGCACGTCAAGAAGCTGCTCTTCGAGACCAGCTATCCCGATTGGATGCTCAACACCATCATCATCTCGGTGAGCTCGACCGCGCTGTCGCTGTTCTGCTCGGTCTGCGCCGCCTACGCCATCGAGCGGCTGCGCTATCGCGGCTCGCAATACGTCGGGCTCGCCATCTTCCTGGCCTATCTCGTGCCGCCCAGCATCCTCTTCATCCCGCTGGCGACCATGGTGTTCCAGCTCGGCATGTTCGACAGCGACTGGGCGCTGATCCTGACCTACCCGACCTTCCTGATACCGTTCTGCACCTGGCTGCTGATGGGCTATTTCCGCACCATTCCCTATGAGCTTGAGGAATGCGCGCTGATCGACGGCGCGACGCGGCTGCAGATCCTGCTGAAGATCACCCTGCCGCTCGCCGTGCCCGGGCTGATCTCCGCCGGCATCTTCGCCTTCACGCTGTCGTGGAACGAGTTCATCTATGCGCTCACCTTCATCTCATCCTCGGAGAACAAGACGATCCCGGTCGGCGCCATCACCGAGCTCGTCGAAGGCGACGTCTATCACTGGGGCTCACTCATGGCGGCGGCGCTGCTGGGCTCCCTGCCGGTGGTGATCCTCTACTCCTTCTTCGTCGAGCACTACGTCTCGAGCCTCACCGGCGCGGTGAAGGAGTAGGCGGCGCCCGGTCGGGCCGGCCGGCGGTCGCGCGCCCGGTCTGGCGCTCCATCGCGGCGTTGAGCTCGGCGCCGAGCAGCGCAGCAAGGCCAGGCCGCCGCATATCGCGCTGCTGAGCGTCAGCAGCGGCGTGCCGCCGTAATAGCGCAGCACTCCGCGCTTCTCGTGCTCGCCATAGGCGACGTTCAGCGCCGAGATGAGCGCGCTGGTGCCGGCATTCGCGCTCCACACGGCGATCACGAAGCTGACGAGGAATCCGATGCCGAGCGAGGATGAACGGTCGCGGACGATGTCGGTGAGCTGGTCGGCGACGAGCTGCTGCGCCTCCGGCGGCATCACCCAGTGCAGCGCTGCGACATGCCCCGTCCACCGCGGCGGGATCGGCGACGAGGCCATAGAGCGCGACCAGCGCGCTGAAACCCGGCGCCAGCGACAGCAGCGCGTAGAAGGCGACACCTGCCGCCATCAGCGAGACGTTGTCACGGCCGGTATTGGCCGCGACCTGCATCAGGACGTCGCGCCAGCCGGACGCCGTGATCTCCTGCGGCGCCGCGGGGCGAGGGCTATTGGCGATGGCGGCCACGCCGTGCCGCCGGCGCGCGGCCATGGCGTAGACGGTCAGCGCCGCGGCGATGGCGACGCCGAGCAGCGGCTTGCGGGCGTCTGCCATGTGAGCGGCTCCTCCAGGCGGGCAAACACGCGCGCGCGAGAGGCGTCCGCGACAAAGCTGGAGGCTGCTCGCCTGCGGCGCGAGATCGCGCAACGGAGGAACTATCCGCGAAATGATCGTGTTGATCGGCCATCATTTCCCGAGTTCATGCCACCGGAAGGAGAGCGCCATGTCCGCGAACGATGGAGTTCTGCAGATGAATCGTACCCCCAGCCTGGATCTGGCGTGGCGTCCCCGCGCGCGCGCCGCCGCGCCATCGCCGGCGCGCCCGTCCTGGCTCGCCTGGCTGCCGCGCCGGCGCAAGCCGACCACCTATGAGCGCTGTCTTGCCATCCACATTCACTTCGCGGGACCGCGCAGCGCGCTGTCCTGATCCGGCGCAGTGCGGCAATTCGGCAGCGGCCGGCCCGAGGGCGTGACGAAACCGCCATCGCCGAGCGCGGCGAGGATGAGGCGGAAATGCTCGGCCGCGCCCGGCCGCTCGGCGCCCTCGAGCCAGTTCTGATCGAGGAAAGAGGCGAGCGCGGGCTGGCCGAGCTCGACCTCCCAGAGGATGCCGAGCAGCGAGGCCATGGCCTCTTCCCGCTCGGCCGCGATGCCCTGCAGGCAGGCCGCCGCGGCAGCCGCCGCACGATTGCCGGTTTCGGGCCCCGGTCCCAGACCGAAATCGATGCGCCGGCGCCGCCGAGGCGATGCGAGCTGATAGTGCGCCGCTTCGTGCAGCAGCACATAGGCTTCGGTGTCGACCCGCACGCGCTCGCCATCCCAGCTGAAATCCTGCCGCGGGCTGCCAGGCCGGAGCGCAATGCCGAGTCGTGCCAGCACATCGAGCGCCGCGCGATGATGTGACGCGGCCTGCGCGCCTTGCGCGCGCTCGGCGCGGCCGGAGGCGGCGATGCGGCCGAGCACCGCGCGCGCCGCGTCATCACCGAGCCCGGCGGCAAGGCGCGCCAGCAGCCCGGGCAGGTGATCGGGATCGATCGGCGTCAAGATCATCGCATCTCTCCGGCAGCCGCCCGCACGATAGGAAATGTCTCCGCCGAATTCAAAAAGGCGGAAATGGCGGATGGCATGCCGGAGGCCATAAGCCTCGACGGTGGCTGCCGCGGCGCGGCTCCCGTCACCCTATCCTTCCGGAGGAGGGGGCCATACCCCTCAGGAGGATTTTTTCGCACGGGCCGTCAGCGTAGCTTGAGCCAAGTTAGTCAAAGTCTGACGCTGCTTGATGGGCTCCGGTGTTTGTCCGCGTATGGCCAGTCGCTTCACGATACTCGTCGTCGAAGACGAGACGACGGTGCGGGATTTTCTCCTCCAACTCCTCACCGACAAAGGCTTCACCGTCCTCACCGCCCAGGACGCCTATGAGGCGATCCGAGTCATCGCCGAGCGCCATGTCGATCTGCTCTTCACCGACATCGTGATGCCCGGCGCCGACGGCTTCGACCTCGCGGCCCAGGCCAAACTGATTCGTCCCAGCCTCAAGGTGCTCTACAGCACCGGCTATGCCGACAACGCACGCGGCCGCCATGGGCCGCGCTACGGCAAGCTGCTGGAAAAGCCGATCCGTGCCGAGGCGCTGATGCAGGAGATCGAGCAGGCGCTGCGCGGCGAGTAATGCCGCTCGACCCCGCTGCCGCAAGCGCGCGGGGCTGGACGTCTTTCAAGTTTGAAGGAACTATCCCCGGCTGAGCCGTCGCGCGGCGGCAGAGGAGGGGATGATGCCTGTACGCCTGCCAAGTGTGGATCAACTGCTGGAGATCGCCCAATCCTTCGGCATGCGGCTCGCTCGCGAGGACGCGGCCTCGTTTCGCGGCTTGATGGCGGGCTCGGTTGCTGCCTATGACCGCCTCGACCAGCTGCCGGAGCCGAAGCTGCCGGTGCGCTATCCGCGGCTTCCGGGATATCGGCCGGGACCCGAAGAAAACCCTTTCAACGCATGGTATTGGAAGACGGAGATCAAGGGATCTGAGAGCGGTGTCCTCGCCGGCAAGAAAGTGGCGGTGAAGGACAATATCTGCGTTGCCGGCGTGCCGATGATGAACGGCTCGCAAGTGCTTGAAGGCTATGTGCCCGAGATCGACGCCACCGTGGTGACCCGCGTGCTCGAGGCCGGCGGCACGATTGCCGGCAAGGCCGCCTGCGAGGATCTCTGCTTCTCGGCCGGCAGCCACACCTGCGCCACCGGCCCGATCCGCAACCCGCACAACCCCGCCCACAGCACCGGCGGCTCCTCGGGCGGCAGCGCGGCGCTGGTGGCGACGGGCGAGGTCGAGATGGCGCTGGGCGGCGACCAGGGCGGCTCGATCCGCACGCCGTCCGCTTGGTGCGGCGTCTATGGGCTGAAGCCGAGCTGGGGGCTGGTGCCGATGACCGGCGGCATGCCGATCGCCTATTCCGTCGATCACTGCGGCCCGATCGGCGACAGCGTCGAGAGCGTGGCGCGGCTGCTCACCGCCATCGCCGGACCCGACGGCCACGATCCCCGCACCATCAACGCGCGGACCGGCGACTATCTCGGTGCGCTCGGCGCCGGCGCCAAAGGGCTCAGGATCGCCGTGCTCCGCGAGGGCTTCGGCCATCCCACCGGCAATTCGCGGGCCGCGGCGACGGATGCGGCGGTACGCGCGGCGATCGGCGAGTTCACCGCGCTCGGCGCCAGCGTCGAGGAGGTGTCGCTACCGATGCATTACGACGCGCCGGCGATCTGGACCGGCATCATTCTCGAAGGCGCCGCCGAGATGATGCTCAAGGGCTATGCCATGGGCAACAACTGGATGGGCTATTACACCACCTCGCTGCAGGAGGCCTTCGCCCGCGGCTGGCGCGCGCGGCCCGACGACGTCTCGGAGACGGTGAAGCTCGTGCTGCTGCTCGGCGAGTACATGCACCGCAACTACCACAACCGCTATCACGCCAAGGCGCAAAATCTGCGCGTGCCGCTGCGCCAGGCCTATGACCGCGTGCTCGGCAGCTTCGATCTGATGGCGATGCCGACCATCCCGTTTCCGGCGACCCGTATCCCCGCCGCGGACGCTACTCGCGAGGAATATGTCGATGCCGCGCTCAACATGCAGCAGAACACCTGCCCGTTCGACGTCTCGGGCCATCCGGCCTTCACCATCCCTTGCGCCAAGGTGGGTGGGCTGCCCGTGGGCATGATGCTGGTGGGCAGGCACTTCGACGAGCCGACCCTACTGCGCGCAGCCCACGCCTTCGCGCAGGCGAGCGACTGGACGCGACGCTGAGGCCGTCGCGTCCTAGCGCGAATCGGCGACGGGACGCGGCGGCGCCCGCGCCGGAAGGTGCTGCGCCCCCGGGCCGGGCGACTGCTCGATCAGGAAATCGGTCTGCGCCAGCTCCTGTCCGCGTGCCCCCAGCGCGACCGCTTGCGCGTGGTCGGGCACCGGGAGAGATCTCACCAGATACAAGGGCTTGCCACTCGCTCCTCGCACGGAGGAGACGGTTACCGCGAGGCCGCCGCGGCTGAGCTCGCGGCTGAGCTGCGCGGCGTGCTGGGGATAGGCAAAGGCACCGAACTGCACCCGGTATTGTGCGGCCGGCATGGCCGTGGCGGCCGCAGGACTGCCGCGATGGAGAAGGGCGGCGAGGCGCAGCCCGCGACGGGCCGCGCCGATGTCGTGCTGCGCGGCGCCAAGATCGGCCAGCGGCGCCGAGCGTACGCGCAGCAGCTTGCGCCCATCCCGCCCGTGGGTCCCGACGATGATCGCCGCGAGGCCTTCCCGGCGGAGCTCCTGCTGCAGGCGCAGCGCGCCGGGCTCGCGCGCGAAAACTCCGTATTCGACCCAGTAGCGCTCCGGCAACTCTGCGGCCGGCGGCGGGATGGGCGCGGCGAGCGCGGCGGGCGGCGATGCGGCAGGTGGTGGCGGCGGCTCGAGCGCCGCGGTTTGCGGCGGTGGGCCGGAAGGCGACGGGACGGATGGGCCGGCCTGCGGCTCGAGCGCCGGCGAGGCGGCCGGCGGTAGCGTTTCGGGCGCGGCCACGGCCGCGGCGCCAGCCGGCGGAACCGACGCGCCGGCTTGCGGCTCGAGCGCCGGCAAGGCGATGGACGGTGGCGGCGGCACCTCGGCATCGCTCGGCACGGCGGCGGCGGCGGCCAGCGGATCGTGCGGCGGTGCGGGCACGGTTGCCATGACATGAGGTGTCTCGCGCGGGCCGGTGCCGGCCGGCTGCTCGAGATAGACGGCGGTGGCGATGCCGAAGCCGGCGACGCCCAACGACAGGGTCAGCAACAGCGCGCCGGCGGCACGCGACCCAGCCGTTCGTTTCTTGACAAAAAGTCTTGCTGCCGGACGAAGCTCGCGCCGCGCCATTCTTTCCGCCCCCCGAACCCGGCGCCGCATTGTTGCATGTCGCCGCCACAAAATCATAGCACGCGTCGCGCGAATGTCACGGCGCCGTACGTGCCGTAGCCGCGACATTTGGCGACATTCTCAAGCTATTCCCGCGGGCGTTGCGGCCGCTACGCAGCGTGTAACCCAATGACACGAAATGTTACGGAGCCGAGCATGCTGTTGCGGGGTTTACCAAGTGACCAAGACAGGGAATTCGCACTATGAGCGATGATGCCAAGCAGCAGTCGAATCGGGTGATGGCGATCTTCGAGGAGGCTGCGCTCGCCTTCAACCTGCGGCGCGGAGCAACGCTTGGCGAACTCGCCGAAGAGTTGGGCGCGCTCGGCCAGATCTATGGCGGCCTGCCGCTCTACGTCGACGTCCGGGTCTCGCTCTAAGACCCCAACAAACGAAGGGTTTCGCGGCGGCCTGGGGCATCCCTGGCCGCCGTTTTGGCATGCCTGGAGCCGCGCTGACGGGTGTTGCGGAGAGCGGCTCGATGGGGCACATTACGGCGCCATGTCGGCTGCCGGACGCCCAAGCCCGGGTGCCGGCGCCGGCGGGAGGCGCCATGACTGCCACGGTATCCGGGACGGCAGAGCGCGCGAAGGCGGAGCGAATTCGTTCGCTGGCGCAGAGATGCCGCGACCTGTCGGAACTGACCGCGATCCCCGAGGTCACGCGGGAGCTGGTCAGCATCGCCGAAGCGCTCGACAGCGAGGCCGAGCTGGTGGCCGACCGATAAACGTCCTGCGCCAAAGCAAGAGGTCGATTCCCGGAGGAGACGCGCCTTGAATCCCACGGATATACGTGTACCCGACTACTTCCATAAGGTTGTGGACTGCCAGTGGGCATGTCCGTCCCACACTCCGGTTCCCGAATATATCCGCTTGATCGCCGCCGGCCGCTACACCGACGCCTATATGGTCAATTGGGCGTCCAACGTCTTTCCCGGGATTCTCGGCCGCACCTGCGACCGCCCCTGCGAGCCCGCCTGCCGCCGCGGCCGCGTCGAGAAGGATCCGGTGGCGATTTGCCGCCTGAAGCGCGTCGCCGCCGACAACAAGGACGACATCAAGGGATTGCTGCCGGCGATCCCGGCGCGCAAGAACGGCAAGCGCGTAGCCCTGATCGGCGCGGGCCCGGCCTCGCTCACCGTCGCGCGCGACCTCATGCCGCTGGGCTATCACTGCGTGCTCTATGACGGCGACAGCCGGGCCGGCGGCATGATCCGCAGCCAGATTCCGAAATTCCGCCTGCCGGAGTCGGTGATCGACGAGGAGGTCGGCTATATCACCGGGATGGGCGTCGAGCTCCGGCTCGGCCAGCGCATCGACAGCCTGAAGGCGCTGCTCGGCGAAGGCTATGACGCGATCTTCGTCGGCACCGGCGCCCCGCGCGGGCGCGATCTCGATATCCCGGGCCGCCAGGAGGCCGCCGCCAACATCCATATCGGGATCGACTGGCTCTCCAGCGTCTCCTTCGGCCATATCGACAAGATCGGCAAGCGCGTCATCGTGCTCGGCGGCGGCAACACGGCGATGGATTGCTGCCGCTCCTCCAAGCGCCTCGGCGGCGAGCAGGTCACCGTCGTGGTGCGCAGCGGCTTCGAGGAGATGAAGGCCTCGCCCTGGGAGAAGGAGGACGCGATGCATGAAGACATCCCGATCCTCAACTATCTCGTGCCGAAGGAGTTCGTGCTGCGCGGCGGCAAGCTCGCCGGCATGCGCTTCGAGAAGGTCGCGGCATCCTTTGACGAGAAGGGCCGCCGCACGCTGGTGGCCACCGGCGAGCCCGACGTGGTGATGGAATGCGACGACGTGCTGGTGGCGGTCGGGCAGGAGAACGCCTTTCCCTGGATCGAGCGCGGCATCGGCCTCGATTTCGACAAATGGAACATGCCCAAGGTCGATCCCAAGACCATGCAATCGACGCTGCCGCACGTGTTCTTCGGCGGTGATGCCGCCTTCGGCCCCAAGAACATCATCTGGGCGGTGGCGCATGGCCATGAGGCGGCGGTATCGATTGACAAGCTGCTCAACGGCGAGAGCGTGAGGGACCGCCCGCCGCCACTGGTCAATCTGATCAGCCAGAAGATGGGCATCCACGAGTGGAGCTACGACAACGATATCACGCTCGACAAGCGCTACAAGGTGCCGCATGCCGACCAGAGCGTGGCGCTGAAGAACATCAAGATCGAGGTCGAGCTCGGCTTCGACCAGAAGCTGGGATATCTCGAGGCCGAGCGCTGCCTCAATTGCGACGTACAGACCGTGTTCCAGACGCCGCTGTGCATCGAATGCGACGCCTGCGTCGACATCTGCCCGATGGATTGCATCACCTTCGCCGAGAATGGCGAGGAAGGCGAGCTGCGCCAGCGGTTGAAGGCGCCGGCGGGCAATCTGTCGCAGGACCTCTATGTCTCGACGCCGCTGAAGACCGGCCGCGTCATGATCAAGGACGAGGATGTGTGCCTGCATTGCGGCTTGTGCGCCGAGCGGTGTCCGACCGGCGCCTGGGATATGCAGAAGTTCCTTCTCGAGATGACACAGGCGGGTCCGGCATGTCGAAGCCGATAGCAGCGGTCAACGATTTCGTCGTCAAATTCGCCAACGTCAACGGCTCGGGCTCGGCGAGCGCCAACCAGCTTTTCGCCAAGGCGATCCTGCGCATGGGCGTGCCGGTCGCCTCGCGCAACATCTTCCCGTCCAACATCCAGGGGCTGCCGACCTGGTTCGAGGTGCGGGTCTCGGAGGCGGGCCATCTCGGCCGGCGCGGCGGCGTCGATCTCATGGTGGCGATGAATCCGCAGACCTGGGACCAGGATGTGAAGAGCCTCGAGCCCGGCGGCTATCTGTTCTACGATTCGACCAAGCCGATGCCGCTGGGCAAGTTCCGCGACGACATCCAGGTCATCGGCATGCCGCTCACCGAGATCTGCAACAAGGAATACACCGACGCGCGCCAGCGGCAGCTGTTCAAGAACATCATCTATGTCGGCGCGCTCACCGCGCTGCTCGACATGGACGTCGCCGCGGTCGAGACGCTGATCGGCGAGCAGTTCAAGGGCAAGGACAAGCTGATCCAGCCCAACCGCCACGCCCTCCATATGGGCCGCGACTATGCGCTGCAGCACCTGACTTGCCCGCTCGGCATCCGCATGCGCCGCTCCGACGCGGTCGGCGACCGGATCTATCTCGAAGGCAATGCCGCGGCGGCGCTGGGCGCGCTCTATGGCGGCGCCACGGTCTGCGCCTGGTATCCGATCACGCCGTCCTCGTCGCTGGCCGAGGCGTTCAGCCGGCATTGCCGGCGCTACCGCGTCGACCAGGCCAGCGGCAAGAACCGCTTCGCCATCATCCAGGCCGAGGACGAGCTCGCCTCGATCGGCATGGTGATCGGCGCCGCCTGGAACGGCGCCAGGGCCTTCACCGCCACCTCCGGCCCCGGCATCTCGCTGATGCAGGAATTCCTCGGCCTTGCCTATTTCGCCGAGATCCCCGCGGTTATCTTCGACGTGCAGCGCGGCGGCCCCTCGACCGGCATGCCGACGCGCACCCAGCAGGCGGACATCCTCTCCTGCGCCTATGCATCCCATGGCGACACCAAGCACGTGCTGCTCTTCCCCGAGGATCCGCGCGAGTGCTTCGAGATGGGCGCGCAGGCCTTCGACCTCGCCGACCGGCTGCAGACGCCGATCTTCGTCATGCTCGATCTCGACATCGGCATGAATGAATGGCTGTGCGAGCCGCTGCGCTGGGACGACACCAGGCGCATGGACCGCGGCAAGGTCATGACCAAGGCCGAGCTCGAGGCGGGCAAGGATTTCGGCCGCTATCTCGACGTCGATGGCGACGGCATCCCCTATCGCACATATCCCGGAACCCATCCCTCGCGCGGCGCCTTCTTCACCCGCGGCACCACCAAGAACCGCAACGCTCGCTACAGCGAGGAGGGGCCGGACTACATCGAGAACATGGAGCGGCTGCTCAAGAAGTTCGAGACCGCGAAGACGCTGGTGCCGAAGCCGGTGGCGCGGCCGGCGAAGCAGCCGACCCGCCATGGCGTGCTCTATTTCGGCTCGACCACGCCGGCGATGCACGAGGCGCTGGACGCGCTCGAGGCGCAGGGCGTCCATCTCGACGGGCTCAGGGTGAGGGGGTTCCCCTTTGGGCAGGAGGTGCTCGACTTCGTCGCGGCGCATGACCAGGTCTTCGTCGTCGAGCAGAACCGCGACGCGCAGCTGCGCACGCTGCTGATGAGCGAGGCCGGGCTGAGCCCGGCGAAGCTGACCGCGGTGCTGCATTACGACGGCACGCCCATCACCGAGCGCTTCATCTCCCGCGCGATCACCGAGCGGCTGCGGGCGCTCAACGTGACGCCGCTGAGGAAGACCGTATGACTTACATCGCCAAGCCCAAGCTGCACCATCCGAAACTGCCGACCAACAAGCTGGGGTTCACCCACCGCGACTACGAGGGCACGGTCTCGACGCTCTGTGCCGGCTGCGGCCATGACAGCATCAGCGCCGCCATCGTCCAGGCCTGCTTCGAGCTCGACCTGCCGCCGCACCGCATCGCCAAGCTCTCCGGCATCGGCTGCTCGTCGAAGACGCCGACATATTTCCTCGGCGCCTCGCACGGCTTCAACAGCGTGCATGGCCGCATGCCCTCGGTGCTGACCGGGGCCAACCTCGCCAACCGCGACCTCATCTATCTCGGCGTCTCCGGCGACGGCGACAGCGCCTCGATCGGGCTCGGCCAGTTCGCCCATTCGATCCGCCGCGGCGTCAACATGGTCTATATCGTCGAGAACAACGGGGTCTATGGCCTGACCAAGGGGCAGTTCTCCGCCACCGCCGACAAGGGCTCGAAGAACAAGCGCGGCGTGATGAACACCGACAGCTCGATCGACATGGTGAGCATGGCGCTGCAGCTCGGCGCCAGCTTCGTCGCGCGCAGCTTCTCCGGCGACAAGGACCAGCTCGTGCCGCTGCTGAAGGCGGCCGTCACCCATAACGGCGCCGCCTTCCTCGACGTCATCAGCCCCTGTGTCGCCTTCAACAACCATCTCGGCTCGACCAAGAGCTTCGATTTCGTGCGCGAGCACAACGAAGCGGTGAACCGCCTCGACTTCATCACCACCCGCGAGCCTATCCATGTCGATTACGAGCCCGGCACGGTCGAGGTGGTGACGCAGCATGACGGCTCGATCCTGCGCCTCAGGAAGGTCGCCGCCGATTATGACCTGCACAACCGCATCGCTGCGATGAACTACCTGCAGGAGCGGGGCGCGGCGGGCGAGGTGGTCACGGGGCTGCTCTATCTCGATGCCGAGGCGCAAGATCTCCACGACTATCTCAACACGGTCGAGGCGCCGTTCAACGAACTCGGCGAGACCGAGCTGGTCCCCGGCTCCGAGGCGCTCGACCGCTTCAACCGGTCGCTGCGCTAGCCGGGCCGGCTTCTGCTGGATCGATCCGGCGCGGCGTCATCCGGCATACCTGTCGATGTTGCTTGCCGTCTCGCCGGCAGCGAGTTCGATGATTTCCGCCGTGATCTCCTCCTGCCGTACCTGCCGCTCCATCGCCTGGAACGCAGAAAGCTGCCGTTCGATCTGGTGGCGGGCCGCCGCCATGGTTTCCATGCGCGCCTCATTCTCGGCCGCGAAAGCGTGCAGCGCGGCTTGGCATAGCTGCGCGTGGAGGTAGTCGGCGGCGAGCGCGCTCAGAAGCGGCACGGGCGCCAGGTTCGCCAAGGGCGCGTTGGCGTCGATCGGGCGTGGAAAGGCGGTCATGTCGAGGGGGAGCAGGCGGCGGCGCTCGATGCGGACGCCGTGGGCGGGGTGCCACTGGGTGAACGCCACGTCGAGCCGGTTGACCTCGCCGGTGGCGATACGGGCATAGAGCGCCTCGGCGATGCGGTCGGCGAGCTTGGGAAGCCCGAGCGAATGCGACGGCATCGCGCTCTGCCAGCCGCAGACCACGCCTCTTTCGGCGGCGAGCGCGCTGCCGCGCGTTCCGATCAGGAAAAGGTCGGCCGTGTCGAGATCGGCTGCAGCGCTATCGAAAACCCGCTCGCTGAAAGCGCCGGCGAACCCCTGTTCGGCGCAGAACAGCACCAGCGCCGGCCGGACGGATCGGCCGCCGCCATCGGATCGGGCGGCGGGTGTGAGGGCGAGGGACCGTCCGATCGCGGCCGCGATCGTCGCGGCGTAGCTGTCGACGGCAATGAGCTGGCTGCGGGCCTGCTGAGCGCGCGCCGCCGCGATGCCGCGCATGGCGTTGACCACGGCACCGAGCTGGCGGATGCCGGTGATGCGGGCGCTGATATCTGCGAGCCGCTCGGTCACGGCGGGCTCGCCTCCGGGTCGGCTTTGAGGGGTGGCATCGCGGGGGTGATGGTCTGAGCATATTGTTTGAGCGCTTCGCTGAGCCGCGTCTTGCGCGCGTCGTCGAGCGTGCCGGTCTCCTCGATCAGGCGCACCACCTCCGGGGCGCTCAGATCGAGCGCACGGCGCAGGCCTCGGCGGAACGTGATGATGGCGGCCAGCGGCAGCGGATCCAACAGCCCGGATTGAACCGCCAGGACGAGCGCCACTTCATCGGCGAGCCGCAGCGGCGCGTGCTGCGGCTGATTGAGGATCGCCCGAATCCGCGCGCCGCGGTGCAACTGGTCGCGCACTCGGGTGTCCGGCATCCCGCCGAAGCGGGTGAACATCTCGAGCTCGATGAATTGGGCATAGTCGAGGCGCAGCGCTTGCGCCGCGTCGCGCAGGGCGTGCGCTTGCGTCTTGCCGCCGACCCGGCTGACACTGGTGCCGACATCCACCGCCGGCTTCTGTCCTTCGTAGAACAGCTTGGCATCGAGCACGATCTGGCCGTCGGTGATCGAGATCAGGTTGGTCGGGATATAGGCGCTGAGATTGCCGGCATCGGTCTCGGCGATCGGCAGGGCCGTGAGCGAGCCGCCGCCCTTGTCCTGCGACAGCTTCGCGGCCCGTTCCAGAAGCCTTGCATGCACATAGAAGACGTCGCCGGGATAGGCCTCGCGGCCGGGCGATTGACGCGTCAGGAGCGCGATCTCGCGATGGCTGGCCGCGTGCTTCGTCAGGTCGTCGATCACCACCAGCGCATGCTGGCCGCGGTCGCGGAAGTATTCCGCCATGGTGAAGCCGGCGAAGGGAGCGATCCATTGCAGCCCGGGCGAGCTCGCCGAGCCCGCGACCACGACGATACAGCGCTCGGGCGCTCCGCCGGCCTGGATCGCGTCGATCGCGCGCCGGACGCTCGAACTCTTCTGGCCGACCGCGACATAGACGCAGATGATGTCGCTCGCCTTCTGGCTGATGATCGTGTCGATGCCGATCGTGGTCTTGCCGATTGCGCGGTCGCCGATGATCAGCTCGCGCTGGCCGCGGCCGAGGGCGAACAGCGTGTCGACGACGACGAGGCCGGTCTGGACCGGTTGCGTCACGAGATCGCGGTCGATGATCGCCGGTGCCGGCCGCTCGATCGGCTCCAAGGTTTCGCGCGCGACGGGGCCTTTGCCGTCGAGCGGGCGGCCGAGCGGGTCGACGACGCGGCCAAGGAGTCCCGGCCCCACCGGCACGCGCACCACGTCGCCGGTGCCGCGCACCGTGTCGCCGGCCTCGATCGCATCGACCTCATCGAGCAGAACACAGCCGACCCGGTCGCGTTCGAGCACCTGGGCGAAACCGAACTGCCCCTTGTCGAAACGCAGGAGCTCGTCGAGCCGGACATCAGGCATGCCGGAGACCAATGCGATGCCGTCGCCGACCTCCTCTACCCGACCGATTTGCTCAGCCTTGGGCCCAAGGGCGGTTGCACCGAGCCTGGCGCGGGCGCGGTCGAGCCAGGCAGCCGGGCCGGGCTCAGGGTCGATTGTCATGGGTGATGTCCGCGAGGATCCGGGCAAGGTCGGCACGCCAGCTGTTGCTCACGATGAGGTGCGGCCCGCGCAGCTCCAGCCCGGCGATCAGCGTCGGGTCCACCGTGAAGGCGATCCGTGGATGAGCTCCGAACGCCTCGACGATCCGCGCACGGTAGCGCTCTTGATCGGACGGCTCCAGCGGGGTCGCGCTGACGGCTTCGAGCGCGATGCCATCCGCCGCCATGGCCCGGCGCGCCGATTCCGGCAGCCGCCGGATCTCGTCGAGCAGCCAATCCAGGAAGGCGTCACGCACCGCCGGACCATCAAGACGCGCGGCCAAGCGCTCGGCGATGGCGACCGCCAGATGGCTCGCCCGCTCGGCCCAGGCCTTGTCGGCGGCTGCCTTTTCCCTGGAGATCGCCGCCCGTGCAGCGGTTTCCAGGCCCGCCGCCTCCGTCGCAGCCTCCTCCAGCCGCGCGGTCCTGGCCCGCTCGGCGGATTCGCGGGCCGCCGCGAGGATCGCCTCGCGCTCCTCGGCGAAGCCGGCCCGCATGCGCTCGATCTCGGCGAGGGCGGCAGTCGCCTCGCGACGCTTGGCCTCTGCCTCGGTCAGCATCCGCTCCCCCGTAGCGCGTCGCTGCTCGATCATCGCAGCGAGCGGTCGCCAAAAGAACCGCCCGAGCAGCCAGACCAGGATGACGACGTTGACGGTCTGGATGCCAAGCGTCCACCAGTCGATGGTCATGACGCGGACCCGGAGAGCGTCACTTCAGGAGGGGGTTGGCGAAGAGCAGCAGCAGCGCGATCACCAGGCAGTAGATAGCCATGGTCTCGATCATGGCGAGGCCGACGAACAGCGTCCGCGAGATGGTATTGGCGGATTCCGGCTGGCGGGCGATGGCGTCCATGGCTGCGGCTACGGCACGTCCTTCGGCGAGCGCCGGGCCGATGGCCCCGAACGAGACCGCCACGGCGGCGGCTATGATGCTTGCGACGGCTAACCAGTTCATGGGGGCGTCCCTCGGCTCAAGGTGTCGGGATCGGGTTTTCCTTCGCTGATGGCGCCGGCAATGAAGACCATGGCCAGGACCGCGAAGATGTAGGCCTGTACCGCGCCGGTCAGCAAATCGAGCGCCATCAGTGGAATCGGCACGAACAGGCCCGCCAGCGACAGCACGATGCCGACCACGAAGACGCCGCTCATGACGTTGCCGAACAGGCGGACGAGCAGCGAGAAGCTGCGGGTGATGCTTTCAATGAAATTGAGCGGGATCATGATCGGGTTGGGCGAAGCGAAGGTCCTGAGATAACCGCTGAGGCCGCCCGCGCGGATGCCGAACCAGATAACCGCGACAAAGACGAGGAGCGCGAGCGCGGCGTCCGTCTCGATATGGGCCGTGGGCGGCTCGACGCCCGGAACGAGGGAGGACCAATTGGCGACAAAGATGAAAGCGAACAACGTGCCGATAAAGGCGCGGTAAGGCGCGGGCTCGGCCTGCATCGTATCGCGTATCTGGCTGTCCACGGTGTCGACGATCAGCTCGAACGCGGCCTGGGTCGCGGAGGGCACCAGCGACAGCCGGCGCGTGACGAGGACGCCGCCGAGGACGAGCGCCACCATGATCGCCCAGGTCGCGACCACGCTCTCGGTGATCGGCGCGGGGCCGAGATGGAAAAGCGCGGTGCTGGCGAGCGGCGATTTCATCCTGCGGCCTCGCGATGTCGGCGCATGACCAGGGGGCGGGCGATGAGCACGCCGAGCGCCATGGCCAGGAGCGGCGGCGCGCCTTCCAGGCTCGCCAATGTCAGGAGGCCGCCCAGCAGGACGAGGCGGCCGATGGTGAGGATGACGGTCGTGCTCGCGCGGCCGCCCCGGGCAAACAGGCGGGCGTTCCACCAGATCGCGTTGAAATAGACAGTCCCGAGCCCGATCCCGGCGGCAAGATGCGCCGCGAGGCTGAGCGCCATCGCCCAGCCCGGCAGGGTGTTGAACGAGAGATAGCTCATGCGCTCCTCATCCATTTCCAGGCGGACCAGCAGCCGAGCGCCAGCCCCAGCATCAGCAGCGCGCCGGTACAGAACAATCCCGAGTGAAACCGGGCGTCAAGCCAGCGGCCGACGAAGATCCCGATCAGCAGGGGCGTGACGATGATCCAGCCGAGCACGCCGATCTGGGCGAGGCGCCGCGCCACCGACGGCTCGCCCTCGCGCAGCCGCCGCCGATGGCGTTCGCCCCGCAGCCTCACACCCTTCACCAGGGGATCCTGCTCAGGCTCGGTCATGCGAAGGTCCCCGGCGCCGGTCCGCCCGACCGGCCGGAGATAGCGCATGATCTGGCGGATCGCGTTCAGCTGCAGCCGCGTGCTCTCGATATGCTCCGTGCGCTGCATCTCGATATCGGCGCGGAAGCGGGCGAGGACCGTCTCGTCCAGGGTGGCGAGGTCGGCGCCGGTCACCGCCTCGCGTGTGGCGATGGAGATGTTCCGTCCATCGGTGACGGACAGCACGCCATGGCGCACGGCGCAGTAGCGCCGCGTGCCGTCGCTCCGCTTCCAGCCCACGACCGAGATCGCAAGGCTGGTGAGGAAGTCCGCATGTCCCGGCAAGATCCCGAAGCCGCCGGTTGAATCCTCGGCGCGCAGCGCCGATACACCATCCTCGTCGATGACCACCGAGAGCGGCGTGATGATGCGCAGTCTCATGGCTTGGCTGCCCTACCGGCGGCAGCCTTCTCCTTCTCGCGCGCCTCATCCAGGGTCCCGACCATGTAGAGCGAGCTCTCCGCCCAATCGTCGGCCTCACCGTCGAGGATGGCGCGGCAGCCGGCAAGGGTGTCGACGCGGTGGACGGAGCGTCCCGGTGTGCCGGTGAACGCCTCCGTCACGACGAAGGGCTGGCTGAGAAAGCGCTGAAGCCGGCGGGCGCGCTTGACGATCAGGCGGTCGGCCGCGCCGAGTTCCTCGACACCGAGCAAGGCAATGATGTCCTGGAGATCCTTGAAGCGGGCAAGCGTCTCGCGGGTGCGCTCGGCAATGGCATAATGCTCTTCGCCGACGACCAGCGGATCGAGCAGAACGGATGACGAGCCGAGCGGATCAACCGCGGGATAGAAGCCTTCCGCCGCGAGTCCGCGCGACAGCATGATGATGCTGTCCATATGACTGGAGATCGCCGTCACCGCCGGGTCGGTGAAATCGTCGGCGGGGACGTAGACTGCCTGTATCGCCGTGACAGCCGCCCCGGCGACCGAAGCAATGCGCTCCTGCAACGCAGCGATCTCGGTCGCGAGCGTCGGTTGGTAGCCGACCCGCGAGGGCAGGCGGCCCAGCAGGCTGGAGACCTCGCTGCCGGCCTGGACAAAGCGAAAGACGTTGTCCATCAAGAGGAGCACGTTCTGGTGCTTCTGGTCGCGGAAATACTCCGCGATCGTCAGCGCCGTCAGCGGCACGCGCCAGCGCGCCCCTGGGGGTTCGTTCATTTGGCCGTAGACGAGGACGGTGCGGGCAAGAACGCCTGAGCCCTGCATATCAGTGAGGAGCTCGTGGCCCTCGCGCGAACGCTCGCCGACGCCGGCGAAGACGGAGATGCCCTGGTATTTCTCGACCATGGCATGGATCAGCTCCATCACCAGCACGGTCTTGCCCACGCCGGCGCCGCCGAACATCGCGGCCTTGCCCCCCTGCGCAAGGGGCGCCAGGAGATCGATGACCTTGATGCCGGTCTCGAATACCGCCGTGCTCGACGTCTCATCCTGAAGCGCCGGCGGCGGATTGTGGATGCCGCGCCGGGGCGTGTCGTTTGGCAGGGCCGGTCCGCGGTCGCGAATCGTGCCCACGACATCGAGAAGACGTCCTAGGACGGCATTGCCGACCGGGACCGAGATTGGGCGGCCCGTGGCGCGCACTTTCGTGCTGCGGGCGAGACCCGCCGTCGCCTGGAGCGCGATGCCGCGGACGAGGGTGGGATCGACATGGCTGTGCACCTCGAGGACCAATGGCTCGGCCCGGTCCCACTCGACGATCAAAGCGGTGTTGATGGGCGGCAGCACGGCGCCGTCGAAGCTGACATCGACGACAGCGCCCCGCACCGATGCGACTTCTCCAATCAACTCCGCTGACGTCATGCGCTTTCCGACGGCGACTTAAGCTTCGGGACCGACACGGTAGCCCGCAGAAGCGCGGGTGCGCCAGCACCACGCCGGGCGCCGAAGGGCCTGCCGAGGCGTCACGCCATGTACTGACCGCCATTGGCGGTGAGGGTGGAGCCCGTGATGAAGGCCGCCTCGTCGCTGGCCAGGAACCGGACGATGCGGGCGATATCCTCGACCTTGCCAAGCCGACCCACCGGAATCTGCGCCACGATCTTCGCCAGGATTTCCTTCGGCACCGCCGCCACCATGTCGGTCTCGGTATATCCCGGCGCCACGGCGTTGACGGTGATGCCCTTCGATGCCGATTCCAGGGCCAGGGCCTTGGTAAAGCCCAGGATGCCGGCCTTGGCGGCGGAATAATTGCTCTGGCCGACCTGCCCCTTCTGCCCGTTGATCGAGGAGATGTTGATGATCCGGCCATAGCCGCGCTCGCGCATGCCGGCGATCACCAGGCGGCACATGTTGAAGCAGGAGGTCAGGTCGGTCGCGATGACCTCCTGCCACTGGGCCGGCGTCATCTTGTGGAGGACGGCATCGCGCGTGATGCCGGCGTTGTTGACGAGAATCTCGATCGGACCCAGCTCCTGCTCGACGCGCTTGACGCCGGCCTCGCATGCGTTGAAATCCGCGACATCGAACTTGAAGATCGGAATGTCGCTCTCGCGCTGGAACGCCTGCGCCGCCGGCTCGTTGCCGACGTAATTCGCCGCTACCTTATTGCCAGCGCCTCTCAGCGCCATCGCGACGCCGCGGCCGATGCCGCGGGTCCCGCCGGTTACCAACGCCACACGTTGCATGATAGCCTCCTTCCCGCCGGCCTGCGCCGGCGTCAATGCATCATCAGCACCGGCCATTTGGCATGGTCGAGAAAATGCTGCGTGCAGCCGCCGAAGATCGTCTCGCGCGCCGGGCTGTGGCTGTAGCCGCCCATCACCAGGAGATCCGCGTTGTAACGGGCGGCAGCGGCTTCCAATCGCTCGGGGGCGGAGCGCGCATCGGCGTTCAGCCATTCGAATTCGGCGGCAATGCCATGCCATGCCAGCCGCTGAGCGAGGTCGCGGACGCCGTCGAGCGAGCTCTCGGCGCCTTCCCCGGCGCACAGGATCACCACCCGCTCGCTCTGCAACAGCAGCGGCCGGGCGGCGCCGAGGGCGCGCGCCGCCGTCGCCGTCTCGCTCCAGAAGACCAATGTGGTGCCGGTGACGCTCCCCCGTGGTTGCGGCGGCGCCACGAGCACCGGGCGCCCGCATCCCACGAGCAGACGCTCCACGAGGTCGGGCGGCAGGCCATTGGCCCGCGACGGGCGGCCGATGATGACGAGATCATTGTGCCGGGCGTGACGCAGCATTCGCTCGACGGCGTCGTCGCGCTCCTCGCGCCACGCCGCCGAGACGCCCGGGAAACGGCAAGCCGTATCCAGGATCTCGATCGCCTTCTGTTGGCAAAATCGCTGGAAGTTGTTCTGCGCGGCCGCTGCCCTCTCCGCCGCCTCGGTGCGCAGCCGCGCCATGGCGTCATGCAGGCCGGAACCCCGCGCGAAGTCGACGTGAGGGGTGTAAGCGGCCGCCTCGCCCGGGCTGATCCAGATGTGCAGGAACTCCAGATGCGCGCCGAGCGGCCGTGCAACGGCCAGCGCCGTGTCAAACACCGCTGCATCGCTCTCGCTGCCGCCGGCAAGAACCAGGATCGTCTTCATCGCGCCCTACCGATACCGTCGTGACCACGATGCAGTGTTCGGCAAACGCCGCGATGCCGCCTTGACCTGGATCAACCGATGTCCGCTGGCGAGCGGCGCCAGCGCTCGAACGGGGATATGCGGCCGGCATCAACGAGTTGACCCGGCGCGGCCGCGGGCCAAGGCGTGCCGCCTCGCTTGAGGCGATGCCGGCCATGCGTGGCGGGCAGGGGTGTCCCGCTCCGGTCCCGTTGACCCACATCAAGGAGGCCCGGCGCGTTTGGGGGCAAGAAAGGCGGCATGGAAGGACCAACCCCCGTCGCAGACCCGGCCGGTTCCGATCGGCCCGTCGTCCCGCCCTCGGCCCGCGGCAAGGCGCCGCCGCCGGAATCGCCACAGCTCCCGCGCGTGCGAGGCGCGAGCGCAAGACGTACATGGACCGCCGCGGCGGCGGTCGTCGCCTTGGCGGCTCTGGGCCTGGCCGCCTGGCAATGGCCGGCGACCTGGAAGAGCTGGCTCGGCCTGTCGCCGCCAGCGACGACGCTGCTGGTATCGGGCAACATCGAAGCCCATGAGAGCGTGGTGGGATTCCAGACGGTGCAATCGCGCATCGTGGAATTGCCCTTCGACGAAGGTCAATGGCTGAAAGCCGGTGCGCTGATCGCGCGCGTCGAGGACGCCGATTACCGCCAACAGGTGGCGATCGCGCAGTCAGCGCTGGAGGTGCAGCACCGCGCGCTGGATACGGCCGAGCAGAATCTCGTGGCGTCGCAGAAAACCGTGATCAGCGACCAGGCGGATCTCGCCATGAAGAAGCTCGATTACGATCGCGCTCAGTCATTGTGGACCGAAAGCCGCGTCGTCTCTACCCAGACGCGCGACCAGGCGGCGACGGCGCTCAAGCAATCCCAGGCCGCCCTCGAGCGCGACGAGGCGCTCGAGCTCGCGGCCGTGCGAAACATCGCACTCGCCCAGGCGAATATCCATAATGCCGAAGAGGCCGTGACGATGGCCAGGATCGTCCTCGGCTACACCACCCTGGTAGCGCCGTTCGACGGCGTCATCCTGGTCCGCCAGGCCGAGCTCGGCGAGATCGCCGTGCCGGGAACGCCGGTCGTGACCTTGGCCGATCTCGATCATGTCTGGCTGCGCGCCTATATCAACGAGACCGACATCAGCCGCGTGCGCCTCGGCGCCGAGGCGACGGTCACGACCGACACCTATGCCGGCAGAAGATATCGCGGCCGGATATCGTTCATCTCGTCCAGCGCCGAGTTCACGCCGAAGACCGTCGAGACCCACGCCGAGCGCGTGACGCTCGTCTACCGCATCAAGATCGACGTCGACAACCCCACCCACGAGCTCGTGCCTGGCATGCCGGCGGACGCCGCCATCGAGCTGCCGCTGAAATGAACGCACCAGGCACCGTTCAAGTCGAAGTCACGGCACTGGCCAAGCGCTTCGCCGATCTCGTCGCCGTCGAGGATCTCAGCTTCGCGGTCGCGCAAGGCGAGATTTTCGGCTTGGTCGGGCCCGACGGCGCCGGCAAGACCACGGTGATGCGCATGCTCGCGGGGGTCCTCCAGCCCGATGGCGGCGACATCGCCATCGACACGGTCGACGTGGTCGCCGATCCCGAGCGCGCCAAGCAGCATCTGAGCTACATGCCACAGCGCTTCGGGCTCTATGAGGATCTCACCGTCGACGAGAACATCCGCTTCTATGCCGACCTCTTCGAGATTCCGCGCCGGCTGCGCGACGAGCGCGTCGGGCCGCTGCTGGCAGCGTCCAACATGGGGGCTTTCCGACGGCGCCTCGCCGGCCAGCTCTCCGGGGGGATGAAGCAGAAGCTCGGGCTGATCTGCGCGCTGGTGCATACACCGAAGATCCTGCTTCTCGACGAGCCCACCACCGGCGTCGACCCGGTCTCGCGGCGGGATTTCTGGCGTATCCTCTATTCGCTGCGCGAGACCGGCGTCACCATCCTGATCTCGACCGCCTATCTCGACGAGGCCGAGCGCTGCACGCGCCTGGCGCTTCTTCATCACGGCCGCCTCAAATATTGCGACACGCCGCGGCGGCTCAAGGAGCGCATGCCCGGCGCCATCGTCGTCATCACGTCCGGCGAAGCCCGTGCCGCGCGCGACGCGGTCACCGGGCTGGAGGGGGTCGCGGGCGCGCTGCTGGTGGGCGACGGCGTCCGCGTCGTCGTGGATGACGACGCACGCCGCATCCCGGAGCTGCGGCAGGCGCTGGACACGGCCGGCGTCGCCGTCGCGACCATCGCCCGCGCCGAGCCCACCATCGAGGACGTTTTCGTGGCATTGCTCAGCGACGCGCCGGCCACATGACCGAAGCGGTCGACACCCCCGTCGTTGCCGAGGGGCTGGTCAAGCGGTTCGGCAGCTTCACGGCCGTCGACGATGTCAGCTTCCGCATCGCCCGGGGCGAGATCGTCGGATTCCTCGGACCCAACGGCGCCGGCAAGTCGACCACGTTGCGCATGTTGTGCGGATTGCTGCGCCCCACGGCGGGTCGCGCGATCGTCGCCGGCATCGACGTGACCCGCGACCCCGAGGGGGTGCGCGAGCATATCGGCTACATGTCGCAGAAATTCTCCCTCTACAACGATCTGACGGTGGCGGAGAATCTGCGCTTCTTCGGCGGCATCTATCGCGTGCCGCGCGCGCTGCGCGCCGAGCGCATCCGCTTTGCGGTCGAGATGGCCGGGCTGGCGCATCGCGAAGACCTGCTGGTGTCGACGTTGGCGGGGGGATGGAAGCAGCGCCTGGCGCTGGGCTGCGCCATACTGCACCAGCCGCCGATCCTGTTTCTCGACGAGCCGACCTCGGGGGTCGATCCTGAGTTCGCGCCGGCGCTTCTGGGACCTCATCCATTCGCTCTCGGCCGACGGCGTCGCCGTTCTGGTCTCGACGCATTACATGGACGAGGCCGAATATTGCAACCGCGTTGCGCTCATCGATCGCGGCCGGCTGATCGAGATGGCGAGCCCGGCGGCGCTGAAGCGCCACAAGCTCGGCGGCGATCTCCTGGTGGTGGAATGCGCGTCCATGGGGCTCGCCATCGCCGCCCTTCACGCGGCCCCGGGCGTTCGTGATGTCGCGGCATTCGGCAATTCCATTCACATCCTGGTGGAGAGCGCGGCGCCAGCGCTTCAGGCATTGCCGGCTTATCTGGCCGAGCGCGGCGTCGCGGTCACGCGGATCGAGCAGATCGCGCCGACCATCGAGGACATCTTCGTCCAGATGATCGGCGCAGAAGCGAAGGCGGAGGAGCAGCGATCGTGAGACTCCGCCGCCTCAAGGCCATCGCCGTCAAGGAGGTTCTCCAGGTCTGGCGCGATCCCATCAGCTTGATGATCGCGCTCCTGATGCCGTTCATGCAGATGCTGCTGCTGGGTTACGGCGTCAGCCTGGACGTCAAGCATCTGCCGATCTGCGTCTTCGACCGCGAGGCCAGTCAGAACAGCCAGGCGCTGCTCAAGCACTTCCAGGCATCGGAATATTTTTCCGTCATCGCCGGCTTCGACAATTACCGCGACGTCACCACGGCGCTCGACCGCGGCGAGTGCCGGCTCGTCATGGTCGTACCCTCGGATTTCACCGAGCGTCTCAGCGACACCGGAACCAGCTCGGTGCAGGCCCTGGTGGATGCCACGGACGACAACACCGCCAACATCGCCATCGGCTATGCCGAGTTGGTTGTGGCCGGCTTCTCTGGCGACGTGCAGCTCGAGGCGGCGGCGCTCACCGGCGGCTCGGTCGAGATGCTGCAACCCGTAGCGGTGCAGTCGCGCGTCTGGTTCAACGAGGATCTCGAAAGCCGGTATTTCATCATCCCCGGCGTGGTGGCTCTGGTCATGGCGCTGGTCGGCGCCCAGCTCACCTCCCTCACTATCTCGCGCGAATGGGAGCGGGGCACGATGGAGCTTCTGGTGTCCACGCCGGTGACGCCGATGGAGCTGATGTTGGGCAAGCTCTTGCCCTATTTCGCCATCGGCCTGCTCGACGCGGTCTTCTGCCTGGCCTTCGCCGTCTTCTGGTTCGACGTGCCGTTCCGCGGCACGCTGATCACTCTCTTCTTCACCACCTCGCTGTTTCTGATCGTCGTTCTCGGCATCGGCTATCTGATCTCGACGGCCATACGCAGCCAAGTCGGCGCCGCCCAGATCGGGTTGCTGGTAACGCTGCTGCCGACGACGCTGCTGTCGGGCTATGCCTTTCCTATCGACCAGATGCCGCCGGCGGTGCAGGCCGTCACCTTTCTGGTCTTTGCCCGCTATTACGTCACCATTCTCAAGGCGGTCTTCCTCAAGGGATCAGGCGTCCTCGATCTCATGGCGCCGATCCTGGCGATGATCGTCTACGCCGCGGTCGTCGCCTTCCTCGCCGGCCGCGCCTTCCGCAAGCGGCTGGATTGACCGGCCATGTTCGACCGCATCCTGCAGATGCTGATCAAGGAGTTTCTTCAGCTCAAGCGCGACAAATGGGCCCGTTTCCGCCTCATCGTGCCGCCGCTGGTCCAGATGCTCGTCTTTGGCTATGCCGCGACCTTCGAGGTGTACCACGTCCCGACCGTGGTGCTCGACCGCGATCACTCGCTGGAAAGTCGCGACCTTATCTCGCGCTTTTCCTTCAGCGACCGTTTCCACATCGTGCGCATGGCTCAGACCGACGCAGAGGTCGAGAATGCCATCAACCGCAGTGATGCGGCGCTGGCGATCGTCGTGCATGCCGATTTCGCGCAGCTGCTGCGCAAAGGCCAGGCAGCACCCGTCCAGGTGATCGTCGACGGCACCAACTCCAACACGGCGCTCATCGCCGTAGGCTATCTCGATCTGATCCTCGCCCAATATTCCCAGGACTATACCGCCGATCTGCTCCGCCGCGGCATGGCAAAAGCCGCCGGGAAGCTGGTTCAAGTCACGATCGAGCAGCGGCCCTGGTACAACGCCGACCTCAATGGACGCTGGTTCTTCGTGCCGGGGGTGGTCGGCTCGCTGACGCTGGTGGTGGTCGTCAGCCTGACCGCGTCTGCCATCGTGCGCGAGCGCGAGGTCGGCACGCTGGAGCAGATCATGGTGACGCCGATGCGGCCGGTGGAGTACATCCTGGGTAAGACCGTGCCGTTCTTCCTTATCGGCCTTGCGGAAGTGGCGCTGGTGGCGCTGTTCGGGACCCTGTGGTTCCAGATCCCCTTCGTCGGCAATCCCCTGGTCCTGCTGCTGGGAACCTGCCTGTTCCTTCTCAGCAGCCTCGGCATCGGCCTGCTGATCTCGACACTGGCCAAGACCCAGCAGCAGGCCTTCGCGGCGAACTTCTTCGTCCTCAATCCGATGTTCACGCTCTCCGGCTTCGCCTTTCCCATCGCCAGCATGCCGGAGGCGCTGCAGTTGCTTACCTATCTCAATCCGCTGCGCTATTACCTCGTCGTCATCCGCGCGACGTTTCTCAAGGGCGTCGGCCTCGATGCGCTGTGGCCGGACATGCTCGGCATGGCGGCGCTCGGGGTCGGCCTCCTCACTATCAGCATTCTCCGCTTCCGGAAATCGCTCGATTGACCGCCCGGCCGCCGCAACTCGGTCAGAAGCTCAGGGGAAAGGCGTAGGTCAGCATCAGGTCGTTTTCGCCGGGATTGACCGGATGGATATCGGCGCTGGAAATATGGCCGAAGCGCAGGCCAAGCCGGCCGCCATCCGCTGAATCGGTAAGCGGCTTCGAGCGACACGCGAAACTCGAAGGTGCCGCCGAGATTTTCATCATTATGCCCGCCGCGCCACCAGGCGCCGAGGCCGCCCAGCGGCGTGAGGACCGCCGGTCCCAGCGCGATATCGCTGTAGATCGCGGCATAGGCTAGGCCGCCGCCGCGGGCGTCGCCGATCACGCCGAGCGCCGGGCCGACATGGTAGAATTTCTGGCCGAAGCGGTATTCGGCGTCGACGGTGCCGGTTTCGTAGTGGTGATGGTCGCCGATGAGGTCGTAGACGCCGGCGCCGAGATCGAGATGGCCGGCGCCATCGCCCAGGAGTTGCGCCGGGCCCAGCTTCAGCGGCTCGCCCGGCGCCGATTGGGCGGCTGCCGATGCCGCGTGCCAGCCGCAGAGTGCCAGCGCGATGACCAGCAAGGCACGGTGGCGCATGGTGCCGGATCGGCAGCGGCAAAGTGCCACCGCGACGCATCCGGGCAAAGCCGGATGCCGGTTTTCCGACGCGCATTCCTCTCTCCTGGGACCGTCACGGAGAACCCGTGGCGATTTATTCGGATTAAGCCACCCCCAATGACGGCCCAACGGGCTTTGCAACAATAACGTAACCGCACAGAGCAACGCCGCCAAGGCTCAAGGCGGACGCTCGCGTGCACTCCGGCCGCTCAGTCGGGGAACCGTGTGGTCGGACCCTAGGGTTCACAAAGCGCGGTGCACCTCCGGGCGCGGGCTCACTCCGCCTGGATCTGCACCGCTATGCCGGCTCGAACAGACGCTGACCGATGAAGCCGCCTTCCGCCGCTCCGCCGGGGCAGGCGAAGAGGCCGCCGCCGACATGGGTCACGAACTGATTCATCATGTCGAACTTCGCCATCTTGTCGAAGATCCCGATGAATCCGGTCCGCGGGATCGCGCTGATAGCAGAGGAAGAAGAGGCCGGCGTCATATTCCATGCCCTGCCGCCAGGGTGGCCAGCGCTCGGTGGTGAAGTTCACGCCGTCATTATAGGAGTAGCCGCGCCGCAGCACGCGCGCGCCGTCATTCTGCGCCGGCGCGGCCAATCGTATATGCGCGTTCTCGGCGATGACGGTATTGCCCTCGCTATCGGTCTTGTCCAGATCCACCGCGTCGAACTCGCGCTTCGCGCCGAGCGGCGCACCGGAGTATTTCTTCCGGCCGATCGTCTCTTCCTGAAACGCGACCTTCATGCGATCCCAATGCTCCAGCGCGATGCGGATCCGGCGGGCGACGACATAGCTGCCGCCGCGCATCCAGTCGGGCCCGTCTTCGCCGACCCAGACGAATTCCGCCATCGCCTTGGGATCGGCGATCCCGGGATTGTTCGTTCCGTCCTTGAAGCCCATGAGATTGCGCGGCGTCTCCTTGGCGGCGGCGCTCGGCAGGAAGCCGCTTTGCGTCCAGCGGATCTCGGCCGCATCATAAGCGAGCCGCGCCAGCTGGCGGACAGCATGAAAGGCGAGCTGCGGATCGTCAGCGCAGGCTTGCACCGAGAGATCGCCGCCGGTGCGAGCCTCCACCAGCTGATCGCCGGTGAAGCGCGGCAGGTCGACCAGCGCCTCCGGCCGGCGCGCCGCCAGCCCGTAGCGGTCCTTTCCGTCCCTGACGAAGAGGCCGGCGCCAAAGCCGATGGTCAGCGTTAGCCGCGCCGGTGCCATGCCCAGCGCCTCGCCGGAATCGTCGGCGGGCGCGGCGAGATCATCGCCCAGCGGCGCTGCGGGCTCGCCGCTCGGCCAACCGCGCAGCCGCCGCCGTCCACCGCCGCAGCAGCGTCACCACCGCCTCGCGCTTTTCCGTCGTGAGGTCGAAGGCGGCAAAGTAGGTATGGCTCTGCTGCGGCGTCACGATGCCGCCCTGATGCTTTCCCCAGAAGGGCTCGATGCCGCGACCGGCGGGTGCCGCCGCGGCTTCCGTCACCGCGGCGCCGCCCAATCCCGCGCCCGCGGCGGCCGCGAGCCCGGCCGTCGCGGCGAGAAAGCCGCGGCGGGTGGGGCGCGGCCGGCCTCGCTCCTCCGCGCTCATCGCACCGCCTCCATCAGCGTGTTCACGTCATCCTCGACGTAGTAGAAGCCTTTGCCGTCGGGCTTCATGGCGATGCCGAAGAGATCGCCGTTCCCGGGCGGCGTCTGCGCCTGATCCGAATCGATCCATTTGGCATAGATCTGCTTGCCGGCGGCCGGATCGACTTCGACGACCTGGCCATTGCGGCCGTTGCACACCAGGAGATGACCTTCGGGGGTGGTGGTCATGGCGAGTGGCCAGGCGAGCAACCCGCCCTCGGTCACCAGCCGACCGGTGCCGGCGCTGTCGCTGCGGCTGGCGGCATCCGGTATCGCCGTGATCTGATTGTCCATTCCGTCCGTCACATAGAGCGTGTTGTCGTCGGCGCTGAGCGCGAGGCCGGTGGGACCGAACAGAAAATTATCGCGGTCGGCGCGCCCGGAAAAACCGTTGGCGATCACGGTCTGGCTCACCAGCACGGGCGGCTTGCCGTCGGGGATAGTGATCTCGAGGCGCAGGACCGTCGCCTTGTGGATGGTCACGGGATAGCCGGTGCTATCGCGCACATCCGGGCCGGGCAGGTCGAAGCCGGCCATGCTGATGAACAGCGTGGCGCTGCTGCCGCGGTCGATCACCGCCATGTTGCCCCAGGGGTCGTTGATCGTGGGTCCCGACCAGGTGGCGACGAGCTGGCCGTTGGGGTCGAGCACCAGCAGGCAGCCATCGCCCTTGGTGCGCGTCGTGCCGTCGGTGCTGGGCGTGCTGCCGACGATCACCCAGCCGGTCTTCAGCATCGTCATCGCCGTGGTGAGGCCGATACCGCCCGGACATTGCGCCAGTTTCTTCGGCAGGCGCGCGAACAGGCTGGTCTGCTTGGTGGCGGGATTGTAGTCGATGATCGTGGTGCCGGTGCCTTGCAGGTTGGTGATGTCATTGAAATTGTCGACGAGCACGTCGTCCTTCTGGATCTTGCCGGCGCTGACCGGCGCCACCACCACCGCGTAAGGGTTAAGGTCGCCATTATCCGTGACCGAGGTTGTCAGCGTGACGTGGCGATGGACGGTCTCGAGGAATCCCTTCGGCGCATCGGCCCGCGCCGTGCCGGCCGTCGCCAGCAGCAGCGCGGCGAGGAGCGGGATCATCCGGGGCGTACAGCACTCTCTGGTCATCATGTTCCTCCCCCGTCTCAAAACAGGATATTCGTGCGCAGACCGAGAACGAGCTCGTTGCCCACCTTCTGCGTCGGGACGCTCGGATTGGCGATTCCCGCCCCGGGATTGAGGACGTACTGGATATCCGGTTGCAGTTGCCACCATGGCGTGGCCTGGTACTGGTAGGTCGCCTCGATATAGGTCTCGCCGCTGCGCACTGGCGTGAAGCTGCCGGTGAAGGTGGCATTGTCCCGGTCCAGCGCCGCGGCCTGGCTGCTGACATGCGCATAGCCGACGCCGATCCCGAAGGTGTCGTCATTGCGGTAGCGCAAGGGCTGGTGCAGCACGAAGCCGGCATTCATGCTGAAATCGATCAGATTGCGATCCGCTGCCGGCGTCCCCATGACCCGGCCGAAAACGATGAGATTGCGGTTGGTGTCCTTGTCATAGACCCAGACCATCTGATCGGCCACCGCGTAGAAGGCATAATCGCCGTGGTGGAGCAGCGGGTTGCCGTTGCTGGCGGTGCTGGCGAGCGACACGCCGGCGGTGTCGAAGCGCTGATCCCCAAACTCCTCGGTGTCGTACCACGCGCCGATGCGATAGGTGCGCGCCAGCGACTGCTCCTCGCCGGGATAGACCACATTGCCTAGCGCGGGATAGGAATATTGCAACTCGGCGATGGCGAGCGCGCCGCCATTGAGCGGAAAGCTGGTGCCGGACGGGTTCTGCTGCTGCGGGTCGCCCGCGTTATTGGCGACGGGGCTGCCGTTGAAGACGCCGGCCAGGATGGTCAGCGAATTGATCGGCCGCGCCCGGAACCGCACGCCCAGCGCCGAGAGCGGGTAGGCAGGGCCGCCACCCGGCAGATCGGCAGAGGGCAGCATGGGCCAGCCGAACATGGTGTTGACGAACAGCAGGGCGTTCTGGCTGACCATGAATTCCTGATCGAGGCTCTGCTGGCCGAGCTTGATGTCGAGCCGGTCCTCGTCGAGGAATTTCTGCTGATACCACAGCTCCCACAAGCGCAGCGCGCGATCCGCCTCGATGCCGCTCGCCGTCTGCAGCGTCTGCAGATTGTCGGCGCTGAGATTGCGGCCATGGATATCGAGCGCGCTGGCATTGAAGAGGCCGCCATAGAGGCCGAAGGCGCGGTTGGTGTCGAGCTGCAACACCATCTGGGTCAGGCCATCATAGTCGAACCCGGTCCGGCTGCCGCCGGTCACGTTGCCTAGCACTTCGCTGGTTTCCAGCAGGGCCAGCGACATGCCATAGCGGCTCAGCAGCGTGCGCAGCCCCCACATGTCGCCGAGCAGATAATTGCTGCGCTCGAGCGTGCTCAGGAAGGCGAAGGGCCCGGAGGATGGATTGGTCTGGAAGCTGTCCGGCTCGACCGGGATCGAGATCGGCGGCGGTGCCGCGGCGGCATTTCCCGCCCACAGGCAGAGCACGGCCGACGCGAGCTCGGAGCAGCGGCGAAGAGGGAGGACGGGAGCCGGGCCGGGACGAGAAACCTTGCGGCTTCGAAACAATGCTCTGCCTCGCGACATCAAGTACTCCCTCAAGCGCCGGCGCTGCCGCCCGGCCCGTGGCCAAGCTGGGCAGCAACGGCGAGAGGATATTGAGAGCCATTCGCATTTGCAATGCAAATGCGACGCCTTCGCATTACGGTTCCGTGGCGGTCGGTTGGCAGGCGAGCGGGCTTGTGCGGCGGAGACCCGCGCTAGAATTTGATGCGGATGCCGCCGAACACGGCGATCGGCGCGGCCGGGCTGACGAACCTGTTGTCGACGCCGGGAGCGTTGGTGACCGCGCCGGCGGGAATACCCGGCGCGCCGACCCCGGTCGGATCGCCGAACTCGCCGAAAGTATAGTAATGGGAATCGAACAGGTTCGAGATGTTGGCAAACATCTCGAAATTCCGGGTGATCTCGTAGGTGGTGTGAAGGTTGACCACCGCGTAGCCCGGTAGCGGCGAGTTCTGATTGGACTCGTCGCCGCGCAGATACTGGCCGCTGTTATAGGCCAGGACGCTGCCGACGATCCAATTGGGCGTGAGGTGATAATCGACGCCGACCTTGAGCTGGTGCTCGGGGATGCCGGGCAGGCGATCGCCGGGCCGGACCTGGATATTGCCATTGGCGTCGGCAAAGGGGTTGCTGGGCGAGGGCAGCGTCAGCGGCGACTGGAAGGTGGCATCGACCAGGCTGTAGTTTCCATAGACCGACCATTTCTCGTCCTTGTAGGTGAGTCCGGTCTCGAGCCCTTGGCGGCGCGTCGAGCCGATATTCTCGAAAAAGGTGGTGCTGATCGAAGTGGCAACGCCATAGATGTCATCGGTCAGATCGGTGCGGAACAATCCGAGATTCCAGGCGAACCGGCCAGGAACCAGATCGGCGAGCGCAAACTTGCCGCGCAGCCCCGCCTCGTAGGTGTGCGAGACCACCTGCTTCAGCGGCGGGTCGGAGGAAAGCGACGAAGGGAGGAGGCAGGGGAGGGCCGGGTTGGCGCATTCGAGTTCGCTAGGCGTCGGCGCGCGGTTGCCTTCGGAATAGCCGGCATAAGCAGTCAGGCCAGTGAGGATCTTGTAGGCGAAGCCGATCGCCGGATTGAAGCGGCTATAGGTGTTGTAGCCGGTGAGGTTCGCGCCTTGGTGATCCGTAAGGTTGATCTGAGCAAGGTTGTAGCGGCCGCTGCCGGTGAGCGCGAGCGCTGGGGTCAGGTTGAAGGTATCGCTGATGAACACGCCATAATAGTCGGTGGTGGCGCGGAGGCCGACCGGCGTCGGGTTGAAGCCTGTATTCTCGGGTGTGTAGACGTAGAAACCCGAGGCCTCCACCTGCAGAGAGGAGTTGATCGCGCCGACCTCGGTCGCGGTCTGAAAATCGATCGTCGACTCGTCGATGCTGCCGCCGAACACGAAGTTGTTCTCGTGACCGAACAGCGCGCCGGTATAGGTCGTCTGCGCCGATGCGCCGATGGTGACCGCGTGGATGGTCTCGAAATCGTTCTCGCCGATCGGAACGGTCCCGCCATTCGAGAGATCAGGGATCGACCCTCCGGTCGTCGAGGTCAGCGGCGTCGCCCCTTCCGATTGGCAGAGCAGGCCGTTGCCGTTGGTGCAGGCGGTGTAGTCGGTGGTGTTGCCGTTGGAAACCGTCTGGTGGTACTCGCGGCGATAGGCGTTGCCCTGGAAGGAGAGAGCGCTGGTCGCCTCGTACGAGCCGCTGAGCGTGACGAATTCGAGCTGGTCGATATTGTTCTGCGGGCTCGTGAAGACCAGCGAGCGGCCGACCGCCAGCTCCTGGACGGGGCTGGCGCCCACGGCCTGCAACCTGTTGTCGGCGCCGGAGAAGCTGAGATCGACCGAGGCGCCGTTGCCGCGCACGCCGATATCGGCATAGAGCTGCTGCACGGAATCCGCCGAGAACTGCCGCCAGCCGTCCTGCTGGTACAGCTTCCCGCCAAGGTAGGCGGCGAAGCCGCCGGCCTGCCTGCCATACTCGAGCGTCTCGCTGCGCTGGTTGAACGAGCCGCCGGCAAGCTCGTCCTCGAAACCCTGATAGGTGAAGCCGTTCTTCATGGTGACGAGGACGGCTCCGCCCAGCGCATTGAGGCCGTAGACCGGGTTGGCGCTGACGAGATCGAGACGGTCGATGGCGATATCGGGGATCAGATCCCAGTTGACGGCATCGCCGAACGCCTCATTGACCCGAACGCCGTTCTGATAAACCGCGAGGCCTTGCGGCGTGCCGACCACCGGCGAAGCTTCAAAGCCGCGATACAGGATGTCGGGCTGGAAGGTATCGTTCTGCACGCCATTGACGTTCACGCTGCCGACGCGATCGGTCAGGGTGTTGGTCAGGCTCGGCGAGCCCTCGCGCGCCAGATCGGAGGCGTTGAGGCTCTGAACATTGGCCGGCACCTTGTCGATGTCGATGCCGGTGCCGGGCAGGGGCGACGTGCCGATGACGGTGACGCTGGGGAGCTCGGCATCGGCGGCCGGCGGCGGGGGCGGGGCGGGCGGCGATTGCGCCAACGCCGCCAGCGGCATGAGAATGCCGGCCAACGCGCCGAGCCCGATCCGCCCGCTCCCCGCCATCCCCGGCCCCCGCGCTTTTCTTGTCGCCGCAGATCCGCTGCCATTAAGGTCGCTGCGGCGCCGGGTTGCCATGCCGGGCACTCCCGATTTTGCCGGGAAATCTTCCCGTTCGGCGCTGCCGGGCCCGCCGCAGCGGATTTTGCAACTGCCGGGCGCCGTGGCATGCTCTAGGGCATAAAGCGCGACAAGGACCGGGAGGGAGTGTGGGCGGCGCCGGACGGACCCTGGGAACGACCCCGCTCTCGCTGCGGCTGCGTCTCATCGGGCTGGTGGCGCTGGTCTTCGCCGTGAGCCTCGCGCTGGGCGGCACGGTCGCCTGCCTCAACGCCTCGCGTTCAGTCGAGGCGGAGATGCGCTCGGCGCTTGCGGTGGCGCAGCAGACCGTGGCGGTTGGCTTGGCCGGGCTCGCCCGCTCCGACGACCCGATGCGCGATCTCGAGCGGCTGGTCGCCTCCTTCCGCGGCAATCGCCATCTGCGGGTGAGCCTTTCCGGCGAGGACAGCGCGGTGGCGGCGCCGCCGGCGGACGCGCCGGAACTCACCCCGGTGCCGGGCTGGTTCGAGCGCCTGATCGACGTCGCGCCGAGCCGCGTCAGCATACCGGTCGACGCCGCCGGCCGGACCTATGGCGAGATCACGCTCGAGACCGTGCCGCATAACGAGATCCTCGAGATCTGGAACGAGTTCGGGGACAGTCTCTTGTTGTTGGCGCTGTTCTCGGCGCCGACCATGCTGCTGATCTACGTCTTCATCGGCCATGCGCTGCGCCCGCTCGACCGTCTCGCCCAGGGGCTTGCCCGCATCGGCGGCGGCGATTACGCGGTGCGCGTGGAGGAGCGGTTGCCGCCGGAGCTGTCGCGCCTCGCCGACAGCTTCAACCGCATGGCGGCGCGGCTTGCCGGGATGGCGGCGGAGAACCGCGATCTCGCCGAGCAGCTGCTGAGCCTGCAGGAGCAGGAGCGCGGCGATCTCGCGCGCGACCTGCATGACGAGATCGGGCCGTTCCTCTTCGCCATCAACATCGACGCCGCCGCCATTGCGCGCCAGGCCGAGGGCGGCCGGCTGCCGGCGATCGCCGCTCCCGCCGCGGCGATCAGCGAGGCGGTGGGATATCTGCAGCAGCAGGTGAAGAGCATGCTCGGGCGGCTCCGCCCGATCGGCCTTGCCGAATTCGGCCTCGGCGCCGCCATCGCCAATCTGATCGAGTTCTGGCGCCGCCGCCATCCCGAGATCGATTTTCGGCTGGAGATCGCGCCCGAGGCCGAAGGCAGGGGCGAGCTGATCGACACCACGCTCTATCGCCTCGTCCAGGAATGCCTCAGCAACGCGCTGCGCCATGGGCAGCCGAGCGCCGTCGCGATCACCCTCGTCCATGAGCGCGGCGAGGGCGAAGCGGTGCTGCTGCGGGTGTGCGATGACGGGCGCGGCATGGCTGCCCGCCCCGGCGCGGGTTATGGCCTGCTCGGTATGGGCGAGCGCGTCACGGCGCTGGGCGGCAGCTTCGATCTCGCGAGCGATCCCGGCGCCGGGCTGGCGGTGACGGTGCGATTGCCGCTGCCGGCGCGCGCGCGCGCAGCGGCGCTATGAAGATCCTGATCGTCGACGATCACGCCATCGTCCGCGCGGGGCTGCGCCGGCTGCTCGCCGAGGAGGCGCGGCTCGAGCTGCGCGAGGCGGCGACCGGCAAAGAGGCGATCGTGCTCTGCCGCGAATGGCGGCCCGATCTCGTCATCCTCGACCTGAACCTGCCCGGCATCGGCGGGCTGGAGCTGATCAAGCGGTTCGGCTTCGAGGAGAGGCCGCCGCGCATTCTGGTGCTCAGCATGCATGACGATCCCTTGCATGCGCTGCGGGCACTCCAGGCGGGCGCCGCCGGCTATGTCAGCAAGGACGCGGCGCCGGCGGAGATCCTCGAGGGCATCAGGCGCGTCGGCGACGGCCACCGCTATGTCGCGCCGCGCCTGGCGCAGGAGATGGCGCTGGTCAGCCTCGGCGCGCCGGCGCATCCGCTCGACGGTCTGTCGCGCCGTGAGCTCGAGATCCTGCGCCTTCTCGGCACCGGCAGCAGCCTGCAGCAGATCGCCGACGCGCTCGGCCTCAGCTACAAGACGATCGCCAATACCAGCGGCCAGATCAAAGCCAAGCTCGGCGTGCAGCGCACCGCCGAGCTGATCCGGATCGCGGTGGAGAACAAGATCGCGCCGGAAATGTGACGGCGGCGCCGGGATCGGCGCTGCCTGCCTTAGTAGCCGGCAGCCCCGGGGTCGGGCATGGGCATTTTGTCGTTGCTGCTCGCTGTGGCCGGCGCGGTCGAGGAAGCGCCGGCGCCGCCGCCAGAACTTTGGCACGCGCCAAGCAGGGCGATGATTGCCGTCGAGGCGAGAAGAGTGGCACGTTTCGTCATCAGGGAACGCCGCATGAGCTCCATGGCATTGCCCTCCCTAGAACTCGACGCTAGGTGTCGCAACTCTACATTGTCAATCTCTTCGCGGCCGGCATCACGAACTCCTGATCATCGGCGCTGCGGAACCGCGGATTGCCGGAACATCAGCAGCCCGCCGTGGCTATGCATTATCCAGCTGCTCAAGCCTTACGCGCGGCGCGTCCGCGATGCCGCTTCGGCCAATGCAAGCCCGCGCCCGCCAATGGCGCGCTTGCGCCTGCGGCCCTGCGGCGTTCGAGCACTGCGCGTGGAGCGCGCAGCGCGCGTGATGTGGCACGGGTCTTGCGAAGTGTCGCAGGCGGCGCATTGCGTCTGCGCGAGTAGAGAGGGAGGTCATCAACAATGGAAATCGCCATCGTCGCTTTTGAGCGGTTCACCGATATCGACGTCTTCATGCCGTGGGACCTGTTGAATCGCGCACGCACGGCGGGCGCGCGCGATTGGCGGGTGCGCATCCTCGGCAAGACGCTCGTACGTCACCTCGGTCGCGGGGCTGACGATCCCCACGCATGGCAGGCTCGAGGAGACCGCGACCAGCGATGCCGTGCTGTTCGGCAGCGGCGTCGGCGTCGAGGACTGCATCAGGGATCCCGACTTCCTCGATGCGCTCCATCTCGACGAGACCAGCCAATTGATCGGCTCGATGTGCGCCGGCGCCATCATCCTGGCCGAGAAGGGGCTGCTGAAGGGCCGGCGGGCCACGACCTATCCGACGTATTTCGACCGGTTGGCGCAATATGAGGGGGTGCAGCCGGTCCATGAGCCCTTCGTTCGCCAAGGCAACGTTGCCACGGCCGGCGGCTGCCTCGCCGCGCAGCTGCTGTGCAACTGGGTGATGGAGACCTTGGGGAGTGCGGAGCTGTCGGACGCGGTTCTGGCATCGATCCTGCCGGTGGGCGAGGGGTGCAAGGCCTTTGCCGGCTGGGGCGATCCCGCGGCGGCCCGGGCCGCACAAGCGGCACAGGCCGCGGAATAGGCGAACGGACGCCGGCGGCGCCCCTCCGGCCTAAGGCGACGGCTTTGCCGGCACGGCGAAGTTCCAGTGCCGGCCGGGCGCCGCCGCCAGCAAAGCGCGCGTGTAGTCATGCCGCGGCGCGGCATAGACGGCGCCGAGGGGGCCGCTCTCCACGATCCTCCCGTGTTCCATCACCGCCACGCTGTCGCAAACCTGGGCGGCGACCCGCAGGTCATGGGTGATGAACAGGATGGAGAGGTCGAGCCGCGCGCGGATGTCCTCGAGCAATCGCAGCACCTGGGCCTGCACCGAGACATCCAGCGCCGAGACCGCTTCATCGGCGATCAGCAGCTCCGGTTCCATGGCGAGCGCCCGGGCAATGCAGAGGCGTTGGCGCTGGCCGCCGGAGAACTGGTGCGGGTAGCGGTCGAGCGCGCGGCTGTCGAGGCGCACCAGGTGCAGCAGCTCGCGCGCCCGCGCCAGAGCGTCGTGGCGCGGCAGGCCGAAATTCATCGGCCCCTCGATGATGGACTGGCCGGCGGTGCGCCGCGGGTTGAGCGAGCGGTAGGGGTCCTGAAAGACGATCTGGACGCGATGGCGGTGGCGGCGCAGCTGGCGCGGGTTGAGCCGGGCGATCTCGTCTTCGCCGAGCCAGATTTCGCCGCTGCTCGGATCGATCAGCCGCGCAACGCAGCGCGCCACGGTTGATTTGCCCGAGCCGCTCTCGCCGACGATGCCGAGCGCCTGGCCGCGGCGCAGCTCGATCGACACGCCCTGCGCCGCCAGCACGGACTTCCGCGCCGAGAACAATCCGCCGGCGTCATAGACCTTGCCGAGATCATGGGTGCGCAGCACCAGCGGCGCCCTCGGCGGCGGCGGACGCTCGCGCGGCGTCAGGCTCGGCACGGCGGCGATCAGCGCGCGGGTATAGGCATGGCGCGGCTGGCGCAGCACCTGCGCCATCGGCGCGATCTCCACGAGCTCGCCGAGCTGCAGCACGGCGACCCGATCGGCGATCTCGCTGACCACGCCGAAATCGTGGGTGATGAACAGCACGCCGGTGCCGCGCTCGCGCTGGAGATCGCGGATCAACGACAGGATCTGCGCCTGGGTGGTGACGTCGAGGGCGGTGGTGGGCTCGTCGGCCACGAGCAGCGCCGGCTCGAGCAGCAGCGCCATGGCGATCATGATGCGCTGACGCTGGCCGCCCGACAGTTGATGCGGATAGGCGGCGAAGACGCGCTCGGGATCGGCGATGCGCACCCGCGCCAGCATGGCGAGGACCCGCTTGCGGCGCTCGTCCTCGCCGAGCGCGGTGTGGGTGCGCAGCACCTCGTCCACTTGCGCGCCGCAGCGCATCACCGGGTTGAGCGCGGTCATCGGCTCCTGGAAGATCATCGAGGCGCGGCTGCCGCGCAGCTGCCGCAGCCGCGGCTCGCCGGCGCGCAGGATGTCCTCGCCTTCCAGCCGCAACGCGCCGCCCACCGCCTTCAGCCCCGCCGGCAGCAGGCCGAAGGCTGCCTGCGCGATCACCGACTTGCCGGAGCCGCTTTCGCCGACCAGGCAGAGGATCTCCCCGGGCTCGACCGCGAAGCTCACCCCGCGCACCGCAAAGCGACGCTCGCCGCTCGACGGCAGCGCGATGGTGAGATCATCAAGCGCGAGAACCGGCGGCATGCTCACAATCGCTTGCCGAGCCGGGGATCGAGCGTGTCGCGCAACCCGTCGCCCAGCATGTTGATCGCCAGCACCGTCACCGCGATGCAGATGCCGGGGAACAGGATGGTGTGGGGATATACGCGGAACAGCACCCGCCCCTCGGCCATGATGTTGCCCCAGGTCGGCGTGTCCGTGGGCACGCCGACGCCGAGGAAGCTCAGGATCGCCTCGATCAGGATCGCCGAGGCACAGGTGAATGTCGCCTGCACGATCATCGGCGCAATCGTGTTGGGCATGACATGGCGCCACAGGATCGCCGGCAGTGGCGTGCCGATCGATACCGCCGCCTCGACATAGGGCTCCTCCCGGATCAACAGCACGATGGAGCGAACCAGCCGCACCACCCGCGGGATTTCCGGGATCACGATGGCGAAGATCACGGTGCCGAGGCCGTTGCCCCAGACCGCGACGAGGGCGATCGCCAGCAGGATGGACGGGATTGCCATCAGCCCGTCCATCACTCGCATCACCAGGGCGTCGAGCCAGCGCAGATAGCCTGACACGAGACCAGTGACGAGCCCGATGACGGCGCTGATCAGCGCCACGGCGGTGCCGACGATGAGCGACACCCGCGTGCCGTAGACCACGCGGCTGTAGACGTCGCGGCCGAGGGTGTCCGTCCCCATCCAGTAGGTTCGCGCCGCGCGCTCGCCATCGCGCAGCAGCGCCTGTCCGCTGAATCCCGGCGGCTTGTTGCGCACCACCGGGTCGATCGCCGTGGGATCGATGGTGCCGAGCAGCGGTGCGAGGAGCGCGACGACGACCATCAGCACGAGGATGGCGGTGCCGATGGCGACCGCCGGGTTGCGCCAGGCGCGGCCGAGCGCCGGCTGATCCGGCATCGCGCGCGACCCGCCGTCGATCGGCTCGGCGGTCAATAGCGGATCCTCGGGTCGAAGAAGCTGTAGGCGATGTCGATCATCAGATTAAGCAGCACATAGGCGAAGGAGAACAGCAGGATCACCGCCTGAATCACCGGATAGTCGCGCGCCAGCACGGCATCGACGGTGAGCCGGCCGATCCCCGGGATGTTGTAGACGCTCTCGGTCACCACCACGCCCCCGATCAGCAATCCGATGCCGAGTCCGATCACCGTGACGATCGGCACCGCCGCGTTGCGGAGCGCGTGGCGGATCAGCACCACGCGCTCCGGCAAGCCCTTGGCGCGTGCGGTCCGGATAAAGTCCTCGCCGAGCACGTCGATGACGCTCGCCCGCGTCATGCGGGCGATGAGCGCGACATAGATCACCGCCAGCGTGCAGCTCGGCAGGATGAGATGCGTCAGCCAGCGGCCGACACCGTCGGCGAGCCGGCTATAGCCCTGCACCGGCAGCCAATTGGTGGCGATGGCAAAGACGTAGATCAGCAGGTAGCCGATGACGAACACCGGCACCGAGAATCCCAGGACGGAGAACCCCATGACCACCCGGTCGAGCCATCGGCCCTGGCGGTGGGCGGCGACGACGCCGAGCGGCACGGCGACCAGCACGGCGATGACGATGGTGACGAGCGACAGCGCCAGCGTCGGCTCGAGGCGCTGCTCGATGAGCTCGGCGACGGTCTTCTTGAAGAAGAAGCTTTCGCCGAGATCGCCGGTGAGGCTGCGCCCGGCCCAGACAAAGAACTGGGTGGCGATCGGCCGGTCGAGGCCGAGCTTGGCGCGGATTTCGGCCACCTGCTCGGTCGTCGCGTTGTCGCCGCCGATCACCGCCGCCGGATCGCCCGGGGTGAGCCGCAACATCAGGAAGACGAACACCCCCACCACCGCCAGCACCGGGACCGTGGCGATCAATCGCCGCGCGACGAAGCCGATCACCGTCCGGACCCTCGTCCGACCGGCACCTCAGTCGCCTTTCTTGGTGACGTTCCAGAACAGCGGCACGGGCGCTTCGATGAAGCCTGCCAGCCGGTCCTTGCGGTAGGCCATCGGCTTGTACCATTGGCCGAGCGGCGCGTAGGCGGCGATCTCATAGGCGCGCTCCTGTACCTGCGCTGCCAGCGCCGTCTGCTTTGCCGGATCGGTCTCGCGGGCAAAGGCGTCGCGCAGCTTCTCCAGCGTCTCGTCGCACGGCCAGCCGGGCGCGGCCTTCTCGCAGTTGGCGGCGATGAAGGCGGCGGAGATCGGGTTCAGCACGTCGGCCGCGACCCACGAGGTGATGAAGGCATTCCAACCGCCGTCGGCGACCGGGACGCGCTTGGCCCGGCGCGACACCAGCGTCTGCCAATCCATGTCCACCATGGTGACCTTGAAGCCGGCACGCTCCCAAAGCTGCTTTGCCACCGGCGCAAGATTGGCCAATACCGAGAGGTCGGTCGAGTGCATCAGCAGGATCGGCGTGCCGTCATAGCCCGCTTCCTGCAGCAGTTTCCTCGCGCTCGCGGCATCCCCCTGAAGCACGCCCTGCGAGCCCTTGTCGCTGGCGAAGGGAGCACCGCAGATGAACATCGCGCGGCAGCCCTTGTAGTATTGCGCGTCGCCCACCTGCGCCTGCAGGAAATCGAGCTGATCGAGTGCGACCATCGCCGCATGGCGGATTTTCGGATTGTCGAAAGGCGGGACGGCGTGGTTGAAGCGCAGCGTGAACTGGTTGCCGAGCGTGTTGACGTCGGCGAAGCCGATATCGCTTTCGGCTCGCAGTACCGGGAAGAGATCGAAAGGCGGGTCCTCGACCAGATCGACCTCGCCGGCGATCAGCGCGTTGACCGCCGTCTGGGAATCCGGAATGGCGATCCACTCGACGCGATCGACCTTCACCAGCTTGGCGCCCGCCGCGCCGCTCGGCGGCTCGCTGCGCGGCTTATAATCTTTGAAGCGTTCGTAGACGACCTTTTCGCCGGGCTTCCATTCGTCCTTCCTGAAGACGAACGGCCCCGAGCCGATGAATTCGGAGATCTGCTCGGTGGGCGGGGTCTCGGCAATGCGCTTGGGCATCATGAACGGCACGTTCGAGCTCGGCTTGGCGAGCGACAGGATGACCAGACCGTAGGGCTCCTTGAGCGACAGGCTGAAGGTCTTCTCGTCGATGGCCTTGAACCCGGCGGTGAAGGACAGCATCTTCTGGCCCATCGAATCGCGCGCCCCCCAGCGCTTGATCGAGGCGATGCAGTCCTCGGCCGTCACCGGTGCGCCGTCATGCCATTTGAGGCCGTCGCGCAGCCGGAACGTGTAGGTGAGCGCGTCCGGACTGACTTCCCATCTGTCGATCATCTGCGGCTGCGGCTGGCCCTTCGCATCAAGCGCGAAGAGCGTGTCATAGATCATGTAGCCGTGATCGCGGATGATATAGGCGGTGGCCCAGATGGGATCGAGGATCTTGAGATCCGAATGCATCACCGCCCGAATGGTCTGGGCCGGTGCGGAGGCCGGGCCGAGCGCCATCGCGGCGATAGCCAGGAGGGCGGCGACAGTGCATCGAACCATCCGCATCGGTTTCATGATCTTGTCCCCGTAACCACTTGGCCCAACGAAAGCCCACTAAGCAACATTCATGCCATCTCTGTCGGCTCGACTGTCGCTGGCGTGCGACGTGGCATCACGGCACGCACAAGCCATCACTCGGCCCGGCGTGGCGTCTCGATGATCCGCGAAACGCAAGCAATTGTCTCCCGGCCGGACGCGGTCGCCATGGCGCTCCACGCCTTGCGAGCGGTTTTCTACACCGTCGACCATCCGCCGGCAAATCACCGCGCGTGCTGGAAAGCGGAACGCCGCGCGCTAGGTTATCCATGCTATCCCTCGACGTCGGATGTCGATGGTCTTGCTAAAGGCGGAGCACCCTACGATGGACCCCACGGCTGAAACCCTGATCCCGGTTGCCGAGTTGGCGCGCGCCAACCCCGTCCGGATCCCCAACGAAAGCGCCCGGTACCGCGCCGCCCGCACCGCGCTGCTGGCCGAGGAGATCGAGCTCAGGCGCCACATCGAGCGCGTCGCGGCCCAGCGCCGCGCCCTGCCGCCCGGTGGGCGGTGACCGGCAACTACCGCTTCGCGGGCGAGGCCGGCCCTACAGATTTCGCCGGCCTCTTCGGCGACAAAGCGACGCTGGCGATCTACAGCTACATGTTCGGCCCCGAGCGCCAGCGCCCATGCCCGATGTGCACCAACCTGCTGGGCGCCTGGGAGGGCAACGCCGCCGATATCGCCCAGCGCATCTCGCTCGTCGTGGTCGCCCGCTCCCCGATCGAGCGCCTGATCGCCTGGAAGCGGGAGCGCGGCTGGAAGGATCTTCGCCTCTACACCGATGTGAACGGCGCCTATTCCCGCGATTATTTCGGCGTCCTGCCGGATGGTGCCGAAATCCCTGCCTTCAATGTGTTCACGCGCCGCGACGGCACCATCCGCCACTTCTGGTCCGGCGAGATGACGGGATCTACCGCCGACCCCGGCCAGGACCCGCGCGGCGCCCCGGACCCGGCCCCGCTGTGGATGGTGCTGGACTGCACACCGGAAGGGCGGGGCCGGGACTGGTACCCGAAACTGGATTACGACCGCGCCTGAGGGCGGCGCAACCCGCCGTCAAATCTTGACGGTCGAGGCCTGGTAGATCTCGTCGATGGCGCGCGCCAGCGTCGCGTCAAAGACGGCATCGCTCATCGTCTGCCTGAGATCTTCGACGAGCGCCCGCGAAAAGCTCGCGATCATGCGGTGGTTGGCGGCAAGGCGCTGGCAGGCCTCGGCTCGCGTATAGCCGCCGGAAAGCGCGACAACCCTGGCCACGCGCTTGTGCGTCGCCAGCGCCGAATAGAAATCCGGAACCTCAGGGATCGTCAGCTTCAGCATCACCCGCGGGCCATTCGGGGCGGCGGCGAGCCTGCTCATCAATTCCGCGCGAAGGATGGCTTCCGCGCCGGCCTTGTCCGGGCTTTTGATCGAGATTTCCGGCTCCAGGATGGGCAGGAGCCCATGCTCGGCGATCTCACCCGCCAAGGTCGAACTGCTGCGCCACGATCGAGGCGATGCCGTCCTTCGACGGCAGGGTGATAAAGGAGCGCATCTTGGTGCCGAAGACACCGAGCTGCACCGCCCGGGTGAGCAGAGCACCGAGCCCCGCTATCGGCTTCATCAGGCTGACGCCGTCTTTCTCGGCCTCGAGCCCCTTGTCGACCTTCAGAAAGGGGATGACGCCGCGTTCCTCCCAGAGGAAGGTCGGGACAGGCTTTTCCTGGGCCTGGGCGTCCATGGTGCGTTCGAACAGGATCGCCGCGATGACCTTGGCGCCGGTGAAGGCCGGCGCGGTCATCATGCGCACGCGCATCTCGTGCATCAGCCCGAACATCTCGGCGTCGCCGCTATAGGCGCTGTCCGCAATGCCGTAGCGCCGGAGCGCGCCGGGCGTCGAGCCGCCACTCTGGTCAAGCGCGGCGATGAAGCCGCCCTGGCCCGAGATTTGCGCCAGCATCTTGTCATTGGCCATGATCGTCATTCTCGCGGGTGAGAGAGGGACGCTGAGGAGAACGCCGCCGGCGGCGACGAATTGCCATGAGGGCAGGGATAATTGGCAGGGCGTCCCCAATCGATGCGACCGCCTGGGGTCGGGCGAAGGACGGGCGGTCGAGTCCAAATTTTGCCCCACCGAAAAACGCTAAAGATGGGCGACACTTTGCGCGCGCTGGTTTTGGTACGCTCGACGGTGATCCGCCCCGGGACTGCCCGTGGCCTTATCGCGGTGGGCGACGGCCGGCGGCTGGCGACCGCGCGAGGGGCCGGATGAGTGACTTGATGATCGAGCATGACAGCGTCGTTCACGAGCTCGCGGATCTGCTGATCGCACGCTATGGTGAGCGCGCCGCCAGTCATGCCAAGCATCAGTCGCTAAAGGCGGCCCAGCGCGACGAGCACCTTACCATGGAGGCTTGGCGCTGGATCGCCGACGCCGTCGAGCAGGTGTGGAAGGCCGAGCCGAGGTCGAGATTCGGGTGAAAGGCCACGTTCGGGCGAGCTGTCTACCGTCCGGTAACGCACGGGAGAGTGCATCATGAACATTGGCTGCGTGCCGTTTCTCGCCTGCGTGCTGGCGATTTGCCCGGTCGCGGGCGTCCTCGCCGCCGATCCGCCAAGCATCGACCTCCAATGCAACGTGACCGAAATGCGCCCGCTGGCGCCGGTGCAGCAGAACGTGACCAGCCTGCATATCCCGCTGGTCAGCGGCCGCGAGCAGGAAGGCACCGCCGGGATCGGGCGGTATTCGCTGTTGCGAGTGGTCACCGAGAAGGAAATCGACATGACGGCCAATTTCGGCGAATACCTCTCGCTGGCGCATCTTGATCGCGCCAGCGGCCGCCTTGTCCTGACCAACTACAAGAACGGCGAGACGATCTATCACGCCGAAGGCAGCTGCCACATCGCGCCACAGCGCCAAGCCCAGAACAAAACCCTGGATTGAATTAACGGCGGCGAGGGTCGCGGACGTTTTTCACGACGCGGCGAGCATCGAGCGGCGCTACCAGCGATTCTGGTGGCGTACGGCGCGAGATGCGGTATTTGTGGTATTTGGCGGGGGATGGGGACCGGGCGCAGCGCGTAATAGCCTCAGATCGCGCCGTCATTGAGCGCGAGCGTCGCCGCAGCACCTTTTCCTTCGATCACAGACGAGAGCGATATGCCGAGGGTGCTCACGGTCCTGCTGGCCGCGTTCCTGGCGATTGCGGCCTTCATCGGGGCCCACGTCTATGCGCCGGCGGCGCTGCGCCCTCACGACAAGGACTTTGCCGACTGGCACGCCGATCGCCCCGGCCTCGCGCGGCGCATTACGCCCGGGGATCTGCCGCCGCCCTTCGCGACGCCAGCCACTGTCGCAATTCCGAAGATCGTGCCGCGGCCGCCGTCAGCCCGGCCCTTGCTGCCGCCCGGGTTCGCCGCGGAGGTCATGGCGAGCGGCCTCGATCACCCGCGCCAGGTCAAAGTCGCGCCCAATGGCGACATCTTCGTCGCCGAGAGCAAAGCCGGCCGCATCCGCGTGCTGCACCAGGATGGCGGCGCCGCCGACCTCGGCAACGAGCTCTTCGCCGAGGGCCTTAATCTGCCCTTCGGCATCGCCTTCTATCCCTCGGGCCCGGAACCGCGCTTTGTCTATATCGGCAATACCGACGCGATCCTTCGCTTCCCCTACCGCAATGGCGACCGCGCGGCCCGCGGACCCGCGGAGATCGTGATGCGCGGACTGCCGGTCGAAGGGCATTGGACGCGCGATCTCGTCGTCGCGCAGGATGACCGCCGCCTCTTTGTCACGGTGGGCTCGCTGTCCAACGATGCCGAGGGCTTGGCGCGGCGCGACGAAGAGGCGATCCGCCGCTTCGAGACGACGCACGGCACCGGCGCGGCGTGGGGGGTGGAGGAGAACCGGGCGCTGGTGCTGAGCATCAACCCGGATGGCGGAGACGCCCAGCCCTTCGCGACCGGCCTGCGCAATTGCGTCGGCATGGCGATCCAGCCGCGCACCAGCCGCCTGTGGTGCACCAACAATGAGCGGGACCAGTTCGGCGACAATTTGGTGCCTGACTTCGTCACGCGGCTGCAGCCGCGCGGTTACTACGGCTGGCCGTGGTACTATATCGGCCCGAACGAGGATCCCTTCCACAAGGGCGAGCGGCCAGACCTCGCCGAAGCGGTGGCGATGCCCGATGTGCTGCTGCAGCCGCATTCGGCGCCGCTCGGCCTTGCGTTCTATACCGGCCGGCAATTCCCGGCGGCCTATCGCGGCGATATCTTCGTGGCGCTGCACGGCTCCTACAACCGCAGCCATCTCAGCGGCTACAAGATCGTGCGGCTGCGCATGGCCGACGGCAAGCCCACCGGCACCTATGAGGATTTCATGACCGGCTTCATCGCGGCGGAGGACGAGGTCTGGGGGCGGCCGGTCGGCGTGGCCGTGGCGGCTGATGGCGCCCTCCTGGTCAGCGAGGACGCCAACGGCACGATCTGGCGCGTCACCTACCGTGGCGGGGACAAGTAGCGAGGGCGCTGGTTTCGTCGCGATCCATGCGCGCGCCGCGCTCGACCTTGCGCGAGCCGCCAGGTCAATTCAGACCTGCTCCTCGAAGACCAGTTCCGCGCCGTAGAGCCGGGCCTCGTCCTCGAGCCAGGCGCGCGCATCGTCCCGATCGGCAAAACGCCGGATCCCGCTGCGGCGATAGCCCTCACCGAGCGACACGTCGTAGGAGGCGCGGAAATCCCCGGCGATATAGTCGACCGCGGCCGTGAACCTGACGTGCTCTGCTGGCAACGGCATCAACCTGCTCGACGGAAGAGGGCCTGGAATCATATGCCTTCTCAAGTGTAGCAGTTCATGCGGCGCGGTGCGGACAAATCGATGCGCGCGACGGTGCGTCGCGGTCGATTCCCGCCGGCTGTGACCCGCTGGCCTCACGCAGCTCCCCGCCGAGACGCGGCACAGCGACAGGGAATTTCAGGTTGAGTGGATTTTCTCGAAAGCGCCTCAGCGCTCAGGACGGCCAACGCGGCAATCTGCGCGCCTGCCGCCGGCTTGCACAGCCTGCCAGCGCAATGGACACAGCCGCGGTCGATGTCGCCGATATCGGCGTCGGCTGCCTCTCCGTGGCGCGGAACCTGCCTGGAAGGATCGGGTTATCTTCTCGTGCCGAAGTGGTCTTCCGATCGTCATCCTGGCGGCAGCGCGATGCCGCCTTGCTCCGGAGCCGCCGCGATTGCGCACGAGCCTCGGGGCCTTTCGTGATGAAGATAAGAGCGGGATACCAGATCAGCTACGACTGCCCGGCGCCGACGCCGATGCTGCTGTTGCTCAGCGTCCATCCGTCGCGATTTCCGGACCTGCTCACGGCGCACCAGATGCGTTTCGATCCGCCCGTGCCGGCGCGCGACTATACCGATCGCTTCGGCAATGTCTGCACCCGCATCATCGCGCCGCCGGGGCGGCTGACCATCGCCGCCGACCTAATGGTGCGGGACGGCGGCATGCCCGACCTGCTCGCGCCGCAGAGCGCGCAGATCCCGGTCGAGGCGCTGCCCGACGATGTGCTGATCTACCTGCTCGGCAGCCGCTATTGCGAGACCGACCGGTTGATGGAGACGGCCTGGTCGCTGTTCGGTTCGTCGCCGTCCGGATGGGGCCGCGTCCAGGCGATCTGCGATTACGTGCATGACCGCATCGCCTTTGGCTACCAACATGCGCGCCCGACCAAGACGGCGTGGGAGGCGTTCACGGAGCGCCAGGGCGTCTGCCGCGACTTCACCCATCTCGCCGTCACCTTTTGTCACTGCATGAACATCCCGGCGCGCTATTGCACGGGATATCTCGGCGATATCGGCATCCCGCCGGTCGATGCGCCGATGGATTTCAGCGCGTGGTTCGAGGTCTATCTCGACGGCACCTGGTACACTTTCGATGCGCGGCACAACCGCCCGCGCATCGGACGCATCCTCATGGCGCGCGGCCGCGACGCCACCGATGTCGCGATCACCACCAGCTTTGGCCAGCACATGCTGGCCGGCTTCAGCGTCATCACCGATGAAGTAGCGGGGTAGCGAGAGCCCCCGGTGAAGCGGCCGCGATAGGCCGGCCAAAGTGTCAGTCGCGGACGACGTACCGGCGCTTTCCGGCGACGGTGTAGGGCTCTTGGACCAGGGGAGAAAAGATCAGGTTGGAGTTATCGACATCCGCATGATGGCGCGCCAGGACGGCGAGAAAGCGACGGCGCAGGTTCTCGAGGTCAGGATCGCCGATCGTGCGCACCGAGATGTCGATCACGTCGCCCTTCTGATGGATGAAATAGGATCGCACCTCCGGGACAAGATCGAGGCAGTCCTCTAGCAGCTCGCTGTGCACCTCGCTCATGCGCCCGTCGCTGCGGGTCAGTCCCAGGACCGTCCGTGTTCGCCCGACGACGCGCGCGCAGCGGAACGGCAGCGCGGGGCCATCCGCCAAAATCTGCACGCGGTCGCCGGTGCCATAGTTGATGAGCGGAAAGCGAAACCGCTGCAGCGTCGTGACGACGAGCTCATCGGCTTCGGCCACATGGCAGTGGAAGGCGTCCCAAAGGAAGGTCAGGGCATCGGCGTCGGGGCTGGAATAGGCCATGACCCCGAGCTCGCCCATGCCGTATTCGATGAGGGGAACGCATCCCAGCAGCGAGCGCACACGGGCAAGATCGCTGGCAAGCACCGTCTCTGAGCAGAAGATGACCGCGCGGATGGCGGCTTCGCGGCCATCGAGCCCGGAGGCCTCGACGAAATCGAGCAGCTTGCGGATCGCGGAGACATAGCCGACGACAACGGCGCCCGGACGCGCGCGGATCCGGGCGAAATACGAGGAGACGGTATCGTCGTCGAGATGATAGACACTGAGGCGCTCGGTGCCGATCAGCCGGTCCATCCACTGGCGCTTGGCGCGGTTGAAGCGCCCCTTCAGCCCGAGGCATCGAGATGATGGTCGCGATGAGCACGATGTTGTTGACGGCGGTCCAGGACAGAAGCTGAGATACATGTTGGAATGAAGAAAGGCGTGATCCTCCGGACCGCGCGGGAACAGCTCGAGGGCCGGCGCTGCACCGGTGCGATGAAGCGGCAGGGGCGCGCGTCTTCGGCGATGGTCTCGAAATCCGCCTCGATGTCGTTTTACGCAGAATTGGAAACCGCGACAGGTCGCGATATCGGCGAGCCGGTCGGGCAGGCGGTGGCGTCGCTTCCACTCGGCATAGAAGCGGAAGCGCGTGGTCGCCATCCGCCACACCGAGTTGACGGCCAGGAGCTGATGGGCGATCTCTTCGGGATCGCCGATCCGCCGATACCGCGCCTGCGCTCGGCGAGAAGCGCGAGGCGCCGGCGCAGGCCGACCTCGACGATCAGCCGCGGCAGCGGGATAGGGCAGGGCCGAGAAAGAGCGGAAATGGAAGGGGCAAATGTTCTTTCCGGGCATCGGCAATGGAGGTCGACATGGCGGTCGTTAATCGCCGAACCGGACAAAAGTTCCGCCGAGGTGAGCGCAGCGCCAGACTACCCGGTGCACTTCGCGGCACGCCGGATACCGCCGCTCGAGGTCGCGACGCAAGTTGCTGGCGCAGTCGAAGCTGCCGACGAAATCCGGAACATTCTCCGCAGCGGCCGAGCGCAATCCAGCCGTCCCACTGGTCGGGATACCGCCGCACGAACCCCTCCAGCATCGCGGCATAGGCGCGGATGGCGGCGGAATAGGGCGGGTGGTCGCTGTCGCGGACATCCAGCGGCGGCTCGATCGACGCCGTATAGGCGCCGTCCTCCTTGCGCACCGCGACGATCGGCAGGAGTGGCGCGCCGGAGGTGCGGGCGAGATGGACCGGGCCGGTCGCGAGGCGAAGCCGGCCGCCCAGGAATGTGGCGGCGAGCGTGCGCCGGCCGGTTTCCGCGACGGTTATCGAGACGAGCTGGTTGCCGGCGAGGCGCTCGCGCAGCGTGGCGAGCGCCGCGCGCGCATCGTTGCCCTCGATCACGACGCGCTCGGAGAGAAAACGGTTCTCGACCGCCGTCCATAGCGGGTTGAGAAAGCGGACCCCGAAGGGCGAAACCGAGAAGCCGTGCTCGGGCCGAGAGAGGTGTGCGACGGCGAACCCGGCCTGGCGCAGCGCAAAGGGGACGATAAGCGGACGGTAGACGAAATCGCTGATCCACAGGATGGCGCCCTTGCCACCGCGAGGGCGGCGGCAAGGGTGTTAACTCCCTGCAGGTGGATGAGGGGCCGCCAGCCCCGGCCAGGACGGCGCAGTGCCAGGATCTGCAGCGTCATTTCCGGCGACCGGTTCTGCCATTGCCGGAAGAGCTCGGAGGCCTGCCGCGGGCTCGCCCGGTCGGATAGCAGGTGGGCCATGATGATCTCGGTCGCGCCGGAAGGATCGCGCTCGCGCTCCCGCAGCCGCGGAGGGCACGGGCAAGCGGCCCGAGCCGCTCGATCGGTGTCAGCCAGCTGGCGCTCAACAAGGCCAGCAGCCTTGCCAACTCGTAGATAGGGCCCGGTATCCGCATCCGCATCCTCATCCCCAGGTTCTCGTGGCCCGGCGTCGCACCGCACAATCCCACCCGTGCGAAGCGTCTGTTACCGCCCGCCCGCCAAGAAGGTTCCGGCACAGACTGGCAAATGGCTGAAATGGCGTGCCGCGCCGTCGCGGCACGATCCGTCGCGACGTAGAGGATGGCGGCAGGGTGTTTACAAAATGATGAAATTGAGGAATCCGGCGCCTGGCTAATCCCTGGATTGAACGATTGGCAGCCATCTCCGTTGATCTCGCGAGACCTCGAAACCGACATCAATCGGTAACCGGGTGGGGCGACAGAGCGGGGGAACATTGTTCATCGACGCGCGCGGCATTCCGCCGGACAGCACCATCGACAGCGACATCTGCATCATCGGCGCCGGCGCGGCGGGCATCGTCCTTGCCCTGCAGTTTGCGGCGTCGAAGCTGCGGGTATGCCTGCTGGAGAGTGGCGGCCTCGCGGCCGGTGTGGCGACCCAGGCGCTGGCCGAGGGCGACAGCGTCGGCACCGCCTACTCGCCGCTTAAGTCGACGCAGTTGCGCTTCTTCGGGGGCAATACCAACGCGTGGGGCGGCTGGTTCCGCGGTCTCGACGACATTGATTTCCGCCGTCGCTCCTGGGTGGACGCCAGCGGCTGGCCGTTCGACGGGCGGGCGCTCGCGCCCTATCGCGAGCGCGTGCAGGCACTGTGCGAACTGCCCTGCGCCGGAAGCGACGATCAGCATCTCGCCGGCATCGCCGATCCACGCGCCCGGCTGCTTCCCCTCGATCCCGCGCGCGTGGAATCCGCGCTCTATCGCTTCAGTCCGCCGACCCGGTTCGGCCGCGCCTACCGGCAGGACATCGCCCGTTCCAGCACCATTACTTGCGTGATCAATGCCCACGCCCTGAAGCTCGAGACGACGGCGGACACCAGACGGGTCACCGGGATCGAGGTCGGCTGCCTCGCGGGCGGGCGGCTCAGCGTGACCGGACGGGTGTTCATCCTGGCGGCCGGCGCGATCGAGAATGCGCGGCTGCTGCTACTGTCGAACGACCGGGCGCCGGCAGGTCTCGCCAACACCTACGACCAGGTCGGCCGCTATTTCATGGATCACCCGCATATCCGCCGAGTGCTGCTGCCGGGACCGCGGCACTTCCCGCTCGGACTTTACGGCCTTGCCTTCCGGGATCGCGGTATTGCCGCCGGCCTGGCATCCCGCCGCGCTGCAGCGGAAGGAAAAGATGCTGAACTACCTGGCAAGCATCTATCCGGTATATTGCGGCCATGACTCGCGGGGCTGGGACGTCTTCCGGACGCTCGCGCTGAAGCACAGCCGCAAATGGGGCGCCGATCCCTACGACCGGAGCCGGCTGCCCTTCCCACGCAAGACCGTGGGGCCGCGGCAAGTGGCGACGATATTCGGCGATTTCGGCAACGTCGTCCTCGGCGCGCTGGCGCAGGCCAGCAAATCCGAGCGGTTGGTCAGCGGGCTGGTGCTGGAAAGCAAGCTGGAGCAGGCGCCCAATGCGGCGAGCCGCGTGATGCTACAGGACAGCCGCGACGCCTTCGGACTGCCGCGCGCGCGGGTCGATTGGCAGCTGCTGCCGATCGACCGGCGCAGCGCGTTGCGCGCGGAGGGTATCATCGGCGCCGAGTTGCGGCGGACCGGAATCGGGCAGCTGGCGCCGCTGCCCGCCGAAAAGCGCGACCAGTGGCCCGCCGGGTTTACCGGGGGCTGGCATCAGATGGGCACGACCCGGATCCATGCCGATCTGCGCCGTGGCGTGGTCGATGCCGATTGCGCGGTTCACGGCGTCGGGAACCTGTTCATGGCCGGCGCCTCCGTCTTCCCTACTGGCGGCGCGGTCTCGCCGATGCCGACGCTGCTCGCGCTGGCGCTGCGGCTGGCGGACCACGTCAAGGCTGTCCTGGGGCGGCCGCTCGCCGCAAGCACCCGGCCGCCGTTCGTCCACGCCCTGGACGCGGCGAATGCCGGCGCAGATCTTGCCGAATGAGCCGAACCGACGCATCGCCTCTGGTCTTCGCCTGGAGCCAGTTCGGCCCCTACCACATGGACCGCTGCGAGGCCGTCGCCGAAGCACTGCCGGGCGGGCGCGAGGTCATCGGCCTCGAGATCGTCAGCGACGGCGAGGTCTATGATTGGGCGCCGACCGGCCAGGGGGGGAAATTTCGCAAGCTGACGCTCTTCCCCGGCAGGCGGTTGTCGCAGGTGTCGATGGGGCGCCAGTTCGCGGCGCTGCTGCGCGCCTGCCTGAGGACCCGGGCAAAGCATATCTTTCTCTGCGACTACCACCTGCCGCAGACCTTCCTGGCGGCACTGCTGCTGCGCCTGTGCGGCCGCCGTGTGATCGTTATGCAGGATTTAAAATTCGACGATAAGCCGCGCGCGCTGTGGCGGGAGCTGGGGAAGGCGTTGCTCTACGCGCCCTACAACGCGGCCTTCGTCGCGGGCAGCCGCTCGAAAAGCTACCTCGAATTCCTCGGCGTGCCGGCAGAACGTGCCGTCATCGGCTACGATACCGTCTCGATGCAGCGTCTGGTGCGCCTGGCCGGTGCTGCGCCCGCGCCGCAGGGGATGGCCCATGCCGACCGCCATTTCACGGTGATCGCGCGCTTCGTGGCGCAGAAGAACCTTGAGCTTGCGATCGATGCCTACGCCGCCTATTGCCGCCAGCGTCCGCGACCGGTGCGCGAGCTGCGGTTGTGCGGCGCCGGTCCGTTGGAGGCCGCGCTGAAGCACCGCGTCGCGCGCCTCGGCGTCGAAGGCGTGCGCTTCTGCGGTTGGCTCGACGAGGCGGCGGTGGCGCAGATGCTGGCCGCGAGCCTGGCGCTCATCCTGCCCAGCATCGAGGAACCGTTCGGGCTGGTGGTCAACGAGGCGATTGCGCTCGGCGTGCCGGTGCTGGTCGCGGAGAATTGCGGGGCGCGCGACCTGCTGGTGCGCAACGCCGTCAACGGCTACGTCATCGAGCCGGATAATGTCGAGGGTCTTGCCCATCTCATGGCAGAGCTGCCGGTAACGAAGCGGAGTGGCGGCGGCTCGCCGAGAACACGCGGTCTTTCAGGCCCTTGGCGGATACCGCCGCTTTCGTCGCCGGTGTCGAGGAATTGCTCTACCGTCTCGATCGCCGGCGCCGGAGGCGGGGCGCTCGCCTTAGTAATGTATCTCATACTCCGCCTGCCAGCGCAGGGTCACCGCGGGCACGCTCGAGGTGAGGCCGAAGAGCACGCCGCCGTTCCATTCCAGCGATCCCGGTCCGATATTGAAGATCTTGCCGAAAAGCTGCGGGCCGGCGCGCTCGTCCTGCTGGCCCCAGCGGTCGAAATGGCCGAAGGCGCCGGGCGTGCCATAGATCTGCGCTCCCGGCTCGACGGCAAAATGACGGCCAAGCTGCACCTCCCAGGCATCGATGCGCGTCTCGGCGGCATAGACGAAGACCGGGCGGCCGGCGGCATGATCGCCGAGATCCTTCTCGACGAAGATATTGAGCGACGTGCTGGTGCCCCAGAAATCCTTGCGCAGCACCGGGCCGAAGGTGGTCTCGCTCGGCGCGCCCCCCACCGTCGCCTGGCCGTATTCGGCAAATAGTCCGGCATCGATCCAGTACTCGCCGCGCTCGGTGAATTGGAAGAAATTCTCGAAGGTGAGCTGCGTGAAATTGGTCGGCTGGCCGGCGCCCGGCGCGCGGTTGAGTTCGAGTTCCAGCTCGCTCTGCCACCAGTTGGTGACGCCGTATTCGACTTCCGTGGTGTAGCTCTGCGCGCCACTTTTGTTGCGGTTCCGATCAAGGACGAGATCACCGATATTCTCGAGCGACAATTCTCCGTAGTCGACATCCGGCGCCGGAAGCGGCGAGCGACAGCGTAACGCCCACCACGGCTGCGCTGAACCGCTGCTTCGCGCTCAATCTTTCCTCCCCCGGCGTCCGTCTAACCGGTTTCTTGGAGTGCAATGTCGCACCCGAGGACGCGGGTTGCATTATGAGCCTAAACCGGGCCTGTGCAGCGCCTCCAAACCGATCCGCGCTTGACTCCCGCGTTTGCTATTGCGAATGATATGCAATAGCATTTGAGAGACGACAGGGGGCAGGGGATGGGGGAGTTGACGCGGTTGCCCGGCCGTTTCGGGCTTGCCGCAGTGGCAGTCCTGGTGTCGATCCTGGCCTGGGTTGCGCCGGGCTGGGCCGATCCTGCGGCGGCGGGCGGATCGGTCGCCGATGTCTCGGGCAAGCCGCTCGCGGGGGTGGAGACTCGAGTTGCGCGATGCCGGCGGGGCGGCGGGCTCGTCCACGCCGTCAGCGACGCGCGCGGCCGTTTCACCTTCGGGCCGGTCGAGCCGGGCAGCTATGTGCTGGTCGCGCGCAAGACCGGGTTCGAGCCCTCTGCCGATCCGGTCACCTGCCGGCCGGCGCCGGACCAAGAAGCTGGCGCTGGTGCTCGCGACCGGAGGGGATGGAGACCGTCACGGTCGAGGCGCCGCGGCTCGAGCGGGCCGGGCGTGTCGCCTAGCGGCGCCAACCAATATTCGGTGACGGCGCAGGACATCGCCGATCTGCCGGCCGGCGCCAACACCGCGCTGACCGACGTGCTGGCGCAGATGCCCGGCGTCGCCATCGACCAGAACCAGCAGATCCACATCCGCAACACCGAAGGGCCGCAGTTCCAGTACCAGATCAACGGCGTGCTGGTGCCGCTCGACATCAACACCAACCCGCCCTTCCTGTCGATGATCAATCCGCTGTTCATCAAGCAGGTCGACCTGCTCGATGGCATCCTGCCGGCGCGCTACAGCTACGCCACCGGCGGCGTCGTCGACATCGAGACCAAGGACGGCTGCGAGCAGCCCGGCGGCAGCGTCACGATCTTCGGCGGGCAGCGCGGGACGTTCCAGCCGAGCGCGCAGTACGGCGGCTGCGCCGGCAGGCTCAGCTACTACGTCAGCGGGCTCTACAGCCAGAGCAACACCGCCTTCAGCTCCGCCACGCCGGGGCCGGACGCGATCCATGACTGGACCAATCAGGGCCAGGGCTTCGGCTTCTTCACCTACGCGCTCGACGCTTACACCAAGCTGAGCGCCATCGCTGTCCGCCGCCGGCAGCAACAACCAGCTGCCGAACGTGCCGGGCCTGACGCCGCAATTCACGCTCGCCGGCGCCGGCGCTCTGCCCTCGTCCGCCATCAATTCCTACCTCAATTTCCGCGACGACCTGGCCATCATCGCGCTCAAGGGCGCGCCCTATCAGGAGCTGACGTATCAGCTCGCCTACGCCGCGCATCGCATTTCCGAGCAGTTCCGGCCCGACAATGCCGGCGAGCTCATCTACCAGGGCGTGGCGTCGACCGCCTCGCACAACGATCTCGACAACACGCTCGAAGGCGACCTCGACCTGGAAGCGCGGCGCGCACACGCTCGGCACCGGCTTCTATCTCGGCGACTACCGCGTCATCGCCGACGACAACTCGCTGGTCTTTCCCGGTCGACCCCACCACCGGCGCGCAGACGAGCGACACGCCGGTCTCGGTCGTCAACAACGCCCACGCCACCAACATCGTCTCGGGCCTCTACGTCAACGATCTCTGGCGGATCGACGACCGGCTGCGCGCCAATCTCGGCTTGCGCTGGGACGATCTCACCGGCTTCACCGGCCACACCCAGATCGATCCCACCGCCAATCTCTCCTGTCTCCTCACCCCCGACACGACGCTCCATGGCGGCGTCGCCCGCTACATGCAGGTGCCGAGCTTTCAGGGCATCTCTCCGACCGCCTCGGCCGCTTTCGCCGGCACCACGGCCGCCGGTCCCGCCGGCGTCGCCACGCCGCTGACCGAGGACGATTACGAAGTGGATGTCGGCGTCGTCCATCGCCTCAGCCCCGCGGCTCACCCTCTCCGAGGACAATTACTACGAGATCACGCACGACTATCTCGACACCGGACAGTTCGGCGTCGTGCCGATTTTCGCCCCGTTCAACTACGCGCACGGCTATATCTGGGGCAGCGAGCTCGCGCTGAACTACAAGGGCCACTCGCTGTCCGCCTACGCCAATCTGACGGTCGGGCAGGAACATGCAGAAGGGCGTGTCGACCGGCCAGTTCAATTTTCCCGCGGACGAGCTCGCCTTTATCGACAGCCATTACATCGTGCTCGATCACCAGCCGTTGTTCGGCGCTTCCGCCGGCGCGACTTATGACTGGAAGCCCTACAGCTTCAGCGTCGACGCGATCTACAGCAGCGGCTTGCGCGCCGGCTTCGCCGATGAGCAGCCGTTGCCGCCGGTCATTCAGGTCAATCTCAGCGCGCAGCGCGCGTTCACGATCCCCGGGATCGGCGAGGTGGTCGACCGGCTCATCCTGCTCAATATCCTCGACCGGGTAAATCTCATTCGGCCGGCGGAGGGTATCGGCATCTTCCAATCGGCCTACGGTCCGCGCTTCACCATCTTCAATTCGCTGACCATCCCGTTTTGAGGCGAGATGCAAATCCGGAATGGTGCAAAAGCGGCAGCCGTGTCTCGCAAGAGCTTTCCGATGCGCCCCAATGACCGGCTAGAGCACGACGTCGCGTGCCGTGCCGCGCTGTCGTGTCGCGACCGGCGGCACGCGTCCCATGACGCGCGTCAGCGTGCCGATGACGAGCAGCGTCAAGAGATAGAAGACGAGCTGGATGCCGGCGGGCTGCGCGGTATAGCCGAGCAGCACATGCAAGAGCTGGCCCGGCAGGCTGCGCTCGGCGAGCAGCGCCGAGGTGTCCCAGAGGTTGTTGCCGAGCGCCGGCAGGATGTCGGCTTGCAGCAGGAAGGCGGCGCCTTGCGATGCCATGCCGGCGGCCAGGAACAGGATGAGCCAGCTGGTCACGCTGAAGAGATGGCGCAGCGGAATGGCCAGGAGGCCGAGGTAGAGCGCGGCGCCGACGCCGACCCCGGCGGCGAGACCGAGCGCGCCGCCGACCACCATGCCGAGGGCGCTGCTGCCGCCGGCGACGGCGATGCTGTAGAGGAACAGCACGATCTCCGAGCCCTCGCGCAGCACCGCGATGCCGACGACCAGCGCCAGCGCGTAAAGCGGCCGGGCGCCTGCCAGCACGTCGCGGCCGATCCTGGTCGCGCTCGCGGCCAGTTCGCGCCCATGCCGGCTCATCCAGATATTGTGCCAGCCCAGCATGAAGACCGCGGCGAACAGGATCGACGCGTTGAACAGCTCCTGGCCGATGCCGGCGACGGCGGATGCGATCTCGCCGGCAAAGCCGGCGACGAGCACCGCGCCGATGACGCCGCCGGCGACCCCGCCCGCGATCCAGAGAGCGCGGCGCGGCAAGCCGCGGCTCGCGGCGAGCACGATGCCGACGACAAGCGCCGCTTCGAGGACCTCGCGGAAGACGATGATCAAGGTCGCGAGCATGAGCCGGCCCCGGGACTTACTTCACGACCAGATGGCCGCGGGTTTCGGGATGGAAATCGTCGAAGAACTCATAGCTGCCGGGGTCGAGCGGGCCGACATAAGAGGGTGATCTCGCCGCCGGGCTGGACGACTTTCTCGCGGTGGAACTGGACGCTCTCGAACTCCGAGGTGGTCTTGTCCTCGTTGCGCACCACCAGCTTGACCTTCGTCCCGGCGGGAATCTCGAGGGTTTCGGGGACGAAATGATGGTCCCTGATGGCGATGACCACGCCGGCATCCTCGGCCCGGGCGGGCGCCGGGGCGATCACGGCGAGAAGCGCCGCTGCAAGTGCGAGGCGAAGCATGAACGCGCACCTCAAATTTCTGCAATTGCGAACGATTCGCAAACTATCGTCGACAACTGCCGAGTGCAAGAGAAAAAGCGTCGAGGGGCGAGCCGCAACCAGGCGAAGCACCAACCCAGGACCGCGAGGATCGAAGCGAGACCGACGACGAGGCCGCCGATCATCAGCACCAGGCCGAGCTGCCCGCCGGCGATGCTGAGCAGCCCTACGCGGGTGCCGTGGCGCAGGCTGTTCGCCACCACCGGCGCCACCATCGGACCGGGGATCACGGCAACGACGACGCAGGCGAGGATGTAAGGCGAGATAGCGCTCGATCGACATGGGCGCTCCGCTTCAGTGGTCCCCGCCAGTGTAGCCGTTGCCGGCCCAGCGCTCGACGATCGCTTGCAGCGCGGCGAGCCCGTCGGTCAGCGCCGCCGGCCCCGGCTGCAGGATCAGCGGCGATTTGATCTCGACGACGGCGCCGTCGCGCACCGCCGGCAGATCGGCGAAGCCCGGCCGGGCGCTCACCCGCTCCGGCCGGAACTTCTTGCCGCACCAGGAGCCGATGATGATGTCGGGCCGGCGGGCGACGATCTCCTCGGCGGTGACGATGCGGTCCTTGGCCGCGCCCTGGCGCGCGCGGTCGGCGAAGATGTCGATGCCGCCGGCGCAATCGATCAGCTCCGACACCCAGCCGATGCCGGCGATCAGCGGCGCGTCCCATTCCTCGAAGAAGACGCGGGGCCGCCGGGCAAGGCGCTCGCTGCGCCGGCGCGCGGCGGCAACGCCGGCGGCGAGATCGTCGGCCAGTCGGTTCGCGCGCTCGCCCGCTGCCACCATGGCGCCGAGGAGGCGGATCATGTCGAGAATGCCGGCGAGGCTGCGCTGGTTGAAGGCGTGGACGGCGATGCCGTGCCGGATGAGCCCGGCGACGATCTCCGCCTGCAGATCCGAGAAGGCGAGGACGAGGTCGGGCGCCAGCGCCAGGATCTTGCCGGTATCGGCCGAGGTGAAGGCGCTGACCCGCGGCTTGTCGCGCCGCGCCTCGGGCGGGCGGACGACATAGCCGGAGATGCCGACGATGCGCGCCTCTTCGCCCAGCAGATAGAGCGTCTCGACCGTCTCCTCGGTCAGGCAGACGATGCGCCGGGGCGGGAACATCGAGGGATGGCGCGGCTCAGCGCTCTGGGATCAGGCGCAGACGCGTGCCGCAGAGCGTGACCCGATCGCCCGCGACGGCTGCAGCCGCGCCGGCGCGCAGCGGCAAGGATCGGCGCGGGATCGGCCACCGCGAGGTCGAGGCCGGCAAGGCCTTCGCCGCGGCCGTCGGTTTCGGCGACGAAGCGCAGACCGCCGAGATCGAACGCGATTTCGGGCGCGCCGTCGGCGCCGCGCGCGACTTCGCGCTCCAGGATCGCCAGCCCAGCGCGCGGCCAAAGCCGCGGGGTCGGCGCTTTGCAGCTCGGCCGCGAGCAGCGCGCGCGTGGTGTCGCGGCGGATGAAATCCTGCCAGTGCGGGCCGGCGGGATGATAGGGACCATCGAGGCGCTCGCCGCCCTCGGTGTGGTTCAACTCGAGCATGGCGCCGCCGGTGTCGCGGGGATGGAGCTGCAGGCCGGTATAGTCCTCGTAGCGCAGCGGATTGGCGACGCGCACGCCGATCGTTTCCACATGCCGGCGGCGGCGCTCGATATCGTCGCAATCGACGATCACCATATAGCCGCCATCGCCGCCGCGGCGCTCGAGATAACGGCCGGCGGCGGTGCCGGAACGGGTCGGCGCCACCACTTCGAGAAAGCTCGGGCCGACCGGCAGCAGCGCATTGATCAAGCCCGTAGCGCGCGACATTGCCGTCGCGATAGCAGACGGCGAGGCCGAGGATCATCGGCGAGATCGGCGACAGCGGGCTCGAGCGCGCCGGCCACCAGGCAGATCTGGCGCAGGCGCAGATAACCCATCTCAGCGCCCTTTGAACACCGGCTGACGCTTCTCGACGAAGGCGGCGGCGGCTTCGCGGTGATCCTCGGTCTGGGCGCAGCGGGTGTGGCGCAGCGCCTCGGCATCCATGACCTCCGCGAGCCCGGCGCGCTCGGCGAGGTTCAGATTCTGCTTCATGTAGCCGAGCGTGACGCGGGGGCCGTGGGCCAGCGAGAGCGCGAGCGTGCGGGTCTCATCCTCGAGCGCGCTGTCGGCGACCGTGCGGGTGACGAGACCCAGCGCCAGCGCCTCGGCAGCGCCCAGCACCGGCGAGGTGAGGTAGAGCTCGCGCGCCTTGGCCGGGCCGACGAGCTGGGTCAGGAACCAGCTGCCGCCGAAATCGCCGGAGAGCGCCACCTTGGCGAAGGCGGTGGTCAGCCGCAGCGTGTCGCCGGCGATGCGCAGATCGCAGGCGAGCGCGATCGAGAGGCCGGCGCCGGCGACGGGGCCGCGCAGCATGGCGATGGTCGGCTTCGGGATCTCGTGCAGCAGGCGCGCGACCTCCATGCGCCGGCGCAGATCCTGGACGCGCTCGTCGAAGCTGTCGTTGCGGGTGCCGCGCTCGGCCATCGCCTTGACGTCGCCACCGGCGCAGAAGCCGCGGCCCGCGCCGGTGAGCACGATGACGCCGATGGCGGGATCGGCGGCGGCACGCGCCAATGCCTCGCCCATTCCCTGCAGCATCTCGCCGTTCAGCGCGTTGAGCCGGTCCGGACGGTTCATCGTCAGGGTCAGCACCCCGTCCTCGAGCGTTTCCAGGAGCGCGCGGTCCATCTCTGCCTCGTCTTTCGTCTCGGGCGCGCGGGTTGGCGTCGCCTGCTATTTGGCGGCGGCAGGCTCGGTGCGCCGGGCGGTGGCGGGAGCGGCGGTCTCGACCGTCTCAAAGGTGCCGGGCAGCGTGATCTCGATCAGCTCGAGATCGTCGGAATGGTCGAGTTCGGCGTGGCGGATGCCGGGCGGCTGGTGGACGCAGCTGCCGGCCTCGGCGGTGACCACGCCGACGCCCTCATAGTCGAATGTCACCCAGCCCTTCAGCACGTAATAGATCTGGAAGTCGAGATGATGCTGATGCCAGCCGAAGCCGCCATGCTGGCCGGGCTTGGCGCGGACGATATGCGCCATCGCCTTGCCGCCGGTTGCCTCGGCGATGCCGAGATCGCGGTACTCGAAGCAGGAGCGCAGCCCGCCGTCCTTGTAGACCGCGTCCTTGGCATGCGCGGCCGAGAATTTCATCGTCTTGTCCATGGCGCTCTCCTCCCGGGAAAACCCGAGCCATTCTAGAGCAGGACGAAAAGCTTGGCCATCGAGCGCGCCTCTGTGGCCGAAAACCGCATTGGCCATGCAGGGCCGGTCTAGCCGCCGCTGTCGGGCTCGGCGGTGACCTGGACCTCGACGCTCATGCCGAGGAAGGCGTTGGACGGGCCGGTAAACGAGCCGCTCAGCGGCACCGCCTGGGCCGGGTCGCGCGTGACCGCGACGCGGATGAGGTTGCTGCCGCCGACCAGCGCGTTGGTGGGATCGAATTCGACCCAACCGGCGCCGGGCAGGTAGATCTGCGCCCAGGCATGGGTTTCGCCGCTGCCGACCAGCGTCTCGCCATTGCCGCCGATGAGCTTCTCGTCATAGAGGTAGCCCGAGACGAAGCGCGCGGCGAGGCCGAGGCTGCGCGCCGCCTCCATCATCAGCAGCGCATAGTCGCGGCAGGTCCCCGAGCGCGTCTTGAGCGTCGTCACCGGATCCTGCGTTCCCATCTCCTCGCGCCGGTTGTAGGTGAATTGCTCATGAATGGCGCGGGTGATGGCGAGGAGGATCGTCATGGTGTTGCGCGTGGGGTCGGCGTCGACGAAAGGCCGCACCCAGAGATCGACGAGGTGCTCGGGATCGGGGTAGTGGCGCACGGCGGTGCGGCCGAGATCGATGGCCTCGTCGGCGCCGTAGCTGAAAGGATACTTCTCGGCATAGGGCTCGAGCGCCACCGCCTCCGGCGCCAGCGGGTAATGCTTGGCGCGGAACGAGGAGGTGATGGCAAGCTCGGCCGCCTCGGCATCGATCCGCGCCACCGCGATCGAATTGCCGAAGACGTCGTGCAGCCAGCGGACGGTCGCCGGCGGGCTGAAGATCAGGGTGGCGTCAAGCAGGCGCAGGTCGTGGCTGTCGCGCGGCCGGACCATCAGCCGGTGCTCGCCGAACGCCACCGGCGCGGCATAGCGGTAGGCGGTCTTGTGGGTGATGGTCAAAATCGTCATGGCAGCGGCGGCCCCCTCGGCGGCCCGGCTCCGGGCCCGCGGGTGCTAACGCGCCGCCGGCGGGAACGGCACCCTCGCGCCCGCGGCGCGGGGCAAAATTTCCGGCGGAAGCTCTGCCGGAGAGCCGCGGACGACCGCGCACAGCGCGGTCGCCTAGGGATCGCGCTCTTTGGCGGCGTCGGTGTCGGCGGCGGTGTCGAGATCGGTGACACTGACCGCGACGCTCAGCGTGTGGCTGCGGCCGCCGAGGATGACGCCGTGCAGCGGCGTTGCATCCGAGAAGTCGCGGCCATAGGCAACCACGACATGATCGGCGGCGACGACGAGATCGTTGGTCGGGTCGAACTCGATCCAGCCGAGCGCGGGGCCGCACCAGGCGGAGACCCAGGCATGGCTCGCATCATAGCCGCGCCGCTGCACGCCGCCCTCGGGCGGGGTGGTGCGCAGATAGCCCGAGACATAACGCGCCGGCAATCCCAGGCCGCGCAAGCCGGCGATCATGAGATGGGCGAAATCCTGGCAGACGCCGCGGCGGGTGGCGAGCACCTCCGCCACCTTGGTCGACACCGTGGTCACGTTCGGCGTATAGGCGAAATCCGTGTAGATGCGCCCCGTGAGCTCGCGCAGCGCCGCGACGATGGGCCGGCCGGCGGCGAAGGAGGGCGCGGCGTAGAGGCTGGCGCGATCCTCGATGCCGGCGAGCGGCGAGGGATAGATGAACTCGGCCACCGCCGGCGGCGAAGGAAAGCCGTTGCCCTGCATCGCCGCGCGCACCGTCTCCCATTCGGGTCCACCCTCGCTGGTCGCGCGGCGCGTCACTTCGACCGTGGCATCGAGCGTCACCGAGAACTCGCTGTGCGTCGCCTCGATCGCGATGTGATGGACGACATTGCCGAAATGGTCGACGAACATGTGCTGGCGCGCCGGCAGCGGCGCCACGGTGAGCGTCTGGCCGCGCGAGCGCTGGCCGCGGATGGTGATCGGCGTCAGCCGCAGCACATGGAGGCCCAGATCCACCGGCGTGCGATAGCGGTAGACGGTCTCATGGCGGATGGCGTAGCGCTTCACGTCTCGGCCCCGGTCAGCAGCGACCTCACGGCGAAGCCCGTGAGCTGCGCCGCGGCGGTATGGGTGAAATAGGCGCGCATGATCGCGTCCGACAGCGCCATGAGGTCGGCCGCTGCGCGCTCCAGCAGCGCCGCCGCCGCGTCGGGCGCGGCCGCGCGCGCGAACTCGTCGATGGCGGCGACGAGCGCGGCGATGCGGCTTTCCGCCGGGCGGCCGGCGGCGGCCAGCGCGCCGAGATGGCGCTCGATCCGCGCCAGCTGATAGAGCAGCGAGCGCGGGTTGCTGCGATCGGCGAGGACGAAGATGAGCGCCTCGGCATAGCTCGCGGCGGCGGGTTCGCGCTGCAGATAGGCGGTGGTGGCGTCGCAGAGCTCGAGCGCGAGCCGCAGCCCGGCCTCCATCTGCGACGGCGGGCCGGTCATGACACCGCCCACCGTCTGGGCGATGGCGACGCCGCGCTCGATCCGCCGGCCGAGATCGAGGAAGCGCCAGCCGGAGCCGCGCGCCATGTTCTCGGCGGCGAGCCCGGCGAAAGCGGCGATGGTGGTGATGGTGCCATCGAGCGCGTCGAGCAGCTGATCCGGCTCGCGCGGCGCGCGCGCGAAACGCGCCGCCGCATCGCCGGTCAGGTGGTGGAGCGTCCGCCACATGTCGAGCGAGAGCTGGTCGCGCGCCGCGAGCGTCAGCCGTCGGATGGCCTCGACGCAGATGCGCGTCGCGGTGCCGTCGATGGCGGCGTCGATCACGCCGGCGAGGAACATGGCGCCGTCGACCGGCGCTGCTGCCAGGGCCTGGCCGATCCAGCCGGTGCGCTGCAGCGCCTCGGCGAGGCGCGCAAGCTCGGCGAAATCGCGCGCGGAAAGCCCGCCCGAGGCGAGACGGTAGAGCGCCGCCTGGAACTGGCGCGTGCCGGCGTCGAGGCGCTCGATATGCCGGCCGAGCCAGAACAGATCGTCGGCGGTGCGGCTGCGCAGCCCGATTTCCGGCCGCGGCGCGGACGCGGGCGCGCCGGAGGCGATGTGCACCGGCGGCTCGGTGTCGTTATCGGACAGCACCCACACGTCCTTGGCGACGCCGCCATGACGCAGCGTGCTGCGGTAGATCGAGTGATCGGTGACGATGCGGGCGATGCCGCCGGGCATTGCGACCCAGTCGCCGTCGCGCCACAACGCCATGACGCGCAAGACCACCGGCTTCGGCACGAAGCGCCGGTCGTGGTGCGCGGCCTCGTCGGCGACGAGGCAAGGGACGCTGCTCGGCATCATCTTCTCGCGCGCGACGAAGCGCTCGGGATGGCGCGCCAGCTGCGCTTCGAACTCGGCCCGGTCCTCGGCCGCGAGCAGCGCCGGGTCGAGCGGCACGGGATCCGGATCGAAGACGGAATGGACGGCGAAATTGTCGAGCGCGGTGCGCACCTCGCTCGAGCGCGCGCTCCTGGCCGCACCACCACGTGGTCACTGCCGGCAGCAGCAGCTCGCCGCCGAGCAGCTTGCGGCAGAGCTTCGGCAGGAAGGGCGCGAAGGCCGGCGCCTCGACCAGCGCCGAGCCCGGCAGGTTGAGGATCGCCACGTTGCGCGAGCGGGCGACCTGGACGAGGCCGGCGACGCCCAGCGCGGAATCCTCGCGCAGCTCCAGCGAATCGCAATAATCGCCGTCGACGCGGCGGTAGATGACGTCGACGCGCTGCAGCCCCGCCAGCGTCTTGAGATAGACGAAATCGTCGCGCACGGTGAGGTCGCTGCTCTGCACCAGCGGGATGCCGAGGGCGCGGGCGAGAAAGACATGCTCGAAATAGGCGTCGTTGTAGGGGCCGGGGGTCAGCAGCACGATCTGCGGCGCCTCGGCGCGGTCGCGCGCCATGGCACGCAGGCTCGACTGCCAGAGCTCGATGAAGGGGTCGAGGCGCCGCACCTGCGTCGCGCGGAACATCTCCGGCACGGTGCGCGCCAGCACGCTGCGGTGATGCAGCGCGTAGCCGACGCCGCCCGGCGCCTGCGTGCGGTCGGCGAAGACGCGCCACTCGCCGCTGGGCAGGCGGACGAGGTCGGCGGCATAGAAATAGAGCTGCGGCGCGTCGCCCCACGGCCGGACGCCGCGCAGCGGCCGCAGGAAGGCCGGGTTGCCGAGCACGAGATAAGGCGGCAGCAGCTGCTCCTCGAGCAGGCGCTGTGCCCCATAGAGATCGGCGAGGATCATATCGAGCAGGCGCGCGCGCTGCACCATTCCGGTGGATATCGCCTGCCATTCGGCGGCGGGCAGGATCAGCGGCAGCAGATCGAGCCGCCGGCCGCGCGCGCCGCCGCGTTCCGGCAAGGCGACGATCTCGTCGTCATCGGCGATCTGGGCCGAGATCCGCGCCAGCCGCTCGCCGAGCTGCTCGGGAGCGAGGCTCCAGACGATCTCCATCAACGCCCGCCAATGCGGGCGCAACGCGCCGGTCCCGGTCACCATCTCGTCGTAAACAGACGCCACCTTGCTTCGGTCTCCCAAGGCCCAACAACCGTGAGTGTGGCCGAAATCGCCCGAGTCTGCCAAGCGCCGCCGCGGCGGCCTAAATCATGCGCCTGAGGTCGAGGGTGACGGGATGCTCGAGGCTGGGCTGCACCGCGACGGGACGGAGCAGGCCGGGTGTGTGGCCGAACGGCGAGAAACGGGCGCGGCGGCGGGTCTCGGCCTCGTTGGCATTGACCGGGAAACGCTCGAAATTGCGCCCGCCGGGATGGGTTACGTGATAGGTGCAGCCGCCGACCGAGCGGCCGTTCCACTCGTCGTAGAGATCGAAGACCAGCGGCACATCGACCGGGATGGTCGGATGCAGCGCGCGCGGCGGCTGCCAGGCGCGGTAGCGGATGCCGGCGACGAAGCCGCCCTGGCGCCCGGTGGCGCGCAGCGGCACCGGGCGGCCGTTCACCAGCAGGCGGTGGCGCTCGCCGGTGAGGCCGTCGAGCTTGACCTGGAGCCGCTCGACCGAGCTGTCGACGAGGCGCACCGTGCCGCCCGGCGCGACATCCTCGCCCAGCACGTGCCACGGCTCGAGCGCCTGGCGCAGCTCGAGCTCGATGCCGCGCGCCGCGATCTTGCCGATGAGCGGGAAGCGGAACTCGTGATGCGGCGCGAACCAGCCCGGCGCAAAGTCGTAGCCGGCGCGCTGGAGATCGCCGAGCACGTCGGCGAAATCCTCGGCGACGAAATGCGGCAGCATGAAATCGTCCTGCAGCCGCGTGCCGTAATGCACCAGGCGGCGGTCGTAGGGCTCGCGCCACATCCAGGCGACGAGGGCGCGCAGCAGCGCCTGCTGCGCCAGGCTCATGCGCGCGTGCGGCGGCATCTCGAAGGCGCGCAGCTCCAGCAGGCCGCGCCGGCCGGCGGTGCTGTCGGGCGCGTAGAGCTTGTCGATGCAGAACTCGGTGCGGTGGGTGTTGCCGGTCATGTCGACCAGCACGTCGCGGAAGACCCGGTCGACCAGCCAGGGCGGCGTGGTCGCGGCGGCGGCGAGCGCCTTGAAGGCGATCTCGAGTTCGTATGTCGCGTCGTCGCGCGCCCTCATCGACGCGCGGATGCTGGCTGGTCGGACCGATGAACAGGCCGGAAAAGAGATAGGAGAGCGCGGGGTGGTTGTGCCAATAGCCGAGCAGGCTCTTGAGCAGGTCCGGGCGGCGCAGCAGCGGCGAGTCGACCGGGCTCGCGCCGCCGATGGTGACGTGATTGCCGCCGCCGGTGCCGACATGGCGGCCGTCGAGCATGAACTTCTCGGTGACGAGGCCGGTGGCGCGCGCCGCGTCATAGACCGTGGTGGTAGTCTCCGCCAGCTCCTGCCACGAGGCGGCCGGGTGGATGTTGACCTCGATCACGCCGGGATCGGGGGTGACCGAGAAATGCTGCAGCCGCGGATCGAAAGGCGGCGCATAGCCTTCGATCACCACCGGCTGGGCGCAATCGGCGGCGGTATCCTCGATCGCCGCGGCGAGGGCGAGATAATCCTCCACCGTCTCGACCGGCGGCACGAAGACATGCAGCAGCCCGCTGCGCACCTCGACGCAGAGCGCGGTGCGCACGACGCCGCCATCGCTTTCGCCGCGCAGCGGCGGCAGCGGCATCTGCTCGCGATGCTGCGCGCCGCCGCGTTGTGCCAGGGGCGCCGCGGCCTCGCGCGGGCGAAAGGCCTGGCGCGGCGGCAGCGCCGCGCGCGGCGCGGTGGGATCCTCGGCGATCAGGAAAGAGCGGTCCGCCTCACTCGCCCAGGGCAGCGATTCCAGCGGCAGGCGATAGCCCATCGGGGAATCGCCGGGCAGGAGATAGAGCGTGTCGGAGCGCAGGAACCAGGGTCTGCTCTGCCAGCGCCGCGCCTCGCCCAGCCCGACGCGCTGCAGCGGCAGCGCGAAGCCCACGATCTGCGACAGGCCCTGCTCGAAGATCCGCGCCAGCCTGGCGCGCTCCAGGGGATCGGTGAGCTCGCTCTCGAGCGGGTCGACATTGACCGGCAGCCGCCGCTCCTTCCACAGGTAGTAGAAGCTGTCCTCATAGCCCGGCAGCGCCGCCGCGGGGTCGAGCTGCAGGCGCTGGGCGAGCCCGGTGATGAAGCGGTGCGACTGCGCCGGGCCGAGCGCGGCGTTGCTCGCCTCGTCGGCGGCGAAGAGCCCTGGGTCGCGCCAGATCGGCTCGCCGTCCTTGCGCCAATGGCTGCTCAACGCCCAGCGCGGCAGCTGCTCGCCGGGATACCACTTCCCCTGGCCGTAATGCAGCAGGTAGCCGGTACCAAAGCGGCCGGCGAGGCGCCGCAGCAGCTTGCCGGCATAGGCGCGCTTCGTCGGGCCGAGCGCGTCGGTGTTCCATTCCGCGCCGTCGGGGTCGGATGCCGCGACGAAGGTCGGCTCGCCGCCCATGGTGAGGCGCACATCCTGGGCGTCGAGATCGCGATCGACGCGCTCGCCCAGCGCCGTCAGACGCGCCCATTCCTCTTCGGGATAAGGCAGCGTGACGCGCGGCGTCTCGCGCAGCCGGCGCACCGACATGGCGTGGTGCAACACCGTCTCGGCGCGCTCCAGCGTCCCCGAGATCGGCGCCGCGCTTTGCGGCTCGGGCGAGCAGGCGAGCGGGATGTGGCCCTCGCCGGCGAGCAGCCCGGAGGTCGGGTCGAGGCCCACCCAGCCCGCGCCCGGCAGATAGGCCTCGCACCAAGCGTGCAGATCGGTGAAATCGGCGGTCGGGCCGGCGGGACCGTCGAGCGGCTTCTGGTCGGCGACGAGCTGGATGAGATAGCCCGAGGCGAAGCGCGCGGCGATGCCGAGATGGCGCAGCAGCTGCACCAGCAGCCAGGCGGAATCGCGGCACGAGCCCTCGGCGCGCGCCAGCGTCTCCTCCGGCGTCTGCACGCCTGGCTCGAGCCGGACGATATAGCGGACCTCGCTTTGCAGCCGGCGGTTCAGCTCGATCAGGAAATCGATGCTGCGGCAGGGGAGGCGGTCGATGGTCTGGAGATAGCCCTGCAGCAGCGGGCCCGCCGGCGCGGCGCGGCGGAAGGGCGCGAGTTCGCTTTCGAGCGCGGGGTCGTAGGTGAAGGGATAGGTCTCGGCCGCGGGTTCCAGAAAGAAGTCGAAGGGATTGATCACCGTCATGTCGGCGACGAGGTCGACAGTGATGATCATCCGGTCGGTCTTCTCCGGAAAGACCAGGCGGGCGAGATAGTTGCCCTGCGGATCTTGCAGCCAGTTGAGGAAATGCGGCGCCGGCTCGGGCTTCAGCGCATAGGCGAGGATCGGCGTGCGCGTATGCGGTGCCGGCCGCAGCCGCACCGTTTGCGGCCCCAGCGCGATCGCCCGGTCGTAGCGGTATTCGGTACGGTGATGGAGCGCAACCTCGATGCTCACGATGGCCCCAGTTCTGACCGGTGCTGATGCGCCGCACCAACGACGTACAGCTCTGCCGGACCTTGGCGATCGCCGCCGCCCCAGTCGGCAATATTGCAACGCAACATTAACCGAACTTACGATGTGCAACAACAGCCGTGGCGGCTGGCGCGGATTCGCGGCGACGCAGCCGATCGCTCCAGGCGCCGGTCCCAGGCGCCGTGGCCGCCGCCTTTCCACAAGCAAGGAAGGATCGACCTTCCTGCAATCCGGTTACCATTGGTTTACATTTTGGCAACAATTTGTCACGGGCGAACACAAAAAATATCATCCATTTCAATGCATTATATCCACTCGCTTATTCCCAACGTGCGGTTGGTCAAATATCAGGCACATTCACCAGACCATGGCGCAGGGGCGCGTGGAGGACTTCGTCCACCGATTAATCCCCCGTTTTCGGGGATAACACTATTGTCAAGGGCCGCGGGCGGGATTTCCTGTGGAAATCAATCGTCGGCGCGCAATCGCGCGACTTCCGTCGCGACCCGCGCCACGGCCGCGTCCCAATCGCCGGGCGCGGGCTGGCGGAAGAGGCGCGCGCTCGGATACCACGGGCTGTCCTCGCGCTGGCGCAACCAGCGCCATTCCGCTGAAAAGGGCAGCAGCAGGAAGAGCGCGCGGCCGAGCGCGCCGGCGAGATGCGCGGCGGCGGTGTCGACGCTGACGACGAGATCGAGCTCGCCCATCACCGCCGCGGTGTCCGCGAAATCCCGGAGCCGCTCGCCGAGCTGGGTGACGCCGGGATGGCGCCGCAGCAGCGCGGCATCCCCGTCGCGCAGCTGCGTCTGCAATGTGACAATGCCGACGCCGGCCAGGTCGAGCAGCGGCGCGAGATGGCTCAGCGACAGCGAGCGCTGGCGATCGTTGCGGTTGCCGGGGCTGCCGGCCCATACCAGGCCGATGCGCGGATGCGGCAATGCGGCGAGCGCGGCACGCCAGGTGGCGACGCGCTCGGGCGCCGCGCGCAGATAGGGGACGTCGCGCGGGATGCTGTCCAGGGTGGTCGCGAAGGCGCCGGGCAGGCTCAGTAGCGGCACCTGGAGGTCGAATTCCGGCAGCTCCTCGCCGGCGGCGACGAGCTCGGCGACGCCGCCCAGCGAGGCGAGGAGCGGCAGCAGCGGCCGCTGGGCCTCGAGCACCACCCGCGCGCCGCGCGCCGCCAGCAGCGGCAGATAGCGGGCGAATTGCACCGTGTCGCCGAGGCCCTGCTCGGCATGGACGAAAACGGTCTTGCCGGCGAGATCGCCGCCGGTCCACAGCGGCGCCGGCAAGGCGCGCGGCGCGAGCTCGCCGTCGCGCCAGCGCCATTCATAGCCGGCCCAGCCCTCGGCGAAATTGCCGAGTGCCAGATGCGCCAGCGCCAGATTCCACTGCGCCCCGGCATAATCCGGCGCCAGCGCCACGGCCTCGGCGTAGCTGACAAGCGCCGCCTCGTGGCGGTTCAGCGCCTGCAGCGCGCGGCCGAGATTGTTGTGCATGCGCGCATCGGCCGGCGCGTGCCGTACCGCCTGCTCGTACCAGCCGAGCGCCGCCGCGGGACGGCCTTGGGCGAGATGGGCATTGCCGAGATTGAGCTCCGCCTCGGCGAAACCGGGCTGTGCCGCGAGCGCCTGCTCATAGCTGGCGATCGCCTCCTCGTCGCGGCCGAGCGCCGCCAGGGCGAGGCCGAGATTGCCCATCGCCGCCGCGCAGGTGGGATCGAGCGCCACGGCGTGGCGATATTCGGCGATCGCCGCCTCGTGCCGGCCGAGCTCTGAGAGCGCGATGCCGAGATTGTTGCGCACCGGCGCGGCGTCCGGCTTTGCCGCCAGCGCCTTCTCGTACCGCGCGCGCGCCTCATCCCAGCGGCCGAGCGCGGCCAGGATCTGGCCCAGGCTGTTATTGGCCTCGGCCGAGCCGGGCTGCTGGTTGAGCGCCCGGCGCAGCAGCCTCTGCGCCTCGTCGGGACGCCCCTGGCGAAAGCGGATGAGTCCCAGGAAATGCAGCGCCTCGAACTGTTTCGGCTCGGCCTGGAGCACCCCCTGGTAAATCCGGGCGGCCTCCTCGAGCCGGCCCTGGCGGTGGAGGGCGACGGCCTGCTGCAGGGCTTGCGCCGTCTGAGGCTGTGGGCTCACGCTTCGGGCCGGTGTCGTTTCATGGTATGTTATGCGCTGCTGCCGGGCCAAACGCCAAGCGCGACGCCGGCCTCGGCCGGCAATTCTTAACCAATCCGTCCGCGGGACCGCGGGTTTGTCGGGGTGAACGGCACATAACCTTTGATGTTTTACGCTTGAGGCTTGATGTGCGTCACGGCACGCAACAGCATGACTGTCTATCAGGCATGGGCGTAACGGTCCGTTCAGTGTCAGGACGTTAAATAGGCCCATGGCAGTCCGAGACCCAAACCTCGGCAGGGAGGCGCGCCGCTGGGCGCCGGCCCTGATCGCCGCCGCCGCCGGACTCGTCCTCACGGTGGTGATCGGCCTCGGCGCGGGCGCGCCGCCGATGGCGATCGGCCTGGCGGTGACGATTCTGCTCGCCTGGGGGGCTTATCGCGAGCGCGACCGCCGGCTCGAGATTGAATCATCGGCGGCGGAGCGGCTGGCGGCGCTGCAGCGCCAGGCCGAGGAGCGCGACCGCACCGAAAACCGCTACCGGGATTTTGCCGCGATCGGCTCCGACTGGCTGTGGGAGACCGATGCCGAGCTGCGCTACACGTATTTCTCCGACAATGTCGCTGTCGGCAGCGGCAGTCCCGCCACCGCCTTTATCGGCAAGCGCCGCACCGATCCCGCCACGCTGGGCATCGATGCCGAGACGGCACGCCGGTTCGTGGACGAGATGGCGGCGCGGCGCTCCTTCAAGGACGAGATCACCCGGCGGGTCCGTGACGACGGCTCGGTCTGGTACGCCAAGACGAGCGGCAAGCCGATTTTCGCCGCCGACGGCAGCTTCGTGGGCTATCGCGGCGTCTCGACCAACGTCACGGCGGAGGTGATGGCGCAAGAGGCGGCGGATGCGGCGCATAAGCGGCTGGTGGACGCGATCGAGATCCTGCCCGCCGGCATCATGATCTACGACCAGGATGACCGGTTGCTGCTGGCCAATGCGCGGGTGCGCGAGATGTTCCCGCGTGGCGCCGGCGTCTTCGAGCCCGGGACGACGCGTCAGGCGCAACTCGAATTCGCCATCCGGGCCGGCGTCATCCCGGTCGTGCCCGAGCGCGCCGAGGCCTGGGTGCGCGACCGCATGGCGACCTTCCGCGTGTCGCCGGCGGCACTGATCATGCCATTTACCGATGGGCGCTGGATCCAGCATATCGGCCGCAAGACCGCCGATGGCGGCACCATCAGCGTGCTCATCGACGTCAGCGAGCTGAAGCGCGGCGAGCAGGATCTGCGCCAAGCCAAGCGCCAGTCCGACGAGACGCTGGCGTTGCTGGACACGCTGCAATCGGCGGCGCCGATCGGCTTCGCTTTCATCGATCGCGGCTTGCGCCACGTCCGCGTCAACGAGGCGCTTGCCGCCATCAACGGGCTGTCGGCGCGCGACCATATCGGCCGCACGGTGGAGGAGGTGGTGCCCGATCTCTGGTCGCAGATCGGGCCGATCTGCGCCCGGGTGATGGCGCAGCAGCTCCCGGTGCTCAACGTCGAGATCAGCGGCGAGACGCGGGCGAAGCCCGGCGAGCTGCGCCATTGGCTCATGACATTCTATCCCGTCCGGGTCGGCGAGGGCGTCATCGGCATCGGCATCGTCGCCATCGAGGTGAGCGAGCAGCGGCGCATGGAAGCGCAGCTGCGCCAGGCGCAGAAGATGGAGGCGATCGGCAATCTCACCGGCGGGCTGGCGCATGATTTCAACAACCTGCTCGGCGTCGTCATCGGCAATCTCGACCTGCTCTGCGATACCCCGGGGGTCGGCGCGGAGACCCTCGAGCTTGCCGGCGAGGCGCGCGACGCGGCGCTGCGCGGCGCCGACCTGACGCGGCGGCTCCTCGCCTTTGCGCGCCGCCAGCCGCTGCAGCCGCGCCACGTCGATGCCAATGAGCTGGTCTCCGGCACGGTCAAGCTGCTGAGCCGCATGCTCGGCGAGACCATCGAGATCTCGCTCGACCTCGCTCCGGGTCTATGGCCGATGGTGGTCGACGCGGCGCAGCTCGAGGCGAGCCTTGCCAATCTCGCCACCAACGCCCGCGACGCCATGCCCGCCGGCGGCGGCCTCGTCATCGCCACGCGCAACCGCGTGCTCGATGCCGGCTATGTCGCCGAGCATCCCTACGTGGTCGAGGGCGATTACGTGCTGATCGAGGTCACCGACACCGGCAGCGGCATGCCGCCCGAGGTGCAGAGCCGCGTCTTCGAGCCGTTCTTCACCACCAAGGAGCAGGGCAGGGGCACCGGTCTCGGCCTCAGCATGGTGTTCGGCTTCATGAAGCAGTCGGGCGGCCATACCACGGTCTACAGCGAAGTCGGCGTCGGCAGCACCTTCCGGCTCTATTTCCCGCGCGCCGAGGCCGCCGCGGCGTCGGAAGAGCCGCGCGTCGAGGAGCCGGCGCTGCGCGGCAACAATGAGATCGTGCTGGTGGTCGAGGATAATGCGGCGCTCCGGCGCGTGGCGGTGCGCCAGCTCACCGATCTCGGGTATCGCGTGCGCGAGGCCGACAGCGCGCATGCCGCGATCGAGGCGATCGCCGTCGATCCCACGGTCAATGTCCTGTTTACCGACGTGATCATGCCCGGCGGCATGGACGGACGCCAGCTCGCCGAGATCGTCGCGCGGCGCTGGCCGCATATCAGGGCGCTGCTGACCTCGGGGTTTCCCGGCAGCATGATCGATGGCGGCCGCGAATTGGCGTCGAAGGTGAAGCTGCTGAGCAAGCCTTATCGCAAGGACCAGCTCGCGCGCGCGCTGCGCGAGATAATCGATCGCGAGTTGGGTGGGCGGTCCGGCGGGACGCCCGGGTGAGGAGGATGCAATGGCCGTGGTGATGGTGATCGACGACGATACGGCGTTGCGGCGCCTCATCGTGCGCGCGCTCGGCAATGACGGCCATGAAGTGATCGAGGCGGAGAACGGCGCCGATGCGCTGGCGCTGCTGGAGCGGCACCAGCCGGCGCTCATCATCACCGACATCCTGATGCCCAAGACCGAAGGCATCGAGACCATCAACAAGGTCAAGGAGCGCTTTCCCGGCATCAAGATCATCGCCATGTCCGGCGGCGGCATGTCGCGCAACCTGATGTTCCTCGACATCGCCCGCGCCATCGGCGCCGAGGAGACCCTGGCGAAGCCGTTCCGTCCGGCGAAGCTGGTGGAAGTGGTCAAGCGGCTGCTCGGCCCATGAGCGCCGCCGCACCCGGCCGAGGGAGCCGTGCAGCATGATCGCCGTGGTCCTGGCGCTGGCCGGCGCCACGCTCATCGCCGCCGCCGATGACGCTCCGGACAAGGAACGGGCCGCGGGCGTGGCGGAGCAGCGCCTGGAGCAGGCGGGAGAGGCGCTGGGCGCGGCCTGGATGTGTCCGCAGATCGACCGCGCGCGCCTCCACGCGGTGATGCACAAGGTCGAGGCGATGATCGATCACGGTGTCGACGACAATCGGCAATACTACGCCGCGCACAACATCCTCGACAAAGGCATCGACAAGGGCAAGCACGAGAGCGATTGCCGCCGCGCCGAGGCCGCGCTGGGGGATCTCGAGAAAGAGCTCGCGCAATAGGGCCGGCGGCCGCGGCTCAGGCCGCCTTGACGCCGCTGAGGAAGCTGTCGACCTCGCCGTTGAGCGTGTCGGCCTGCTGCGACAGCGCGCCGGCGGCGGCCAGCACATGCGCCGCCGCCGCGCCGGTCTTGGTCGCGGCCTCGCTGACGCGGACGATGCGTTGCGTCACCTCGTCGGTGCCGCCGGCGGCGCGCTGGATGTTGCCGGCGATCTCCTGGGTCGCGGCGCCCTGCTGCTCGATGGCCGAGGAGATGGCGAGCGCGATGGTGTTGGCCTCGGTGATGAGCCGCGCCACGTCCGAGATCGCCGTCACCGCGTCGCGCGTCGCCGCCTGGATATGCGCCACTTGCGCGCTGATCTCCTCGGTGGCCTTGGCGGTCTGGCCGGCAAGCCCCTTGACCTCTGATGCCACCACGGCGAAGCCCTTGCCGGCCTCGCCGGCGCGCGCCGCCTCGATCGTGGCGTTGAGCGCCAGCAGATTGGTCTGGCTGGCGACATCGGCGATGAGGCCGACCACCTCGCCGATCTTGCGCGCGCCTTCGGCGAGATCGCGCACGACGCGATCGGTGCTCTCGGCGCGCGACGCGGCCTCGCCGGAAATCTCGGTCGAGCGCGTCACCTGCTTGCTGATCTCGGCGATGGACGCGGTGAGCTCCTCCGCCGCGCTGGCCACCGTCTGCACATTGCCGCTCGCCTGCTGGGCCGCGGTGATCACCGCGCCGGCGCCCTGGTCGCTCTCGCGGGCATGGTGCGCGAGGTCGTTGGCGGTGGTCGAGAGATCGGTGGAAGAGGCGGTGAGCGTGCCGATGACCTCGCCGATGCGCGCCTCGAAATCATGAGTGAGCGCGCGCAGCCGCTCGACGCGTGCTTCCTTGGCCTGCTGCTCCACCGCCTGCTCGCGGGTCAGGCGCTCGGCGGTGGCAAGCCCGTCGCGGAAGATCAGCAGCGCGCGTGCCATGGCGCCGACCTCGTCGCTGCGCTCGGCGTGCGGCACCCCCGCCTCGAGCTCCTGGTGCGAGATCCGCGTCATCGCCTCGGTGAGGCCGGAAAGCATGCGGCGGATGGCGCGCGCCACCCAGCGGCTGGCGCCAAAGCTGACGATGATCACGACCAGCGCCAAGGCAGCGAAGCCGAGCATGGCGTCGTAAGCCTGGTCGCGCAGCGACACCGCCCCGGCGGTGAGCGCCGCCGCGGTCTCCTGGATGAAGCGGTCGACCGCCTGGCTCTTCTCCTTGACGCCGGATGCCAGCGCCGGCGCTATGGCGGCGTCGACCGGCTTGCCGGCGATGACGGCGACGAGGCCGGGCAGCGTTGCCGCCATGCTCTTGAAGGCCGGCGCTTCGGCGATGGCGCGCCAGCGCTCGGCGGTTTCGCCGGCGGCCAGCAGCGCCAGCTCGCTGCCGAAATATTCCTGCTGCAGCCAGCCGCGCATCAGCCATTCGAGGTCGGGCAGCGAGAGACTGCCGCTTTTTGCCGCCTGGATCGCGAGACGACCGCCGCCGATCAGCCCCTCGCGCACCCAGAGCGCATCATGCAGCGCCAGTCCCAGCCGCATGATCTCCGGATTGGCGCTGTCGCCGGCAACGCGACCGACGACCGCCGTGGCGCGCAGCGAGATCGGCGCCAGCGCGGCGCGCGGCGTATCGTCAGCGGCGGGCAGATGCGTGGCGAGACGCTGGCGGTACTCTTTCAACGCCTGCCAGCGCTGGTCGATGAAGCGGATATCCTCGAGCACCGCGGGAGAGGCGCCGTCGAGCCCGGCGGCGGCCTCGTCAAGCGCGGCCAGCGTTGCATCGGTGGCCTGTTGCTGGGTGTCGAGCTCGGGGGGCCGCCCGGCATCGTAATTGGCCGTATAGCCGTTGGTTGCGCCCGCCTCGCGCGGGATCTGCGAGGCGATGAGGGCCGCTGCCGAGGCGACCCGCGCCAGGCGCGCGGCGCGGTCGGCCTCGCCATACCGGGTGGCGCTCTGATAGGCCAGCAACAGCGCCAGCGCAATCAGCGGCAGGCCGGCGGCGGCGCTGACCAGGAGCAGCAGGCGCGACAGCGTGAGGCGGGTCGCGGAAGTCGGCATCGGTTTGGCCTCAACCCAGTTTGGGCGAAAGCTTCTCCGATCGCGCTTGAGGAAGCGTTAACTGCCGATGCGGGCGGCGCGTTCTGCACCCTTTGCTGGTGCCGAGAAGCGCCCGCTCAGGGCGAGGGGGCCACCACCGAGAGCACAAGCACCGCGATGACGCTGGCGACCGCCAGACTGCTGATGCAGCAGGTCGCGATGCGTTCCAGGAGGGGCTCGACGTCGAGCGGCCGGCTCCGGCGTGATCGGATCGTCACGACGAAACCTAGTGTTGCGGCGATCTTCCCAAGCCATCGGTTGGTCACGTTGCGTCTCCAATCACCCGAACAAGGCCACGGGCGGGCACTATTCCGGCAACCGCTCTCGCCCGTGAGAGGGTATGCGGCCAGGATCGGGATCATCCCCCGGAGCCCAAAGCCGCCAGCGCTCGCGATCCGGATGTCGGTGCGCCGACCGGTCTGGCGATCCGGCAACGCTCAGCCCTTGAAGCGCGCTTCCGGCAGGCCCGTCACGCCGACATCGAGGGCGAAGATGCTGCCTGCTTGCGGCTGCCGGGCGCGCGCCTCGGCGTCGAGCCCGATCGAGGCCGAGGTCACATAGATGATGTCGAGACCGGCACCGCCGAACATCGGGCAGGTCGGTTGTTGCACGGGCAGCATGATCGTGCGCGCGAGCCGGCCGTCGGGCGCGTAGCGGGCGAGCCGCCAGCCGCCCCACAGCGCGATCCACACGAAGCCCTCGCTGTCCACCGTGGCGCCGTCGGGGACGCCGTCGGCGTCGGGGATCCGGACGAACACGCGGCGGTTGGCGATATCGCCGCTCGCCGGATCGAAATCCCAGGCCCAGACCGTGCGCTGCCAGCTGTCGGCGTAATACATGATGCGGCTGTCGGGGCTCCAGCACAGCGCGTTGGAGCAGATGATGCCATCGATCATCTTGTGGCAGGCGAGGCCAGGCTGAAGCCGGAACAACCCGCCGGTCGGCCGCGTCTCGCCGTCATCCATGGTGCCCGCCCAAAAGCGTCCCTGCCGGTCGGTCTTGCCGTCGTTGAAGCGGTTGTGCTCGGGCTCGCCTTCGGGTAGCGCCGCCGCTACCGACCGCCCCGCGGCGAGATCATAGAAATGGAAGCCGGATTTCAGCGCGATGACGAGGCCGCCGCTCTCGCGCGGCGCCAGCGAGCCCACATCCTCATGCGTCGGCCAGCATTCGTCGCGGCCGCTCTCCGGTGCGAAGCGGTGGATCAGGCGGCGCTTGATATCCACCCAGTAGAGGCGCTGCTCCGCGACATCCCAGAACGGCCCCTCGCCGAGCAGCGCGCGGCAATCGAGCACACAGGCCATATCCGCCATGATGCGTCCTCCCTCTCGCAGCGTTCAGCGTTCCCGCTCCTCGCGACCATAAAGCAGCAGCAGGACGAGGATGACGATGCCATAGATGATGCTGCGGCCGTATTCCGGCATATCCATGGCGAGGAGCACGCTGACCAGCGCCGTGAGGCTCGCCGCGCCCGCCGCCGCGCCGAGATAGCTGCCGCGCCCGCCGAGGATGTAGACGCCGCCGATGACCACGGCGGCGATCGACTGGAAAAGATAAGGTGTCCCCATGCCCAGCGAGGCCTGGCCGCCGAAGCCGACGAGCAGGATTCCAGCGAGCGCCGAGAACAGGCCGCTCAGCGCATAGAGCATCACCGTGGTGAAGCGCACGCTGATGCCGGCGAGATAGCTCGCCCGGGCGTTGTTCCCTATGGCATAGGCGTGGCGTCCAAAGCGAGTGCGGCCGAGCACGAAAGACACGACGATGATGACCGCGAGCCAGAGAAAGAGTTCCGCGGGCGCGCCGAGGATCTGCTGATGCACCGCCTGTTGCACGATCTCGGGCGCGTAAGAGGCGCAAGCCTGGCAGGTGAGGCCGCCGCTGAGCCCCAGGGTCAGGCCTTCCATGATGCCGTTCATGGCCAGCGTGATCACCACGGCCGGCACCTCGAGAAAAGCGACGCCGATGCCGTTGACGATGCCGACCCCTGCGCCCATCCCCAGCGTGAGCAGCAGCGCGTAGAGCGCTCGGTCATTCTGCCCGAGCGAGCTGGTGACCAGGAGGATGGCGGCGCCATTGAGGATCCAGGGTACCGAGAGATCGATGCCGCCGATCAGCACGACGAAGGTCTGTCCCGCCGCCACCAGGCCGACGAAGGAGGCAACCGTCAGCACCGCCTCGATGCTGTCGAGGCCGGCAAAGCCGGGATGAACGATCTCGCCCAGGACGAAGAGCAGGACCGCTGCGGCGAGCGCGTAGAGCGTGCGCCGGCGATCTCGGCCGAGATGAAAGCGCCCGAGGCGCGCGATCCCTGATTGCGGTCGCGCCGTCATCGCCGCCGCCTCAGCACACGGCCGACGACGCCACCGACCACCACCGCGATGATCAGGAACAGCCCCTCGTAGAAGGACTGGTAGAGGGGGTCGATCTCAGAGAAGAACAGGATGTTCACGATCATCGTGGTGACGAAGCCGCCGGCCATCGCGCCGATAGCGCTGCCGCGTCCGCCGAACAGATTGACGCCGCCGAGCACGACAGCGACGATCGAGCTCAAGGTGAAGCCGTTGCCCGAGGTGGCGTCCCCCGCGGTCGCGGTCGCCGCCAGGAACAGGCCGGCCGCCGCGGCAAAGAGGCCGCTGAGGGTATAGGCGATGACCTTGCTGCGCACGACGTTGATGCCATTGGCGCGCGCCGCCGCTTCGTCATTGCCGATGGCGACGATGGCGACGCCGATCGCGCTGCGGCGGAAGGCCAGCCACAGCACGGCGCAGAGCGCCAGGTAGAGCAGCGCCCAAGGCGCGTCGGTACTGACGAGGAGCGCGGTATAGGCCGGCGGGATGGCGCCGCCGGGCTGCGGCAGGATGCGGATCGCCAACCCTTGGAAGATCGACAGCGTGGCCAGCGTCACGACGATCGGCTGCAGGCGGCCGACGCCCACCAGCAGGCCGTTGAGCAGACCCAGGGCGGCGCCCACGAGCAGCACCACAACCGTCCATCCCAGCATGCTTGCGGGATCATCCTGGATGTGGACGGCGGCCAGCGCGTTGGTGAGGTCGATGATGCCGCCGACCGACAAGTCGAGGCCCCGGGTAAGCACCACGATCGTCTGGCCGATCGCCGCCATGGCGAGCGGCATGGTGTTGTTGACGGTCGAGGTCAGCTCGAAATTGCCGGGAAAGCTGTGCTGCTGCAGCCAGAAGAACAGGCAGTAGAGCAGCACCGCTGTCGCCAGCACCGCAAATACTAGCAGCAGGCCGATATTCTGGCCGACGAGATGGGAGGCAAGGCTGCGGCGCCGGCGCAGCGCGGCGAGCTCAAGCGACAAGGGGCTCTCGCACCGCCGCCGCCACGATCGCTTCCGCCGACAGCGCCGGCCCCGCCAGGCTCGCAGCGATCGCGCCCTCGCGCATGACCAGCACGCGGTGGCAGAGATGGGCGAGCTCCTCGGCGTCGCTCGAATAGAACAGGATGGCCCGGGCCTCGCCGGCGAGCCGGACCATGAGCTGATAGATTTCGTGCTTGGTGGCGATGTCGACACCGCGCGTGACGTCATAGAGCAGCAGGATGCGCGATTGTGCCAGAAGCCAGCGACCGACCAGCACCTTCTGCTGATTGCCGCCGCTCAGCCCACCCGCCGGGTGCAGCAGGCTCGGTGCCTTGATCTGGAGCGCTTCGGCGATCTGCCGCGTCATCTCCGTTTCGCGCCCGGTGCGGATGACGCCGAAACGGGAGATGCGCTCCAGGATCGCCAGGGTGAGATTGTCGCGCACCGGCATCGGCAGGAGCAGTCCCTCGGTCTTGCGGTCCTCCGGCACCAGCGCGATACCGAGCCCGGCTTGGATGGCGTCGCGCGGGCCGCGCAGGCGCACCGCCTCGCCGCCGACCCGGATCGTGCCGCGGCTGGCGCGCTCGGCGCCGAACAAGGTCAGGAACAGCTCGCGGTGGCCATGGCCGGTGAGACCGCCGATGCCGAGGATCTCGCCCTGGTGAAGCGTGAGGCCGATCTCGTTGATGCCGGGGCCGGCAAGACCCTCCACCTCGAGCATCGGCGTCTTGGCGATGAGCGGGGGAAGCGGCGGAAACAGCGTGTCGAGGCGCTGTCCGGTCATCAGCGTCACCGCCTCGCTCTCGGCGATCTCGCGGTACGTCCCGACATCGACGCCGTTGCGGAAGATGGTGATGCGGTCGGCGATATCGGCGATCTCGTTCCAGCGATGCGAGGTGAAGACGATGCATTTTCCCCGCGCCCGGAGATCGCGGATGAGACCGAAAAGCCAGGCCACTTCGTGCTCGCCCAGTGACGAGGTCGGTTCGTCGAGAAACAGGGTGTCGGGATCCCTGATCACGACCCGGGCGATCTCGAGGATCTGGCGCGCCGCCAGCGAGATGTCCTCGACCAGCGCGTCGGGATCGATATGGCGGATGCCGAGCCGGGCGAGTGCCGCATCGGCCTCCTGCGACAGGCGGCGCCGGCGGATCAGGCCGAGGGCGCCGCGCGGCTCGTGGCGCAGCAGCAGGTTCTCGGCGACCGTCATCCAGGGCAGCAGCGTGAGCTCCTGGAACACCGTCCACGCGCCCCGCAGATGCGCCTGGTCGGGTCCATGGAGGTCGACCGCCTCGCCGGCGAGCCGCACCGAGCCGGAATCGGGACGGATGCGGCCGCCGAGGATCTTGATGAGGGTACTCTTGCCGGCGCCGTTTTCACCGACGAGCGCGTGCACCTCGCCGGCCATGGCGGCGAAGGAGGCGCCGTCCAGGGCCCGTACGCCGCCGAAGCTCTTGACCAGCGCGATCGCCTCGGCCGCCGGTGGGAGAGCCCCGCCGGCGGCCGGTTCGTCCTGCGTCATGCGCTCGGCAGCGTCACGGCGAGCTGGCCGGGGCAGGCCTTGCCGTCGAGCGCGGCATCGACGCAGAGCTTCAGCATCGGGTTAGCGCCGCCATCGGTGAAGTCGGTGAAGAAGCTATCGGGCAGCTCGGGGAAGACGGTCTCGCCCCGCTTCACCGTGTCGTTGGTGACGTAGGGGAAGGGAATGGTGATGTCCTTCTTGGGATAGCTGCCTGCCAGCACGCGGCGCGCGAGCTCGAGCGAGATCACCGACAGGAAGGGCGGCTGGCCGATAGAGATGCCGTCGACCTTCTGGTCCATGTAGCCGATCATGAATTTGCGGAAGCCGTTCTCGGCCTCGCCGGCGGTGGGCGGCAGCGGCGTGCGCTTGGCGTTGATGAAGGCCTTGAGCACGCCATCCGTGCCGCCCTGGCACCAGATGCCGTCGATCTTCGGCAGCGAGGGCAGCAAGGCGGCGGTGTTGCGCTCGGCGGTCGCCGAATCCCACATGCCGGTATAGCGGTTGACCACCTTGATGCCAGGATATTTGGCCCAGACCGCCTCGGCGCCCTTGTTGCGGTCGAGATCGACCGAGGTGCCGGCGACGCCGGTCACCATGATGACGTTGCCGGTGCCGTTGATCTTCTTGGCCAGCCACTCCGCCAGGTTGCGGCCGAACTCGAGCTGATCGGTGTTGACCTTCAGCGCGGTCGGCGCGGTCACGACATTGTCGAAGGAGACGACGAGGATGCCGCGTGCCGTCGCCTGCCCCAGGATGCCGTTGAGCGCCGTGGGGGAGGCGGCGTTGACCACGATGGCGTCGACCCGCTCGGCGATCAGATTCGAGATCTGCTGCGACTGCTTGCTGACATCGTTGCCCGAGTTGAACCAGCTGCCGGTCACCTGCGACTTGAACGGCTCCATCTCGAGCGCGGCCTTGAAGACGTTCTCCATCTCGATGCGCCACTTGTTGCCGATATAGGAGTTCGACAGCGCGATCTTGAACTTCTTTGCCGGCGCATCGGCGGCGCGCGCCAGCCCCGGCGCCAGCCACCTTACGCCGGCCCCGGCCAGACCGGCCAATCCGGCGTGAATTACGTTGCGTCGCGTGATATGCCTTGTCATCGGTTTCCTCCTGGAATAGGCGTTGATGCTAGGTCCGCGCTCGCGGCGCGGTTGGTCGAGCGGACCGGGCGTTCGAACGCCCGTCCCGCTAAAAGAGTTTCAGTCCCGGCACACGCACTCTGAGCCGGTAGAGCGAGCTTCTGGCGGTGATGTAGAGGCCGCGCAGATCGTCGTCGCCAAAGGTGAAATTCGCCGGCGTCTCCGGTATCGGGATCACGCCGAGCGCATGGCCCGAGGGATCGAACAGGTGAATGCCGCCGGGGCCGCAGCAATAGACGTTGCCGAGGCTGTCGATCTTCATGCCGTCCGGCGCCCCGGGACCCTCGCCTTTGGTCTCAGCCCAGACGGCGCCGCCGGTCAGGTCGCCTTCCGCGGTGACATTGAAGACGCGGATGTGCTGTCGGGTGGTGTCGTTGACGAAGAGCCTGGATTCGTCGAGCGAGAAACATAGTCCGTTGGGCTGCGCGAAATCATCGGCCAGCAGGACGGGCGCGCCGCCGGCCGCATCGACCCGGTAGACGCCCTGAAACGACAGAGATTGCGGCCGCTTCACGCCGTAATGATCCATGCGGCCATAGGTCGGGTCGCTGAAATAGAGGCGGCCGCCGGGGCCGACGACGATATCGTTGGGGCTGTTGAGCTCCTTGTCGCCAAAATGGGTGGCGAGCACCGTCGTCGCGCCGTCGCGCTCGAGCCTGGTCACCCGGCTGGTGGCATGCTCGCAACTCACCAGGCGCCCTTGGCGGTCGAGCGTATTGCCGTTGGCCTTGTGGCTCGGCTCGCGACAGATCTCGATCTCTCCGGTCGGCCTCCAGCGGTAGAGCCGGCTGTTCGGGATGTCGCTGAAGATCAGCCATGTCTCGTAGGGATGCCAAACCGGCCCCTCGGTGAAGCCGAAGCCGGTCGCCATCCGCTCGATCACGGCGTCGCCGACGATCTCCTGGTGCCGGGCCGTCACGGCGCCAGGCTCGGCGCCGTGGGGGAGATTTCTGCCATCGCCCGATTCCCTCCTGCGGCCGGCTGTTGCTTCGCCGATGCGACCGAGCGCCGCGGCGCCGCCGACCTGATATTGCGGGAAAGTGTAGATCATCTGGCGACGTTGTCACGACGCCTGCGCGCGGAGACCGACCGCGCGCCTCCTCCTCGGTCGGTGCAATGCAGCCATGCATGACGAAGAATAGAGGTCGTTATCCGCTCGGATGCCGCGGAGTGACACGAGCGAAGTTGAGATGGCATTTTATTTTTTGGTCGTAGAATATTGAAATAGCTCGAGAAAATTAGAGACGTTAAAACTAAACGGCACGTTAGGTGGACGCGTCGCCGAGGATAGCCGGAACGAGCGGCTGACATTATTGTGCACTGCAATGAAGATGGCCGCGCGGTAGTTTGCCTAGAATGGAGATGGTCGGCACAGTCGCGATTGTGGCGCGGCTCGTGTGCGGCCAAAAATCTGCTTCGGTCAGCCGGGGAAAAGCTGCTTGCCATGTGGATCGTTCGCCTCGCCTTGAACCGGCCCTACACTTTCATCGTTCTGGCCCTGCTCATTCTCCTGGCCAGCCCGCTGATAGTGCTGCGCACCCCGACCGACATCTTCCCCAACATCAACATCCCCGTCATCGCCGTCGGCTGGACCTATACCGGCCTCAATCCCGAGGAGATGGAAGGCCGGCTGACCACGGTCTATGAGCGCGTGCTCACCACCCTCGTCGACAACATCGAGCATATCGAATCCACGACCTATAGCGGCAGCGCGATCGTCCGGATCTTCCTGCAGCCCGGGGCCAGCCTCGATACCGCCAACGCCCAGGTCACTGCCGCATCACAAACCATCCTGCGGCAATTGCCGCCGGGCACGACGCCGCCGCTGGTGCTGAACTACAGCGCGTCCAGCGTCCCCATCCTGCAGCTCGGCCTGTCGGGAAAAGGCCTCTCCGAGGCGCAGCTCAACGATCTCGCCTTGAACTTCCTGCGCACCCAGCTGGTGACCGTGCCCGGCGCCGTGGTGCCTTATCCCTATGGCGGCAAGCAGCGCGAGGTGATGGTCAGTCTCGACCCGCGGCTGCTGCAGCAGAAGGGACTGTCACCTGGCGATGTCCTCGCGGCGCTGCAAAAGCAGAATCTGGTGCTGCCGTCGGGCACGGCGAAAATCTCCGAGTTCGAATACGACATCCGCGTCAATGGCAGTCCAACCACCGTCCAGCAGCTCGGCGACCTCCCGATCAAGCTGGTCAACAACGCCACGCTCTATCTGCGCGATGTCGCATCCGTCAACGACGGCTTCGCGCCGCAGACCAACATCGCCCGGGCGGACGGGCAGCGCGGCGTCCTGGTCAGCATCCTCAAGGCCGGCAACGCCTCGACCCTCAACGTCGTCTCCGGCATCCGCGGCCTGCTCGGGCGCGTCGCCCAGACCCTGCCGGCGGAGCTGAAGATCCAGCCGCTCGGCGATCAATCGATCTTCGTCCGCGCCGCCATCACCGGCGTGGTGCGCGAGGGCGTCATCGCCGCCGGCCTCACCGCGGCGATGATCCTGCTCTTCCTCGGCAGCTGGCGCAGCACGCTGATCATCGCGGTGTCGATCCCGCTGTCGATCCTGACCTCGATCATCTGCCTGAGCTTTCTCGGAGAGACCATCAACATCATGACGCTGGGCGGGCTGGCGCTCGCCGTCGGCATCCTGGTCGACGATGCCACGGTCACGATCGAGAACATGGAGCGCTATCTCGAGGAAGGGCACGGGCTGCACGACGCGATTCTGACCGGCGCGTCGCAGATCGCGGTGCCGGCGCTGGTCTCGACCTTGTGCATCTGCATCGTCTTCGTGCCGATGTTCCTGCTGGGCGGCGTTGCGCGCTATCTCTTCGTGCCGCTGGCCGAGGCGGTGGTCTTCGCCATGCTCGCCTCCTACGTGCTGTCGCGCACCCTGGTGCCGACCATGGCGATGTACCTGTTGCGCCCCAAGCCGCATCACCCGGGGCGGACGCGCAATCCCCTGGTTCAGTTCCAGCGCGGCTTCGAGCACCGCTTCGAGCAGGGGCGCCGGGCCTATGGCGCGTTGCTCGCGGTGCTGGTGCGGCGGCGGCTGCTGTTCATTCCGCTGTTCCTCGCCGGCGGCCTCGCGACCCTGCTGCTGCTGCCCTGGCTCGGCCAGGATTTCTTTCCGACGACCGACAGCGGCCAGTTCATCCTGCATCTGCGCGCCAAGACCGGTACGCGGATCGAAGAAACCGCGCGGCTCTGCGACCTCGTCGAAGACGCCATCCGAAAGGTGATTCCCGCTCGCGACCAGCAATCCATCACCGACAATATCGGCCTGCCCTACAGCACCATCAACCTGACGCATTCCATTTCGGGCATCATCGGCGCGGCCGATGCGGACATCATGGTGTCGCTCACCGAGAATCACCGCCCGACCGCCGATTACATTCGGCGGCTGCGCAAGGAGCTGCCGGCAAAGTTTCCCGGCGTGACCTTCTACTTCCTGCCTGCGGACATCGTCACCCAGGTGCTGAATTTCGGCCTGCCGGCGCCGGTGGACATCCAGATCGAGGGCGCCGACGTGCAGGGCAATCGCCTGGTCGCCGATCGCATCCTGGACGAGATCCGCCATGTGCCGGGCATCGTCGATGCTCGCATCCAGCAGCATTTCGACTATCCCGATTTCAAGATCGAGGTCGACCGCACCAAGGCGCAGCAGGCCGGCTTCACCGAGACCGACGTCGCGACCAGCATCCTCGATACGCTGAGCGGCAGCTTCCAGACGGCGCCGATGTTCTTTCTGAACACCAGCAACGGCGTCAATTACAGCCTCGTGGCGCAGTCGCCGCAATACAAGGTGCAGTCGCTGCAGGATCTGCAGAACATTTCGATCACCTCGCCGACGGCGCCGCATATCGGCGTTCTCGCCGATGTCGCATCGATCGCGCGGTCGCAGGAAATGGCCGTGGTCAATCACTACAACATACGCCGCGTCATCGACATCTACGCCTCGGTGCAGGGACGCGACCTCGGCGCCGCCGGCAACGAGGTCAGCCGCATCGTCGCCGCCGACCGGAAGCTGCTGCCGCGCGGCAGCTTCGTCAGCATCCGCGGGCAGATGCAGACGATGCAGACATCCTATCTCAACCTGCTGAGCGGGCTGGCCTTTTCGATCGTGCTGGTCTATCTTCTCATCGTCGTCAACTTCCAGTCCTGGCTCGATCCCTTTATCATCATCATGGCCCTGCCGGCGGCGCTCGCCGGGATCGTGCTGTGCCTGTTCTTCACGCACACGACGCTGAGCGTGCCGGCGCTGATGGGGGCGATCATGTGCATGGGGGTCGCGACCGCGAACAGCATCCTCGTCGTCTCCTTCGGCCGCGAACGCCTGACGGATCATGGCGACCCGGTCCGGGCGGCGACCGAGGCGGGCTTCACCCGCTTTCGCCCGGTGCTCATGACCGCGTTCGCCATGATCATCGGCATGGTGCCGATGGCGCTGGGCCTGGGCGAGGGCGGCGAGCAGAACGCGCCGCTCGGACGCGCGGTGATCGGCGGCCTGCTGCTGGCGACGGTCGCGACGCTGGTCTTCGTCCCGGCGGTCTTCGCGCTGCTGCACAAGGCGCGCCCGGCCGGCGCCGCAATCCCCGACTCTCATCCTTCCGACGCTTAGCGGAGAACCTCTCAATGCCGCCCGACGATCTCAGAGAAGCGGAACTCCCGGCGCGGGACAGCCGACTGGATGGCTGGCGCGATATCGGGCGGCGGCGCCATTGGGGCGGGCCCGCGCTGCTGGTGCTGCTGGTTCTCGCGATCGCCGGCGGCATCTATGCCGGCATCCGCAGCCGCGCCGAAGCCGAGATCGACTTGGCGCGATCGACCGACGAGGCAGCGGTGCCGGCGGTGGAGGTGATCCACCCGACGAGCGGCGCGCCCGACGAGGCGCTCGTGCTCCCCGGAAACATCCAGGCGTTCAGCGACACCTCGATCTATGCCCGCACCAACGGCTATCTGAAGCGCTGGTACTTCGACATCGGCGCTCATGTGAAGCGCGGCCAATTGCTTGCGGAGATCGACACGCCGGAGATCGACGACCAGCTGCGGCAGGCGCGCGCCGATCTTGCCACGGCGGAAGCCAACACGAAGCTCGCCGCGATCACCGCCGAGCGCAATGAGAACCTGCTGAAGACGCGATCGGTCTCGACCCAGGATCGCGACAATGCGGTGGGCACACTGAATTCCGACAAGGCGATCGTGCAGTCGCGCGAAGCGGCCGTGGCGCAATTGGAGAAGCTGCAGTCCTTCGAGAAGGTCGAGGCGCCGTTCGACGGCATCGTGACGGCGCGCAACATCGATATCGGCGCGCTCATCGCCGCCGGCGGCGCCGCACCGGCGCGCGAGCTCTTCCACATGGTGGCGACCGATACGCTGCGCATCTACGTCGGCGTCCCCGAAGCCTATTCGCCGGCGATCCATCCGGGTGCCACTGCCACGGTGACGCTCGACGAGTTCCCCGGGCAGAGCTTCGACGGCACCCTGGTGCGCACCTCCAACGCCATCGACGCGGCGTCGCGCACGCTGCTGGTCGAGGTCGATGTCGCCAATCCGAACGGCCAGCTCCTGCCCGGCGCCTATGGCTTCGTGCATTTTACGCTGCCATCGGCCGCGCGGTCGGTGACCATCCCCGCCAACACGCTGCTCTTCCGCAAGGAGGGGCTGCAGGTCGGCGTGATCCATGGCGACAAGGTGGATCTGGTGTCGGTGAAGATCGGCCGCGACTATGGCGATATCGTCGAGGTGGTCGCGGGGCTGCAGCCTGGCGACCAGGTCGTGCTCAACCCGGCGGATTCGCTGGCGAGCGGCACCACCGTTCACGTGAACGGCGTGAAGGACGTCAGGGCAGCCCCATGAACGCCTAGGTATTGGCGCGTCCTCGGCGCGCTGGGGGTGCTGCTGGCCGGCTGCACGGTCGGTCCCGACTACAAGCGGCCGCCGGTGGAGACGCCGGCGGCATTCAAGGAAGCGTCAGCGGCGGGCAACGCGGCGACGGGCTTGTGGCGGAAGGCGCGGCCGCAGGATGCGCTGGCGCGCGGCGCGTGGTGGGAGATGTTCGGCGACCGCGAGCTCGATGCGCTGGAAGAGCAGGTCACTGCCGCGAACCAGGATCTGAAGCAGGCGGAAGCCCGTTTCCGCCAGGCGCGCGCGCTGATCGGCTTTCAGCAGGCCTCGGAATTTCCCACCGTCGCGGTCTCGCCCAGCGTGACATCGCTGCGCGATTCCGGCCATCAGCCCTATTTCCCCCAGCCGCATCCGACCCCCACCGGCCAGTTCGAGCTGCCGCTGGACCTCTCCTATGAGATCGATCTCTGGGGCCGCATCCGCCGCACCGTCACCGCCGCGCGCGAGGAGGCGCAGGCGACCGCCGGCGACCTCGCGACGGCGAGCCTCAGCCTGCATGCCGAATTGGCGGTCGACTATGTCGAGCTGCGCAGTGCGGATGCGCAGCAGAAGCTGCTGAACGACACGGTCGCGGATTTTGCCGACGCGCTAAAGCTCACCGAGGATCGCCTCGCCGGCGGCGGCGCGTCCGAGGCCGATGTGGCTCAGGCGCGCACCCAGCTCGAGACGACGCGCGTACAGGCCACCGACATCGCCGTGGCGCGGGCCCAGTTCGAGCATGCGATTGCCGTGCTGGTCGGCAAGCCGCCGGCCGAGTTCAATCTGCCGCCGGTGCCGCTGTCGCTCGATCCACCGGCGGTGCCCGCCGGCCTGCCTTCGGAATTGCTGCAGCGCCGGCCCGACATCGCCGCCGCCGAACGCCGTGTCGCCGAGGCCAACGAGCAGATCGGCATCGCCGAGGCGGCCTTCTATCCGAGCCTAACGATCAGCGGCATCGGCGGCTTCATCGGCACTGCGGCCACCAACTGGTTCGAATGGCAGAGCCTCGCCTGGTCGGTGGGCGCCACGATGAGCCAGACGCTGTTCGATGCCGGACGGCGCCGCTCGCAATCGGAGTCCTCCGTCGCCAATTACGACGCGACGGTCGCCTTCTACCGCCAGACGACGCTGACGGCGTTCCAGGAGGTCGAGGACAATCTCGCGGCGCTGCACATTCTCGAGCGCGAAGCGCAGCAGCAGAAGGCCGCGGTGGCGGCGGCGGAGAATTCGCTGGCGATCTTCACCAACCGCTATGTCGGCGGCGTCGACACCTATCTCGAAGTGGTCACGGCGCAATCCACGGCGCTCGCGAACGAGCGCAACGACGTCGACATCCGGCGCCGGCGGCTCGAAGCCGATGTCCTGCTGATCAAGGCGCTGGGCGGCGGCTGGAGCACGGCCGAGATCCCGGCGCTGGCCGGGATCGACCCGCACGCCTTCGACATCACGCTGCCGGGGATGGGCAGCGGCGTCGTTCCGACGCAGTGACGGCAGCGCTCGCGCGGCGCCGTTAAATCACTGTAATCCTGACGTTTTTCAGGGCATGGGCCGATCCCTGGCGCCTATCTCATGATGAGGGGCTCGCAGCCCCGTCAGCTCTGGGTGGTCGAGCGCGGACGGGGTCGTCGAGGCGTCTTGACAGCGGGCGTCACGTGTCATATATTTTAGCGACAACTGTCGTGTCATCATGAGCGACCCGATATCCTGGTCTGCCGAGCCGACCCCCGAGCGCGTCGCGACCCTGCTCGGCGGACCCAAAATTCTGCGTCATCAGATCAGGACCCAGCTGGAGGCCCACGACCTTATTCGCGAAGGTCTGCCCATCCGGGCCGTGAAGCATCTGACGGACCACTTGCTCGTGTTCAGCGTCACTCAGGCGACGACGCTCTGCGGCATGAGCTTGAGAACCTTCCAGCGTCTCAAGCCCGGCCGCCGGCTCAACACCGAGCAGAGTTCGCGGACGTGGCGGTTCGCCGACATCCTGATGCGAGCCACCGACACGTTGGGGTCCCAGGAGGCCGCCGAAGAGTGGCTCCAACACCCCCAAATGGCGCTCGACCAGCGCCGTCCGGTCGATCTGCTCGAGACCACCGAAGGCGCGCGCCTCGTCGAGGACGTTCTCGGACGGCTGGAGCACGGCGTCTATACATGACGCCGTTGCCGCCGCCCCTGGGCGGCGCTCCGTTCGTCGCCTGGCGCCTTGACGCAACCAAGCATGCGGCGACGTGGTCCAGTGGAGAGGGTGCGTACCTCTATGGCGGCCGCTGGAACAGCAAGAGCGTGCGTGCGGTCTACTGCTCGATTGATCCCGCCACGGCCATCCTCGAGGTTGCCGTGCACAAGGGTTTCCACACTCTCGACAACGTGCCGCATGCGCTGACGTCGATCAGCATCGCAAACCCGGGGGCGATCCGAGTGATAGATCCGGGTGCCGTCCCCAACCCGAACTGGCTCGTCCCCGGCACGCCCGGCGCCGGCCAGCAGAGTTTCGGGGACCTGCTCCTGAGGAACCATGGCGTCTTCATCATTCCGAGCGTGATCTCCCGGCAGAGCTGGAACCTCGTGTTCGATAGCAGCGCCTTCGTGCCGCCCGCGTACAGCGTGTTATCCCAGGAGCCGTTCGCGCTGGACCCTCGCCTCAACCCACCGCGGCCATAGTGGCGATCGCCTGGGCGGGCCGCTCCCGTCATTCCCGTCCGCTTCACCCGCCGCACGCCCAAAAGCACCATGTCCGCATCGCCGCCCGTTCTCGGACTTGGCGGGCTGACGCCCCAGGGGCCTCCAATGCCGCGCGCGCCTCTTCCGCCAGCATCGAGACGCAGTCGCGGGGGAGGTGGCGCGGCGCGCAGCAACGCGGAGCGACGTGACGGAAGGGGACAGCCCTGGCGGTCGATTCACACCAAACCCAACCCGCGCCTAGACTTGCGCCGCTCGTTCTTCGTCGTAGCATCGGCGAGCGGTCTCGAAGGTTGTGATGTTCTCGGCGACCCAACGCCAGACCGGCTCCACCTGCCGCATCAGCGCGTGGCCCAGGTCGGTCAGCTGGTATTCCACGCGCGGGGGGACCTGCCGATAGAGCGTGCGGATGACAAGACCGTCGCGCTCAAGCCGGCGCAAGGTCTGGGTCAGCACCTTCTGGCTGACGCCCTCCACGCGCTCGAGCACGCGGGTGAACCTGAGCGGCGCGTCGCTCTCCGCCAGCACATGCATCACCCACAGGGTCCATTGGCTTGCGGCTCGGCTGAGAATTTCCCGCGCCATGTCTTCCTGAGCCTCGGTGAGGACGTCGCAGAAGAGGCGGTCGTGGCTGAAGGGGGCTATAGTTTCCATAAGGTATGTATAGATCATCAGCGAACCTTCTTTCAATTGGTGACTGCCAGCGCTACCTCTGCCACACGCGATGCCCGCGACGGGGACGATGATGAGCTGGACCATCAAGGACATTCCGAGCCAGGCCGGGCGGCTGGCCATCGTCACCGGCGCCAACGCCGGGTTGGGCTATGAGACCGCCCTGGCGCTGGCCGGCGCGGGGGCGGAGGTGATCGTCGCCGCCCGCGACCCCGGCAAGGGCAAGACGGCGGTGGCGCGCATCGTCGCCGCGCACCCGGGGGCCAAGGTGCGGCTGGAGCTGGTGGACCTCGCGCGGCTGGCGGACGTCGCCGCCTTCGCCCAGCGGATCGCCGCCCAGCACGTGCGGTTGGAGCTGTTGGTCAACAACGCTGGGCTGATGACGCCGCCCCGCAGGCAGGTGACGCCCGACGGGTTCGAGCAGCAGTTCGGCGTCAACTATCTGGCCCACTACGCCCTGACGGCGCGCCTGCTGCCGCTGCTGCGCCGCGGCGACCAGCCCCGGATGGTCAGCGTCTCCAGCGGAGCGCACAGCATGGGCCAGATCCGCCTCGATGATCTGAACCTGACCCACGGCTATCGCGCCTGGCTGGGCTACAGTCAGTCCAAACTGGCGATGCTGATGTTCGCGCTGGAGCTGGATCGCCGCAGCCGCGCCGGCGGCTGGGGGATCATGAGCAACGCCGCCCACCCCGGCCTAGCCCGCACCGACATCTTCGCCGGCCGGCCGTGGAACGGCAGCGCCTTGGCTCGCATGACCGAGATGCTGTCGCCCCTGATGAGCCAGTCCGCCGCCCAGGGCGCCCTGCCGCAACTGTATGCGGCGACTTCGCCGGACGCGGTGGGCGGCGCCTACTATGGCCCGAGCGGGCTGTTTGAACTTTCGGGTCCGCCGAAGGTGGCGCGCGTGGCGAGCAAGGCCAGGGACCTGACCGTCGCCAGGCGGTTGTGGGAGGCGTCGGAGACCCTGACGGGAGTGGGGTTTCCGACGTAGGCGCGCCGCTAGAGCGCATGGGATTTCTGTGAATCGCGTTCCACGACGAGGGCGAACTGCCGCGGAACAAGGGCGCTGGCGGATGGGGTGAGATTCGAACTCACGGTACCCTTGCGGGCACGCCGGTTTTCAAGACCGGTGCCTTAAACCGCTCGGCCACCCATCCACTCGCCGGCGCCCGTCATAGCACTCCTGAATTCCTTGTCGAGTTGCGCCGGCATTTTGTCCGCGCGGCCCCCGAGCCCGCGCAGCGGAGATCGGGGGTTTGCCGCCAGCGGCCGCGCGCGCTGCGGTCGAGCGTTGAATTTTTCCGCAGGCTAGGGACGCAACGGTTTTGTAATTCGCATCTTCGCACTATTAGGTGCAAGGCTCGCGGCCGGCCCACCTGCGATCCTGTTCGCCGCTCTAGAATGCAACCTTGCGCTGATGGCGGCGGGAGCCGGATGCCGCGTTGGCGCGACGCAGTTGCTGCCATGGGCGAGGACGTGTCTGCACCAGTGAACATCGCAGGGTCCGATTTCTCGGATGAGGTCGGCCGAGACGATCTGGAGCCGGATCAGTTTCCCCGGTTTCGCGGGCCGCCGCCCCGTCTGCGGCCGCCGCCGGCAGCGCCGCAGCCTTCTCCGGCATGTCGCAGGCAGCACCGGAGCCGGAGAGACCTCGAGCACGATCCCCATTCTCCAGCCCGATCCGGCGCTCGCGTCGCTGCTGCAGCCAATTGATATCGAGGCGACCAAGGAGCGTATCAAGGCGCTGGTGTCGCGAATGGAGCGCCGCACGCTTACCGATGCGCTCGAGATCGGCCGCGAAGCTCTGCGGATCAATCGCATACTGGGCCATGGCGAGATCGGGCGCTGGCTTCGCGATACCTTCGGCGAGGGGCGGGCGCGCACCATCTACAACTGGATGGGCATGGTCGAGTATGCCCGGACGCGTCCGGAGGAATTTGCAACATTTTCAATTTTGCATGTCAGCGCCGTCTATCTGCTGACGGCGCCGAAGGCGCCGCGCGACGCGGTTGAGAAGATCGTCCGGCAGATCGGCGCCGGCTGCATTCCTTCCATCCGCGCCGTGCGCGCGGAGATCGCGCAGGCCAAGCAGCGCAGCGCAGAGGCCCGCCTGACGACGTCGCCCGCCGCCGCGGAGGCGCCCGGCCTCGAGCTTCCTCGGCAGGACATCGCGCCGGCCTGCGATAATGGGCGGTCCCTGGGGGAGCGGGAGGGGGGCGGCGATGGATGGGCTGCGCTCGAGGCGGTGGCGCAGCTCATTCCCGCCGAGGATCGGGCATGCGCGATAGGATTGCTGCGGGAAGCGGCCGAAGCGCTTTACGGGCTGCGTGATCTCATGAGCATCTTATCCGACGCGAGCGGCGCGGCAGAGAGCGGCGTGGCGAGGTGGCGTTAGGCTCTGAGGGAGGACGGCGTTGCAGGCAATATGCATAGCCTATTTCCTCGGCTTCGTGAGTTGGATCCCGATTGTCGTCGTCGCAATCGGGATCGGGCGCTCTGCTTGAGCAGGCGCGCGAGGCGCAGACCCGCCCGGCTCCCGCCGAGCAGCTGCTGGACTCCGGCGACTGAGCCCGGCCGGTCAGGAAGCGGAAAAGCCGGTATTGGAAGCGGCGAGCCGTACCACCGGATGCGGCGCCCGGCGCTCGGGGCGATGCTTTTCCATGAAGAGGCGGCGGGCGGCATCGTCCGCCGCCGCCCAGGCGCGCTCGAGGGCCTCGAGCTGGCGCTCGACCGCGTCGGCGGCACCGGCGGCTGGCTCGGCCTGTGCCGCCGCCGCGCTCTCGCTGCGCAGCGCCGCGGCCGCGGCTCGGCAAAGCCCGGCGGTGGTCAACTCTTCGCCATTGCGCCTGGCGTCGATGATGCAGGTCTCAAAGGTTCCGAGCGGGATCCTGGCCAGGGCCTGCCAGCGCTGCGACCATTTCTTGTGGATGCCCAGGGCCGCCAGCGTCGGCGTCGAAACCGGTGACGCGGCGTCACCGGTTTTCTGCGGCCGTCCGCCCGGATGCAGGTCGAGGCCGGCGAGCTCCCGACCCATCAGGCGCTCGGCCCGGATCTTGATCTCCGCGATGGCGTTCAGCGCCGTCTGCGCCGCACCGATCGACTTGGCGTAGCCGCGCAACGCCGCTGTCTGGTCGCGCACGGCCTTGACGTGGTCGAAGCTGACGGCGGCTTCGAGCTCGGTCCGGGCGCGGACGATCCACGCGGCGAGCGACGATCGGGAGGCTGGGTCGCCTATGAGGAGGTCATCGGCCATCGGGTTCCCGCAGCAGGAGGGCCGCGAACGATGCCACGGCCACGGTTAATCTGCAGTTAAGAGACCTGCCATCGGATTCGCGGAATCGTTGGGTCGGCGTCGCTCAGGCGAGCGGCGTTTCCAGCATCGCGGCGAAATCGGCGGCGAAGCGGTGGGCGTCGCCGGGCCAGCGTGCCGAGAGATAGCGGCCGTCGCGGACGGTGAAGCCGAGATCGAGCCGCTCCGGCGCGTCGCGCGAAAAGCTCATCGGACCCGTAACGAAATCCTCGCGCCGCGCCAGCAGGCCGCGCACCTCGTCTTCCACCGTCACCCGGTAGGTGCGGTAGTAGTCGCCGAGATAGAGCGCGGTGAGCGCCCAGGCGCCGAGCTCGAGCCGCTTGGTGAGGCCCGTGGTCTTGCGGCCATGGAGCACGGATCGGCCAGCCGCGCCGCGGGCGCGCGCGGCGAGCAGCACGCCGTGGCAGATCGCGGCGACCGGCTTCTCGCGGGCGAAGAAACCGGCAATGGCGGCATGCAGCGCCGCGGATTCCAGGTAAGGCCGCATGCCCTTGGCATGGCCGCCGGGCAGCAGCAGCGCGTCGAACGCCTCGGTGCGGACATCCTCATGCCGGATCGGGTGGCGGAAGGCGGGACTCTCGATCATGGCATCGTAGGCGCCGCGCCCGTTGCGGTCGGCGCGCAGCAGCGGCGCCAGCAGGCCGAGCCCTTGTCCCGTCACCATCCGCGGATCGGCCTCGCCGGGCTCGCCATCCGGGGTCGCGAAGATGACCTCATGCCCGCGCGCGCTCAGAACGCGCCAGGGCACGCCGGTCTCGGTCGGATCGACATCGCGCCGCGGCAGCGGCATCACCACACGCGCCATCGGCGGGACCTGCGCTTGTTCGTGGCGATGATGGGACGGGCGGAGGATCGATGTAAAGCGGCGCCGCAGAGACGCCGGTTCAGGGGCGCGGCTGGTTGCCGGCGGCCGAGGACCAGGTGCGGGGATCGAGACGGCGCGCATAGAGCCGGCGGATCCAGGCCTGCTGCTCGAGGAATTGCAGGCCGATCGTGTTGTCGCGCCGCCACACGATCTCGGCGGCGACGGTGCCGATGCCGTCGATGACGAGCCAGACGCGGTCGGGCAGGACGATGCCGGCGTCGAGGCTGAGCCGCGCGCCCCAGCTCGAGACGTCGAGCACGATGCAGCGCGCGTGGCCCTCCGGCGAGGACAGCCTGGCCGGCCAATCCGTCTTCCAGCGCCGCCCTGGCGCGCTGCCGTCATTCTCCGGGCGGCGCAGCCGGCGGATCTTGTCCTCCGGTCCGGTATCCACGAGGGTCAGCGCCCCGCCGCCCGCCGCCGCGACTGCAGGATGTTGATCGCGAGATCGCGATAGTGGCTGGCGGATTGATCGGGACCATAGAGCCGCCGCGCCAGAGCCGTCATATGGGCGCGCAGGATCTGTTTCTTCGCCGGCCGGACCGTGCCCGTGGCTTGTCGCGGGGGCACTGCATGCAGTGACACGTCAGTCATCGTTCTCTCCCGATTCCTCTCTGGTGAAGACAAGAGCTTAATCGGAGATTAATAACAAGCGGATTCGCTCCGAATTTGCTTAAAATTTTAGGCATAAGTGAAGTATTCGCGGGAGAAGATTGCTGCACTGCAGCAGTCACAGGTATGGCGGGATTTGCCGGGGCGGAGAAAGGCTCCTAGGAGATCATGATGCGCGCAGCTCGTCGATGCCGGGTACCGGCTGGCCTATCGACTGGGATTTCCCGTGCTGCGGCTGTGGTGGTTCCTGCGCCGGCCGGATCAGCACGGCGCCATGGTCGCGGTCTGGCATGAGGGGCGGGTGCTGGTGCTGCGCCAATCCTACCGCGACACGCTCGAGTTTCCGGGCGGCGGGCTCGGGCCGGGCGAGACGCCGCGCGCCTGCGCCTGCCGTGAACTCGCCGAGGAGGTCGGCATCGCCGCGCCGCCCGAAGCGCTGGTGCAGGAGCGCGAGATCACGCTGGTCCGGGACCGTCGGCGCGACCAGGTGACGGTGTTCGCGCTGCGGCTCGCCAAGCATCCGGCGCTCCGCCCCGACCGGCGCGAGATCGTCGCCGCCCGCTTCATGACGCCGGAAGCGGCCTTGGCCGCGAAGCTCTCACCCTTTGCCCGCGCTTACCTCGAGGCCGCGCCCATGTCATAGTCGCGCGCAGCCGAAGAGGAGAGCCATGGCAGGACAAGCGGCGCTGGCCGAGACCTATCGCAGCGTGGTGGCGGCGTGGGAATGCGACGTGATGGGCCACCTCACCATCGCCTATTACTTCGACCGCTTCGGCGACGCCGCGCTGAGCCTGATCGAGCGGCTGGCGCCCGGCCTGCCGCCCGGCGCCGCCTGGCGCTCGAGCCGGCTGCTGGTGCGCTACCAGAAGGAGCTGCGCGCCGGCGACGGCATCGCGATCAGGAGCGGCATCATCGCCGAGGAAGCCGGCGGCATCGTCATCGGCCACGAGCTCGCCAATACCGGGGACGGCGAGGTCGCGACGCTGGTGGAGCACCATCTGCTGCCGCGCGATCTGCCCTATGGCGGCCGCGACGAGACGCGGCGCGCGCTCGCCGGGACGGTGGTGCCCTGGGTCAGCCCGGGCTTCGCGCCGATCGCCGAGCCCGCGCATCCGGAGCGGATGATCGCCAGCGGCAGCGACCGGGTGAAGGCGTGGGAGGTGGATGAGCGCGGCGACCTTGCGCTGTCGGGCTATGTCCACCGCTTCGCCTATGCCTGCCTGCACGTCTGCAGCGCCTTCGGCATGACGCCGGCCTATATGCGCGAGCAGCGGCGCGGCTTCTCGACCTTCGAGACCGGGCTGCACCTGGTGGCGCCGCCGCCGGGCGCGGGCGAGGGGCTGGTGCTGACCAGCGGGCTCATCGCCGCCGGCACTTCCTCGCTGCGCATCGTGCATGAGCTGCGTCACGCCAAGAGCGGCGAGCTGCTGGCGCTCTTCCACCAATCCGGCGTCCATTTCGACATGGAGGCGCGGCGCTCGGCGCCGCTGCCGCCGGCGCTGCGCCAACGGGCGCAGGCGCTGCTGCTGACCTGAAATAACGCGGCGGCCGCATCGGCCGCAACATCGGGAGGAGGCCCGCAGGCATGATCCTACTCTATGAGCATCCGCTCTCGCCCTATGCGCAGAAGGTGAAGATCGCGCTGGCCGAGAAGGGCATTCCCTTCACGACGCGGCTGCCCGAGGCCTTCGGCAGCGGCGCGGTGCGCGACGAGGCATTCAAGCGCGACAATCCGCGCCACGAAGTGCCGGTGCTGGTCGACGGCGATTTCCACGTCTTCAATTCCACGGTGATCCTGGAATATCTCGAGGATAAATGGCCGGAGCCGGCGCTGCTGCCGCGCGATCCCGCGGAGCGCGCAAGGCTGCGCATGCTCGAGGACGTCATGGACACGCAGTACGAGGCGATCAATTGGGGGCTGCTGGAGATCGACGGCTTCAAGCGCGCGAGCGGCGCATTGCGCGAGGAGATGCTGGCGCGCGCCGGCCGTCAATGCGCGGCGCTGCAGGCGTGGCTGGAGGGCGCGCTGGGCGAGCGCGAATGGTTCGGCGGCGCGCGCTTCGGCTGGGGCGATGCCGCGGTGGTGCCGCATCTCAACACCTCGGCCGCGCGCGGCCAGGCGCCGCCTCCCGGCAGCCGGCTCGCCGATTGGCTGCGGCGCGCCAATGAGCGGCCGAGCGTCGCCGCGTGCGTCGCGTCGGTGCGCGCGACGGTCGCGGCGATGCCGGATCTGGGCGCGCTGATCGCCAGCGGGCGCTTCAAGCGGCAATACCGCGACCACCGCCTGGAATGGATGATGCGCAGCGGCGGCCTGTCGATCGTGCTCGAGGGGATCGAGAAGGGAACGATCCGCTTCGGCAACGAGATCGCTTAGGCGAACGCGCTATTGCGCGTTCGTCCGCGGCGCCAGCGACAACGCTACGCGTTGCGCTGCGCGATCAGCGCGCGATAGAGGTGCCAGGTGGCGTGGCCGAGCACCGGCATGACGACGATCAGGCCGAGGAAGAGCGGGATCGATCCCAGCACCAGCGCGCCGGCGACGACGATGCCCCAGGCCGCCAGCGGCCCCGGATTGGCCGCCACGGCGCGCGCCGAGGTCCACACCGCGGTGCCGAGCGTCACCTGGCGGTCGAGCAGCAGCGGGAACGACACGACGCTGATCGTCAGCACCAGCACGGCGAAGAGGAAACCGACGCCGATGCCGACGCCGATCAGCGCCCAGCCGGCAGGCGTCGTGAACAGCGCCTGGACGAAGGCGGCGAGCGAGGCGGGCGGGAGGGGCCCCAGCGTCGCCAGGTAGAGCGCCTGCGCCGTCGCCAGCCAGAGCAGGAAGATCGCGACCAGCAACAGGCCGAGCACGCCGATCTCGCCGAAGGCGGGCGAGCGCACGACGCTGAACGCGTCCGGCCAGGCGACATGCACGCCTTGCTCGCGCCGCCGGCTCATCTCGTAGAGGCCGACGGCCGCGAACGGGCCGATCAGCGCGAATCCCGAGGCCAGCGGGAAGAGCAGCGGCACCATATCGTAGCCAAAGACCAGGCGCCCCAGCACCAGGCCGAGGATGGGATAGATCACGCAGAGGAACACGACATCCGTGCGATAGGCGGCGAAATCGTCGAACCCCTTGGCCAGCGCCTGCCGCAAATCGCCGAGCCCGATGCGGCGGATCGTCAACGGCGCGGCCGGCGCTTCCGCCGGGGTGGTGATGGCGCGTCCGGCCAAGTCGACGGCGTGAGCCGCCAGCCGCAGCTGATCGACGCCCCATTCGATGGGATTTCGGATCGTCATGGCCGTTTCTCCCGACTGTTGTCTCTCGGGGTCACGGAACCACCAGTGGCAAACGCCCAGCCTGGGCGCCAGTCACGAGAGAGCCGCGACCTGCCTACAACCAAACATACCCCAAAGGCCCGTCGCTGTCGCCTGCTGCGAACCTTCGCCGGCCAAGATCCGAGGCCGGTCCTCCCGATCAGGAGCGGGTCGCGGTGGCGGCGCGCAGGCCGTTGATTTCACGTGCGGGACGGGCGGGTTTTGACTAAAACTTAACCATTCCGGTCCAATGATGGCGAGGCTTTGCGCGGTGCGCCGCCGAGGCCTGCCGCCGATCGTTTCGCCGCCGTATCGTTCGAAGAGAGATCCGTGCACACACGCCGCTTTTTCCTCTTCCTCCCGCTGCTGGCCGGGCTGCGCATGGCGCCGCCGGCCTGGGCGGCGGAAGAGGATTTTGACCAATGGCTTCAGGGACTGCGCCGGGACGCGCTGGCCCAGGGGATCCGGCCGGCGACGCTCGACCGCGCGCTCACCGGCCTCGAGCCCTTGCCGCGGGTCATCGAGCTCGACCGCCAGCAGCCCGAGACCGTCGTCACCTATGCCGATTATCTCCGCCGCGTGGTGTCGCCGGAGCGGCGCGATGCGGCGCGCGAGCATCTGGCCGAGAACCGCGCCGTCCTCAACGAGGTCGGGCGGCGCTATGGCGTGCAGCCGCGCTTCATCGTGGCGTTGTGGGGGATCGAGACCACCTTCGGCCAGGTCAGCGGCAAGTTCCCGGTGATCGCCTCGCTGGCGACGCTCGCCTATGACGGCCGGCGCAGCGCCTTTTTCCGCAAGGAGCTCATCAACGCGCTGCGCATCGTCGACCAGGACAATGTCGACCCCAAGGACATGCTGGGATCTTGGGCCGGCGCCATGGGGCAGAGCCAATTCATGCCGTCGAGCTTCCTGCTCTATGCCGTGAGCTATCGCGGCGACGGCAGGCGCGACATCTGGCATCGGCGTGAGGACGTCTTCGCCTCGATCGCCAACTACCTTGCCCAGCTCGGCTGGCGGGCGAACGAAACCTGGGGCCGCGCCGTGAGCCTGCCGCCGGGGCTCGATCCCGCGCTGATCGGGCCTGGCATCAGGAAGCCGCTGGCGCAATGGGCGAAGCTCGGGCTGCGCCGCGCCGAAGGCGGCCCGCTGCCGGCGGCGCCGCTCGAAGCCTCGCTGCTGCAGCCGGGAGGCAGCGACGGTCCCGCCATCCTGATCTATGACAATTACCGCGTGCTGATGAAGTGGAACAGCTCCAACTATTTCGCCACCGCCGTCGGTCTTCTTGCCGATAGTATGGAGTAGCGGTAGTATATACTACTTATAGGTAGCACGCGCCCCATGACCCGCCGCCCTGTCCAGCACCTCGCCGCGCTCGCCCTTCTCGGGCTGCTGGCGGCGTGCGCCGGCCGGACGCCGGCGACGGCGCCGGGCGCGGCGGGCGGCGGCAGCCTCTACAAGGTCGGCCAGCCCTATCAGATCAACGGCACCTGGTACTATCCGGCGGAGGATTTCTCCTATGACGAGACCGGGATCGCCTCCTGGTATGGCGAGGATTTCCACGGCAAATACACCGCCAATGGCGAGGTCTACGATCTCAACGCGCTGACCGCGGCGCACCGCACCCTGCCGATGCCCAGCGTCGTGCGCGTGACCAACCTCGACAATGGCCGCTCGATCGAGCTGCGCGTCAACGACCGCGGCCCTTACGCCCGCGGCCGGATCATCGACGTGTCGCGCCGCGCGGCGCAGCTGCTGGGCTTTGAAGGCACCGGCACCGCCAAGGTGCGGGTGAAGATCCTGGTGCCGGAAAGCATCCAGGTGGCGAGCCTGGCGCGCCGCGGCGCGGTGGAGCAGGCGGAGGCCGCGCCGGTGGCGCCGGTGGTGAGGCAGCCGCTGACCCCGGTCGCGGGGGTGCGCGTGGCCTCGACCGAGCCGCCGTCCTTGCCGGCGCCGCCGTCCTTGCCGATGCCGGCGCCGCGCCCGGCGCCGGTCGCCGCCGCGCCGGTGGCGCTGCCGGCGACCGTGGCCGTGGTGCCGGTCAAGCCGACACAGATCTACATCCAGGCCGGCGCCTTCGCGGTCGCCGACAACGCCGTGAAGGTGAAGGCCCGGCTCGACCCGCTGGGGGCGGTGAAGGTGCTGGGCGCCCGCATCAACGGCGTCGACCTCTACCGCGTCCGCTTGGGGCCGATCGGCAGTGTCGACGAGGCGGACCGGCTGCTCGACCGTGTGGTCGGCACCGGCCTCACCGAAGCGCGCATCGTCGTCGATTGATGACCTGCCCGCCCATCATATTTTCGGCGCATTCCGTCGCTACCACGACGCTTCGCCGAGCCGCGGCGCCGATTGCGCCCATGTCAGCGAGTGTGACCGCATGAACCGCCTGAGCTTGCCCCGCCTTGCCGGCTGGGGATTTTTCGTTCTCGCCCTCGGCTTTGCGCAGCCTGCCGCCGCCGATCGTCCCACCTTCGACACGACGGCGCGCAATGCCATCGTCATCGACGTCCAGACCGGCGCGGTGATGTTCAGCAAGAACGCCGATCTGCGCATCCCGACGGCGTCGATGAGCAAGATCATGACGGCTTACACCGTCTACACATATCTCGTGGCGGGCAAGGTCAAGCTCGACGACATGCTGCCGGTGAGCGAGCAGGCGTGGCGCACCGGTGGCTCCAAGATGTTCGTGCCCTATCCCGGGCAGGTGAAGGTCGAGGATCTCCTGCGCGGCATGATCATCCAATCCGGCAACGATGCCTGCGTCGTGCTCGCCGAAGGGCTGGCCGGCAGCGTCACCGCCTTCGTCGACAAAATGAACGAGCATCGCGCAGAAGATGGGGTTGAAGGACAGCCATTTCGCCAATGTCGACGGGCTGCCGGCGCCCGGCCATTACATGTCGCCGCGCGATCTCGCGACGCTCTCGCGCCATCTCATCCAGGACTACCCGCAATTCTATCGCTACGAGGCGGAGAAGGATTTCACCTACAACGGCATCAAGCAGGGCAACCGCAATCCGCTGCTCTACAAGGATTTCGGCGCCGACGGCATCAAGACCGGGCATACCGAGGAAGCGGGCTACGGGCTTGTCGGCTCGGGGGTGCGCAACGGCCGGCGCATCGTCTTCGTGCTCTCCGGCATGGAGAGCATGAAGGAGCGCGCGCAGGAAGGCGAGCGCGTGTTCGACTGGGCCTATCGCGAGTTCAACAACTACACCATCGTCAAGGCGGGCGAGACCGTCGACGAGGCGCCGGTATGGATGGGCGTCCAGGACAAGGTGACGGTGGCGCCGGCCAAGGATGCGGTGGTGACGCTGTGGCTCGCGGCGCGCAAGGATCTCAAGGTCACCGCGGTCTATGACGGCACGCTCAAGGCGCCGGTGGCCAAGGGCCAGCCGGTCGGCAAGCTGGTGATCACCGCCCCGGACAACGACCCCATCGAGATTCCGTTGCAGGCGACGCAGGAGGTCGACCGTCTCGGCCCGCTGGGGCGCATGGCGGAGACGGCCGGGTACCTGCTCTGGGGCAAGAAGCGCTGAGCGGCTGGGACGCGGTCAGGCGCGCAGGCGCATCGAGCCCGGTTTGGCGTCCAGCGCGTTGGCGTCCTCGACCGCCTTCAGCCGGTCGTAAAGCGCGCAGATCAGCCGTTCGGTATCGTTCCTGAAGCCCTCCAACTGCCTGACGCGCTGCATCAGCCGGTCAGCGTTCGGCTCGACACGCTCAGGGAATACAGCTCGATTTGTCCGGTTCGACATCGTGACCCCCACTTGGCTGCGGATCACCGCGGGGAAGTGCGGCGTAGGTGTATTGCAACTTTTACGAGATTTTGTCCAGTATTTTCTCTCTTATAGTTAACCTGGCCGGGTAATTCTTCTTGAGATGGCAACGTAAGACATAACGTTACCGGATTTCCGGGCTTCAAAAGCCGGCGTCTATACAGCGATATCTCAAATGATTACTTTGTTCCGGCCGCGCAACAAGCGGGGCGGCAATGATTTACTGCCGTCGAAGGCGTGGCGACAGTGTCGGCGCGCGATCGCGCGACGGGTGCGTCGCCGGCGCAGCGAACGGCCGCTGCAGGCAAATCGCGCATAACGGCCGGTCTCGATGGTATAAATCCGGCGGCGGTCCCCGCTGCGCGGGGGGCGGCGGGCAGGAGGGCGTGGGCCGGTGACCAGCGGTCGTTTCATCACCATCGAAGGCGGCGAAGGGGCCGGCAAATCGACGCTGCTGCGCGGCCTCGTCGCGGCGCTGAACCAGGCCGGCATCGCGGCGCTGGGAACGCGCGAGCCCGGCGGCGCGCCCGGCGCCGAGGAGATCCGCCGCTTGCTGGTCGAAGGCGCGCCCGAGCGCTGGGACGCGGCCAGCGAAGCGCTGCTGATGGTGGCGGCGCGGCGCAGCCACCTCACCGAGACCATCTGGCCGGCGCTGGCAGCCGGGCGCTGGGTGGTGTGCGATCGCTTCGCCGATTCGACGCTCGCCTATCAAGGCTATGCCGGCGGCGTGGCGCTGGCCGAGCTCGAGGCGCTTCACCGCCTCATCGCCGGTGATTTCGCGCCGCATCTGACGCTGATCCTCGACCTGCCGGTGGCGCTGGGCCTGGCGCGCGCCGCCGCGCGCCCCGGCGCCGAGACCCGCTTCGAGCGCAAGGACCACGACTTTCACGAGCGGCTGCGCCAGGGCTTTCTCGACATCGCCCGACGCGCGCCGCAGCGCTGCGTGGTGATCGACGGCGCGGCGGCGCCCGACGCGGTGGCGGCCGCGGCGCTCGCGGCCCTGCGCGAGCGGCTGCAGGCGCCGGTCTGATCACCGCGCCATCGGCGGTGCGGCGCGGTTTTTCAATGATGCCACCCGCCGCAGCCGCTATTCTGCCGCCAACGACAAGACGTGATCGCGGGAGGAAGGCCCATGCTGGGAGGATTCGTGCGCGGCGTATCGGCGGCGCTGGCCGCACTGCTGCTGCTGGCGGCGACGGCGACGGCGGCGGAGAAGGAGCCGATCGCTATCGGCATGGGCATTGCGCTCACCGGCCCGCTCGCCGGGACGGGCAAGGCGTCGCTGCTGGCGACGCAGATGTGGGTCGACGAGATGAACGCCAAGGGCGGCCTGCTCGGCCGGCCGCTCAAGCTCGTGACCTATGACGATCAGAGCAATCCCGCCGGCGTGCCCGGGCTCTATTCGAAGCTGCTCGATGTCGACAAGGTCGATATCGTGCTCTCGGGCTATGCCACCAACATGATCGCGCCCGCGATGCCGGTCGTCATGCAGCACGGCATGATGTTCCTCGGCCTCTATGGTCTCGCCGTGAACCGCGAATTCCATTACGACCGCTATTTCCACGTCGTCCCCGCCGGCGATGATCCCGGCATCGATTTCTCGCGCGGGTTTCTCGACGTAGCGATGACCATGGACCCCAAGCCGAGGACGCTCGCCATCATCGGCGCCGATGCGGAATACCCGCAGATAGCTACCTCCGGCGCGCGCATCAACGCCAAGAAGCGCGGGCTCGAGGTTGTTTACGATCAGAAATACCCACCCGGCACGGTCGATTTCGCGCCGATCGTGCGCGCCATCCAGGCGACCAGGCCGGATGTGGTCTATGTCGCCTCCTATCCCGCCGACAGCGTCGGCATGGTCCATGCCGTGCGCGAGCTCCGCCTCAAGACCCGCCTGTTCGGCGGCGGGCTCATCGGCCTGCAATATGCGGCGCTGAAGCAGCAGCTCGGCGTCCAGCTCAACGGCATCGTCTATTTCGACACCTACGTGCCGGAGCCGACCATGGACTTCCCCGGCATCAAGGAGTTCCTGGCGCGCTACCAGGCGAAAGCGGTGCCGGCCGGCGTCGATCCCCTGGGGTTCTACACGCCGCCTTATGCCTATGCGCGGATGCAGGTGCTGGGCGAGGCAATCAGCGCGACCGACAGCCTCGACCAGGAGGTGCTGGCGCGGTACATGCACAAGGCGACGTTTGACACCATCATCGGCGACGTCAAGTTCGGCCCCAGCGGCGAGCAGCCCGAGCCACGCAATCTCTGGGTCCAGTATCGCGGCATCACCGGCAACAACGTCGAGCAGTTCAAAGAGGCCGGCAAGCAGGTGATCCTGTTTCCGCCGCGCTATAAATCCGGCGACCTGCAGTATCCCTTCGGCGGCGGTGGGCAATGAGCCTGGGCGTGGCGCGTGACGCCGTCGAGACCGCGCGGCGCCTGGCGCCGATGATCGCCGCCGCCGGCGACGCCATCGAGGCCGAGCGCCGGCTGACGCCGGCGGTGGTCGATGTGCTGCACGCGGCCGGGCTCTACCGGCTGCTGCTGCCGCGCGATCTCGGGGGCTCCGAGCTCGACTTCGCCGGATTCTCGCTGGTGATCGAGGAGCTGGCCAGGGCCGATGGCAGCACCGCCTGGTGCGTCTGCCAGGGCAATGGCTGCGCGCAATCGGCGGGATTCCTCGCGCCCGAGGCGGCGTGGGAGGTGTTCGGCGACCGCCGCGCGGTGCTCGCCTGGGGCCCGGGCTCGGCCGAGGTCGCGGCCGTGCCGGGCGGCTTCCGCATCAGCGGCCGCTGGAGTTTCGCCAGCGGCTGCCGCCAGGCGAGCTGGCTCGGCTGCTATGTGCCGGTGCCCGACGAGGCGGGCAAGCCGCGCACCGCCGAGGACGGCACGCCGCTGCTGCGCACCTTCCTGTTCCCGGCGGCGCGCGCGACCCTGATCGATGTCTGGCAGGTCATCGGCCTCAAAGGCACCGCCAGCGACGCCTATGAGCTGCGCGACCTCTTCGTTCCCGCCGAGCTGAGCTTCTTGCGCAACGCGCCGCGGCGCACCGACTACCCGCTCTACCGCTTCACCATCAACTCGGTCTACATGGCGGGGTTTCCCGGCGTGGCGCTCGGCATCGCCCGCGCCATGCTGGCGGAGTTCATCGCGCTGGCGAGCGCCAAGACGCCGCGCCTTGCCCGGAACCCGTTGCGCGAGGATGCGGTGGTGCAGATGCAGGTGGCGCAAGGCGAGGCGAAGCTCGCCGCCGCCCGCGCCTTTTTGCAGCGGACGCTGGAGGAGAGCTGGCAGGCCGCCGCCGCGGGCCGCCTCGGCCTCGAGCAGCGGCTCGCCAACCGACTGGCCAGCACCTACGCCATCCACCAGGCGCGCGAGGTCGCCGACGCCGTCTTCCACGCCGCCGGAGCCAGCGCGATATATGCCAGCAACCCGCTGGAGCGGCGGATGCGCGACATCCTTGCGGTATCGCAACATCTCCAGGCCCGCCAGCAGCACTTCGCCACCGTCGGTCAGTTCCTGCTCGGCCTCGAGCCCGACCTGACCGTCACCTGAGCATGCTCACCGGCATCGACATCACCGCGATCACTGAGATCGCCGAGGGCGCCGCGTTCGGCGGCGCCGGGGCCTATCGCCGCATCATCGGAACCGCCCGAGGCGAGCTCGATCCCGATCGGCCGGAGAACCGCGGCATCGTCAATCTCGACCGGGCGCCGCGCAACGCGCGCGGCCGCGTCGAGTATCACTGCGACGTCTTCATCCTGCATCCGGCCGATCCGGCCAAAGGCAATGGGCGGCTCCTCTACGAGGTCAGCAATCGCGGCCGGAAGCTGCTTTTTTCCAATCTCTGCGCCGGGTCTGTGGGCAGCGACCTCAGGACCCGCGCCGATTTCGGCGACGGCCTGCCGCTGCGCCTGGGCTTCAGCGTGGTCTGGTCGGGCTGGGATGCGACGGTGGCAAGCGGCAATGCCGCGCTGGGCCTCAGCGCGCCGGCGCCGCTCGAGGGGGGCCGGGCGATCATCCGCACCATCCGCGACGAGTTCGTTGCCGGCACCAGGCCCGACTCGCCGACCGAATTCTTCCGCCTCTCCTACGCCGCGACGACGCTCGACCAGGCGCAGGCCCGCCTCACCCGACGGCGGCGCCAGGCGGATCCGCGCGCGACCGTTCCGGCCGCGGAATGGGAGTTCCTTGACCAGCGCCGGGTGCGGCTGCTGCCCGCCGGACAAAGGCCCGAGCCGGGCACGCTCTACGAGCTCACCTACCTCGCGCGCGATCCCGTGCCGCTGGGCATCGGCCTCGCTGCGACGCGCGACGTCGTGAGCTACCTGCGCTACGACGCGGCCTCGGCCGAGCTGCTCGGGCGGCCAGCCGAGCCACGCGCTGGGTTTCGGCATCTCGCAGGCCGGGCGGTATCTGCGCGACCACATCGCCCAGGGCTTCAACCGCGACGAGGCCGGCCGCCGTGTCTTCGACGGCGTGCTGGCGCATACCGCCGGGATCGGCCGGGTGTTCCTGAACCAGCCCTTCGCCCAGCCTTTCCGCACCAATACCCAGCACGAGGACCACGATTTCCCCGAGAACGACTTCCCGTTCTCGCCGGCGGCGATGAGTGATCCCGTGACCGAGCGGAGCGGCGGATTGCTCCGCGGCGATGGCAGCGATCCCCTCCTGATCCAGACCAATACGGCAACGGAATATTGGCAGAAAGGCGCCTCGCTGCTGCACACGGACCCGCTTGGGACACGCGACGTGGCGCTGCCCGAGGGCGTGCGGCTCTATCTGATCGCCGGGACCCAGCATGGCGGCCGGGCAGGGAGCCCGGGAGACCGCGGCCCTGCGGTCAACCCGCGCAACCCGCACAATCCGATGCCGGCGCTGAAGGCGCTGCTGGTGGCGCTCGATGAGTGGGTGGTGAGCGGCCGCCCGCCGCCGCCGAGCCAGGTGCCGACCTTCGCCTCGGGCAGCCTGGTGCCGGCCGACGCCACAGGATTTCCCGAGATTCCCGGCGTCGCCATCGCGCGCCGGACCAACAGCGTGACCCCGGCCGGCGATTGGGTCGAGCCGCGTCCGGCGCCCGTCGCCTATCGCTCTCTGGTGTGCCGCGTCGATGGCGATGGCAACGAGATCGCCGGAATCCGCCTGCCGGACATCGCCGTGCCGCGCGGCAGCCATACCGGCTGGAATCTCTACCGCGCGCCTTATCCCGAGGGCGAGCTCGCCGACCGCGACGGCAGCTTCATTCCGTTTGCGCAATCAGCCGCGGAACGCCAGGCCTCGGGCGACCCCCGCCGCTCGCTGGCCGAGCGCTACGCCGGCAAATCCGCCTTCGTTGCGGCAGTGGAACGAGCAGCGGCGGCGCTGGTGGAGGAGCGCCTGCTGCTCCCCGAGGATGCCGCCGCCTATGCCGTCCGGGCGCGCGACAGCGAGCCGTTCTAGTCCCTCTACATCGGGCTGTCGCAGTGGAGATAGCGGGGCACCACGGAGGCACGGAGGACACGGAGAAGAAAGGGAATTGGGTGCGCGAAGCGCGCCACTCTTCGCTTCTCCGTGACCTCCGTGTCCCCGTGGTGATCCTTCTTCCTGTCCCATTCAGGCGCCGACATCAATCATTCCGGCTCCGAAACGAGCCGCGCGGCACCCCACGTGACTTTCGTTACGCAGGCGGAACGAGCGGTGCCGGCGTGGCCGGCCGATCGGCGGAAGGTTTACCGGGGCCGCAGCGCAGAGCAGGCGAGATATCATGTCGCCTGCGAAAGTACCCCGCAATCCATTGATTGTGCAAAATATTTGCCGCGCCTCCTGAGGCGCGCTGCCGGCTGTCGCGGGGTCGTTGCGCGGCGGCAGCCGGGCCGGTGCCGCGCCACAGCGAGGCGTTCAGTGAGGCGTTCTAGGGAGGTCGTGGGCGGGCTATCATAGGGGCCATGGCCGAAGACGAGGACCAGGAGCTCGACGAGGAAGCCGCGCCCGGCGAGGCAATCGAAGCGCCGGCGCCGCGCGAGAACCCGGCGCTGCTCGGGCATGAGGCGGCCGAGGCGGCGCTGCTGCAGGCCTATCTCTCCGGCCGGCTGCCGCATGCCTGGCTGCTGAGCGGCCCCCGTGGCATCGGCAAGGCGACGCTCGCCTTCCGCTTCGCCCGCTTCCTCTTCGCGCAAGGGGCCGGCGGGCTCTTTGCGGCGCCGCCGGGTTCCCTCGCCGTCGCGCCCGAGCAGCCGGTCTTTCGCCGCGTCGCCTCGGGCGGCCATGCCGACCTGCTGGTGGTCGAGCGCAGCCTCGACCCCCGGCGCAAGAAGCTGCGCAGCGAGATCGTCGTCGACGATACCCGCGCCATTGCCGGGTTCTTGCGCCTGACCCCCGCCGAAGGCCATTGGCGGGTCGTCGTCGTGGATGGCGCCGACATGATGAATCGGAACGCTGCCAATGCGTTATTGAAGATACTTGAGGAACCACCGAAACGTGCGGCGCTGCTCCTGGTCTCCGACAATCCCGGCCGGCTGCTGCCCACCATCCGCTCGCGCTGCCGCATCCTGGCGCTGAAGCCGCTGGCGCCCGGGCTGGTGCAAGAGGCGCTGCAGCACTACCGGCCCGACCTCTCGGCCGCTGACCGCGCCGTGCTGGCGCAGCTCGCCGAAGGCAGCATCGGCCGCGCCCTCGAGCTCGCCGCCGCGGGCGGCATCGGGCTCTACCGCAGCCTGGTGCGGCTGCTGGAGGGGCTGCCGGAGCTCGATGGCGTGGCGCTCCATGCGCTGGCCGACCGGCTGCAGCGCGGCGATGGCGAGGAGGGGTTCCGGCTGCTGGCGGAGCTGCTGCCGGGCTGGCTCGCGCGCATGGTGGCGCTGGCCGCCGGCGGCGCCGCCGGCGCCTTGCCGGAGGAAAGCCAGGCGATGCGCCGGCTGGCGGCGCGGCGCGGCCTTGATCAATGGGTTGAGGTGTGGGAAAAGCTCACCCATCTTTTCGCCCAGGCGGACAGCGTCAACCTCGACCGCAAGCAGGTCGTGCTGAATGCCTTTTTTGCGCTTGAAGAGGCGGCGCGCTGAGCCGCCGGCGCGCGTCCAGGAGAGATTTATGAGCGGCGCCAGAGCCTATTACCTAACGACGCCGATATATTACATCAACGCCTCGCCGCATCTCGGCCACGCTTATACCTCGGTGGCATCGGATGCGATGGTGCGCTTCATGCGGCTCGACGGAAACGACACGCATTTCCTTACCGGCACCGACGAGCATGGCCAGAAGGTCGCGGCGGCGGCGCGCGCGGCGGGGCTGGAGCCCGCCGCCTATGCCGATGCCGTCGCCGGCGAGTTCCGCGACATGACGCGGCTGATGAATGTCAGCAACGATGATTTCATCCGCACCACCGAGCCGCGCCATATCGCCGGCGTGCAGGCGCTGTGGCAGGAGCTGCAGCGACGCGGCGAGATCTATCTCGGCACCTTTGCCGGCTGGTATTCGGTGCGCGACGAGGCTTTCTACGAGGAGAGCGAACTGGTCGACGGCAAGGCGCCGACCGGCGCCGAGGTCGAATGGGTCGAGGAGCAGAACTACTTCTTCCGCCTCTCCGCCTGGCAGGACCGTCTGCTCGCCCATTACGAGGCGAACCCGGATTTCATCGCGCCGCGCGCCCGACGCAACGAGGTCATCAGCTTCGTCAAGGGCGGCTTGCGCGACCTCTCGATCTCGCGCACCAGCTTTCGCTGGGGCATTCCGGTGCCGGGCGACGAGAGGCATGTCATGTATGTCTGGCTCGACGCTCTCGCCAATTACATCACGGCGCTGGGCTATCCCGAAACCCAACACAACGATTATGCGCGATACTGGCCGGCCGATCTACATATGGTAGGTAAGGACATCATCCGCTTCCATTGCGTCTATTGGCCGGCCTTCCTGATGGGGGCGGGGCTGGCGCCGCCCAAGCGCGTCTTCGCCCATGGCTGGTGGACCGTCGAAGGCCAGAGGATGTCAAAATCGCTGGGGAATTCCATCCCGCCCCGGCAGCTTGTCGAGCAATACGGGCTTGATCCCGCTGCGCTATTTCATGCTGCGCGAGCTGCCTTTCGGCAGCGACGGTGATTTTTCCCACCGCGCCGTGGTCAACCGCATCAATGGCGATCTCGCCAATGATTTCGGCAATCTGGCGCAACGCGTGCTGTCGATGATCAACCGCAATTGCGAGGGACGCCTGCCGGCGCCGCAAGCCCTCGCCGCCGCCGACGAGGCGCTGCTCGCCCAGGCGCGCGGGCTCCACGGCAGGCTGCGCGCCGATTTCGCCGAACAGGCGTTCCACCGCGCGCTCGAGACGCTCTGGCAGGTCGTTGCGCAAGCGAACCGGTATGTCGACGAGCAGGCGCCCTGGGCGCTGCGCAAGACCGATCTGCCGCGGATGGGCACGGTGCTCTACGTGCTGGCGGAGACCATCCGCCATCTGGCGCTCTTGGTGCAGCCGGTGGTGCCGCAGGCGGCGGCGAAGCTGTTGGACCAGCTCGCCGTGCCGGAAAATCAGCGCGATTTCGCCGCGCTGGCGCGGCCGCTGGTTCCGGGGACCCCGCTGCCGAAGCCCGAAGGCATCTTCCCGCGCCATGTCGAGCCGGCTGCGCCGGCATGATTCTGGTCGACAGCCATTGCCATCTCGATTTCGCCACGCCGGAAGAGCGGCCGGAAATCATCGCGCGCGCGCGGCGCGCCGGTGTCGAGACCATGCTGACCATCGGCACGAAAATCAGCGAATTCGCAGATGTCCTCGAGATCGCGCAGAGCGACCCCAACATATGGTGTTCGGTCGGCATTCATCCACACGAAGCGGCGGCGGAGGGCAATCATCTGGCGGAGCTGATGGCGCTGACGCGGCATGAAAAGGTCGTCGGGATCGGCGAAACCGGGCTCGATTTCCACTACGACCACGCACCGCAACTCCTACAGGAATCAGCGTTTCGCGCACATTGCGCCGCTTCACGTGAAACAAATTATCCCCTGATCGTCCACAGTCGCGGCGCCGATGCCGAGACTGCCGCCGTGCTGGCCGAGGAAAAGCCGCCTTGCGGCGTCATTCATTGTTTCAGCACCGGCCGCGCGCTGGCGGAGGCGGCCCTGGCGCTCGGTTTCTATATCTCGCTGTCGGGGATCGTCACCTTCAGGAATGCCGGCGATCTGCGCGCCATCGTCCCCGACCTGCCGCTCGAGCGGCTGCTGATCGAGACCGACGCGCCCTATCTCGCGCCGGTGCCGCTGCGCGGCAAGACCAACGAGCCGGCCTTCCTTGTCCACACCGCCGCAGCGGTGGCGGCGCTCAAAGGGGTTGCGCTCGAGGATCTCGCCCGCATCACGGCGGAGAATTTCTTTCGGCTCTTCGGCAGAGCGCGCAGAGCCGCGGTCGTCTCATGCGCGTAACGATGTTGGGGTGCGGCCCGTCCTGGGGCGTGCCGCGGATCGGCGGCGATTGGGGCGAGTGCGATCCCAAGGAGCCGCGCAACCGACGCCGTCGCGTCTCGGTACTGGTGGAGGAGGGCGGGTCGACCCTGCTGATCGACACCTCGCCCGATCTGCGTGAGCAGCTTCTCGATGCCGGGGTGCAGCGGATCGATGCCGTGCTCTTCACCCATGCGCATGCCGATCATCTCCACGGCATTGACGACCTGCGGTCGGTCAATCGGCTGATGCAGAGCGGTATACCGATCTTCGCCAGCGCTCAGACGCTGGCCGAGATCAATCGTCGTTTCGGCTACGTCTTCGATGCCGTGAAGCCTGACCGGCTATCCGCCTGGTACAAGCCGGTCCTCGAGCCCCATGCGGTCGACGGGCCCTTTGTCGCCGCCGGGATTCCGGTCATGCCCTTCCTGCAGGATCACGGCTTCTCCAAGACCCTCGGCTTTCGCATCGGCGGCTTTGCCTATTCGACCGATGTGATCGAGCTCGATGAGGCCGCCTTTGCCGCGCTGCGCGGCGTCGAGCTCTGGATCGTCGATTGTATCCGCCGCGCCGAGCATCTGACCCATGCGCATCTTGCCAAGACGCTTGGCTGGATCAAGCGGGTGAGGCCGAAGCGCGCGGTGCTGACGCATATGGATGAAAGCCTCGACTACGCCGCGCTGCGCCGGGAGCTGCCGGCCGGCATCGAGCCGGGCTATGACGGGTTGGCGGTCGATCTCTGATCACGCGTGGCTGCATGACGTCTCCGCGCCGCGCAGCTCTCGACAGCGCCAGATAGTTTGAGATCAAACAATTAGACTGAGGCAATCCAGCCACGATTTGCGCTAGAGCGCGTTTCGAGCAGATCCAATCACCATTCTCTTTCCCCGCGAAAGCGGGGATCCAGGGCAACCGACGTGCGGTTGCTTCTGGGCCCCCGCTTTCGCGGGGCGCAGTGATGGTTCCAGCTCGCGGGACATGCGCTAACCCGATTGCGGCGTCGGCAGCATCAGCGGATCGCGCCAGCGGACGGTCTGGCGCGTGCGGTCGCCGTCGACGATCAACAGGCTCGCAAGCGCGCCGTCATCAACTTCCAGGAATAGCTCGCGCGGCTGGCGGATCAGGTGATCCAGCCCGTCGAGGGCGATCTCGACGAGGTCGCTCTTGGGATCGTAGGTAATGCCGAGGAGTGGCAGCCATTCTGCCGCGACCTGGACGCCCAGCGCCAATGACGCGACTTCGATCTCGGCGCGCTTACCAATAAGACCCTTCGACAGCAGGTCGAAGAAGCTTTGCCATCCCGCCCGCTCGAGCTTTTGCATGACCATGACGATCTCCGCTTTCGGATACGCTGCGAACCCAGCATGGCCGAACCCGCAATTGCCGGCCTTGACGCATGTCAATTGGCCGCGCGGCGCGCGCTCACCGGCTTTACGCCGCCGCGCCGCCGTGGCTGCGCTCCTCAAGGGCGGAGCGGTCGAGAATTGTGATGCGGCGCTTACCGGCCAGCGCGATGAACCCGCTGAGCTTCAGGTCGGTGATGGCGCGGCTCACCGTCTCGACCGACAGCCCCAGATAATCGGCGATGTCGTAGCGCGACATCAGCAGCGCGAAGGGCGTGCCGTCGGAGGAGCGCTGCGCCATCTCGACGATGAAGGCGCTGACCTTCTCGATGGCGGTGGTGCCGCCGAGAATGAGGATGCGTGCCTGGAGGCGGACGATCGCGTCGAAGGCGATGTCGCGGACGAGCTGACTGATCTCCGGGTCGGCGTTGGCCATGGTCTCGACACGGCGGCGCGGATAGTGTGCGACCACGGTGCCGTCGACCACCGCCTCGACGGCGAAGACGTGTTCATGGCGCGCGGTCAGCCCGAAAAAATCGCCGGGCAACAGGAAATCGACGATGCGCCGCCGGCCATCGGCCATCACCGTGCATTTGCGCGCGAGTCCGCGGACCACGCGATACCACGTCTCGGCGCGATCGGCGCGGCGATAGATCTCCTGGCCGCGGCCACAGGAATGCAGCGTTGCGAGCGCCTCCATCGCGACCGGAGGCTGGCGCCCGCCGGCGTCGGCGGGATCTGATGGCGACTGCGTCGCGGAAGACCTCGCCGGTTTCGCAACGATAGCCCGCATCTGTCCTCCGCGTGCTCGGCATGATCGCGGCGAGAGCAAGGCACGCGCGCTGGTCGGGTTCTCGATAATGTCCGCGGGAGCGATCGATCGTCGTCGATCGAAAACGGAGGCTATCGGTGATGGTTCCACGCCTGCGTGCCGCCGGCATGGCCGGCTAAAAAAAATCCGGCGACGTTGACGGCGATCAAGGCGCCGCCGCGCGGCCCCCGGCAAGCTTGCACCGACCGGCATCGCGTCGCCAAGCGAGAGGAGCAAACCATGGCTGTAAGACTGCTGTTTCCGTTCCAGAGAAGCGGCTCCGGCCCGCGCTGGCCCGAGAATGCCGATCCGCTCTCGGCCTTCCGCCGCGACATGAACCGCGTCTTCGAGGAGTTCTTGCGCGGCTTCGGCGCCCCGGGGGCGCTCGCCGCGGCGCCGCAGGCGGCGGCCGCTCTGCTGACGCCGCAGATCAATGTCAGCGAAACCGATCAGGAGATCCGCGTCACCGCCGAGCTCCCCGGCCTCGACGAGGATGATGTCGAGGTGACGCTGGCCGACGACACCTTGACGATCAGCGGCGAGAAGGAGGCGGAGCGAGGAGATGGAGGAGGAGGGCGAGCGGAGCTATCATGTGGTGGAGCGCTCATCGGGAGCTTTCTCGCGCACGCTGCAGCTGCCGTTCCCGGTGAACCCGGACGAGGTCGAGGCGGTGTTCAGGAAGGGCGTGCTCACCATCACCATCGCGAAGCCGCAGGCGGTGCAGCAGAAGCTGCGCAAGATCGCGATCAAGGGCGCCGATGCGGCGCCGCCGTCGGTGGATCGCGCCGACGCCGGCGACAAGCCCGGCGGTGCCGCAGCGAAGACGTCGCAAGGCGCGGCGGAGTAGCGGCGCATGGCGGGCCGCTTTGGGCGCGCACGGCAGCGGAGAAGAGGGAGATGATCATGAGTGCAGACAACGAGCGTGATCGCGGTCCCGCGCAAGGGACGAAAGCCGATCCCGCCTATGAGGGCGCCAAGCCCGGCGCTTTCACGCTGGAGGCGGCGGGGATCGGGTTTGGCGCCAGCCCGGATGAGCCGGCGATGGCGGCGATGAATGCGCTGCTGGCGCGCAACTGGTGGGTGATCGCGCTGCGCGGCGTCTTCGCCATCATCTTCGGCATCATGGCTGTGCTGCTGCCGGGCGTGACCTTGGCGGCGCTGGTGCTGCTCTTTGCCGCCTACATGCTGGTCGATGGCGTGCTCGCCCTGGTCGCGGGGTTGCGCGCGGCGCAGCGCCATGAGCGCTGGGGCTGGCTGGCGCTGGAAGGCGTCGCCGATCTCATCGCCGGCGCGATCGCGTTCGTCTGGCCACTGGTCACCGTGCTGGCTTTCGTCTACCTCATGGGCGTCTGGGCGATCGTGAGCGGCGCATTGCTGCTGAGCGCTAGCGCCTGGCTGCAGCTCACGCACGGTAAATGGCTGATGGGGCTCGGCGGCGTGGTCTCGGTGATCTGGGGCATTCTGCTGATCCTGATGCCGATCGTCGGCGCCTTGGTGCTGACCTGGTGGATGGGCGCCTATGCGCTCTTCTTCGGCGGTGCGTTGCTGGTCCTCGCTTTCCGGCTGCGACACCGTCACGCCGGCGCCTGAGCCGGAGGGGCGGAGACGGCGCACGGTTTTCTTCTCCGTGCCCGCCGCGTCTCCATGGAGAATCCGCTAGGCCCGCATGCAGCGGGTGGCGGGCATTAGGGTGTCGACTCGCCACTTTTCATACGTAATTCTCCATGATATTCTATCTTTGTTGGCGGGGCGAGGGGCCCGCCAGGGGGCGATTTCGACGAAAATCCTCGAAGCGTCCGAGTAAGCATTGGATCGCATCGCTATCGCGCTGTGGATAGGGCGGGAGCGGAGGGCGAAATGCGGCACCGATATGCGACTCTGATCGTCTTGCCGATCGTCGCCGGCGTGATGACCGGCTGCGACCGTGAGGAAAAACCGGTCGCTTCCTATCAGCAGATCGATCAAGACAACAGCGCATTGGTGACGAATGCGGCGAGCCGGCTCGTCATGGATCGTCTGCCGCCCACCAGTGGGGTGGCGACGCGGCTGATCTGTTCCGAGCCCAGCCCCGATATCGCTACCGCTTTATCCACCGCGCTTGCGCTTACCGGCAGCGGCAAGGCGCCGAACGGCGTTACCGCCTCGGTGGGGTTCAGCGAATCGACGGCAGAAGCGATTACCGCCCTGGCTGGACGCACAGAGGCGGTGGTGGCGCTGCGGGACGGATTGTTCAAGGCGTGTGAAGCCTATGCCAACGGCCTCATCCACCGGGGCGCCTATGCGCTGATCCTGAGCCAATATGGCGATCTCCTCGTCACCTTGATGCTGGCCGAGGCCGCCGCGACCGCCGCACAGAAGGGCGGCGCCACCACGCCGTCTTCCGACGGCGCGCCGTCCCCGTCGACCCAAGCATCTGCGGCGCTCAAGACGGATCTGGCCGCCTTGCAGACGGCGCTGGCCGCTGTGGCGAAAGCGCAGGGCGAGCCCGCCAACTCCAAGACGAAATCCACGGATGCGCAGAGCGCGCAGACGGAGCTCGTCACCGCGGCCACGAAAATGGCGAAGGATTCTGCCGCGCCTCCAACCGCCGCGCCGCCGTCGGCGCAAACCAAGACGGCAGCGGTGGCCGACCCGGTAAGCACGATCTACAGCACCTATTATGCGAATGCTCAAGTCCGCGTCTTGCAGTCTCTCGTCGTCACGTGCCTGGAGCAGGGGGATTCCGACAAGATTCCGACTGAACCCGTCGGCATTTCCAGAGCGACGGTTTGCACCAGCCTGTACAAGGCGCTGTCCGACAACATGGCGAAGTATTTGTCAGCGGCTTATACGCCCGCAAAATGATGGCGTGGCGGTTTTTCTGGAAGTAACCGGCTGCTCGGTCGAGCGCTGATAGTAGAGCGGGAAAGTTTTACGCAGGCGAACGACGCGCGCACCTGTGCCGTCGCCCGCGCCAGATTCGAGCGCGCGTTGCGAAGTGGCCGTCTGAGATTATTGCGGCGACAAAAAGAAAAAAATGAACGGCAAAGGGGGATTGCCATGGCGGAAGAAACGGATGATCCGAAAGACCCTCTGTGGTGGCCGACTGTGCTGGCAAAGGAGCTCCAGCACATTCTGCCGAAAACCGGCCTGCCGCCCCCCGATCAGGCGACGCTCGAGACGATCTCCAGCCAGGAGTTCGATGAACGCTCTGCGGCTGAGGCGGCGCTGAAGAGGCTCCACGAGATTATCCATAGCCTGGCCTCTGATCAGGAGAAGAAGAAGAAGAAGAGAAGAAGGACGAAGGAGGAGGGCGGTTCCTGCCGTCTCGCCGCGCTATGCCTCTCCGGCGGCGGCATTCGCAGCGCCTCCTTTGCGCTCGGCGTCCTGCAGGCGCTGGCCGATAGCCATCCCAATTTGCTGGGACGCTTCCATTATCTCTCGACCGTTTCCGGCGGCGGCTATATCGGCAGCTGGCTTTCGGCCTGGATCAATCGCGATAAAACGGGCCTCGCCGGCGTTCTGGCGGCGCTGAAGCCCGACCCGACCGGGTATGAGCCGCCGCCGCTGCATCGCCTGCGCGCCAGCACAAACTATCTGATACCGCGGGTGGGCATCGCCTCGGCCGATACCTGGGCGGCGATAACGCTGTTTGTGCGCAATATGGCGCTCAACTGGCTGATTCTCCTGCCGGTCTTCTTCGCCGCCGTCGCGCTGCCGGCGCTCCTCTTCAGCCTCGGCGGTTGGCTTGTGCCGCTCTGTCCCGGCGCGCCGCTGGTTCTCGTGGCGGTGACGCTCGGCTCGGCATTGACGGTTTCGCTGCTCAATCGGCCGAGCTGGAACCGTCTTTCATTCACCGATGCGGGCGTGGCTGCCTTCATCCTCCCGCTCTATGTGCTCGGCAGTCTCGCCCTTGGGCTGCGCGTCGATGCATTGGCGAATTGCCACATCGGATGGACGGTCGGTCTTTTCGCGGCCCTGTTCGCCGCGAGCTGGGTCGCCGCGTGGCTGCTGCGCCGGCACATTCCGCCATACTCTCCCACAGACCCACCGCAAGGGCCCCGCTTTCGGGACCTTGTCGCCTGGACAGCCAGCGGTGCGCTGTTCGGTTTGCTTCTCCATATCGTCGCGTCGTTCGACCCGTGGGCCGTCGAAGCGGGCAGCGGGGCGCGTTGGCATTTCCTGCTGGCGATGCCGGCGGTTCTCTTCATCCGCTCGGTCATCGAGATGCTGTTCAGCGGCCTCTCCACCTTGTGGCACAAGCTCGACGACGATCGCGAATGGTTCGCCAGATTGGCCGGATGGCTCGCCGCGCTTTCCGTTGCCTGGCTCGTCATGACGGGCGCAAGCCTCTTCGGCCTGGACATGCTGTGCTGGCTCAAGGCCGAGATGGGTGACTGGATTGGCACGAGCATCGCCGCCGCCGGCGGTGTGTCCGGGGCGCTGACCGCCATCCTTTCCTGGAGCGCCAAGACCGGCGGTGAGATCGTGACCTCGAACGCCAAGGCGCAAAAGGCGCTGCCTTACAACGTCATCCTCGGGGTCGCCGCGATCATCTTCGTCGCGATCATCCTGCTGCTCTTGGGCGCGATGGTGGAAGCGCTGCTGCTCTGCCCGCTGCCGCCGTGGCTCTGCTTCCGCACGCCGCCGCCGTGGCTTTCCTTCAGCCCGCTGCCGCAGTGGCTCACCTTCTGCCCGCTGCCGTCGTGGCTCTCTGCGTTCCCGCACTGGATCGTGCTCCCGGCGGCCTTTGTGCTGGCCATGGCTTTGGCGTTCGCCGCTTCATACTGCATCAACATCAACCGCTTTTCTCAGCAGGGCATCTATCGCAACCGCTTGATGCGGGGCTTTCTCGGTCCGACACGGGACGAGCGCAATCCCGATCTCTTCACCGGCTTCGACGAGGACGACAATCTCCTGATGAAGCTGCTCGCGCGGAGCAAAAACCGGTATCCGGACGAAGGCGGTCACCGCTCGCTGTTCCATGTCGTCAATATCACGCTCAACGTGACCGCCACGACGAATAATGCCTGGCAGGAGCGCAAGGCCGAAAGCTTCGCCGTGACGCCGCTTTTTGTCGGCAACCCGCGGCGCGGCTACCGCCCAACAACTCTATATCAAGCCCTGCTATTATGGTGACGAGCCGGCGGACGTGCGCGGCTTTGCCGTGGCGCATCCGGATTTCCCGCATGAGAGCACCGCCAACCAGTGGTTCACCGAGTCTGAATTCGAGAGTTATCGTCAGCTGGGCGAGTACATCGCCGAGGCGGCAGTTCCGGTTATTAACACCATCCTGTGACGGCCGTGGCGAGCGACCTGGGCGACGGGAGATTAACGTCCCGTCGTTATTTCCCATAATATACATTATGCGATAATCGGGTCCCATGCCGCGGCCTGGCTCAGCGGCGCCCGCCCTGCCGGGTAAACCGTCGGGCAGCCCCGGGGTTAATAATAATTTCCCGGCCGGAACATCGCCGGCCGGCGGATATCCGGGCTTTGCCGCTGCTTTGCGGCGAGTTTTCGCTAATCTCTGCTTTACCTTCCAATGGTTTACTCACCGGCCGTGAGACAGCGGAAGGACCTCCCCACGTGGCCGGGGAAAGGATAAAAATCGATCAATCCACCCTCGCCCGCCTGGCCGAGGGCAATGCCCGGTTCAAACGCGGGCTACGCGGCGCTCTCCGTCCGCAACTCGCTTATCATGATCTCACCGGGCTCGACATGGCGGGGCTCGACTTCTCCGGCGTCGATTTCAGCGGCGCCTCGCTTCACCGCGTCATGGCGCGCGGCACCGATTTCAGCGGCGCCACGTTCTTCGGCGCCGACATGCGCATGGCCCAGCTGCAAAATGCCAATCTGTCGCGCGCCGACATCCGCGGCGCCTGCCTGCGCGGCGCCGACCTCGCCGAGGCAAGGTTGTTCGAAGCCGATCTGCGCGAGGGCACGCTGCTGCGCCAGGACAAGAAAGGCGGCCTCAACCCGATCGACCTCGAAGTGCTGCCGGTCGAGCTGGTCATTGCCAATTTGTCCGGCGCCAATCTTACCCGCGCCAAGCTCGCCGGCGGCTTCGCGGTGCGCGCCGACCTTACCAATGCGATCCTGCGCGGCGCCAACCTGACGCGCATCGACTTGCGCAACGCCAACCTCACCGGCGCGGTGCTGGAGAACGCGGATCTGTCGCAAGCGAACCTGTCGGGTTGCTCGCTGCATGGCGCGGTGCTCACCGGCATCCGCTGGATGGGCGTCATCATGGACGGCGCCGACATGCTCGGCGCGGTGCTTGACGACCCCGCCCGCACCGCCAGCCTGGGCGCGCTCAACGTGCCCAGAGACAAGCTGACGATGCCGACTTCGATCGAGGACATGGTGACGGCGCACGAGGCATGGGTGCGCACCGTCGGCGATACCGGCCGGCGGCTGCAGCTCTCCGGCATCGAGCTCGGCGCCGTGGATCTCTCCAATCGCGATCTTTCAGGCGCGGTGCTGCTCAACTGCGTATTGACCGGCGCGCGTTTCACCGGCGCCAGGCTGATGGTGATCGACCTTACGCTGTCGACGCTCGACCACGCGGATTTCACCGGCGCCGACATGCGGGCCGCGGTGATGAAGCAGGCCTTCCTGTCCCACGCCAACCTCACCAACGTCAATCTCGACGCCGTCGTGCTCAATAACGACCTGCAGCATTGCCGCCGCAGCAGCCTCGATCAGAGCCGGCTGTGGAACGCGACGCTGTGCAACGCGACGCTGCGCAGCGCCTCGCTGCTCAACGCCGATTTCCAGCGCGCCGATCTCACCGGCGCCGATTTCACCGACGCGCGCATGGCGGGCGCGAGCTTCGTCGGCGCCAGCACCTCCAACGCGAGATTCGACGGCGCCGATCTGCGCCATGTCCATGGCCTGAACGTCGCCGTCCCGGCCACTACCGCCTAACAGGCGCCAACGCCGCGCGCGGCCCCTCGCCGCGCTGGCCGATTTCCGGGACAGGCGCCTAGCCGCGCCCCGGCGCGCGTGCTAGCTCTTCCCCATGCGTCCCCTCCCGACTGTCCCGGCCGCGCGCGTGAGCGCGGTCGCGGTTCCCGCCGACGCGGTCGGCGCCAGAACCTGGATCGGCTTTATCGCCATGAGCACCGGCATGCTGCTGGCGATCCTCGACATCCAGATCGTGGCGAGCTCGCTGCCCGACATCCAGGTCGGGCTCCACATCGCGCTGGGGCAGCTGAGCTGGGTGCAGACCGCCTATCTCATGGCCGAGATCGTCGCCATTCCCTTGACCGGCTGGCTCACCCGGGTGCTGTCGACGCGCGGCGCCTTCGTCGCGGGCATCACCGGCTTCACGCTCGCCAGCATCGCCTGCGCGCGCGCCACCGGCTTCTGGTCGCTGGTGCCGGCGCGGATGGTGCAAGGCTTCTGCGGCGGCCTGCTCATTCCGCTGGTGTTCTCCGCGATCTTCCTGATGTTTCCGCCCAGGGAGCGCGTGCGCGCCACGGTCATCGCCGGCACGATGGCGATGCTGGCGCCGACGCTCGGGCCGACCGTCGGCGGCTTCATCACCGACACCTTCTCCTGGCATTGGCTCTTCCTGATCAATGTCGGTCCGGGCATCGTCGTGGCGCTGCTGGTCGCCTGGAGCGTCAACATCGACAGCGCGGATTGGCGCAGCGTCGGCTCGGTCGATCTCTGGGCGCTGCCGCTTCTGGCCGGGTTTCTCGCCAGCCTCGAGGTGCTGCTGAAAGAGGCGCCGCATCGCGGCTGGAGCGATCCGGCGATGCTGCTGCTGCTCGCCTTCTGCCTCGCCTGCGGCGCCGCCGCGCTGCGCCGTTGCCTCACCCGGCCGCATCCGCTGATCGACCTGCGCTGCTGCCGCGACCGCAATTTCGTGCTGGGCTCCTGCCTCAGCTTCGCGCTCGGCGTCGGGCTCTATGGCGCCACATATCTCCTGCCGGTGTTTCTCGGCGTGGTGCGCTATTACGAGGCCTTCGACATCGGCCTCATCATGATGGTGACCGGCGCGACGCAGCTCGCGGTGGCGCCGCTGGCGGCGGTGCTGGAGCGGCGCGTCGATGCGCGCCGCCTCAGCCTCCTTGGCTACGGGCTGCTCGCGGCCGGGCTCCTCGGCAACGGCTTCATGACGCCCGAGACCGATTTCTGGGGCCTCGCCTGGCAGCAGGTGGCGCGCGGCGCGGCGGTGATGCTCTGCCTGCTGCCCTGCACCGCGCTGGCGCTCGAGGGCTTCGCCCCCTCGCAAGTGCCCAATGCCAGCGGGCTTTTCAATCTGATGCGCAATCTCGGCGGCGCCATCGGCCTCGCCCTTATCGACACCATCGTCGAGCGGCGCGCCCCGGAGCATGTGCAGGCGCTGGTCGCGCGGCTCCAGGCCGGCGACGCCGCGGCGGCGCGCTTCGTGGGATTGCCGACCGAGCGCTTCACCGGCGTGCCGCTCGGCCCGGTCGACCAGGCGACCCATGATCTGGTGGCGCCGCTGGTGGAGCGCGCCGGGCTGGTGGCGGCGTTCAACGATGCCTGGCTGTTCCTCGGCGCGCTGGTGCTGCTGGCGCTGCTGCTGCTGCCGCTGATCCGTCGTCGCCCGGCGCCTCAGCAGGAGCCGTAGCTCGGATCGGGCCGCGTCCAGCTCTGGGTTTCGCCGAAGAGCGGAATGCCGACATAGCCGCGCAGCCGCAGTGTCTCGCCCTCGATCGCCATGGTCGCGCGATACGTCTTGCCGCTGTCGGGGTCGTAGATCCAGCCATCCTCCCAGCGCTGCGGGTCGACCTGGCGGAAATCGCCGAGGATGGTGAGGCCGCAAGTCGGCCGCTGGCGCAAGGCTGGATCGGGGTTGTGGTCGTCGACCGCCGGCGCGCCGCGGCGTATCGGCTCGATCAGCCAGACCAGCTTGCCGCACAGCCGGTCGCCGCAGGGATAGATCTCGACCACACCGCGCTTGGCCTCGCTGAGCCACCGCCCGAGCGGCGCCGCCGGCGCCGGCGTTTGGGCCTGCGGCGCTCAGCGAGAGGCCGAACACCATCAGCATGAGCCCCGCGGCAATACGATACATGGTCCCTCCCGTCCTCCCTTCCTGCCCGCTCCCACAAGCGCTGAGCGCGATTTTCCTGTCAAGCGCCGGCACGAGCCTTGCAGTGCCTGACATCGCCGACTATGCCTAGGCCCCGCCCATGAATCCCCTCATCACCTATCTCGTCATCGGCATCGGCAGCGCTTTGGGCGGGCTCGCCCGCTATGGTTGCGGCCTGCTGGCGGTGGCGCTGTGGGGGGTGCTTTTCCCCTGGGGCACCATCATCATCAACCTCGTCGGCTCCTTCGTCATCGGCGGCTTCGCCACCCTCACCGGCCCCGACGGCCGCGTCTATGTGAGCCCGCTTGGCCGGCAATTCGTCATGGTCGGGTTGTGCGGTGGCTATACCACCTTCTCCGCCTTCAGCCTGGAGACGTTCGACCTGCTGCAGCGTGGCCGGCCTCTGGCTGCCGCCGCCAATGTCGGCCTGACGCTGCTGCTCGGCCTCGGCGCCGTCTGGCTCGGCCATGTGATCGCCCAGAGAGCTAACCGGTGATCGCTATGCGATGTCATAACATTATGATTTCATGGTATTATCACTTGGCTTCGAAGCAACGGAGATGCCGCGTGATCGCGCCGCTCTGGGTCGGGCTCGGCAGCGCGCTCGGCGGCATGGCGCGCTATGCCTTTTCCGGCTTCGTTGCGCGGCGCATCGGCGAGATTTTCCCCTGGGGCACCTTGCTGGTGAACATCAGCGGCGCTTTCGTCATCGGCATCGCCGCCGGCGCCATTGCTCCCGGCGGCCCGCTGCCGGGCGATCTCACGGTGAGGCAGCTGGTCATGATCGGGCTGTGCGGCGGCTACACCACCTTCTCCTCCTTCAGCTTGCAAACCCTTTCTCTTGCCCGCGGCGGCGACTGGTCGCGTGCGCTCGGCAACATCGTCGCTTCGGTGGCGCTGTGCCTTCATCGCGGCCTGGGCCGGCTTCGCCGTCGGCGCCCTCATTCCCGGAGGATGATCCCCATGCAGATTCCCCACGACGCCGTGCTGCTGCGCATCTTCATTGGCGAGGACGACCGCCACGAGCATCTCGCGCTCTATGAGGCGATCGTGCTCAAGGCGCGGGAGCTCCATCTCGCTGGCGCCACCGTGTTGCGCGGTCCCATGGGCTTCGGCCATTCCAGCCGGCTGCATACGGCCAAGGTGCTGCGCCTGTCCGAGGATTTGCCGATGGTGATCGAGATCGTCGACAGCGAAGACAAGATCAACGCCTTCCTGCCGCTGCTCGACGGCATGATCGGCAGCGGCCTCGTCACCTTGGAGAAGGTGAAGGTGCTGCGCTACGGTCAGGACAAGCCGGCCTGAGCGAAGACGCAACGAAGGGTGCCGCCATGGACATCGACAAGATCGCGATCGGCCGCAACCCGCCGGAAGAGGTGAACGTCGTCATCGAGATTCCGCAGGGCGGGCCGCCGGTCAAATACGAGATCGACAAGGCGTCGGGCGCGTTGAATGTCGATCGCTTCCTGCACACCGCGATGTTCTATCCCGCCAATTACGGCTTCGTGCCGCACACCCTGTCGCCGGATGGCGATCCCGTCGACGTGCTCGTCGTGGCACAGGTGGCGGTGGTGCCCGGCGCGGTCATCCGCTCGCGGCCGATCGGCGCGCTGCTGATGCAGGATGAGAGCGGCGGCGACGAGAAGATCATCGCCGTGCCGGTCGACGATCTCCATCCCTTCTATGGCGGCGTGCGCAGCTATCGCGATCTGCCGCCGCTGCTGTGCGAGCAGATCGCGCATTTCTTCCGCCACTACAAGGATCTCGAGCCCGGCAAATGGGTCAAGGTCGAGCGCTGGGTGGACGCGCCCGAGGCGAAGGCGCTGCTCACCGTCGCCATCGAGCGCGCGCGCGGCGTCGCGCCATGACCGACGCGCCGGATCTCGCGCGCCTCCTCGCCATCATGGCGCGGCTCAGGGACCCCGAACGCGGCTGTCCCTGGGATCGCGCGCAAAGCTTCGCCACCATCGCGCCCTACACCATCGAGGAAGCCTATGAGGTGGCCGAGGCCTGCGAGCGCGGCGATGCCGGCGCGCTCCGGGACGAGCTCGGCGATCTCCTCTTCCAGGTGGTGTTCCACGCGCGCATGGCCGAGGAGGCCGGACTCTTCGCCTTCAACGATGTGGCGCGCGCGATCTCGGACAAGATGGTGCGCCGGCATCCGCATGTCTTCGCCGATGCGGTGATCGCCGACGAGGCGGCGCAGACCGTCGCCTGGGAGGAGCATAAGGCAGCCGAGCGCCGCGCCCAGGCGGCGGCGTCGGGCGCGGCGCCCAGCGCGCTCGACGGCGTCGGGCCGGCGCTGCCGGCGCTCGCCCGCGCCGAGAAGCTGCAGCGCCGCGCCGCACGCGTGGGCTTCGACTGGCCCGACCTGCCGCCGATCCTCGACAAGATCGCCGAGGAGATCGACGAGGTGCGGGACGCGCTCGCCGGCGGCGATGCGGCGCGGATCGCCGACGAGATCGGCGATCTCCTGTTCGCCGTGACCAATCTGGCGCGGCGTGCCGAGACCGATGCCGAGCAGGCGCTGCGCGGCGCCTGCCGTAAATTCGAGCGTCGCTTCCGCCGCGTCGAGGCGCTGCTCGCCGCCTCCGGCCGCTCGCCCGAGACGGCAAGCCTCGCGGAGATGGAATTCCAGTGGCAGCAGGCGAAGAGGGAGGAACAGTAGAGGGACAATAGGATGAGGCTGAGAATCTGTACTCTATTTATTTAACACAAAATTTACGGTTTCGCCAAATATTCTAGCTACGCTAGAGGGCCAGAGTTGCGCTGGCCTACATTATCGCTAAGGGGAAGCGGTGCGATGACATTAGATAACAACCAGGATCGAGACGCTCGTTTGCACTTCATGCGCATTAACGAGGAGACTGGCGCTCTCCTGCGGGACTTCTGGAAGGTTGTGGAGCCAGGACTTCCGGCGATCCTTGAGGGGTTCTACCGTCACGTAACGTCGGAACCGGTCTTGGCACGCATGCTCGGAGATGACATCCCGCGCCTCAAGGCGGCGCAGGCCTCTCATTGGGGACGGCTCTTCAGCGGGCGCTTCGACACCGCCTATATGCAGGGCGTACGCACCATCGGCCTCATCCACAACAAGATTGGGCTGGAGCCGCGCTGGTACATCGGCGGCTACAACTATGTCCTTGGCCAGCTCCATGGGCTGGCGGTCAAGACTGCAGCGCAGGAGCCCGGCGCGCCTCACCGCGCTGCTGACGGCAGTGAACGCGGCCGTGATGCTCGACATGGACCTCGCGATATCGGTCTACCAGGAGGCGATGCTGGCCGAGCGTCAGAGGCAGCAAGACAAGACAAGCGGTGCGATACAGGAATTCGACGGCAGGATGAAGCTTGCACTCAACGCGGTCGGTGGAGCGGCGAGCCAGATGCAGACCACCGCCAACACGCTTGCCGCCGCCTCCGACCAGGCGACGCGCCAGTCCTCTGCCGTTGCCGCCGCCGCGGAGCAGGCGTCGACGAACGTGCAGACGGTCGCTAATTCCGCTGAGGAGCTATCATCCTCAGTGTCGGAGGTCGGGCGCCAAGTAGCGGAATCGACCAAGATTGCCAGTCAGGCCGTGGCGCAAGCCAACCATACCAACACGACCGTCCAAGGCTTGGCTGACGCAGCGCAAAAGATCGGCGACGTCGTGCAGTTGATCAGCGACATCGCCAGCCAGACTAACTTGCTGGCTCTCAATGCCACGATCGAGGCAGCGCGTGCCGGCGAGGCCGGCAAGGGCTTCGCCGTGGTCGCCGCGGAGGTCAAGAACCTCGCTAGTCAGACGGCGAAGGCGACCGACGAGATTGGTCAGCAGATCGCGGCGATCCAGACCGCGACGAAGCAGTCGGTCGATGCCATCCAGGAGATTGCCGCCACGATCACTTCGGTGAACGATATCGCGACGACGATCGCCTCGGCGGTCGAAGAGCAGAGCGCGGCGACACAAGAGATCGCGCGAAACGTGCAGGAAGCCGCGAAGGGAACGCGGGATGTCTCGACCAATATCGTCGGTGTCAATCAGGCTGCCGGCGAGACCGGAAGCGCGGCCGCTGAGGTGCTCTCGGCTGCGGGAGGGCTCTCGAACCAAGCAACCAGCCTGCGCGAACAGATTGAGGGGTTTTTCTCTGCAATCCGCACGGCGTGACAGCGGACGCTGAACGGTACGAAGAGCCGCGGGATCGCTTGAGCCGTTGCAGGCCGAACCACGGTGCAGGTGCCGCTATGGGCTTCGAGGCATTTCATGGTCGTATTGCAAGTTCCGCCCTGCGCCGCGTCGCCGTGGATTGGTATCATCCTTGCGGCGACAAGAGAATCCCCGCTTGGAGAGACCTTGATCCGACGACGATGCCCGCGCAGCTCTCTATCGTCTGGGCATGGAAATATGATCACGACGTGGATTCGTTCACATGCCGACTGGCCGGAGAGGAGATAAACACTCTTCTTGGCCGGAACTTACGCGGTGTTCCGATGGCAGATCCTAACACCGGCAGCGATTACGAGGCGATCTTCAGGCGGTCCAAGCGCATCGTCTCGGATGCGTGCCTCATGCACAGCTATGGCAAGATCTTTGCCGAGATCGGTCGGGTCGGCTGTGGCGAACGTATCGCTCTTCCGCTGTCCGAGAATGGTACTCGGGCCGACGGGATTTTCGGCGCAACCGTTTACCACCTTCCAGGCCCTTCCACATCGTGCAACTGCCTGGCGGAAAGTGTCTGCCGCCAGACAACCGAATTTTTCCCGGTCGACTGAAATCGCCTCGGCGGCGACAGGGAAGGCATCGCACCTCTGCGTGAGTGATCTACGATGATTCCCTGCACCTTACCGGCTCCGGGCGCCGCGCGACATGCCCCGAGCCTTGGTGGCTGAGGGGTGCATGCTTATCATGAGTCCGGACTTGTCTTTGCCCTCCCCTACGTCACCGGCGCACAGCTGATTTTGTGTCATTGGCGTACACCAGTGGCGTAGGGCCTGGGCTGGTCGCCGGCGGTTTTGTGTATAGTTAGCATTGGAGAACAAGGATCGGCGCCGACGATGTCCAGGCTTCGCCTCACCCTCGCCTGCTGGGATTACGACCGCACCCGCGCGCTGGCCGATGGCAGCGTCGCGCCCGACGGCATCGATCTGACCTATCTCAGCCTGCCGGTGGAGGAGACCTTCTTCCGCATGCTGCGCCATCGCGAATTCGACGTCGCGGAGATGTCGCTCTCCTCCTACGCCGTCTCCTTGATGCACGCCGATCCGCCCTTCATCGCCATCCCGGTCTTCCCGTCCCGCTTCTTCCGCCATTCCTGCATCTTCGTCTCGGCCAAGAGCGGCATCACCGAGCCGCAGCAGCTTGCCGGCCGCCGCATCGGCACGCCGGAATATCAGATGACCGCGCCGGTCTGGATCCGCGGCATCCTGCAGGATGAATACGGCGTCGACCCCGCGAGCTGCACCTATCTCGCCGGCGGCGAAGAGGAGCCCGGCCGCGACGAGAAGCTGAAGCTCGACCTGCCGGCAAAATTCCGCGTCGAGCGGCTGGGCCCGCGCCAGACGCTGGCGGCGATGATCGCCGCCGGCGAGATCGACGCGCTGCACACCGCCCGGGCGCCGTCGACGCACCGCTCTGAGCCCGGCCAGGTGCGGCGCCTCTTCGAGAACTACGTCGAGATCGAGCGCGCCTATTTCCGCAAGACGCGGATCTTTCCGATCATGCACACCGTCGTGATCCGCCGCGAGCTCTACCGCGCCCAGCCCTGGATCGCCGAGGCGCTGCACAAGGCCTTCCGGCTGGCGCAGCGCAAGACCTATGACGATCTCGCCATCACCGCCGCGCTCAAGACCATGCTGCCCTGGCAGATCGCCCATGTCGAAGAGGTCCGGCGCGAGATGGGCGAGGATTGGTGGGCTTATGGGCTCGAGCCCAACCGCGCCGTGCTGGAGACGTTCCTGCGCTATCACCACGAGCAGGGCCTGTCGCAGCGCCGGCTTTTGCCCGAGGAACTGTTCGCGCCGGAGACGCTGGAAAGCTTCAGGATCTGAGCCCGCGCCGAACAAGGTAAGCGAAACCTTAAAAAGCGCTCATAAGCGCTTAAAATACAATGTGAAATGTCTGTCTTATGGCGCGCCTTGCGGGGATAATCCGCGACGCGGCCGAGGTGACTCCCGGTCCGCTCCCGGCAGAGAGTGGCAATGCTCAGCACGGATCATCAGGCAAGCCTCGAGGCAGGCCAGCGCGGCGCCCAGGAGACGGGCCCGGCCGGCGACGGCGCGCGTGCGCCGGCGCCGTCGGCTTCGCTTTTCGCCTTGCCGCGCGGCGGGGCGCGGGAGCGCTTGCTGGCCGCGGCGCGGCGCCAGTCGGGAGAGTCAGCCGACGCGGCCGCGCCTGCGCCACTGTCGGCCGCGGTGGCGAGCGCGCCGGAAGATGCGCCGGCGCCGGCAGGGCAGCCGCTCGGCGAGGGGACCGCTGCGCGCGACCCCCTGCTCTACAGCAAGGGCGATGCCTCGGCTTCGGGGTTCCGCCCCTGGTACTGGTCCTACGAGCGCGACGGGCGCCCGCCGCAGAGCGACAGCGCAGGCACGGTGACGCCGTTTCCGGCCAGCGCGCCCTCACCGGTCAGTCTTCCTGATCCCGTCAGCGCGCCGGCCACTCGCCCCTCTTCGGCGAAGCGGCGCACGCCCAGCCTGGCGCTGAGGGCGCTCGCCGTGCTTGGCGCGCTGGCGCTGACCGGCGGCGGCGCCCTCTTCCTGTTGCCGCCTGCCCCGCCGCAGGCCGAGGCGCCGACCCTGGCGCTCATTGCGCCGCCGCCACCGGCGGTGCCCGAGAGCGTGCCGCCACCGCGGCCCACGGAGAGCGTGCCGCCGGCGAAGCCCGCCACCGCGCCGGCTGCCGACCCGGTCGTGGCGCCGGCGGATATCGCGGCGATGATGACGCGCGGCGATCAGCTGCTCGCTACCGGCGACATCGCCGCGGCGCGGCTCTTCTATGAGCGCGCCGCCGAGGGCGGCAGCGCCGCCGCGGCGACTGCCGCCGGCAAGACCTACGACCCGATTTTCCTCGCGGCCGCGCAAGCCCGCGGCATTCGCGGCGATCCCGTCGCCGCGGCGCGCTGGTATCGCAAGGCGAGCGCCGCCGGCGACAAGGAAGCCGATGGCTTGATGCAGCGGCTGATGGCCAAATTCGCCGGCTGAGCTTGGGGTACCCCGCATGAGATGTCGCGCAGCCGATCTTCGCCGCCTGACCGGGCTCGTCCTGGCGCTGGCGCTTGCCTGCGGCAGCGCGCGCGCCGCGGACCCGCTCACCGAGCGCGCCAATCGCGGCCTGGTCGAGATCGTCGCCGGCAGCGTCGGCGGCACCTCGCTGCGCATGGCCGAGGATCTCGCCGAGACGCTCGATGACGGCGCGACGCGGCGCGTGCTGCCGGTCGTGGGCAAGGGCGCCTTTCAGAACCTCGCCGATCTCAAGGTGCTGCGCGGCGTCGATCTCGCCATCGTCCAGGCCGATGTGCTCGACTATGCGCGGACACAGAAGCTCTACGCCAATATCGACGGCTTCGTGACATATATCGCCAAGCTCAACAACGACGAGTTCCATTTGCTGGCGCGCGCCGACATCCGCGCCATCGCCGATCTCGCCGGCAAGAAGGTGAATTTCGGCACGGCCAATGACGGCACCGCCTTCACCGGCCCGCGCCTCTTCGACCTGCTCAAGATCAAGGTCGAGCCCACCGGCTACGGCCAGGCGCTGGCACTGGAGAAGCTGCGCCGGGGCGAGATCGCGGCGATGGCGGTGGTGGTCGGCAAGCCGGCGCCGCTCTTCCAGTCGGTGCGGTCGCAGGACAATCTTCATTTCCTCGCGGTGCCGTTGAAGGGCGACATCGCCGCGTCATATCTCCCGGCGCGGCTCGGCAGCGAGGATTATCCCGATCTCGTTGCCGCGGGGAGCCCGGTCGACACGGTGGCGGTCGGCACCGTGCTGATCGCCGCGGGTCTGCCGCCGGACTCCGAGCGCTATCGCAACGTGGCGAATTTCGTCGAGGTCTTCTTCACCCAGTTCCCCAAGCTGCTCGAGGCGCCGCATCACCCGAAATGGCAGGAGGTGAACCTCGCCGCCGAGCTGCCGCATTGGCGCCGCTTCGCGCCGGCCGAAGACTGGATCAAGCGCAATGGCAGCGCGCCCGCCGCCTTCAGCGACGACCAGCTGCACGACATCTTCGCCAAGTTTCTCGACGAGCGCAGCAAGTCGAGCGGCAGCGAGACGCTCACCGCCGAGCAGAAGGATCAGCTCTACGACCAGTTCCGCCGCTGGCAGGGCGAGCACAAGAATTAGCCGAAGCGGCAACCGCAGATCCCTAGGGAGAAGTCCGGTGTCCAAGCGCTATCTTTTCCGTCGGCGACGAACCGCCGAGCTCGTCTGGTCAAGCCTGCGGCTGGCTGCCGGCGCTGCCACGCTGGCCGCGCTCACGCTGGCCGCCGCCGCCGCCGAGCCGCAGCCCCGACGCGGCGGCGTGCTCGATTTCGCGGTCGACGCCGAGCCCGCCAACTACGACTGCCACGCCAATATCTCCTTCGCGTTCCTGCATCCGGTGGCGCCGCATTACTCGACGCTGCTCAAATTCGACGGCGACGACTATCCGCAGGTGAAGGGCGATCTCGCCCAGAGCTGGAGCGTCTCGGCCGACCGGCTCACCTACACCTTCAAGCTGCGGCCGAACATCCTGTTCCACGATGGCAGCGCGCTCGGCGCCGCCGATGTCAAGGCGAGCTACGAGCGCATCGCGCATCCGCCCGAGGGCGTCATCTCGGCGCGCCAGGTCTATTACGCCGCCATCGACCGCATCGACACGCCGGACCCGCTGACCGTGGTGTTCCATCTGCGCTGGCCCGAGGCGGCGATGCTGGCGAATTTCGCCTCGCCCTGGAACTGCATCTACAGCGCGGCCAAGCTCAAGGAGGATCCGCTCTTCCCCCAGACGCACATCCTCGGCAGCGGCGCCTTCGCCTTCGTCGAGCACGTCAAGGGGGATCACTGGACCGGCAAGCGCTTCGACCGCTATTTCCTGCCCGGCCGGCCCTATCTCGACGGCTATGTCGCGCATTTCGTCGCCGGCGCCAAGGTGGTGGATGGGCTCGAGAAGGGCACGCTGCTGGCCGAGTTCCGCAGCGTCACCCCGGGCGAGCGCGACCAGCTCGCCGAAGCCATGGGCGACAAGGCGGTCCTCGGCGAGACGCCCTGGCTCATCGATCTCATGGTGGTGTTCAACGCCAGGAAGCCGCCCTTCGATGATGCCCGCGTGCGCCGCGCGCTGTCGCTCGCCATCGACCGCTGGCAGGCGGCCGAGAGCCTGCAGGCCACCACCTTCCTGAAATTCGTCGGCGGCGTCATGCGGCCGGGCTTCGCGCTGGCGACGCCGGAGAGCGAGCTCACCGCGCTCCCGGGCTTCGGCCGCGACATCGCGGCGTCCCGCGCCGAGGCCAGGCGGCTCCTCGCCGAGGCCGGCCAGGGCGGGCTCAGCTTCGTGCTCACCAACCGCGATATCGCCATGCCCTACGGGCCCGCCGCGGACTACCTCATCGCCCAATGGCAGGCGATCGGCGTCAAGGTCAGCCAGCAGAAGCTCGCGACCAAGGATTGGGAAGGCGCGCTGCAGCGCCATGATTTCGCGGCGGCGATCGATTTCGGCGGCGACTATTTCGACGATCCCACGCTGCAGCTGGCGAAATACGTCTCGACCGACCTGTCGCCGAGCAATTTCGCCGGCTCGACCGACCGCTTCCTCGACGGGCTCTATGTCGGCCAGGCGGTCACCACCGATCCGCGCCAGCGCGCCAAGATCGTGCGCGAGTTCGAGCGCCGCGCGCTGACCGAGGCCTATAGCGTGCCGTTCCTGTGGTGGGACCGCATCGTCGCCGCCTCCACCGCGATGAAGGGCTGGCACCTGACGCCGAGCCACTATCTCGAGCAGGATTTGACCCAGGTCTGGCTCGACCGCTGAGCGCCCCGGCCGTCATGCCGGGGTGCTGCACCCGGGGTTGCCTTGCCATGGACACGGCTCAGCCCAAGGGGCACAATCGGCGCCAATTCCGGTGACACGGATTTGGAGGACGCACCCATGCTGACGCTCTTCTACAGCCCCGGCGCCTGCTCGATGGCGTCGCATATCGGCCTCGAAGAGGCCGGCGCAAGCTTCGACAACAAACTGGTGGCGCTGGCCAAGGGCGAGCAGAAGACGCCCGAGTACCTCAAGATCAACCCGCGCGGCAAGGTGCCGGCGCTGCGGCTCGACGATGGCAGCGTGCTGACCGAGAACACGGCGATCCTCGCTTATCTCGGCCGGCGCTTTCCCGAGAAGGGCCTGCTGCCCAAGGACCCCGGCGCCGAGGCGCGCTGCATCTCGATGATGGCCTGGCTGTCCAACACCGTCCATCCCGCCTTCACCCACATCTTCCGCCCCGAGCGCTTCGCCGCCGAGGAGAGCGCCTATCCCGCCGTCAAGGCGGCCGGCAAGAAGAACTTCTGGGAGGCGCTGCAGGAGATCGACGGCCTGGTTGCCGGCAAGAAATGGATGCAAGGCGACCAGTTCACCGTCTGCGACCCCTATGCCCTCGTCTTCTATGGCTGGGGGGCGCGCATCGAGCAGCCCGTGAAGGATCTTAAGAACTACACCGCCTGGAAGGACCGCATGCTGGAGCGCCCCGCCGTGCGCAAGGTGCTGGAGCGCGAGCAGAACATACTGCTGAAGGCGGCGTAGGGGGCGAGCAGCCGGCCGGCTGCCGCGTTCCGATCGGGCGCCGCCCGATCCCGAAGAGGTCCCCCATGATCGAGGTCATCCCGTCCGGCAAGGTCCTGGGCGCCCGGATCACCGGTCTCGACCTGTCGCTGCCGCTCGGCGACGGTGACTTCGGCATCGTGTTGCGGGCGCTGGCCGATCACGGCGTCGTCTGCTTCCCGGGACAGCGCCTCGACGCCGCGGCGCAGGTGGCGTTCAGCCGCCGTTTCGGCGAGCTCGAGGTGCATGTCTCCGGGGCGTTTCAGGATCCGGCGCATCCGGAGGTGATGACGTTGTCCAACATCGTCGAGAACGGACGTCCCATCGGCCTCGCCGACGCCGGACAGGATTGGCACACGGATATGTCCTTCAGCCGGATGATCGCCTTCGTCAATGTGCTGCACGCGATCAAGGTGCCGCGGCGCGACGGCAGATCCCTCGGCGGCACGCAGTTCGCCAGCATGACCGCCGCCTATGACGCGCTGCCGCCGGAGATGAAAACGCGGCTCCACGGCATGACGGCGACGCATGATTTCGAGAAGTTCTGGGAGATGATGCGCCGGCGGAGCGGCGCGGCGACGTCGCGGCAGCCGCTTACCGGCGAGCAACGACGGCGCAAGCCGCCGGTGTCGCAGCCGATGGTGATGATCCATCCGATCTCCGGCCGCCGGATCCTTTATGCCAATCCCGGCTACACCGTGCGCGTCGATGGCCTGCCGGCGACCGAGAGCGACGCGTTGCTCACCGATCTCTTCGAGCACCAACTGCGCCCCGAGTTCCACTTCACGCATCATTGGAGCGAAGGTGACACGCTGGTCTGGGACAATCTGCAGCTGCTGCACAATGCCGTCGCGGATTACGGCGCGGGCGAGCTGCGGTTGATCAAGCGTTGCCAAGCCATGGCCGATCTGGTGTTCCAGCCCGAATTCGCCCGGCTCGCGGCGACGGCGGGATAGCGCTCGCCGCGTTGCCGCCGCTCGTCACATTTCCGCGAGCCCACCCGAAAAAATTGCTGCTGTTGCCCTACGATGCTAATCTTAGGTGCATCGTTTCGGGAGGTAACGTCATGGCCGTCGGAAAGGCGCAGCGGTTTCTGGCGATAGCGGCAGCGCTATTGCTGGCCAGCTGCGCCGCCGACACCACCGTTTATTACACGCCGCCGCCAGGGCTGACCGCCGGCTAGGCCGTGAGCGTGCTCGGCAGCAAAGAGAACCACTTCTTCCTGCAATCCAGCGAATACCATCTGGTCTGGGCGGTGGACGGGCAGGTGGTGAAGGACAGCGCGCGGCGCTGGTACGAGCCCTTGCTTGTCACCGCCGGCGAGAAGCATCGGCTCAGCGTCGCCTATGGCTGGGGCGCTGTTGCCGGCGGCATCGAGATGGAGCTCACCGGCCGCCCGGGCAGCACCGTGATCGTCCGGGGCGAGGCGATCGATCCCGACAAGCAGGGGCTCCTCTGGCTCGCCGACGGCACCTCGGGCGCGGTCCTCGGCGGCAAGCAGCAGGTGAGCCTCAGCTACGCCCCCTCCCCGCCGTTTCCGGTGAACACCGACGAGATCGCCCTCCGGCTCATCGACAAGCACGTGGTGCCCTGAACGCCGCGCGGCTCAGGGTGCTTCCGCGAGGCGCAGGATCGCGGCCGCCCGATGCTCCCAGAGATGCCCGGCAAGGCAGGCGGCGTGGCCGGCGGCGGCAATAGCCTCGAGGTGACGCTCGTCGGCGAGCGCCGCCTCGAGCGCGTCGGCCGCTGCGCCGGGCTCGGCCGGCAGCGCGAGGAAGCCGCCGGGAAAAGCTGCTGCCATCGCCGCGTTCGGTCCGTCGGTGGCGACGGCGCCGTTGGCCATGGCCTGGAGGGGCCGCTCATGGCTCTGGTAATAGGGCGGCCGCGGATTGAGCACGATCTTGCTGCGACGCATGGCCGCGATGGTCTCGCCGACCGGCTGCGTCGCCAGGAAAGTGGCGCGCTGCCCCGGCTCCGCATGCCGCGCCCAGCCACCGCCGCAGAGCGTCAAGGGGAGATGCGCCAGTGCCCGGACCAAGGCGAGCTTCACTCGGCTGCGCAGATAGGTGTCGACCGTGACCATGTAGGAGGCCAGCACCTCGAGCGGCGGCGCGGCCCCGTTCAGTGCCGCGAGCACGATCTCGTGCAGCGGCCGCGTCGGCGCCGCATCATGCGCCTCGACCATGGCGTCGAGCCGGGCTGCGACCTCGGCGCCGTGCTGCTGCCATTGCGCTCGGAAGGGTTCGGGATCGACGGTGAGCGAGGCGCTGAGAAAGAGCGCCAGGTCGCGCCCCGCCCAGGGCGCCGCCTCGGCCGCTGCCGTCGCATGCGGCAGGTGGTGGATGGCAATGTCGTCGCGGATGAAGCGGCGACAGAAATCGACATTGTGCGCGGTCGGCAAGGTGATGATGAGGCGCGGCAACGGCGCCCGCACCAGCGGATAGTAATAGGCGGGTTCCTCGACGAAATAGATCAGCACCGGCGCGTCGCTCTCGCCATAGAAGCCTGCGCCCTGCCCGGCCGCCGGAATGCCGAAGCCGTTGAGGCTGAGGAAGAGGCGCACGCGGCGCTGGCGGGTGAGCGCGGTGGCGGCGGCGACGCAATCGCCGGCGCGGGTGTCGAGGATCGCGGTTGGCGCGCCGAGCCGCTCCAGCGCTTGGGCCAGCTGGTCGACCATGGCGTTGACGCTGCCGTATTGCGAATGGCCTTTGAAGAGAACGACGAGGCCGTCAGCCATAGCGTCAGCCTCTCGCTGAACGCTGACGGCCGAGAACTGTCGGCGGCCTCATCGCTTCGCTACCACCTTCTTCTTGCCGTTCTGGGCAAAGCGGGCGGTGATCCGCTGCAGCACGCGCGGGCTGACGAAATGCGAGACGTCGCCGCCGAGCTGGGCGATCTCCTTGACGAAGCGCGAGGCGATGAACTGGTACTTGTCGTTGGCCATGAGGAACACCGTCTCGACATTGGGGTTGAGGCGGTTGTTCATGCCGGCCATCTGGAACTCGTATTCGAAATCGGAGACGGCGCGCAGGCCGCGCACGATCACCGACGCGCCCTGCTCCATGGCGAAATGCATGGTGAGGATGTCATAGGGCTTGACCTCGACCCGCGCGCGCATCTCGGCATCGGTGAGATGCGCGATCTCCTCCTGCACGATCTCGACGCGCTCCTCGGTGGAGAAGAGCGGCCCCTTGCCGATGTTGCGCGCGACGCCGATCACCAGCCGGTCGACGATCTTGGTGGCGCGCAAGATGATGTCGGTATGGCCGTTGGTGATCGGGTCGAACGTGCCGGGATAGACCCCAATGCGCTCTGTGCTCATGCGATTCCCCCTTCGCTTTCCTCGGCCGCTCCGTTCCCGTTCCCGTTCTCGCCGTTCTCCGCGGCTTCGGCGAGATGCGCGACCGAGACCACGCGCTCGCCTTCCTCGACCTTGAAGACCACGACCCCCTGGCTGCGCCGGCGCTTGATCGAGATGCCCTCGATCGGCACGCGGATCACCATGCCGGTATTGGTCACCAGCATGATCTGGTCGCGCCGCCCGACCGGGAAGACGGCGACGACGGCATCCTGGCGCTTGGCCAGGCTCATATTCTCGATGCCCTGCCCGCCGCGTCCGGTGATGCGGTAGTCATAGGCCGAACTGCGCACGCCGAAGCCCTTCTCGGTGATCGACAGCAGCAGCTCCTCGCGCGTCGCGAGATCGGCGAACTGCTCCTCGGAGATGGTGGCGTCGGCGCCGTTGGCGCCGTTCTCGCCCTCGCCTTCCTCGGGCTCGGCCGGCTCGACCGGATCCCCCTCCTCGCCCGCCGCGCGCCGGCGCTGGGTCGAGAGCCGCAGGAAGGCGGCGCGGGTCGGCGAATCCACTTCCTCGTGCCGCAGGATCGACAGCGAGATCACCGCATCGCCCTCGGCGAGCCGGATGCCGCGCACGCCGACCGAGGTGCGGCCGGTGAAGATGCGGACGTCGCCGGCCGGGAAGCGGATGGCGCGGCCGTTGCGGGTGGCGAGCAGGATGTCGTCATTGGTGCCGCAGACCGCGACGGCGATGAGCCGGTCATCGGCATCCTCGCCCTCGAATTTCATGGCGATCTTGCCGCTGGCGAAGACGTTGCCGAAATCGCTGAGCGCGTTGCGCCGGACATTGCCCTTGCGGGTGACGAAGACCGCGGTGTAATTGCCCCAGGATGCCTCGTCCTCCGGCAGCGGCAGCACCGTCGAGATGCCCTCGCCCGGCGCCAGATTGGGCAGCAGGTTGACGAAAGCCTTGCCGCGCGCCTGCGGCGTGCCGAGCGGCAGGCGGTAGACCTTGAACTTGTAGACCCGGCCGGTCGAGGTGAAGAACAGCACCGAGGCGTGGGTCGAGGCGACGAAGACCTCGCTGACGAAATCCTCCTCGCGCACCGCCATGCCGGTGCGGCCGCGCCCGCCGCGGCGCTGCGCGCGGTATGTCGAGAGCGGCACGCGCTTGATGTAGCCGCCATGGCTTACCGTCACCACCATGTCCTCGCGCTGGATCAGCTCCTCGATATCGGCCTCGAACTCGACATCCTCGATGACCGTCTTGCGCGGCGTGGCGAACTCTTCCTTGATGGCGCGGAATTCCTCGCGCAGCACCTCGAGGAGCCGCTCGCGCGAGCCCAGGATCTCGAGATGGCCCTTGATCTCGGTGACGATCTCGTCGAGCTCCTGGGCGATCTTGTCGCGCTCGAGCCCGGTCAGGCGCTGCAGCCTGAGCTCGAGGATCGCCTTCGCCTGATCCTCGGAGAGCCGGTAGCTGCCGTCGGGCTGCGTGCCGCCGCGGCCGGCTTCCTCGATCAGCGCCACCAGCGGCGCCACGCTCGTCGGCCGGCCAGCTGCGCGCCATCATCGCCTCGCGCGCCGCCGGCGGGTCGGGCGCGCGGCGGATGAGCTCGATCATCGCGTCGATATTGGCGACCGCCACGGCGAGGCCGAGCAGCACATGCGCGCGCTCGCGCGCCTTGCCCAGCAGGAAGATGGTGCGGCGGGTGACGACCTCCTCGCGGAACGCGATGAAGGCGGCGATGATCTCGCGCAGCGGCAGCAGCTCCGGCCGGCCGCCGTTCAGCGCCAGCATGTTGACGCCGAAGCTGGTCTGCAGCGGCGTGTGGCGGTAGAGCTGGTTGAGCACGACATCGGCCGAGGCGTCGCGCTTCAGCTCGATGACCACGCGCACGCCGTCGCGGTCGCTCTCGTCGCGCAGATCGGCGATGCCCTCGATCAGCTTCTCGCGCACGCATTCGGCGATGCGCTCGACCATGCGCGCCTTGTTGACCTGATACGGCACCTCGGTGACGATGATCGCCTCGCGCTCCTTGCGGCTCTGCTCGAGATGCGTCTTGCCGCGCACCACGACCGAGCCGCGGCCGAGCTTGTAGGCGGCATGGATGCCCATGCGGCCGATGATGCTGCCGCCGGTCGGGAAATCCGGGCCCGGCACCAGCTCCATCAGCTCGTCGGTGGTGATCGAGGGGTTGTCGATGAAGGCGATGCAGGCGTCGATCACCTCGCCGAGATTGTGCGTCGGGATGTTGGTCGCCATGCCGACGGCGATGCCGGCGCCGCCATTGACCAGGATGTTGGGAAAGCGCGCCGGCAGCACCCTCGGCTCCTGGCGCGTGCCGTCGTAATTCGGCTGGAAGTCGACGGTGTCCTTGTCGATGTCGCTGAGCAGCGGGTCGGAGGCGCGGGCGAGGCGCGCTTCGGTGTAGCGCATCGCCGCCGGCGGGTCGCCGTCCATCGAGCCGAAATTGCCCTGGCCGTCGACCAGCCGCACCCGCATGGCGAAATCCTGCGCCATGCGCACCATGCGCGTCGTAGATCGCGTCGTTGCCATGAGGATGGTATTGCCCCATGACGTCGCCGACCACGGCAGCCGATTTGCGGAACGGCCGGTTCCAGTCGTAGCCGTTCTCCTTCATGACGTAGAGAATGCGGCGATGCACCGGCTTCAGCCCGTCGCGCACATCGGGCAGCGCGCGCGCCACGATCACGCTCATGGCGTAGTCGAGGTATGAGCGCTTCATCTCCTCTTCGATGGAGATCGGCGAGATGTCCTGCGGCGGAGGTGCGGATGGAGCAGCGGTCAAAACAGGGTCCCGTATGGCGGGCGCACAAAGCGAACGCCGGCGTCAAACGCCAGCGTTCGGGCGCGGCGAAGTCTAGCTTATCTCGCCTCGCCGAACAACGCCGCCGGGGGGCGCGGGAGGCCTCGGAGCGGCCCGGAAAGCGGCGAGAAAAGGCGCATGAATTCCGCAGGATAGATAAGGTTTTTCGAGCGCTTTTGCAATCGACCGCGGCGCCTCCCGACGCCAACTCCGGCTGGCATCGCGCTGCACTGCGGCGAAGGCCCATTATTCGAGGCCGGTCAACACTGCATTCGTGCTTTGCCGGCTTGCGCGAGGGCGGTGCCGCGCTCACCTTCCCGGGCAGCACGGACATCTTCCGACGCCGTCCGCCAGGGAAGGGTACGATGACAGAAGCCAAGGTTCAGACCGTGCGCGCGGCAGATTTGCGCCGGTTGGCGGCTTCCTCGATGGAGCCCGAACGACAGCGCAAGATGCTGGCGCTCGCCGAGCATTTCGAGCAGCGAGAGGCCGAGCAGGAAGAGCGGCGCGCCAGGCGCGGCTCCTAGCCTCCCCGCCTGCGGCGCATTCCCTGGCATTCACGCCGCGTTCCCCTCACCGTGGCAAGGGAGAGGCGCCTTGACTTTGGCCCCTGCGCAGCGCTGACTTGCCCAAGAACAGATCAAGAACGCGGCGCGGCGTGCGACAATGCGGGATGGCGAGCCGAGACGGCTGGGCGATCTCGCCGAGCAGGGATATATGCTCGGGCTCAACTGCCAGCGCTGCGGTCACAACCGTTTGCTGTCACCCTGGAGCCTGTTTCCCCGTCGCTCGTCGGCCACGCCCTGGCGCTGGCTGCGCTTTCGCTGTGAGCAGTGCCGCTCGGCCGAGGTGCTGGTGCGCATCGGCAGCGCCGCCCAGCTCGCCCGAGGCCCCGTCCCGCTCTATGAGCGCGCGGATTTGCTCGCGATCGTGAGTGACGCGGTGTTTGTCAGACAATGCGGGATGGCGAGCCGAGACGGCTGGGCGATCTCGCCGAGCAGGGATATATGCTCGGGCTCAACTGCCAGCGCTGCGGTCGCAACCGTTTGCTGTCACCCTGGAGCCTGTTTCCCTGTCGCGCCTCAACTATGATGGCGAGCGCCTGGTCATCGATCGCCAGCGCGCCCACCGTGTCGCGCAGCTCGTGTTGCGCCGCATGATGGCGGCCGGAGCCACGGTCTCGCCGCTGCGCCTGCCCGAATGACAGGGGACGCCGCCTCACTTTGTCGTGAGGCAGGCCCTCCTTTCCCCGTGATGTGGTACATCGAGGCGCGGCGTTCCGCCGCGAGAGGGAGGAGAAACCATGATGCATCGCATCAGCCGCATGACCGCCGCCGCCACGCTTGGCGCCGCCTGCCTGTTTGCGGCCGGCGCCAGCGTCGCCCAGACGAAGACTTTCCACACCACGCTCAGCGCCCAGCAGGAAGTACCGCCGACCGACAGCAAGGGCGCCGGCACGGGGACATTCACGCTCAATCCCGCGACCAAGCAACTCACGTGGAGCGTCACCTATAGCGGCCTCACCGGCGATGCCGGGGCGGCGCATATCCACGGTCCCGCGGCGCCCGGCGCCAATGCCGGTGTCGCGGTCAATCTCGCGCCCAGCGGTGTCAAGAACCCGATCACCGGCTCGGCCACGCTGACCGACGCGCAGATCGCCGACCTCATGGCCGGCAAGGATTACGTCAACATCCACACCGCCGCGAACAAGGGCGGCGAGATCCGCGGCCAGATCACGCCATGACCAGTCGAGGGGAGCCGGTCGCGGCTCCCCTCGCCCCGATCGGGCGAGCGATCGAGCGCCGCGCGGCGCTGGCGTTGCTGAGCGCGGCGGCGTTGGCGTGCTGTACGGGCCGGTCCGGCGCCGCGGCCGAGACGGTCGAGCTGGTGATGACCGAGTACCGCTTCGCGCCCGACCGCCTCAGCTTCGAGCACGGCCGTCCCTATCGGCTGGTGCTGGAGAATCGCGGTGCCGAGCTGCATGAATTCACCGCGCCGGAGTTTCTCGCCGCGATCGCGCTCGACAATCCCGGCGTGCTCGCCTCGGGTGGCAAGGAGGTCGTCGTTCGGCCGGACCAGCGCGCGGAGCTGCGCTTCGTCGCGCTGCGGCCGGGCCGTTTCGCCATGAGCTGCGCCGACCACGACTGGGCCGGCATGGTGGGCGAAATCACCGTTACCTGAGCCGGCGCGCAAGGTTTGGTTAATCGCCGCCGCCGAGACGGCGTCGCGCCAATCGCCTCTAGTCGAGGGCGTTCCGGACGATCTTGTCCAGGACCCGCCATACGCCGTCGAGCGCGTCGGCCATCGCCTCGGCGTCCTGCAAGGTCTCCGTCCAAAGCTCCGGTCGGGCCGCGAGGACCATCTGGGTGACGGCAAGCAATTCCTCGGCATGGCGCTCTTCCACGCCTTGCGCGAAGCAATCTGCGAAATAGGGCTCTGCGAGAATCCCGGGGAAATGCACCGCCAAGGCATTGGCGAGCGCGCGCATCCAATCGTCCGACATCACCTCGACCGCGCACCACGGACCCAGCGATCGGGCATAGAGCGACGAGGCGAGCTGCACGAAATGCGCCGTCTCCTTATCGAGATGACGACAAAGCTGTTTCGGGTCGCCAAACTCTTCATCTTCGAGAAGACACTTGGCTCCCATGTTCCGGAACGCCCTGGTCAGCTGATAGTGATGCGTGTCGCCGCCGGGAAGCCCGTCATCATCGATGAAGATCTGGAGCTTGCGCTTGCGCATCGCGGGGCTGTCGAGATGGGGAAGATAGTAAACCGCCGCACGTGTCGCATGCATGGCCGATTGGTATGCCAGATGGATCCGGCCAAGCAGCAACGGATTGCGCGCGACCGACCCGGGCAGAGCCGCCAAGTTACTGAAAAACGGCATCCGCGACGGCCGATAGTCGGCGGCAATCGCTTTGATTCGATCGGGAAACTGCTCGACGGGCGGGCGGATGGCCGCGGCTCCGGCCGGCGTTTCATGGAGGATGTTGCGCAGGTGGATCATGTGCTATCTCTCGCTCCCTGTCGACACCGCCCCGGCAAGAAGCGGAGGCGCTCATCGCGCAATCCTCAAGCGCGGAAAGCTATAATGCCACATCGTTCTGCGTATACCAGGGCATTACTACTTAATTGTCTCGAATTTGACCATTATTCTGGACATCTGTGCATCTGCGAGAAAGCAGGTCGCCCCGTCAATGCCGATCGCGTCATCTATTTGAAATCCTCCTTTACGCCCGAGAGATCTCTCGCAGACAGGAAAAAAACCGAGATGGGGTCGTTTACCAAATTGGCCGCCGGCTGGTGCACCTTGTTCGTTGTCGGCACCGACCTCTTCATTGTTTCCCCGCTCCTGCCGATGATCGGCGCCGAGTATAAAATCCCGCCGGCGGAGGCCGGACTCACCGTCACGGTGTTTGCCGCCGCCTATATGGTAGTTGCGCCGATCCTCGGGCATGCCGCCGACCGGCTCGGCCGGGGCAGGATGCTTCTGTGGTGTCTCCTCGGCTTCGGCGCCGCCAATCTATTAACGGCTTCCGCCCCCTCCTTCGCCTGGCTTCTGGCGGCGAGGCTGCTTGCCGGTACCGCGGCAGCCGGCATCTCGCCCGCCATCTATGCCGTCATCGGCGATGCCGCTCCGCCGGATCGGCGCGCCACCTGGATGGCTATCGTAGTCTCAGGATTGTTAAGCGCGCTGGCCGTGGGGGCGCCGCTCGGCACGCTGTTCGCTGCTGCTTTCGGGTGGTCGAGCGTGTTCGTGGCGCTCGCCGGCTCCAGCCTTGTTCTCGCCGCGGCCAACCACGCGCTGTGGCGCGGCGAACGCCGCGGCCCCTCGATTGGCCTGCGGCCCGAGGCCCTCGGCGTGCTGCTTCTCGCACGACGGATGTCGCCGATGATCGTATGGAGCACGGCGCTCTATGGCGTCTATACCTACCTCGGCGCCGGCCTCACGGAACTGGGCTTCTCGACCGCTGAGATCGCCCGCGTGATCGTCGTCTATGGCGGCTGTGCCTTCGCCGGCACGCTGCTTGGCGGACGCGCGGCCGATCTCTACGGAACAAAGAAGACCGCGGTCGCCTGCGTTGCCGGTCTTGGCGCGGGATTTCTCCTGCTCCGGATCGCGCTGCAGGGCCAGTCCCTGGTTGCGGTGACCTTGGGCTTCGCCTCGTTGATCGCTCAGATGTTCTTTCCTGCCCAGCAAGCCGGTCTCGCGGCTGATTTCCCGAGCCGGCGCGCAACGGTTCTCGCCTGGAACAACAGCGCGCTTTTCGTCGGCATTTCGCTGGGATCGCTGGTTGGCGGCGCCGCCATCGCCGCTGCGGGATTCGCGGCCGACGTCGCGCTCTGCGCCGCGATCGCGCTGGCGGGCGGCGTCGTCACCTGGATGGCGGTGCCCGATCCGGTGCGGCGGCCGGTGGCGGGGACAGGGCGCGGCGAGTGACCAGGGCGTCTGGCTCGCGCTACTCGTTCATCGCATGCGGCAACGGACCCCCCGCTTTCGCGTCGGCTTCGCTTCCGCCGAGCGCGCGGTTGATCTTCGCGATGAGGTCCGGAATATCGAAGGGCTTCTTGAGAAATTGCGCGTTCACCAGGGATAAGTCGCGAGCGGTGACGTTGGCCGCGCCGGTGATCAATATGACGGGCAGGCCCGGCGCAATCCGGCGCGCCCGCATGATCAGCTCCGGACCGGTCATCGACGGCATCGCGAGATCGGTGATCAGCAGATCGATCTTGCCCTCTTTCTCGAGCAGCCTCAGCGCGGTTTCGCCGTCCTCCGCCTCCGCGACGACGTAGCCGATATCGCGCAGCAGCGACGCAACAAACGCGCGGACTTCGGGATCGTCATCGACGACGAGCAGCGTCGAGTCAAGCGAATGCGACACGTCGGCGACGTCGTCATCGACGGGCCGCCTCTCGGCGAGCAGCAGCAGATTCCGCCGTTGCGCGCGGGAAGAACATGCTGACCGTCGTGCCATGTTCGAGGCGGGTATCGATGCTCACGGAGCCGCCGCACCGCCTGACCAGGCCATAGACCATGCTCAGTCCGAGCCCGGTGCCTTTGCCAAGGCCTTTGGTCGTGAAAAAGGGCTCGAACACCTTGGTGCGGACCTCCTCGGTCATGCCGGTCCCGGTATCAGCGACCGCGACCATGACGCAATCGCCCGTCAAATCCATCGGCAGGCGCGGATCGCCGGCCGGAATATTGGCGGTCCTGATGGTCAAGGTGCCGCCGCTCGGCATCGCGTCACGCGCGTTGATCGCCAGGTTCAGCACCGCGAGCTCGAGCTGGCTGCCCTCTCCCATGGCCCGCCATAATCCGCTCCCGAGTTTCATTTCGGTGCGGATGATCGAGGTGATCGAGCGTTTCAGAAGCTCTTGCGCGTTCTCGATCGTGGCGTTGACGTCCAGCGGATCCAATTGCAGGCGCTGCCGGCGCGAGAATGTCAGGAGATCGCCGACCAGCCTCGCGCCGCGCTTGCCCGCCCGCGTCGCGGTGTCGAGAACTTCGAGGACCCGCTTGTCCCGCACCCGACGACGGGCAATCTCGAGATTGCCGAGGATCGCGGTGAGCAGGTTGTTGAAGTCATGCGCGATGCCGCTGGTCAATTGCCCGATCGCCTCGATCTTTTGCGCGTGCAGCAGATCCGCCTGGATACGCTCGCGTTCCTTGATCTCGGCTTTGAGCTGCTGGTTGGTCTGGGCGAGCTCGGTCGTGCGCAGCGCCACGCGATCTTCGAGCGACGCATTCACCTGCCGCAACTTCTCTTCGGCCTGCATCTGCGCCTTGGCATCCGCCGCCAGCGCCTGGGCCATGTCGTTGAAAGCGATGCTCAGGCGGCTGATCTCGGTGCCGGATTCCTGTACCGGAACCCGGGCGTCATAGTTTCCCTTGCTCCACTTGTTGGCGCCTTCGAGCAGGGCATCAATAGGACGCCGGATGAAAATGCGCCCGCCATACCAGGCTGCGAAGATCGCCAGCAGGAAGCCGAGAAGGATCAATCCGACGCCGCGCAGTGTGGCGTTGTCGATCGGCGTGAACGCCTCCGCTTTCGACTGGCCGGCGCTGAGGAAGAAGTCATAGGGCGGGAGCTGGGCGGGCAGATAGCCGAAAATTCGCGTTATGCCGTCAACCCCGACGGCTTCCTCCCATCCCGTCGTGCGCCCGTCCATGATCGCTTCATGGGTCTGGCGCATGTTCTTGCCGACCAGTTGCTCCGGATGCGGCAGCCGCGCGATGATGTTGCCCTCGCGATCGGCGATCAGGATCGACTGGCCCGCGGTCAGTTTCCGGTCCCGGAGGTGTTCGGAAAGCCAGTCGAGATCGAGCGCGGCAAACACGACCCCCGCCGAGCGTCCCTGATCGTCATAAAAGCGATGAGCGAATTGAATCGATTTCTGGCCGGTCCCGGGATCGACCCAGTAATTGCCGACGGCAACTTCGGAATCGCCCTTCAGCGCCATGGCGCGTGCGAAAAATGCTTGATCTGCGACTGACGCATGGGGTTTCGGCGCGCTCGAGCAGAAGATGTTGCCCTGGACATCCGTGGCGCCAATCAGATTGTAGCTCACGTAGCTCTGCTTCAGACTGGCGAAGAGGACGCTGCAGGCGCCGGCATCGCGCTGCTGGACCACGGGCAATTGACCAAGCGCCAGAAGCAGCTGGCGGGCGCCTTCGCGCAGCTCGCCCATCTCGTGGCCGAATTGCGAGGTGATCTGCACGACTTCGTGCCGCATTTCGTCTTCGCGCACTTTTCTCAGATCGTATTCGTTGTAGGCCTGGATGCCGAGCGCCGGCAGGACGGCGATGAACGCCAGCAGAAACATGCGAAGGGTCAGTGTCATCCGTCGCAAGGGCGCGACGAATCTGGCGATCGCGCCGCGCTTCGGCGCAACCTTGCTTGCATTCGGAACCTCGCCGACGGCCTGCACTTCCATGATCCGTTCGTCATCGACCTCCACGCATGGATTATCAACGATCAAGTGATCTTATCTATTAATAACACTTTATGATGTGGGACGACTGCGGCTATTCCTGGCATTATGACGGAAGGACCATGCAATTTTGTGAAGAACGCGGTAACGCGGGGTTAATTATTCCGGGCCTCAAATCCGCCGGCGGGGCGAGTATAATAATACAGCCCGAGTCGGAGACAATGGCTGCAATCGCCGGTCGGGTAAGCGTATCCTGCCTCAACGGTGGGTGAAGGGCTCTTAATGACGAAAATTCTTATCATTGAGGATGATCCCGAAGTTCGTCAGACCCTCGTCTACCTTCTGGAGGATGAGGGATACGAGGTTGTCGTCGCCGAAGACGGCGCCAAGGGGGTCAAGAAGTTCGCCAGCGACCAGCCGGATTTGGTGATCACCGACGTCTTCATGCCCAACCAGGAGGGCTTCCAGACGATCCGCGAGATTCTGACGCTGAAGCCGGAAGCCAAGATCATCGCGGCCTCCGCCGGTTTCAGCTCAACCTCCTCCGACAGCGACGACAAGAGAGATTTCTATTTGCGGATGGCGCAACAATTGGGGGCAGCCGAAGTCATTCCGAAGCCGTTCGAAATCGACGACCTTGTCCGGCGCGTGAAGAGCTGCCTGGAAAGTGGTCCGCGGAACGGTTCGCGGTTCACGCGCCGATGAACCGCCGGCGCCTCCCGGCGCGATCGCCGCGGTGCGGCCTCAAATAATCAAATTCCGGTCCATCTCCCGACATACCCCTTCCGCGGCAGGGCTATCGCAAGCGGGCATAGAAGGTTGACCACGGAGGTCGAGCCGCGAAGCGGATCGACGAGGGCGGGGAGAAAAAACTGCGTTGGGCGCGCGAAGCGCGCCATTCTTCGCTTCTCCGTGACCTCCGCGCCTCCCTGGTCAATCCTTCTCACCGCCGGCCGGACGGGACATGCAATCGCCCTGCCTTCCGCGGGGAATCCTCGCCGACCGCTTACTGGCGACAAGAAATCGGTACTGGCCGCGCGGCACTTCCGCGACCGCCCATGGCCGCTAAGAGCCGCCATGGATCCCGAGGGAAACGGCGCGGCGACAATGGCGGATTTCGCCCTGCGCCATGTGGCGCCGCGGCGTGCGGCGCTGGCGCGGCCGGGGCCGTTTCCCGGCGACCTCTGGGCGGCGCTGGGGGCGGCCGGGCTGTTCGGCATCGCCGCGCCGGAGCGGTTCGGCGGCCGCGGCGGCAGCTATCTCGATCTCGCGCTCGCCGGCGCGGCGCTGGTGCGCGGCGGCGGCAATCTCGGCCTCGCCAGCGCCTGGCTCGGCCATTGCCTCACCGCCCGCTTCTTCCTCCAGCGCTTCGCCAGCCCGGCGCAGCAGGCGCGCTGGCTGCCGCTCATCGCGCGCGGCGAAGCCACGCTCGCCATCGCCATCTCCGAGCCCGGCGCCGGCGCCCATCCCAAGCATCTCGCCAGCACCGCGCGGCGCGAGGGCGATGCTTGGCGGCTCGCCGGCGAGAAGGCCTATGTCACCAACGGGCCGATCGCCGCCGCTTTCATCGTGCTGGCAGTGAGCGACGTCGAAGCCGGGCGCAAGCGCTTCTCGGCCTTCCTGGTGCCACGCGACACCCCCGGCCTGACGCTGGTGCCGGGGCCGGAAGTGGATTTCCTGCGTCCCGCGCCGCATTGCGGGCTGCTTCTTGCCGAATGCGCCGTGCCGCAGGCCGCGCTGATCGGCATCGCGGGCGGCGCCTTCGAGACCATGTCGATCCCGTTCCGAGCCGTCGAGGATGCGGTATCCGCCGGCCAGCTCGCCGGCGCGCTGCATCACCTCCTCGACCATGCCGCGGCGCTGGCGCCGCCAAGCTCGGCGCGCGCGGCGGCCGCCGAGCTTGGCGCGCTCGCCGGACTTGTCGCCGCGCTCGACGCGCTGGCGCTCGCCCTGGCGCAGGCGCTCGATGACGCAGCCGAGGATGCGCCGGAACAGCAGGCCCGACTGGTGGGCGCGCGCGTGCTGACGCAGCTTCTGCTCGAGCGGCTGCAGGCGCTGGCCGCGCGCCTCGACTTCGTCTGGAGCGCGGCGGAAGCGGCGCTGCTGCGCGACCTCGGGAAATCCCTCGATATCGCCAAAGACCCCCGCCTCACCCAGCAGACCCGGCTCGGCCTCGCCCTTTTGGACCAAACGCCCTCATGAACGACCTCGATCATTCGACCCGCGCCGCGATCGACGCGGTGATCGCCGGGCTGGCTGGCGCCGGCTATATCTGCAGCCGCCAGATCGCCACCGCCGTGTTCCTGGCGCAGCACCTGCAGAAGCCGATCCTGGTGGAGGGTCCGGCCGGCGTCGGCAAGACCGAGTTGGCCAAGGCGAGCGCCGCCTTTCTGGGATTGCCGCTCATCCGCATGCAATGCTATGAGGGGCTCGACGAAGCCAAGGCGCTCTACGAGTGGAAATACGCCAAGCAGCTGCTCTACACCCAGATCCTGAAAGACAAGCTCGGCGAGGAGCTGAGCGGCGTCAAGAGCCTCAGCGCCGCGATCAAGAAGCTGCACGGCGCCGGCGATATCTTCTTCTCCGAGCAGTTCCTCGAGCCGCGGCCGCTGCTGCGCGCGCTGCAGCAGCCCGCCGGCGCGGTGCTGCTGGTCGACGAGGTCGACAAATCCGATCAGGAGTTCGAGGCCTTCCTGCTCGAGATCCTGTCGGACTATCAGGTGACGGTGCCGGAGATCGGCACCATCCGCGCCGCGGTGCCGCCTTTCGTCGTGCTCACCTCCAACAACGCGCGCGATCTCGGCGACGCGCTGAAGCGGCGGTGTCTGCACCTCCATATCGGCTTCCCCGAGCCCAGGCTCGAGGAGCGCATCATCGCGATCAAGGTGCCCGGCGTCTCCGAGACGCTGCGCCGCCAGATCGTGGCGCTGATCCAGCTGCTGCGCGGCGAGGATCTGCGCAAGCTGCCCTCGGTGAGCGAGACCATCGACTGGGCGCGCGTGCTGCTGCTGCTGCATGCCGAGCATCTCGACGCCGAGATGGTGCGCGACACGCTCAACGTGCTGCTCAAATTCGAAGGTGATGTGAAGGCGGTGGAGAACAAGCTCGCGGCCTTCACCTACCAGGCGCGGCGCGACAGCGGCGAGCTGGTGTGAGCGCGGCAAGCACGATCGCGCCGACGAAATCGGCCGCCTTTGCGGCGCCGCTGTTGCGCTTTCTCCAGGCGCTGCGCGACAGCGGCGTGCGCGTCTCGGTGGCGGAGAGCATCGACGCCTTCGCCACCGTGGCGGTCACCGGCTTTGCCGAGCGCGCGACGGTGAAGGACGCCTTGGGGCTGGTGCTGGCCAAGACCGAGGCCGAGAAAGCGGCCTTTGCCGAATGCTTCGAGCTCTTCTTCACCCGCGACGCGCTGCCGGCGCTTTCCGCCGATAGCGAGCCGCCGCCCGCCGGCGATCGCGGCGAGGACGGCTCGGCGCTGGGGCGGATGCTGCTCGACGGCGACGGCACGGCGCTCGCCGCGGCGATGGAGGCGGCGGCCAACGGCGTCGGCATCTCCGAGATCAGCTTCTTCACCCAGGCCAACATCTATGGCCGGCGCATCCTCAACGAGATGGGACTCGAGGCGCTCGATCGCGAGATCGAAGCGCTGCGCCGGCAGGCGGCGCCGGACGCGGCAATGCGCGCCGACCGGCTCGAGGCGCAGCGCCGGCGTCTCGGCGAGGGCGTGCGCGACTTCGTCCGCCGCCAGCTTGCGATCTATGCCACCGGCAGGACCAGGGCGATGCGCGAGGAGTTCCTCACCGCCGCCAAGCTGACCCAGCTCGACCGCAGCGACTTCCAGCGCATGCATGTGCTGGTGCGCAGCCTGGCGAAGCGCCTGGCCTCGCGGCACGCCCGAATCCGCCGGCGGGCGCGGCGCGGGCAGCTCGATCTGCGCCGCACGCTGCGCCAGAACATGGCGACCGACGGCATGCTGTTCCGCACCTCGTGGAAGCGGCAGAAGATCGAGCGGCCCAAGGTGATGGCGCTCTGCGACGTCAGCGGGTCCGTGGCCGCGGTGGCGCGCTTCCTGCTGTTGTTTCTCTACAGCATGCACGAGGTGATGGGGGGATTGCGCGCCTTCGCCTTCTCCAACCGCCTGGTCGAGGTCAGCGAGCTGCTCGAGCGCCACGACATCGAGCCGGCGATCGCCGCCATCCTGCGCGAGGTGGGCTTCGGCTCCAGCGATTACGGCCGCTCGTTCGAGGATTTCGAGCGCGGCTGGCTTCCCCTCCTCGACCGCCAGACCTGCGTCATCATCCTGGGCGACGGCCGCGGCAACTACGCCAACCCGCGCACCGACATCCTCGAGGCGATCCAGAAGCGCTGCAAGCGCGTGATCTGGCTCAACCCCGAGCCGCTGTCGCTCTGGGGCTCCGGCGACAGCGACATGCTGCGCTACCGCCCCTTCTGCCATTACGCCGGCGTCTGCAACAGCCTGCGCCATCTCGAGCGCGCCATGACGGATTTATTGGAGAGCTAGCTGCGCAACCTCAATAGGTAGTCCCCAGTTAGTCGCCAGCCGCTGCCGGCACCGGCTCGGCCTCCAGCACACGCTGGCGGCGGCCGAGCCAGAGCCCGTTAGCGAGCCAGCAGCGCGGCAAAGCCGATGGCGACCAGCGCCGCGCCGCGCGAGCCGAACCCGCCCAGCAGCACCACCGACCAGGCACCGACCTGATCGCCCAGGCGGTAGACCACGGTGTCGATGAAGCCTTTGCTCTTGTAGCGGTCCTCGCGCGGGAGAACCGTGAACAGCACCTCGCGGGTCGGCCGCGCGATCGCGTAATCGCCGGCGCGCCGCAGCACCTGGAACACCGCGATCACGCCCAGCGTCGGCGCCAGCGCCAGCGTGCCGAAGCCGATCATGGTCAAGGCCGGCAGGATCGCCAGCGAGAGCGAGACGCCGAGCAGCAGGATGATGCGGCCGGTGAGGAACAGCTGAACGGCCAGCGTCAGCATGTTGACGCTGAGATCGATGGTCGCGAAGAACTGGGTCTGCGCGCCGCGATCGGCAAAGCTGTGGCTGACGATCGCCGCCTGCTGGAAATAGAGAAACGTCGAGGTGATGGCGTAGAGCAGCAGGAATCCCCCGACATTGAGCAGGTACGGCGAACCCAGCACGTGGCCGATGCCGGCGATGATGCTGCCGCCGACCGGCCGCTCGGCCGCCTTCTCGCGGGGGTCCGCTTGCGGATGCCGGTGGAGCGCCGGCGAGAGCCTGCGCGAGCCGTCCCACCGCGAACACCGCCACCTCCAGCAGCAGCGCCGCGCCGATCAGCAGCGGCGTGGGCGAGACGTAGCGCGCGAGGCTCGCGGTGATGGCGGCGCCGACGATGGCGCCCATCGTCGCCCCGGCGGCGACGAAGCCGAACAGCCGCTTGCCCTGCTCGGGGCTGAAGAGATCGACATTGAGCTGCCAGAACACCGAGACGACGAAGAGGTTGTAGACCGAGATCCAGATGAAGAAGATGCGGCCGACCCAGACCGTCTGCCCCGGTCCCGCCAGCCACAGCGCCGCCGCGAACAGCAGGATGTTGGCGGCGAAGAAACGATAGGTGAGCGGCACGAAGCGGCTGCGCGGCAGCTTCTTGACGAGATACGAGAAGGGCAGGTTCAGCAGGATCATGCTGCCGAGCGTGCCGGCGAACAGCCAGGGCAGATTATTGACGCCGCCGGCGATCCCCATCTGGTCGCGGATCGGCCGCATGATGTAATAGGAAGACAGCACCGCGAAGATATAGAGCCAGCACCACAGCACCGCGCGCACCTCTTCGGGCCGCACCGCCACCACCCGCTGCAGCAGCCGAAAGGCAAAGGGATGCGCCGCCGCCGGCTCGGCGGAGGGATCGCGTTCAGTCAAATCCGGCCTGCGCGATCGGTCATGTCAATTTGGCGGCGATCTGCCGGATCTCGTCCGGCGTATGCTCGCCGCCCAGCGGCGTCCCCGGCACGAGATACTTGCCCATCGGCAGGCCGCCCACGAGCACCGGCTCGAATCCGACTTCCCGGATCAGGCTCGATGCCAGCGCGATCGCCTGTGCGTCGTCGCCGGCGATCGGAATGCCCAGCGGCGTGCCCGGGCGATGGGCGTCCTGGACCAGCGTGCCGGAGCCGATGGCATTGAACGCGCGCACCAGACGGGCGCCGGGCAGCAATTTCGCGCTGGCGAGGCCGGCGCCGCCCTGCTCGGCGACCCATTTGACGATGTCCTCGCCGTCGCGCCGCGCGATCGGATTGGAGACGTCGAAGACCAGCGGCTTGGCGGCAAGCGCCTTGCCGTAATCGCGGCCGATCTGCTCGAGCGCGGTATAGGGCACGACGACGAGCACGACATCGCCGAAGGCGACCGCCTGCTCGACCGTTCCCGCCTGCGCCGTCGGACCGGCAGCGGCGACCAGCTCCTTCAACTCCTCGGGATGGCGCGACGAGAACATCACCTTGTGGCCTTGCTTGGCGTAGAGCGTGCCGAGCGCGCCGCCTTCGCGGCCGGCGCCGATCGTGGCAATTTTCAGCGACGCGACATCGGCGCCTTGCGCCGCGGCGACCCCCGGCCGGCCCGCAAGGATACCGGCGGCCATGCCGGCCGATCCGAGCTTCAGAAACGCGCGGCGATCGAGTCCGGATGCTGGATCATGCGCCATGGCAGAATCCCCCCTGCAGTGCTTTCGCCCACCATACGATGGCGGACGGGTTTCGCCACGTCACGATCTCGCTAGCGCCCCCCGCGAGCGCCCTTGCGCTCGTCGGGAGCGGCGCCAGCGATTGCGCAGCAATCGCGAAAGCCGCACCGGGCGGACTAGCCGCTTGTCCGCGGCGCTTGCGTGCCACGCGGGTCAGCCATTCCGTTTCGCAAACACGCCGTCGGCGGTATTGTTTGCGGCGTATGGCCACACGAGTGACAAAGCGCGCCGGCGTCTCGCGCGCGCAGTTCCTGCGCGGGCTTTTCGGCGCCGCGACTTTCCCTCGCGAAGGGCGTTGGCACTCGCGCGGCAGCGCCGCAACCCCTGACCAGCGATGGCAGCATGAGCAAGCTCACCATGACGACGCGTCCCGTGCCGCGGACCGGCGAAGCCATACCGGTCATCGGACTCGGCACCTGGCAGACCTTCGATGTGGCCGCCGACACGGCGTCCCGCCGGCCGTTGACCGAGGTTCTGCAGTTGCTGTTTTCCTCCGGCGGCCGGGTGATCGACAGCTCGCCGATGTATGGCCGGGCCGAGGCGGTGACCGGCGACCTCCTCGCCGCGATGCATGCCCGGCCGAAGGCGTTCCTGGCGACCAAGGTATGGGCCAGCGGCCGCGAGCGCGGCATCGAGCAGATGCGGCGCTCGGCCGCGCTGCTGCGGACCGAGATCATCGATCTCATGCAGATCCATAATCTCCTCGACTGGCAGACGCATCTGCCGACGCTCCGGGAGATGAAGGCCGCCGGCCGCATCCGCTATATCGGCATCACCCATTACACCACCGGCGCGCTCGCCGATCTCGCCGGCATTCTCGAGCGCGAGCCCGACATCGATTTCGTTCAGCTCGGCTATTCGATTGCGACGCGCGATGCCGAGACGCGGCTGTTGCCCATGGCCGCGGCGCGCGGCGTCGCGGTCATCGTCAATCAGCCTTTCGAGGAAGGCGCGTTGTTCCGCGACCTCGGCCGCCGTCCTCTCCCCGCCTGGGTCGCGGAGATCGGCTGCAACAGCTGGGCGCAATATTTCCTGAAATACATTCTGGGCCACCCTGCCGTCACCTGCGTCATCCCGGCGACCGCAAGCCCCTCCCACATGGCCGACGACCTCGCCGCCGGCGCCGGCCCCATGCCCGACGAGCGCCAGCGCCAGCGCATGCTCAGGGATTGGGAGGCCTAGGCAAAGGCGCACAGCGCCTTTGTCCGCGGCGGGCGCCAGCGATTGCTCTCGCAATCGCGAAAGCCCGCACAGCGCGGACTACTCGAGGGCAGGGCTATCGCATTTGGGCAAAGAGGTTCACCACGGAGACACGGAGAAGAACAGGTGTAGGGCGCGCAAAGCGCGCCATCCTTCGCTTCTCCGTGACCTCCGTGTCTCCGTGGTAATCCTTCTCACGGAGCGGAGACATGTGACGCGCGGAAAACCCTCAGAACGGAATCTCGTCGTCGAGCTCCTGCACCGGCGCGCGCCGCTCGGCCCGTGGCGGGGCGGCGCCGCCGCTGCTCGCGGTGGCGAAATCCTCGGCCGGCGCATCCTCGCCATAGCCACCGGCGCCGGCGCCGGCGCCGGCACCGCCGCCGCTGCGGCCGTCGAGCATGGTGAGCTCGCCGCGGAAGCGCTGCAGCACCACCTCGGTGGTGTAGCGCTCCTGGCCGGAATTGTCGGTCCATTTGCGCGTCTGGAGCGCGCCTTCGATATAAACCTTGGCGCCCTTCTTGAGGTACTTCTCGACGATGTCGACCAGCCGGTCGTTGAAGATCACCACCCGGTGCCACTCGGTGCGCTCCTTGCGCTCGCCGCTGGCCTTGTCGCGCCAGCTCTCGGAGGTGGCGACGGAGAAATTGGCGATACGGGTGCCGTCCTGGGTCGAGCGGATCTCGGGGTCGCGGCCGAGATTGCCGATCAGAATCACCTTGTTGACGCTTCCGGCCATGATGCCTGCCTTCGGTTTGATTTGCTGCGAGCAAGACGGCTCTGGCGCGCCGGCTTCCCTATCTTAGCCGCCTGCCGCCCTGACGCAACGAGGGCGGACTAGGCGCAGGGTCGCGGGATTCCCATCTAGAGCCTCATCCCGGCAACCGGCCGCGCCTGCGGCCTCACAAGGCGGTACCATGAACGCCCTCTCGCCCATCAGCATCCTAGAACATAAAGAGAACGAAAGCAACAGCTCCGACCCCGGCCCGGCCTCTGATCTGGCGCTGCTCGACGCCTATTCGCGCGCCGTGACCGGCGCCGTGGACGATGTCGGCCCGGCGGTGCTCCATCTCCAGGTCGAACTCTGCCAACGGCCAGGGCGGCGCCGGCTCGGGCGTGGTCTTCACCCCGGACGGCTATGTCCTCACCAACAGCCATGTGGTGGCCGGGGGCAAGCGCCTCCAGGCGACCTTCCCCGATGGCCGCGTCATGGCGGCCAGCCTGGTCGGCGACGATCCCGACACCGATCTCGCTGTGCTGCGGCTCGCCGGCGAGGCGCCGGCCTTCGCGCGCCTCGGCGATGCCCGCAAGCTGCGCGTCGGCCAGCTGGTGGTCGCCATCGGCAATCCCTTCGGCTTCCAGGCGACAGTGACCGCCGGCGTGGTCAGCGCCCTCGGCCGCAGCCTGCGCGCGCGCTCGGGCCGGCTCATCGACAGCGTCATCCAGACCGATGCCGCGCTCAATCCCGGCAATTCCGGCGGGCCGCTGGTCACCGCCGCCGGCGAGGTCGTCGGCATCAACACCGCCATCATCGCCATGGCGCAGGGCATCTGCTTCTCGATCTCCGCCAACACGGTCGAGTTCGTGGCCGCGCGCCTCATCCGCGACGGCCGCGTACGGCGCTCCTATATCGGGCTCTCCGGCCAGAACATCGTCTTGCCGCGCCGCGTCGTGCGCTTCCACGATCTCGCGCGCGACAGCGGCGTGCGCGTCGAGGCCACCGCCGCCGACGGCGCCGCGCGCCAGGCCGGGCTGCTCTCGGGCGACATCATCGTGGGCTTTGCCGGCGAGCCCGTCGGCACCGTCGACGAGCTGCACCGCCTCATGACCGAGGAGCGCGTGGGCTTGCCCGCGGCGGTGACGGTGCTGCGCCGCGCCGAGAAGCGCGAGCTCGCGGTGACGCCGCGCGAGGTGCCGCCGCGCGGCCAAGTTTAGGCGCCTATGGACTACAAGAAATTGCAATTCACGTTGCGATTATCTCTAAACTTGCGATAGCCTTTCCCCGCCGCACCGATCCTGGGCGGGAGAGCAAGGCCATGCGCGCAGCTGCGGGCCGCCATTTCCTCTCGATCGTCCCCCTCGTCCTGGCGCTCGCCGGATGCGGGCCCGACGCTTTTCTCCACCCGGCCGAAAAGCAGCTGGGGGTCTGACGACCTGGTATGACAGCGACCTCAGGATCTGGCATTCCGCGTTGTTCAAGCCGCGCGGCGAAGGCTGCGCAGCCCCGGCTACCTGCTCGGCATCGAAAAGGTCCATCCCGCGGCGACGATCCCTCCAAGCCTCAACGGCACGCCGCTGCCGCGCAATACCGGCTTCTACATCGCCCATGTCGTCCGCTACGACGGGAGCGCCGCCGGCCCGCCGCCCGGCCGGCCGGCGCCTCCTGCGTGCTCTACACCATGATCGACACCGACCGCACGCCGTGGGCTCCGGCGCGGCGGATGCGGACTCCGCGCACCATGTCTTCGATCTCTGCCCGAATGCAAGCCTTACTCGGGCATCCGATGCTAACGCCTTCACCGGCTTGACGGTCGACCTCGCGGAGGTCCTGCGCGCCGGGCATTTCACCGACATCATCGTCATGGTGATGGGCTGGAACACCGAAGAGGAGGAAGCGCTGAACAATTTCAGCGCGCTCGCGGGCCACCTGATGGATGAGGCGCAGCGGCTGCATCTGGATTTTCATCCCCTGGTGATCGGCGTGAGCTGGCCGTCGGAATGGCAGCTCGATGATTGGTCCGTCGTCCCCAATGCCGTGGTGCGCGGCCTCAGCTTCCCGTTCAAGGCCGCGGAGGCCGACGAGGTCGGGGCCCATGCCATCAGCTATGTCATCGAGGAAGTCCTGAAGATCCGCCAGGCAGAGCCGACATCGCCGCGCGTCGTCCTCCTCGGCCATAGCTTCGGCGCGCGGGCGCTGGTGAACGCGGCGAAGGCGATCGACCTGACGGCGCCGCCGCAATTCACCGATCGCGACGGGATGATCCTGTTCGAAGGCGCCTTCGAGATCTACACGCTCTTCACCGATGCAGCCGATCAATTCCATGACGATGCCGGCACGCTCGACTGGCATTTCGGCAGCGGCAAGCCGCGCGTCACCCTCACCTCGTCCTATTATGATTCCGCGGTGTCGGCGGCGATCTGGGGCCGCTCGCCGGCGATGTCGCAACCTTCGATGCGGTCTGCCGGGAAAATTCACAAAATCTGACGTCGTCCTGCGCCATCCCCTCACGGTCGCGCGGATCGGCTGCGCTTCGCCGGCAACGACGCCAACAACAGCGCCTACGGGCTGCAATTGCGGCCCCAAGCACGAGCGACTACGACCCGAAGCTGCCGAACCGCACGTTATACGAGGCGCCGCCATCCGGTGGCGCGGCCGATCCGAAGCGATCGCAGCCGGTGCGCTATTTCGACGCCAGCTACATGATCAATTGCAGCGAGCCGCTCACCGGCGGCGGCGCCCACAGCGACATCTTCCGCGACGAGACCGCCCGCTTCCTCCTCGATGAGATTACGCGGTAGCGGCGGCGCGACCGCACACAAGGCATGACCCGTCGACGGCACCCCGCGGACGCGACGGGGGTGTGATGGCCGTCACATGGGTATGTTCTGGATTGCCATAAAGTTGCCAATCCGAAATTAAACTCCCCCATTTGCTGCATCTCTCGATGGGCACGAGGGGAGAACCCAGGGAGGAAAGATGCCGGCAACATCTGTTCCGGCGCGCGTGCCAGCGTTGCCTGCACGGCTTGCGAGGCAAGGGGAATGGGTACAGTCCGAGTGATTGGCCGCGCGCCGCGCGGGCTATTCTGGCTGGCTCTAGCGGCGGCGGCCGCGTCCTGTCGACCTTCCAAGGCTGTCCGCCAAATCCGAGGATACGAGCGTCACGCTGGACGCCTTGAAGGCCTATTTCGATCCGGCCAAGGAGGCGGCCTACAGCAGCGAGACCAACGCCGACAAGCGCCAGCAGCTGCGCGATACCATCGTTCTGAGCCGCGTCCACGCCTACGACATCGAGTTTGATCGGTTCGAGAAGCAACTTTTCAATACGGCAATTCCTTCTCGCTCGGCTCGGATCTGACAGTTCTTATCCTCAGCGGTATCGCCGCTACGACGGGCGGCACCGCGACGAAAGCCGCGCTCGCCGCCGCCTCCGCGGGGGTCGTCGGCGCGCAGGCGGTCGTGAACAGGGACCTTTATTATCAGAAAACGCTGCCGGCGCTGCTGGCGCAGATGAGCGCGAACCGCACCAAAGCCAAGACAGCGATTTTTGCCGGGCTCGCTCAAGCCGACACGCAATATTCGCTGACCCGCGCCGATCTCGATCTCGATGCGCTGAAGAATGCCGGCAGCATTCCGGCGGCCATCGCCGACATCACCCAGCAGGCCGCCGCCGCCAATGACGCAGCCCAGGCGGTGCAGGCTCGGGTGACAGCTGCGCACCGGTAAGGTCAGTTCATCAACGACCACCAACCGGCTGCGTGACTGGGTTGCGAAAGCGACGAACTTCGCCGCCTTGCAGAATTGGATGAACGCGGACAAGACCGATCCGGCGTTGGCGCAGCTCCCGGTCGATGTCCTCATCGACAACGACGATCCCCCGCTCGAGGCGGATCGGCAGCGGGCAATTGCTGACCTTAAGGTTCCCTGAGGGAGGATGGCATGGTCTGCGGGGTTTTCACGATCACCGGGATTTCCGACGCCGACGTTGCCGGCGTCGTGCAGCGCTTCAAGCAGAACGTGCCGCCGCCGCTCAGCGTGACCCAGACCCGCGCGGCGGACGGCACATGGACGGTGACGGCCACCTTTCCGCCCTGCCCGCCGAACACCACCCATAGCGCTGGCGGTGGGTAGCGCTCGCCCGTGGCGGCTTCGGCAATTGGCGACGCTGGCATCGGTCGCCAGGTCATCCGGCGGATCGCGGGTCTTTGCGTTCGAATTGGGTTGCGCGCAGCAGATAGGCACGAGCCATGACAACGGCGCCGTCGAGAATTGCGTCTTCCACCCCCTTACCGGCGATTCTCACCTTCGTTCTGTCGCTGGTGGTCGCAGCAACCGCCAATGCCCAGACAGGAGTGCCGTCCGCGACGTCGCAACAAGCGCCGCCACTGCAACCGCCGGCTTGCGACGACCGGCCATCCGATATCCTGCCGGCAGGCAATCTGAAGCTCAGCGTCACGGTCGATCGCACGACGGTGTGGCAGCCGCGCGGCGGCGAGGTGAAGTTCACGATCACCGGTACCGGGTTTTCGCCAGAGAACATGGCAATCATCGCCTGCTTCCGGTGGAAGGCGGATGACACGGCGAAACCGGTCAAGAGCCCTGCCGTCCGCTTGATCGACAACGGCACAGCGGGTGCCGCAACATTCTCTGCAACGGTGCCCGAACTTTCGGAGGCGCGGTGGGGATGGCTTGACCGCGTTTCAGGGCAAGCCGCCGGCGGCGCCTCCACCGGCCTCGCCATCGTGCCGCTCGCCGATTTTCGCGTGATGGCGCGGAGCATGGCAAACCCCGCAACGGCATGGTCGCCGCTGGACGTCACTCTCCCGGTCGGCATCACCAGTCCGCCTTTCTCGGCTACCGTCGCAATCGTTCTGGTGGTTATCGCTTGGACCGTGCTTTACACGTTCGGAAGGATTCGCGACGTGCCGGGCGGCTCGGATCCGCTTTTGAATATCATCTCGACAAAGGGCGGCTATGCTAGCTTGTCGCAGCTTCAGATCATCCTCTGGTCGTTCGTGATTGGCGCTAGCGCGGTATATGTGATGGCGCTCTCCGGCAATCTGATCGACATCACGCAGGGGACCCTCGTCCTTCTCGGGATCAGCGGTGTCGCCACCGTCGGCTCGAAGCTGCAAAGCCATACCGAGACCCAATCGGCGCCGCCTTCGCGGCCCGTGGCACCGGGCGCCGTCGTCGGGTTCGGGCGCAATGGCCCGGAGGGCGACACCGAAGTGCGGCTCTATTGGGCGGCACCGACCGATGGCGGCCGGCCGGACAGCTACACGGTTCAGTACCGCGCCGTTGCGGCAAACCCGGGGCCGTGGCTCACCGCGACGAGCACGCTTACCCGCCCGGGCTTCCGGGTGGTCGGATTGACCAGCAAGACGTCTTACGAGTTCCAGGTGTTCGGGGTGAACGCCGCTGGACCTGGCGCGGCGGTACTCGTGACAGGCACGACCCAACCACCGCCGGCTGCAGGACCTGGTATCGTCGCCAACTTCCGTCCGTTCGACGTGACCAACACCAAGATCGAGCTGATATGGGACGCTCTGGCCAACGCCGCCAGCTACAAAGTGCAGTACCGTATCCACGATAGCGATGACGGCTGGTCAGCGGCCGGAAGCACGATCGACAGCGCGGTAATCGCCGGACTTCAGGCCCGAACGCTTTACGACCTGCGCATTGCCGCGGCAGCTTCGCCCGCGACGGGAGCCACCCCGAGCTTTGGTCCATGGGCGACGACTGCCGTGGCAACGACCGGGCCACGCATTCCATTGTGGTCCGACTTGGTTGTTGCCGGCGACGGTCAGAACGAAATCGACGTCACCCGAGTTCAGATGTTGTTCTTCACCGTCATCGTGGCGATCTTCGTCGCGCTGCGCGTCCTGACGAGCAGCGAAATTCCGACCATCCCCGAAGGGTTCCTCCTGCTCATGGGCATCAGTAACGGTGTCTATCTAACCGCGAAATTCATTCCGAGTTGACGCGCGCGGCACGCCCCTCGCGTGGCGGCGGGCGGCCGACCCATATTGGCCCGCCCTCGCAATTCGCCGGGCGGTCGCCATATTGAGGAGCGTCCTCGCCGGGATGGCGTCCCCCCTCCCGCGGGCGCTATAGTCTTTCCTCGTTTCCCCACGGTCGATCCCGGCAATGCAAGACATTAGGGTTCGCGGCGCGCGCGAGCACAATCTGAAGAATATCGACGTCGATATGCCGCGCGACAGCCTGGTGGTGATCACGGGACTGTCGGGCTCGGGCAAATCCTCGCTCGCCTTCGACACCATCTATGCCGAGGGCCAGCGGCGCTACGTCGAGAGCCTCTCGGCCTATGCGCGCCAGTTCCTCGAACTGATGCAGAAGCCCGATGTCGACACCATCGAGGGGCTGTCGCCGGCGATCTCGATCGAGCAGAAGACCACCTCGAAGAACCCGCGCTCCACCGTCGGCACGGTGACCGAGATCTACGACTATATGCGGCTCCTGTTCGCGCGCGTCGGTATCCCCTACTCGCCCGCCACCGGCCTCCCGATCGAAAGCCAGACCGTCTCGCAGATGGTCGACCGGCTGCTGGCGCTGCCCGAGGGCACGCGGCTCTATCTGCTGGCGCCGATCGTGCGCGGCCGCAAGGGCGAGTACCGCAAGGAGCTCGCCGATCTGCAGAAGCGCGGCTTCCAGCGCGTCAAGGTCGACGGCAAGATGCTGGAGATCGACGCGGTGCCGGCGCTCAACAAGAAACTGAAGCACGACATCGCCGTCGTCGTCGACCGCGTGGTGCTGCGCCCCGATCTCGGCAACCGGCTGGCGGAATCGCTGGAGACCGCGCTCGAGCTCGCCGACGGCATCGCCATCGCCGAGAATGCCGATGGCGGCGAGGAGACGATCTTCTCGTCGAAATTCGCCTGCCCGGTCTCGGGTTTCACCATCTCGGAGATCGAGCCGCGCCTCTTCTCCTTCAACAACCCCTTCGGCGCCTGCCCGGCCTGCGACGGGCTTGGCACCAAGCTGTTCTTCGATCCCGAGCTGGTGGTGCCGGACGAGCGGCTGAGCCTGCGCGAGGGCGCGGTGGCGCCCTGGGCGAATTCGAGCTCGCAATATTATTCTCAGACGCTCGACAGCCTGGCGCGGCACTACAAGGTCTCGACCAACGATCCCTGGAAGGACCTGCCGGAAAAGGCGCGCCACGCCGTCCTGTTCGGCTCCGACGGCGCCAACATCGCGATGAAATACGATGACGGGCTGCGCGCCTATACCACGTCGCGGCCCTTCGAGGGCGTCATCCCCAACATGGACCGGCGCTGGCAGGAGACCGACAGCGCCTGGCTCAAGGAGGAGCTGGGCCGCTACCAGAACACCACGGAATGCGAGACCTGCCGCGGCAAGCGGCTGAAGCCCGAGGCGCTCGCGGTCAAGATCCGCGCCCTCGACATCTCCGAGGTGTCGGAGATGTCGATCCTGGCGGCGGCGGAATGGTTCGGCTCGCTCGATCAGGATCTCTCGCCGAAGCAGCGCGAGATCGCCAAGCCCATCTTGAAGGAGATCAACGAGCGGCTGGGCTTCCTGCGCAATGTCGGGCTCGAATACCTGACGCTCGCGCGCGGCTCCGGCACGCTCTCGGGCGGCGAGAGCCAGCGCATCCGGCTCGCCTCGCAGATCGGCTCCGGCCTCACCGGCGTGCTCTACGTGCTCGACGAGCCCTCGATCGGCCTCCATCAGCGCGACAATGAGCGGCTGCTGCAGACCCTGAAGCGGCTGCGCGACCTCGGCAACACCGTGATCGTCGTCGAGCATGACGAGGACGCGATCCGCACCGCCGACTACCTCATCGATATGGGGCCGGCGGCGGGCATCCATGGCGGGCATGTCGTGGCGGCGGGCTTGCCGGCCGAGGTCATGAAGAGCCCCGACAGCATCACCGCCGCATATCTCACCGGCAGGAAGCGCATCGCGGTGCCGGCGACCCGCCGGGCTGGCCGTCTCGGCCAGACGCTGCGCGTCATCGGCGCGCGCGCCAACAACCTGCAGAACATCACCGTCGACATACCGCTCGGCACCTTCGCCTGCGTCACCGGCGTCTCCGGCGGCGGCAAGTCGACGCTGGTCGTCGACACGCTCTACAAGGCGCTGGCCAAGCGCCTGATGGGCGCGCGCGAGCATCCCGGCGCCTTTGACCGCATCGAGGGCGCCGAGCATCTCGACAAGATCGTCGACATCGACCAGTCGCCGATCGGCCGCACGCCGCGCTCCAACCCCGCGACCTATACCGGCGCCTTCACGCCGATCCGCGACTGGTTCTCGGGCCTGCCCGAGGCCAAGGCGCGCGGCTACGGACCCGGCCGCTTCTCCTTCAACGTCAAGGGCGGCCGCTGCGAGGCCTGCCAGGGCGACGGCGTCATCAAGATCGAGATGCACTTCCTCGCCGACGTCTACGTCCAATGCGACGTCTGCAAAGGCAAGCGCTACAACCGCGAGACGCTCGAGATCACCTTCAAGGGCAAGAGCATCGCCGAAGTGCTCGACATGACCGTCGAGGAAGGCGCCGAGTTCTTCCGCGCCGTGCCGGCGATCCGCGACAAGATGACGACGCTGGAGCGCGTCGGCCTCGGCTACATCCACATCGGCCAGGCCGCCACCACGCTCTCGGGCGGCGAGGCGCAGCGGGTGAAGCTCGCCAAGGAGCTGTCGCGCCGCGCCACGGGCCGCACTCTCTACATCCTCGACGAGCCGACCACGGGCTTGCATTTCGAGGATGTGCGCAAGCTCCTCGACGTGCTGCATGCGCTGGTCGAGCAGGGCAACACGGTGCTGGTGATCGAGCACAATCTCGAGGTCATCAAGACCGCCGATTGGATCGTCGATCTCGGCCCCGAAGGCGGCGCCGGCGGCGGCCGCGTCGTCGCCAGCGGCACGCCGGAGCAGATCGCCGCCGCCCCGGCCAGCTATACCGGGCAATATCTCCGGAGCTATCTCGCGCGCAGCGATGCGGTGAAGCGAGCGAAGAAGCGGGCCTGAATTTCCGAGCCTTGCCGGCGAAGGGGTGCAGCAATATCATGGGTTTGCTGGCTTCTGGCCGCCTCCGACTGCGTCTGCGGCGTACGCTGAATTTAGACTCACTGGGGTACACCAGTGAGCGTACGGCGCCTCAGCGCCGCTGATAGAGCGAGATCGCCAGCAGCATGTCGACCGCTTTGCCGTCGCGCGCCAGCGGCAGCAGCAGCCGCTCGATCGAGCGGTACTCCTTGGGCAGCATGACCAGCGTGTGGCCGCGGCGATATCCCGCGCGGCGCTGCTCGACGGCGGCGAGATATTGCCGATAGGCCGGCGAGGTCGTGAAGTTCACATGGGTTTCGTCGAGCCAGTGCCCGGTATAGTCGCGGCCGAAGACACGCGCGTGCCCGGTGCCGAGCAGGCGATAGCGGAAGCGCAGCACGGGCGTGCGCTGGACGTCGGCCAGCCAGACGAAGGGCAACAGGCTCGGTATCGCTGTGGGATCGATTTGCGCTCGGCCCGGCAGCCCGCCATCGGCCGGGTGAATGTCCTGCCAGTAGCGGAAGAGATCATGCACCCGCGCATCGGCGCTGAGCGGCGGCGCGTCGGCGAATTCCTCGGCGAGCGCCTCGTCCCGGGTCATGGGGGGCTCTTGTGATAGACCGAGATGGCCAGCAGCATGTCGACCACGCTGCCGTCGCGGGCGAGCGGCAGGATCAGGCGCTCCATCGAGCGATAATCCTTGGGCAGGATGATCAAGGTGTGGCCGCTGCGATAGCCGACCTGGCCGCGCTCGGCCGCGGCGGCGAACTGGGCGTAGGCGGCGGAACCGGGAAAATCGGCATGGGCTTCGTCGATCCAGCACCCCGTGAAGTCGCGGCCGAGCACCCGCACCTGCTCGGTGCCGAGGAGGCGATAGCGAAAGCGCAGCGGCCCGCGCCGCACATCGGCCAGCCACACCAAAGGCAGCAGGGCCGTCGGCATCGCGGTGGGATCGAGATGCTGCCTTCCCGGCAGGCCGCCGCCCGGCGGATGGATCTCGCGCCAATACTCGTAAAGCTGCCGCACCCGCCCATCGGCGGTCGGCGGCGGCAGGTCATGAAACTCTTCCACGCGTGGCCGGCTCGCCGATCGGGTTTTACGCGATCAGAATAACCGGAGCGCGGCGGCGGCGAAATCGATTTTCCGGCAAATGCGGTGGAATGCGTCGGAGAGGCGGAATCCCTCGGTATGCGCGCGCCGCCTTCAACGCCCCGGCGCCGCATCGCTTTCCGTTCCCGATACCGGCGCGAAAACCAGCGGCGCCTCGTCGATATCCTTGACCGCATGCCGGCCCAGGGGGGCGACGCGGCCGGGCGCGAGCAGCGCCGCGAGCTCGGCCGAGACCAGCACCGGCTGGTCGATGGCGCCGCAGAGCTTTTCCAGCCGCGCCGCGCGGTTGACGGCCGGGCCGATGACGGTGAAGTCGAGCCGGGCGCTGGCGCCGATATTGCCGAACATGACCTCGCCGATATGAAGCGCCAGGCCGAAGCGCACCAGCGGCGCGGCGGCGGCGGCGCGGCCGGCATTGAGCGCGGCGATGCTGCGCTGTGCCGCTGCCGCGGCGTCGAGTGCCCGCGCCGCGACAGCTGGCCGCTCGGCCGCGGACGCCACCGGGAAAATCGCCAGCATGGCATCGCCGATGAATTTCAGGATCTCGCCGCCGGCATCGGTCACCGCCTTGGCCATGGCGCCGAAATAATCGTTGAGCAGCGCGATGATCGCGTCGCGCGGCAGCCGGTCGGAGAGCCGCGTGAAGCCGCGCAGGTCGCAATACCAGATCACCGCCTCGATCGTCTGCCCGTCGCCGCGCCTGACCTCGCCGGCCAGGATCCGCTCGCCCGCGGCGTGGCCGACATAGGCGTCGAGCAGGTTGATCGCGGTGTCGCGCAGCCGATGGATCTCGACGATGCGCGTGAAGGCGAATTGCAGCAGGAACATGCGGTCGAGATCCTGCATCGAGAATCCCCCGGGCCGGTCCGAGACCACGCTCAGCGCGTCGACATGGCCGGTGGACAGGATCAGCGGCAAGGCCACGTAGTCGGTGGCGCCCTCCTGCTTGAGCTGGCGCAGGATCGGCGCCTGGATCTGCGCCTCGTCGATCTGCTCGAGGCGCCGGCGGATGGTCTTCTGCTGCTCGAACACCGCGGGCAGCGGATTGTCGCGATAGCGGTCCTCATGCTGCAGCCCGTGCGGCGCGGTGCCGGACTGGACCCCGCTCCCGCGCCGCCAGGCATAGCCGCGCCCGGCGACTTCCGGATGCAGCGTGAACTGGAAATAAGCGAGGCGATAGAGCGGGATGCCGGCCGCCACCAGGCGCTCGCCGCTGGCCTCGACCAGCCGCGCCGTATCGGTGATCCGATACGCCTCGGTGACGAACCAGCGGGCGAGCGGGTCGCTGTAGACGCGGGCGGCGGTGGCATCGTCCATGCAGTGATAGTAGGCGCGGCCGGCGCCGGCGCAGAGGGCTTTTTGCTGTGGCTCCTCCGCCCTATAGTCGCGGCCGACGCCATGAGCTCCTCGCCCCCCCTCCACATCATCGGCGGCGGCCTTGCCGGCAGCGAGGCCGCCTGGCAGCTGGCGCGCGCCGGGATCGGGGTGGTGCTGCATGAAATGCGGCCGGTGCGCACCACCGAGGCGCATCTCACCTCGAGCCTCGCCGAGCTGGTCTGCTCCAACTCCTTCCGCTCCGACGACGCCGAGAACAACGCCGTGGGATTGCTGCATGAGGAAATGCGGCGCTGCGCCTCGCTGGTGCTGCGCGCTGCCGACGCCCATCGCGTGCCTGCCGGCGGCGCGCTCGCCGTCGACCGGCATGGGATTCTCCGCCGCGGTGGAAGCGGCGCTGCGGGCGGAGCCGTTGATCGAGATCAGGCGCGAGGAGATCGCCGGCCTGCCGCCGGCCGAGTGGCAGAGCGTCATCATCGCCACCGGCCCCCTCACCTCGCCGGCACTCGCCGCCGCGCTCGGCGCGCTCACCGGCGAGGACGCGCTCGCCTTCTTCGACGCCATCGCGCCGATCGTCCATCGCGACAGCGTCGACATGGAGATCGCCTGGCTGCAGTCGCGCTACGGCAAGGGCGACGGCAGCGACTACATCAACTGCCCGTTGGACAAGCCGCAATACGAGGGCTTCATCGCCGCGCTGCTGGCCGGCGACAAGACCGAGTTCCATGGCTGGGAGAAGGACACGCCCTATTTCGAGGGCTGCCTGCCGATCGAGGTGATGGCGGAGCGCGGCGCCGAGACCTTGCGCTGGGGGCCGATGAAGCCGGTGGGGCTGCGCGATCCGCGCCGCGAGCGCGGCGCCTACGCCGTGGTCCAGCTGCGCCAGGACAATGCGCTCGGCACGCTCTACAACATGGTGGGCTTCCAGACCAAGCTGAAGCATGCCGAGCAGAAGCGCATCTTCCGCACCATCCCCGGCCTCGCCGGCGCCGAATTCGCCCGCCTCGGCGGCCTTCACCGCAACACCTTCCTCAACAGCCCCAGGCTGCTCGACCGCGCGCTGCGGCTCAAGGCCATGCCGCGGCTGCGCTTTGCCGGCCAGATCACCGGCGTCGAGGGCTATGTCGAGAGCGCCGCCATCGGGCTGCTCGCCGGCCGCTTCGCCGCCGCCGAGATCCTGGGCGCGGAAGTCGCGCCGCCGCCGCCCACCACCGCGCTGGGCGCGCTGCTGGAGCACATCACCGGTGGCGCCGATGCCCGCACCTTCCAGCCGATGAACGTCAATTTCGGCCTCTTCGCGCCGCTCCCCGACGGCACGCTGACGCGCGCCAATCGCGGCGATCGAAAAAAGCTGCTGGCGCGCCGCGCGCTCGCCGATCTGGAAGCCTGGCTGGACGTACGCGTCGCGGCCTAGTCGCGCAGCTCCGCAAGTTTCCGCCGCTGCCTGCCGTTCTCGTCGAAATTGGCGGGGTCGAGCCAGCGCTCGAAGGCCTGCTTCAGCGCCGGCCATTCGCCGTCGATGATCGAGAACCAGGCGGTGTCGCGGTTGCGCCCTTTATAGACCGTGGCCTGGCGGAAGATGCCCTCGAAGCGGAAGCCGAGGCGCAGGGCCGCGGCGCGCGACGGCGCGTTGAGGCTGTCGCATTTCCATTCGTAGCGGCGATAGCCCAGCTCGTCGAACACGCGGCGCATCATCAGATACATCGCTTCGGTGGCGGCGGGATGGCGCTGCAGCAGCGGTGAGTAGGTGATGTGGCCGACCTCGATCGCGCCCGCCGCCGAATCAATCCGCAAATAGGCGGCGACCCCGGCGGCGCGGCCGGTGGCGCGATCGATGATGGCATGGAAAAGCGGATCCGCGGTGCCGCAAGCCCCGTCCATCCATTGGCGATAGTCCTCGAAGCGCTGGAACGGTCCGAGCGGCAGATAGGTCCAGTTGCGGCCGTCGGCATCGAGCCGGTCGGCGGCGAAGAGCTCGGCCGCGTGGCGCTCAGGATCGAGCGGCTCGAGCCGGCAGAAGCGGCCGTCCAGCGGCAGGCGCGGCGGCAGCGACGGCGGCCGCCAGCCCGGCAGCGGCGCGCCGATGGGCTGGCCCAGGGAATTGACATGCGGCTCGGTCATTGCGGCGCGGCCCTCAATAGCGTCCCCGCAACGACGCCAGCGTCAACCGCCAGCTGCGCCAGGGGTCGGGACGGGCGACCGCCGGCGCGAAGGGATCGTAGCCGGCGCGCGCCAGCCTGGCGAGATCGGCCTGCGCCAGCACCGCCGGCAGCAGCGCCGGCAGCGCCGCGCGCGAGAGCGACGGCCGCAGCGCGCGCGCCGCGTCGAGCTGCGAGCGGGCGCGCGCCGCCACCCCTTCGACCACGCGGCTGAGCGCCGGCGAGGGCTTGAGCTCGAACAGACTGCGGTCGACATCGAGCCCGGCACCCGCGACGAGGTCGCGCGGCAAATAGAGGCGCCTGGCGCGCGCATGGAACGGCACCGCCCGCAGCAGCCCCGACAGCGCATAGGCGATGCCGACCGCGCGCCCGGCCGCCTGCGCCGCGGCCCCGCCTTCGCCCAGCACTTCCAGCGCCAGCAGCACCAGCCCCGCCGAGCTCGCCTCGGCATAGGCCTCGAGCGTCGCCAGGTCGGCCGGCGGCTCGTCGGCGAGATCGGCCTCGCGCGCGTCGATCAGCGCGTCGAAAGGCGCGCGCGGCAGCGCGCGGCCGCGAATGGCGGCGGCCAGCGGCGTCACCACCTCGTGGCGGCGCGGCGGGGCGCCGGCATAGATGGCATCGAGCGCGTCGCGCCACCACTGCAGCCGGATGCGCCCGAGCGCCGCCTCGGTCACCACCTCGCGCGTCTTCGCCACTTCGTAATTGAACGCATAGAGCGCGAACAGCGCCGCCCTGGACACCGCCGGCGCGAACAAGGCGGTGAGGAAGCGGTCATGGTCGTGCCGCCGCACCAGCCGGGCGAGGGCCGCGCCTTCTGCCGACTCGTCGGTCACAGCGATCTCACGCAAGCCGTTCATTCAATTGCCGATAACTCGCTCCGAGCGTATGATGGCGCCCGCGACAACAATGCTCGACCTGTCGGAGGGGAAACAATGAAAAACCCGCTGGACTCGCTAGGGGCGACCGTCTTTCTCGGCTTCGTCCTCACGATCGTCATGGTGCTGCTGATCCACGCCATCGCCTGACGCAAGGGGGGACATCATGGAAATCGTCAGTTACGACTGGTGGCCGTTCTGCTTCCGCTGGCTGCACATCATGAGCGGCGTGATGTGGATCGGCCTGCTCTGGTACTTCAACTTCGTCCAGACGCCGTCGATGCCGAAGATCCCGGACGACCAGAAGCCCGCCATCACCAAGTTCATCGCGCCGACGGCGCTGTTCTGGTTCCGCTGGGGCGCGATGTCGACGATCGTCACCGGCCTGATCCTTGCCGGGCTGAACGGCTACCTGCTCAACGCCATAAAGCTCGGCATCGGCGATCACAACCCGCGCTTCACCGATATCGGCTTCGGCATGTGGCTCGGCACCATCATGTGGTTCAACGTCTGGTTCATCATCTGGCCGAACCAGAAGAAGGTGCTCGGCATCGTCCCGTCCGAAGCGGCCGAGAAGAAGCGCGCCGGACGCATCGCCGGGCTGGCGTCGCGCACCAACACCATGCTGTCGATCCCCATGCTCTACGCCATGGCGGCAGCCTCGCACTTCTTCTAGACAAAGTCTCATCGACCGGGAACCGGGGCCGCAAGGCCCCGTTCCTTTTTTTGGGATCGCCCCTACATGCAGCGGCGGCGCATGTCGCGTTTAGTTTCATCCCTGTGTCACTGCGAGGAAAACATGGCTTTTGAGCTCCCCCCTCTTCCTTATCCCAAGGACGGCCTCGAGCCGCATATGTCGGCGCGCACGCTCGAGTTTCATCACGGCAAGCATCACAAGGCCTATGTCGATACGCTGAACAAGCTGGTGAAGGACACGCCGTTCGAGACTCAATCGCTCGAAGCGGTGATCAAGGCCACAGCCAAGGATGAGTCGAAGACGCTGATCTTCAACAATGCCGGGCAGGCCTGGAACCATGCCTTCTTCTGGAACTGCATGCGGCCGCGCGGCGGCGGCCAGCCCACCGGCGATCTCGCCAAGCGCATCGACCAGGATTTCGGCAGCCTCGACAAGTTCAAGGAGGAGTTCAAGCAGGCGGCGGCCACCCAGTTCGGCAGCGGCTGGGCGTGGCTCGTGCTCGATGGCGGCAAGCTCAAAGTGACCAAGACGCCCAACGCGGTCGATCCGCTGGCGCAAGGCCAGGCCGCGCTCCTCACCTGCGACGTGTGGGAGCACGCCTATTATCTCGACTTCCAGAACCGCCGCCCGGATTTCGTCCAGACCTTCCTCGACCATCTCGTCAACTGGGAGTTCGTGGCGAAGACTCTCAGCGGGGCGAAGTAAGGCGGCAGGCTTTCCCGTGCGGTCGTGATCGACCGCACGGGGTACGGCCGGCGCGGTCTCGATATCCCGGATGCGGCTCGTCCTCTAGGGGTTAACTTGCTCGTTGCTGCCGGGCGAGACTTGATAGCCGGTGATGAACGAGACGATGGTGGTGATCGCGGCGGCGACCTCGGCGGGAATCTGTTGCCCGCCTGTCAGGACATAGGCGTTCAGCACCCACACCGCGACAGTGACGCAACTGCCGGCGAACGCGCTCCACGTCACCTTGCGCACGGGAGTATTGCTGTTCATTGTGGCCATCGGACATCCCCCTAATTCTCGATCCGCTCGCCGCCGCCGGGCGAAAGGTGATAGCCTGCCAAAAATGAAACGATGACAGTGATCGCCGAAGCGATCTGCGGAGGAACCGGGTGCCACAGGCTCGGCGGCAGGTAATGATTGAGGGCCAACACCGCGAGGGATACGACGAGCCCCGTGACCCCACTTCCCAGGACTTTTCGAGCCGGCCGCCCCGTGTTCATTCTTGCCATGAGGTCCCCCTCCAGGCAGTGACTAGAATGAATATCAAGACAATCAAGTGTTAATTGAAACGCCGCATCAAGGCAAGTAGGGCCGCGTTCGCATCCGGAGGACTGCCATGACCGCTTATCTTATCGCCGACATCGACGTGACCGATACCGACGGATATGACGCCTATCGCCGCGAGGTGCCGGCGACGGTGGCCAAATATGGCGGCCGGTTCGCTGCCCGCGGCGGCAAGGTCGAGGTGCTGGAAGGCGGCTGGGCGCCCAAGCGCGTCGTCGTGCTGGAATTCCCCACCATGGATGCGCTGAAGCGCTGGTACCATTCCGCCGAGTACAAGCCGCTGATCGCGCTGCGCCAGAAGGCGGCGCGCGGCAGCGTCATCGCCGTCGAAGGGGCCTGATCAGCCGACCGGCAGCAGCGCGGCGGCGACGCGGCGATCCTCCGCCAGCAGCACGTTATAGGTGCGGCAGGCGGCGCCGGTATCCATGGGATCGACGACAATGCCGGCCTGTCGCAAGGCCTGGCGCAGCGCCGCCGGCACCGGCTGCATGCGCTTGCCGCAGCCCAGCAGCAGGATCTGCACCGTGCCGCGGGCGATCACCGGCTTAAGGCTCGCCGCGGTCACCTCGGCGAGCGAGCGCACCGGCCAGCGCTCGGTAGCGTCGGGAAAGACCAGGATCGCGCCCTCATAGCCGATGCCGCTGACATGGAAGCCGCTCGCGCCATAGCTGTCGATCACCTGGCGGTCCGCCGGAATGAGCGGCGTCACATCCATGGCTCAGGACACCGGTTGCGTCTCCGCCGGCTTCGCCTCGCCTTCCTTGGCCTGGCTGGTGCGGCGCGGGCGGATGTAGAAGAGGATCGGCGCGGCGATGAACAGCGACGAGTAGGTGCCGACGACGATGCCCCAGAGCATGGCGATGCTGAAGCCGCGCAGCACCTGTCCGCCGAAGATCAGCAGCGACAACACCGCGAGCGTGGTGGTGCTCACCGTCAGGATGGTGCGCGACAGCGTCTCGTTGAGGCTCTTGTTGATGAGCGTGCGGAGATCCATGGTCTTGTATTTCCGCAGCGTCTCGCGCATGCGATCGTAGATCACCACCGTGTCGTTCACCGAATATCCCGCGATGGTGAGGATGGCGGCGAGCGTCGTCAGGTTGAACTCGATCTGCAGCAGCGAGAACAGGCCGACGGTGGTGATGGTATCATGCAGCGTCGACAGCATGGCGCCGACGCCGAACTGCCACTCGAAGCGCAGCCAGACATAGAGCGCGATCGCCACCAGCGCGAGCACCGTGGCGATGACGCCGGCCTGGATCAGCTCGCCGCCGACCTTCGGACCCACCACCTCGATACGGCGGTAGTCGATGCCGGCGGGCAGCGCGGCCTTCACCTTCTCGACCGCCTGCATCTGCGCCTGGTCGTTGCCGGGCTGCCGCGCGACGCGGATCAGCACATCGTCGGGGCTGCCGAAGCCCTGCAGCGAGATGTCGCCCAGCCCCAGCCCGTCGAGCGTGCTGCGCATCGCCGCGAGATCGGCGGGAGCTTGCGTACGCGCCTCGATCAGCGTGCCGCCGGAGAAATCGATGCCGTAATTGAGCCCGTGCACCAGGAACAGCACGATCGAGCCCAGCGTCAGCAGCGCCGAGAGTGCGAAGCCCAGCTTATGCATCCCCATGAAGTCGATGCTGGGGATGCGCCGGATGATGATCAGCGGGCGGAACATCAAATCGGTATCGCCTTGGGCTTCGTCCGCCTGAGCCAGGTGACGATCTGCAGGCGGGTGATCAGGATGGCGGAGAACAACGAGGTGATGACGCCGATGCTTAAGCGTCACGGCGAAGCCTTTCACCGGCCCCGATCCCAGGAAGAACATGAGGAAGCCGGCCACCAGGGTCGTGAGATGGCTGTCGAAGATGGTGCCGAAGGCGCGCTCGAAGCCCGCCTGCAGCGACGAGATCAGCGAGCGCCCGCCGCGCAGCTCCTCGCGGATGCGCTCGTAGATCAGCACATTGGCGTCGACCGCCATGCCGAGCGTGAGCGCGATGCCGGCGATGCCCGGGAGCGTCAAGGTGGCGCCGAGCAGGCTCAGCGTCGCCATCATCAGGCACAGGTTGAACACCAGCGCGATGTCGGCGAAGAGGCCGAACAGCCCGTAGAACACCAGCATGAACAAGACGACCAGGATCACGGCGACGATGCTGGCGAGCGCGCCGGCATGGATGGAATCGGCGCCGAGATCGGGGCCGACGGTGCGCTCCTCCAAGGCCACGAGCGGCGCCGGCAAGGCACCGGCGCGCAGCTGCAGCGCCAGCTCATTGGCGCTGTCGCTGGTGAAGCTGCCGCTGATGATGCCCTGGCCGCCGAGGATCGCCTCGCGGATCACCGGGGCCGAGATTACTGCATTGTCGAGGACGATGGCGAAGCGCTTGCCGACATTGGCCTTGGTCGCATCGCCGAAGCGCCGCCCGCCGGCCGTGTCGAATTTGAAGTTCACCGCCGGCGCGCCGTATTGATCGAAGGTCGCCTGCGCGTCGGTGAGCGTGTCGCCGCTGACCATGACCCGCTTCTGCACGGCGATCGTCGCGCCCGGCGGGCTGTGGCCATCCTTCACCGGCAGCAGCTCGTCGCCCGGCGGCACATGGCTCTTGTCGACCGCCGCCACGTTCTCGTCGACGAGCTGGAACGTCATCTTCGCGGTCTTGCCGAGGACGCGCTTGACGAATTCGGGATCTTCGACCCCCGGCAGCTCCAGCACGATGCGGTCGGCGCCCTCGCGCTGGATGGTCGGCTCCTTGGTGCCGGTCTCGTCGATGCGCCGGCGCACGATCTCGATCGACTGGTCGACGATCTGCTGCTCGACGCGCTGCAGCGCGACGTCGTTGAATTTGAGCGTCACCGCGCCGGCGGCAGTGGTCATCTGGAGATCGGGATCGACCTTCTTGACGATCGTGCCCACCTCCTCGAGCCGCTCCGGCTCGCGCAGCGTGAAGGCGATCTTGTCGTTATCGGCGGCGAGGCCGGTATATCCCAGATGCGCGGTGCGGAAGGCGTCGCGCAGGCCGTCGATCACGTTGTTGAGCCGCTCGGTGAGCACCGAGCGCATATCGACCTCGTAGAGCAGATAGGATCCGCCGCGCAGATCGAGGCCGAGGCTCACCTGCTTCCTGGGCAGGAAGCTGGGCCAGCGCTCGACCGTCTGCTGCGAGAACAGGTTGGGAATGGTCAGCGCCACGCCAGCGATGCACGCCGCGAGGATCAGGGCCACCAGCCATTTCGGGAAATACAGCATCGCCCCGCCGCTGCGTCGGCAGGCTCAGCCGCCGCCGGCGGCGCGGCGACCCTTGCCCTTGTCGGTCTTGTCGCTGTCGTCGCCGTTCTTGTCGGCCTCGTCCTTCTCCGCCTTGGCCGCGACCGGCTCGGTCTTGGCCAGGACGCTGGCGATGGTGCTGCGCGCCACGCGCACGCGCACGCCTTCGGCGATCTCCACCGAGACTTCCTCGTCATTCACCACCTTGGCGATGGTGCCGATGATGCCGCCACCGGTGACGACCCGGTCGCCGCGCCTCAGAGACGCCAGCATCTCCTTGAGCTGCTTCGCCTTTTGTTGCTGCGGCCGCATCAGCAGGAAGTACATGACGACGATGATCAGCACGATGGGCAGGAACTGCACCAGCGTGTCGGTGTTGCCTCCGAGCCCCTGTGCGTAGGCCGGCGAGATGAACATCGGCGTCTCCTCGATTGAGCCGGCGCATTCCTACTGAATTGGGCTCGAAAGAGCAATGGCACGCCCGGGTGGCGATGGGTTGACGCTCCGGCGCGCGGCGCTTAGGGTCGCGCCTCCCATGGCCCGCCGCAGCCCCCCGAGACATGTCCGACACGCGCTGCCGCTCGAACCTTTGCTGCAGCGCATCGCCGACGCGCTCGACCGGCTCGCCCCGCCGGCGGCGCCGGCCAACGATCTCGACGCCGCCGACGCCTTCGTCTGGCATGCCGAACGCAGCTGGCTCGAGCCGGTGCCGAGCGTCAACCGGGTCGATCTCGCCCTGCTGCAGGGCATCGACCGGGTGCGCGACATCCTACTCGACAACACCGCGCCGCTTTGCCCAGGGGCTGCCCGCCAACAACGTCCTGTTGTGGGGCGCCCGCGGCATGGGCAAGAGCTCGCTGGTGAAGGCGGCGCATGCCGCGGTCAACGCCGCGGCGCCGCGCTCGCTGGTGCTGGTCGAGATCCATCGCGAGGACATCCCGACCCTCCCCCGGCTGCTGGCGCTGCTGCGCGCCGGGCGGCGGCGCTGCCTGTTGTTCTGCGACGACCTCTCCTTCGACCAGCAGGACGCCAGCTACAAATCACTGAAGGCGGTGCTCGAGGGTGGCATCGAGGGACGTCCGGCCAATGTCGTGCTCTACGCCACGTCGAACCGCCGCCACCTGCTGTCGCGCGACATGATCGAGAACGAACGCTCGACCGCCATCAGCCCCGGCGAGGCGGTGGAGGAGAAGGTGTCGCTCTCCGACCGCTTCGGCCTGTGGCTGGGCTTCCACGCCTGCGACCAGGAGACCTATCACGCCATGGTGCGCGGCTATGCCGAGCGCTACGGCCTGGTGGTGCCGCCGGAGCAGCTGCGCGCCGAGGCCGGCGAATGGGCGATCACCCGCGGCGCGCGCTCCGGCCGCGTCGCCTGGCAATACATCCAGGACCTCGCCGGCCGGCTCGGCAAGCAGATCGCCAACGGCTAACCCCGCGCCGCCGTCGCCGCGTTCTGCGGCAGGTAGTCGCCCGGGTCGAGCGCGCGGGTGCCGTGGCGGATCTCGAAATGCAGCTGCGGCTCGCCGACCGCGCCGGTGGCGCCGACCCGCGCGATCGTCTGCCCGCGCCGCACCTTCTCGCCGCGCTTCACCAGCAGCGCCGCGTTATGCGCATAGGCGGTCATCCAGCCATCGGCATGCTTGATCAGCACGAGATTGCCGTAGCCGCGCAGCTCGTTGCCGGCATAGGCGACGATCCCGGCATCGGCGGCGAGCACGGGGGTGCCTTCGGCCGCAGCGATATTGATCCCGTCATTGTGGGTCCCGCCTTCGCCGTTGCCGTAGCTGGCGATGATGCGGCCGCGAACCGGCCAGAGAAAGCTGCGGCTGCCCTCGCGCGGCGCCGCGGCGGGCGGCGGCGGCAATGCGGCGGTCTGCTCCTCGGCCGGCGGAGCCGCGGTTTTTTCGGTCGGCGGCACCGCGGCCGGCTTTTCCTCCGGCGGTGGCGGCGCCGTCTCGGGCGGCGGCGATGCCGGTCCGGAGTCGGCTGGCGTAGCGACGGCGGGGGACTCGCTCTGCGGCGCTGGCGCGGCAGGCGCGGCGGCGGCCGCATAGGCGGCGGCTGGCGCGGTCGCCTGGATGACCGGCGCCGGCGCGTTCTCCACCGGCGCCGGGAGGATGAGCGCCTGGCCGACGCGCACCCGATAGGGCGGCTCGAGCGCATTGCCGCGCGCCAGCGTGTTGGTGTCGACGCCGTAGAGCCGCGAGATGCTGTAGAGCGTATCGCCCGGCTGGACGATGTGCTGATGGACCTGCGGCACCACGAGGTGCCGCCCGGCGGGCAGGCGATAGGGCGGCGCCAGGCTGTTGGCCTCGATCAGCGAGCGCACCGGCACGTCATAGCGCCGCGAGACGGCGTAGAGCGTCTCGCCTGGTTGCACCACAACCTGGTCCGGATGCGCCACCATCGGCTGCGGTCCGCGCAGCGCGCCTTTCGCCGCCGGCGATCTGCCGCCGGCAACCACCGGCGCTGGCGGCGCGGTGCGCGCGCAACCGGCAAGCGCCAGCAGCAGCAACGCCGCAAGACGCAGGCGGAGCGATGCTCTCATCATGTCAGTCTCAGCTGCATCCGCGGCCGCCGGTCTCACTCGCGCTTGTTGCGCGGCAGGCCCGCCACCAGCGGCACGAAGCGCACGGCGCCGAGATCCTCGGTAACGAGCGCGCCGTCACGCCGGCGGATGCGCAGCAGCACCTGGCCGCGGCGCTCCTCGCCCACCGGCGCCACCAGGATGCCGGCTTCGGCGAGGCTGTCGAGCAGGATTTGCGGCACCTCGGGCGCGGCCGCGGTGACCATGATGCGGTCGAACGGCGCCTGCTCGGGCCAGCCCTTGGCGCCGTCGCCGAAGCGCGTCGTCACATTGTGGATATTGAGCTCGGCAAAGCGCTTCTCCGCCTCCTTGAGCAGCCCGCGATGCCGCTCCACGGTGAAGAGCCGTCGGCACAGCTTGGCCAGCACCGCCGCCTGGTAGCCCGAGCCGGTGCCGATCTCCAGCACCTTGTGGCGCTCGCCGACTTCGAGCGCCTGGGTCATCAGCGCCACCACCAGCGGTTGGCTGATGGTCTGCGCCTGCCCGATCGGCAACGCGACATTCTCCCAGGCCTGGTCGCGAAACGTCGCCGGCACGAAGGCCTCGCGCCGCACGCGCTCGATCGCGCCCAGCACGCGGGCGTCGGTGATGCCGAGGCCGCGCAGCTCCATCAGCAGCCGCAGCACCTTCGACGCCTGCAGGTCGTTCACGCGAACACCTTCTTCAGCACGGCCAGCGCCGGGCCGTTGGTGAGGTCGAGATAGATCGGCGACAGCGATACCTTGCCTTCGATGACGGCGTTGAGATCGGTGCCGGGCATGTCCGGCGCCTCTTCGCGCAGCGGGCCGATCCAGAAATACGGCCGGCCGCGCGGATCGGCGCGCTCGATGACGCCGTCGCCGATCTTGCGCTTGCCCTGGCGCGTGGCGACGATGCCCTTGACCTTGTCCGCCGCCACCGCCGGGAAGTTGACGTTGATCAGCGTGTTGCGCGGCCAGGGTTGCGCCGCCAATCGCCGGATCACGGTCACGGCGTGCGTCCGCGCGGTCTTCCACGGAATCGCGCGACGATCCTCGTAATGCTGGCTCAGCGCGATCGCCGGCACATCCAGCAGCGTCGCCTCCATCGCCGCCGCGACCGTGCCGGAATAGGTCACGTCCTCGCCGAGATTGGCGCCGGCATTGACGCCGGAAAGGACGAGATCGGGCGGATGCTCGCGCAGGATCGTCTTGACCGCCAGCAGCACGCAATCGGTCGGCGTGCCGTCGATCGCGAAGCGGCGCGCGCCGAGCTTACGGATGCGCAACGGCCGGCTCAGCGTCAGCGAATGGCTGGCGCCGCTCTGCTCCTGCTCCGGGGCGACGACCCAGACGTCGCGCGACAGCGTGCGCGCCAGCGTCGCGAGCAGCTTGAGGCCCGGCGCGTGGATGCCGTCATCATTGGTCACGAGGATGCGCGCGGCGGCGAGATCGATCGACCCTTTAGACACCGCCGATCACTTCCAGCCCGCTCATATAGGGCTTGAGCGCGTCGGGCACGGCGACACTGCCATTGCCCTGCTGGTAATTCTCCAGCACCGCGATGAGCGTGCGCCCGACGGCAAGGGCGGAGCCGTTGAGCGTGTGGACGAAGCGCGTCCCCTTCCCGTCCTTCGGCCGGAAGCGCGCCTTCATCCGGCGCGCCTGGAAGTCGCCGCAATCGGAGCAGCTCGAAATCTCGCGATAGGCGTTCTGCCCCGGCAGCCAGACTTCGATGTCGTAGGTCTTGCGCGCCGAGAAGCCCATATCGCCGGCGCAGAGCAGCATGACGCGATAAGGCGAGGCCAAGGCGCTTCAGCACCTCCTCGGCGCAGGCCGTCATGCGCTCGTGCTCGGCCTCGGACCGGTCGGGATGCGCGATCGAGACCAGCTCGACCTTGGAGAATTGGTGCTGGCGGATCATGCCGCGCGTGTCCTTGCCGGCAGCACCCGCCTCGGCGCGAAAGCACGGCGTCCAGGCGGTGACCCGCGCCGGCAGCGTCGCCTCGTCGAGGATCTGCTCGCCGAAGAGATTGGTCAGCGGCACCTCGGCGGTGGGGATGAGCCAGAGGCCTTGCGTCGTCTTGAACTGATCCTCGGCGAATTTCGGCAGCTGGCCGGTGCCGAACATGGTCTCGTCGCGCACCAGCAGCGGCGGGCTCACTTCGCGGTAGCCGTAGTCGCGCGTGTGCAGGTCGAGCATGAACTGCGCCAGCGCGCGCTCGAGCCGCGCCAGCGCGCCCGACAGCACGACGAAGCGCGCGCCGGAGAGCCTTCCGGCGGTCTCGAAATCCATCATTCCCAGCGCTTCGCCGATCGCCGCATGGTCCTTCACCGGAAAGGCGAAGGCGGGCGGCGTGCCGTGCTGGCGGACGAGCTTGTTGTGCGTCTCGTCGAACCCGTCCGGCACATCGTCGGCCGGCAGGTTCGGCAGCGCCGCGAGCAGGCGGTCGAGCTCGAGCTTGAGGGCGCCGGCGCGCGCCTCGAGCGCTGCCTGCCGGTCCTTGCTCTCGGCGACGCGGCGCAGCATGTCGGCGGCATCGCGGCCCTGCGCCTTGGCGGCGCCAATCTCCTTGGCGAGCCGGTTGCGCTCGGCCTGAAGCTGCTCGGCCTCGGTCTGCGCCTCGCGCCATTGCCGGTCGAGCGCCAGCAGCTCGGCCGCCGCGCCGGTCAGCCCGCGCCGCGCCAGGCCCCGCTCATAGGACTCGGGATTGTCGCGAATCCATTTAAGGTCGAACATCGGCGCCGGTTATAAAGGGATCGTCGGGTGGCGTCTACGGCGCCCTTGCTCCGTTTCGCTGCAGGCGCCTAACTTCCCGGCGCCTTGCCGGCGAGCTCGGCTTCCTCTTCGGCCTCTCGCTTGGCACGCTGCTTCTCGACCATGCGGCAGGAGATGATCGAGAGTTCGTAGAGCAGGAACAGCGGCAGCATCAGCGACACCATGCTGAAGATGTCGGGCGGCGTCAGCACCCCCGCCACGGCGGTGATGGCGACGATGGCGTAGCGGCGCTTGGCGGCGAGGCCCGAGGCGGTGACCATGCCGACGCGCGCCATCAAGGTCAGCAGCACCGGCATCTGGAAGGTGCAGCCGAAGGCGAAGATGAGGCGCATTACCAGCGTCAGGTACTCGCTGACCTTGGGCTGCAGCTCGATCGGGACGGTGCCGTTGCCGCCCGTCTCCTGGAAGCTGGCGAAGAAGCGGAAGGCCAGCGGGAAGATCACGTAATAGGCCAGCGCGGCGCCGACGATGAACAGCACCGGCGTGGCAAAGAGATAGGGGAAGAAGGCGCGGCGCTCGTTCTTATAGAGGCCGGGCGCGACGAAGCGCCAGACCTGGAAGGCGATGGCGGGAAAGGACAGGCAGAACGACACCCAGAAGGCGACGCGCAGATTGGTGAAGAACTTCTCGGTGAGATCGGTATAGATGAAATGGCCGCCGGATTGGGCGGCCAGGATCTGGGCGAGCGGCCGCGCCAGGAAATCGTAGAGCTCGCGGCTGAAATAGGCGCAGGGCGCGAACATGACGAGCCAACACAGAATGGCGTAGAGCAGGCGCTGGCGCAGCTCGATCAGATGATCGAGAAGCGGCATCTTGCCATGCTCGAGCTCTTCTTCCTCGGCCATCATGGCTCAGGCGTGCGTGCCGGATTTCGCGGCGGCCCCGTCGGCGGGCGGCGCCTCGGCGGGCGGCGCTTCCGTCGCGGCAGCGACCGGTAACGCTTCCGGCGGCGCCTCGATCTGCAGCGTGCGGCTCCGGCTGCGCCTCGATTTGCGTCGGCGTCGCTGCTTCCGGGCCGCTCACCGCCGGCGGCGCTTCCTCGGGGATCGGCGAGGTGGCGAAGGTCTGTTTCAGCTCGCCGCCGGGATCGACCGTCTTCTCGATGGTCTCGTTGAGATCGAGCTTCGCCACCGTCTCGACCTGCTTGCGCATCTCCTCGAGCTCGAACTCGCGGATCATCTGGTCGAGACTGCTCTGGAACTCGCGGGCGATCGCCCGGGCGCGCCCAACCCACACGCCGACGGTGCGCAGCACGCGCGGCAGATCCTTGGGGCCGATGACCAGCAGCGCCACCACGCCGATCAATAGAATATGGGACCACGCAAGATCGAACATCGCCGCCTGTCATCGCCTGAATCGCGCCGCGCGCCACGGCGGCGCGGATAATGGCAGATGGGCGACAGTGCTGCAATGCGGCGGGGACGGCGCCGCTTCAGTGCTCGGCGTTGCTCTCGGGATCGAAGAGCGGCTCTTCCTGGTCCTCCTCCGCGGCGCTCACGGCCTCGGACGGAACCGCCTGCTCGCTCAAGACGAAATCCGGACGCGGACCGATCAGCCCGGCGGCCTTGAGCTCCTCGATGCCCGGGAGATCGCGGCGGTCGGCGAGGCCGAAATGGGCGAGGAACTGGTCGGTGGTAACCCAGGTAACCGGCCGGCCGGGCGTCTCGCGCCGCCCTTTGGGCGTGATCCAGCCGGCTTCCATCAGCACGTCGAGCGTGCCGCCGCTGACGATGACGCCACGGATCTCCTCGATCTCGCCGCGCGTCACCGGCTGGTGGTAGGCGACGATGGCGAGCGTCTCGATGGCGGCGCGCGACAGCTTGCGCGTCACCGTCTGCTCGAGCTTGAGGCGCGGGCCGAGGTCGGGCGCGGTGCGCAAGGTCCAGCCGCCGGCGATGCGCACGAGGTTGACGCCGCGGGCGCTGTAATGCGCGCCGAGCTCGGCGACCAGCGCCGGGATGTCGCTGCCCTGCGGCAGGCGCAGCGCAATGCTCTCCTCGTCGAGCGGCGCGGCCGAGGCGAAGAGCAGCGCCTCGAGCAGGCGCAGCTGGTCGGCGCGCTGATCGGTATCGTCGGGCAGAGGGCTGTCGATCGTCTCGTCGCTCGTACCGTCGTTCATGGGGTCTCCGGCGGGCTGCGGATATAGATCGGGCCGAAGGCGCTGTCCTGGCGTAGCTGCAGCTTGCCGGAGCGCACCAGCTCCAGGCTCGCGGCGAAGGTGGCGGCGACGGCCGAGCGCTCGACCAACCCGCCGCGCAGGCCGGGCGGCAGAAAGCTCAAGAGGCTGCGCCAGTCGGGCACGCGGCCGAGGATGCGGCTCGAGACGCTGCAGCGCATCGTCCATGGAATAGAGCTCCGGCGCCTCGATATGCAGCACCTGCCCTTCCTTGCGCTGGCGCTGATCGCCATAGGCGCGCAGCAGGTCGTAGAGCGACACTTCATAGATCGGCTTCAGCACCCGCGGCAGGCCTTCGGGCGCGCCGCGGCCATAGACGTCGCGGCCGAGCTGCGGGCGCGCCATCAGCCGCGCGCCCGCCTGCTGCATCGCCTCGAGCCGCTGCAGCTGGTGGGTCAGCGCCGCGGCAAGCTCGGCGCCGCTGGGCTCGTCCGGCGGCGCCGGCTCCGGCAGCAGCAGGCGCGATTTGAGATAGGCGAGCCAGGCCGCCATGACGAGATAATCGGCGGCGATCTCGAGGCGGAGCCGCCGCGCCGCGGTGATAAAGGCGAGATACTGGTCGGCGAGCTGGGTGATCGAGATCCTGGTGAGGTCGACCTTCTGCTCGCGCGCCAGCGTGAGCAGCATGTCGATCGGCCCTTCATAACCCTCGAGATCGACCACCAGCTCCGCCGGCGAGACCGGCGGCCGCGCCAGCTCGAAAGGCTCGGCCTCGCTCATATCAGGCCGGCCGGCATGCCAACCACCCACGCGATGCCGCGGATAACGTACTCGGCAGGGTAGAAGATCACGTAGCGCAGCAAGTCGAGGTTCACGTTGAGGCGCTGTCCGACAATGGGCAATACGAAGAGCAGGCCGACGACAATGAACAAACCGTAGCGCTCCATGCGCACCAGCGGAAACGCCAGCGCGTCCGGCAGCAAGCCCACCGCGACGCGCCCGCCATCGAGCGGCGGCAGCGGGATCATGTTGAACACCGCGAGCAGGACATTGAACTGGATCGAGGTGATCAGGCTGTCTCTCGCCCAGGCATATCCGACCGCCGGCACGAAGGGCAGAAGATAGATGAGCAAGGCCGAGACGAACGCCAGGATGATATTGGTTCCCGGCCCCGCCAGCGCGACCCAGACCATGTCGATCCTGGGATGGCGGAGCCGACTGAAATTCACCGGCACCGGCTTCGCATAGCCGAAGAGAAATCCCGTGGTGAGAAACAGCACGAGCGGAATGAGGATCGTCCCGACGGGATCGATATGCCGCAGCGGGTTGAAGGTGACGCGCCCCGCGCGCCACGCGGTGTCGTCGCCCAGCCGATAGGCCACGAACCCGTGCGCCGCCTCGTGGAAGGTGATGGCGAAAATCGCCGGCAACGCCAGGATCGATATCTGCTGCACATTCGACGCGAGATCGGGAGACATCACGCGGCTCCCGCGATGAGCTCGCGAAACCGCGCCTCGAGCGCCGGCCGGTCGATCGGCTGCGCCGCGCCGCGCCGCGCCTGGGCGCGGTCGAGCCGCGCGCGCGCCGCGGCGCTCAGCGGTCCCACTGCGCTCGCGACCTCGGTCATCTCGGCCCTATCGCCATTGCAATGCAGCACCAAATCGCACCCTGCCGCGAGCGCGCCCGCCGCGCGCGCGGCGAATCTGCCGCCCAACGCGCGCATCGAGAGATCGTCGGTGAGCAGCAGCCCGTCGAAGCCGATGCTCGCGCAAATCGCCTCGTCGATCACCCGCCGCGACAAGGTGGCGGGGCGCTCGGCATCGAGCGCGGTGTAGACGATATGCGCGGTCATCGCCAGAGGCATGTCGGCGAGCGCGCGGAAGGGGGCGAAATCGCTCGCCGCGAGAGCCGTCAGCGGCGCCGTCACCCGCGGCAGCGCCCGGTGCGTGTCGACGGCGGCGCGGCCGTGGCCGGGGATGTGCTTCAGCACCGGCAACACGCCGCCCGCCAGCAGCCCCTCGCAGGCGGCGCGGCCGAGCTCCGTCACCGCGGCGGCCGAATCCCCATAGGCGCGATCGCCGATCACGGGGTCGGCGCCGGCGGCGGGGATATCGAGCACCGGCAGGCAATCGACGGTGATGCCGAGTTGGGTGAGATCATCGGCGATCAGCCGCGCGCCCAGCCACACCGCCTCGCGCGCCCGCTCGCCGCCGAGCGCCGCCAGCGCCGCCGCCGCCGGGTAGGCCGGCCAATGCGGCGGCTTGAGCCGCGCGACGCGGCCGCCTTCCTGGTCGATCAGCACCGGCGCGTCGGCCCGCCCCACTGCCGCGCGCAGCGCCAGGACCAGCCGGCGCACTTGATCCGGCGCCTCGCAATTGCGCTGGAAGAGTATGAATCCTAAGGGATTTACCGCGCTGAAAAAATTCTCGCTCACGGTCATCCAGGAGGGCGCCGGCGCAACCGAGGATAAGCGCCGACGGCTCACGGTCGGACAAGGAGGCAACCCACGCCGCGCCGCTTCAATTCGCGGCACTCCTGCTCGGCCTTGGCGGCGTCGGCGATCGGCCCGGCCTGGACGCGGTAGAAGATGCCGCGCTCGCCGAGATCGACGCGTTGCTCGGCATACGCCAGACCACCCAGCACGTCGCCATGTTGTCGCTTCAGGCGGTCCCATATCTGCTTCGCCGCTTCCGGCGAGCGCACGGCGGCGAGCTGCAGGCGATAGCCTTTGCCTTCGGCAAGCGGCGGCGCGGTCTTCGGCGGTGCTGCGGCAACAGCGGGCGCTGGTGCCGGCGGTATCGCCTGCGCGTGCGGCGCGGCGGCGGGCGGTGGCGGCGGCGCGATGGCGGCGATCGGCGGGGGCGCGGCTGCGACGATGGGCGCCGGTGCGGCGGCAATCGCCGGTGCCGGCGGCGGCGGCGCGGTCGGAGTCGCGGCGACAGGCGCTGGCGGCGCGGGAGCCGGCGGCAGAGTCGTCGGCCAGTGCCGGGCGCGGCAGCGGCGCTTCGGGCGGCGGCAGCAACTGCTCGGATTTGGGCTCGCCATGGCCGCCGTCGAGCACCATCGTCCCCTGACCCGGGATGTCCATGCCGCCGGGATTGTCGGGCCGATGGCGTGTCGGTTGTGGGTCGGCATGCAGCACCGGCACATCCTTCGGCGCCGCCCAGTCCGTCATCTCCCGGTATATTCCGAGGAAGCCGCCGGCAGCGCCGAGCATGGCAAGCGACGCCAGCGCGATCATAAAGAGCCTGCGCGGGCGGCGCTTTTGGAAGATGCGCCCGTGCCGGTCATCGGGCCGCAACGGCCCCAACGCATATGCCATTTACATCTCCTCGGCCGGCGCTACGCCGAACACGGTCAAGCCCGATGCCACGACGATCGCGACCGCCTGCACCAGCGCGAGCCGCGCGCGGCTGAGCTCGGGCGCGTCGTCGAGCAGGAATCGCAAGCTGGCATCGTCCCTGCCCTTGTTCCAAAGACCGTGGAAATGGGCGGCGAGCTCCTGGAGATAAAAGGCGATGCGATGCGGCTCATGCGCCTCCGCTGCGCTCTCGACCAACCGCGGCCAACCTGCGAGATGGCGGATGAGAGCAAGCTCTGCTGGATCGGTCAAGCGTTCCAACGCCGCCGATGCCAGCGACTCCGGTGTCAAATTGTCGCCCGGTAGCGCCTGCGCCGCATGACGCAGCACCGAGCGGGAGCGCGCATGGGCGTATTGCACATAAAAGACCGGATTGTCCTTGGACTGCTCGACCACTTTGGCGAAATCGAAATCGAGCGCCTGGTCGTTGCGCCGCGTCAGCATGACGAAGCGGAAGACGTCCTTGCCGACCTCGTCGACCACCTCGCGCAACGTGACGAAGGTGCCGGCGCGCTTCGACATCCGCACCGGCACGCCCTTGTCGAAGAGATTGACGAGCTGGCAGAGCCTGACGTCGAGCGTCGCCTTGCCGCCGCTCAGCGCGGTCACCGCCGCCTGCAGGCGTTTGACATAGCCGCCGTGATCGGCGCCCCAGACATCGATCATCTCGGTGAAGCCGCGGTGGTATTTGTCGAGATGATAGGCGATGTCGCCGGCGAAATAGGTCCAGGAGCCGTCGGATTTGCGCAGCGGCCGGTCGACGTCATCGCCGAATCGCGTCGAGCGGAACAAGGTCTGCGGCCGTTCCTCCCAATCCTCGGGCAGCTTGCCCTTGGGCGGCTCCAGCGTGCCGACATAGAGGAGATCGGCCGCCTCCAGCGTCGCGAGCGCGCGCTCGACGGCGCCGCCGGCGACGATGGCGCGCTCGGAGGTGAAGACGTCATGCACGATGCCGATGGCGGCGAGATCGGCGCGGATCAGCTCCATCATCGCGGCGACGGCGAAGTCGCGCACCGCCGGCAGCCACTCGTCGAGCGGCTTGCCCTCGATCGCGCCGTCGCCGCGGCGCTCGGCGAGACTTTCGCCGTAGCGCTGCTTCAGCGCCTGTCCGACCGGGACGAGATAATCGCCCTGGTACTGAAAGCCGGCGAAGCTCTTCTCGTCGATCGCGGCGCCGAGCGCCTGCAGGTACCGGAAATAGGCCGACCAGGCCAAGGCCTCGATCTGCGCGCCGGCATCGTTGATGTAGTATTCGCGCGTCACCGCAAAGCCTGCCTTGCGCAGCAGCGAGGCCAGCGCGTCGCCGACGACGGCGCCGCGGCCGTGGCCGACATGCATCGGGCCCGTCGGATTGGCCGAGACGTATTCGACATTGACCGTGCGGCCGGCGCCGATCGCGGCATCGCCATAGGCCGGTCCGGCGCGCAGGATCTCGGCGAGCCGCGCCTGCCAGAAGGCATCGGCGAGCCGGATGTTGATGAAGCCCGGTCCCGCCACCTCGACCGCCGTCACCACCTCGTGCTGGCGCAAGCGCTCCGCGAGGCGCTCGGCAAGCGCACGCGGCGCCAGCCCCGCGGGTTTCGCCAGCACCATGGCAGCGTTGGTCGCGATATCGCCATGCGCGGGATCGCGCGGCGGCTCGACCGCGACGCGGCTCAAATCGAGCCCGGGCGGGAGATCGAGCGTGGCAAGATCGGCGATGACGATGTCGCGGAAATGGGTGAACAGGTTCATCACGTGGGCGCGTACCGATCATAAAGGCGGCGGTGTTCGTCGAGGGCGAAGCGGTCGGTCATGCCGGCGATGTAATCGGCGACGAGCCGCGCGGTGGCGGGCGTGCCGGCGCCGGCAGCGGCATGGCGCCACTCGGTCGGCAGGCATTCCGGCTCGGCGAGCAGCAGCCGGAACAGCTCCTGGACGATGCGGCGCGCTTTCGATGCCATGCGGTTGACGCGGTAATGGCGATACATGCGCTCGAAAAGGAACTGCCTGAGGCCCTTGGCCTCGTGCGTGAGCTCGTCGGAGAAACCCACCACCGGCGCGCCCAGCGCCCGCACCTCGGCGGCGCTCTTGACACGCGACGCGGCGAGCCGGCGCCGGCTCTCGGCGGTTAGGTCGGAGGCCATGCGGTCGATCAGGCGGCGGATCGCCTCGTGGATGAGCCGCGGCTCGTCGATGCCGGGATGGAGCGCGGCCACCTCCTGCAGCACCGGGCCCACGAGCGATACCTCGGCGAGGTCCTTCACCGCGAAGAGGCCGGCGCGCAACCCGTCATCGATGTCGTGATTGTTGTAGGCGATGTCGTCGGCCATCGCCGCCACCTGCGCCTCGGCGCCGGGCCAGGTGGCGAGCTCGAGATCGTGGCGCGTCACATACTCGGCGATGCTGCGCGACGGCGGCGTGGTCAGCGGGCCGTTGTGCTTCACCGTGCCCTCGAGCGTCTCCCAGGTGAGGTTGAGCCCGTCGAACCCGGCATAGCGCCGCTCCAGTCGGGTGAGAATGCGCAGCGCCTGGTCGTTATGGCCGAAGCCGCCATAGTCGCGCATCACCGCCGCCAGCGCGTCTTCGCCGGCATGGCCGAAGGGGGTGTGGCCGAGGTCGTGCGCCAGCGCCAGCGCCTCGGCGAGATCCTCGTTGAGGCCGAGGGCGCGGCTGATGCTGCGGGCGATCTGCGCCACTTCGAGGCTGTGGGTGAGCCGCGTGCGGTAGTGATCGCCCTCGTGATAGACGAAGACCTGGGTCTTGTATTGCAGGCGGCGGAAGGCGGTCGAATGGATGATGCGGTCGCGGTCGCGCTGGAAGGCGGTGCGCGACGCGCTCTCGGGCTCCGGATGGAGACGGCCGCGGCTCTCCTCCGGGCGCGAGGCGAAAGGGGCGAGCGGCGCCGGCAGCGTCATGATGGCGCGAACCCTAATCCTCGCGCCTCGGCTTGGCAACGCCGGCGGCCCGATTTGACAAAAGCCGCATCTTGCCTACATAGAAGCGTGGATTTACCGGCGCGCGGGGCGTCAGGTAGGGAGTCGTTAACCATGGCCGATGGCGGCAGCGTTCCAGGCGAGGGCGGTGTCAACCTGACCGAAAGCGCGGCGCGGCGGGTGGCCGAGCTGAAGCGCCAGGAGAGTGTCCCCGGCGCCTTCCTGCGGCTTGCCGTCTCCGGCGGCGGCTGCTCCGGCTTCCAATACGGCTTCAGCTTCGACGACAACCGCCAGGCCGACGATCAGGTGTTCGAGCGCGACGGCGTGCAGCTGGTGATCGACGCGGTCTCGCTCGAGCTGGTCAAGGGCGCCGAGATCGATTTCGTCGAGGACATGATGGGCGCGGCCTTCCAGGTGAAGAACCCCAACGCCGCCTCCTCCTGCGGCTGCGGCAACTCCTTCTCGGTCGGCTGAGCCGCCGCGCGGGATTGACAAGCGCCGCCCTCGCCCGCTTTCTCCTGGCGCGAGGGGGTACCGGTGAAGATCGCCACGTTCAACGTCAATTCGATCAAGGTGCGGCTGCCGATTCTGCTGTCATGGCTGGAAGAGGCGCGGCCGGACGTCGTCTGCCTGCAGGAGATCAAATGCCTGGCGGGGGATTTCCCGGCGCTCGAGCTCAAGGGCCTCGGCTACCACGCCGAGGTGGTGGGGCAGAAGAGCTATAACGGCGTGGCGCTGCTGTCGAAGACGCCGGCGCGCGACGTGATCCCTAGAGCTTCCCGGCGATGCCGGCGACGAGCAGGCGCGCTATGTCGAGGCGACCATCGACGGCATTCGCATCGCCTCGCTCTATCTGCCCAACGGCAATCCCGTCGCCAGCGACAAATTTCCCTACAAGCTCGGCTGGATGGCGCGGCTCAAGGCGCGCGCCGAGACGCTGCTGGCGCAGGAGGTGCCGTTCGTGCTGGCCGGCGACTACAACGTCTGCCCGACCGACGCTGATGTGTTCGACCCCGCCGCGATGCGCGATGACGCGCTGTGCCAGCCGGAATCGCGCAGCCGCTTGCGCGCTCTGATCAATCTCGGCCTGGTCGACGCGTTCCGCGCCTTCCACCCGGAGCCGCACCGCTACAGTTTCTGGGATTATCAGCAGGGGCGCTGGTATCGCGATGAAGGCCTGCGCATCGACCATCTGCTGCTGTCGCCGCAGGCGGCCGACCGGCTGATCGCCGCCGATATCGACAAGAGCCCGCGCGGCAAGGAGAAAGCCTCCGACCACACGCCGGTCTGGTGCGAGATCGCGGCAACGCCAGCGGCTGCGCAAGCAACCGCGAGACCCACATTGTGACGGTTGGCAGCTCGCCTCGAACCGCGCGGGCTCTGGCGGTTGCAAGAGCAACCGCTGGCGCCCGCCGGCGACGAGCGCGTTGCGCTCGCGCCTAGAACTTCACGCCGTAGCGCAGCTGCAGATTGTCCGAGCTTTCGGCGTTGAGCCGGAGATCGACGGCACGGCCTTCGTCGACGCGCAGCGACAGGCTGTGCTGATCGCCGAATTGATAGCCGAACTCGAGCGCGCCCCGCATCATCAACGGCGGCCCGAGCGGACGGCGCAGCGTGTCGAAGGGGTTGTTCGAGCCGGGATCATAGGTGCCGCCGATCCCGACGCTGCCGAACAGCCGGTTGTTGTCGAAGAGGTTCCAGGTGACGCCGGCATAGCCGCGGTTGACCCCGGTCATCTGGTCGAAGCCGAAGCCCAATTGCGAGCGCGGCGAGAACAGGAAATGGAACACGCCGGAACCCGGCGAGGTCAGCGCGATCTCGAGATTGTCGGCGCTGGCGGCCGGGGTCAGCGCCTGGCGCACAGGACCATCGGAGAGGAAGTTGAGATGGAATTCGGGCAAGGGCGCGCCGCCGCGCACCAGGGTGCCGCCATCGCCTCCGAGCGGCTGGACCTGATCCGCCGCCGCCGCCGGCGCGAGAGCCGCCAGCGCCAGCAGCGCCATCGCGCCGCAGCAGGACAGGACGGAAGTCCGCGAGATCACGACGGGCGCCGCCGTGTCACCAGCCGCCGCGCCAGCGCGCGGTCGAGCTTGGTCATCGCCTGCGGCGACAGCTCCTGGAAGTGGAAGCCGAAGGTGTCGCCCTCGTGCCGCACCACCGACGCGCTGAAAGCGAAGCCGTCGCTGCCATCGACCTGGAACGTGCCGACAACCGCCGCGCCGAGCTCAAGCGCCAGCGGACCGGTGAGCTGAAAGCCGCCGAGCGACCAATTGTCGGAAACATACTCCCGCTCGCCGAGGGTGACGGTCAGCGGCGGTGAGGCATAGCGTCGGTCGCGCCGCAACTCCTGCCGATCGAAATTGGTGCGCGAGATTCGCATGACCGAAAAGCCTTTACCGGGCGGATGCCATGACAACAGACAAGACTTAATAAGGGGTTTCACTGCGTCTTTGCAACGCCCGGCGAAACCCGAGGTTCCCTCCGGCCGCGCTTGCGCGACCGTGGCAGGCGCCGTTCAGGGTTTCCTCTACAGGATATGGCCGTGTTGAGCAATAATTTTAAGTATCAATGTGTTAACCATAAAATCCTGAGCAAATCGAACGAGCCATCGGGCGGCCGCGGCTACCCTTGATCCGTGCGCGGCGGATATACGTGCCCTGCGCCGGTGGGATCCTCGATCCGCCACCCCCCGCCCGCCGAATCCGCCAGGGCATAGCAAGGGCCGACCGGGACCTTGCCGTGACCGCCGGGCAGGTCCAGCACGTAAGTCGGCTGGCAAAGGCCCGATACCCGGCCGCGCAGCTGGCGCAACAGCGCCTGGCCCTGTGCCAGACTTGGACGGAAGCCCGCCGTGCCGCGGGCGAGGTCGGGATGATGGAGGTAATAGGGCTTCACGCGCATGGCGACGAGGCCACGGAACAGCGCCGTCAGCGTCCGAGCGTCGTCATTGACGCCCTTGAGCAGCACGCTCTGGCCGAGCAAGGGTATGCCGGCGCCGGCCAGCCGGCGGCAGGCGGCACGCGCCCCCTCGGTGAGCTCGCGCGGATGGTTGGCGTGGATCGCGACATAGACCGCCTTCTCGGCGGCGAGCGCGCGGACCAGCGCCGCGCTCACCCGGCCGGGCTCGACCACCGGCACGCGGGTGTGAAAGCGGATGACGGCGACATGAGGCGATGGCGTCGAGCGCCCGCGTCAGCGCGCCCAGCCGGCGCGGCGACAGCAGCAAGGGATCGCCGCCGGTGACGATCACCTCCCAGATATCCGGCCGGGCGCGGATGTAGTCGAGCGCCACCTCGAGCTCGGCCGGCGTCAGGCTGTCACCGCCAGGGCCGACCTGCTCGCGACGGAAGCAGAAGCGGCAATAGACCGGGCAGGCATGGCTCGGCTTCAGCAGCACGCGATCGGCGTAGCGGTGCACGATGCCCTTGACCGGCGAAAGCCGCCGGTCGCCGATGGGGTCTTCCCGCTCCTCCGGCGCTGTTTCCAGCTCGGCCGCATCGGGCACGAATTGGCGGGCGATGGGATCGGCGGGATCGCCCGGCTCGATCAAGGCCGCCATGTCCGGCGTGATCGCGACGGCGAAGCGCTCGGCCACCGCCGCGAGCTCGGCTTGGCGCGCCATCCGGCCGCACGAGCCCGGCCGGCGGGCAGCGGCAGTTGGCCGATCGCGCTATGCGGACGGCGCAGAGGCTACGCGCGGCTGGCCGATCGCGCTATGCGCGACGGCGGCATGTCCGGCTCAGATATCGGCATAGACATGCGTCTCCGCCTTGCCGCCGGGATGGGTGACGGCGCCCTTCTCGGCGTCGCCCACGGTCTGCGCGTATTTCCACAGCGCGCCGGACTGGTAGTCGTGCCGGCGCGGCTTCCACGCCTTGCGCCGCGCGGCGAGCTCGGCGGCGTCGAGCTCGACATCGATCGTGCCGGCCTCGGCGTCGATGGTCACGATGTCGCCGTCGCGCAGCAGCGCGATCGGCCCGCCGACCGCCGCTTCGGGGCCGATATGGCCGACGCAGAAGCCGCGGGTCGCACCGGAGAAGCGGCCATCGGTGATCAGCGCCACGTCGTGCCCCATGCCCTGCCCGGTGATCGCCGCCGTCGTCGAGAGCATTTCGCGCATTCCGGGCCCGCCGCGCGGCCCCTCATAGCGGATGACGATGACGTCGCCCTTCTTGTATTGGCGCTTCTCGACGGCGGCGAAGGCATCCTCCTCGCGGTCGAAGCAGCGGGCGGTGCCGCGGAAGCTGAGAGCGTGCATCCCCGCCACCTTCACGATCGCGCCTTGCGGCGCGAGGTTGCCGGTGAGGCCGACGACGCCGCCGGTCGGCGACAGCGGCGCCGAGGTCGGGCGCACCACGTCCTGGTTCCCGGCAGGCTCACCTTGGCAAGGTTCTCGGCGATGGTCTTGCCGGTGACCGTCAGGCAATCGCCATGGAGATAGCCGCCATCGAGCAGCGCCTTCATCAGCACCGGCACGCCGCCGACATCGAAAAGGTCCTTGGCGATGTAACGGCCGCCCGGCTTCAGATCCGCGATATAGGGGGTGCGCTTGAAGATCTCGGCAACGGCGTGGAGGTCGAAATCGATCCCCGCCTCATGCGCGATCGCCGGCAGATGCAGCGCGCCGTTGGTCGACCCGCCGGAGGCGGCGACGATCATCGCGGCGTTCTCCAGCGCCTTGCGCGTGACGATGTCGCGCGGGCGCAAGCCCCGCCGGATCAGCGCCATCACCGCCTCGCCCGAGGCCTCGGCAAAGCTGTCGCGGCTGTCGTAGGGGGCCGGCGGCCCGGCGGAGCCCGGCAAGGCGAGGCCGATCGCCTCGGAGACGCAGGCCATGGTGTTGGCGGTGAACTGGCCGCCGCAGGAACCGGCCGAGGGGCACGCGACGCATTCGAGCTCGTGCAGCTCGGCATCGCTCATCGTGCCGGCGCTGTGCGCGCCGACGGCTTCGAACACGTCGCCCACGGTGACGTCCTTGCCGTGGAACTTGCCGGGCAGGATCGAGCCGCCATACATGAAGACGGCGGGCACGTTGAGCCGCACCATCGCCATCATCATGCCCGGCAGCGACTTGTCGCAGCCGGCGAGCCCGACCAGCGCGTCATAGCAATGGCCGCGCATGGTGAGCTCGACGGAATCGGCGATCACCTCGCGCGACACCAGCGAGGATTTCATCCCGGCATGGCCCATGGCGATGCCGTCGGTGACGGTGATGGTGGTGAACTCGCGCGGGGTGCCGCCGGCGGCCGCGACGCCCTTCTTTGCCGCCTGCGCCTGGCGGGCGAGCGCGATGTTGCAGGGCGCGGCCTCGTTCCAGGTGGTGGCGACGCCGATCAGCGGCTGGGCGATCTGCTCGTCGGTGAGCCCCATGGCGTAGAGGTAGGAGCGGTGCGGCGCGCGTTCCGGCCCGACCGTGACGTGGCGGCTCGGCAGCTTCGCTTTGTCAAAACCGCGGTGTCGCATGTCGTCTGGCATGGCTGGTCTCCTCGCTGTCGGCTGGCTTTGCCGCACCATACAAAGGCGGGCGAGGCTTTCAAAGGGGCGGCGCTTGTGGGCGAGCGCGCGACCAGCTAGAAGCCGCCGCGCATCGAGGATTCCGCCCGTGCCGTCGCTCACCTTCGCCGAGGCTTGGCGCTGCTATCGCCGCGCCGAGCCTCGCCTGCCGGCGAAGCCGGCGCCGGTGACACCCTGCCGCATCGCCGCCGCCGCCGACATCGCCGCCGGTTTCGACCTGGTCGTGCTCGACGCCTGGGGCGTGCTCAACATCGGCGACGCGGCGATCCCGACCGCGCGCGCGGCGGTCGACCAACTGCGCGCCGCCGGCAAGCACCTGCTCGTCCTCAGCAATGACGGCACCCGCCGCGGCGTAGACGCGGCCGCGCGTCATCGCCGCCGCGGCATCGCCATCGCCGATGACGAGGTGATCGCCGGCATCGACCTGCTGCCGGACCTGCTCCTCGATCTCGCGCCGGCCGGGCCGATCGGGGTCATCGCTGACGCGCCGGCGCCGTTTCCCGCGCTTGCGGAGGCATCTGCTGCCGCTCGGCGACGATGCCGCTGCCTATGACCGGGTCGGCGCCGTCCTGTTCCTGGCCAGCGATGGCTGGAGCGACCGGCGCCAGCATCTGCTCGAGGCGAGCCTCCAGGCGTGGCCGCGACCGCTGCTCATCGGCAATCCCGACATCGCCTCGCCCGAGGCCGATCGCATGGCGGCGGAGCCCGGCTATTTCGCCCATGCGCTGGCCGAGCGGACGGGCCTCACGCCGATCTTCTGCGGCAAGCCCTTCGCCGCGATCTATGAGCGCGTCGCCGCCCGATATCCCGAGGTCGCGCCCGAGCGCGTGCTGTGCGTCGGGGATACGCTCCACACCGACATCCTCGGCGGCCGCGCCGCAGGCTATCGCGCGCTGCTGGTCGAGGAGGGATTCTGCCGCGGCCGCGACGGCCTGGCGCTCGCTGCCGAGAGCGGCATCTGGCCGGATTTCATCGCGCCGCGGCTGTAGTCGACAGCGATGTAAATCAGCGATCGTCCGGGCGGGCACCGTGCGCCGCGGGCTATCGCTTGCTGCTGCGCGACGAGCGCTTCTGCCGCCGCGACGGCCGCCGGGACCGGCCGCTTCGTCGCGCCGCTTGCGTCACCGGCGAAGACCTGCTGCACCAGCGCGCGCAGCCAGCGGCTGGCGGGGTCCTGGTCGACGGCGTCGTGCCAATAGAGATAGAGGTCGAGCGTCGGCATCGCCAACGGCAGGGGCAGGATGCGATGTCCGAAGCCGAGATTCAGCACGCCGGCATAGCGCTCCGCCATGGTCAGCACGAGGTCGCTCTCGCCGACGACGCGGAAGGCGGCGAGGTAGTTGCGGCAGCGCAGGCGGATGCGGCGCTGCAGCCCGCGCTCGCTCAGCGCGATGTCCTCGACGCCCGGCCCCTTGCGCCGCGACGTCACCATCACATGCTGCTGGCCGAGATAGGTCGCGAGGTCGAAGCCCCTACGGATGTGCGGATGGCGCCGGCGCGCCACCACCACCAAGGGGTCGGCGGCGACGCGCTGGCGGCGCACGCTCTCGGACACCGGCAGCGGCACGTCGACGGCGAGGTCGAGCGTGCCGGCGGCGAGCCCCGCCTCGATGTTGCGCCGCGCCAGCTGGATCGCGCGCAGGTCGATGCCGGGCGCGTCGCGGGCGACGATCAGACATCAGCCGCGGCAGCAGCAGCAGCTCGACCGGGTCGCGCATGGCGAGGGTGAAGCGCGTTTCGGCCGCTTCGGGGTCGAACGGCCGCGCCTCGCGCAGCAGCGCGCCCAGACCCTGCAGCGAGCGCCTCAGCGGCTGGACGATGGCGCGCGTCAACGGCGTCGGCACCAGCGCGCGGCCGCGGCGGACGAACAGCGGATCGTCGAAGAGGGCGCGCAGCCGCGACAAGGCGTGGCTGATCGCCGGCTGGGTGAGGTTGAGCTTCTCCGCGGCGCGGGTGACGCCGCCCTCGCCGTGGATCGCGTCGAGCACCACCAGCAGATTGAGATCGAGCCGCGGGACATCAGCCATGTCTATGGAAGACTATGCCGAATATTCATTTTTGTCATGATCGGCGGCGCGATAGCCTGCTTCTCGGGAAATCCCCGGGAAAAGGCGGTGCGCGATGGACTTCAGCTATTCCGCAACGGTCACGGCGATGCAGCGGCGGCTCGGCGCCTTCATGGAAGAGCACATCTATCCCAGCGAGGCGCGCTACGCCGCGGAGATCGCCGCCGGCGACCGCTGGCAGCCGAGCGCGATCATCGAGACGCTCAAGGAGAAAGCGCGGGCGGCGGGCCTGTGGAACCTGTTCCTGCCCGGCTCCGAGCGCGGCGCCGGGCTCAGCAATCTCGACTACGCGCCGCTGTGCGAGACCATGGGCCGCTCGGAGATGGCGCCCGAGGTCTTCAACTGCTCGGCGCCGGATACCGGCAATATGGAGCTGCTCGAGCGTTACGGCAGCGCCGAGCAGAAGCGGCAATGGCTGGAGCCGCTGCTCGAGGGCCGCATCCGCTCGGCTTTCGCCATGACCGAGCCGGCGGTGGCCTCCTCCGACGCCACCAACATAGCCGCGACGATCGCGCGCGACGGCGATCACTACGTCGTCAACGGCCGCAAATGGTGGGCAACCGGCGCGCCCGACCGGCGCTGCCGGATCCTCATCGTCATGGGGGTCACCGACCCCGCCCATCCCGATCGTCACCGGCGGCAGTCGATGATCCTGGTGCCGAAGGACACGCCGGGGGTGACGGTGCTGCGCGCGCTCCCGGTCTTCGGCTTCGATCACGCGCCGCACGGCCATGGCGAGGTGATGTTCGACCATGTGCGCGTGCCGGCGGCGAACCTCCTTCTCGGCGAGGGGCGCGGCTTCGAGATCGCGCAGGGCCGGCTCGGGCCCGGGCGGATCCATCACTGCATGCGCGCCATCGGCGCCGCCGAGCGCACCCTCGAGCGGATGTGCCGGCGCGTGAAGTCACGCGTCGCCTTCGGCCGCCCGATCGCCGAGCAGAGCGTGACCTTGGAGCGCATCGCCGAGGCGCGCATCATGATCGACCAGGCGCGCCTCCTCGTGCTCAAGACGGCGCAAATGATGGATACGGTCGGCAACAAGGCGGCGCGCGCCGAGATCGCCATGATCAAGGTCGCGGTGCCCAACATGCTGTGCAAGGTGGTCGACATGGCGATCCAGGCGCATGGCGCCGCGGGCGTCACCGAGGATTTCGACCTCGGCAGCGCCTATGCTCATGCCCGCGCGCTGCGCATCGTCGACGGTCCCGACGAGGTGCACCGCAACCAGATCGGCGAGATCGAGCTGCGCAAATACAATTAGAAGCGAAGCGCTGCGCCGGCGCCGCGCCTCAGGCGCCGATGCGTTGCAGCGCCGTGCTGAGGCGGGTGAGCGCGGCCTCGGCCTCGGCCAGGCGCTCGCGCTGCTCCGCCACCACCTCGGGCTTGGCCTTGGCGAGGAACTGCTCGTTGCCGAGCTTCTTGGCGATCTTGCCGACCTCCGCCTCCATGCCGGCGATCTCCTTGGCGAGGCGCGCGCGCTCCTTGGCGATGTCGACGGCGCCGGCGAGGTCGAGCGACAAGGTGACGCCGCCGGCCACCACCTGGAGGGCGCTCCTGGCGGCGCTCAGCGCGTCGCGACGCGAGGCGCCGGCCGGCTCGAGCAGCGACAGCCGCGCCCGGTCCCTGATCGCGTCGGCATGGCGGGCGATCCACTCCCGCCCCTGCCCGGCGCTGTCGACAATATAGGCCGCGATCTCGCTGCCCGGCGGCACGTTCATCTCCGCCCGCACCGACCGGATCGCCGAGATCAGCTCGACCACCCACTCCATCTCCGCCACCGCCGCGCGGTCGATCAGCCGCGGCGGGTAGACCGGCCAGGGCGCGGTGATCAGCAAGCCGCCGTTCCCCGCGGTGAACTGCTGCCACAGCGCCTCGGTGACGAACGGCGCGATGGGGTGCAGCAGATGCACGATCTCGCCGAGCGCCCAGGCGGTGACCGCGCGTGTCTCCGCGGCCGCCGCGGCATCGGCGCCGGTGAAGACGGGCTTCGCGAACTCGATGAACCAGTCGCAGAACGTACCCCAGGTGAAGTGATAGAGGGCGCCGGCGGCCTCGTTGAACTTGTACTCGTCGAGCGCGGCGGCGACGCGCGCGCCGGTCTCGGCCAGCGATCCTACGATCCAGCGGTTGAGCGTCAGACGGCAGGCGGCGGGATCGAAATCCGCCACCGGCGCGCAGCCGTTCATCTCGGCAAAGCGCGCCGCGTTCCACAGCTTGGTGATGAAGCCGCGATAGCCCTCGACGCGCGATTCCGCCAGCTTGATGTCGCGGCCCTGGGCGGCCAGCGCGGTGAGCGTGAAGCGCAGCGCGTCGGTGCCGTAACGGCCGATGAGGTCGAGCGGATCGATGATGTTGCCCTTGGATTTCGACATCTTCTGACCGCGCTCGTCGCGCACCAGCGCATGGATGTAGACGGTGCGGAACGGCACGTCGCCCATGAACTTGCAGCCCAGCATCATCATCCGCGCCACCCAGAAGAAGATGATGTCGAAGCTGGTAACCAGCACGTCGGTCGGATAGTACCGCTGCAGCTCGCGCGTCGGCTCCGGCCAGCCCAAGGTCGAGAACGGCCACAGCCCCGAGGAGAACCAGGTGTCGAGCACGTCGGTATCGCGGGTGAGCGTCGCCGCCTTGCCGTAATGGCGGGACGCCGCGGCCCGCGCCGCCGCCTCGGTCTCTTCGACGAAGACCATGCCGTCAGGGCCGTACCAGGCCGGGATCTGATGCCCCCACCAGAGCTGGCGCGAGATGCACCAGGGCTGGATGTTGCGCATCCATTCGAAAAAGGTGTTCTCCCAGCTCTTCGGCACAAAGGCGGTGCGGCCGCTCTCGACCGCGGCGATCGGCGCCTGCGCCAGGGTCTTCGCGTCGACATACCACTGGTCGGTGAGCCAGGGCTCGAGCACCGCGCCGGAGCGGTCGCCATGCGGCACCATCAGCGTGTGCGGCTCGATCTTCTCGACCAGGCCCAGCGCCTCGAGATCGGCGACGATGCGCTGGCGCGCCTCGAAGCGGTCGAGGCCGCGATAGGCCTCCGGCACGGCGTCGTTGAGGCGGGCGTCGCGATCGAAGATGTTGATCAGCGGCAGGCCATGCCGCCTGCCGACCTCGAAATCATTGAAGTCATGCGCCGGCGTGATCTTGACCGCGCCGCTGCCGGTGGCGGGATCGGCATAGGCGTCGGCGACGATGGGGATGCGCCGCCCGACCAGCGGCAGCACGATGTGGCGGCCGACAAGGGATTTGTAGCGCTCATCCTCGGGATGGACGGCGACGCCGGTGTCGCCGAGCATGGTCTCCGGCCGCGTCGTCGCGACCGTAATGAAGATTCCGGCCTCGCCCTCGACGGGATATCTGAAATACCACAGCGAGCCGCGGGTCTCGTGGTTCTCGACCTCGAGATCGGACAGGCCGGTATGGAGCTGCGGGTCCCAGTTGACCAGCCGCTTGTCGCGATAGATCAGCCCTTCGCGGTGCAGCGCGACGAAGACCTTGCGCACCGCCGCCGAAAGCCCCTCATCCATGGTGAAACGCTCGCGGCGCCAATCGGACGAGGCACCGAGCGCGCGCAGCTGACGGGTGATGGAGCCACCCGACTCCTCCTTCCAGCGCCACACCCGCTCGATGAAGGCGGCACGGCCGAGCTTGTGGCGGCTTGATTGCTCCTGCTCGAGCTGGCGCTCGACCACCATCTGCGTCGCGATTCCGGCATGGTCGGTGCCGGGCTGCCACAGCACGTCGCGGCCGAGCATGCGGTGATAGCGAATAAGCGTATCCTGCAAGGTGAAGGTGAGCGCATGCCCCAGATGCAGGATGCCGGTCACGTTGGGCGGCGGCATCATGATGCAATAGGGCTGCGCCGGCGAGTCGGGATGGGAGGCGAAGGCGCCCGACTCTTCCCACTGCCGATAGATGGCCGACTCGACATCGGCCGGACGATAGGTCTTGTCCAGCATGGCCGAACGCCTCTTATTGATTGAGGTGTGCTGACGCGGGCGGGGAAACCGCCGTCGCGGGCGCCGGGCCGCTCAGCGAGTCTGGGCCTCGCGCGCCATGCGCTGGATCTCTTCGCGCACCAGCCGCTCGACGAGCTGCGGCAGATGCGCATCGAGCCAGTCCCTCAGCATCGGCCGCAGCAGCTCGCGGACGAGGTCCTCGAGCGTGCGCCCGGTATCGCCGAGCGGCATGCTGCCGAGCTGATCGCGCATGCCCGACGTGGCGAGCTGGGATAACGCCGCGACGGAAGCGACCTCCGTGGCGCTCGATACCAGCCGCTCCTCGCTCTCATCAGGCATCGGCGGCATCGGTAGCGGCGGCGGCGGTGGCGGCTCGAACTCGCGGCGGCGCCAACTCGACGTTGAAGACCGGCTTGGGCGGCGGCGGTGGTGGCGCCTCGGCGGCGGCCTTCTTGGCCCCGGCGGTGATGCTGACCACCGTGCCGTCTTCTTCCACCACCTCGGTCAGTTCCAGCACTTCCTCGCCGCGCGCAGGCTTTTCCTCTGCCGCGGGGGCGCCCGGCGCCGCGTCTCCATCCTCGGCGATGATCCGGCGGATGGAGGCGAGGATCTCCTCCATCGACGGCTCGTGCTGGCCTTTTGGATCCGACATGAACCCTCAACCGATTTCGCGTTTTCGCCCGCTACACTAGGGGAACCTATGGAAAAACACCAGCCGAACCCGCTTTTCGGCGGCTCGGCGGCGGCCGATCAACCCCGAGGCTATGACTTCCGCCTACTGATCCTTGGCGCCGAAGCCCAGCAATTTCTCGCGCACCGAGCGGTAATGCGCGTCCGCGTCGTAGAGCTTCACCGGCAGGCGCAGGTCGGCGGCGGTCAGGCGGCCGATCTGCTGCGACAGCGTGAATTCGGCGACTGCGAGGTCGTGCTGCGCGGTGACCAGCTGGACCCGGTCGGTGAACAGCTCCTGCTCGGCATTGAGCACGTCGAGCACGGTGCGCGAGCCGACGGTCGCCTCCTGCCGCACACCTTCGAGCGCGATCTCGGCCGCCTGGATGGTCGATTGCAGCGATACGATCTGGGCGCGGCCTGAGACGATCTGCTCCCAGGATTGGCTCGCGCCCTGGATCGCGGCACGGCGCGCATCATCGGTCTGGCCGAGGCGCAGCCCGACCACCTCCGCCGCCTGGCGCGTCTGCGAATAGATGTTGCCGCCCTCGTAAAGCGGCACCGTCACGCGCGCGAGCACGGAGGCGGTGGTGGTCTCGAAGCCGGTGAGAAACGTCGCCGTGCTGCGGTTGATGTCGCCGACCAGCGCAAGGCTCGGCAGCAGCTGGTCGCGCGTGGCATCGACCGCGTCGCGCGCGGCATCTTCGGTGTAGATGGCGGCGATCACGTTCGGATTCTTGAAAGTGGCGAGGCTGATCGCCTCGTCGTGGTTGGCCGGCAGCACCGGGCGCAGATTGGGCTGCTCCAGCTTGCTCGGCGGCGTGTGGCCGACGGCGCGCGCGTAATTGGCGCGGCTCACTTGCAGATTTCCGGCCGCCTGCTGGCGCGAAGCGGTGGCCCCGGCGAGGCGCGCCTCGGCTTGCGCCACATCGGTGCGCGTCACCGCGCCGACGCGGAACTCGTCATTGGTCGCCTCGAGCTGGCGGCGCAGCACCTGCTCGTTGTTGATGCTGAGATCGAGCGTCGCCTGGTCGCGCACCACGTCGAGATAGGCTTGTGCGACGCTGAGAAACACCGTCTCCTCGGTGGCGATGTTGCGCGCCCGCTCGGCCTCGATGGTCTTCTCGGCCTGCGCAGTCAAGGCGACGGTGCGGCCACCGCTGTAGAGCGGCTCGGTGATGTTGAGGTCGACGGTCTTGGGCGCCGTCCTGGAATTGATGCCGATCACCGAGGTCGGCTCGTTCTCGACGCGCTGCGCGCCGATCGCGCCGGTGAAGGTCACCGTCGGCCGCCAGCCCGAGAGCGCTTGCGGCACGCCTTCGTCGGTGGCGCGCAGATTGGCGCGCTCGGCGAGGATCTGCGGGTTGCTGATATAGGCGTCGATCAGCGCCTCGGGCAGCGTCTCGCCGCGCGCGCCGCCGGCCCAGGCCGTAAGGAGGGCGCCGACGGCGCTGGCGGCGAGGAGGTCACGGCGCATCGTGCGGATCCCTGCCCTTCCCCTAGAACACGAAGCTCGGCTCGGCCTGGAAGCCCGGCAGCAGCGGCGCCGTGGCATCGAAGCTCGGCCAGTGCGACAGCACGCCGCCGGCCGAGGTCATGACCACGGCACGGCCGGGACCGCTGCCCTCCTGCAGCACGGCGACCAGGCGGCCGCCCTCGGTCAGCTGGTGCGCGATCGCCGCGGGGATGCGCGCGACCGCGCCCTGGCAAAGAATGACGCGGTACGGCGCGCGGCCGGGAAATCCGGCGGTGAGCGGCGCGTCGATCACCGTGGCGTTGTCGATGGCGAGCTCGCGCAGCCGCGCCACCGCCTGGCGCGCCAGCTCGACCTCGCTGTCGATGGCGACGACATTGCGCGCGAGCCGCGCGAGCAGCGCCGTGCCGTAGCCGGTGCCGCAGCCGATCTCCAGCACGGTGTCCTCGCGGCCGATCTCGGCGAGCTGGATGAGCCGGGCCAGCACCATCGGCTCCAGCATGTAGCGCCCGCCGCCCAGCGGCAGATCGTCATCGACATAGGCGGCGCCGCGCAAATGCGCGGGCACGAAGCGCTCGCGCGGCACGGCGAGAAAACCCTCGAGCACCGCCTCGTCCGTCACCTTGTTGGGGCGGAGCTGGCTTTCGACCATGGCGAGGCGCGCGGCGGCGTAATCGATCATGCGGGTCTGCGCTAAGGCTCTTGGCTGAGTGCGGGTCGAGCCGTCTTATATAGTCGAGACCGGCTTAAGACAATGCTTAGACAATCCGCCGCGCCGCCGTCGCCGCCCGCCTTGACCCTTCGCGGCATGCCGGCATATACCTCCGCACCCCGGCCGGATGGCAGAGTGGCTATGCAGAGGACTGCAAATCCTCGTACAGCGGTTCGATTCCGCTTCCGGCCTCCATCGCTTCGGCCTGCCAGGGTGGCGCCCGGCGGGTGGCTCTGTTATAAGGCCGCTGCCGTGCCCCGCAGGGGTATGACGGTCGCTGATCCCGGGTAGCTCAGTGGTAGAGCAAGCGGCTGTTAACCGCTTGGCCGGGGGTTCGAATCCCTCCCCGGGAGCCAATTGAAGCAGGGGGCTAGAGGCCACGGCCTCTACCCCCTGCGGCACCCGCCCCTCACCGCAGCGAATTGATATAGAGAGCGAGATCGCGCAGCTGCTCCGCGCTCAGCGTGATCGGCGACATCTGATGGCCGCCGGCGAGCGCCGTGGCAAGCCGCTTCTCATCCACCGCTCCCGACTGCGCCAGCCTGAAGAAGGACGGCGCCGCGGTCGTTCCCGTCAGATGGCAGGCGATGCAGTTGCGCTCGGCGACCTCCCAGCCCGGCTGGAGCCGCGCGTCGCTCACTTCGGGACACGTCGCGCCGGCATGAGCGAGCTGCCAGCTCTGGCAGGTGCGCAGCTCGACATTGAAGAGGTAATCGCCGACGCTCCGTTCGCGCGATTTCGGATAGTCCCTGAAGGCAGGGTCGGTGATCAGCTCGATGCAGCCGCGCCGCGTCCTCGGCTGCGATGTGGCTCAAGGTGAAGCCGTCCTTGTGGATGCCGAACCCGACCTGGAGATAGCGGTAATCGCTCTCGCCGAGGCCGGCGGCGCCGGCGGCCGCCGTCGCGGCAAGCACGAGAATGGCGGCGAGCGCGGATCGAGCGACGGAAAAGACGGCGTGTCTCGAGGTCACTAAGGTTCTCCTGCCGGGGGATCGCGGCGCCGGATGTGGCGCCAGCGGCAGCATGATCACCCGCGACGCGGGCGGTCAACATTGACATGGATCACGAGTGGTGTCGGACGGCGAGAGAGGCCGGAGGGGTGGGCTGCGGCAGAGAGGCCAGTCCGTCTGCTGCGCGGACAAGCTCGCTGCGCGAGCTTGCCTAGCATCAATGCGGCGGATTTGTCCGGGCAACATTGTCCTGCGCGCATCCTTCGGGCCGCGCCTTCGTGCCGCGTCGATCCCTGGGAACTTTGCAGTTGTCCACGCGCTGCTCGTCGCTCGCTTTGTCGCTCAAGCGCTCCTTGAGCGTCTCTCCTGCGGGCGTGCGCCCTTGCCCACCAGTCGCGGACGCATCGGCAGGTGCCTGGGCGTAAGCACCCGCGACGTATAGACCGAGCGCCAGGGCGATCAACAGGGCGCCGATACTAGGCTCACCGGACATTAGGGGGCTCCCGGTCGGTTCCGGACCATACTGTTACTTTCAGCCGACGCCGCCTATCCGGATCGTGACGTCGATTTCAATCAGCAGCGCCGCCCCGTGGTCAAGTCACTGATTGCGGCGCGTCTCGGCGTGGTTCCGGACGCCGCGCACCACATCCCGGCTCGCGCTATGCGTTCGTTTTCTTGCCGACATACACCACATGAGTTGATAACGAATGAGCGTATAGCCAATTAGTCCTTTCCGTTGCCACAGATGTGCATCCTGTGCGTTCACCTTTAAGGCATCAGCGTGGATCGCTTCACGGTGTCGGTATAATATAAAGAAAAAGCGCCGCACGATGCTCGGATGAACCCAACAAGAGCGGCTTGCTCGGGTTCGGCGACTGATCGACCAAGTCGTTCAAGAACGACCTCGTACGACTGACGACAAACGAAAACAAATCTAGGGAGGTAACGCCATGTCACAGCTCTTAGCTCTTTCCCTCAGCATTGCCGTGCTCGGGGCGATTTGGGCGTTTTTCGCACTTGGCCCGCTCAGTGGCTTCGTCCTGGTCTGGGCCGGCTTCATCGCCTGGGGTTGCTTCTTTCACACCGGCGGCGACATGAAAGCGCTGCAAAAAACCATCGTCGGCACTGTCTACGGCGCGGTCATCGGCTGGATCGCGCTGCTCATCATCGTCAATGTTCCGGTCCCGGCACTGGGCACGATCTGGCCGGCGATCATCGTCGGCGTCACCGTGTTCTGCCTGGTGATCGTGGCGTCGGCCGACCTGCTGTCCGCGGTGCCGGCCAATGTCTATGGCTACGCGGCGGTGGTCGGATACTCGCTGCACCAGCCCGCGGCGCTGGAGCATCTTCGCGCTACCAGCTTTGCCAATCCGGTGGTCCTGCTCGCCGTCTCTTTGGTAATCGGCGCGGTGCTCGGCTACCTCTCGGGCCTGCTTACCAAGACGCTGACCGCAAAGAAGACTGCGGCGGCGGCATAGACCGCTTCGCCTCGACAGGCGCAGGCCGGCGCGGCGGATCGACCGCCGCGGCCGGCCGGCGTGCCGGCTGCGCCGCGGACAAGCTCGCGGCGCGAGCTTGCCGCGCTAGCAGCGGTAGGCGCCGTTGCTGATCACCGCCGGGCTGCCATTGGGACAGACGACGGCGGCGCCTTGCGGCACGATGATCGTCGGCTGCGACGGCGGGCAACTGCAGCCGCAGGCGGCCAGCACCGCCGCAGAAAACGCCATTACGAACCACGTGTGCATGGACGACCTCGTTGGGAAACGCTGACGTTGAGGACAACAGGGCCGTCCGCGCCAGCGTTCCGGCAACAGCGAAAGAAAGCGGCTCGTCAGAGCACCGCGCCGGGGCTGCCGAGCGCGTTCTCGGTCAGTCCGCGCGTGATGATGTCATAGGCCTCCTCGATGGAATCGGTACGATGGAACAAGTTGACATCGTCCGCGGCGATGGTGCCGTGGCGCACCAGCGCGTCGAAATTCACCACCTCGTCCCAGAACTTGGCGCCGAACAGCACGATCGGCATGCGTTTCTTCATCTTGCGCGTCTGCACCAGGGTGAGGATCTCGAACATCTCGTCGAGCGTGCCGAAGCCGCCGGGGAACAGCACCACCGCCTTGGCCAGGTAGACGAACCAGAATTTGCGCATGAAGAAGTAATGGAAATGGACGTGCAGCTCGCGGGTGACGTAGGGATTGTCGAACTCGTCATTGGGGATCGAGATGGTCAGGCCGACATTGTGCCCCTTGGCCTCCGACGCGCCGCGATTGGCCGCCTCCATGATGCCGGGGCCGCCGCCGGTGCAGACCACGAAGCGCCGCTCCTCGTGGTCGAGCTTCTTCGACCAGTCGGTCAGGCGATGGGCAAGCTCGCGCGCCGCCTCGTAATAGACCGACAGCGCGACGGCGGTGCGGGCTTTCTCGACGCCGCCGCCCGACCGCTCGGCCTCGGCCAGCGCCGCCTGCGCCGCCTCGGCCGACATCAGCCGCGCCGAACCCATGAAGACGATGGTGTCCTGCACCCCATAGCGCTTGAAGCGCGACAGCGGCTCCAGATACTCCGCCAGGATGCGCAAGGGGCGCGCCTCCTTGGTGTCGATGAAATGCGGGTCCTGATAGGCCTTGGGCTGGGTGTGGGATTGCCGGCCGACGGGGGGTTTGCTCAAGCTTCACCTCGGGAAAGAGTGTGCGCGACTATGGTAAATAACTGCTGAAGGCCGCCGGGAACGCCCCGGCGCGACGGCATTCGGTTCCAGGGCAAATCCCGTCTCAACGTTAAGTTTACACAAAGCTCCGTAAAATTGCCGTCATTTGATCTCCCGACCGAGGTAGGCGGTGTCGCAAAACGGGCGCAAACCATCATCGACGCTGGTCAAGCTGCGCCTCGACGCGACAGCCGTGGCCGAGCTCCTCGACAAGCACACCCGCTACCTGCGCAACCAGTCCGGCGGCGTCCGGGCGATTCTGCGGCAATGCGACCTGAGCGGCCTCGATCTCCGCGGCGGCGACTGGACCAACAGCGAGTTCATGGTCTGCAAATTCGACGGCTCGACGCTGCAGCGCTCCCTCTTCCGGCATGCCAATCTGTTCGGCGCGCGCTTCAACAACTGCGACCTTACCGCCGTCGATTTCGAGAAAGCCGATATGCGCGGCGGCAAGTTCGAGATGGCGAATCTCACCGGCGCGCATCTTGGCGGCGCCGATCTGCGTGAAGGCATGGTGATCAGCGCCGACATCACCCTCGACGGCGATACCGGCAGCCGCTTCACCAACGCCATTTTGAAAGGCGCCACGCTGCCCAATGCGCGCTGCAAATCCGTCGATTTCAGCGGCGCCCGGCTGGAAGGCACCGATTTCTCCGGCGCCGATCTGCGCAACGCCTCCTTCCATGGCGCCGAGCTCATCGACCCGATCATGCGCGGCGCGCAGCTCGGCGAGGCCGATCTGCGCAGCGCCGTGCTCAAAGGCGAATTCAGTCAGCGGCTGCAGAACAGCGGCGCCGTGCTGCCGCAATCGCGCCTCAAGCTCGAGGCAATCCTCGACCGGCTGAAGCAGCACGAGATTTGGGTCGCAAGCCAAGCCAAGGAGGGCCGCCGCCTCAACCTCTCCGGCTCCAACCTCGAGGGCCTCGATCTCTCCGGCCGGCTGTTGGCGGCGGCAAAGCTCGATCACACCATCCTGGCCGGCGCCGATCTCCGCAATGTCAACCTCGCCGCCGCGGTGCTCACCGGCGCCAATCTGCAAGGCGCCAACCTCACCAACGCAGAGCTGCGCGGCGCCGATCTGCGCTTTGCCAATCTGCGCGGGGCGATGCTCGAGAAGACCCGTCAGGGCGAGA